>NZ_JBIUZN010000004.1:13135-29352 GCF_044745045.1 Curtobacterium sp. NPDC087082 | reverse complement strand
TGCCCTCTTTGGTGGGGCCGGGGGGGGGGGGGTCCCCCCGCCCGCCGGGGGGGGGGGGGCCGCGCCCCCCGCGGGGGGGGGGGGGGGGGGGCCCCCCCGGGGGGGGGGGGGGGGGGCCCCCCCCCCCCCCCCGCCTCCTGGACGGTGGTGACGCTGGTGCGTCAGGCCTTGGCGTCGACCGTGTCGCCCTCGGCCGTGATGCCCATCTCCTCGAGGGAGCGGCCCTTGGTCTCCGGGATCTTCGCGATGACGAAGAAGAGGGAGAGCAGGGCGAACAGCGCGTAGATGCCGTAGGTCACGGTCAGGTTGAAGCCGGACAGGACGGGGAACGTGATGGTGACGAGGAAGTTCGCGATCCAGTTCGCCGCGGACCCGATGCCGAGTGCCGTCGCACGGATGCGGTTCGGGAACATCTCACCGAGCAGGACCCACATGAGCGGACCCCAGGTGGCGCCGAACGACACGACGAAGAGGTTCGCGAAGATCAGCGCGATGACGCCCCATGCACCGGGGAGGTTCGGCTCGCCGTTCACGATCGTCGCCTGCGAGAACGCGATCGCGACCATGAGCAGGGACACGAACATGCCCGTCGAACCCGCGATGAGCAGCGGCTTCCGACCGAGCTTGTCCACCGTGAAGATCGCGATGAAGGTGACGGCGACGTTCACGACCGAGGTGATGGTCGAGATGAGGAAGGACTGGTCCTCCTTGAAGCCGACCGCCTGCCAGAGCGTCGTCGAGTAGTAGAAGATCACGTTGATGCCGACGAACTGCTGCAGCACCGCGAGGATGATGCCGACCCAGACGATCGGCTGGAGCCCGAAGCGGTTGCCCCGGATGGAGCCCTTCTTCTCGCTGGCCTCCTTCTTGATGCCGTCCTGGATCTCCTCGAGGCTGGTGTTCACCGTGTCGCGCGGCACGATCTTGCCCATCACCTCGCGCGCGTCGTCCGTCCTGCCCTTGGCGAGGAGGAAGCGCGGCGATTCGGGGAGCGTGATGGCGAGGACGCCGTACACGACCGAGGGGATCACGCCCACCAGGAACATCCAGCGCCACGCGGCGAGGCCGAGCACCTGCTCCGAGGCGCCGCCGGCGGTCACCGCGAAGAGCTGGTCGGACAGGAGCGCGGCGAAGATACCGAGCGTGATCGCGAGCTGCTGGAACGAGGCCAGGCGACCGCGGATGGCCTTCGGCGAGACCTCGGAGATGTACGCCGGCGCGATGACCGACGCGGTGCCGATGCCCAGACCGCCGACGAGGCGCCAGATCACGAGGTCCCAGGTGGCGAACGCGAACGCGCTGCCGATCGAGCTCACGAAGAACAGGACGGCGGCCCAGAACATGACGCGCGTGCGACCCCAGCGGTCCGCGAGGCGGCCGGCGAAGTAGGCGCCGAACGCGCAGCCGATGAGTGCCGAGGCGACGGCGAAGCCGCTCGCGGCCTCGGACAGGCCGAACTCGCCCTTGATGGCCTCGACCGCACCGTTGATGACGGACGAGTCGAATCCGAAGAGGAAGCCGCCGACCGCTGCCGCGATGGCGAACAGCGTGACCTTCCCCTTGAAGGCACGGTCTTCGCCGTGCTGCGTTGTCGCGTTCGACACGATGCTCCAGGTTTCCCGCCGCCGTGCGGGATGCTGCACGGTGCCCCGGCGGTCGGCTGGTTCGCCGTCCGAGCGGCGTTGCGTGTTCCGGAGCGGCCCCGACTGTACTCCCGGATCGGGCGCGGGGGCCAACCGGGCGCGCGGGCGCGGTGGGCCGGTTGGTGCGATCCACGAGTCTTTCGACATTCCGCGCGTCGAACCGCTGGTGGAGTGTCGCATTGCTCGTCCGGATCGCTCCCGCTTCCCCTCCACGGTCCAGGAGGCGCGGGTCACCGTCCACAGGACGGGTCGCCTTCGGCGCGATCGGCGCCACGCACCGCGATGCTGGGCGGATGTCGTTCCGTCACCCGGGTCCAGTCGTCGTCGCGTTCCTGCTGCTCCTGTGCCCACTGCAGCACGGGATCGACTCCCGTGCGACCGGGTCACCCATCGCCACGTCATCGCCGGTCCGGAACGACGTCGCCCGTGACCGCCCGACGCCTGCGTCGGCGGAGGCACCGTGGGTGTGGCCGACCGGCAGCCGGGTGGTCGGCCGGCCGTGGGAGGCCCCGGCGGACGACTACGCAGCGGGCCACCGCGGGATCGACGTCGCGGCGCCGCTCGGGACCGTGGTGGTGGCCGTCGACGACGGGACGGTGACGTTCGCCGGGCAGGTCGCCGGACGCGGGGTCGTGACGATCGACCACGGCGGCGGGCTCCGGAGCACGGTGGACTCCGTCGCGCCCGGGGTCGCGACG
Organism: Curtobacterium sp. NPDC087082; assembly: GCF_044745045.1. Classification (NCBI taxonomy): domain Bacteria; kingdom Bacillati; phylum Actinomycetota; class Actinomycetes; order Micrococcales; family Microbacteriaceae; genus Curtobacterium; species Curtobacterium sp. NPDC087082. The sequence goes on along the minus strand of NZ_JBIUZN010000004.1, from coordinate 27,011 downwards.
GGCGACACCGTGGCGCAGGGTGACGCGGTGGGCACGGTGTCGGAGGGCCACTGTCCGGCAGCGGACCCGTGCCTGCACCTCGGCGCACGGCTCGACGACCGGTACGCCGATCCGACGCCGTACCTGCCCGCGGCGGCGTGGCCGGTGCTGCTGCCCGAGTCCGCTTGGACGGGGTGAGTCCGGTCAGGCGCGGGGGTGTGCCGTGCGGTAGACCTCGCGCAGCCGTGCGGAGGAGACGTGCGTGTAGATCTGGGTCGTGCCGAGGCTCGCGTGCCCGAGCAACTCCTGCACGGCACGGAGGTCCGCTCCCCCGTCGAGCAGGTGCGTCGCCGCCGTGTGCCGGAAGGTGTGCGGACCGCTCGGGCCGTCGCCCGGCAGGTCCTGCAGGAGCCGAGCGACGATCCGGTACGCGCCACGGACGCCGAGCCGACCACCGCGGTCACCGAGGAACAGCGCGTCCGCTGCCGGCGCGGCGTTCCGGGCACCGCTGACCGCCGCGTGGCCGTTGCCCGCCGCGCGGCCATCGCCCGCCGCGTGGCCGTCGCCCGCCGCGTGGCCGTCGCCCGCCGCGTGGCCATCGCCCGCCTGCGCGCTGGCGAGCAACGCCGGACGACCACGGTCGAGCCACGCCTCGAGCGCATCGCGTGCGGGCACCCCGAACGGCACGACGCGCTCCTTCCCGCCCTTGCCGAGCACCCGGACGGTCAGTCGGCCACGGTCGAGGTCCCGCACGTCGATGCCGACGAGTTCACTCACCCGGATCCCCGCCGCGTACAGGAGTTCCACGACCGCGAGGTCGCGCAGCGCGCCGGGATCGTCGGTCGCAGCCCGAGCGGCCAATCCGTCGAGCATCGTCCGGACCTGGTCGGATGACACCACGCGCGGGAGGTGCGACGCCCCCTTCGGCGCCCGGAGCCGCACGCCCGGGTCGGACGCGATCCACCCGGACTCGCTCGCCCACCGGGTGAACGCACGGACCGACGACGACCGGCGAGCGATGGTGGACCGAGCCAGGCCCCGGTGGTCCGCATCCCACAGCCAGTCGCGCAGCAGCTCGAGGCCGAGGTCCGACAGCCGATCGACTCCGCGGGCGGTGGCGAACGCGACGAGCTGTTCGAGGTCGTTGGCGTAGGCGCGGACGGTCTGCTCGCTGAGTCCGCGGCCGTGGCGGGCGTGCGCGAGGAACGCGTCCACCGCCACTGCGAGCCGTTCCCCGGTGCGTTCCGTCACCCGCCCAGCGTAGGTCCGACGTCCGTCATCGACGGCACCATCCCTCGGCCAGTGCCACCACCAGCCCCTCGAGCTGCGCCAGGGCGAGGGCGTCCGCCGTGTCGTCGACGGAGAGCCCGCTGCGACGGGCGATCTCCTCCACCGGGAGCGGCCGCCGGTCGAGTGCGTCGAGCGCCCGCGTGACGTGCGGATCCGAACGGGTCCCGAGGGCGAGGACCTCCGCCACCGGCGGCGCGTCGTGGTCGGCGACCGCGGACACCGCTGCGACCGGGTCGCGGGGCTGGACGACGATCTGCGCGGTGCCGTCGGCGATCAACCGGTGGCACCCGACCGAGGCGGCCGACGCGAAGGGTCCGGGCACGGCGAACACCGGACGACCGAGGTGCAGCGCGTGGTGGGCGGTGTTGAGCGCCCCCGACCGAGCAGCGGCCTCGACGACCACCGTCGCCCCGGCCAGGGCAGCGATCAGCCGGTTGCGGTGCAGGAAGCGCCACCGCGTCGGCCGGGTCCCCGGTGGCGACTCGGACAGCACCCGGCCCCGTCCGAGCACGTTGCGCAGCAGGTCGTGGTTGCCCGCCGGGTAGAACTGGTCGACCCCGCCGGCGAGCACCGCCGTCGTGGGGGTCCCCGCGGCGACGGCGACCCGATGGGCCACGGCGTCGATGCCGTACGCGCCGCCGGACACGATCTCGACGCCGTCGTCCGCCGCGACGGAGGCGATCTCCGCCGTGGCCTCGGCCCCGGCGACGGTGTTCGCCCGGCATCCGACGATCGCGAGCGCCCCGCGGCAGCCGGCTGCACCGACCGGGTCGTCCAGCTCCGAACGACTCCACAGCACGAACGGCGCGTGCGGCCCGAGGTCCTCCAACCCGCTCGGCCACTCAGGCGTGCCCGGGACGAGGAGGCGCGCGCCGACCGCGGTGGCGGACGCCATGGCCGCGACGGCGCGGTCGTCCGCTCCCCCGAGGCGCGGTCGCCACCGGTCGAACGCCGACTCGAGCGCCGCGCGGACCCGGTCGGGGCCGTCGGCGAACGACGCGTCCGTACTGACCTGCTCGAGGAGTTCGCTCGCGCCGCCCGCGGCCGCACGACGGACCAGTGCGAGGGACTCGTCCGGTCCGAGCGCCGCGACGAGTTCTCCCGCGACGGCGTCGCCCGGTTCGGCGAGGACGCTCCAGACGACCCGGGCGAGGGTGTCGTCGCCGGACGGCGCGGTCACAGCGCGCTCCGCAGTGTCAGCGCGCGCCGGACCTCGGCGGAGCCCGGACGCTCGACCTCGTCGAGGTCGGCCATCGTCCACGCCAACCGCATGACCCGGTCCCACCCCCGCATCGTCAGCGTGCCGAAGTCGAGTGCCCGGTCGAGGGGTGCCGTCGCGCCCGGCTCCGCTCGGCCCTCCGACCGGAGCCACGGCCCGGTGACCTCGGCGTTGCAGGCCCAGCCGGTGCCGTGCAGCCGATCGGCCATCCGACGTCGGGCTTCGGCCACGCGCGCTGCCGCGTCGGCCGTGGTGGGCGCGGTGCCCTCTGCCGAGCGGATCGTGCCCGTCGTCACCCGGGGCACCGCCACGCGGATGTCGATCCGGTCGAGGAGCGGTCCGGAGAGACGTCCGAGGTACTTCCGCACCGTGCTCGGGCTGCACGAGCACAGCGGGCCGCCCCGGGTCCCCGCGTTGCCGCACGGGCAGGGGTTCGCCGCGAGCACGACCTGACACCGTGCGGGGAACTCGGCACTGCCGACGCTGCGGTGGATCGTGATCCGACCGGACTCGAGCGGCTGGCGGAGCGCGTCGAGGACCGCTCGGGGGAACTCGGTCGCCTCGTCGAGGAAGAGCACCCCGCGCGTGGCCCGCGACACGGCACCGGGGCGGAGGAGCCCCGAGCCCCCGCCGATCAGGGCCATCGCCGACGACGAGTGGTGCGGCGCTTCCCACGGCGGTCGCACACTCCAGGACTGGTTGCCGAGCCCGCTGACGGAGCGGACGGCCGCGACCTCGAGCGCTGCCTCGGGGTCGAGGTCCGGCAGGAGCCCCGGCAGCCGCTCGGCGAGCATCGTCTTGCCGGCACCGGGCGGGCCGAGCAGGAACACGTGGTGCCCTCCGGCCGCGGCCGCGATGACCGCCCGGACGCCGACGGCGTTGCCGATCACGTCTGCGAGGTCGTGCACGTCCGGACGGACCTCTGCCACGGCGGGCTGCAGGACGGGGTCGGTCTCGACCGGCGGCAGGAGCGCACCGGCGGTGATCGCGCTCGCCCGGAGCGACGGTGTGCCGATCACCTCGACGCCCGGCACGATCCGGGCTTCCTCGACGTTGCCGAACGGCACGACGACCGTGTGGATGCCGGCGTCCCGCGCGGCGATCACCATCGGGATGACCCCGGGCACGGGGCGGACCCGCCCGTCGAGTCCGAGCTCGCCGATGTACGCGACGTCGCGGGAGACCCGCGGCGCGATGCCCTCGGCCCCGAGGACCGCCATGGCGATGGCGAGGTCGAACCCGGAGCCACGCTTGGGGATCGACGCCGGGGTGAGGTTCACGGTGATCCGCCGCGCCGGGAGCGGACAGCCGGCGACGGCGCTGGCCGACCGGACCCGCTCACGCGCTTCGCCCAGGGCCGCGTCGGGAAGACCGATGATGCTGAAGCCGGGCAGCTGGCTCGTGAGGTGTGCCTCGACCTCGATCACACGACCCTGGACCCCGACGAGCGCGATCGCCGACGCGCGCCCGATGTCCGTCGTCACAGCACACCCGCCACGTGCTCGACCCCGACGCGGTCACCGTCGACGTGCACGGCGACGGCATCGATGCGGATCATCCGCGCCGAGACCTCGGGATGGTCCGCGAACCATGCCGGCACGAGGCGGCGCAGTCGTGTGACCTTCGAGGCCGTGATCGCCTCGAACGGATGGCCGGTCGCGTTCCCCGACCGGGTCTTCACCTCGATGAAGCACAGCGTGCAGGACTGCCACGCGACGATGTCGATCTCCCCGCGGGCGCATCGCCAATTGCGTTCGACGACGCGGAACCCGTGGCGTTCGAGCCATTCCGCGGCCTGTTCTTCGCCGAATCGTCCGAGACTGCTGTTCCGCAGCGGTGTTCGTTCCATGTCGTTGCCTCCGCCACGACGATCCCGGACCACCGGTCGTCGCCGCGGCGGGCGTCGACGAATTGTGGAGGGGATTCACCGACCGCAGCGTTGTGGAGGACAAAGAGAAGGACCCCGGTCGGCCGAAGCCGTCCGGGGTCCTGCAGCAGGGGCACTCAGTGTGCGGCTGCGTACGCTTCCTGCACCTGGGTGGAGATACGCCCGCGGGTCGAGACCTCGTACCCGTTCTCCTTCGCCCATTCACGGATCTTGGCGAGCTCTTCCGAGTTGCCGCGCTTCGGCGCCGCCTTCGGAGCAGTCCCACCGGAACGGCGGCCGGAGACCTTGCGCGCAGCGGCGACGTAGTCGGAGATCGCCTCACGGAACTTGTCGACGTTGTCGTCGGTCAGGTCGATCTCGTACGACGATCCGTCGAAGGCGAATTCGACGGTCCGACCCGAGCCGGCGGTGATGGGCGTGTCGTCGAGATCGTCGACGAGTTGAACGGTGACCTTCTGTGCCATGACGTGCTCCTTGTGCAGGGGACGGGAAATCCCCTTCACATTAGCGGGCGGAATGCATTCCGGCACAATTGTCTCGGCGATTCTCAGATTCACCGAAAAGAAGTGAAGATCACTCGTCGAGCGCGAGTTCTTTCGGCAGCTCGAGTTCGCGGGAAGTGAGTTCCTCGACGTTCACGTCCTTGAACGTCAGCACCCGGACGGACTTCACGAATCGGTCGGAACGGTAGACGTCCCACACCCAGACGTCGTTCATCGTCAATTCGAAGTAGAAATCGTGTTCGGTGTCACGGCGGGCGAGTTCCACCTCGTTGGCCAGGTAGAAACGTCGCTCGGTCTCGACCACGTACCGGAACTGCGACACGACGTCGCGGTACTCGCGGTACAGGGCCAGTTCGACCTCGCGGTCGTAGTCGTCGAATTCGTCGTCATCCATCGCGCCCACAGTCTACGGCGACGGGAGCACCGGCGACACACCGCGACCGACCCACACCACAACGCGCGACGGACCCACACGACAACGCGCGACCGACCCGCAGCCCGACGCGCGACCGACTCGCCGCCCGACGCGCGACCGAACGCGCTCAGCCCGCCAGCGCGTCCAACTCGGCGAACCCGTCCAGCGCCACGCTCGACGCCTGGTGCAACCAGCTCTTCCGGTGCAGCGCGTGCGCCCCCACCGACCGGATCGCGTCGTAGTGCGCCGTCGACCCGTACCCCTTGTTCGACGCCCACGCGTAGTGCGGCGCCTCGTCGTGCGCAGCCGTCATGAGCGCGTCACGGGCGACCTTCGCGACGACCGACGCCGCCGCCACCGAGGCGCAGTCCCGGTCGGCCTTGACCCGCACGACGACCTCGAGCGGGTCGGACGGCAGCCGGAGCGTCACGGGGACGGCACGGGTGAGCCAGTCGAACGAGCCGTCGAGCACGACCACGGCCCCGTCGAGGGAGAGACCGTCCGCCACCAGCGCGGCGATCGCCGACGCCCCGGCCTGGCCCAGGGCCGGCACGATGCCCTGCTCGTCGACCACCGAGGCGGACGCCATCCCCACCGCGGTCCGGGTCCACCGGCGGACGACGGGGTCGAGGGCCTCGCGACGAGCGGCGGTGAGCAGCTTCGAGTCGGCGAGCCCCTGCGGCACACGGCCGATGTCGAGCGTCACGGCAGCGACCCCGACGGCGACGGGCCCGGCGATCGCGCCGCGGCCGACCTCGTCCATCCCGATGACGGTCACCCGACCGTCGGCCAGGAGCTTCTTCTCGAGCCGGAGCGACGGCCGGACGGCGGTCACTTCTCTCGCTCCTCCACGCCCGCGAACACCTCGGGGTGGTCGTCCAGCCAGGTCCACCGGCTCGACGGCCACGAGATGACGAAGGCACGGCCGGTCACGTCGGACAGCGGCACGAACCCCTTCGACGGGGTGTCGCCGTTGTACCGCGAGTCCTTCGAGTCGTAGCGGTTGTCGCCCATCACCCAGATGGTGCCCTTCGGCACGGTCACCGAGAAGTCGGTCCCCGAGGCGCGGGTCTCCCCCGTGGGCAGCTTGAGGTACGGCTCCTTGATCGGCACACCGTTCACGGACATCTGCCCGAGGTCGTTGCAGCAGGACACCTTGTCGCCGGGCAGGCCGATGACGCGCTTGATGAGGTGGTCGTCGCTGTCGCCGGTGCCGAGGCCGACCTGGGTGAGGAGCCAGTCGATGGCCTTCGCGGGCTGGGTCGTCGGCGTCACGCTCGGCACCTCGGACCCGGTGAGCCACCCGCCCGGGTCCTTGAAGACGACGACGTCGCCGCGCTTGAGGGACACCACGTCGGGCACGAGCTCGTTGACGATCACCCGGTCGTTGATCTGCAGCGTGTTCTCCATCGACGCCGACGGGATGTAGAACGACCGGATCAGGAAGGTCTTGACGAGGAACGAGACGAGCAACGCCGCGATGAAGATGATGACGAGATCGCGGAGGAAGGTGAGGACACCGTTCCGCTTCTTCTCGACACGGGGCCGGCGCCCGGTTTCGTCAGTCGTGTCCGTCATTTCCGCTCTCGTTCAACCACAGGTTCCCGTCGCGGACCGCAGGAGTCCACGAAAAAGGGAAAGCCCCCCGTCGATGCACAACCGTACATGGACGAGGGGCCGACAGCGGCGTCCGGCTCGCGGACGCTCACTGTGAAGGCGATCAGGAGTCGCGCTTCTCCTTGATCTTGCGACGGGCAGCCTTGCCGCGGAGTTCGCGGAGGTAGTAGAGCTTCGCACGACGGACGTCACCCTTGGTGACGATCTCGATGTGGTCGATGATCGGCGAGTGCACCGGGAACCAGCGCTCGACGCCGACCTGGAAGCTCACCTTGCGGACCTTGAAGGTCTCGCCGAGGCCGTGACCCTGGCGTCCGATGACGACGCCCTGGAACACCTGGACACGCGAGCGCGTGCCTTCGATGATGTTGACGTGCACCTTGATGGTGTCGCCGGGGCGGAAGTCCGGGACGTCGGTGCGCAGCGACGCTGCGTCGACGTGGTCGAGGAGCTGGCTCATGATTGGGTCACTCTCTGCGGACGCACACGGGTCGCCGCGGATCGAATTCGGTAAGTGAAGGTGTGTGCCCGGTGTCGGCGACTCCCCCGTGGCAGAGTCCAGCCAGGGCACGGCTACCCATCTTGCCACAGCAACCCACGTCCGCAAAACGCGCGAGGATGGTCCCATGATCGAACTCCGCACCCCCGCCGAGCTGGACGGCCTGCGCGCCGCCGGACGGTTCGTGGCCGACGTCCTCGACGAACTGCTCGACACCGTCGACGTCGGCGTGAACCTGCTCGACCTCGACCGGGTGGCCGCACGGATGATCGCCGACCGCGGCGCGGTGAGCTGCTACGTCGACTACCACCCCTCGTTCGGCAAGTCGCCGTTCGGCAAGAACCTCTGCACCTCGGTGAACGACGCGGCGCTGCACGGCCTGCCGTACGACCGCGTGCTCGTCGACGGCGACCTCGTGAGCCTCGACTTCGCCGCGAGCGTCGACGGCTGGGTCGCGGACTCCGCTGTCACGGTGCAGGTCGGCACCCCGCGCGAGGACGACCAGCGCCTGATCGACACCGTCGAGCGCGCGCTCACCGCGGGCATCGCCCAGTTCCGCACGGGCAACAAGCTCGGCGACGTCTCGTACGCGATCGGTCGCGTCGCGAAGGACGCCGGCTACGACGTGAACCTGCAGTTCGGCGGGCACGGCGTCGGCCGGACGATGCACGGCGACCCGCACGTCCCGAACGACGGCCGGCCCGGGCGCGGTCTCAAGCTCCAGCAGGGGCTGGTCGTCGCGATCGAGCCGTGGCTCATGCAGGGCACCGCCGACCTGTTCCAGGACGGCGACGGCTGGACGCTCAAGAGCGTCGACGGCTCGCGCGCCGCGCACGTCGAGCACACGGTCGCCGTGACCGACGCCGGTCCCGAGGTCCTCACCCTGCGTCGCGCCCAGCGCGCCGACGCGACCGCCTGACGGTCCGCAGCCGGCGGCGCACCGAGCCCAGGTGGTCACATCAGGGCCAGGAGGCGCGGTGCGGGCCGCCCCCGCGCCTCCCGTCTCGCAGTGGCGGCCGGCGCCCACGCCGCGAAAGCGACAGGTCACAGCCGTGCGGCGCGGTCCGTGCCGCGAGAGCGACAGACGCCCGCCAGCAGGTGGCGCACTGCTGTCGCTTTCGCGGAGCGCGCGTCCGACCGCCCGCGCGCAGCCACGCACAGCGCCAGCCGCGCACAGCGCCAGCCGCGCGCAGCCGCACGCAGCGCCAGCCGCGCGCTACGCGTCCGGCAGCAGATCCGGCCGGACGCGCCGCGTCCGCTCCACCTGCTGCTCGTGCCGCCACGCACCGACGCGGGCGTGGTGCCCACTGAGCAGCACGTCCGGCACGTCGAAGCCACGCCAGGACGCGGGCTTCGTGTACGAGGGGTACTCGAGCAGCCCGTCTTCGTGGGACTCCTCGACGAGGGACTCAGGGTTGCCGACGACTCCGGGCACGAGTCGCCCGACGGCCTCGATCATCGCCATCGCAGCGACCTCGCCGCCGTTCAGCACGTAGTCGCCCAACGAGAGCTCGACGACCGTGGCGTGCGCCGCGGCCCACTCGAAGACCCGGGCGTCGATCCCCTCGTACCGCCCGCAGGCGAACACGAGGTGGTCCGACGTCGACGCGAGCGAGCGCGCGATCGACTGCGTGAACGGCGTGCCGGCGGGCGTCGGGACCACCAGGGTCGACGAGCCGTCGGGCCGGAACAGCGACTCGAGCGCGAGCGCCCACGGTTCGGGCTTCATGACCATGCCCGCTCCCCCGCCGTACGGGGTGTCGTCGACGGTGCGGTGCCGGTCGGTCGTCCACGAGCGGAGGTCGTGCACGTGCAGGTCGAGCAGGCCGCCGGAGCGGGCCTTGCCGAGCAGCGAGACGTCCAGCACGGAGAAGAACTCCGGAAAGATCGTGACGATGTCGATGCGCACGCGCGCTAGTCCGTCACGGTCTCGGGTCGGGACGTGTCCTCGGGGTCCTCGAACAGGCCCGTCGGCGGCGTCACGGTGACGGTGCCGGCGGCGATGTCCACCGCGGGCACGATCGCCGAGACGAACGGCACGAGGACCTCGCCCCGCGACGGGGTGTCGATGGCGAGGAGGTCCTGCGCCGGCAGGTGGTCGACCCGCGCGACGGTACCGACCTCGACGCCGTCGCGGAGGACCGTCAGCCCGACGAGCTGGTGGTCGTACCAGGCGTCGTCCTCACCGGTCTCGGCGTCGGCGTCCTGCTCGACCCAGAGGATCGCCCGCGCGAGCGTCTCGGCTGCGGTGCGGTCCCCGATGCCCTCGAAGAAGGCGACCGGGTGGCCGTTGTACCAGCGGAGCTCGTCGAGCGCGATGGTCTTGCCGGCCCAGGGCGAGTCGTCCGGGACCTGGAGCGTGAACACGGCTCCGGGCGTGAACCGACGATCCGGGTCGTCGGTGTAGAGCTCGAGCTTGATGCCGCCCTTGAGCCCGTGCGCCTTCGTGATGCGACCCACCCGGAGCTGGGTCGTCTCCCTAGGAATCGGTGTCGACCACGTCGACACGCACCCGCTTGCCGTCGGCGAGAGCCGAGACGAGGGTGCGCAGCGCCTTTGCGGTCCGTCCGGCGCGACCGATCACGCGGCCGAGGTCCTCGGGGTGCACACGCACCTCGAGGACCTCGCCCCGCGCGGAGGTGGAACTGGCGACGCGCACGTCGTCAGGGTGATCGACGATCCCCTTGACGAGGTGCGTCAGCGCGGATTCGAGCAAGGAATTACGCCTCGGTCGTCTCTGCGGTCTCGTCGGCCGACTCGGCCGGAGCGGCGGCGGGGGCCGTCTTCTCCGACTTCGGCTTGAGGACAGCCTTCTTGGAGGAGTCCACGACGAACGCCTGCTTGGGCTCGGCGACCTTGACCTTGGACTCGGTGTCCTTCTCGCCCTTGAACTTGGCCCAGTCGCCGGTCAGCTTGAGGAGGGCCGCGACCTGCTCGGTCGGCTGCGCGCCGACGCCGAGCCAGTAGAGCGCACGCTCGGACTCGATCTTGATGACCGAGGGCTCCTCGGTCGGGTGGTACTGACCGATCTCCTCGATGACGCGACCGTCGCGCTTGGTGCGCGAGTCGGCGACGACGATGCGGTAGTACGGCGCCCGGATCTTACCGAGACGCTTGAGACGGATCTTGACAGCCACAAATGCTCCTGTTGCGTGTTGTTGTGGTTGAACCGGACCGCGGGCGTGGGGGCACACACGGTGGAAGCTCGATGAGACCGTGATCCGCTGGATAGAGGGTCGAGCGGACACGATTCGACCGTTCATTCTTGCAGGTTTCCGAGCGAGAAGCGAGTCGGGACGCGCCGTCAGGGTGCGAGTCGCCGAACCGCTTCGAGCGCTTCGGACGTGGCACGCACCGCGTCGACGCTCCGGGCGTCGCGTGCGCCGCCCACGACGGCGTACGGCACACCGGCTGCCAGGAGGCGCGGCTCGAGTCCGTCGGACGACCCTGCGCCCGCCTCGGCACCCGTTCCGAGCGCCCGCTCCTGCCCGGCGCAGACCACCACGTTGTCCGCGGGGACGCCGCGTTCCTCGCCGTGCTCGTCGCGGAGCCAGAGCACCCCGGGCTCGATGCGGAGGTACTCCTGCACGCCGCCGACCAGGTGCACGCCGGCGTCCCGGAGCCGGCCGATCGCCACCCAGCGGGAGGTGATGCCGATGCCCTGCCCGAACTTGCCCGAGCGACGGAGGACGGTGACGTCGCCCCCGGGTCGGAGCGTGCGGGTCGCCACGGGGAGCCGCTGCGGCACGTCCCCCACGACGGTGTCCGCGACGTCGAGGTCCCAGCGGACGCCGAACTCGGTGGCGCGCCGGGCCTCGTCGGGCGACTCGACGAGGAACGCCGCCGTGTCGACGCCGATCCCACCGCCGCCGATGATCGCGACGGTCCCGGCGGGGACGCCCTCGCGGAGCGCCCGCTCGTAGGACCGGACGTGCGGCAGGTCGGCACCGGGGACGTCGATCGTCCGGGGCACGACACCGGGGGCGAGCACGACGGCCTCGCTCGCGGTGAGGTCGGCGGCCGTGGCGGCCCGACCGAGGTGGATCGTCGCGCCGCGGTCCTCGAGCTCGGCGCGGGCGGCGCGGACCGTCGCCGCGTAGTCCTCCTTGCCGGGCACCAGCGCGGCGAGGTCGAACTGTCCGCCCAGCCGGTCGGACGCCTCCCAGAGGGTCACGGTGTGGCCGCGACGAGCGGCGTCGACCGCGGCGGCGAGCCCGGCCGGGCCACCACCGACGACGTCGACGCGCTTCGGGTCGGTCGTCGGGCGAGCGGGGAAGGCGACCTCGCGGGCGGCGCGCGGGTTGACCAGGCACGACACGGGCTGGCCGACGATCGAGCGGTCGAGGCAGGCCTGGTTGCAGCCGATGCAGGTGTTGACGAGGTCGAAGGCGCCGGCGAGCGACCGGTTCACGATCGCGGGGTCGGCGAGGAACGGGCGCGCGAGGGCGACCGCGTCGAGGAGCCCGTCGGCCAGCACGGCCTCACCGTCGCGCAGGTCCGTCATCCGGTTCGACGCGATGACCTTCACGTCCGGGTACGCCGAAGCGCGGACGACGCCGGCGATGCGGGCGGCGTACGCGAGCCACGCGCCGTGCGGCACCGCTGCCTGCACGGTCGGCGTGCGGGACTCGTGCCAGCCGATGCCGACCGAGATCCCGTCGAGGCCGAGGGGCAGCAGCTCGTGCACGAGCGCGTCGACGTCGTCGTCGGTCGACGAGCCGGGCATCAGGTCGGCGCCGGAGAGCCGGATCGTCACGGCGAGGTCCGGTACCGCCCTGCGGACGGCGTCGACGACCGCCACCGTGAACCGACGACGCCGGACCGCGTCCCCGCCCCACTCGTCGTCGCGCAGGTTCGTCAGCGGCGACTGGAACTGGTTGATGAGGTAGCCCTCGGACGCCATGATCTCGACGCCGTCGAAACCGATGTCCCGCGCGGACCGGGCGGCGTCGGCGAAGTCCTCGATGGTCCGCTCGATCTCGGCGGCGGTCAGCTCGACCGGCACCACGCCACGGGCAGCCGCCCACGGCAACGCGGACGGCGCCACCACGCGCTGGGGTTCCCCGTGCCGGTCGACCATGCCCGCCGCGAGCGCGTACCGCCCGGCGTGGAAGAGCTGCGCGAGGATCACCGAACCGGCGTCGTGCACGGCGTCGACCGCCGCACGGAACCGCTCGTCCGCTCCGCCGACGCCGAACACGGCGAAGTCCGGGCCGCCACGGGCCTCGTCGCTCACCGCGATGCCGCCGGTGATGATGCACGCGGCACCGCCCGCGGCGCGCTCACGGTAGAACGCCGCCATGCCGGCCCCGCCGTCGTCGTGCACCTCGAGCCCGGTGTGCATCGACCCCATGACCACCCGGTTCGGCAGGGTCAGGGGGCCGAGCGTCCACGGCGAGGAGACGACGGCGAGGTCGGGCATGGCGACGGTGCTCATGCGCTTACTCTGCCGTGTCGGCAGCCGAATCGGCGGCAGCGTCGGCCGGCGGCAGGACCGCGTCGCGCAGCGGGGACGTCGTGTCCGCCCAGAACGGCGGGGCGATCACGGTCAGGCCGCCGTCGACCGACAGCACCTGGCCCGTGATGTAGCCGGCCTTGTCGGAGAGCAGGAAGTCCACCGCGTCGGCCATGTCGTCGGCGGTACCGGGACGCTGCAGCGGGAGCTTCTCGAACACGGTGTCGATCGGCGCCTGACCGGGCACCTTCGTGTAGAAGTACTCGAGCGAGTCGGTGTCGATGAGCCCGCCGTTGACCGCGTTCACGGTGATCTGACGGGGCCCGAACTCGACCGCCATGTACTTCATGTACGACTCGCTCATGGCCTTCGCGGCACCGAGCGCGGCGTACGTCGGGAACGCGCGGAGCGACCCGTACGAGGTGACCACCACGATGCGGCCGCCCTTGTCCATGAGCTGCGCGGCACGCTGCGCACCGAGGACGAACGAGCGGGCGTTCGTGGCGTAGCTGCGGTCGAGGTGGTGCAGCTTGAGGTCCGCGACGGGCTTGAAGGCGCTCGCGGCGGCGTTCGCGACGAAGTAGTCCAGACGCCCGTACGTGTCGCGGATGAGGTCGAACAGCGCGTCGATCGACTCGGGCTGCTCGATGTCGACCTGCGCCGTGATCCCGTCGCCGCCCGCGGCCTTGACGTCGGCGAGCGACTCCTCGGCCAGGTCGGCGTTGCCCTTGTACGTCACGACGACGGTGACGCCGCGCTGGCCGAGCTTCTGCGCGAGCAGGCGGCCGATGCCGCGGGAGGCACCCGTGATGAGGGCGATGGGAGCAGTGGTTGCAGCCAATGTGTTCCTTGCGTTGTCAGGGCCTGGAGGCGCGGGGGGGGGCCCCCCCCCGCCGCCCCGCCCCGGGGGGGGGGGGGGGGGGGGCCCCCCGGGGGGGGCCGCCCGCCGCCGGGGGGGGGGGCCGGCCCCCCAACCGCGGCCCCAGGGGGGGGCCGCACGGCCGGCCCCGC
>NZ_JBIUZN010000004.1:0-13125 GCF_044745045.1 Curtobacterium sp. NPDC087082 | reverse complement strand
TACCGCGGGTACTTAACCCTGCTGGTGTGCGTCTACCCCGGGGCGCGCGCCCCTATGCGGGCCCGCACCCGGGGGGGGGGCCCCCGGGGGGGCCCGTGGGGGGGGGGGGGGGGGGGGGGGGGGGGGCCCCCCCCCCCCCGCCTCCAGGCCATGGAGTGGTTGCGGGTCAGAACCCGGCCTGGCCGGTCACGACGGCGCGGCCGACGACCAGCTTCTGGATCTCGTTGGTGCCCTCCTCGAAGCGCTGCGCACGCGCGTCGCGGTAGACGCGCTCGATGGCGTTGCGCTTCCAGTAGCCCTGGCCACCGTGCACCTGCAGTGCCTTGTCGGTGACGCGGGCGAGCATGTCGACGGCGACCATCTTCGAGGCGCTGGACAGCGTGCCGGCGTCCGGGCGGCCCTCCTCGTAGGCGCGGGCCGCCTCGAGGACGAGGGCGCGCGCGGCCACGATGTCGGCGTAGTTCTCCGCGACGTAGAACTGGATCGCCTGCCGGCTGGAGAGCTTCTTGCCGAACGTCTCGCGCTTGTTCGCGTACTCGACGGCGAGCTCGTTCGCACGCTCGGCGAGGCCGACGGCGCTCATCGCGACGGACACGCGGCTCGGCAGCAGGAAGCCGCCGAGTGCGACCTCGAGGCCCTGGCCCTCGTCGCCCAGGCGGGCGGAGGCCGGGATCGGGGTCTCGGTGAAGCGGAGGATCGCGTGGTCGGTGCCACGGATGCCCATGGTGTCGGAGTCGTCGATCACCTCGGCGCCGGGCAGGCCGGAGTTCGGCATGAGGAACGCGACGGTGCCGTCCTGGCCCGTGGTGCCCTCGAGGCGCGCGGCGATGAGCCAGTAGTCGGCCTTCACGCCGAACGTGATGAGGTGCTTCTCGCCGTTCATCACGTAGGTGTCGCCCTCGCGGCGGACGGTCGTGCGGATGTCGGCACCCGTGCCCGCGGTCGCCTCGGTCAGCGTGAACGCGACGAGCTTGTCCCCGGCGACGCTCGGCTTCACGACCTCGTCGAGCTGCTCCGGCGTCGCGTACGGCTGCATGGCGCGCCAGGTGCCGTTGATGACGTGCACGAGCATGCGGATCGACGCGTGCGAGCGCGACACGATCTCCATGATCTCGAGGTAGCGCGAGAACGGGATGCCCCGTCCGCCGAGCTCGGCCGGGGCGGCGAGCGACAGCCACCCCTTGTCCTTGAGCTCCTGGAACAGCTCGGGCGCGACCTGGCCGGTGCGCTCGATCTCCTCCGCCCACTCCTCGCCGCGACCGCGGACCCACTCGGTCACCTCGGCCTTGAGCTCCTGGAAGGCGGCCTCGGTCTGCGGCTCCATGACCATCGTCATCTGTCAGTTCTCCTTCGTCGCGACGAGCGCGGCTGCCTGCTCGCGCAGGACGTTCTTCTGGACCTTGCCGACCGCGTTGCGCGGCAGCTCGGCGATGTACTCGAGACGCTCAGGCCAGTAGTACTTGCTCACGCCGGCCTTGTCGAGCGCGCGCTGCATCGCGGCGAAGTCGAGCTGCTCCGCACCGGCCGCCGGCACGACGAACGCGCAGGCGCGCTCCCCGAGGCGGGCGTCCGGCATCGCGACGATCGCCACGTCGGTGACGAGCGGGTGCTGGTAGAGCAGGTTCTCGATCTCGACGACCGGGATCTTCTCGCCACCGCGGTTGATGACGTCCTTGACGCGGCCCGTGATGGACAGGAATCCCTTGGCGTCGACCTTCGCGAGGTCGCCGGTCTTGTACCAGCCGTCCTCGGTGAAGACGTCGTCCGTGAGGTCCTGCCGGTCGAGGTACCCGTCGAACATCGTCGGCGAGTGCAGCTCGAAGTTGCCCTCGGTGTCCGCCGGCAGCTCGTGCCCCTCGTCATCGACGATGCGGATCCGGATGCCGGGCAGCGCGCGACCGTCGTGGCCGTAGGCGTCCGCCGGGTCGTCGGTCGGGCTGGAGAGCGCCCCGAGGCAGGTCTCGCTCGTGCCGAACGCGCCGAGGATCGCGGTGCCGAGCACCGTCGCGGCACGCTGGGCCAGTGCACGGGGCACCGCGGCGCCCGTCGGCACGAAGATCCGGAGGGACTCGGGCTGTCCGGCCCCGGCCTCGACGAGGTCGACGAGGTCGGTCAGGAACGGCGTCGCGCACTGCACGAACGTGGCCTTCGCGGCGCCGAACGCCTGCTCGAGCGCGACGGTGCCGTCCCACACGGGCTGGATGACCTGCGGTGCGCCGAGCCGGAAGGCCAGGAGCATGCCGTACAGGAACCCGGTCTGGTGGGCGAGCGGCGACGGGATGTAGATCCGGTCTTCGCTCGTCAGGCCGGACTGCGCGACGTGCATCGCGGTCGCCAGGCCGAGCGTGCGGTGCGGGTGCTGCACGCCCTTCGGCTCGCCGGTGGTGCCCGAGGTGAAGAGCAGCTGGCAGACGTCGTCCGGGCCGGGCGCGTGGGACAGGATCTGGTCGACGTCCACCTGGACCGAGTCGAGCGCGGTGTCGAAGTAGCGCCAGTTCCACTCGCTCGCGGCGACGCGGTCGGCGGCGTCGGCGGGCAGCGGCGGCTGGTTCGTCGGGCTGTCCGCCTGCCCGCGTGCCTCGGAGCGGAGCACGACCACGTGCTCGACCGACAGGCGGCGCTTCTGGGCCTTCGCCTCGTCGATGACCTCGAGCAGTTCGAGCGCCGGGCGACGCTTCCGGAAGACGTTCGGCAGGAAGACCACGCGGGCGCGGGACCGGGCCAGCGTCATCGTGGTCTCGCGGGGACCGAACACGGGCATGATCGGCGTCGCGACGGCACCGATCTGGATCGCACCGAGGGTGATCGAGACGAACTCGCGCCAGTTCGGCAGCTGCATCGCCACGGACTCGCCCGTGCGGACGCCGAGCTCGAGGAGCAGGGCGGAGACCTTGTCGGCCTCGTCCTGCAGCTCGCGCCACGTCGTGTTCACCGGCTCGGGGCCGCCGACCTCGATCACGGCGAGGCCGTCCGGGTCCTGCTGGGAGAGTGCGCGGACCTTCTCGCTGAGGACGAGCGGGTCGGCGTCGACGCCGGCGAGCTCGGGCAGCGCGCTCGTCACCGTCTCCTGTTCCTCCCCCAGGTCCGTGCTCTCCGCAGCGGCCTCGGCGGCGTCGATCCGGTCGTCGCGGGCGATCTGCGCCTCGGCGCCGTCGCCGACCTCCATGTCGAGGCCGACCGAGTTCATCGCCTCGAGGAAGGTCGGGTACGAGATCCGGTAGGCGCGCGGGTAGGTGAGGGCGGAGACGCCGTCGGCCTTCGACGCGGCGACGGCCAGCGACATGAGCACGCGGTGGTCGTTGAACGAGGACATCGGCGACCCGTGCAGGTCACCCGGACGGACCCCGGTGACGCGCAGCTCGTCGGCGCCCTGCTCGGCGCGGCCGCCCAGTCGGTTGAGCTGGAGCATCGCCGCGACGCGGTCGGACTCCTTCAACCGGATGTGCGCGACGTTCCAGAGCCGGGTCGTGCCCTCGGCGAAGGTCGCCATCGTGGACAGGATCGGCAGCAGGTCCGGGATCGGCTGGCAGTCGATGTCGAGGGGGCGCAGCGGGGAGCCGTCGTGCTCGATGCGCACGAAGCCGGTCTCCTCGTCGATCCGCATCGGGACGCCCATCGCCGTGGCGAGGTCGAGGAACTCGCTCTCCGGGTGGTCGGTCTCGGCGGTGGTGAACGCCGTCATGCCGCGGAGCAGCACGTTCGACTCGCGGATGCCGGCCGCGGCGATGCCGAACGCGGCCGAGCCGATGTCCGGCGGGATCACGTAGTCGTGCGGGGTGGCCTGCTGGTTCGCCGGGATCCGGTACTCGAGCCAGTCGTCGGACACCTCGACCGTGAGGCCGAACTGGCGCATCATGCGCACGGTCAGCTCGACGTACGGCTGCTCGTTGAGCCGTCCGCCGGTGATGTGGATCCGGGTCTCCTCCTCCGCGAAGGGCGCGACGAGGAGCAGGCCGGAGATCCACTGCGACAGGGTGCCGGCGATCTGGACGTCGCCGCCGCGCGGACGCTTCGGCTGCACGGTGACCGGCGGGCAGTCGTTCGTGGCCTCGAGCTCGATGCCCATCTGGGTGAGCGAGGTGAGCAGGGCCTTGATCGGGCGGCGCTGGAAGTACTTCATGCCCGAGAGGGTCATCGGCTTGTCCGCCAGCGACGCGAGCCCCGTCATGAAGTAGAGCGTGGTGCCCGAGGAGCCCATGTTGAGGAGCCCGTCGGCGCCCCGCGAGCCGTGGTCGACGACGTCGGTGGCCTCGTACCGACCGCCGAGGCCGGTGACGTGGTACTCGTTCCCGCGACGCTTGACGTCGACGCCGAGGGCACGGAGCGTGCCCACGGTCCACTCGACCTGCCGGGTCGCACTGATGCCGGAGACGATGCTCGTCCCCTTCGCCAGCGACGCGAGCACCAGCGCGCGGTGCGCGTGGTACTTCGAGACCGGGATGTCGAGTTCTCCGACGAGCGGTGCGTTCGTCCCGCGCACGACCAGCTGCATGCCTACCTCTTCCCTGTTGAGCGTTACTACGGTACGCCCGGTGTGGATCGTCTGTGAATCGGATCCGCACGACCGGGAGTGCGGTTCCTTGTGCGTGTCCGACAAGGAGCCGGGCAGGATGTACAGCATGGACATCCGTTTCACCGAGTCCCGCCCGTCGACCATCGGCGTCGAGTGGGAGCTCCCCCTGGTCGACCGGGACACCGGCGACCTGACCCCGCGTGCCCCCGCCGTCATCCAGGCGGTGCAGCAGCGGCTCGGTGACCACGACCGGGTGACCGAGGAGCTCCTGACGAACACGGTCGAGGTCGTCACCGGCGTCCACTCGCGGGTGAGCGGTGCCACGAGCGAGCTGTCCGGCATCATCGGCGAGGTCGTCGACGCCGCCGAACCGCTCGACGCGCAGGTCATGTGCGCCGGCACCCATCCCTTCGCCGTGTGGGACCAGCAGGAGATCACGCCGGACAGCGAGCACTACACGACCCTCATCGACCGCACCCGGTGGTGGGGCCGTCAGATGCTCATCTGGGGCGTGCATGTCCACGTCGGCATCGACGACCGCGACAAGGCGCTGCCGATCCTCGGCGCGATGCTCGCGTACGTGCCGCACCTGCAGGCCTTCACCGCCTCGAGCCCGTTCTGGGCCGGCACCGACACCGGGTACGCCTCGAACCGCGCCCTGATGTTCCAGCAGCTGCCGACCGGTGGCCTGCCGCCGGCACTCGGCGCGTGGGCGAACTTCGAGGAGGTCGTCGACGACCTCACCCGCACCGGCGTCATCGAGGGCGTCAAGGACCTCCGTTGGGACATCCGCCCGTCGCCCGGGTGGGGCACCCTCGAGAACCGCGTCTCCGACGGCATCTCGACCCTGCACGAGGTCGGGGCCGTGACCGCGCTCGTCCAGTGCCTCGTCACCGAGATGTCCGACCGGCTCGACGCCGGCGAGACCCTGCCGACCATGCAGCCCTGGTTCGTCCGCGAGAACAAGTGGCGCGCGGCCCGGTACGGCATGGAGGCCGAGATCATCACGAACGCGGCCGGCGACGAGCGGCTCGTGACCGACGAGGTGCACGACCTCGTGCAGCGGCTCGACCCGGTGGCGGACCGTCTCGGGTGCCAGCAGGAGCTGCACCACCTCGACACGATGATCGCGGACGGCGCCTCCTACCAGCGGCAGTTGCAGGTCGCGCAGGAGAACGGCGGAGACCTCCGCGCCGTCGTCCGGCACCTGGTCACCGAGCTGCGCGACTCGCTCTGACCGTCACCGTCTGAAGGACTGGAGGCGCGGTGCCGGCCGGCACCGCGCCTCCCGTCCTGGGGGACGTGCGGGAGTCCGCGCGACCGCTACAGTTCCCCTGTGACAGGGGGGACCGCGGAACGCGGAGCGGGGCCGACCGTCCAGCGCGCGGCCGCGCTGATCGACGCGGGCCGGCCCGCCGACGCGCTCGCCGACCTGGCCGTCGTCGAACGGGACCAGGGCGCTTCGGTCGCCGGGCACCGTGTGCGGGCGCTGGCCCTCCTGGCGCTCGACCGTCCGGACGACGCCCAGGACGAGGCCCGACGCGCGGTCGGCCTCGCCCCCACCGACTCCGTCGCGCTCCGGATCCTCTCGACGACCCTGGTCCGCTCGGGCGACCAGACCGGAGCCGTCGCCGCCGCGCGCCGATCCGTCGAGGCCGACCCCGGGTCGTGGCTCGCACACCTCGCGGTGGCCGACGCCCTCTGGCTCGACGAACGGCGCCGGCCCGAGGCGCTCCGGGCGAGCTACGAGACCGTCCGGCTGGCACCACTCGAACCGATGGCGCACCGCAGGCACGGCGACCTGCTGCTCGCGGCGGGACGGCAGCGCGACGCCCAGGCCGCCTACCGACGCGGCCTCGAGCTCGCCCCGGAGGACCGCGGCGCACGGCACAACTTCGCGGTGTCGCGACTCCGACGGGGTCACGACGGCGAGTCCGCGCTCGCCTTCGCCGGGATCCTCGCGACGGACCCCACGAACGCGCTCGCGCGACGGAACCTCGTCGTCGGCGTCCTCAACCCGCTCGCACGCATCCGGTTCGGACTCGGTGCCGGCGCCCTGATGACCGGCTTCCAGTGCCTGGTCTCCCTCGACGCCCCGTCGGACGCCGACCGCTGGTACACGACGCTCCCGCCGGTGATCGGACTCGCGCTCGTGGTGGTCGTCGTGCTCCGGTTCGCCGCCGAGACCCGGCCCCGAACGGGGTTCCTCGTGCGCGCGGCGCGACGGGCGGTGCCCGGGTGGACGACGACCGTCGCCGTCCTCGGGGCCGCGACGGCCGTCTCGGTCGCGGGGCTCTTCCTCCCGCCGGACGCGGCCGTGGTGGCACAGGGACTGGTGTTCGCCGGGGTCGTCGTCGCCTCGGTGCGCATCCGGAGCACGATGCGCGCGTTCCCGAAGACCACGCCCGTGCGGCAGGACGTCGACGAGGGACGGACCGACCGCGACGACGACGGCTGGGGGAACCCGTGGTGACCGACGACGGACGAGGAGTCCCGATGGACGACGACCCACTGATCGACGCGATCCGGCGAGCCGTGGTGGCCGCTCCGGAGGACGTCACGCTCCGGGTCCACCTCGGGCGCCTGCTCCTCGACGCGGGGCGCCGGGTCGAGGCCACGACCGAAGCGGCGGCAGCGGTCGCGGTCGCCCCCGACGACGCCGCGGCCCGGGCGCTCATGCTCGAGGCACTGCAACCCGACGCGACGGCCGGCCCCGCCGCGCCCGGACCGGACGACGCCGCGACGGACGCCGCCGGTCCCCCGCCCGCGACCGGGTTCGACTGGCACGCCGCCGAGCAGCAGGTGGAGCACATCGTCGAACCGGCGTTCGTCGACGACGACGGCCCCGACCCGGACCCCGCGTCGGCGTTCTCCGTCGAGCGCGCCGGTGTCCGGTTCGCCGACGTCGGTGGCATGGAGACCGTGAAGCAGCGCCTGACCGCGGCGTTCCTCGCACCGCTCGCGAACCCCGAGCTGCGCACGCTCTACGGCAAGAGCCTCCGCGGCGGCCTGCTCCTGTACGGGCCGCCCGGCTGCGGCAAGACCTTCATCGCCCGGGCCGTCGCGGGCGAACTCGGCGCACGGTTCATGAGCGTCTCGATCACCGACGTGCTCGACCCCTACGTCGGCCAGAGCGAACGGAACATCGAGGCCGTGTTCCGCGCCGCCCGGGCTGCGGCGCCCTGCGTGGTGTTCTTCGACGAGGTCGACGCGCTCGGACAACGGCGCAGTCAGACCCGGAGCTCGCACGTCCGCGGGATGGTCAACCAGCTCCTCACCGAGCTGGACGGCATCGACGGCGGGAACGAGGGCGTGTTCGTCCTGGCGGCGACGAACCAGCCCTGGGACGTCGACCCCGCGCTCCGCCGACCGGGGCGGCTCGACCGCACCGTGCTCGTGCTGCCGCCGGACACCCCTGCGCGCGAGGCGGTCTTCCGCGGCCACCTGCGGGACCGACCCGTCGAGGGCATCGACGCCGCAGCGCTCGCGAAGCGCACCGAGGGGTTCTCGGGCGCGGACATCGCCTACGTCTGCGAGGTCGCCGCGGAACGGGCGCTCATGGACAGCGTCACGACCGGGTCGGTCCGGCTGATCGGCATGGCGGACCTGCTCGGTGCCCTCGGTGAGGTGCGCCCGTCCACCGGCGCCTGGCTGGACGCCGCACGCAACGTCGTCCTCTTCGGCGAGGACGACGGGACGTACGCCGACCTGCGGGCCTGGCTCAAGCGGTCCAAGCGCTGACGGACGGACGGGAGGCGCGGTGCCAGCCGGCACCGCGCCTCCCGTTCGTCAACCGGTTGCGATCGCGAGCCGCGTCAGCGACCCAGGAACTTCTGTAGCGACGCGAGCTCTTCCTCGGTCGGCGCCTTGCCGCCCTTGCCGCCGCCGAGCCCGAGACCGGACCCCTTCGGCGCCTGCTGCGGCGCCGCGGCCGCACCCGCGGCGAGCGCCGCACGCTTCGCCGGGTTGCCGACCTTGGACTTCTTCTTGCCGCCCTGCTGCTGCTTCTTGCCGCCGTGCATGCCGGGGATCGGCCCCATGCCGGGCATCTGCGGGACCCCACCGCGCGCGACGGTCTTCATCATCTTCGCGGCCTGCTCGAACCGGTTCACGAGGGCGTTGACCTCGGTCACGGTGGAGCCGGCACCCTTGGCGATGCGGAGGCGGCGGGAGCCGTTGAGGAGCTTCGGCAGCTCGCGCTCCTGCGGGGTCATCGACTGGATGATCGCCTCGGTGCGGACGATCTCGCGCTCGTCGAAGTTGTCGAGCGCCTCGCGCATGCCCTTGGCGCCGGGGAGCATGCCGAGCATGCCCTTGATCGAGCCGGCCTTGCGGAGCTGCTGCATCTGCTCGAGGAAGTCGTTGAGCGTGAACGAGTCGCTCGCGATCTTCTCGGCGACCTTGCGCGCTTCTTCCTCGTCGAACGCGCCCTGCGCCTGCTCGATGAGGGAGAGGATGTCGCCGAGGTCGAGGATGCGGCTCGCCATGCGGTCCGGGTGGAACGGCTCGAAGTCGTCGAGCCCCTCGCCCGTGGAGGCGAACATGATCGGACGGCCGGTCACGCTGGCGACCGACAGGGCCGCACCACCGCGGGCGTCGCCGTCGAGCTTCGAGAGGACGACGCCGGTGAAGTCGACGCCTTCCTGGAAGGCACGGGCGGTGTTGACCGCGTCCTGACCGATCATCGCGTCGATGACGAAGAGGACCTCGTCGGGGTCGACGGCCTTGCGGATGTTCGCGGCCTGCTTCATGAGCTCGGCGTCGACGCCGAGACGACCGGCGGTGTCCACGATGACGGTGTCGTACTGCTGGTCGACCGCGGCCTTGATGGCGTTCTTCGCGACCTTGACCGGGTCACCGACGCCGTTGCCGGGCTCCGGCGCGAAGACGTGCACGCCGGCCTGTTCGCCGACGACCTGCAGCTGCTGCACGGCGTTCGGACGCTGGAGGTCCGCCGCGACGAGCATCGGCGTGTGGCCGTCCTTCTTGAGCCACTTGCCGAGCTTGCCGGCGAGCGTGGTCTTGCCGGCGCCCTGGAGGCCCGCGAGCATGATGACCGTCGGGGGCCGCTTCGCGAACTCGAGACGCCGCTGCTGGCCGCCGAGGATGCCGACGAGTTCCTCGTTGACGATCTGGACGACCTGCTGCGCCGGGTTGAGCGCACGGTTGACCTCGTCGGAGAGTGCCCGCTCGCGGACTGCTGCGGTGAACGCCTTGACGACCTCGAGCGCGACGTCGGCGTCGAGGAGCGCCCGCCGGATCTCGCGGACGGTGCCGTCGACGTCGGACGGAGTCAGCCGACCCTTGCTCCGCAGGTTGCGGAAGGTCTCGGTCAGCCGATCGGAGAGTGAACCGAATTGCGCCATGATCCGTCGATTCTACAAGGCCCCGCCCGGACGCTCTCGCCCGTTCACCGCAGGAGGACGCCCTCGGCCAGTTCCACCGTCGTGCCGAGCCCGAGATCGACCACCACCGGAGCCGACGACGGGGCTCGGTCGAGCGTCGGGAACCACCGCCGACCGGGCGACACCAGGATGAGCAGCCCGTCGACGTCGCCGACGGGGGCGAAGTCGGGCCCCGGCGGGCCGGCGTAGGGGTCGAGTCCGTGCTGGCTGAGCGTCTCGACCGCCCCGGGGACGTCGGGGACGGCGATGCCGACCTCACTGACCGACACGAGCAGCGGGGCGAGCGGCGCGGCGTGCCCGTCGGCCCGCGCGGCGTGCCCGTCGGCCGGCGCGGCCTGTCCGTCGGCCGCCACGGCGTCGCCGTCGGGGAGCTCCCGTCGCTCGATGAGTTCGAGCAGCTGCCGGTCGGGCCCCTCGAAGTACACCGACCGCGAGTCCCAGCCCGCCGGCCCCTCGAACTCGTCGACACCGTCCGCCCCGAGCACCGTCGCGACCTCGGCCACCCGGCGCTTCGCGTCCGCGAACGTCCCGGTCGGGATCGTGAACGCGAGGTGGTGCGCCCCGGTCATCCCGTCGAGCACGCGGAAGACGAGCTGCGACGACCCGACGGTGACCCGGACCGAGTCGTCGTCGGCGAGGACGGCGCACCCGAGTTGCTCGTAGAAGCGGACGGTGTCGTCGAGGGAGCGGGTGGCGAGCTGGACCTGGCGGATGTGCATGGCCCCACCCGACACCCTCAACCGCGCTTCAGGTCAAGCCCCGGACTACTGTCCGACGCATGCACCTCCGGGAGATCGACCTCGGCGGCTGGGCCCGTGCCGCTGCCGTCGCACTGCTCTGCGGGTTCGCCGCCGCCGTGTTCGCGTCACGGTTCGCGATGCCGGTGTCGACCGTCGTGGCCGTCGGCATCGGCGCAGGGTTGCTCGTGACCGTCCTCGTCGTCGTCGCCTGGGCCGCCATCGGCGGGTACGCGACCCAGCGGGCGCTGCGGGAGTGGGTTCGAGGGGGTCCGGAGCCGGTCGGCGTCCCCACTCGACGGCGGGTCCGGTGGCTCGCGCACTTCATCGACCGGACCAGCTGGTTCGCGTGGCTCTCCGCGGTCCTGGCCGTCCTGTTCCTCGCACCGGCCGTCTCGCAACTGGCCGGTGCGAGCGACTGGCAGGACGTCGTGCTCGCGCTCTTCCCCGGGGTGCTGTGGGCGGGCATCGCGGTGCACGTCTTCGCGGTCGAACGACGCCACCTGCCACGGGCTCGTGCGCTGTACGAGGAGGAGCTCCGCACGGCAACGTGGCAGGACGTCCGCGTGCCGTGACCTCCGGACACCCGTCGACGCCGTTGTTGGACGGAGTACAGAAACTGTCGTAGCCTGGCGCGCATGCCGGAACTCGACATCGTGCGCCCAACCGGGTTGCTGGACCACGCCGAGGGACTCGCACTGCAGCGGGCCCTCCACGCCGACGTCGTCGCCGGCCGCTCTCCCGGGGCCGTCGTCCTGTGCGAGCACCCGTCCGTGTACACCGCCGGGCGCCGCACCGAACCGTCGGACCTGCCGACGGACGGCTCCCCCGTGGTCGACGTCGACCGCGGCGGGCGGATCACCTGGCACGGACCGGGGCAACTCGTCGCGTACCCGATCGTCCGGCTGGCCGAGCCGCTCGACGTCGTCGCCTGGGTGCGGGACCTCGAGCAGGTCATCGTCGACGCGGCGGCCGCCGTGGGTGTGCTCGCCGAGCGGGTCCCGGGTCGCAGCGGCGCCTGGGTCCCCGGCCCGGCCGGTGCCCCGCACGCCAAGGTCGGCGCGATCGGCCTGCACGTCGCCGAGGGGGTGACGAGCCACGGCCTCGCGATCAACTGCACGAACAGCCTCGACGCCTACGCCGCGATCGTGCCGTGCGGGATCAGCGACGCGGGGGTGACGACCCTCAGCCGCGCAGCCGGTCGCACCGTGACGGTCGACGAGATCGTCCCCGTGGTGCTCGACCGCCTCCGCGCCGCCGAGCGGGGCATGCACTCCGGACACCGGATCAGCAGCGCCGCGGGCACGCCCGCCACCACGTCCGCACGACAGGAGACCCTCGTATGACCCTCGCCCCCGAAGGCCGCCGGATGCTCCGCGTCGAGGCCCGCAACGCCGAGACCCCGATCGAGACCAAGCCGGCGTGGATCAAGACCCGCGCCACCCAGGGCCCGGAGTTCCGCGAGCTGTCCGGCCTCGTGCGGAGCAAGCAGCTGCACACCGTCTGCCAGGAGGCCGGCTGCCCGAACATCTTCGAGTGCTGGGAGGACCGCGAGGCCACCTTCCTCATCGGCGGCTCGCAGTGCACGCGCCGCTGCGACTTCTGCCAGATCGACACCGGCAAGCCCGAGCCGCTCGACCGCGACGAGCCCCGCCGGGTCGCGGACTCCGTCGCCGAGATGGGCCTGAAGTACGCCACGGTCACCGGCGTCGCCCGCGACGACCTGCCCGACGGCGGCGCCTGGCTCTACGCGGAGACGATCCGCCAGATCCACGAGCACTCCCCCGGCACCGGCGTCGAGATCCTCGTGCCCGACTTCAACGGCCGCCCGGACCAGCTCGGGCAGGTGTTCGCCGCCCGTCCCGAGGTCTTCGCCCACAACGTCGAGACCGTGCCGCGCATCTTCAAGCGCATCCGTCCGGCGTTCACCTTCGAGCGCTCCCTCGACGTCATCACGCAGGGACGCGACGCGGGGCTCGTCACGAAGTCGAACCTGATCCTCGGCATGGGCGAGGAGCGCATCGAGATCGAGGACGCCCTGCAGCGGTTGTACGACGCCGGCACGGACATCATCACGCTGACGCAGTACCTCCGCCCGTCGCCGCGGCACCTGCCGGTCGCGCGGTGGGTCGCACCCGAGGAGTTCGTCGCCCTGCGCGAGGTGGCCGAGGAGATGGGCTTCGCCGGGGTCCTCGCTGGGCCGCTGGTCCGGTCGTCCTACCGGGCCGGGCGCCTCTGGGCGCGAGCCACGGTCACCCGCGGCGGCACGGTGCCCGAGCACCTGTCGCACCTGCTCGACGCGACGCCGGGTCGCCAGGCCGTCTGAGCGGTGGGACCGGACGGACGACGGACGGGAGGCGCGGGGGCCCCCGGCCCCCCCCCCCCCCGGGGGGGGGGGGGCGGGGGCGGGCCGCCCCCCCCCCCCCCCCCCCCCGCGCGCCCCCCCCGCCCCCCCCGCGCCCGCCCCCCC
>NZ_JBIUZN010000003.1:444879-480748 GCF_044745045.1 Curtobacterium sp. NPDC087082 | reverse complement strand
CGCCCCCGCGGGCCCCCCCCCGCGGGGGGGGGCCCCCCGGGGGGGGGCCCCCCCGGCCCCCCCCCCCGCCCCCCCCCCCCCCCCCCCCCCCGCCGGGGGGGGGGGGGGGGGCCCCCCCCCCCCCCCCCCCTCCTGTGCGTCAGCAGCCCGTCGTCGTCAGCGTGACCGTCGCGACCTCGCCGTTCGACACGGTCGCCTCCTGCGGGCAGAGCTCGTTCGCCCGCACGGTCACCTTGCCCAGCGGAACCCCGGCGAAGTCCGCGGTGCCGCCCGGGAACACCCGCTGGTGCTCGGAGAGCTTCCCGGTCTCGGCGGTGAAGACCTTCACCTCGTAGGGGTGGTCCGCGGCGTTGGCCGACACGGTCACGGACAGCTGCCCGGTGGAGTCGTGCGCACCGCAGCCGGTGAGCGTCAGGACCGCGGCGACGCCGAGGACGAACACGGGGGCGACACGTCGGAGCACGTCGGCAAGGCTACGCCGTCCCGAGCAGCCAGCCGTTGTCCGCCGCGACCCGGAGCGCCTCGGTCGCGTTGCGCGCGGCGGTCTTCCCGATCGCGGACGACAGGTGGTTGCGGACCGTGCCCTCGGACAGGTGCAGCGACCCGGCGACCCCGGCCACGGTCGGCGCCGTGCGGAAGGCGATGAGCACGTCGGTCTCCCGCGGGGTGAGCGGGGACGGGCCGGCGGCGAGGGACTCCGCGGCGAGCACGGGGTCGACGACCCGGAACCCGCCCGCGACACGTCGGACGGCGTCGGCGAGCTGCTCGGCGGGGGTGTCCTTCACGACGAAGCCCGCGGCCCCGGCCTCCAGCGCGCGCCGGAGGTACCCGGGCCGGCCGAACGTCGTCACGATGAGCGATCGGCACGTGGGCAGCGAGCGGGCGAGGGCAGCGGCGGCGGTGAGCCCGTCGGCGCCGGGCATCTCGACGTCGAGCAGGGCGACGGTGGCGCCGGAGGACCGTGCTGCCTCGAGCACCTCGTCGCCGCGGGCCACCTGGGCGACGACCTCGATGTCCCGCTCGAGCGACAGCAGGGACGCGAGCGCACCGCGGACGAGCGCCTGGTCGTCGGCGAGGAGCACACGGATGGTCTCGGTCATCGTCGGTTCCTCTCGACCCGCAGCCGGAAGCCGCCCAGGTCGCTCGTGCCGGTGGTCAGGGTCGCCCCGACGGCGTCGGCGCGCTCGCGGAGCCCGCGCAGCCCGTTGCCCGGGGTGGTGGAGGCGGCGTCCGGGTCGAGCAGGCCCGTGCCGTCGTCCTCGATCGTCAGGGCGGACCGGGTGAGCGTGACCCGGACCCGACTGGCGGCCGCGTGGCGGATGACGTTCGTGACGCCCTCGCGCAGGACCCACGCGAACAGGCTCCGGACGTCGTCGGCCGCCGCGTCGCCGTCGCGGGGGAGCACCGCGTCGATCGCCGCGGCCTCGAGTGCCGCCCGTGCCGACACGAGTTCGGCGTCGAGGTCGGCCTCGCGGTAGCCGCTCACCGCGCGCCGGAGCCCCTGCAGGGCCTCGCGGGAGAGCCGCTCGACGTCCTGCATCTCGGTCTTCGCCCGTGCCGGGTCGACGTCCACCAGCCGTGCGGCGAGCTCGGACTTCATCGCCACGACGGTGAGCGAGTGGCCGAGGACGTCGTGCAGGTCGCGGGAGAACCGTGCGCGCTCCTCGACGACGGCGAGCCGGGTGATCTCGTCCTGCGCGACGCCGAGCCGCTGTTCCGCTTCGCGCTGCCGGCCGAAGAAGAGCATCGACGCTCCGACGGACACGGTGATGACCGGGGCGAACAGGATGCCGCTGTTCACCGCAGTGTCCCAGCCGGTGCTCGCGGCGACGAGGAACTGTGCGCCGAGGATCGCGAGCACGACCACGCCGGCGACCCAGAACCGTTCCGCGACGAACCCGGACAGTGCGGCGACGAGCAGCCAGGTCCAGACGGCGAGCGGCCCGACCACGAACAGCAGCAGCCCCGCCAGCAGGGCGACCCCGGCGAGGACGACGACTCGTCCGCGGAGGCTCCGCCGCCACATCAGCTCCGGTGCGAACAGGTACGCCGCGTAGACGACGGCGAGGGCCACGGTGGAGAGGACGTGCGCCCGGAGGCTCCGGCCGTCGCTCCAGACGGCGATGATCTCGAGCACCTGCCAGAGGAGCGCGAACACCGCGCCGGTGTACCAGCGGCGCCGCCCGATGCGGATGTCGTCGTCGCTCGCGCCCGGTGGGACGGCCCACGGGAACGATCGGGGTGACGGGCGGGACGACCTGGAGGCGCGTGGTGCGTGCTCCGCACCGCGCGCCTCGGTCGTGCTGGTCGCCTCGGACATCGGTGCCAGCGTAGGACCGTCGGTCACTGTCGTGCGGCGTCGCGGCGGTAGCGCCACACGATCACCGCGGCGAGGACGATCGCCCAGCCCGCCAGGACCATCGCCGGCTCGGTCATGCCCGAGGACCCGGTCGCCCCGGCGCCCATCTGCCCGATCCGGTTCAGCCAGTACGAGGGCAGCAGGTGCGCGACGCTCCCCATCCATCCCGGCATCACCGACAGCGGGACCCAGAGGCCGCCGAGGATCGCCAGGCCCATGAACACCACCATGAAGAGCGGCTGCGCGAACGACGGCTTCGCGAACTGCCCGATGAGGATCGCGATGAGGGCGAACGGGATCACCCCGCACCAGATGCCGAACCCGGCGGCGAACCAGTGCAGCGGGTCGAGCGAGGCGTGCAGGACCACGGTCGCGACGAGCACCGTGATGACGATCGACACCGCGGAGAAGGCCATCGCGGCGATCACCTTCGAGACCATGAACCCCCACCCGGACAGCGGCGTCACGCGGAGCTGCCGGTTCCAGCCGATCGACCGTTCGTTGACGATCGCGAACGCCTGGCTGAGCGCGGCCATCATCGCGCCGTACGACGCCATCTGCAGCGTCGTGACGGTGAGGTACTGCAGGTGCGTCGTCGGGTCGGTCTGGGAACCGAACGCCGAGCCGAACACGAGCAGCATGATCACCGGGACGGCGAAGGTGAAGACCATCGCGCGGACGTTGCGGAGCTGTCGCTTCGTCTCGAGGTACACGTAGCGGATCGGCAGGCGGCCGGAGGCGGTGGCGGTGGTCATGCGAGGACTCCTTCGGGAGCGGTGTCGGTGGGAGCTGCGGTGGGGTCGGCGGTGAGCGCGAGGAAGGCGTCGTCCATGGTCGAGGCGACCACCTGGATGTCGTGCGCCTCGGGGAACGTGGCGAGCAGGGCCCTGAGGGTGTCGTCGCTGCGGTCCGAGCGGAGCGTGACGGAGTCGTGCCGCGCCTCCAGGGAGACGACTCCCGGCAGACCGCGCAACGCGACGTGCGCGTCGGTGCCGAGCCCGGAGAACCGGACCGCGCGCGTGGCGGTGATCGCCTTGATCTCGGCGGGCGTGCCGTCCGCGACGATCCGGCCGGCGCGCATGATGACGATGCGGTCGGCGAAGGTGTCGGCCTCGTCGAGGTAGTGCGTCGCGAACACGACCGTGCGCCCCGCGTCGGTGAACTCGCGCATCGACGACCAGAACGTGTGCCGGGCCTCGACGTCCATCGCCGCGGTCGGCTCGTCGAGCACCAGCAGGTCCGGGTCCGAGACCACGGCGACGGCGAACCGTGCGCGCTGCAGCTGCCCGCCGGAGAGCTTGTTGACCCGGCGTCCGGCGATCTCGGTGCACCGCGCTCGCCGGAGGGCCTCGTCGACCGGCATCGGACGCCGGTGTGCCGCGGCGACGAGCGCGACCGCGTCCCGGACCGTCGTGTCCGGCAGGAGTGCGCCGCCCTGGAGCATCGCGCCGACCCGGCCGGCGACGACCGCGGCGCGGGGCTCCTCGCCGAAGAGCAGGGCCTGGCCGGTCGTCGGCGTGGACAGCCCGAGCGCGAGGTCGACGGTCGTGGTCTTGCCGGCACCGTTCGGGCCGAGGAGGGCGACGACCTCGCCCGGACGGATCGTCAGGTCGACGCCGTCGACCGCGGCCACGGCGCCGAAGCGCTTGCGGAGGTCGCGGAGCTGGATGACCGGTGTGTCGTTCATGGCTCCGAGCCTGGCGCGAGGTGGGTTCGCGGCCCTCTGCCGTGCGTCACGGATCGGGCATGACATCTGTCACGGCCGACCCCGGCGTCCTCCGTACTGGGGACGGCCACTGTCCGGTAGGCGCGTTAGCGTTGGTGCATGCACCACGAGCCCGTCGTCACCGACCGACCCGCCACGGACGCCGTCCGGCGGGCAGCGCTCCTCGCCGCGCTGGACGTGGTCGAGGGCGGGCCCGAGGAACGCTTCGAACGGATCACGCGGATCGCGCGCGAGGCGTTCGGCGTCACCGGCTCGTTCCTCAACCTCGCGGGGGAGTCCGAGGTCTTCATCAAGTCGCAGCAGAGCGACACGGTGTTCGGCCCGACCATCCCGCTGCACGACACGTTCTGCGGTCGGACCCTCGCGGTCGACGGCCCCGTCGTGGTCCCCGACGCCCGCGCCGACGTCCGGTACTCCGACATGCCGATGGTCGTCGACGACCCGAACGTGCGGTTCTACGCCGGGGTGCCCCTGCGTGTGGGCGACGACGACGTCAAGGTCGGCACGCTCTGCCTCATCGACCCGGCACCGCGCACGCTCGACGACGACGACCTCGCGCTGCTGCAGGAGCTCGGCGTGTGGGCGGAGCGCGAGCTCGCCGCCGGCGCCGACGAGGACCGTCTCCGCTCGGTGCTCGCCGGACTCGAGCCGGCCGGTGTCGACCTGCCCGGGTACCGCGTCGGCGGCATGTCAAAGCCGCACGGGGTCGTGTCCGGTGACTTCCACGACTGGCACGTCGACGGGGCGTCGCTCTCGGTGACCGTCGCCGACGTCATGGGCAAGGGGATGTCCGCCGGGCTCCTCGCCGCGACCATCCGTGGTGCGCTGCTCGCCCGGGGGACGTCGTCGTCCCGCGATGCCGTGGCGGCGCTCGAGGCCCAGGTCGCCCCGGACCTCGGTCGTGCCGAGTCCTTCGCGACGCTGTTCCACGGCCGCCTGACGACCTCGACCGGGCGGATGGAGTTCACCGACGCCGGGCACGGTCTCGTGCTGCACCTGCACGCGGACGGCACCGAGACCGTGCTGCGCTCGTACGACCTGCCGATCGGGCTGCACCCGGTGGGTGCCGCGCGGGTCACCGGGACGCTCGAGCTGGAGCGCGGGGACGTCCTCATCGTCGTGAGCGACGGGGCGCTCGAGCTGTGGGACTCCACGCTCGCGTCCCTCGGTGCGCTCGGGGCGATGTGGCGGGACGCGCCGGACCTCGACGTGTTCTTCGGGCGGGTGCGGGCGCGTGCGGCGACGCACGACCCGGGGGACGACCTGACGGTCGTGGTCATCGCGCGCGACTGACGGGGCGCGGGCGGGCGGGGCGCCGAGAGGGCAATATCTGTCGCGCTCGTCGCCGCGGGGCGGCACTTCGTGCGACCTCTGCGGACGTGAGCGGCGTGTTGTGCCCGCTCGCGGGGCGACCGGCGTGCGTGCGGCCTGGAGGCGCGGGTCGGCCTGGCGCCGCACCTCCCGTCCGGCGCGCGTGCGGGTCAGGCGCCGAGAGGGCACGTTCTGTCGCGCTCGGCGCCGGCGGGCGGCACTTCGTGCGCCCTCGGCGGACGTGAGCGGCGTGTTGTGCCCGCTCGCGGGGGCGTCCGGCGCGCGTGCGGCCTGGAGGCGCGGGTCGGCCTGGCGCCGCGCCTCCCGCCCGGCGGTCGCGCGGGTCAGCGCCGAGAGAGCACGTTCTGTCGCGCTCGGCGCGGGCGGGCGCTCGAGTCGGCGCCGAGAGGGCACGTTCTGTCGCGCTCGGCGCCGGCGGGCGGCACGTCGTGCGCCCTCGGCGGACGTGAGCAGCGTGTTGTGCCCGCTCGCGGCGGCGTCCGGCGCGCCGCGCGCGGGCGCTACGCGCCCAGGCGCTCGATGAGCTCGCGGTAGCGCTCGGCCGTCCGCGCCACGATCGCCTCGGGCAGCACCGGCGGCGTCCCCTGCCGATCCCAGTTCGCGCTGAGCCAGTCCCGGACGATCTGCTTGTCGAACGACTCCGTGCGGTTCCCCGACCGGGCGTCCCAGTAGCGGCTGGAGTCGCTCGTCAGGACCTCGTCGGCGATCCGGATCTGCCCCGACGCATCGCGCCCGAACTCGAACTTCGTGTCCGCGATGACCACCCCGCGGTCGAGCGCGATCGCCGCCGCCTCGGAGTAGACGCGGAGCGAGAGGTCCCGCAGCTGCGTCGCGACGTCGGACCCGACGAGGTCGACCGTCTGCTCGAAGGAGATGTTCTCGTCGTGCTCACCCTGCGGCGCCTTGTACGCCGGAGTGTAGATCGGTTCGGGCAGCTGGTCGCCGTTCGACAGACCGGCGGGGAGGGGCACGCCGCAGACACTGCCGGACTGCTGGTACTCGGCCCACCCGCTGCCGACGAGGTACCCGCGGACGACGCACTCGACCGGGAACATCTCGAGCGGCATGACGTGCATGGAGCGCGACGCCACCGACGACGGCACCGGGGTCCCGCCGGCGGACGGCGCGATGAGGTGGTTCGGCACGTCGGCCAGCTGGGTGAACCAGAAGCGGGACAGCCGGGTGAGGAGCTCGCCCTTGCCCGGGATCGGCGGCTCGAGCGCGAAGTCGTAGGCGCTCACCCGGTCGGACGCGACGAGGAGCAGCTCGGTGGCACTCGCGACGTCGGCGGTGCCGGTGGGGACGTAGAGCTCGCGGACCTTGCCGGAGGAGACGTGCTGCCAGCCGTCGAGGACGGGCGCGGGGCTCATCGGGCGACCTTCGCGGCGATGTCGGTGCGGAACTGTGCTCCCTCGAGCGTGATGTCGCCCAGGCCGGCGTAGGCGCGGTCGCGGGCCTCGGCGAAGGAGGACCCGGTGGCGACGACGCTCAGCACCCGCCCGCCGGTCGCGACGAGCTGGTCGTCGAGGACCCCGGTGGCGGCGTGCGCGACGGAGACCCCCTCGCGCGCGTTCGCGGCGTCGATCCCGGTGATCGGCCGACCGGTCTGCGGGTTCTCCGGGTAGCCCTCGCTCGCGAGCACGACCGTCACGGCGGCCTCGTCGCGGAACGACGGCGCCGGGGTGCCCCCGAGCTGCCCGGTGGCCGCGGCGAGCATCAGCCCGCTCAGCGGGGTCGCCAGGCGGGGGAGGACGACCTGGGTCTCCGGGTCGCCGAAGCGCGCGTTGAACTCGATGACCCGGACGCCCTGCTCGGTGACGATGAGCCCGCAGTACAGGAGGCCGACGAACGGCGTGCCCTCGTGCTCGAGCCGACGGACGGTGGGGAGCGCGACCAGGTCGGTGACCTCGTCCACGAAGGCCTGCTCGGACGCCCAGCGGTCGGCGAGCCAGGGCAGCGGCGAGTACGCGCCCATGCCGCCGGTGTTCGGCCCGACGTCGCCGTCGCCCAGTCGCTTGTAGTCCTGTGCGGGGCTGAGCGGTCGGACGTCGTGCCCGTCGCTCAGGAAGAACAGGGAGACTTCTTCGCCGTCGAGGAACTCCTCGACCACGACGTGGCCGTGCTGCAGCCAGTAGGTGGCGTGGTCGATCGCTGCCTGGCGGTCCTCGGTCACGAGGACGCCCTTGCCGGCGGCGAGGCCGTCCGCCTTCACGACGTAGGGGGCGCCGAGCTCGTCGATCGCGGCGACGGCCTCGTCGACGGTGCCGGCGTACACCGGGCGCCCGGTGGGCACGGCCGCCTCGGACATGATCCGCTTCGCGAAGGCCTTGGAGCCCTCGAGCTGCGCGGCGGCCTTGCTCGGACCGAACACCGGGATGCCCCGCGTGCGGACCGGATCGGCGACACCGGCGATGAGCGGTGCCTCAGGACCGACGACGACGAGTTCGACACCGTTCTCGAGCGCGTACTCGGCGACGAGGGCACCGTTCGTCGGGTCGATCGAGACGGTCTCGACGTCGGCCGCGATGCCGGCGTTGCCCGGCGCTGCGGTGATGACGTGACCGGCCTGCTCCGCGAGGAGGGCCGTGATGATCGCGTGCTCGCGGGCACCGGAACCGAGGACGAGGATTCGCACCCGATCACCCTACCGATCCCGACTCGCCCGTTGCGATGCGACGGCTAGCCTGTGGACATGCCACCCAGGAGGATCGAGGACGCGGAGGGCCGCGCCGCGCTCACCGCCGTGCAGCAGGGGGCCACCGCTCGGCCGACCCTGGCGACCGCGGTGCGGTGGTCGTTGCAGCGCCTCGCGGAGGACGTGCCCGGCAACAGCGTCGAGGTACGGGTCCCACCGTTCGCGGCGGTCCAGGCCGTCCCCGGTCCCCGGCACACCCGTGGGACGCCGCCGAACGTGGTCGAGACGGACGCGGCGACGTGGCTCGCGCTCGCCACCGGCGAGCTGCGCTGGGACGAGGCCGTCGCGCAGTCGCGCGTCAGCGCGTCCGGGTCACGTGCGGACCTGACGGACTTCCTGCCGGTGCGTCTGGCCGTCTGAGACGGTCGCCCACACGGGACGGCAGACGGTCGCGTGTGCCGGACGGGAGGAACGGTGCCAGCCCGCCCCGCGCCTCCTGGTCCATACGGACGCAAGTACTTAGACGGCCTCACCGAATTAGGTAGTACCTACTGATGTGACGTCACCGACCCGGCGAATACCGTAGAAGTCGCCGGGATTCGGACCCGACCCGAACGGGTCCGAACCCGGCGACAGGGTCAAAGGTACGCGACATTCCGTACATCCTGTCAACCGTTCCGGCGAGTCGTGCTGCATTCCGCAACGAACCTGCGGCTTCCGGAGGCGCGGTTGCGCCCGGACGACTCGCCGATCAGAGCAGCTCGGCGAGCTCCGTGCGCGCGTGCAGGTCCCACTTCGTGAACACCCGTGACAGATGGGCGTCGATCGTGCGCACGCTGAGGCCGAGCACCTCGGCGATGCGGCGGTTGCTCATGCCCTGTGCGGCGAGCTCCGCGACCTCGTACTCGCGGTTGGTCAGCGGTGGCTTCACCCGTCCGGCCGACACCGCCATCCCGTGCGACGCGAGCACGCCCTGGGCCGCGATGATCCGGGTCCGCTCGTCGGCGCGGATCGCCTCGGCGTACTCGACGATGGCTCCCGCGAGCGGTCCGTCGACCCGGGTGGCAGCGTCGCGCATCCGCTCGAGGGACGCGGCGGAGTCCCGCCCGTTGAGCATGTCGTTCGTGTAGTGCAGCGTCTGCGCGTACATGACGTGCGTCCAGGACCCGCTCGCCGTCCCGCGCTCGATGATGTCGTCCGCGTGCCGCAGGCCCGCCGGGTTGCCGAGCACGGCCTCGGTCCACGCGATCGTCACCGCGATCTGCTCGCCGATGATCCGCATCGCCCGGAGCGGCGTCGACCGGGCGCGTTCGAGCGCTGCGGACGCTTCCTCGGCGCGGCCGGCGTAGGCGTACGACATCGCGAGCCGTGCCCACGGGTAGGCCGCGAACCCGCCGTGGTCCGCCACGTCGTACCGCTCGCAGGCGGCGGAGAACGCGGCGATGGCGTCGTCCCAGCGCCGCTGGCCGAGCGCGAGGTTGCCCTCGCCGATGAGCTCGAGCGTGAAGTCGTACTTCAGGTAGGGGCTGGACCGGCGGACCGGGACCTCGGTGATGAGGTCGGCGATGTCCCCCCGCCAGACCTGCAGCTGGTGCAGCACGGAGACGATCTCGCCGACGCTCCAGGGGGCGTCCTCGAGGTGCTCGACCGCGGTCGCCAGGCAGGCCCGGCCGAACGCCGCCGCCTCGTCCAGCCGACCTCCGGTCGCGAGGGCCATCACCGCGCACGGCGCCAGGCAGAGGAAGGCGAACGGCACCGTCGCGGCGTGCACGATGCCCGAGCGCTCGAGTTCGGCACGGACCTCGTCGAAGCTGCCGCCCCAGCCGAGGTGGGCGAGCCGCAGCAGCCGGAGCCGTTCGACGGCGTCGCCGGAGACGAACCGTGCGGCGACGTCGGTGAGGGCCACCGCGGCGAGGACGTCGTCGTCGTGGAACTGCCGGATGTTCGCGAGGGTCTCGCACGCCTCGATCACGGCGTGGTCGTCGACCTCGGTCGGGGCCGAGCACACCACGGCCCAGGCGGCCTCGGCGTCGGCGCGACCGGCCTCGCGACCGGTGCTGTACGAGTGCGCGAGCGACCGCAGGCAGTGCGCGGCGACCCGTTCGCTCGGGCTGAGCGTGGTGCGCAGGGCCGCCGAGGCGAGGGCGATGCCGCTCTCGTGCTCCTGCAGCCGGACGGCGACCTGGGCGGCGTCGAGCAACTGGTCGACCGGGGGCAGCACGCCGCACTCCAGCGACCACAGCGCGGCACGGAGCCGGGCCGCCGGCGGGGCGCCCTCGGGGCGGTCGGTGCGGAACGCGTTGGCGCGGGCGAACAGCGCCGTGCGCCGGGCGACCGGGACGAGTGCCCGGACGACCTCGCCGACGAGCGGGTGCGACGGACGGACGACCGCGGCGCCGTCCTCGAGCGAGTCGATCCGGACGAGGCCGAGCGCCACCACCCGGTCGACGTCCCCGCCGCTGACGAGCCCGATCAGCCGCGCGAGGGGGATCGGGTCCGCGAGGGCGACGATGTCGACCACGTCGCGGAGGTCCTCCGGCAGCGAGCCGAGCTCGGTCCGGTACATGTCGGCGAGGCTGTTCGACGCCGTCACCCGGCCCCGCCAGTACCAGCCCGTCGCGGTCTGGTCGAGGGCACCGGAGGCGAGTGCGGACCGGACGACCTCGCGGATGTAGAGCGGGTTGCCGGCGGTGGCGCGGTGCACCCGCTCCGCCGACGCCGTCTCGAGCTGGGCACCGAGCGCCTCGGCGATGAGGGACGAGGTCTCGTGCAGGTCGAGCGGTTCGAGGTCGATGCGCTCCAGCAGGTCGTCCTGCCACAGGGCGCGCAGGGGTTCGGGGAGCGCGGTGAAGTCGCGGCACGTCAGCACGAGACGGGCACCCTGCTCGCGGACGAGCCACGCCACGTACCGCGCCGAGATCGCGTCGAGGTGGTCGGCGTCGTCGACGCGCAGGAGGACGTCGCGGTCGGTGAGCTCCTCGCTCTCGCGGAGGCGCTGCTCGGCACCGCCGGCACCGACGAGCTCGGCGAGCGACCCGGGGAGCTCCCCGAAGCGCTCGGCCACCGCGCCGAACGGCATCGAGCGGCTGGCGGCGACGGCGGTGATCGGCACGACGAGGGTCCGGCCGGAGGAGTCACGCCCGGAGACGCGGTCGGTGACCCGCACCGCCGCCGAGCTCTTGCCGAGACCGGGAGCCCCGACGAGCGCGACGCTCCACCGGTGCTCGGCGACGACGGAGACGGCTCGGTCCTCCTCGCGACGCTGGAGGATCGGCCAGCCGATCCGCGCCGGGATCCGGGAACCACGAGTGGTCCGTTCGCGCATCTGCCGTACCTCCTCCCCGTGGATACCGATCGGTAGGGACCATCCTCTCCCGGATCGACCTGGCCGCACAGACCGGAGCACGTCCCACAGTGGGGGACAATGGGACCGTGAGCAACACCGATCGACCCGACGAACGACCGGCTCCGGCGCCGAACGCCGTCTCCTCCTCCGACGAGGTGACGATCCGTCGCGCCCCGAAGTTCGGCGTCTTCATCGTGGGCGGTGCGGTGCTCGGCTTCATCGCGACGCTCATCGTGGTGTCGCTCACCATGGACATCGACCGCGGGGACACGCAGGAGACCGCGAGCTTCGGCAGCCTGGTGGGGTACTTCAGCCTGTGGGGCGTCACGATCGGCGCCTTCGTCGGCGCGGTCGTCGCCGTCGTCCTGGACCGCGTGTTCTCGCGCCGTGCGGCTCGCCTCACGGCGGAGCGCGTCGAGGTCGAGCTGCCGCCCGAGACGGTGGACGGCGAGATCGAGGACCACGGCGACCAGGCGCGGTAGACGCGACCGGACGAACGGACGGGAGGCGCGGTGCCAGCTGGCACCGCGCCTCCCGTCCGTCAGGCCGTCGCGTTCGCGACCTGCGCTCAGCTGAGCTGGTTGGCCTCGACCCAGGACAGGTACTCCGGGCTGACCGTGCCCGTGACGTACTCGCCCGTGAAGCAGCTCATCTCGAGGTCCGTGACGTCGGAGCCCTCGATGATCGCGTCGCGCATGTCGCCGATCTCCTGGTAGATCAGGTGGTCGCTGCCGAGCACCTTGTTGATCTCCGGGATCTTCCGATCGTGCGCGATGAGCTCCGCGCGGGTCGGCATGTTGATTCCGTAGACGTGCGGGTACCGGACCGGGGGAGCGGCGCTCGTGAACGTGACCTCGTTCGCACCGGCGGCGCGGGCCATCTCGACGATCTCGCGGCTCGTGGTGCCGCGCACGATCGAGTCGTCGACGATGAGGATGTTCTTGCCCTTGAACTCGGACGACATCGCGTTGAGCTTCTGGCGCACCGACCGCTTGCGCTCCGCCTGCCCCGGCATGATGAACGTGCGGCCGACGTAGCGGTTCTTGTAGAAGCCCTCGCGGTACTCGATGCCGAGCTTCTGCGCGACCTGCATCGCGGCCGGGCGGCTCGAGTCCGGGATCGGCATGACCACGTCGATGTCTCCGGTGGGGGCGTACTGCGCGATCGTGTCCGCCAGACGGTTGCCCAGCCGGAGGCGGGCGTCGTACACCGAGATGCCGTTCATCACGGAGTCGGGACGGGCGAGGTAGACGTACTCGAACGAGCACGGCACCAGGCGCGGGTTCCTCGCGCACTGACGGGCGTGCATCTGGCCGTTCATCTCGATGAAGATCGCTTCACCGGGGGCGACGTCGCGGACGATCTCGTAGCCGCCGGACTCGAGCACGAGGGACTCGGAGGCGACGACCCACTCCGGCTTGCCGGCCTCGTCGAACTTGTGCCCGAGGATCAGCGGGCGGATGCCGAACGGGTCGCGGAACGCCAGCAGCCCGTGCCCGGCGATGGTGGCGATGGCGGCGTAGGAGCCCTCGACCCGCTCGTGCACGCGCTCGACGGCGTCGAAGACCTGCCCTGGGTCGAGGTCCTTGCCGCGCACCTGGCCCTGGAGCTCGTGCGCGAGCACGTTCACCAGCAGCTCGGTGTCGGAACTCGTGTTGAGGTGCCGCCGGTCGATGTCGAACAGCTCACGGGTGAGTTCCCGCGTGTTCGTCAGGTTGCCGTTGTGCACGAGGACGATGCCGTAGGGCGCGTTCACGTAGAACGGCTGGGCCTCTTCCTCGTTGCTGGCGGCACCCTTGGTGGCGTACCGGACGTGCCCGAGGCCCATGGTGCCCAGCAGGGCGCGCATGTCACGGGTGCGGAAGGACTCCCGCACGTGACCGCGGGTCTTGTGCATGTGGTGGATGTGACCCTCGACCGTGGCGATGCCCGTCGAGTCCTGTCCCCGGTGTTGCAGGAGGAGCAGTGCGTCGTAGATGGATTGGTTGGCGGGGCCCTGTGCAACGAGGCCGACGATGCCGCACATTCGCGGGTGTGCTCCAGACCGTAGAATCGGGGGGTACCGAACAAGTCTGCCATGTCACCGCGAAGGACTCAGCATGCCCAACCCGTACGCCGAAGCCGGAGTGGACACCGCCGCCGGTGACCTGGCCGTCGAACTCATGAAGTCCGCAGTCGCGGCCACCCACACCCCGTCGGTCATGGGCGGCGTCGGTGGCTTCGCCGGGCTCTACGACGTCTCGTTCCTGAAGGACTTCTCACGGCCGCTGCTCGCGACCTCCACCGACGGCGTCGGGACGAAGGTCGCCATCGCGCAGGCGATCGACAAGCACGACACGATCGGGCAGGACCTGGTCGGCATGGTCGTCGACGACATCGTCGTGGTCGGCGCGAAGCCGCTCTTCATGACGGACTACATCGCCTGCGGCCGGGTCGTCCCCGGGCGCATCGCGGACATCGTCGCCGGCATCGCCCGCGGCTGCTCGGAGACCGGCACCGCGCTGGTCGGGGGCGAGACGGCGGAGCACCCCGGGCTGCTCGGACCGGACGACTACGACGTGGCCGGTGCCGCGGTCGGCGCGGTCGAGGCCGGGTCGCAGCTCGGCGCGCACCTCGTGCAGGACGGCGACGTCGTCGTGGCGATCGAGTCCTCCGGGCTGCACTCCAACGGGTACTCGCTCGTGCGGCACATCCTGTCGTCGCGCGGCGTCGGGTACACCGACTCGTTGCCGGAGCTCGGCGGCCTCGTCGGGGAAGCCCTGCTCGAGCCGACGCGCCTCTACACGACGCCGCTGCTGTCGCTCATCGAGCAGCACCCGGGCGCCGTGCACTCGCTGTCGCACGTCACGGGTGGTGGCATCGCGGCGAACCTGGCGCGCGTGCTGCCCGTCGGGTCCTGGGTCGAGGTCGATCGCTCCACGTGGGAGCCGCTCCCCGTCTTCCGTGTGCTCGCGTCGATGGCGGGCACCCCCATCGAGGACACCGAGGGCACCTGGAACCTCGGCATCGGCATGTTCGCGGTCGTGTCGGCCGCTGCGGCGTCGGACGTCGTCGCGTCGCTCGGGGCCGCCGGGCTGCCGTCGTGGGCGGTCGGGACGATCTCGACCTCGGCGCGTGACCTCGACGGGTTCGAGCAGGGCGCGAAGGGCGTCGACGGCGGCGCGGTGCGGCTCGTGGGGGCGTACGCGGGCTGAGCGCCAGCGCGCGGCCGCGCGCGCGGGGCCGCACGGGCCGCGGGCTTGAGGTCGCACGAACTGCCGTCCGGACTCCTTCCGGGCGGCAGTTCGTGCGACCGGGGCGGAACGGGCGCGGCAGGTCGTGCGACCTCGGGTTGGACGTTCGTTGCGTGCGGGGGTCGTTGCGGGCGCGCGTGTGCGACATCGTCGCTGTCGTACGACGTCGGACTCGTCGTTCGTTGCGCGCGCGGGCCGTTGCGGGCGCGCGTGTGCGACATCGTCGCTGTCGTACGACGTCGACGATGTCGTTCCGAGTCCGCGGGGCCCCGGTCGACGTCAGACGCGGGCGGCACTGGGCGGCACCGGGCGGCACGCACGACGAAACGCCGCGCTGCCCCGGAGGGTGCGCGGCGTCGTCATCGAGCCTGGGTCAGGCGGACTTGTTCTGGTCCTGCTGCGGTTCGAACTCGTCGTCTTCTTCGAGCTGGTCATCACCGTATTGGTCTGCCCAGCGGTCGACGTAGGA
This sequence comes from Curtobacterium sp. NPDC087082, assembly GCF_044745045.1. Taxonomy (NCBI): domain Bacteria; kingdom Bacillati; phylum Actinomycetota; class Actinomycetes; order Micrococcales; family Microbacteriaceae; genus Curtobacterium; species Curtobacterium sp. NPDC087082. The sequence goes on along the minus strand of NZ_JBIUZN010000003.1, from coordinate 465,648 downwards.
GTTCTCGTCCGAGTGTTGCCCGGCGGAGAGCTCTCGTTCGAGCGCACCGTAGTTCGTCTCCGGGCTGAAGTACTTCAGTTCCCGGGCGACCTTGGTGTGCTTCGCCTTCTGACGGCCGCGCCCCATGCGTGACCCCCTCGTGATCGGCTCTGGTCCGGTCCTGGCGGGAGAGGAGTCACCCGGGGAACCGAACGGTTTCGTGGTTTGAAATCTGCCGATCACTCTACCATGTACCCCGATCTGGACGTCGCCGCGACGGCCCCGCCCACAGCAGAATCGAAGTGATGACAGACGACGCGCAGGCCCCGGCCGACCAGCACGCCCGGGTCGTGGTGATCGGGGCGGGTCAGGCCGGCCTCTCGGTGGGATACCACCTCCGCCGGCTCGGCCTGACGCCGGGGAGCGATCTGGTGCTGCTCGACCGGGCGCCGAGCACGGGTGGAGCCTGGCAGTTCCGGTGGGAGGCCCTCCGCCTCGGAGCCGCGCACCGCGTGCACGACCTGCCCGGGATGAACGCGATGGGGCTCCGGTTCGACGACGCCGACCGATCGCGACCGGCGCGGGACGTCGTCGGCGAGTACTACCGGCGCTTCGAGCAGCGCTACGACCTGCGGGTCCGTCGTCCGGTCTCGGTGTCGTCCGTGTCGCGCATCGGGGACAGCCCCGGAGCGTCCGGAGGCCTGTGCGTCACCGTCCGGACCGCCGACGGGCGCACGAGCAGGATCGGCGCCGAGGTCGTCGTGAACGCCTCCGGGACGTGGGGCACGCCGTTCGTCCCGTGGTACCCGGGTCGCGATGCCTTCGGCGGTCGGCAGCTGGACACGACGGAGTACCGGAGTGCGGCGGAGTTCGCCGGTCAGGACGTGGTGGTCGTCGGCGGTGGCACGAGCGCGATCGGGTTCCTGCTCGAGCTCGACGGCGTCGCCGCGCGGACCCGGTGGTTCACCCGGCGGCCGGTGGTGTGGTCGGAGTCGGCGGCGCTCGACCTCGAGTCCGCGGTGGCGGCGGTCGACGAGCAGGACCGGGCCGCCCGGGCGGGGGAGACCCTGCCGAGCATCGTCTCCGGCACCGGTGTCCCCGTGTCGCGCCGGATCCGTGCCGGACTCGAGCGGGGTGTGCTGCAGGACTCGCCGATGTTCACCCGGCTCGACGCGACCGGCGTCGTCACGGCCGAGGGTGAGCACGTGCACGCCGACGCCGTGATCTGGGCGACCGGGTTCCGTGCGGACCTGCAGCATCTCGCGCCGTTGCACCTGCGGACCGCGGCCGGGGGCATCGTGGTCGAGGACGGTCGGTCGGTGGACCAGCCGCGGTTGTTCCTCGCGGGGTACGGGCCGCAGGCGTCGACCATCGGGGCGAACCGTGCCGGTCGGCGGATCGCCCGGCAGGTGATGGACGTGCTCGCGGGTGACGATGCGGGATCGGCACCGGCGGTCGGGTCCGACTGACCTCGCACGGTGCGACCTCGCCGACGCACCGTGCGAGGTTCCGCGCCCGGTGCGGGGCGCAGGCCGTCCCACGGAGCGCGGAACCTCGCACACTGGCGCGGGCGTCAGGCGGGCAGGGGCTCCTCGACGCCACGACGCCGGCGCGAGGCCAGCAGGAACACGGCGTCGAGCGAGAACCGCCCCGGCCCGGTCAGCGCCACCGCGAGGGACGCCACCGCGAGCACGAGGACGTACTCGAACCCGCCGTCCTGCGAGTAGAACCCCGCGGACGCGTGCGCGAGCAGGCCTGCCACGACCATGTCGACCGCGAGCAGCACGCCGACGATCCGGGTCGCGACGCCGAGCACGAGGAAGACCCCGCCGACGAGTTCGAGCCCGGCGACGAGGGGCGCCGCGACCTCGGCGAGGGGGACGCCCATGCCGGAGAAGCCCTGGGACACGGAGCCGATCCCCTGCGCGAACTTCTGGGCGCCGTGGGCGATGAACACCACGCCGAGGACGATGCGGAGCGCGGTCAGGCCGATGGAGGTCGATGTCGTTCGCATGCCGTCGAAGCTAACCGGTGACGCGTCATCATCCACCCCCCGTCCGGGGGACTTCCCGGACATCACCAGAACATGCCCAGGCCCGGGTCCGCAGAAGCGCGGACCCGCGTTCAGGAATCGGCGCCGCGTCCGGTCTGCTGCTGCAGGCGGTCGATGTGCTCCGAGGCCTCGGCCTTGGTGAGGTCGGCCGGGAGTTCCTCGCCGGCCTCGCGGGCGAGGGTGTCGAGGTAGCTGCGCTGCGGCCCGGTCATGGGCTCGTCACCGGTGACCCACTGCTCGGGGTCCTTGCTGGCGTCGGTGCTGGGGTCGGGGCGGGCTCCGCCGAGGGTCTCGGGCTGGTCGGTGCGGTCGTCGATCGGGTCTGCGTCACTCATGGCGTGGACGCTACGCCGCACCCCCGACCGGAACGCCCACCGTGGCGTCCCCCGGACACACGGCACCCACGCCCGCGGTCAGTCCGCGACCGCGGTGTACCGCACCAGGTCCGGGCCGACCGAGCTCACCGCGATCGGGACCGACCGGTCCTCGCGGCGGATCCAGATCGTCGCGGCACGCTCGTCGATCCGCTCGACCTCGTGCAGGGTTCCGTCGATCAGGACGGCAGCGCGGACCAGGACGTGCCCGGTGCCCGAGCGCGGCGGCAGCCCCACGACGTCGTCGCCGAAGGCCGGGTACCGACCGGGCGACAGGAACGGCGACACCGGGGTGGTCACGATCTCGAGGCCCTCGTCGACCGCGCGCACCGCCACGAGCCGCACCGCCTGGTCGGTGGGGAGCGGCACGTCGACGACCGGGGCGTCCGCGGAACCCGCCAGTGCGCGGAAGGCGGGCCGACCGTCGGGGGCGAGCCGCGCCTCCAGGCCGTCGATCCGGACCCGACCGCGACCGCGTGAATCCGCGTACGTGCCGGGCTCGATGCCGGACCGACGCGCCTCGATGCGGGAGACCACCACGCGGTCCGGGCGGTACCAGTCGCGGAGCGTTGCCGGGTCGACCCAGCCGATGCGGTGCGTCGAGTCGTCGGCCGCCCGTTCGTCGAGCGCGCCGAGGGGGTGCGGGCCGCGGACGGCGACGAGTCCCTCGTGCGGGCCGCCGGGCGTCGGCTCGTGGTCGAGCACCTCGACGCGCTTCGAGACCTTGCCGCCGTGCCCGTCGAACGTGGCGAACGTGCGCAGGTCGGAGATCGTCATGACGACAGATGCTACGACGAGCGACCGTCGCCGCGTGGAGGCGACGGGACGAGGACGTGCATCTCACCGGTGCACTGGGTCGGGTCGACGCCCTCGGCGGGACCGGCCGGACGGGTCGCGCGGCGCGGCTGCAGGCTGTTCCGCTGGGCCGACCGGAGCAGACGGTCGTCCTCGGCGTCGTGCTGGACGACGCCGTGCGGGGAGCGGCGGAGTGCGGGGCGGATCGGCTCGCCGCGGCGCTCCTGCCCGGGGAGCGGGCGGGAACGCCGGCCGTACAGGAGCTCGGAGGAGTCGAGCAGCCAGGGCACGAGCGCGACGGTCACGCCGTGCACGAGCAGCAGCTTCTTCCGGATGCGACGACCGCGGTGGTTGTGGAGGAAGGTCTCCCACCAGTGCCCGACGATGAAGACCGGCGTGTAGACGGTCACGACCTCGGAGCCGTGCTCCATCCGGTGTGCCTTGATGTACTTGATGAGCGGCATCGAGATGTCGCGGTAGGGGCTCGGCACGATGGTCAGGGGGACCTCGATGCCGTACTCCTCCCACTGCGCCCGGAGCCGGGCCGCATCGGCGTCGTCGATCGCGACGTGCAGGGCCTCGAAGCTCGCGTGCTTCGCGGCGATCGCGTAGTCGAGTGCCTTGAGCACGGGCTTCTGCAGCTTGTTCACCAGGACGATCGCGTGGTCGCCGGTCGCACCGAACCGGGTCTCCTCGTCGGCCTCGATCTCGTGCGAGACGTCGCGGTAGTACCGGTTCACGCCGAGCATGAGCACGAACAGGATCGGCATGATCAGGAACACGAGCCAGGCGCCGTGCGTGAACTTCGTGATCGTGACGATGACGAGGACGACGAACGTGAAGGTCGCGCCGGTGGCGTTGATGGCGCGCGAGCGCATGACCTGCCCGCGGTTGACCGGACCGTCCGCGGTCCCCGCCCGGTCCGCCCGCAGCAGCCGCGTCCAGTGCACGATCATCCCGGTCTGCCCGAGCGTGAACGACACGAACACACCGATGATGTAGAGCTGGATGAGGCTCGTGACGTTCGCCCGGTACACGATCAGCAGCGCCGCCGCGACGAGGGCGAGCACGATCACGCCGTTCGAGTAGATGAGCCGGTCGCCGCGGGTCGACAGGGCCTTCGGGGCGTACGAGTCGCGCGCGAGGATCGACCCGAGCAGCGGGAAGCCGTTGAACGCCGTGTTGGCGGCGAGCAGCAGCACCGCCGCGGTGGTCGCCTGGATCACGAAGAAGAGGACCGTGTTGTCGCCGAACGTCGCGGCCGCGATCTGCGCGATCAGGGAACGCTGCGGCGTCGTGGCGCACTGCGCGAAGCCCTGCAGGTCGCACGCGCTCTCGGCGTAGTGCACGCGGGAGATGAGGGCGAGCGTGATGAGGCCGACGAACAGCACGATCGCGATCGACCCCATGAACACGAGGGTCATCTGCGCGTTCTTGATCTTCGGGCGGCGGAACGCCTGCACGCCGTTCGCGATCGCCTCGACACCGGTCAGCGCCGAGCAGCCGGATGCGAACGCGCGGAGGAGCAGCAGGATGAACGCGGCCTGCGTCGTGTGCTCGACGTTCTGCACGGTGTAGGCGGCGGACTCCGCGACCGGGGCGTTGCCGGCCGCGGCCCGGACGAGCCCGACGACGACCATCACGAAGACGCTCGCCACGAAGAGGTAGGTCGGCACGGCGAAGGCCTTGCTCGACTCGCGGACACCCCGGAGGTTCGCGGCGGCGAGGAGCACGACGAACACCAGGGCCAGTTCGACCCGGAACTCGTTGAGGAACGGGAGCGCGGAGATGATGTTGTCCACGCCCGACGCGACCGAGACCGCCACGGTCATGACGTAGTCGACGAGCAGTGCGGAGGCCACGACGAGCCCCGCCTTCTCGCCGAGGTTCCGGTGTGCCACCTCGTAGTCGCCACCGCCGGACGGGTACGCCTTGATGAGCTGTCGGTAGGACGCGACGACCACGACGAGCAGCAGCACGACGAGGGCGGCGACCCACGGGGCGAACGTCAGGAACGCCATCCCGCCGAGCAGCAGGATCATGAGGAGTTCCTGCGGCGCGTACGCCACGGAGGACAGCGGGTCACTCGCGAAGATCGGCAGTGCCAGGTGCTTCGGGAGGAGCTGTCCCTCGAGCTTCTCGGAGGGGAGGGGATCCCCGATCAGTCGCGCTTTCAACGACCGGATCTCGTTCGTCACGAGCGGCAAACCTACTCATTTCCGGGCGCGAGTCAACACGGCCGACCCCGGTGGTATTCCCCGTCCGTGCCGGTTCGGGTCGGGCGCACCCCGGAAACCCCTTGCGGTTGACGCTGCGTCAACCTCTACCGTGGCCTGCATGAGGGATTCGACAGACACGGCAGCCGCAGCTGCGAAAGCACCGCACGGCATCGCCGACGTGGCGCGTTCCGCCGGTGTGTCGAGCCGCACGCTCCGGCACTACGACGCGATCGGCCTGCTGCCCGCGACCGCGGTCGGCGAGGGCGGGCTCCGACGCTACGACGACCGCGCGCTGGTCCGGCTGCAACGGATCCTCCTGCTGCGCGGGCTCGGACTCGGGCTGGCCGACGTCGGCCGGGTCCTCGACGGCGAGCAGGACGACGTCACGGCCCTCACGGCGCACGTCGCGTGGCTCGAACGCGAGCGCGACCGGCTCGCGCGGCAGCTCGCGGCCGTGCGCACCACCATCACGAGGATCGAGGAAGGACAGGACATGAACGCCACCGACACGTTCGACGGGTTCGACCAGACCCGCTTCCGGCAGGAGGTCGAGGAGCGCTGGGGGCCCGCGGCCTGGGACCGAGGCGCACGCTGGTGGGAGTCGAAGGACCCCGCCGCGAAGGAGGCCTTCCAGGCGGAACAGCGGGCGATCGCGCAGGACGCCGCAGCGCTCGCCGCGTCGGGCGCGGGTCCGGCGTCGGAGGCCGGCACGGCACTCGCGCGGCGTCAGTTCGCCTGGCTCGCCGAGGCGACGCCCCCGGCCGAGCTCACCGCCGACCGGTTCCGCACGCTCGGTGACATGTACGTGCAGGACGAACGGTTCACGCACGCCTACGAGTGGGCGGGCGCGGGTGCCGCCCGCGCCCTGCGGGACGCGATGCACGCCCTGGCCGACCGCGGTCTGTGAGGGACGACCCGCGCCTCCTGGTGGACTGCCTGGAGGCGCGGGTCGTCACCGTCTGTCGGCCGCCGGTCGTCAGAGGGACTTGCGCAGCGCCTCCAGGCCGTCGCGCAGACGCGTGACCGTGTCCGCACCGAGCGTGCCGCGGGTCGCCCGACGGCGGAGGTCCGCGCGGACCTGCTGCCGGAACGACGACAGGACCATCTCGACCTCGCGCAGGGCGCGGGCGCCCTCGGACGGGACGTCCACGGGCTCGTCTGCGGTCCGGCCCCGCGGTGCCTGCGCGCTCGCCGCGAGGTCGGCGCGGAGGGACCGCATCGCCTCGCCCACCGAGGCGCGGACGCCGTCGGCCAGGGACTTCACCGAGTCGTTGACGCCGTTCTCGACCGCGGCGATCTCGTCGGCACGGGCGTCGAGCTCGGCACGGCCTGCGTCGGTGATCGCGTAGACGGTCTTCCGGCCGTCCGCGGACTTCGTGACGAGCCCCTCTTCCTCGAGCTTGGCGAGCCGCGGGTACACGGTGCCGGCGCTCGGGACGTAGGTGCCGCCGAAGCGGTCGCCGAGGGCCTGGATGACCTCGTACCCGTGCATCGGGTGGTCCGCCAGCAGCACGAGCAGGTAGAGGCGCAGGTGGCCGTGCGCGAAGACGGGGCTCATTCGGGCACCTCGCCGTCGTTCACCGGGGCCGCGGGCGTGGTCGGTGCAGCCGGCGCGGTCGGTGTCGTCGGTTCCGTCGGCGCCGTCGGCTCCGCGACGGGTGGGGCGTGCAGCACCGCGATGTCGCCGGACACCGAGTTCACCTTGAGGTCGAGCCAATGCCCGGACAGCTCGCCGCCCTGCTTGACGTAGGACCCCCGCACGCCGCGGATCTCCGAGTCGTCGAACTGCAGCTTGCCCGAGGCGGTGCTGACGGTGCACTGGTAGGGCACGCCGTCCTCGAGTCGGACGCTCACCGCACCGGACACCGTGTTGATGCGGGCCTGGTCGGGGGTGCCGTGCAGGTCGAGCACCACGTCGGCGTTCACCCCGTCGGCCGAGAACCGCGGGATCGCCCCGGTCGCCACGACGTCGCCGGAGACGGTGTGCACCGTCAGGGCGCCGTCGAGCTCGCGGATGGTCGTCGTGCCGGACACCGCGTTCACGGTGACGTCACCCGCGACGTCGTCGACGACGAGGTCGCCGGACACCGTGTTGAGCGTGGCGCCGCGGTTCGTGCCGGACAGCAGGGCCCCGGCCGAGACGACGCCGAGGGTGACGATGGAGTCGCGGGGCACGAGGACGCTGACGTCGGCGTGGGCCTTGCCGCGGAACGACTTCAGGAAGCCGATCGGGTCGTCCCACCGGACCTGCGGGTGGTCGATCGTGAGCGTGTCGCCGTCGAGCTCGATCTTCATCGGCTTGCCGGACACGCTGTGCACCTCGACGCGGGCGGTCGGCTCGTCGTGCGCGACGACGTCCACCTGTCCTCCGGCGAGGCCCACGCGCAAGCGGCGGACGATCCCGGTGTCGATCACCTTCGGCTCCTCGACGAGCCACTTCTCCTGGGCCATGTTGCCTCCTCGAACTCGCGATGTATCGCGTCTGTGGCAGACACGTTATATCGCGACCTGGACGCACGCAAGGGCTCTAGGCGACCTCCGAGGCGGCGGCGACCCGCGCCTCCTGGACCGGTGTGGCGGCACGCGTCCGTTCCGGGCTCCACGGGAACCGACGGAAGACCGGCATGAGCGGCTGCACCATCGGACCGATCGCGAACGCCGCGACCACGGTGCCGGCTCCGACGTCGCCGCCGAGGAACCAGCCGACGATCACGACCGAGACCTCGATGACGGTCCGCGCCACCCACACCGGCCAGCCGAGGCGCTCGTGCAGGCCGACCATCAGGCCGTCACGAGCGCCCGTGCCGAAGCCGGCGCCGATGTAGAACGCGGTGGCGACCGCCAGGAGCACCAGCCCGGCGACGAACAGGAGGACCCGGCCGACGAGTTCCGACGGCGTCGGGACGAGCCAGAGCACGAGGTCGGCGCTCGGTCCGATCGCCAGGGCGTTGAGCAGCGTCCCGATGCCCGGCTTCTGGCGGAGCGGGATCCAGAACAGCAGGATGACGCCGCTCGACACCACGGTGATGACGCCGAAGGACCACGGCACCACGTTCTCGAGGCCCTCGGTGAGGACCGTCCACGACGAGACCCCGACGACCGCACGCACCTGCAGTGCCGTCGAGGCGCCGTAGAGGAACAGGCCCACGAAGAGCTGGACGAAGCGGAGCGTGAGGGCGGTGGAGCGGGGCATGGCTCGATCGTCGTGGAGATTGGACTGCGGGTCGAGAGCCAATTCCGCTACCGTGGATCCATGACCCCGGTCCTGCTCAGTGCCCGATCCGCAGCGCTCCTCCTCACCGACTGGCGCGCCGGTACCGACGCCCCCGCGTACGAGGCGCTGTCCGACGCGCTGCGCGTGCTCGTCATCGACGGCCGGATCCCGCAGGGCGTGCGGCTGCCGGCCGAGCGGGGGCTCGCCACCGCGCTGGGCGTCTCGCGCACCACCGTCGCGAACGCGTACTCGAGGCTCCGGTCCGACGGCTTCGTGGTGTCGCTCCGGGGGTCCGGCAGCGTGGTCCGGCTCCCGGCCGGGCTGATCGGCCGACCGGACCCGGAACGGCTCGGCGGCGTCGTCGACGACGACCTGCTCGACCTCCGCAAGGCCGCACTGCACGCGGCTCCCGGGATCGCCGAGGCGGTCGAGCGCGCGGTGCGGCACGTGCCCGCGGCGCTCGCCGGCATCGGGTACGACACCGTCGGGGACCCCGGGCTGCGCGCGGCGGTCGCCGAGCGGTACACCGAACGCGGCCTGCCCACCGACCCGTCCCAGGTCGTCGTGACGATCGGGGCGCAGCACGCGATCGCCCTGCTCGCCCGGGTGCTCGTCCGCCGGGGCGACGCCGTCCTCGTCGAGTCCCCGACCTACCCGCACGCGCACGAGGCCTTCCGCGAGGTCGGCGGTCGACTCGTCGGCGTGCCCGTCGACGCGCGGACCGGGTGGGACGCCACGGCGCTCGAGACCACGATGCGCCGCACGGCGCCGGCGGTCGCGTACGTCATGCCCGAGCTGCACAACCCGACCGGAGCGACGATGTCCGCGTCCACCCGGGAGCTCCTGCTGTCCGTCGCTGCGTCGACCGGGACGACGGTCATCGCGGACGAGACCATGGGCGAGCTGCGGATCGAGGGCTCGCCGTCCCTGCCACTGGCAGCGGCCGACCCGTCCGGGGCATCGGTCGTGATGATCGGGTCGGCCGACAAGGTGTTCTGGGGCGGCCTGCGGATCGGTTGGATCCGAGCCGCACCGGCGCTCCTGCAGCGGCTGCTCCTCGCCCGGCCGACGGGCGACCTCGGCACGCCCGTGCTCGACCAGTTGGTCGCGCGGGAGCTCGTCCCGCGGACGGCGGCGGTCCTGGAGGCGCGGCGCGAGTACCTGCGCCAAGGTCGCGACGACGTCGTGGGTGCGTTGCGCGCGCGGCTCCCGGAGTGGGACGTGCCGTCGCCGGCGGGCGGGTTGACGACGTGGGTCGGGCTCGGGCGCCCGGTGTCGAGCGCGCTGGTGCTCGCCGCACGCGCCGAGGGCGTCGTGCTCGCGTCCGGCGGGGTCTTCGGGCCCGACGGTGGGTTCGAGCGGTTCCTGCGGGTGCCGTTCACGATGTCCCCGGCCGACCGGGTGCGGCTCGTCGACGTGCTCGAACGGTCGTGGGCGCGGATCGGTGGTGACGCCGCCGGCGTGCGGGGGTCGCTCGCCGCGGTGGTGTGACGCGCCCTCCTCGCTCGGCAGTGTCATCCTCCGGGGTGACGCTCCTCGTGCGATCTGGCTCTGCGGAGTGATGCGTGCGACGCCCGGCCACCGGGATCCTGGTCCCATGGAGACGACCATGCACGCCGGCCTGACGGCCCGTCCGGCGCCCGCTCCGACCCACGCGGTGCCCGCCGCCGCTCGGGTCTCGATGGCGCTCACGGGGGCACTGCTCGCCGGGGTGCTGACCTCGTTCGGGCAGGCGGTGCCCGGACTCTCCTCCGTCGCGAACTCCGCCGGACCCTGGTTCGTCGTCGCGGCTGCGCTGTGCCTGCTCGCCGGTGTGCGGTCGGGGCGCTGGGCGTCGCCGGCCGCGATGGTGCTCGGCGTCGTGCTCCTCGAGCTCATGCACGTGGGGTACTGGGCGACGACGAACCTGCGCGGCTACCCGGACGTCCTGTCGATCACGAACTTCTGGGTCCTGATGGGCATCCCCGCCGGGGTGCTCGCGGGTGCGGTCGCGGTGGCACTCCGGTCACGGGACGTCGGGTGGCGCGGGGCAGCGCTCGGGGCGACCGCCGCCGTGCTGGTCGGCGAGGGCGTCCGGGCCCTGCTGCAGGTGGCGGACACCACTGGGCCGGTGACCTGGGTGGTCGAGATCGTCGTCGGTCTGGCGGTCCTCGTCGTGGCGGTCGTGACGGCACGGACCCCGCTCGGCCGGATCGTGGCGCTCGCGACCGGCGTGCTCGGGACCGTGGGCGTGCTCGGCGCGTACCTGCTCCTCGGCGGCTGAGCGCGTCGAGGGACGCCCTGCAAGGATCAGGGTGTGCACCTCCTCTCGGTCTTCAGCCTCCGCAACCGGGCGCTCATCGCGCTCGTCACCGTCGTCGTCGCGGTGTTCGGCGGCATCGCGCTGACGAGCCTCAAGCAGGAGCTCATCCCCAGCGTCCAGTTCCCGCAGGTCGCCATCGTCAGCGCGTACCCCGGTGCCACGCCCGAGGTCGTGTCGAACGACGTGTCGACGAAGATCGAGCAGGCGATTCAGGTCGTGCCGAACCTCGAGTCGACCACCGCGACGTCGTCGACCGGGCAGAGTGTCGTCTCGGCGTCGTTCGACTACGGATCGAACCTCGCCAGCGCCGAGGACAAGATCCAGACCGCGGTGAACGCCCTGTCGCTCCCGGACACCGTGCAGACGCAGATCGTCACCGGCTCCTTCGACGACCTGCCCGTGCTGCAGCTCGCCGTCACGGGGAAGGGCGACCAGGAACAGCTGGTCGACCGGCTGAACGCCACGGCGATCCCCGACATCGAGAAGCTCGACGGCGTCCGGCAGGCCGACGTCTTCGGCAACCCGGGGCGCCGCGTCGTGATCACCCCGGACACCGACGAGCTGGCGTCGCGGGGCCTGAGCACCCAGTCCATCGCGGACGCACTCGACGACAACGGGACGCTCGTCCCCGGTGGCACGATCACCCAGGACGGCGCGACGCTGTCGGTGCAGACGGGGGAGCGGATCGCCTCGATCAAGGACATCGAGGGGCTGCCGTTGACCGCCGCGTCGAGCGGCGGGTCGTCGTCCGGGGCAGGATCCTCCGGCAGCTCCTCGTCCGGCGGTGCGGCGGATGCCGGGGCAGGCGCGACCGGCGGGGTGGGCTCGACCGGGGCCGTGGACGCGACCAGTGGGACGGCGGCTGGCGGTGCGGCGGGGGCGGGCAGCGCCTCCAGTGCGACCGCCGGTGGATCGACCGCCGGGACCGCCGCGACGACGCCGACCACCATCGGCGACGTGGCGAAGGTCGCGATCGAGGAGTCGCCGCGCACCTCGATCAGCCGCGTGAACGGCGAGACGGCACTGACCATCGCGATCACCAAGACGCAGGAAGCGAACACCGTCGACGTCTCGAAGACGGTCCGCGACGCCCTCCCCGGCATCGAGGCGAAGGTCGCCGGCGACCCCCGGTTCACCGTCGTGTTCGACCAGGCGCCCTACATCCAGCAGTCCATCGAATCCCTCGCCGAAGAGGGACTCCTCGGCCTCGGGTTCGCCGTCGTCGTGATCCTGCTGTTCCTGCTGTCGGTGCGGTCGACGATCGTCACCGCGATCTCGATCCCGACCTCGGTGCTCCTCGCCGCGATCGGCATGCGGGCGACCGGGTACACGCTGAACGTCATCACGCTCGCCGCGCTCACCATCGCGATCGGACGCGTGGTGGACGACTCGATCGTGGTCATCGAGAACATCAAGCGGCACCTGCAACCCGGAGTGGACCGGACCCGAGCGGTGCTCGACGCCGTCCGCGAGGTGGCCGGTGCGGTCACCGCATCGACCCTCACCACCGTCGCCGTCTTCCTGCCGGTCGCGTTCGTCGCGGAGCTCGTCGGCGAGCTGTTCCGGCCGTTCGCCCTGACCGTCACGATGGCGCTCGTGGCGTCGCTGCTGGTGTCGCTGACGATCGTCCCGGTGCTCGCGTACTGGTTCCTCCGGACGCCCGCCGCCGGTGGCACCGTCGCTGGTGGCGCTGCTGCTGCTGACGGTGCTGCCGGTGGCGCTGCTGCCGACGGGTCCGCTGCGACCACCGCGCTGTCGTCCGCCGAGGACCTGCACGACGCCGGCACGTCCGACCGGCTCCGGCGCGGGTACCAGCCCGTGCTCCGCTGGGCCATCGGTCGACCGGCGCTCGTGGTGGTCCTGGCGGTGCTCGTGCTCGGCGGCACCGCGGCCGCCGTGCCGTTCGTCAAGACGAACTACCTCGGCGACTCGGGGCAGAACACCTTCACGGTCACGCAGGACCTCGAGCCGGGGACGAGCCTCGACGAGCAGTCCGACGCGGCGAAGGAGGTGGAGCGCGTGCTCCGCGGTGTCCAGGGTGTGCAGACCGTGCAGACCACCATCGGGACGAGCGGGCAGTCGATCCAGGCGGCCTTCGGGGGCGGGGCGTCGGCCTCCGTGCAGTACAACGTCACGACGGACGCCGGCGACGACCAGACCACCATCCAGTCCACCGCGCGCGACCGCATCGACCGGATCGACGGCGTCGGCGAGGTCAGCCTCTCGTCGGCCGGTGGCGGCTTCGGCGGTTCGAGCGACATCGAGGTCGACGTCACCGCGCCGACCCAGGCAGAGCTCCGGACCGCGGCGGCGTCGGTGCTGCGCGAGATGCGGAAGGTCGACGGCACGACCGGCGCGACGAGCAACCTGTCGGCGTCCGAGCCGTACCTCGCCGTCCGGGTCGACCGGCAGGCGGCCGCCGAGCGCGGGCTGACCGAGACGCAGGTCGGCGGGATCGTCGCCGCGGCGGTCTCGCCCCGCGACACCGGCACGATCGAGATCGACGCCGCGACGCTCGACGTGTACATCGCCGACCCCGAGCCCCCGACGACCGTCGCAGCGCTGCGGTCGCTGTCCATCCCCACCTCGACCGGGTCGGTGCCGCTGTCCGACCTGGCGACCGTCGAGCAGTCCGAGGGGCCGACGTCCATCACGACGTCGAACGCCGTCCGGACGGCCACGATCACGGTGACCCCGGACTCGACGAACCTCGGTGCCGCCGTGCAGAACGTGACCGCGGCCGTCGACGCGCTCGACCTGCCGCGTGGCGCATCCGCCGAGATCGGCGGTGTCGCCTCGAGCCAGTCGTCGGCGTTCAGCCAGCTCCTGTTGGCCATGCTCGTCGCGGTCCTGATCGTCTACGTGATCATGGTCGCGACGTTCCGGAGCCTGCGGCAGCCGCTGCTGCTCCTCGTGTCGGTGCCGTTCGCGGTCACCGGTGCGCTGCTCCTGCAGATCGTGACGGGGATCCCGCTCGGTGTGGCGTCGCTGATCGGCCTGCTCATGCTCGTGGGCATCGTGGTGACGAACGCGATCGTCCTCATCGACCTCGTCAACCAGTACCGGCGCCGGGGGCTCCGCGTGCACGATGCCCTGATCGAGGGTGCGACCAGACGACTCCGGCCGATCCTGATGACCGCCCTGGCGACGATCTTCGCGCTGCTCCCGATGGCCGTCGGGTTGACCGGCCGGTCCGGGTTCATCTCGCAGCCGCTCGCGCTCGTGGTCATCGGCGGGCTGGTGTCGTCGACGCTGCTCACCCTCGTGGTGCTGCCGTCGCTGTACGCCCTCGTCGAGGGGCTCTTCGAGCGGCGGGCCGATCGGCGGGCGGCGCGCGAGGCCACTGCGCGTGAGGCCACTGCGGGGGATGCCGCGGCGCGCGAGGCCACTGCGGGGGATGCCGCGGCGCGGGATGCCGCGGCGGGGGAGGACTAGCGGCGGTACTCCGCGTCGATCGCCGAGATCGGGTCGACGACGGAGGCAGCCGGCGCCACCACGGGTGCCTCCTCGCGCTCGACGGCACGGAACCACGACACGAGGACGCACGTCAGCGTCACGAGGAACACCACGCCGGCGCCCTGCGACAGCACGGTCATCCGTCCGGTCACGGCCGCGTACCCGCCGAAGGCGACCGCGGCGGTGAACGACAGACCGAGCAGGAGCTCGGCGAACGTCTGCAGCGAGGAGTGGCGCTCCCAACGGGAGGCAGTCGCGTGTGCAGGGCGCATCGAGGTGTCGGTCACCCCCGAAGTCTGCGGTGCGCGGGTGCCGAGCGGCAGTCCCGACTCCGGGTGCCACCCGGCCGGGGCACGCGGCGGCCGGTGCCGGTGCCGGTGCCGGTGCCGGTGCCGGTTCCAGGGCCCGAGTCTCGGCCCCGCGGACACTTTCGCGTCCGCACCGCCCGAGGAACGTCCGCCGAACCGAGACTCGGGGCCGCGGCGGCCACCAGCCACGCGCGGCCCGCGGTGGCGCCTCAGTCCAGGTGCTCCCGCAGGAAGGTCGCCACGCGCTTGCTCATCGCCTCGTCGAGCTGCGCGATGGAGTGCGCCGACCCCTCGACCGCGACGAACGTCACCGGCACGTCATGTCGCCGGAGCGTCGCCGCGAACTCCTGCGACTCCCACAGCGGGATGAACTCGTCGGTGGAGTGGCCGATGAAGAACGGCGCCGTGTCCGAGGTCACGTGGTACTCCGGCGACGCCCGGGTCGCGGCCGGACAGTCCGAGTAGGTCCGGCAGCCGAGGTACAGCAACTGCTTCCGCTGGAACGCGGCGGAGACGCCGTCGGCCTCGGTCGAGCGGGTCGTCAGGTTCGTGGGGCCGCTCAGGTCGACGACGGCCCGGATCCGGTCGCCCTCGGCGTAGGCGGTCGAGTCGTGGTCCGTCACGGCGAGCATGGCCGCGAGGTTCCCCCCGGCGCTGCCCCCGAACACCCCGACCCGCTTGCTGTCGACGTCGTAGGTGGACAGCGTCGTCGGACGGAACACCCAGTCGAGTGCCCGTCGGACGTCGTCCAGCCCGGCCGGGAACGGGTCCGTCGGGGCGAGCCGGTAGTCGACGTTGAAGGTGACGAAGCCCTCGGAGGCCAGGTACTTGCACACCGATCGGTACGCGGCGGTGGCCTTGTCGCCGTGGGACCAGCTCCCGCCGTGGATCATCAGGACGGCGGGACGCGTGCCGCTGGCCGCCTCGGCAACGGCAGCGTCGCCGGTGTCGGCACCGGCAGCGTCGCCGTCGCCGGCACCGGTCCCGTCGTCGGCTGCCCCGGCCCCCGCAGCGGCGACGCCGGCCCCGGAAGTCCCGGCACCACTCGTACTCCCGTCCCCGGCCGTGTCGGCCCCGACCTCGTCCGCCGTCGCGGAAGCCGTCCCGCCCGGCGTCGGCGTCGGGGTCCTCGTGGTGTCCGGTGCACTGTCCGCCGGCAGGCACACGTCGAGCCGCTGCAGCGCGTCCGACCCGTACGGCACGTCGGCGACGACGTCGATGCCGTGGTACCGGAGCGACAGCGGGTAGATCACGGGTCCGGCGGTCACCGTGCGGTTCTCGTCACCGACCGGGTCCGTGCTGCACGACGCGACCGCGCCGAGCGCCACGACCGCGGCGACGAGCGCGAGCAGCGTGCGACGGCCTGACCTCATCGGATCAACGGTAACCCGGTCCCCGCACGCCGTCGTCCACCCACGGGAGGAACCGACCCGCCCCGAGGACCACCGCCGGACGAACCCGTCCGGCGGTGCCAGGATGGTGACGACCCCGCAGGAGGACCCGTGAGCCGTCGCAAGGCCTGGAACGCCGACCCCGAACCACTGCTCCGCGTCGAGGAGGGGTTCCGCCTCGACCGGGTCGACCCCGACGGCACCCCGGGCTTCCCGGGGCGGAAGATCGACGGGCTCGAGGCGCTCGCCGCCGGGGCCTCCCGACTGTCCGCGCTGCAGGAGCGACTCTGGGCCGCCTCGACCTCCGGTGACCAGCGCCGCGTGCTCCTCGTGCTCCAGGCGATGGACACTGCGGGCAAGGGCGGGATCGTCTCGCACGTCGTCGGCGCGGTGGACCCGAACGGCGTGCACTACGCCGGGTTCAAGGCGCCGAACGCCGAGGAACGCGAGCACGACTTCCTCTGGCGCATCGAGCGACAGCTCCCGGGCGCCGGCCAGCTCGGCGTCTTCGACCGCTCCCACTACGAGGACGTCCTCATCCAGAAGGTCCGCGCGTTCGCCCCGCCGGAGGAGATCGAGCGCCGCTACGGAGCCATCGTCGACTTCGAGGACGAGCTCGCCGCGTCGGGTACGAGCCTCGTCAAGGTCATGCTCCACATCTCGAAGGACGAGCAGCGCGAACGACTCGGTGAGCGCCTCGACCGACCCGACAAGCACTGGAAGTTCAACCCCGGCGACATCGACGAGCGCCTGCTCTGGGACGACTACCAGGACGCGTACCAGACGGTGTTCGACCGCACCTCGACCGCGACGAACCCCTGGTACGTCATCCCGGCGAACCGCAAGTGGTACGCCCGGCTCGCCGTGCAGCAGCTCCTGCTCCGCACACTCGAGGACATGCAGCTCACCTGGCCCGCAGCGGACTTCGACGTGGCCGAGCAGCGGCAGCGGCTCGCCGAGTCCTGACCCGCGAACGGTCCAGGAGGCACGGATCGCCCCCGCCTCAGCGTCCCCGTACGCCGCGTGGCGGCATCAGGGATTGAGCTTGAGGAAGAGGACCCAGACGGCGAGCACCTGCGAGACGACGCAGCATGCCAGGACGAACCAGCGTCGTGCCTGTGACCGATGGAGTGCGGGAACGCCGAGCAGGGGCGCGGCCGGCATGAGCAACCGGAACAGGCTCTGCTGCGGGAGGAACGTCGCGAACAGGTAGAGCAGGTACGACGCGGTTCCGAGCAGGGGAACGCTGCCGATGCGCCGGACGGAGCGCGAGGCCAACCAGACGCCGGCGATCGCCACGGCGACGGACAGGGCGACCACACCGAGGACCCCGCCGAGGCGGTCGGCCTGCAGGAACCACGGAGCGAGCGGCATGAAGTGCTCGACGTCGAAGTGCAGACGCCACCACGCGAGTTCCGTCTGCAGGTACGCGTCGGGCACACCGGTGGCGATGGACGCCACGACCGGCCAAGCGAGCCCCGCTGCGGCAGTGACCAGGCCGGTGACGACGATGGCGATGCGTTCACGCATCGGCACGGGGTCCCGTCGGACGAGGCGGATGATGCCGTGGACCGCCAGCGCGAGCGGGATCGCGACGGCACCGGGTCGGGTGAACGCGAGCACGACGACGATCGGCAGGATGACCCAGTACCGCTGCCGTTGCATCGCGATGAGGGCGGCGAAGCCGAGCAGCAGGCCGAGCGACTCGGCGTAGGCCAGCTGCAGCACGAAGGCCATCGGTCCGAACGCGAAGAACGTGGTCGACCACAGGGCCGTCGTCCGCCCGACGTGGGGACGCAGGAGCGTCATCAGTGCGACGGAAGCGCCCGCACCGAACACGGTCGCGAGGAGCACTGCGACCACCGCTGGGTCGCCGCCGACGAAGGTCAGGAGCTTGATGAGGATCGGGAAGACCGGGAGGAACGCCCACGTGTTCCGGAGCACGTCACCGTCCTCGTTCGTGGGGAGTGTGGACGGGTAGCCCCGTTCGGCGATCCCGAGGAAGTACTGCCCGTCCCATCCCGTGGAGCGTTCGAAGAAGCCGCGTGGCGCGGACGGGTCGGCGAAGCCGGTCGGAGTCATCAGGGCGAAGCCGACCGCGAGGGTGATCGACGTGACGAGCCGAGCGGCGACGAAGATCCCCAGGGCGGCCAGCCAGTCGGGAACCTTCTCGGCACGAGAACGGGCAGCAGGCAGCATGCATCTACAATATGAAATATCAACAGTCTCGTCAAGCCGAACTGGCCAGCGACGGTCCGATCGCGTAGACTCACTCGGTCGGCCTTCGACGCCGTGACATTGCGATCACGGAGTTTTCGTTTGGGTGTGTGTTGCTCGAGGGCTGGATTCACGTCGATCCGCGACGGGAAGAACCCCTTCTCCGCACGCAAGCCCCCGCCGATGTCGCTGCCGGGCGCTGCGGTACGTTGCGCACCCCGAGAAAGTAGCCATGGCCCCGTACAACAAGGGCGGCGCGGACAACCGCGCCTCCGACCGTGTCCGTCACCCGAACGGCACCCCCGCCGCTCGCAGCAGCAAGCACCGCGGTTTCCGCGCCGCCGACCCGTCCGCTCCGCGGCAGAAGCAGCGCTGGGACGCCGAGGAGCGTCGCGGCCGCGCGGCGCAGGGCGAGCGACCGAGCCGTCCGAACTGGGAGCCGCGCGACGGTGGCCAGGGCCGCCCGCAGCGTGATGACCGTGGTGGCCGTCGCTTCGACCGCGACGACCGCGCCCCGCGCCGGTTCGACCGCGACGACCGTGCGCCCCGTCGTGACAACAACGACGACCGTCCGCGTCGGAACTTCGACCGTGACGACCGCGCGCCGCGTCGCTTCGATCGTGACGACCGTGCCCCGCGTCGCTTCGACCGCGACGACCGCGCTCCCCGTCGTGACGACGACCGCGCCCCGCGCCGGTTCGACCGTGACGACCGTGCGCCCCGCCGGTTCGACCGCGACGACCGCGCCCCCCGTCGCTTCGACCGTGACGACCGTGCGCCCCGTCGTGACGACGACCGCGCCCCGCGCCGGTTCGACCGTGACGACCGTGCCCCCCGTCGCTTCGACCGCGACGATCGTGCGCCCCGCCGTAACGACGACCGCGCCCCGCGCCGGTTCGACCGCGACGACCGCGCTCCCCGCCGGTTCGACCGCGACGACCGCGCTCCCCGCCGTGACGCCGACGACCGCCCCCGCCGGAACTTCGACCGCGACGACCGCGCCCCGCGCCACTTCGACCGCGACGACCGCGCCCCGCGCCGCTTCGACCGCGACGACACCGAGCGCAAGCCCTTCGTCCCCGCCGACGACGTCAAGCTCGAGAAGCTCCAGGCCGAGGCGACCCTCGCGGCCGACGTCGAGGGCGTGACCTTCGCCGACCTCGGCATCGGCGGCAACATCTCCCGTGCCCTGGCCGAACTCGGCGCCACGAGCCCGTTCCCGATCCAGGCAGCGACGATCCCCGACGTGATCGCGGGCAAGGACGTGCTCGGCCGTGGCCGCACGGGCTCCGGCAAGACGATTGCCTTCGGCGCCCCGCTCGTCGAGAAGCTCATGGAGAACGGCGGCGGCACGAAGCGCAAGATGGGCCGCGCCCCGCGTGCGCTCATCCTCGCGCCGACTCGTGAGCTCGCCCTGCAGATCGACCGCACCGTGCAGCCGATCGCCCGCTCGGTGGGCCTCTTCACGACGCAGATCTACGGCGGTGTCCCGTACGGCCGCCAGGTCGGTGCGCTCGAGCGCGGTGTCGACATCATCGTCGGCACCCCGGGCCGCGTGCAGGACCTCATGAACAAGGGGACGCTCGACCTCAGCGAGGTCGTCATCTCCGTGCTCGACGAGGCCGACCACATGTGCGACCTCGGGTTCCTCGAGCCGGTGCAGGAGATCCTCTCCGCCACGGCCGAGGTCACCCCAGAGGGCAACCGCGCCCAGAAGCTCCTGTTCAGCGCGACGCTCGACGCCCAGGTCGCGTCCCTCGTCGAGCAGTTCCTGCACGAGCCGTCCGTCCACGAGGTCGCCGGTGAGGACCAGGCCTCGTCGACGATCGACCACCGCGTGCTCGTGGTCGAGCAGCGCCAGAAGGACCAGCTCCTCGAGGAGCTCGTCGCCGGCGCCGGCAAGACCATCGTGTTCGCTCGCACCCGCGCCTACGCCGAGCGGCTCGCCGACCAGTTCGAGGACGCCGGCATCCGCGCGACCTCGCTCCACGGCGACCTGAACCAGTCGCGCCGGCAGCGCAACCTGCAGCTCCTCACGAGCGGCCGCGTGAACGTGCTCGTCGCGACCGACGTCGCCGCCCGTGGCATCCACGTGGACGACGTGTCGCTCGTCGTGCAGGCCGACGCGCCCGACGACTACAAGGCGTACATGCACCGCTCGGGCCGCACGGGTCGTGCCGGCAAGGAGGGCACCGTCGTCACGATCGTCCCGCGCAGCCGTCGCCGCAAGATCGAGGGCATCCTCGAGCACGCGGAGATCGAGGCGGACCTCGTCGACGCCGCCCCCGGTGACGGGATCGTCGCGGAGCTCGCCGCGCGGTAGTCGCGAGCCGACGCAGGACGGGAGGCGGGGGGGCCCCGGGGCCCCCCCCCCCCCCCCCCGCCCCGGGGGGGGGGCCCCCGGCGGGGGCGGGGGGGGGGGGGGGCCCCCCGGCGGCCGGGGGGGGCCCCGCCGCGCCCC
>NZ_JBIUZN010000003.1:406477-444871 GCF_044745045.1 Curtobacterium sp. NPDC087082 | reverse complement strand
CGCGGAGCTCGCCGCGCGGTAGTCGCGAGCCGACGCAGGACGGGAGGCGCGGTGCCAGCTGGCACCGCGCCTCCCGTCCGTCACATGGTGAGCAGAAGCGGTCGGGTCGCCGCCGTCGACCCGACCATTCCTGCTCACGATGCGCCGCGTCAGCGGTTGAAGAAGCGCAACCCGCGCACGTACCCGGCCTGTCCGGCGTGCTGCGTGCAGTCGTCGAGGATGCTGACGAGCCGCGCGCCCCGCGTGACGGGCGGGTCCCACGCGTCGTCGACCACCGGGTCGAAGTCCGCCGGCTCGAGCGTGCCGACGTAGGCGACCGTGCGGTCGTGCACCGCGCGGAGGTAGTCGACCAGCAGGGCTGCCGAGGCGCGGACGCGTCCGACGTCGTCCCGCGACATGCCGTAGCCGAGCGCTTCGGCGGGGAACGGCAGTCCGAACCGCTCCACCCAGCCGTCCGCCGTCCACACCTGCTCGGTGCCCGCGAGGTCCGCGATCTGGGCGTCCTGCCCGCGCGCGATGTGCCACGCGAGCCAGGCGAGGGTGTTCGCACCGGCGGCCGGACGTGCGGCCAGCTGGTCCTCCGACAGCCCGCTGACGGCGCGCTCGACCGTGGCGGGGACGCGGGAGAACGCTTCGATGAGGAGTTCTGAGGGGGTCATGCCGGCAACGCTACGCGCGGTGTCCGACACCGTTCGTCACGGCTGCAGGCCGGCGATCGTCCCCGCGACGGAGACCGATCGCGAGTGGCGTTCGAGCGCAGCGCCGAGCCGGTCGAAGGCGTCGGCGAGGCCGGCGCGGTCGGCGGGGGCGATGACCTCGCGGAACGCCGACGAGTAGACGGCGCCGATCTCGCGCGCGACCTCGGACCCGGACGGGGTGAGGTGGAGGAGGATGCTGCGGCGGTCGTCGGGGTTCGGGCGACGCTCGATGTGGTCGCGCTTCTCGAGCCGGTCGATCAGGCTCGTCATGGCACCCGTGGAGAGCTCGAGGTACTCGCCGGCCTGCTTCGGGGTGATGCCCTCGCCGTCGGCGGACGCGAGGAAGAACACGAACCGGGCGTCCGTGGCGTTCAGCCCGCGGGTGGAGCTCTCGTGGTGCAGGACGCGCGCGTGCTGCATCTGCAGCACGCGGAACGCCGTCATCAGCTTCGCGACGTCGCCGTCCGGGTCGACCTCGGGGATGCTGACGGTCGGCGACACGGGGGCAGGGGGGAGCTGCGCGGCGTCGAGGGGTCGCGCGAGCGCGGTGGTGGTGTCCGTCATCGGGCGGCTCTTCTCGGGAGGGTGATCGCCTGCGCGATCGGCAGGATGGCACGGGTATGCCGTCGTGCTGCTCATTGAACAAGTATCTCACCGATTGAAGTACCCCCAACTGTGGGGGTGTAGCTTCCCTTGTGAGCCACACGGCGCTCAAGTAGCTTGATCGTCGTAGCAACCACGGCGCCGTCGCGACCAACCACCGCGGAACCCCGGCGCCCCTTTGGATCAGGAGCTCCGTCATGTCCCGTGTCACCCCGCGCGCTGCGCGTCTCGCCGCCTGGATCGCCATCCCCGCCGCTCTCGTGGCCTCGGGTGTCGTCGTCTCGACCGCGTCCTACTCGGCCTTCTCGGCCACCACGGTCAACCCGACCAGCAACTGGACGGCCGGAAGCGTCGCCCTCACCGACGACGACAACAACACCGCGCTGTTCAACGCGACCGGCCTCAAGCCCGGCTCGACCGGTGCGAACTGCATCACGGTCACCTCGACCGGCACGCTGCCCTCGACCGTGAAGCTCTACGGCACGAACGCGGCCACGACGAACGCCCTCGCGTCGAACATCAACCTCACCGTCGAGCAGGGCACGGGCGGCGGCTTCGGCTCCTGCACCGGCTTCACCGCGGCGTCGACCAACGGCACGCTCTACAGCGGCACCGTCGCGGGCTTCGGCACGGCCTCGACCAACTTCGCCACGGGTGTCGGCAACTGGGCCCCGACCGGCAGCGGCTCGGAGTCGCGCGTCTACCGCTTCACCTACACCGTCTCGAGCACCGCACCGAACACCGTGCAGGGCGGCACCGCGGCCCTCGGCTTCACCTGGGAGGCCCAGAACAGCTGAGCCGGCGACACGGGAGCGTGATCGACGCTCCCGTGTCCACCGCGTGACGTCCGGGACCGAGCCCGATGCGGGCCCGTCCGTCACCGTCCGACAACGCGCCCCCGGTCGAAGGCAGTCATGGTCAGCATCGAAGTGCACGGCGGTCCCACGCCGCACGACGCGCTCCGTGACGCCGTCGACTGGGGGCGCGTCGTCGTGGCCACGCTCGCCCGCGGCGTCGTCGCGACCCTGCTCGGGCTCGCGCTCTGGGCGGCTGCTCCCGCCGTCATCGGCTGGCAACCGACGACGGTGATGACCGGATCGATGGAGCCGCGGCTCACCCCCGGCGACGTCGTGGTCTCCCGCCCGGTCTCGGCCGGGGACGTCCGGATGGGCAAGGTCCTGCTCGTCGACGACCCGGACCAGCCCGGGCACCTCCGCATGCACCGCTACGTCGAGGACGGTCCGCGCGGCACGATCGTCACGAAGGGCGATGCCAACCCCCGGCAGGACTCCACGCCCGTCGAACCCTCGGCCGTCCACGGTGTCGCGTTCCTGCGGGTCCCGTTCGTCGGTGCGCCGATCGTCTGGCTCCGCGCGGGGGAGTGGGGCAAGGTCGGGATGCTGGCGCTCGGTCTGGTCGCGGTGCTCGCGCTCTGCACGATCGACGGATCGCTGCGGCGGCTGGTCGGTCCGGCGGGGCGCTCGTCGGACGACGATGCGTCGCGCGACGGGGGTGGCGGGCCGGACGGCGTTGGTGACAGCGGCGTCGGCGCCGGTGACGGCCAGGAGGCGCGGGTCGACCCCGCCCCGCGCGTCGCCACGGCCCCGACCACCGCCGTCGTGAGCCGCCGGACCCGCCGTCGCGCGGACCGCCGAGCGCGTCGGTTCCGCCGTCTCGGCGGCGCGGCCGCCGTCCTCGTGCTCGCGGGCGGCGCCGGGTTCTTCCTGCCGGCGGAGGCCGTCGCCGGACCGTGGTCGCGGACCACCGTCACGTCCACCTCGTTCGGCGCCGCGACCGCGACGAGCGTCGCGACCCTCACGTGCACGCAGCTGAACAGCAACACCGTCACCATCGCGTGGACGTACACCGGCGTCACGCCCAACTCGTTCGATCTCGTCTACCAGACCACACAGGTCGCGACGGTCGCGGGGACCGAGCGGTCACTGCCCTACAGCGGTGGCGGCCTGCTCGACCTGGGGACGACGTACACGGTGAACCTCCGCACGAACCTCGGGGGGACCTGGACCGCGCTGAGCATCCCGACCGTCAAGGTGAAGGTCACGTCACTGCTCGGCATCTCCTCCGCGACCTGCGTGCCCTGAGTTCTCCACAGGTCGCCGCGGGGCACCCGGCGATGTCCCCGGCCGGCGCTACCGTGACCGCATGCGCATCCTGCACACCGGCGACTGGCACCTCGGCCGCACACTGCTGGGTGCCGACCTGCTCGAGCACCAGGCGGCCTTCCTCGACTGGCTCGTCGACCAGGCACGGGCGCGTGCGGTCGACCTCGTCGTCGTCGCCGGGGACGTCTACGACCGAGCCATCCCGCCGGTCGACGCCGTCCGGATGCTGTCCCGGGTGCTCGAACGGCTGGCCGAGACGGCCACGGTCGTCATCACCCCGGGCAACCACGACTCCGCCGCACGACTCGGCTTCGGTGCCGGCGTGATGGACCCGCGGGTGCGGATCCTCGCCGAACCCGCAGGCATCGCCACCCCGGTCCTCGTCGACGACGCCGACGGGCCCGTCGCGGTGTACGGCATCCCGTACCTGCACCCCGACCTCACCCGGTACGCCCTCGCGGCGGTGCCCGACGAGCCGCTCGCCCGCTCGCACCAGGCCGTCGTCGGCGCGGCGATGGACCGCGTCCGCGCCGATCTCGCCCAGCGGCCCGGTACGCGCAGCGTCGTCGTGGCCCACGCATTCGTCGGCGGGACCGAACCGAGCGACAGCGAGCAGGACATCCGCGTCGGGGGGGTCGACCGGGTGGCGCGTGCCGTGTTCGACGGCATCGACTACGTCGCGCTCGGGCACCTGCACGGGCCGCAGCGCGTGGGGGACGGCGACCGCGTGCGGTACGCGGGCTCGCCGCTCGCGTTCTCGTTCGGCGAGCGGCACCAGCAGAAGTCCGTCACGGTCGTCGACCTCGACGACTCCGGGCAGGTGACGGCCGAGCTCGTGCCGGCGCCCGTGCCGCGGCGGCTCGTCGACGTCCGGGCCACGATCGACGAGATCGAGTCCGGGGCGCACCGGTCGGCGGCGGACGCCTGGGTCCGCGTCGCCGTGACGGACACCGTCCACCCGGAACGGATGTACGCCCGGGTGAAGGACCACTTCCCCCACGCCCTCGCCATCACGCACGAGCCGGCCGACCGCGCCGAGCGTGCCGCAGCCCGTGCGGTCACGGCGACGTCCGACCCGGTCGAGGTGGCAGCCGACTTCGTGTCGTTCGCCACCGGCACCGCGCCGGACGACGACGACCGCGCGATCCTGACCGAGGCGTACGAAGCGGCCGCCCTGGTCCTCCAGCACGAGGGGGACCGCTGATGTACCTGCACCGGCTCGAACTCCGCGCGATCGGCCCATACCCGGACCTCGTGTCGATCGACTTCGCCGCGCTCGCCGCCTCCGGGGTGTTCCTGCTCGAAGGGCCGACGGGTTCCGGCAAGTCGACGATCATCGACGCCGTGGTGTTCGCCCTCTACGGCGGACTTGCCGGTGCCGACGCGAGCGACGACCGGTTGCACAGCCAGCACGCCGACCCCTCGGTGGAGCCCTTCGTCGAGCTCGTGTTCGAGACCGGTGCCGGTGTCTACCGCGTCCGACGCACGCCGCAGTACCAGCGCCCGAAGCAGCGGGGGACCGGCACCGTGAAGCAGCAGGCCTCCGCGCAGTTGTTCCGCCTCGCCGGGCCGGCCGACGTGGCCGGTGAGCCGATGTCCTCGCGCATCCCCGAGGTCGCGGTCGAGATCGCCCGGATCATCGGCCTCGACAAGGCGCAGTTCCTGCAGACCGTCGTCCTGCCCCAGGGCGAGTTCGCCCGGTTCCTGCGGTCTCCCGGCGAAGACCGCCGCAAGCTGCTGCAGTCGTTGTTCGGCACGCAGGTCTACGACCGGACGGCCGACGAACTCGCTGTCCGCCGTCGCGCCGTCCTGGCCGAGGTCGAGGGCGCCGACGCCCGGGTCCGCGACGCCCTGAACCGGTTCGCCCAGGCTGCGGGTGTCGACGAGCCGGACGAGTCCGACGTCCCCGCGACCGTCGCGGCACTCCGAGCGACCGCCGACGCTGCCGAGTCCGCTCGCGCCACCGCGTCGCACGCGGCCGCTGCTGCGGCGGCGCACGAGCAGTCGGTCACTGCTCGTGCAGCCGCACTGGACCGCCGCGCCGTCCTCGTCGCACGTCGTGCGGAACTCGACGCGGGTGCCGACGGGGTCGCCGCGGCCCGCGTGCGCCTGGCGTCGGGCGAACGCGCTGCCCGCGTCGCGGTCGTCGCCGACGGGCTCGACGCCGCACGCGCCCGCTCCGACCACGCGGCCGCGGCCGCGGACGCCCTCCGCGCACAGCACGGCGTGACGACCGACCGAGACGCCCTCGCCCACCAGCGGACCGCCGTGACCGAGTGCCTCGCCGCGGTCCGGCACCGCATCGACCTCGAACGGGCGCTCCCCGGCAGGCGTCGGGCGATCACCGACGCCGTCGCTCGCGGAACCCTGCTCACGGAACGCCTCGCCGACCTCGACACGGCGCTCGATGCCCGCCCCGCCGAACGCGCCCGCATCGTCGAGGATGCCCGGGCCGCCGCCGCGCTGGCCGCCGGGTCCGAGGCCGCGCGGCTCGAGGTCGAGCGTGTGCGTGCACTCCGGGCCGACCTCGTCGCCCGGGCCGCGTCCGAGCGGCGCCTGCAGGGTGCCGAGCAGACCGTCATGACCGCCCGCGCCACCGCCCACGAGCTCGTCCGGGTCGAGCAGCAGTTGCGAGAGCGCCGCATCGCCGGTCTCGCCGGAGAGCTCGGCGCCGCACTCTTGCCGGGCGACCCGTGCCCGGTGTGCGGGGCGACGGAGCACCCGGTCGTCGCGACACCGCAGGACGACCACCCCACGACCGAAGCGATCGAGGCCGCGGCTGAACGTGCCCGGCGTGCCGAGCGCGCCCTCGGTGACGCAGCGACGGCCCTCGCACTCGAACGGGCCGAACTCGCCCGGCTCGTGCAGGTCCTCGGTGACCTCGACGACGACACCGTCGACGCCCTTGCGGCTGCGGCCGACGCAGCCGTCACGGCGGCGCACGACGCGGCCGTCCGCGTGCGCGACCTCGAACAGCAGCGGGCCGCACACGACGAGGGAACGCGCACCCTCGAACGGCAGCGGAACGAGGTCGACGCCGAACGCGCCGTCCTCGCCGGAGCAGCCGCAGCAGATGCCGAGCGCCTCGAGCAGGACGAGTCGGCGGTGTCGGCCGCGATCGAACGCGTGGCCGAACACCTCGACGGTGCGCCGGAGACCCTGCGCCAGGGGGTCGAGTCGCTCGACGCGCTCGTCGGTCGACTCGACGCAGTGCTCCAGGCCGACAGTCGCGCCGACTCGGCAGCAGCAGACGTCCGCGAACGTGCGGCCGAGGTGGACCGGGTCCTCGCGGAGCAGGGGTTCGACGACGTCGCCTCAGCCCGCGCCGGGGTCCTCGACCGAGCGGACGCCGAAGCACTCCGGGCCGAGGTCGCCCGTGCCGACCAGGCCCGCGCGGTCGTCGACGCGGGACTCGCCGAACCGGCGGTCGTCGCCGCGGCCGACGACGACCCGACAGCGCTCGACCTCGACGGAGCCCGCGCAGCACGGGACGCCACCGCAGCCGCGGCCGAGGCAGCCGTCCGCGCGGCCACGTCGGCGGTCGACCAGGCCGTCGCGTCCGAACGGTGCGGAGCCGAGCTGGACGCCGCGGTCCGCGCTCGCGACGACACCTCTGCGCGCAGCCGGGCCGTGGTGCGGCTCGCCGACGTCGCGGCAGGGGTCGCAGCAGCCAACCCCACCGGGATCACCCTCGGCACCTACGTGCTCATGCGCCGCTTCGAGGACGTCGTCGCCGCGGCGAACGACCGGTTGCGGGCGATGCTCGCGGGCCGGTTCACGCTGGAGACCTCCGACGAGCGGGAATCCGGCTCACGTGCACGGCGCACGGGCCTCGCGCTCGCCGTGCACGACCAGACGACCGACACCGTGCGCGACCCCCGCAGCCTGTCCGGCGGCGAGACCTTCACGGTGTCGCTGTGCCTCGCGCTCGGTCTCGCCGACGTCGTCCAGGCCGAGGCGGGCGGGGTCTCCCTCGGCACGCTGTTCGTCGACGAGGGGTTCGGCACGCTCGACCCCGAGACGCTCGACGACGTGATCGGGCAGTTGTCTCGTCTGACCGCGGGCGGCCGTCAGGTCGGGATCGTCAGCCACGTCGAGGAGCTCAAGCAGCGGATCCCGGAGCGCATCGCCGTGCGGCGCACGTCCGACGGCGGATCCCGGGTGACGACCACGGTCTGACGAGCCCGCGCCCGCGCCCGCGCACGCACCCGTGCCCGCGCCCGCGCCCGCGCACGAACGCGCCCCCGCGCACGCACCCGCCCCCGCCCCCGCCACCGTGCGGGGTCCCGCGCTCGGTGCGAGGCCCCCGACGTCCCACCGTCAGCGAAACCTCGCACGGTGCGGATCCAGGACGCTGCGCAACCCCGCGCGTCAGGGCGACGGCGACACATCCACCGTGCCGTCCGGCGGCGGCAGGATGTCCGCAGCGACCCACGGGAACACGAACGTGAACAGGACCCACACGATCGCCGCGAGGAGCACGAGCAACTCGATCACCTTGAGCGCCGCGGGGCCGGGCAGGATGCGCCAGACGAACGGGAAGATCACTTCGACGTCTCCGAGAGTTCCTTCGGGGTGCCCTCCGACGCGGGCATCCAGTAGTCGAGCTTGGCGTGCGTGACGTACCGCTCCTTCGCCGACCACATCGGGTGGCACGCGGTCAGGGTCAGCCAGCGGTCGTCGGCCGTCGGCTCGACCCCGGGCTTGTTCGGCACCGGGGCGATGGTCTCGACGTGGTCGGGCGTGACGATCTGCGAGTCGGTGACCTTGTACACGTACCAGACGTCGAACTTCGTCTTCGCGTCGGTCACCCGCACAACGATGTCGTCGCCGGTCTTGAGCTCGGCGATCTGGTTGAGCGGCTTGCCGTAGGTCACCCGGTGCCCGGCGACGGCGAAGTTGCCCTCGGCGCCCGGCATCGCGGTGTCCTGGTAGTGGCCGAGGCCGATCGTGTTGAGGACCTTCTCGCGGTCGGTGCCCTCGCCGATCGGGCGCTCGTAGTCCTTGCCGAACCGGGGGATCTGCATCGTGCCGAAGACATCGGTGACGTTCGGCGGCTCGGCGAGCACGGGAGCGGGCCCGCGGTGCTCGGTGCCGGTCCCCGAAACGTCCTTCTGCCCGAGGCCGTCGACGAGCTTCGTCTGCTCGTTGACCGCGACGACGTCCGTCCACCACGCCGTCCACACCACGTACAGCCCGGTGCCGGCGCCCGCGATGATGAGCAGCTCGGCGATGAGCGAGACGATGGCGCCACCCACGGTCTGGCGGCGACGCGGTGCCCGTCGTGCAGCACCGGCAGCACCGTCGCGGCGGTCTCGGCGCGACGGGAGTGTCTCGTGTGCGGTCACGGGGCTCCTGATCCGGATGGGGTGGTCGGACAGGTCTATCAGATCACGACGACGACCCCGTGACGAGGTTGTCCACAGCACCGTTACGGTGAAGTGATGCAGCACGTCCTCCGCCGGTTCGACCCGGCCGACACCGAAGCCGTCGTCGCCCTGTGGCAGGCCTGCGGTCTCGTCCGCCCGTGGAACGACCCCCGCCGCGACATCGCCCGCAAGCTGACCGTGCAGCCCGAGCTGTTCCTGGTCGCCGAGGACGCCGAGGACCCCGCCCACCCGGTCGTCGGAGCGGGCATGGCCGGGTTCGACGGGCACCGCGGCTGGGTGAACTACCTGGCGGTGCGGCCGGACCTGCAGGGCTCGGGGCTCGGGCGCGCGTTCATGGCGGAGTTCGAGCGACTGCTGACGGACCTCGGCTGCCCGAAGCTCAACCTGCAGGTCCGGGCCGGCAACGAGCAGGTCATCGGCTTCTACGCGGCAGTCGGCTACACCGACGACCGGACGGTCTCGCTCGGCAAGCGGCTCATCCCCGACGCCTGACGCCCGCTCCGGCCGCCCCGAGTCTCGGCTCCGCGGACAGTTTCGCGGCCCTGCGAGCACGAAACTGTCCGCCCAGGCGAGACTCGCCCAGTGCGGCGCCGCGACCCCCTACGCGAGCGCCAGCCCCACCGCGGCACCGAACGCCAGCACGATCCCGGCCCACTGCACGGCCGTCAGCCGCTCCCGGAGCACGATCCCGGCGAGCACGACCGTCCCGATCGGGTACAGCGCGTTGAGCACGCTCACCACGGGCAGGGTCGCCGGGTCCTCACTCGAGTGCAGCCCCGCCTGGATGAACACGTTCGCTGCGGCGTCGAGGACGCCGCAAGCGACCACCGTCCACACCAGGCGAGCCGGCCAGCGTCCGCCACCACGGATGCCGGGAGGCGCGGCAGACCCCGTAGCGTCGGCCGACGTCGCGGGGTCTGCCGCGCCTCCAGGGCCACGCCCCGCGGCCTGCCCCGCGACCGCGGCCCGCCGCGTCACCACGACCGCCGCCGTCCCGAGCAGCACCGCCTGCAGCACCCGCGACACGACCAACGGCGCCACCCCCGCGTCCGACGGCGTCATGTCGTACGCGAGCACGATCCCGCCGAAGCCGCACCCCGCGACCGCCGCCGTCACGAGCCCCACCGCGGTCACCCGCGCACCCGACGTGTCCCGCACCGACGCCACCAGGACCACCGCGAGGACCGCCACCACCAGCGCGACCACTGCGAGGCCCGACAACGCCGTCCCGCGCAACACCGCCACCAGGACGGGCACGACGGCGGCGAAGACGGCGGTCAGCGGCGAGAGCACGCTCATCGGGCCGATCGCCAGCGCGCGGTAGAGGAGGAGGACGCCGACGCCTCCGGACACCCCCGCGACCGCTCCCCACAGGACGGACTCCGCGCCGAACGCACCCCCGACCACGACGAGCCCGACCAGCAGGGGCACGATCCCGACCGCCGCGGCGACGGCGGCGACGGTCACCGCACGGACTCGACGTGACGCGAGGCCGCCGAGGAAGTCGGCGAACCCGTAGACGAGCGCGCCGGACAGGCCGAGGACGACGGTGAGCACGGCTCCCATCCTGCCCGGCCCGGTAGCCTGCGTGGCGTGAGCGTTCCCTACCACCGCCTGCCCCGTGTCGACGCACGCTGGAGGTGGTGGCGCCCGCTCGTGGCGCTGGCGTTCCTCGCCGGCTGGTACTTCGTCTCGCAGGTGATCATCGCCGTCGCGTACTTCGTGCCGATCGGCGCGAACCAGGGGCCGCAGGGGGTCATCGACCTGCAGAACGACCTCGCGAGCGGGGCGCTCGACCCCACCGACCCGGTGGTGCTCTCGCTGTCGCTCGTGTCCCTCGTGGTCCTGCTGCCGGGCATCCTGCTCGCGGTGAAGATCGCGCGCGTCGGTCCCGCCGGGATCCTGTCGTCCACGCGGTTCCGGGTGCGCTGGGGCTGGACGGCCTGGTGTCTCATCCCGACGCTCGTCATCGCGGCGATCATGTTCTGCTTCCAGGGACTCGGGATGCTCACCTTCGACGGCGGCCTGGGCTGGGACCACGCCGCGATCGGCCAGTCGACGGTGTCCCTCGGCACGCTGACCACGACGCTCGTGCTCGTCATCGTGCTCGTGCCGTTCCAGGGCGCGGCGGAGGAGTACATCTTCCGCGGCTTCCTCATGCAGACCATCGGCTCGTGGATCCCGGTCCGCATCGTGGGCACGGTCCTCGCCGTCGCGGTGTCGACCGTCGTGTTCGCCCTGCTGCACATCCCGAACGGCTACAACGTCTGGGGCATCCTCGACGTCGGGTCGTTCGGCCTCATCGCCGCGATCATCGTGCTGCGGACCGGCGGCCTCGAGGCGACCGTGCTGCAGCACGCCTTCAACAACATCATGATCTTCGTGCTGCAGGCGCCGGGCTGGTCGAGGATCGACCTCTCGTCGCAGGACGCCAACGGGACCATCGGCGGCTGGCTCGTCACGCTCGGTACCTCGCTGCTCTACTGGGGCATGGTCGAGGTGCTCGCGCGGTGGCGCCACCTCGACCGCCGGTTCGCGGGCGCGGCCGCACCGCGGTTCCGTGGTCCGACACCGGTCTGGGCGGGTGGCGGGCGCTGGTTCGGTCCAGGAGGCACGGGCTGGGCGAGCGCCCCGGCCCGCCTCGACGAGACGGCCGGCTCGGCCGACGGGGCGGACGCAGCACCTGTGGACAACGCCGTGGGTGTCGCCGGTCGGCCGTAGGCTCGTGGCATGAGCACCACGCCCGCGCCCGCCGCCGTGTCTGCTTCCCGAGCCGCCGCGCTCGACGTCCTGCACCGCGTGTGGGGGTACGACGACTTCCGGGGCGAACAGGCCTCGATCATCGACCAGATCGTCACCGGGGGCGACGCACTCGTCCTCATGCCGACCGGCGGTGGCAAGTCGCTCTGCTACCAGGTGCCGGCGCTCGTGCGGGACGGCGTCGGCGTGGTCGTGTCGCCGCTCATCGCGCTCATGCAGGACCAGGTCGACGCCCTCGCGGCGAACGGCGTCAAGGCCGCGTTCCTCAACTCCACGCAGGGGCCGGACGAACGTGCCCGAGTCGAACGCGCCGTGGTCTCGGGCGAGGTCGACATGCTCTACCTCGCGCCCGAGCGGCTCCGGCTCGAGTCCACGCGCGCACTGCTCGACCGCGCGCAGATCGCCCTGTTCGCCATCGACGAGGCGCACTGCGTCGCCCAGTGGGGCCACGACTTCCGGCCGGACTACCTCGAACTGAGCGTCCTGCACGAGCGCTGGCCGACCGTGCCGCGCATCGCCCTGACCGCCACCGCGACGCCGCAGACCCACCGCGAGATCTCCGCCCGCCTCGGCCTCGACGACGCCGCGCACTTCGTCGCCGACTTCGACCGGCCGAACATCCAGTACCGCATCGAACCGAAGACCGGGGCGCTGCAGCAGCTCCTCACCTTCATCCGCACCGAGCACAGCGGCGACGCGGGCATCGTGTACTGCCTCTCCCGGAACTCGGTCGAGCGCACCGCGGCCGCGCTGTCCGAGCAGGGGATCCCGGCGCTGCCCTACCACGCCGGTCTCGACGCCAAGGTGCGGGAACGGAACCAGTCCGCCTTCCTGCGCGAGGACGGCGTCGTGATGGTCGCCACCATCGCGTTCGGCATGGGGATCGACAAGCCGGACGTCCGGTTCGTGGCACACCTCGACCTGCCGAAGTCGGTCGAGGGCTACTACCAGGAGACCGGTCGTGCCGGGCGCGACGGGCTCCCATCGACCGCCTGGCTGGCGTACGGCCTGAACGACGTCGTGCAGCAGCGCCGGATGATCGACCAGTCCGAGGGCGACGCCGCGCACCGTCGGCAGCTCAGCGCGCACCTCGACGCGATGCTCGCCCTGTGCGAGACCATCGAGTGCCGGCGCGTCCGGCTGCTCGCGTACTTCGGGCAGGAGAGCACGGCGTGCGGCAACTGCGACACGTGCATCGCCCCGCCCGAGTCGTGGGACGGCACGGTCCCGGCGCAGAAGTTCCTCTCCACCGTGGTTCGGCTCGACCGTGAACGCGGGCAGCGGTACGGCGTCTCGCACCTCGTGGACATCCTCGTCGGCAAGCAGTCGCCCCGCGTGCAGGAGCTCCGGCACGAGTCCCTCGCCACGTTCGGCATCGGCAGTGACCTGGGCGAGGCGGAGTGGCGCACCGTCGCCCGACAGCTCCTCGCGCAGGGCTACGCGGCGGTGTCCGGCGACGGGTTCGGCACGGTCGTCCTGAGCCCGACGAGCGCCGACGTCCTCGGCGGCCGCGTGCAGGTGCGGATGCGGCGCGACCCGGTGAAGGCACCCCGGGCCTCCCGCAACCGCCGGACCGTCGTGACGGACATGCCGCAGGAAGCCCTCGGGGTGTTCGAGGCCCTGCGGGCCTGGCGTGCGGCCCAGGCCCGCGAACAGGGCGTCCCGGCGTACGTGGTCTTCAACGACGCGACGCTGCGGGGCATCGCGGCCGTGAAGCCGTCGGACGAAGACCAGCTCGCCGAGATCTCCGGCGTCGGCGGGGCGAAGCTCGAGCGTTACGGCCGCGCGGTGCTCGACGTGGTCGCCGCGGCCGAGTGATCGCGACACATTCCGTGGCGGGCATGCGATCGGGGTCGTGATCACTACACTCGGAGACTCCCGTCACGAGGAGGCCCGTGTGTCCGGATCGTCGAAGTACACCACGCTGAGCCGTGCCTTCGTGGCGCCGCTCGCTCGCATGATCTGGCGGCCGCGGATCATCGGTCGGAAGAACATCCCGAAGCGTGGCCCGGTGATCCTCGCGAGCAACCACCGCTCGTTCATCGACTCCCCGACGATCGGCCTCCTCGCCCCGCGGAAGGTGTTCTTCCTCGCGAAGAAGGAGTACTTCACGGGCAAGGGCTTCCGGGGCTCGGTGACGCGGGGCTTCTTCGAGGGCATCGGCGCGATCGGTGTCGAGCGGGGTGCGGGCTCGGCGGCGCAGGAGGCCCTCGACCTCGGGCTCGAGCGGCTCCGGGCCGGCGATGCGTTCGCGATCTACCCCGAGGGCACCCGGTCCCTCGACGGCCGCCTCTACCGGGGCCGCACCGGAGTGGCCTGGCTGGCCCTGACGAGTGGTGCACCCGTGGTGCCTGTCGCCCTCACCGGCACCCAGGACGTCCAGCCGGTGGGGTCGCGCGTCCCGAAGCTCGCGAAGGTCACGGTCGAGTTCGGTACGCCGCTCGACCTCTCCGGCTTCGGAGAGGCCTCGTCCGGCCGGGCTCGTCGTCACGCGACGGACGCCGTGATGGCGGCGATCCAGGAGCTCAGCGGGCAGGAGCCCGCGAACGCCTACAACAACCCGCCGGCGACGATCGTCGAACGGGTGCGGCAGGTCCTCCGACGCGACGACCCGACGGCCGCGGTCGAGCCCGACTGACGAGCGCATACACGAAACATGCTATTGCACATCTGAAATACTGGTGGTTGAATGTAGTCGTGCCCAGGGGCACACTCCGACCGCGTCCCGCCCGAGAACGGGACGCCCGACCACCTGATCGGAAGGCAAGCAGCATGTCCTCCACGCCGCTCTTCGACTCCATCGCCCGCCGTGCCGAACGGCCGACCCCCGCTCCGGCGGCACCGGCAGCGCCGAGCGCGCCGACCATCTCCCGGGCCACCTTCGCCCCCGCGCCGACCTCGCCGATGACCGCTCCGGTCGAGCCGCAGGGGCCCGTGTTCGTCCCGGCGTCGCTCGTCGCCGCGATCGAGGCCATCCCGACGCCCGTGGTCGCCGCGACGACCGCCCACGCGGTGGCTCCGGAGCAGCTCGTCCTGGTCGAGGCCGTCGCCGACGCGATCACCCGCGCCGTGGTGGACGCCGTCGTGACCGAGCTCGACCGCATCGCCCGCGACGGCGTCGTCCGCGCCTGAGCCGGCCCTCGACGAAGCCGATGTCCACGACGACGGACCGCCTGCCGATGCGCCCGCGGGGCGCCGCTCGCCACGCGGCCAACGCCCCGGCCGGGGTCGAGCCGCTCCCCACCCGTCGTGCTCGCCGTGCGGCGGAGCGTGCGGCGGCGGACCCGACCACCGCGCCCGACGCCGACGCCGACGCCGGCACCGGCACCCGCACCAGCGCCGGCACCACGCCGCTGCGCGACGCCGCTCCGAGCATCGAGACGCAGGGCACCGACGTTCCGGGCACCGCCAGCGTCCGGCATCCCTACCTCCCCGCGGCGTCCGTATCGCCGCCCGCGCCGACGTCATCGGCGTCCGAGCCGTCGACCCCGCCGGCAGCCAGGCCGTCTGCCCCGTCGGCCCGCCGGGCTGCGTCGGCCCCGCCGGCCGTCCCGGTCGTGTCCCCTACCGTGACGACCGGAGCCGTCTCCCACTCGACCACCGGGGCGGCGGTGTCCCCTCCCGCCGCCCCGGTCTCCACCAGCGCAGGGAACCCGCAGTCCCTGCCGTCGCGACGGACGCTGCGCACCGAGACGCCCGCGATCCGCCCCACTGCCCTCGGGCACGCCGTCACCCAGGCGATCACGCTGCCGCTCCGTTCGATCGGCTCGGCCTTCGCGTCCGCACGGGCCGTCCCGCTCACCGCGACCGCCGTCGCCGCGTGCCTGTTCGTCACCGTCGCCACACTGCAGACGGCGACCGCAGCGAGCGCGACGTCGGTGCTCCCGGCGCTCGACGTGCAGGAGTACACGACCTCGGCGACGTCGACCGCCCGCGCCGAGCGGGACGGCTTCGCGATCGGCCGGGCACCCGAGCGTCGTGCGGCAGCGGCTCCGACGTCCGAGGCGGCTCCCGGCGCCTCGGCGGCCAGGCCCGTCGCGGGGACGATCCCGGCAGCGGGCGGCTTCGGCTCGCGGTGGGTCAGCGGCTGCGGCGCCTGTTCGACGAACCACCAGGGGCTCGACTTCGCCGCGCGCGAGGGGACGGCCGTCGTCGCGGCGATGTCCGGACGCGTGGTGTCCGCCGGGGTCTTCGGTGGGTACGGCAACCAGGTCCTGCTGCAGCACGCCGACGGCTCCCGGACCCGGTACGGGCACCTCTCCCAGATCGGTGTCCGGGTGGGGCAGACCGTGACGGCGGGGCAGCGCATCGGTGCCGTGGGGAACACCGGCGTCTCGACCGGGTCGCACCTGCACTTCGAGGTCCTCCACGGTGGGGTGGCGGTCGATCCGGCGGTGTGGCTCCGGGACCGCGGACTGCTCTGACCGACGGCGCGTACCGTCGAACGGGCGACCGCACGGTGCGGCGCAGGGACGGAGACGCGCGTGCGGGTGACGGTACTGGGGACCGGGGCGATGGGTGCCGGGGTGGCTGGGTCGCTGCTCCGCGAAGGTCACACGGTGACCGTGTGGAACCGGAGCGCCGACAGGGCCGCTCCGCTGGGTGAGCAGGGTGCGACCGTGGCGGGCGACCCCGGTGCAGCGGTGGCCGATGCCGAGGTCGTGCTGCTCACGCTCTTCGACACGGACGCGGTGGTGGACGTCCTCGAGGCCTCCGCGGGCGACGCCCCGGCCGACGCCGTGTGGGTGCAGTGCTCCACGATCGGCGTCGCCGGCACCGAGACCGTCGTGCAGCTCGCCGCGAAGTACGGGATCACCCTCGTCGAGGCGATGATGCTCGGCACCAAGGCACCCGCTGAACAGGGCACCCTGACGATGCTCGCCGCCGGACCCGCGGACGTGCTCGACCGCATCGACCCGGTGCTCGACGCGATCGGCGCGAAGACCGTGCGTGCGGGGGACCAGGTCGGTGCCGGGACCGCGCTCAAGCTCGCGGCGAACGCCTGGATCGCGTCGATCACGGCCGCGACCGGGCAGTCGCTCGCGGTCGCGAAGTCGCTCGGGCTGGACCCGGCGCTCTTCCTCGAGGCGATCGACGGCAGCGCCAGCGACTCGGCCTACGCGCACGCCAAGGGCGGGTCGATCATCGAGGGATCGTTCCCGGCGCAGTTCGCGCTCGACGGTCTCCGGAAGGACATCGGCCTCATCACCGACGCCGCGCGCAGCACGGGGGTGTCGACGGTCCTGCTCGACGCACTGGGCCGGGTCTATGCCGACGCCAGCGCTGCGGGACACGGCGGCGACGACATCGCTGCCGTCGGCACGGCGTTCTAGCGCAGGTCGTCACGCCGGGCCGTGCGGCGCCCGTCCCGTCCGAGGAACCGTCGGAGCGCGTTCGTCAGGCGCCCCACGGTCTCGTCGTTCATCGTGTTGGCGAGGTCGAACGCCTCGCGCGCGGGATCGGCCCCGGCCTGGATCCGACGGAGTGCGGCGTCCGCGCGGGCCCGGGCGTCGAGCTCCGCCAGGGGCATGTCGTCCTCGGGGTCGTGCGGCGCGGGCGTCGCGGTGCCGTCGGTGCCCGTGTCTGCCATGCGAGCAGGCTACGCGGACCGGCTGACGCGGTGCCCACGACCGGCGACGTCGACGCCGTCCACGACGCGGACCATCTCGTCGAGGAACGACACGATGACGGCCATGTCGTCGGTCGACAGGTGCTCGGTCGCCTCGACCGCGCGGGAGTCGAGCTGGTCGATCACCCGGAGCACCTGGCGCATCGAGCCACCGGACGCGGTCAGGATGACGCCGCGACGGTCGTTCGGGTCCGGGTGGCGTTCGACGTGCCCGCTCCGGACGAGCCGGTCGACGAGTGCCGACGTCGACGCCGGGGTGATGTCGAGGTGCTCGGCGAGGTCCTTCGCGTTGACCGTGCGGCCGGCCTCTTCGGCGTCGAGGAGTGCGCGGAGGGCGAGCAGGGCGTTCTCGCCGATGCCCAGTGCCTCACGCGCGCGTCGCTGTGCCGCGCTCTCGGCGCTCCGGTACCTGCGGAGTGCGTTCAGCACGTCCACCGCGTCGACCCGGGAATCCTCGCCGTACCAGAACCCCGCGGCGCTCGTCGTCACCTCGGTACTCATGGTCACAATGCTAGACGCTCTAGTTAGATTGTCTAGCGAGCGCGGAGAGTGGACCGCGGACGCACGCCGGACGTCCAGGATCCGACACGGCAAACGGGCGCACCAGCGGGGTCCGCGCCGAGCCGCAACACCCGTGACGCGGCGACGAAACACCCTCGCAATCCCCGGTCAGTAGGTTCACGGCATGCAGGAGCCGACGTGCTGAGCCGACTCGCGGGGAGCGTGTTCCACGTCGGGAGCGCCGTGGAACGGGCCGAGGTCGTCGCGCGCATGCTCGACGTGTACGTCGCCCGCGGTGAGCCCGCCGGGGTCGAGCACGACCGGGCGGTCGCCGCCGAGCTCCGGGCGGTCGTGGGGGCCGCGGGACCGGCGAACGACCCGGACCGGGCCTCGACGATCGACTCCCTCGCCCTCGACCGGCACGAACCGGCGTC
This sequence comes from Curtobacterium sp. NPDC087082, assembly GCF_044745045.1. Classification (NCBI taxonomy): domain Bacteria; kingdom Bacillati; phylum Actinomycetota; class Actinomycetes; order Micrococcales; family Microbacteriaceae; genus Curtobacterium; species Curtobacterium sp. NPDC087082. The sequence goes on along the minus strand of NZ_JBIUZN010000003.1, from coordinate 426,733 downwards.
CATCGCGTCGGCCGTCGCGGTCGCGCGGGACAACGCCCGGCGTGCCCGCGAGGTCGTCTCCACCGAACTGTGGGACTGCCTCAACGTCACCCGGTCGCGGATGCCCCGCAAGGTCGCACCCGATCGCGCCCACGAGTTCCTGGCGTGGGTGCGGGAGCGCAGCGCCCTGGCGATCGGGGTCGTCGAGGCCGATGCGAGCCACGACGAGGTCTGGGAGTTCTTCACGCTCGGCCGTGCGCTGCAGCGGTGTTCGGCCACGGCGCGACTGCTCGCTTCGGGGTTGCTCGACCCGGAGTCGGGCGCGTCCTGGACGACGGCGCTCCGGGCGTGCGGCGCCGGCGAGGCGTTCCAGCGCGGCCGCGACCACCACACCCCCGGGCCGGAGGACGCTGCGGCGTTCCTGCTCCTGGACGAGCACAGTCCGCGGTCGCTGCGGTTCCTCGCGCGGCGGGCGGACGAGTGCCTCGCCGACGTGGCGCCGTCGTGCATCGCCGACGAGGTGCGTGCGTTCGCGGGCACCCGGGCGGGTCTCGAGTCGGTGTCCGACGACGGCGCGGTGCTGGCAGCCCGCGCCGCGGGGGAGCGGCTCGCGGCGGCGGCGGACCTGGTGGTGCAGGCCCTCGACGAACGCGTCTTCGCCGCACCCGAACCCGCGCGCTGAGCCGCGCCCGAACCCGCGTGCCCGACCGCGCCCTGGACCGATGTGACGACGGACGGGAGGCGCGGTGCGGGGCCGACCCGCGCCTCCCGTCCGTCAGGCGGTCACGTCAGACCGCGCTGGACCGGTCCGCGACTGCCTCGTCGCGCTCCAGGTCCTGCCGCAGCGCCGCGCGCGACGCGCGGGTCCCCACGACCGGCACCGCGTGCGTGATCGCCAGGTGCAGCCGCGTGTCCGCGTCGTACCGCACCCGGAAGCGCTCGTACCGGATGAGCCACACGAGCGCGATCGCCAGGGCAACGAACCCCGATGCCGCGCCGACGGCGATGGCCCAGCGTGGACCCCACGCGTCGGCGACGGCACCGACGATCGGGGCGCCGATGGGGGTGCCGCCCGCGAAGATCGCCATGTAGAGGGCCATCACCCGCCCGCGCATCGCGGGCTTCGTGGTGGTCTGGACGAGGGCGTTCGCGGTCGTCATGAACGTCAGCGACGCGAGCCCGACGAACACCAGGACGATCGCGAACGACCAGTACGTCGGGGCGACGGCGGCCGCGACGCAGGCCAGGCCGAACCCGGCGGAGGCGACGACGAGCGTGCGCATCCGCGGGCGGTCGCGGCGTGCGGAGAGCAGGGCGCCGGCGACCGAACCGATCGCCATGACCGAGTTGAGCAGGCCGAACTCGCCCGCCCCCTTGTGGAACTCGACGCGGGCCATGGTCGAGGTGAAGATCGGGAAGTTCACGCCGAAGGTCCCGACGACGAAGATCATGCAGAGCACGACGATGATGTCCGGTCGGGTCCGCACGTACTGGAAGCCCGCGAGGATCTGCCCCTTGCCGCGCTTCGGCCGGATCCGTTCGGCGAGCTGTGCGGGGTCGACGAAGCGGAGCGCGATGAGCACGGCCAGGAACGAGGCGGCGTTGATGACGAACACCCAGCCGGAGCCGATCGCCGCGATGAGTACGCCGGCGACCGCGGGGCCGATGAGCCTGGCGGCGTTGAAGGAGGCCGAGTTGAGCGCCACGGCGTTGGCGACGTTCTCGCCCTGCACGACGTCGGACACGAAGGCCTGGCGGATCGGGGTGTCGAACGCGGCGACGATGCCGAGCGCGAGGGCGAACCCGTAGAGCGACCAGATCGTGGCGGTGTCGGTCAGCGCCATGATGCCGAGCCCCAGGCCGAGGGCGCCCATCAGCCCCTGCGTCAGCATGAGCATCTTGCGCCGGTCGAACCGGTCGGCGGCGAGCCCGGTCAGCGGCAGGAGGAGCAGCTGCGGACCGAACTGCAGGGCCATCGTGATGCCGACCGCGATGGCGTCGTTGTCGGACAGCTTCGTCAGGACGATCCAGTCCTGGGCGGTTCGCTGCATCCAGGTGCCGACGTTGGACACCAGGGCGCCGGCGAACCAGATGCGGTAGTTGCGGCCGGACAGGGAGCGGAACATGGCGGTCACTGCTGGGCCAGCCTCCTCATGATCTCGGTGGCGTCCGCGAGGGTCCGCCGTTCTGCGTCGGTGAGCTCGGCGAGCCGCGGGGTGAGCCAGCCGTCCCGACGACGACGGGTCTCCTCGACGAACGCGGCACCGGTGCCGGTCGCCCCGAGCAGGACCTTGCGGCGGTCGTCGCCGTGGTCGCCCTTCGAGACGAGGCCGCGCTCGACGAGGACGGCGATCGTCTTCGTCATCGACGGTGGGGTGACGCCGTCCTGCCGGCTGAGTTCGGCGAGGGTCATCGGGCCGTCGCGGTGCAGTCGGGCGAGCGCGGAGAACTGGGCATCGCTGACGGTGGTGTCGGCCTTCTGCGCACGGAGCGTGCGGGAGAGGCGGTTCACCGCGATGCGGAGGTCGGTGGCGTCGGTCACAGGTCGTTAGCCTAGCAAATTAGTTCAGCGAACGAACTGGTTTTCGGGTGTATCGTGCTTTTGAACAACAGGTGTTGTCCAGAGAGAAGGAATCATGTCCGAGTTCGAGGGCAAGGTCGCCATCGTCACCGGTGGCGGCAGCGGTATCGGCGAGGCCGTCGCGAAGGAGCTCGCCGCTGCGGGCGCGACGGTCGTCGTCACCGACATCAAGCTCGACGCCGCACAGCGGGTCGTGACGTCGATCGAGGAAACCGGCGGGATGGCGAGTGCGTTCGAGGCCAACTCGGCCGTCGCCGCCGACAACGAGCGCATGGTGCAGTTCGCCGTGGACACCTACGGAGCCCTGCACCTCGCGGTGAACAACGCCGGCATCGGCGCCGCACCGCAGCCCATCGGCGAGTACGACGTCGCCGCGTGGGACCGCGTGCGTGCGGTGGACCTCGACGGGGTGTTCTACGGCCTCCGCTACGAGATCCCCGCGATGGTCGCCGCCGGCGGTGGCGCGATCGTGAACATGTCGTCGGTGCTCGGCTCGGTCGGCATCGCGCAGAACGCCGCCTACGTGGCGTCGAAGCACGCGCTGGTCGGTCTGACGAAGGTCGCCGCCCTCGAGTACACGGCGCAGGGCGTCCGGACGAACGCGGTCGGCCCGGGCTTCATCGACACGCCGCTCGTGCGCGCGTCGCTCTCGCCCGAGGCGCTCACCGCGCTCGAGGCCGAGCACGCGGCGCAGCGCCTCGGCACCGATGCCGAGGTCGCGGCCCTGGTGCTGTTCCTGCTCAGCGACAAGGCGTCCTTCATCAGCGGCAGCTACCACTTGGTCGACGGCGGCTACAGCGCCCACTGAGGCGCTGCGTCCGTGCGCGTCGCGCGGGCGCCGCATGGTGAGCAGAAATGGTCGGGTCCGGCGTGCGGACCCGACCATTTCTGCTCACCAAGCGCGCGCCTGGGCGCGCCTGCGGTGTGCGCGGGCGTCCGCGCGCCCCGGGCCGTCGGACGGGAGGCGCGGCGGGCGTGAGCGGGTCTGCCCACGCGAGCCGCGCCTCCCGTCACGCATGGTGAGCAGAAATGGTCGGGCCCGGCGTGCGGACCCGACCATTTCTGCTCACCAAGCGCGCGCCCGCGCGCCCGCGCGGCGCTCAGTGGAACTGCGGGATCGTCATCCAGATGCCGAAGAGCACGGCAGCGATGCAGACCGCGAAGCACAGCCCGGCACCCGCCAGCGCGAGCGGGGGCGTGTGGCCGGACCTCGGGGTCTCCTGCGCGTACTGGGTGTGCTCGCCCCCGGCGTCGACCGGTTGGCCGGTGCCGAGCAGCCGCAGCCCGAGCGTGTAGAGGAGCACCACGCCGACCGCGGCCACGAAGCCGACCCCCGCGACGGTGCCGATGCTGGTGAAGTCGATGTCCATCGTCGTCTCCTTCAGTTCCGGGCCGCGACGGGCTCGCGCTCGGCCTCGTCCGCGGTGATGTCCTCGTGCGAGACCGGGCGTCGCTTGGCCAGCGCGTAGAAGGCCAGTCCGGCGGCCAGGGCGAGCGCCGCGACCAGGACGAGCCCGATGGTCGACGTCGACGCGACCCAGGTGGCGAGGGCGCCGACGACCGCGGCCGCGGGCAGCGTGATCACCCACGCGACGACGATGCGACCGACGACCGACCAGTGCACGTCGGCGAGCTTCTTGCCGAGGCCGGAGCCGATCACCGAGCCGCTCGTGACGTGGGTGGTTGAGAGCGCGAAGCCGAGGTGCGAGGACACGAGGATCGTCGCCGCCGAGCTGGTCTCCGCCGCGAAGCCCTGCGGGGACTGCACGTCGGAGATCTTCTTGCCGACGGTCTGCATGATCCGCCAGCCGCCCATGTAGGTGCCGAGGCCGATCGCGAGGCCGCACGCCAGGATCACCCAGAGCGCCGGTCCGGTGCCGGCGGACTGGTAGTTCGCGGCGATGAGGGTGAGCGTGATGACGCCCATCGTCTTCTGCGCGTCGTTCGTCCCGTGGGCGAGCGACACGAGCGACGCCGAGATCGTCTGGCCGTGCCGGAAGCCCGTGGCTGCACCGTGGGTGGTGGCGTTCTTCGTCAGCGTGTAGGCGATGTACGTCGCGACGAGGGCGATGACGCCCGCGATGACGGGGGAGAGCAGGGCCGGCAGGACGACCTTCGAGACGACCGTCGCCCAGTCGACCGAGTTCAGGCCCGCGCCGATGATCGACGCGCCGATGAGCCCGCCGAAGAGCGCGTGCGTCGAGGACGACGGGAGGCCGAAGTACCAGGTGGCGAGGTTCCAGAGGACGGCGCCGACGAGTCCCGCGAAGATCATGGTCGGCGAGATGTGGATGCCGTCCTGCCCCTCGCGGATGATGCCCTGCGAGACGGTCTTCGCGACCTCGGTGGACAGGAACGCGCCGACCACGTTGAGGACGGCGGAGATGAGCACGGCGGTGCGGGGCTTGAGGGCACCCGTGGCGACCGATGTGGCCATGGCGTTCGCGGTGTCGTGGAAGCCGTTCGTGAAGTCGAACACGAGGGCCACCACGATCACCAGCACGACGGTGACGAGGACGTCCATGCGCGAGACGCTAGGCCTGCTCCGAACCCGCTGCGTGAACGCCGGGTGAACACCGGCGGCCACCTGGCTGCGTCCGACCCGTCTGCGAGGATGCTCACGTGCCCACCTTCTCCGCAGCGCGAGGCGACGCCTCGTTCACCGACGCGCACGGCGTCGAGATCGTCTACTCGACCTGGCGTGCGGCGCGTCCGAAGGGCATCGTGCAGATCGCGCACGGGGTCGGCGAGCACGGACTCCGGTACGAGCCGCTCGCGCAGGACCTCGTCCGCGCGGGCTGGACCGTGCACGCGAACGACCACCGCGGGCACGGTCGGACCGGCCTCGCGCAGTGGGACGGCGACCACGCCAAGCTCGGACGGCTCGGCCCCGGGGGCCTGCGGGCCGCGATCGCGGCCGTCGAGCAGATGAGCGCCGTCGCGCGCGAGGACACCCCCGGCGTCCCACTCGTGCTGCTCGGCCACTCGTGGGGCTCGCTGATGGCCCAGCGGATCGCGAACACGTCGTCCGGGTCCTACGACGGGGTCGTCCTCTCCGCGAGCGCGTACCGGTTGCCGGGGTGGATGAACAGCGGCGACCTGAACGCCCGGCACGCGGGCTCGGGCCCGACGAAGTTCGAGTGGCTCACCCGGGACCGGGCGGTCATCGAGGCCGTCGCGGCCGACCCGCTCGCGGTCGAGGCGGACGTCATCGGCCTCTTCGGGCTGCGGGACGCCCTCCGGCTGCTCGGGGTTCCGCGTCGGGGCATCGCGCACGACCTGCCGATGCTGCTGCAGGTCGGCTCCGAGGACTCGCTCGGCGGCCCGCGGTCGGTCGAGCGCCTCGCGCGGGCCTACCGGCGGCGCGGTGGGCTCTCCGACGTCACCGTGCGGGTGTACGAGGGGGCGCGGCACGAGGTCTACAACGAGACCAACCGCGACGAGGTCGTCGCGGACCTGGTCGCGTGGCTGGACCGGGCGGTCGCGCGCACGTCCTGAGACGGTACCGGCTGACGGCCAGGAGGCGCGGGGCGGCGCCGCCCCGCGCCTCCCGTCCGACGCGGCGTAGGCTCGTGGTGTGCACGGTGAGTACAAGGTCCCGGGAGGCAAGCTGGTCGTCGTCGACCTCGAGGTCGTCGACGGGGTGATCGACCAGTTCCGTCTCGCCGGGGACTTCTTCCTCGAACCGGACGACGCGCTGCCGCTCATCGACGCCGCCGTGGACGGGCTGCCGGCCACGACCGATGCCGCGGGCATCGCCGCCGCCGTGCGTGCCGCCCTGCCGGAGGACGCCGTCCTGCTCGGCTTCACGCCCGAGTCCGTCGGGGTCGCCGTCCGCCGTGCCCTCTCGCGAGCGTCGACCTGGCGTGAGTACGACTGGGAGATCATCCACGAGGGGCCGATCAGCCCGAACGAGCACCTCGCGCTCGACCAGGTCCTCACGGAAGAGGTCGGGGCCGGACGCCGCGGCCCGACCCTGCGCATCTGGGAGTGGGACCAGCCAGCGGTCGTCATCGGGTCGTTCCAGTCCCTCAAGAACGAGGTCGACCCCGAGGGTGCCGCGAAGTACGGCGTCGAGGTCGTCCGTCGGATCTCCGGCGGCGGCGCGATGTTCATGGACGCGGGCGCGATCATCTCGTACTCGCTGTACGTGCCGACCGACCTCGTGCAGGGCATGACCTTCGCCGACTCGTACGCCTACCTCGACGAGTGGGTGATCGAGGCGCTGAAGTCCCTCGGCATCGAGGCCTACTACCAGCCGCTCAACGACATCTCGTCGACCAAGGGCAAGATCGGCGGCGCAGCACAGAAGCGGCTCGGCACCGGATCGCTGCTGCACCACGCCACCATGAGCTACGACATGGACGGCGAGAAGATGGTGCAGGTGCTCCGCATCGGTCGCGAGAAGATGAGCGACAAGGGGACGACCTCGGCTGCGAAGCGGGTCGATCCGCTGCGCTCGCAGACCGGCCTCACCCGTGCGGAGATCATCGACCGGCTCATCGCGACCTTCACGAAGCTGTACGGGGCGCACGAGGGGCACGTGACCGCGGACGAGCGGCGGCGGGCGCAGGAGCTCGTGGCGTCGAAGTTCGCGACGCGGGAGTGGCTCGAGCGCGTCCCCTGAGGTTCGAGGCCGGACAGCGGACCTACGACCTGGGCTGATCGTCCTCGTCGTCGCCGGTGTCGTCGTCGTCGGCGGGGGCGCGGAGGACGAGGTCGATGCCTCCCGACGACTGGCCCGGGCGGAGGAAGGCCTGGTTCACGGGCGCGACGTACGAGCCACTGAAGGTGACCTCGTGCTCGGCGTCGTCCTCCTCGTCGTCGTCGGGCTCGCCGGTGTCATCGGTGTCGTCGTCGGAGCGCGTGCCGAGCAGCTTCCGGGTCAGGGCGCTCCGCTCGGTGAGCAGCGAGTCGAGCGCTGCACGCAGGTCGACGTCCGCGGGCTCGGCACCGCGCAGGGCCGCACCGAGGACGCTCCGGCGCATGAGCTCCTTGGCGAAGGAGCCCGTCGTGCCCTCGGCACGCTCGGCCGCCTCGGCGAGGGCGGCCTCGGAGAAGGGCAGCGAGCCGGCGTACCGACGGAAGAGCCGGACGCGCTCGGGCAGGGCGGGGAGCGGGATCTCCACGGCGAGGTCGACCCGGCCGGGACGGTCCGCGAGGGCGCGTTCGAGCACGGACACCCGGTTCGTGGTCATCACGAAGGCGACGTCCGCGTCGCCGTCGAGCCCGTCGAGGGCGTCGAGCACCTCGAACAGCAGCGGCTGCGGGGAGCTGTGGCGTTCCATCGCGACGAGGTCGATGTCCTCCATCACGACGAGTGACGGCTGGAACGTCCGGGCGATCTCGGCCGCGGCACCGATCGCCGCGATGCTCGAGCCGGTGAGCAGGATCGCGGTGACCCCGGTCGTCCGGGTGAGGAGGTGCCGGATCGTGAGTGTCTTGCCCGTCCCGGGAGGGCCGTAGAGGAGCACACCGCGCTTGAGGTGCTGTCCGGCCGCGAGGAGCGCCGCACGCTGCTCGCCGATCCCCACGACGTGGTCGACCACCTCGTCGAGCACGCCCGCGCCGAGGACGACGTCGTCGGCGTCGACCTCGGGCCGGCGGAGGAACGTCGCCCCGGCATCGGACCCGTACTCGGACTGCACGAACGAGAGGACCTGCCCGCGCAGGACGCTCCGCTCGATCATCAGGGCACGGAGGCGGAGCAGGAACGCGGTGGCGGCGTCCTGGTCTGGCGACAGGATCTCGAGGCTGGCGCGGCCACGGCCGTACTCCGGCTTGGCCGACCGCTGGACGACCGCGACCGGAGCGCCGTCGAAGGTGAGGAACCGGAGGCCGAACGACACGACCCGACGGGTGGTGTCGGCACCGGTGGCCCGGGTGGCGTAGCTCACGGGGCCGGGCGCCCACCGCATGTGGGGGTTCGCGATGAACTCGCTGACCGAGCTGTGGAACCGGCTGTCGTCGCCCGCGATGCCGACGAGGGCGTCAGGGTCGGTGCCGGCGAGCTCCTCGAGGGCGATGTCGGCGTCGACGAGGCGGTGGTCGGGGAACTCCTCGGTCACCACGGGGACGGACTGCGGGTCGACGCCGAGGTGGGCGCCGATCCGTTCACCGATCGGTGTGGTCACCGCCTGCTGTTCGGCGGCGGCGAGTTCGTTCGCCTTCTCGATGTAGCGGGCGAACGCCCGCATGAGGTCCCGGTCTGCGTCGTCGAGCACGTCGCCATCCTGGCACGCAGCGCTGGAACGCGTCCGGCCCCGTGGTTGGTCGCACGTGGTCGGCCGCCCGGAGAGGGGGGTTCCGGGCGGCCGCAGGACCAGTGTGGGTGTCGTCCTGAAGAACGACCCATGTGGATCGTGAGAATCCTCCGCGCGGCGGATGTCCCCGTCCGATCGCCGACGTAGCGTCGTGTGCGTGAACTGGTTGATCCTCCTGGGGGCGGTGGCCGCCGCGGCCGTCGTGATGTGGATCGCCGATCGCGTGGGGTGGATCGACCTGTCGAACAAGGCCACGCGCAGCGGCGGATCCGGCGGTGTGGTCTCGATGATGGACGAGGTGTTCGCGCCGACCCGTCACGAGACGCAAGCGGAGTACGAACGGCAGTCGCGCCTCCCGAGGGAGGCACCGACGCCGGCGGACGACGACCACGACCTGCTCAGCGGGAGTGTCCTCATCAAGGTGCCGGCGGTGCGCAGCGCCGGTCGGCACGCGGTGCGGGCCGGGACGCACGACCGGTCGTACTGACGAGCCGTCCTGGCGGGAGCCGGCAACGCGCGGGCCGCGTCAGCGGGTCGTGAGCTCCTGGTAGTCCGGGTGCCGCTCGATCCAGGCCGCGACGTAGCTGCACTGCGGGACGACCCGGCGCGAGGACCCCGAGCGGACGTCGTCCAGCGCGTGCTCGACGAGGATCGAGGCGTGACCACCGCCGCGGTGCGCGGGGTCCACCTCGGTGTGGACGAAGCGGATCTCGTCGCCGTCGACCTCGTACGCCGCGAAGCCGATCACCTCACCGTCCTCGACGAGGGAGTACTGCTGCTTGTCGGTGTCGTTCCGGACCTCGGGTGTCGCCATGGAGCAGACGCTACGCCCCTCCCGAAGAAGGGCCTGTGTGCGCGCTGGACGCCGGGCTAGGGTCTGATCGTGCAGCACGAGACGACCCCGCCGTTCCGCTTCCGGACGCCTCCCGGGTGGCCGACACCCTCCGCCGAGTGGGTGGAACTGCACCAGGCCGCCGAGCCCGCACCGGGGTGGTCGCCCGCACCGGGGATCCCGCCCGCACCCGAGAGCTGGCGCTTCTGGGCCCCGGTCCCGCGGTCGTTCCGGGGCTACGTGCCGGCCGCCGCTCGCCGCCTCCGCGTCGCGCAGTGGATCGGCCTCGTGGTGGCGCTCCTCGCGCTCGCCGCGGTCATCGTCGTCGCGGCGCTCGGTGGTCTGGCCGTGGTCGGACTCCTGCCGCTCGTGGCCGGGATCGCGGTGCTGGTGGTGTGCTCCGCGCGGGCGGGCGAGCTCGCTGACCGGACCGCGGCCTCGATCCGGGACGATGCGGCGGTGTGGCGTCGGACGGAGGTCCCGGCGCGGGCGCGGGCGGCGTTCCCGGAGCCCGATGAGGACGCAGCCGTGGCCGCCTGGGAGGCGGCGGCGTGGGGGCTGCCCACCGTGCGGCCGTTCGCCGTGGCGGCGGACGCGGCACCGCGGCGTTCGCCGTTGCGCCACCGCACCCGTACGGTCGTCGCCGTGACCGCGGGTGCCGCCGCGCTCCTGCTCGTCGTCGGCGCGACGACGGCCGTCGACCCGGTCGTCCGTGCGCTGCAGAGCGACGGGCAGACGCTCGCGTACGGACTCCAGGACACCGCACCCGACGGCAGCGTCCCGGACGACAGCGGCCCGGACGACGACGCACCGGACCAGGACACACCGGACGCGGGGGACCAGGCACCGTGGACCTCGGACGACGGCACGGTCACCGCGTCGTTCATCGGCGACGACGAGACGTGGCAGGCGACCTGCGGAGCGATCGACTTCGCGGACGGCTGCTGGGCGTGGCAGATCGACAGCGAGTGCGACGGGCCGGCCCAGGTCACGGTCGGGTTCTCCGCCACCGAGAGCGGTGACGACGTGCGCACCGACACCCGCACGGTCGTGCTGACCTCCGGGCGACCGCTCGTCCTCACCGAGCAGGGGGCCGAGGAGTGGGGCGGCATCCGCGACGTCACCTGCTCCACCGCAACGGAGCACGCCGTGGCGCTGACCCGGAGCCCGCTCGACTCCGACGCCGAGGACGCCGACGGCTCGTGGCCGGACGGCTGCGTCGACTACGGTTGCGCCGGGTGGGAGGTCACCCCCGAGGCGTCCTGCGACTCGGCGACCGTGCAGTTCTCCGTCGACGAGGAGGTCGCGACGCTGCCCGGTCCGCACGACCTCGTGGTGGCGACGGCACTGCGCGCGGGCGAACCGGTGGACGTCTGGGCCGGCGGCGCGTGGCTGCCGGACGACGACGCGACGATCTCCCAGGTGACCTGCGGCTGAGCCCGGCCCGCGGGCTCCGCGGGGACGGGACGCCGCGTGGACCAGAATGGTCCCGTGCACAGCGGCGACGATCGAGGACCGGACCGGGTGGTCCTCGGCGACAACCTCGACGTCCTGCCGACCCTGGCGGACGGCTCGTTCACGCTCGTGTACCTCGACCCGCCGTTCAACACCGGCCGCTACCAGCGTCGGCACGCGAGCGCCGCGGTCCGCGAGCCGACGGTCGCCGACGAGGCCGCAGCTCCCGATCGCCGACGTGAGCGGGTGACGGGCTTCCGAGGAAGCTCCTACGAGCGGGTCCGCGGCGACCTCATGCGCTTCGACGACCGGTTCGAGGACTACTGGTCGTTCCTCGAACCGCGGCTGCTCGAGGCGTGGCGGCTCCTCGCCGAGGACGGCACCCTCTACCTCCACCTCGACTACCGCGAGTCGCACTACGCCAAGGTCCTGCTCGACGCCCTGTTCGGCCGGGAGTCCTTCCTCAACGAGATCGTCTGGGCGTACGACTTCGGTGCGAAGTCCCGGTCACGGTGGCCGACGAAGCACGACACGATCCTCGTCTACGTCAAGGACCCGTCGCGGTACTGGTTCGACTCCGAGGCGGTCGACCGTGAGCCCTACATGGCGCCGGGGCTCGTCACACCCGAGAAGCGCGAGCGCGGCAAGCTCCCGACGGACGTGTGGTGGCACACGATCGTGTCCCCGACCGGCAGGGAGAAGACCGGCTACCCGACGCAGAAGCCCGAGGGCGTGCTGCGCCGCATCGTGCAGGCGTCGTCGCGCGAGGGCGACTGGGTCCTCGACTTCTTCGCCGGCAGTGGGACGACGGGTGCGGTGGCCCGCGCGCTCGGCCGGCGGTTCGTGCTCGTGGACGACAACCCGGTCGCCGTCGACGTGATGCGCCGACGGCTGCCGGGGGCGTCGTTCGACGTGGTCAGCCCGTCGGACGCATCGACGGGCTGACCACGTCGCTACTCGGCTGAGTGACGCCCGTGCCCGTGCTCGTCGGGTCTGGAGGCGCGGCTCGCCTCCGCAGCGTCGCCGCCGGTGGTGTCCGTGGTCGCGTCCGTCGCGGCGTGTGCGGCTCGGGTGCGGATCGCGCCCGTGGTGGTGGGTGGCTCGTCGACCGGCGCGGCGGCGGAGTGCGCGCCGTGCGTGGTCGCGTCGGGCAGTGGTGCGCGGGTGCCGTCGAGGGAGACGGTGGAGGCACCGCCGGCTGCTCCGCCCGACCGGGTCGTCGACTGCCCGACACCGACACCGACACCGACACCGACACCGACCGCGGAACCGGCCGAGCGCGGCTGCGAGACCACGTCCGGCGAGGTCGGCACGACCGCCATCGAGCCGGTGTCCGGCGAGACGAGCGATCCCGTCCGGGCGGCCGCGTGCTGGGCGTCCACGGTCAGGCGGTCCGCGTCGGCGGTCGCCCGCTCGTTGTCCGCGCGCTCGGTGTTCGCCTGCTCCTGCAGCGCCGAGACCTTGCGGAGCGGCGGCACGCGGAAGAACCAGGTGAGCACGAAGGCCAGCAGGATCACGGCGAGGCCGACGTAGTAGACGACCACGGCGGAGTCGCTGAACCCGACGAGGAACGGCCGGGTGAGGCGCTTGTCCGCGCCGTTGAGGAACGACGTGTCGCTCGTCGACGAGCTGGTCGAGGAACTCGCGCTCGAGTCACCACTCTTGAGCTGCTCGACGAGCGTCGGAGCGACCTCGTCGACGACGTTCTGGCGCTGGTCGGCGTTCGAGTAGTCCACCTGCAGCGTGCCGTCCACGACCTCGGCGTTCGCCTTCGACGCGGCGGTCTCGAGTGCCTGCTGCTCGGCGGCGGGCTTCGCGGCGGCGACCTGCTGGGCGATGACCGTGTCCGCCGAGGCCTCGGGGACCGTGCCGGCCGCGACCTGCTGCTGGACGGCAGCGGTGACCTGCTTCGTGACGGCGGCGTCCGCGGCCTCCTTGGCCTGGGCGGCGCCCTTGTCGAGACCGTCCTGGACGTTCTGCTGCACCGGGTCGACGATCTTGTTCCAGATCTGGTCCATCACGCCCTTGTTGTCCGACGCGTTCGCGACCGACGGGGTGAGTGCGGCGTTCAGGGCGCTCTTCAGGTCGCCCTCGTTCTGCATCGCCGTCGTGATGTTCGTCGGCATGAGCGTGAACAGGACGGACAGCAGCACGGCGGTGCCCATGGTGCCGCCGATCTGGCGGAAGAACGTGGCGGCGCTCGTCGCGACACCGATGTCCCGCGGGCTGACCGAGTTCTGCGCCGCCAGGGTCAGGGTCTGCATGAGCTGCCCGAGCCCGAGGCCGATGCCGAACATGCCGAGCATCAGGAACCAGAGGGGGCGGTCGGCGGTGAGGAACGTCAGGACGGTGAACCCGATGGCCGTGAACGCCGTGCCGGTGATCGGGAAGACCTGGTAGTTGCCGGTCCGCGAGATGATCTGGCCCGAGGCGATCGACGAGATCATCAGACCGAGCACCATCGGGAGCATCGCGAACCCGGACTCGGTCGGCGTGACGCCCTTCACGATCTGCAGGTACAGCGGGATGGTGAGCATGGCGCCGAACATGCCGAAGCCGACGAGGACGGACAGGATCGCCGACATCGAGAACACCCGCGAGCCGAACAGCTTCAGCGGCAGGATCGCATCGTCGCCCATCGCGCGTTCGACGATGATGAACGCGATGAGCCCGAGCGCACCGATCGCGTAGCAGGCGAAGGCGCCGGGGGAGTCCCAGCCCCACTCGCGGCCCTGCTCGGCGATGAGGAGCAGCGGCACCAGGGTCACGATGACGAGCGTCGCGCCCCACCAGTCGATCCGGGGCTTGCCGCGGTCGCCGAACTTCGGCAGGTGCAGGAACGTCAGCACCATGAAGAGCGCGATGATGCCGATCGGCACGTTGATCAGGAACACCCAGCGCCACCCGGCGATGAACAGCAGCTGGTCCGCCCCGGCGAAGACACCGCCGACCAGCGGGCCGATGACGCTCGAGATGCCGAAGACCGCCAGGAAGTAGCCCTGGTACTTGGCGCGCTCGCGCGGGGCGAGCATGTCGCCCATGATGGCGAGCGGCAGGGACATCAGACCACCGGCACCGAGGCCCTGCAGCGCGCGGAAGCCGGCGAGCATGAGCATCGAGGTCGAGAACGACGCGGCGAACGACCCGACGATGAAGATGCCGATCGCCGTGAGGAACAGCGGACGCCGGCCGAAGATGTCGGACAGCTTGCCGTAGATCGGCGTCGTGATCGTCGACGCGATGAGGTAGCCGGTCGTCACCCAGGCCTGCTGGTCGAGGCCGTGCAGGTCGTCGCCGATCGTGCGGATCGCGGTACCGACGATCGTCTGGTCGAGGGCACCGAGGAACATCCCCGCCATCAGGCCGTAGATGACCAGCAGGATCTGCCGGTGGTTCATCACGGCGTTGGACGAGGTGGTGGGTGCCGCGGGTGCGGTCGCGGTCTGGGTCATGTGCAGGGTCTCCCGGAAACTTTGCGCTGGCTGCAAAGTTACATCTGCCGCAAGGTGAAGGGTCGCGCCGGAGTGGGTTCCTGAGTGGATCGGCAGCACCGGCACCGGTTTCGGTGGCGTCTGTCGGAACGTCCTCGTGAGCGCTCCCGACGCCGTCACAGTACGCCGGAGCGTGGCGTGCGGTGCATCAGGACGCTGCGGCGGCCTGTTCGAGGGCTTCTTGGAACCGCTCGTCCACCTCGATGCGCATCGCGCCCGTCTCGTCGTCGAAGCCGGACACCGCGCTGACCCGGCCGTTACGCGAGAAGTACAGCAGGGGGCTCAGCACCCCGCCGGGCAGGCCGTGCTCGCCGTCCGTGAGCACCTGCACGACCAGGCCGGCGAGCATCTGCACCGAGGTGATGCTCGATGCGTCACGGATCGGGACGGCGAGCAGGAGGTGCCGGTGCGGGATCGCGAACACCGTGCCGAACCCGGCGGCGCCGAAGAGCGCCGGGAGGTTGACCGCCTTCGACGCGACGAACAGGGACTCGCCCTCGACGATGAAGACCCCGGGGGCGATCTCGGCGTGCTCGTCCACCGGTTCGTCGTCGGTGCCCAGCTGCCCGAAGGCGAAGAGCTCGTCGATGCCGAGGGCGAGCCGCGGCAGGGTCGGACCCGACAGCGTGCTCACCATCGTCGGGTAGTCGACGCACAGCCCGAGCACCAGCCCGGGAGCGAACGGTCGGGCGTAGTCGAGGTCGGTGGGGTCGGACGGGCCGGCGCCGAGGCCCGTGCCGCCGTCCGCGCTGGGGTCCGGCAGGATCCGCAGTCGGATGCGCTGGCGCAGTTCGTCGGCGCCGAGCTCCTCGGGTGCCGGCTCGCTGTACGCCTGGATCATCCGGTCGAAGTGCTCGGCGACCATGTCGGCCTGCACGTCCGGGGTCTCGCCGTGCACCTGCGCCGCGAGGTTCTCGAGCAGGAAGACCCGGCCGTCGGTACCGACCAGGCGAGCCTGCTCACCGGCCGGCACCTCGACCGTGGTCTCCATTCCGCGCTCGGCGAGGGCTCGCTGGGCGAGCACCACGAGCGTCGGGGCGGGCTCGTCGTGCCGATCGTCCTGCTTCCGGCCGAACCACCCCATCCGCGCGGGACCTCAGGCCCCGAGTGCGGCGTCGACGATCTCCTTGGCTTCGCGCTGCACCTGTTCGAGGTGCTCCTGCCCGACGAAGCTCTCGGCGTAGATCTTGTAGACGTCCTCGGTGCCGGACGGGCGGGCCGCGAACCACGCCTTGTCGGTGACGACCTTCACGCCGCCGACGGCCGCGTCGTTGCCCGGAGCCTTCGACAGCTTCGCCGTGATCGGGTCGCCCGCGAGGGTCTCGGCGGTGATGGCGTCACCGTCGAGCTTCGACAAGCGGGCCTTCTGCTCCTTGCTCGCGGCGGCGTCGACACGCTGGTAGACCGGGGCGCCGAAGCGTTCGGTCAGCTCGTCGTACAGCTGTGACGGGGTCTTGCCGGTGACCGCGATGATCTCCGACGCCAGGAGCGCCAGGATGATGCCGTCCTTGTCGGTGGTCCACGCGGTGCCGTCCTTGCGGAGGAACGACGCGCCCGCCGACTCCTCGCCGCCGAAGGCCACGGAACCGTCGATCAGGCCCGGGACGAACCACTTGAAGCCGACCGGGACCTCCCACAGGCGACGACCGAGGGACTCGGCCACGCGGTCGATGATGCTCGACGACACGAGGGTCTTGCCGATCGCGGCGTCGTCGCGCCAGGCGGGACGGTGCGCGTAGAGGTACTCGATCGCCACGGCGAGGTAGTGGTTCGGGTTCATCAGGCCGCCGTCGGGCGTGACGATGCCGTGCCGGTCGGAGTCGGCGTCGTTGCCGGTGAGGACGTCGTAGTCGTCCTTCCGCGCGACGACCGAGGCCATCGCGCTCGGGCTCGACGGGTCCATCCGGATCTTGCCGTCCCAGTCGAGGGTCATGAACGACCAGGTGGGGTCGACGTCCGGGTTGACCACCGTGAGGTCGAGCCCGTAGTGGTCGCGGATGCGGTTCCAGTAGGGGAGCGACGCACCACCGAGCGGGTCGGCGCCGATCTTCACGCCGGCACGCTTGATCGCGTCGATGTCGATGATGTTCTCGAGGTCGGCGACGTAGGCGCCGAGGAAGTCGTAGCGGTCGGGCGAGGCGTGCTCGGTGCGCTGGACCTCGGCGTTGCCGCCGGCGATGATCGCGTTCGCGCGCTCGGCGATCCAGCTCGTCGCGTCACTGTCCGCCGGGCCACCGTGCGGCGGGTTGTACTTGAAGCCGCCGTCGCGGGGCGGGTTGTGGCTGGGCGTGATGACGATGCCGTCCGCCGTGTCCGCGTTGCCGGCACGGTTGTACGCGATGATCGCGTGGCTGAGCGCCGGGGTGGGGACGTAGCCGTTCTCGCTGTCGGCGAGGACGTGCACGCCGTTGGCGGCGAGGACCTCGAGCGCGGTGCGTTCGGCGGGGCCGGAGAGCGCGTGCGTGTCACGGCCGATGAAGAGCGGGCCGTCGGTGCCCTGCGACGTGCGGTACTCGACGATCGCCTGCGTGATCGCGGCGATGTGGGTGTCGTTGAACGCGGAGTCCAGCGAGGAGCCGCGGTGGCCCGAGGTGCCGAAGACGACCTTCTGCTCGGGGACGGAGACGTCCGGGACGCGCTCGTGGTACGCGGCGATGAGGGCGTCGAGGTCGACGAGGTCGTCTGCAGTGGCGGGGGTGCCGGCGCGGTCGTTCATGCGTCCATCCTGGCATCGCGCGGGTCGGCACGCCCAGGAACGTCGCGCCTGTGGACGACGAGCGCGCCTGTGGACGAGGAGCGAGCGGCCGTCCGCACCGGGGAGAAAGGGGGGCACCCCGGGTGGACGACCGCTCGCGGTACGGGGACGGCGTCAGGCCGTGCGGAACGAGCCCGTCGCGGTCCGCAGCGAACCGGTGGCCGTTCGCGTCGAGGACGTCGCGGTACCGGGCCGACGGGACTGCGTGTCGACGAACCGGCCGAGCGCACGCCCGATCCCGGTTCCGGTGTAGGTGCCGATCGATCGCCAGGCGGCGTCCACCGCGTAGGCGCCGAGCTCGTCACGGTTCTCGAGGCCGGTCACGTACGCGCCGCCCAGGGGGTTCTGACGGTTCTGCATGGATGCTCCTCGTCGTCGTGCCGAGGGTGGTCGGTCACCGGGCCGGCGACCGCGACGCCGTCGGCTTGATGACCACCACACTACCTCCTTCTTTTGCATGACACAAAAGAAGGAATGCTCAGGCGAGCAGCTCGCAGAAGGTCCGGCCCTCGGCGGTCCAGCTCTGCTTCGCCACGAGGCCGACCGTCTCGGCGTGGTCGAGCAGGGCGTCGACGCCCACCTCGGCCCACGGGAAGCCCGCGCTCTGGTGGCCGTCGGCGTCCACCACGCGGGCGGTGTACACCCGGTCGGCGGTGCGGTCGACGTGGGTCTCGACGACCACGCGGCCACCGACGCGCACGATCTCGCGGCACCGGGCGAGCAGGGCCGCCGGGTCGCCGCCGATGCCGATGTTCCCGTCGATCACGAGCGCCGTGTCCCAGTGCCCCTCGTCGGGGACCGGGTCGAAGACCGAGCCCTGGATCGCCGTCCCGCCGGAGCGTCGGGCGATCGCCACGGCGTCGGCGGAGACGTCCACGCCGAGCGACGGGATGCCGAGGGTGCTCGCGGCGACGAGCATCCGCCCCGGCCCGCAGCCGATGTCGATCACCGGCCCGTCCGCACCGTCGAGGAGCGACCGGTCGATGCGGTCCGCCGCGGCGCTCCAGCGGCCGACGTCGAGCGTGACCGCCCGGTCCGGTCGGGACGTGTCCGTCAGCCGGATGCGACCGTCGGTGCGGAGCGCACGCGCGTACGGTTCGCCACCGCCGGCCCCGAAGGAGACGGGTGCTTCCATGGTCATCGGAGTGCCCCCGTGGTCTCGGCCTGCAGTGCGGCGGCGAACCCGGAGTCGGGTACGAGGTCGGCGACGCGCTCGGCATCCGGCACGGTGTCGACGTCGAGCAGGACCCCGAGGGTGCCCGCGTCGAGCCCGGCGTCGGTCAGGCGGGCGAACTGGACCGCACCGGTGTCGTCCTGCGACATCGGCACGCCGCGGAGCAGGTCGCCGTCCGGGTCGCGCAGGTAGAGGGACCAGAAGCCGCCGTCCTCGGCCGGGCCGAACCAGGCGTCGCGCTGCGGCTCGTCGAACACCGGTGCGACGTCGGCCGGCCCGAACTGCGGCGTGTCCATGCCGACGAGCAGCGTCGGGCCGTCGACGGCGTCGAACAGTGCACCGAGCCGCTCGTCGAGGCCGCCCGTGGTCTGGTGGATGACGTCGAAGCCCTCGGCACCGGTCGGCAGCACCGTGCCGTCGTAGAACAGCACCCGTCGGGCGGCGGGCAGCGCGCGGACGGTCGCCAGCGTGTCCGCGAGGCTCGCGGCGGCGACCCGCGCGGCGCCCTCGGGGGTGAGCGCCGGCGTCAGGCGGGTCTTGACCCGGCCGGGCAGGCACTCCTTCGCGACCACCGCGACGGTGATGTCGGTCGTCATGAGTGGACCTCCTCGGAGTGGGTGGGACCGGCCACGTGGCGGACCGGAGCGGGTGCGACGACGGTGGGTCGCGCCTCCCGGCGGTACTCGCGCAGCAGACGCGACATGTCCTTGACGGCGTTGACGGTGCCGCGGAGCGTGCCGGTGACCTTGCTGTCGCCGATGCGCTGCGCGTACCCGATGTCGGACTCGTCGACGCGCCACCCGGCGGCGTGCGCCGCGAGGACCATCTCGAGCGGGTAGCCGCTGCGGCGATCCCGCAGGTCGAGGGACACCAGGTCCGCGCGACGCATCACGCGCATCGGGCCGAGGTCGCGCAGCCGGTACCCGGTCGCGCGACGCATGAGGACCGCGAGGACGCGGTTCGCGAACCGGGCGTGCGGTGCCCAGGCGCCCGGCGTGGTCGGCACGCGGCGTCCGAGGGCGAGGTCGGTGTGTCCCGTGGCCACGCGGGCGACGAGCGGGACGAGCTCGGCCGGGTCCATCGAGGCGTCGGCGTCGCAGAAGGCGACGTACTCGGCCGTGGCGGCGGCGACCCCGGCGGCGCAGGCCGAGCCGAAGCCCTTCACCGGTTCGGTCACGACGAGGGCGCCGTGGGCCCGGGCGACGTCGGCGGAGCCGTCGGTCGAGCCGTTGTCGACGACGATCGCGCGGTAGCCGCGCGGGAGTCGGCCCAGGACCTCGGGGAGGGCATCGGCCTCGTCGAGACAGGGGAGGATGACGTCGACGTTCATGTCGCCCATTCGGTGCGGAGCGTCGGAACGACTGGTGTCGGCTCCCGCCGCGCGCGTCGGCGGGGCGGGGCGGTCGGTCTCGTGGGCCGGCTGTCGTTCCATGCCTACGACACAACACGTGATGCCCGGGCGGGGTACAGGATCGGCGTCCCCCGATGGACGTTCCGCGCACTCTCGGTGGCGGGCCACCCCTGATCGGGGGACACGCAGGTGGGGCGTCGGGCGGACGCGTCACGCGGTGGAGGTGCCGGCCTGGAGGCGGGGGGGGGGGGGGGGGGGGGGGGGGGCCGCCGCCCCCCCGGGGGGGGGGGGCGCCCCCGCCCCCCCCCCCCCCGGGGCCCGCGCCCCCCCCCCCCCCCCCGCGCCCCCCCCCCGCCCCCCCCCCCCGCGGGCGGG
>NZ_JBIUZN010000003.1:353507-406467 GCF_044745045.1 Curtobacterium sp. NPDC087082 | reverse complement strand
CTCCTTGGCGGCGGGCGGGGGGGGGGCGGCGGGGGGGGGGGGCGGGGGGGGGGGGGGGGGCGCGGGGGGCGGGGGGGGGGGGGGGGGGGGGGGGGGGGGGGGGGTTGGGGGGGCCCCCCCCCCCCCGCCTCCAGGCGGTCGCGCTCCTGCCCGCTGGCCCGCGTGCCTGCCTGCCCGCCTGCCCGCCTGCCCGCTTGCTCGCCGAGTGGGCACGAAACGTCGCGTTCGCGGCCGCTGTGCGGCCGGTTCCGCCCGCTCGCCGAACGCGAGCGGCGAGTCGTGCCCGCTCGACCGCTCAGCCCGGGCGACGCATTCCGCCCGCTCGCCTGCTGGCGGGGGCGCGGCCTACTGCACCGCGGCGCGCAGCGGCGCCGTCGCGAACTCCCGCATGCCGCGCTCGAAGTCGACCTCGGCACGCCACCCGAGCTCGGCGGCGATCCGGTCCGACGACGCCGTCACGTGCCGGACGTCCCCGAGGCGGTACTCGCCCGTGACGACCGGTCGCGGCCCCTCGGGACCGGCGATCGCGGCCGCCATCTCGCCGATGGTGTGCACGACGCCGGAGCCGACGTTGTACGCACGGAAGGTCTCCGCCGGGAGCTCCGCCGTCGCGGCGATCGACGCGGCGTTCGCGCCGGCGACGTCGTCCACGTGCACGAAGTCCCGACGCTGGCGGCCGTCCTCGAAGACGCGGGGGGCCTCGCCGCGTGCGAGCGCCGAGCGGAACAGCGAGGCGACGCCGGCGTACGGCGTGTTCGCGGGCATGCCCGGCCCGTAGACGTTGTGGTACCGCAGGGCGATCGCGCGGCCTCCGGTGGCACGGGCCCACGACGACGCGAGGTGCTCCTGCGCGACCTTCGTCTGCGCGTACACGTTGCGGGGGTCGAGCGCGGCGGACTCGTCGATCAGGCCCGGCAGGAGCGGCGTGCCGTCCGGCCCGATCGGGTCGAACTCACCAGCGTCGAGGTCGGCCCGGCGACGGGCAGGCGGGCGCACGGGCTCGCCGGCGGCGGTCGTGTACGCCCCCTCGCCGTAGACGACCATCGAGCTCGCGACCACGAGCCGGCCGATGCCGTGGCGGTCCATGCCGGCGAGCACGTGGGCCGTGCCCGCGTCGTTCGTCGAGACGTAGTCCGGGGCGTCCTGGAAGTCGACGCCGAGGCCGACCTTGGCGGCCTGGTGGCACACCACGTCCACACCGTCGAGGGCCGCGTCGAGGGCGACCCGGTCGCGGACGTCGCCGTGCACGAACTCGATGCCCTGCTGCTGGTGGGCGGTGACGACCTCGGCGGGGTCGCCGTGCACGTCGTCGCGGAGGGAGTCGAGCACGCGCACCTCGTGGCCCTCGGCCCGGGCGCGGCGGACGATGGCGGAGCCGATGAAGCCGGCGCCGCCGGTGACGAGCAGGCGGGTCACGCGGTGGCTCCCGTGGTCGCTGCTGCGGGCCGTGCGCTCGTCATGGCGCTCGCGCTCGCCTCGGCCGGGACGAGCTCGCGCGGGGTGTAGTCGTCCGGGATCGCCGCCACGATCGAGCCGATCGCGCGGACGATCACCTCGTTCGCGCGGGCCAGGCGCTCCATCACCATGCCGTGCGTGACCGGGGCCTCGCCGGTTCCGGCGGCTGCCTGCGCTTCCGCCTCGGCCTCGGACGGGGCCAGGCCGGCATCGGCGTCGGTCACGAACGAGAGGTTCACCGTCCCGATGCCGAGCTCGGCCGCGAGGGGCACCTCCGGCGTCATCGTCATGTTGATCGTGTGGCCGCCGGCCTCGCGCATCCAGACGGACTCCGCACGCGTCGAGAACCGCGGCCCCTGGATCACCACGCACGTGCCCGTCGGGCGGAACGGCACGTCGAGGCGCTCGATCGCACCGATCGCGACGCGTCGGAGCACCGGGTCGAACGGGTCTGCGAAGGAGAGGTGCTGCACGGCGTCCTCGAAGAACGTGTCCGCGCGGCCCCACGTGCGGTCGATGAGCTGGTCGGTCACGACGAAGGTCCCCGGGGCGTAGTCGGGGTGCAGCCCGCCGACGGCGCTCGACGACACCACGGCGCGGACCCCGAGCGACCGCAGCGCCCACAGGTTCGCGCGGTGGTTGATGCGGTGCGGGGCGACGGAGTGCGCGCGACCGTGCCGGGTGAGGAACGCGACGCGCTTGCCGGCCATCGTGCCGATGCTGATCGGGCTCGACGTGGCGCCGAACGGAGTGTCGACGTCGATCTCGTCCGCGGTGCCGGGTTCGAACAGCTCGTAGAGGCCCGAACCGCCGATCACCCCGATGCGCGTCTCGTCCACAGCCCCGGTCGTGGTCACGTCGTTCTCCACAGGTCCTCCGAATGGTCCTCGGCGCGTTCTGCGCGCTCGTTACGCTACTGGGACCACCCCCGGCCGGACCGGGAGCGGGCACACTTCTCACCTGTTCGGAGGCGCACGTGCGAACGATCGGTCAGCACCGCGACGAGATCGCGGCCCTGGTCGCGCCGGTCCTGTCCGCCAGGCGCTCCGCGGTCCCGGAGGCGCGGGACATCGACGACCTCGCCACCGGTGCCGGCGGCGGACGGGGGCACCGCGTGCTCGCACGTGCCGTCGTCGCACCCGTGCCGCTCCCACCGTTCGACAACAGCCAGATGGACGGCTTCGCCGTCCGTGCCGCCGACGCCGGTCGCGTGCTGCGGGTGGTCGCCCCGATCCCGGCGGGGACGATGCCACCGGCGCTGGACCCCGGGACCGCTGCGCCGATCATGACGGGGGCGCGCATCCCGCTCGGCGCCGACGCGGTGTTCCCGGTCGAGGCCACCGACCCCGGGGCGTTCCCCGCGGCGCTGGCCCTCGCCGATGTCAGGGTGCCGGACGACCTCGCCCCCGGGACCTTCGTCCGGGCGACGGGCACCGACCTGCCGAGCGGGGGCGAACTGGCTCCTGCCGGTGCTGCCGTGACACCCGCGGTGCTCGGGACGCTCGCCGCGGCCGGGGTCTCGACGGTCGACGTCGTCCGGCAGCTCCGGGTCCTCGTCGTGTCCACCGGCTCCGAACTCCAGGGCGCCGGTGACGCCACGATCGGCGACGCCAACGGGATCGCACTGCGGGCGGCGCTCGCCGAGGTCGGAGTGGCCTCGCGGTCGGTGCGGGTGCCGGACGACGAATCGACCTTCGTCGCGGCCCTCGACGATGCGGTGGGGGACTGGGCCGACCTCGTGCTCACCACGGGTGGCATCAGCGCCGGGGCGTACGAGGTCGTGCGGCAGGCCCTCGAACCGCGGGGTCTCGCCGTCACCCCCGTCGCGATGCAGCCCGGCGGCCCGCAGGCGTTCGGCACCGTCGAACTCGCCGGGCGTCCGGTCCCCGTGGTGTCCTTCCCCGGCAACCCCGTGTCGGCCCTCGTCTCGTTCGAGGTCTTCCTCCGCCCGCTCCTGGCGGCGGACGCCGGGATCCCCGACGACCGCGTCGCCGCGGTGCTGCCCGCTGCGGACACCGCGACCTCGCCGGAGGGCAAGCACCAGGTCCGGCGCGGCCGGGTCGAGGACGGCCGCGTGCACTTCGTCGGGGGTCCCAGCTCGCACCTGCTCGCGCACTACGCCACCGCCACGCACCTCGTCCACGTCCCGATCGGCACCGCTACCGTGGCGCCCGGTGACCCGCTGACCGTCTGGAGCCTCCGATGACCGACCCGACTCTGCCTGGCGTCGACGAACTCTCGCACGTCCGCGCCGACGGCACCGCCCACATGGTCGACGTCTCCGAGAAGGACGTCACCGCGCGGTCCGCCACCGCGACCGCGACCCTCGTCACCCGCCCCGACGTCGTCGCCCGCATCCTCGACGGCTCGCTGCCCAAGGGCGAGGTGATCGGCACCGCCCGCATCGCCGCGATCATGGCGGTGAAGAAGACCTCCGACCTCATCCCGCTCTGCCACCCGCTGCCGATCGCCGGGGTCGAGGTCGACATCACCGGCGACGACGACCGCGTCCTCGTCGAGGTGTCCGTGCGGACGACCTCACGGACCGGCGTCGAGATGGAAGCGCTGACCGGCGCGAGCGTCGCGGCCCTGACCGTGTACGACATGGTGAAGGCCGTCGACCGCACGGCCACGATCACGGACGTCCGGGTACTCGAGAAGCACGGCGGACGCTCGGGGGACTGGAGCAACCGATGACCTCGCAGCCGACCAAGGGCCGGGCGGCCGTCGTGGTGGTGTCGACCCAGGCGTCCGTCGACCCCGCGCTCGACCGGACCGGTCCCGTCATCGCGGGCTGGCTCCGCGAGCGAGCCTTCACCGTGGCCGAGCCGGTCATCGTGCCCGACGGCGGCCCGATCGCCGAGACGGTCTCCGCCGAGCTCCTGTCGGACGCCCGGGTCGTGATCACCACGGGCGGGACCGGCGTCACCCCGACCGACCGCACGCCCGAGGCGATCGCACCGCTCATCGACCTCGAGCTCCCGGGCATCACCGAGGAGATCCGGCGCCGCGGACTCGCCGGAGCAGGACCGACCGCGTTGCTCAGTCGTGGCATCGCGGGGATCGCCGGCGGCGGCACCCTCATCGTCACGCTCCCCGGGTCCCGCGGCGGTGTCGCCGACGGACTCGCGGTCCTCGACGGCCTGCTCGACCACGTCCTCGCCCAGGTCTCGGGCGAGGGCCACGCCCCGCGGAGCGCCTCGTGACGGACGCTGCGACGGTCGGCGACCGGGTCGTGGTGGCGGACGTCGTGGACCGCTGGATCACCGTCGACGAGGTCTCGGCCGTCGTCGCCACCGACCAGGACGGCGCCGTCGTCACCTTCGCCGGGGTCGTCCGCGACCACGACGGCGGCAAGGGCGTGACCGCGCTCGAGTACGAACGGCACCCGAGCGCCGGCGAGGTCATCGCCGAGGTGGCCCGGACCATCGCCGACGCCCACCCCGAGGTCCGCATCGCCGTGCTGCACCGCGTGGGCGCGCTCGGCATCGGGGACGTGGCGCTTGCCGCAGCCGTGTCGTCCCCGCACCGGGCCGAGGCGTTCGCTGCCTGCGGTGCGCTCGTCGACCTCGTGAAGGAGCGGGTGCCGATCTGGAAGCACCAGCGGTTCACCGACGGCTCTGACGAGTGGGTCGCCGCCCTCTGACAGATCCTCAGTCGATCTGGTTGCATCGGGGGCGATGACCGACACCGCAGCACGGGCCGCGTCCCGGTGGGCGCTGGCCGAGGAACGCGCACGGCTCGTGCTCGACGCGCAGCCGCCGCGACGCCTGCCCATCGCCACGCTGACCGTCGCGTTCGCAGCAGCGGTCCTCGCGCTGATCGCCGCTGCACTCGTGTTCGCACCGGACTCAGACGGACGCTGGGTGGCGGCGACCGTCGGCGTCGGCGTCGGCTTCGCGGTCGTCATCCTCGACTCGAGCCGGACGTTCCGATCGAGCCGACACCTCGAGCGACTCCCCGTGACCCGGTCGCTGTCCGGCCGTGAGCGGCACGCCGTCGACCGGGCGATCCGGGGACGTGTGGACGCTCCCGACGAACGGCTGGACGTGGTGCGCGCGACCGCGGTGCAGTCGAGCAGCGGCCGCGCCCTGCTGTCCACCGGCGGCGGGCTCGTGCTCCTGACCTCGGTCGCGGTCTCGAACATCTTCTTCTGGCCGCTCTACCTCGCCGCCGCGATCGCCGCCGCCGTCGCGGTCGGGTTCGGGTTCCGCGACGTCGTCGTCGCGCGTCGGTACCTCGCCGGCGACCCTGTGGATCCCCGCAGCGGACCGTTGCCGGATCGCAACTGCGGCACGCGTTCGGGGCGTAGCGCCGGTTCCTAGCCGATCCATAGAATCCGAGACCATGAGCGTGCTGTTGTACGGGGCCGGCGTGGTCCTGCTGGTCTTCGCCCTGATCGACATCCTGACGAAGACCGACGACCAGATCCGTGGGCTGCCCAAGTTCGCCTGGGTGCTCCTCGTGGTCCTCGTCCCCGTCGTCGGCAGCATCGTCTGGTTCGCCGTCGGACACGACTGGGCGCCGGGCGAGCGGAACCACGGCCGGTACCTCGAGCCGGCTCGCCACGAAGACCGGTACGCCACGCTCGGCGATGCCCGCAACGCCCACGGCGACAAGCGGGTGAGCGGCACGGAGCAGGAGCTCGCCGAGCTCGAGCGCGAGATCGAGTACTGGGAGGCGCAGGCGCGCCTCAAGCGGGCGAAGGAAGCCGCCGGCGAGGGTGAGCCGACCACCGGGACGTGACCCGCGCCTCCCGACCCGCGCCGCACCCCTGACGGACGCACGGTGCGAGGTCCCGCCCGCCGTGCGATCCGCAGCCCGTCCCACGGAGCGCGGAACCTCGCACACTGCGGAACGCCCCCCCGCACCGACCACCCGGCCACGCCGCCTACCCTTGACGGGTGGCTCATCTCCTCGGCGCCGAGAACCTGCATCTCGAGTTCCCCACCAAGGTCGTCTTCGACAACGTCACCCTCGGCATCGACGAGGGCGACCGCATCGGCGTCGTCGGCCGGAACGGCGACGGCAAGTCGACCCTCCTCGCCCTGCTGTCCCAGCGCCTCGAACCGGACGGCGGCCGCGTCACGCACCGCCGCGGCCTGACCGTCGGGTACCTCGACCAGCGCGACATCCTGCCTGCGGGCGAGACGGTCGGCACCGTCGTCGTGGGCGACCTCGCCGAGCACGAGTGGGCCGGCGACCCGAAGATCCGCGACATCATCGGCGGCCTCGTGTCGGACATCCCGTGGGACGTGTCGGTGGACGAGCTGAGCGGTGGCCAGCGCCGCCGTGTCGCCCTCGCGCGCCTGCTCGTCGGCGACTGGGACGTCCTGTTCCTCGACGAGCCCACGAACCACCTCGACGTCGAGGGCATCCAGTGGCTCGCCGAGCACATCAACCGCCGGTGGTCCGCGAACCAGGGCGGCATGGTGGTCGTGACGCACGACCGGTGGTTCCTCGACGCGGTGTCGACCGACACGTGGGAGGTCCACGACGGCGTCGTCGACCCGTTCGAGGGCGGCTACGCGGCGTACATCCTCCAGCGCGTCGAGCGTGACCGGCAGGCCGCCGCGAGCGAGCAGCGTCGGCAGAACCTGGCCCGCAAGGAGCTCGCGTGGCTCCGCCGCGGCGCCCCGGCCCGCACGAGCAAGCCGAAGTTCCGCATCGACGCGGCGAACGCCCTCATCGACGACGTGCCGCCGATCCGCGACACGGTTGCCCTCGCGAAGACCGCGACCGCGCGCCTCGGCAAGGACGTCGTCGACCTGCTCGACGTGAGCGTCTCGTTCGACGGCACCGAGATCCTCGACCGCATCGAGTGGCGGATCGCGCCGGGGGAGCGCACCGGCATCCTCGGCCCGAACGGTGCCGGCAAGTCGACCCTGCTGAGCCTCGTGTCCGGGCGCCTGCAGCCCACGAGCGGCCGCGTCAAGACCGGCAAGACCGTGCAGGTCGCCGTCCTCGACCAGCAGCTCGCCGATCTCGCGCAGTTCGCCGACGACCGCGTCCGCGAGGTCGTCGCCCGCAAGAAGACGAGCTACGTCGCCGACGGCAAGGAGATGACGCCGTCCCAGCTGCTCGAGCGGCTCGGATTCACCTCGGCGCAGCTCTCCACGCCGGTGAAGGACCTCAGCGGTGGCCAGAAGCGCCGCCTGCAGCTCATGCTCATCCTGCTCGACGAGCCGAACGTCCTGATCCTCGACGAGCCCACGAACGACCTCGACACCGACATGCTCGCCGCCATGGAGGACCTGCTCGACACCTGGCCCGGCACCCTCCTCGTCGTGAGCCACGACCGGTACCTGCTCGAGCGCGTGACCGACCAGCAGTACGCCGTGCTCGGCGGGCACCTGCGGCACCTGCCCGGCGGCGTCGACGAGTACATGCGGCTCCGTGCGGCCGGCACCGGTGGCGGGACCGCGTCAGCGGCTGCCGCCGCGTCTGCCGGGAGGCCCGACACGGCTGGCGGGACCGGCTCGGCCGGTGCTGTGGCCGGGTCCACCGCCACGGCCGGTCCCGGCGCGTCGGCCGGGACCGCCTCGGGCTTGTCAGGTGCGGAGCGGCGGACGGCCGAGAAGGAGATGTCGGCGCTCGACCGCAAGATCGCGAAGGTCGGTGCCGACCGGAAGCAGCTGCTCGACCAGTTCGCGACGCACGACCAGTCGGACTACGCGGGTCTCGGGGAGCTGCAGTCTCGCCTGGCCGCTCTGGAATCCGAGGTCGAGCAGCTCGAGGAGCGCTGGCTCGAGGTCGCGGAGCAGCTCGGGGTCTGAGCGGTCTCCGGGGCCTACTCGGCTGGCTTCGCGTCCTCGGGGGCCCCGCCGCCGGGGTTCGCGACGACCTCCCACAGGTGCCCGTCGGGGTCCTGGAAGAAGCCGGACCACATGCCCCACGGCCGCGTGTACGGCGGCGCGAGCATCGTCGCACCGGCGGCCCGCGCGCGGTCGAGGAACGCCTCGGCGTCGGCCTGGCTGTCCACGAAGTGCCCGATCGTGCTGCTCGGCGCGGTCGCGAGGCCGACCCCGGAGTCCTTCGCCATGTCGTCGCGGCCGTACACGCTGACGATGAGTCCGTCGTCGAGCGTGAACATCGCCGTGGTGCCGCCCGCCTCGGTGTCGGTCGCGGGGTACTCGGTGCCGATCACCCCGCTGCCGTCGATCCCGAGCAGGGCGCGGTAGAACTCCGCCGAGCGTGCGACGTCGGCGACGGCCAGGGTGATCGCGTGCATGGGCCGGAGGCTACCCCCGCAGCGCCGGAGCGTGTCCGCCGCACCGCCACAACGCCGCTGCCAGGGCGTCGATCTCCTTCCGGGCACCGGGGTCGCTCGTGCCCTCGGCGAAGACCGTGAACACGATGCGGTCCCCGCCGACCTCGTCGGTCACCCCGGTCAGGCCGTACATGTCGTCGAGCGTCCCGGTCTTGCCGCGGACGTGCCCGCGGGCGTCCGCTGCGGCGCCGGTGAAGCGGCCGTCGTCGCCGAGCGTGCCCGTCCGTCCCGCGACCGCGAGTCCGGCGTCGACCGGGCCGAGGCCGTCCTGCTTCGCAGCGACGGCGCGCATCAGCGTGGTGAGCGCCGAGGCGGGTACCCGGTTGTCCGGGCTGAGGCCCGAGCCGTCGACGAGGCGCAGCCCTTCGGTCGGTACCCCGTAGCGCACCAGGGCCTTCGTGCTCCCGGCCTGCACGGCGTCGAAGGAGCGGCCGGCACCCTCGGCGATGGCGACGTGGCGGGCGAGCACCTCGGCGAGGGTGTCGTCGGAGTCCGTGAGCAGCATCCCGACCAGTTCCGACACCGTCGCCGACCGCACGGTCCCGAGCACCTGCGCGCCGGACGGCACCGGCACCGAGGTCGTGTCCACCCGGACGTCCGGCCCGAGGAGTGCCGCGAACGCCGTCGCAGCGCGCGCGACCGCCCCGGCGCTCCGCAGCGAGTACGACTCGGTCGGGTCGTCGCGGTCACCGTCGACCATGAGCGACGTGACGTTCGAGACGCTGCCGCTGGTCCGAGCGCTCTCCGGCCAGCTCGGGT
Source organism: Curtobacterium sp. NPDC087082 (assembly GCF_044745045.1). Taxonomy (NCBI): domain Bacteria; kingdom Bacillati; phylum Actinomycetota; class Actinomycetes; order Micrococcales; family Microbacteriaceae; genus Curtobacterium; species Curtobacterium sp. NPDC087082. Next base: position 396,983 of record NZ_JBIUZN010000003.1, on the reverse strand, counting down.
GCCACGCCGGCCCGTCGAACAGGCTGGTGTCGACCTGCACCGAGCTCACCGGCTGCCTTGCACGAGCCTCGAGCACCTGCCGCGCGAGGTCGTCGAGGTGCGGTGCGTGCGGGTAGACGCTGTCCTGACCGGACGGCAGTCGGCTCAGGGTCGGGTCACCGCCGCCGACCAGCACGACCGCGCCCGGATCGGTGCCGGCGACGACCCGGGTCGTGAACCGGTGGTCGGGTCCCAGCGCGGACACCGCCGCGGCTGCCGTGACGACCTTCATCGTGCTGCCGGTCTGCGTCGGCTCGTCACCCCGGTGCGTCAGGACCGTCTTCCCCGTCCGGGCCGATCGCGCGTCGAGGAACAGCGCACCGTGGTGCCAGCGGGCGGCGAGGTCGTCCGCGGTGCAGAGCTCGCCCGCCGCCTTCGCCTGGCGCTGCGCACCGATGGCCGAGGTCGTGGCCGTGATGCCCGCCGCCAGCAGCAGGAGCACCAGCACGAAGAGCAGGGTGGAGCGGCGGCGACGGATGAGGGCGCGGAGTCTGGGCACGTCGATCATCGTCGCCGGAGCCGGCTTCGTCGCACATCGACCCGACGACCGAAGCCCGGCCCCTGGACTCGGCCGAACGGATGAAGCTGCTCGGCGGTCGGGTCAGTCGCCGAGCCCGAGGATGAGGCGTCGGAGCAACCCCGACAGCTGGTCCTGCTCGGTGTCGGACACCCCCGCGAGGATGGCCCGCTCGGCGGCCAGCAGGTCCGCGATCGCGGCGTCCACCGCTGCGCGCCCCTCGGCGGTCAACGACACGAGGATGCCCCGGCCGTCCTTCGGGTCGGTCCGACGCGCGACGAGCCCGCGGGCAGCCAACCGGTCCACCCGGTTCGTCATCGTGCCGCTCGACACGAGCGTCTGCTGGAGGAGCGTCTTCGGGCTCAGCTCGTACGGCTCACCCGCCCGCCGCAGTGCCGACAGGACGTCGAACTCCCACGGCTCGACGTCGCTCGCGTCGAACGCCGCACGCCGTGCACGGTCGAGGTGTCGGGCGAGCCGGTCGACGCGGGACAGGACCTCGAGCGGGCCGAAGTCCAGGTCGGCGCGCTCGCGACCCCACGCCGCGACGATGCGGTCGACCTCGTCCTCCTGCGGCATCCCACCATCTTGGCGGAAGCAGGGGCTACACGGCCAGCCGCCGCGGCCCGTGCCCGGGGATCAGTCGAACGCGAGCACGATCTTGTCCCGGGTCTCGCCCGACTCGAGGAGCCGGTGCGCCTCGCGGGCTTCCCGGACCGGCAGCGTCAGGCGTCGCTTGAGGCGGAGCGCTCCGGACGCGAGCAACGGCATCGTGACCGCCAGCGCGTCCGGCGCACGGTCGGGGCTCGGGTGGGACAGGAGCGCTCCGGACGAGGCGACCTCCGGGCCCCCGACGAGGGTGACGACCCTGCCGGGGTCACCGACCACGGACACCGCCTCGGCCAGGCCGCCGCGACCGGCCGCGTCGATGACCGCGTCCACCGTCGTGTCGACGTGGTCGAAGACACCGGGACCGGACGCGACGAACTCGCCGCCGAGGTCGCGGACGAGCGCGGCGTCGTGTTCCCTCGCGACGCCGATCACCCGGATGCCCCGGGTCCGCGCCAGTTGCACGACCATGCTCCCGACCGCGCCGGCGGCACCGAGCACGACGAGCGTCCCTCCGGGCTCGATCCCGACGGCGCGCATCGTGCCGACGGCGGCGTCGGCCGAGGCGGGCAAGGCGGCCGCGGCGTCCCACGGCACCGAAGCGGGCTTCGGGTACCAGACCGGGGTGGCGACGAGCTCGCCGTACCCGCCCTGGGCCGGCAACAGCGCGGCGACCTCGTCCCCGACGCGCGCATCGGCCCCGGCTCCGACCTCCTCCACGACACCGGCCGCCTCGAATCCCAGGACGTCGCCGGGGCGCTGCGGGAAGACCGACGTGAGGTTGCCGGCGCGGATGTGCAGGTCGGTCGGGCCGACCGCCGCCGTCCGGACACGGAGGAGGACCTCGCCCGGCCGGACCACCGGCGGCTGCACTGAGCGCCACTGCAGGACCTCCGGACCTCCGAAGGCTGAGATCACGATCGCGTTCGACATGGTGCTTCCGTTCCTGTGGCCGGCGAGGACTGCTTCCCCGTCCCTGCACCGTAGGCAGTTCTCGGGAGGCCGAGCGTGTCCATGGCGCGGACACCCTGCCCGGGAGTGCGCCGTCGGACTCGTCGGTCGTGGGAGGATGGCCGGGCGCCTCCGTGCGCGTTCCGCCTTGGTGTAATGGCAGCACGACGGCCTTTGGTGCCGTTAGGTCCGGGTTCGAATCCTGGAGGCGGAGCTCGGCTCGATCAGAACATCGTGTTCGCGTTGGCCGCTTGCTCCGGTACCTGCTGCATCACGTCCCAGTGCTCGACGATGCGTCCGTCCTCGAGTCGCCACAAGTCCGCGACGGCCATGCCGCGGTCGCCCGGTGCGAGGTGGAACGCACTGTGGGTGACGACGAGGTCGCCCTCGGCGACGGTCCGCTTGACGTCCACGTGGAGTCCGGGGAACCGTGTGCGCATGGAGTGCACGTAGGCGATGAATGCCTCCGCACCGTCAGGGGCCGAGGGGTTGTGCTGCACGTAGCTCGTGCCGAGGGCGCGCGATGCCGCGGCCTCGGGCTCGCCGTCGTTGAACGACTGCGTGTAGAAGCCCACGACGGTCTCGGTGTTCTCGGCGGTCGACATGGGTGTTCCTCTCCGCGGTGCGCCTCTCCGCGGTGCGCCCTCTGCGTTCCGCTGACCAGATCTTCGCCGGTCGCGCGGCCCGGCAGCCTGCCCCCGACCGGGACACGCTCCCGGGCCGTCGCCTCCGTACGGTCGCTGGCACCAACCGAACGGAGATCCGATGCCCGCTGTGCAGTTCACCCGCGAGTCACCCGAGGTCGGACGCGTGGTCGTCTCCGATCCACCCGTCGGCCTGATGACGGGGGCGACCGTTCACGGCCTGGCCGACGTCGTCGCGGGGCTCGCGGGCGACTCGGACCTCAAGGTGCTCGTCTTCGAGAGCAGCACCGACGACTTCTTCCTCAACCACTTCGACCTCGCGCGGATCGACGACTTCCCCGGAGGTGCGGCCTGGCTCGATCTCGTCGTCGCGCTGTCGGAGGCCCGGTACATCACGGTCGCGGTGATCCGTGGGCGCACGCGCGGCGGCGGCAACGAGCTCGCGCTCGCACTGGATCTGCGGTACGCGAGCCGGCAGCGCGCCCGCTTCGGACAGCCCGAGGTCGGCACGGCGGTCGTCCCTGGTGGTGGCGGGACGGAGCGGCTACCCCGTCAGATCGGACGTGACCGCGCGCTGGAGGTCATCCTGACCAGCGCGGACTACGACGCAGACACCGCCGAGCGCTGGGGGTGGGTGACGCGTGCGCTCGACGACGACCAGCTCGACGAGTACGTGGCCGGCGTCATCGGGCGCCTCGCTTCCTTCGACGGCGACGCGCTCGCGACCGCGAAGGCGATGGTCAACCGTGCCACCCTCCCGCCGAAGGCCGACCTCGAGTCCGCCTACCGCACCTTCGAGGAACGCATGGCGAGCCCGTCGTACCGCGCACGGGCGGCGGCCGGTGCTGCGCGTCTCGACGACGACCAGCTGCTCGCCCTGGAACTCGAACTCGGTGAGTTCATCGGAGCGGCCGCTCGACGTCGGGTCGCCGACGCGTGAGACGGCGGACGGGAGGCGCGGTGCGGGCCCGACCCGCGCCTCCCGTCCGATCTGCGGTCGTGACGGGAATACCTGACGCGTCAGGTAGTTGTAACCGCTGTGCAACAGCGACTGAGCGAGCGACAACTGGCCACGTGGCAACGGCTCCAGGTGGTGACGGAGCGGCTGCGCCGCCGTGTCGGCGCCGACCTGCGCAACGGAGCCGACCTGTCGGAGGCGGAGTTCACGGTGCTCGCGCACCTGGTCGACATGGGCGGCGACGCCCGGCCGACGACGTGCGCCGCGGCGATCGGCTGGGACTCCAGTCGCCTCGCCCACCAGCTGCGCCGGCTCGAGCGACGAGGACTGGTCGAACGGCGCGGAGGCCTCCGGGACGCGCGCGGATCGTCGATCGTGATCACCGACTCCGGGCGGTCCGCCCACCGGGCCGCCGTCGGGTCGCACCTCCGTGCTGCGGCGACGTGGTTCGGCGACGCGCTCGACGACGCAGCACTGGCAGGGCTCGACGGCGCACTGCGCGCGCTCGAGGAGCACATGCGCCGATTGGACGGCGACGGACCGGACGACGGACGTCCGGAAGCAGACGAACACGAGGAGCACGGACGATGAGCACCATCGACACATGGACGACACCCACTGCGGACCTGACAGGACGGACGGTCGTCGTGGTCGGCGGCAGCGGCGGCGTGGGGGAGGGCGTGGTCCGGTCGGTGCTCGCCGCGGGCGCGACCGTGATCGCGACCGGACGGGACGGCGCGCGACTCGATGCCGTCGCGGCACGGCTCGCGACGGCCGGGCTCCCCGGCACCCTGCACACGAGGGTGCTCGACGCGATGAACCCCGGGCTGGACGACGACGTGACCGCGATGGCGCAGGAGTTCGGGGCGTTCGACGGCGTGGTCGTGTCGCTCGCATCCTGGGGCGACCAGGGCCGGAAGCCGGCGCTGGCGCTCGACGACGACGAGTGGCAGCGCCTGCTGGACGGCAACCTGACGAGTGTCTTCCGGGTCTTCCGGGCGTTCCTGCCGCGGATCACCGGGACCGGAGTGCTCATGCAGTTGAACGGCATGAGCGCGGACATCCCGTTCCCCGGGAGTGCCGGGGTCGCGCTGAGCGCCGCGGCGACGAAGTCCCTCTCCCTGACGCTGGACGCCGAGCTCGGCGGACGCGGTCCACGCGTCGCGCAGCTCGTGCTCGGGGTGGTCCGGACCCGCGCCCGGCAGGCCGCCGGGATCGACGACCCGCGGTGGATCGACGCGACCCAGGTCGGCGACCACGTCGCGCACCTGGTCGCCGGGAGCAGCCCGCTCGCCCGCACCGCCCTGCAGTACTTCACCGATCGAGCCGAGGGCCCGCGTCCCGGGTCCACCGTGCGCTGAACCGAGGAACCATGGACATCGTCCGACCCAGCGACACCGGGTACGCCGCACTGCAGCACGTCTACTCGAGCACCGGCCGACCGGGATCGATCCTGCTCCCGCGCACGACGACCGAGGTCGCCGAGGCGCTCGCGATCGTGCGCGCGTCGGGGCGCCCGTTCGCGGTGCGCAGCGGCGGGCACGGCATCAGCAGCATCGCCACCAACACCGGTGGCGACGTGATCGACCTCCGTGCCCTCGCGTCCGTCGAGCCCCGGGGAGGCCGGTCGGTCCGCGTCGGGCCCGGCGCGCGCTGGGGCGCCGTGGCGTGGGCGCTCGCCCCGCACGGCCTCGCGATCAGCTCCGGCGATTCCGGTGACGTCGGGGTCGGCGGCCTCGCCACGACCGGTGGCATCGGCCTGATGGGCCGTGCGCACGGCCTCACCATCGACCGCCTGCGAGGCGCGGAGATCGTCACGGCGGACGGGACCGCACGGCGCGTCTCCGGCGACGAGGAACCAGACCTGTTCTGGGCGATCCGTGGCGCCGGCGCGAACTTCGGGATCGTCACGGCGTTCGACTTCGAGGCCTCGGAGACCGCCGACGTCGTGCAGACCACCGCGGTGTACCAGCCGATCGACCTCGCTGCGTTCCTGCAAGCCTGGGGCCGGACGGTGGAGACCGCGGCGCGTCCGGTGTCAGCCTTCCTCTACCTGGGGGCGGGGCCGACGCCGTTCGCGCAGGCGACCATCGTGTACGCCGGCGACGACCTGGAGGCGGCGGCCCCGGAGATCGAACGCTTCCTGCGGATCCCGGGCCTGGCCGGGCAGCGGGCCGCCGTGACGCCGTACGCGGCGGTACCGCTGACGAGCGGTGCGCCGCACACCGGGCAGCAGCGTGCTGCCACCCACACCGGGCTGGCCGTGCACCTCGACCAAGACCTGTCCGACCGGATCGCGGTGTTGCTCCGCAGCGCCGGCGTGGACATGGTCCAGATCCGCTCGGTCGGCGGCGCGATCAACGACGTCGACCCGGCGGCGACCGCCTACGCGCACCGGCACCAGAACTTCTCGGTGACTGCGGTGTCGGTCCGGGGCGGCGACGCGTTCCACGACGCGTGGGAGTCCGTGCACCCTCGGATGGACGGCATGTACCTGAGCTTCGAGACCGATCACGCACCGAGCGCCGTGGCCGAGGCGTTCCCGCCGGCGACGCTCGCGCGGCTGCGGGACCTCAAGGCCCGGTGGGACCCCGACGACCTGTTCGACCAGAACTTCGACGTGTCGCGGACATCGGCGGAGCTCAGCTGAGGGCGACGGCGCCCGCGATGCGGTCCGCGAGGTCCGCGAGCGCGGCGGCGCTGTCGGACCCCGGCACGGCGTGGTACGCGCAGAGCAGGTACCCCGGTGTGTTCGGGACCACGAACGTCTGGTGGCGGAGCGTGATCTGTCCGTACCCGTCGACCGAGGGCCGGACATCCCCGTCGTAGTACGGGTCGACCTCGTGGCGCTCCCAGAGCCGGCGGAACACCGGGTCCGCCTCGGCGAGCCTCGCCGCGGTCTCGTGGAGCCGGGGGTCGTACGGGTGCCCGTAGAACCGCATGCGGCGTGCGGTCCGGTCGGCGAGCGCCGGCCAGGTCGGCAGCGCTCGGACCTCCGGGAAGGTGAAGACCACCTCGGGGATGCTCCTGCCGACCTCGAGCCCGAGCGGGACCACCCACCGCGCGAGGGCGTTCGAGAGCACGACCTCGTGGCGGGAGTTGATGATGTACGCGGGTGTGTTCGGCCAGGAGTCGAGGATGGCGGACATCGCCTCGATCGAGACCGCGGCCTCGGCCGCCGCCACGTCCAGCGGCTGCACCGTGCTGAGCCGCAGCAGGTGCTGGACGCCGGCATCGTCGAGCCGCAGTGCCCGGGCCAACGCGTGGAGGACCTGTTCGGACGGTGCGCGGTCGCGACCCTGCTCCAGCCGCAGGTAGTACTCCTGGCTGATCCCCGCGAGCCCGGCGACCTCGTCGCGACGGAGCCCCGGGACCCGGCGGCGCGTGTGCGACCGTACGTCGACGTCCTCGGGGCGGGTCGCCGCCCGACGCGCTCGGAGGTAGTCGCCGAGCGGTGTCCCTGTCGCGATCACGACCCGTCCTCCCTCCCTGCCGGCGCGTCCGGCGCCGTGGTTCCTCCATCCTGTCGCATTCCCGGTCCCGGGATGCGCCAGGTGTCCCCGACGGGGACACCCTCGCGCCTGCTCGGACCCGTACCGTCGGCGCAGTGCGAAGGGAGTGTCGTGCACGATCCACCGGTCCGCCGGGCGCACGTCACCGTCGCCGCCCGTTTCGACTGCTCGCCGAGCGCGACGTGGTCCCGCTTCGTCGACTTCGCCGACGGGCACGTCGGTCCCGACGGTGCGACCGAGCTCCTCGCGCCCGGTACGAGTCGCTGGATCCGGCGGCTCCCTGGCGACCTGGGCGTCGTCGAGGAGCGTTCCCGCACCGAGGACGGCGTCGTCGCCTATCGCGCTCGCGTCCCCGGCGGTTCGGCGGTCGACGACGTGGACGGCGTCGTCCGCGTGTCCCAGGAGGCAGAGGGGAGCCTCGTCACGTGGACGACCGAGGCGGTCACCGCCCCGTCCGCGTCCGAGCGCGAGCGCGTCCGGCAGTGGCTGGCGGATCGGCTCCGGACCGCCGGGGGCACGGTCCTCGCCCCCCTCACCATGGACGTGTGGCTCGGAGGCTACCGGGACGTCGCCCGCACCGGTCTCGACGGCACGGGCACCGCGACGTGGTCGCCCACGACGGCGACCCTGGTCTCCGGCGAACACGACGCCGTCCTCGTCGACGCCCTGATGACGGCGGACGAGGCCGACGCCCTGGTCGAGTGGATCCGAGGCAGCGGGAAACGGCTCCGAACCGTCGTGGTCACCCAGGGCCAGGCAGACCACTTCTTCGGCCTCGGTCGCGTCCTGCGGGCGTTCCCCGACGCGGTCGCGACGGCCGTCGCCGACGTCGCCACGCGTGCGCTCGACCAGACGGCGCCCGCACACCGTTCCCGGTGGGAGTCGTTGTTCCCCGGACGGCTCCCCGGATCCCTCACCGCTCCGACCCCCGACCCGGCCGGGGTCGTCGACCTCGAGGGCCATGCACTGCAGCTGTTCGACGTGGGACGGATCGGCGACCGGCCGACGAGCCTGGTGTCGGTCCGGCACCTCGACGCGGTGATCGGCGGCGACCTCGTCTACAACCGCGTGCACCCGTGGCTCGTCGGCACGGACGCGGATTCCCGACGGAGCTGGGCGCGGGCACTCGACCTCGTCGAGGCGCTGCGTCCGGCATGGGTGATCGCGAGTCACCGGCACCCGGCTTCCCGTTCCGACGCCGCTCGACCGCAGGTCGCCGCGCTCCGCAGGTACCTCGGCGACGTCGAGACGGTGCTCGCGGACCACGGTGATGCCGGTGGGTTCGTCCGCGAGATGCTCCGGCGGTGGCCGCGGTTCGGCAACCGATCGACGTTGGAGGCCTCCGCGGTGGCCCTGTACACGATGGGCCCCCCGCCATCGGAGGCCGAGTTGCCAGACCTGCTCCCGCGTCGTCCGCAGGACGAGGCGGACGAGCCGACGGACCTCGTCTGAGACGCGACTCAGGTTACGCTGTCCCCGACCGGGAGGAGCGTCGTGGGCGACACGGACCTCGCAGCGCGGCTCCGGACACTCCGGCTCGCAGCCGGCATGACGCTCGAGACCCTCGCGGAACGATCGGGCGTGAGCGTCCGGGGCATCAGCGACATCGAGCGCGGCCGCAGTCGCCACCCGCAGCCCCGCACGATCGAGGCGCTGGTCTCCGGACTCGGGCTCGACGACGCGGCACGTCGATGGCTCCGGGCGCCGCTGGTGGGCGCGGGGCCGGACACCGGACGCACCGATTTCCGCCCGCCGCGCGTGGCGGACTTCACCGGGCGCTCGGGTGAACTCGACCGGCTCGTCGCGGACCTCGACCGGCCGTCGGGCCCGCCGGTCGTCGTCGTCTCCGGACCACCCGGCATCGGGAAGACCGCGCTCGTGACGGAGGCGATCGGACGAGCGTCCGCCGCCGAGCGCCGCGTGTTCGTGGACCTCGCCGGACACGGCCGACCGGCGACGACCGCGTTGGAGGTGCTCCAACGCGTCCTCCGACAGTGCGACCCGGACGATCCGCCCGGCACGTTGGCGGCAGCGAGGGCGCGGTGGTCGGAGCTGTGCTCGGCCGAACGGGTGCTGGTGCACCTCGACAACGTCTCAGGCGAGGACCAGGTCCGACCCGTGCTCGTCGAAGGACGGTCGACCGTCGTCGCGACCTCGCGTCGGACGCTCGCGGGTCTCGACGCGGACCGGATCGTCCTCGACGTGCTCGGACCGGAGGACGGTCGTCGCCTGCTCGAACGCATCGTGCCGGCCGAGCAGCGCGATCCTGCTGCGGTCGACGAGCTCATCGCGCTGTGCGACGGATTCCCCCTCGCGCTCCGCGTCGCCGCCAACCGCATCGCGAGCCGTCCGGCCACGAGCGTGGCGGACCTCGTCGCCCGCATGCGGTCGACCGATCGCCGACTCACGCTGCTCGTGGCCGGCGACGTCTCGGTCGCGGCGGCGATCGCGGTTTCCTACGACGACCTCGACCCGGCGACGGCCGCCGTGTTCCGGGCGACCGCGGCACTCGACGGCGTCACGTTCGGCGCCGACGTCGTCGCGGCGGCGGTCGGCGCGAGCCCAGACGAGACCGAGGCCCGACTCGAGGGACTGGTCGACCTCGGCCTGGTCGAACCCCGGGGCACGCGGTACCGCGTGCACGACATCATCCGGCTGTTCGCGCTCGAGCGGCTCCGCGAAGACGCCCGGACCGAGGCAGCTGCACGCGAGCGGCTCACCCGGTGGTTGCTCGACCGGCTCCTCGCGGCCGGGTCCGCGTTCGTGGTGCCCGGCCGTGCCCCCGTCGCACAACCGGACGCCGATCAGGACGTCGCCCGCGACTGGATCATCGGAGAGGTCGACCACTGGTGGCCGGCCTTCCGCCGGGCCGCCGCGCTCGGGTGGCACGAGATCGTGGTCGCACTCACGACCGTGCTGCAGTGGTTCGGGAACCTCTGGCCGGACTGGGGACGGTGGTACGAGCTCGACCTCGTGGCACAGCGAGCAGCGGACGAGCTCGCGGACGATGCCGCGCGTTCACGAGTGGCGGGACATCTCGCCTGGGCCGCGCACGTCGAACGAGCCGACCACGGACTGGCCACGCAGCACGCGGACGAGGCGCTCGCCGCGGCGGAACGTACCGGTGCCGTCGATCTGATCGCATGGGGGCACTACCACGTCGCCTGGAGCGCACTCGACCGCGGGGATCCGGTCACCGCCGAAGTACACGCACTCGCTGCGGTCGCGGGGTTCGAGAGCGAGGACGACCCGGTCTTCCTGCACCAGGCGCGGGGCATGTTGGGCCTCGCCCTGCAGGCACAGGGTCGGTACGACGAAGCGGTCGCCGCGCTCCGAGCGGCGGTCGACGGCATCGTGGAGGGGCTCGACCCCGTCGACGAACGCGTTCGGTACGCGCAGGCGCTGGCCCGCGCGGCGCTCGCCAGCACGCTCCTCGAGTCCGGTGCGCCGAGCGAAGCGCTCGACGTCCTCGACGCCGGGCTCCGGACGCTGCCGGACGACACCGGGACGTCCATCGGGCTGCTGCTCCGTTCGCGGGCGGCGGTGCTGGTGGAGCTCGGACGACCCACCGAGGCGCTGGCCGACGTGGACCGCGCGCTCCGCGCCTTGCCGGCACGCGTTCGTCCTGCTCGCCTGGACGCCCTGCAACGGGAGTTGGCGGCGCTCCGCGACTCGCTCACCGGGCCGAGCGGCTGAGGGCACGCGGGACGAGGGCGTCGCCCGGCGGTCAGACCTCGACGGCGCGTCGTCCACGAGCGGTCGTGACCTCGTCTCGCAGCGCCGCCAGCGCCCGCGCACCGTCCGTGCCGTCCGCCGCGTGGAAGGCGGTGAGCACGTACCGCTGCGGGCCCGGGACCTCGAGCGTCTGGCACGTGAGGGTCACCCGGCCGTGGCCGTGCACGTCCTGGTCGATCGAGCCGTTGAGGTACGGGCGGGCGTCGTGCCGTGCCCAGAGCCGCCGGAAATCCGGATCCCGGACGGACAGGGTGCCGATGATCTCCTGCAGCCGCCGATCGCGGGGATCGCTCCCGTACCGCAGCGTCGCCGCGGTCCGGGCGGCGGCCTCCGGCCAGTCCTCCATCACCGCGCGGCCGAACGGCGAGAACACCGCCAGCGGCAGGTTCACCCCGGGTGTCAGCCCGCCGCCCGTCATCGCCCGTGCCAGCGGGTTCACGACCAGGACGTCCTGGTTGCCGTCCATGATGTACGCCGGCGTCCCGGTCCACTGGTCGAGGAGGCCGCTCAGCGTGTCCATGACGCGAGCCGGCGTCGTGTGGTCGTCGGAACGAGCCTCGCCGGTCTGGATCCGGACGAGGCGGTCCATGTGGTCCACCGCGTCCTGGTCCAGGCGGAGCGCACGGCCGAGGGCGTGCAGCACCTGGTCCGACGGTTGGCGGTCGCGGCCCTGCTCGAGTCGGAGGTAGTACTCCTGACTGATCCCGGCGCGGCGGGCCACTTCGTCCCGTCGCAGCCCGACGACCCGCCTCGGCGTCGACGACACGATGCCGACGTCCTGCGGCTGCACGAGTGCTCGTCGTGCGCGGAGGTACTCACCCAGAGGCGTGATCGCAGTCGGCATGGCATCGCTCCCGCTCGTCCTCGCTGCACCGTCGTGAACGGTGCTGCATGATGTCGGGTACCAGCCCACCAGGCACCCGGCGTCGGCACCATGCAGAACGCAGGCAGGAATCGAGGAGCACGTGCAGGAACGACCCGACGGCGAGCTCCTCCGGCGGTTGCGCACCACTGCGGGCCGGACGCTGGCCGACCTCGCCGACGCCGCCCACGTCGGCGTGCGGACCCTCAGCGACATCGAGCGAGGGGTCGCGCGGCGCCCGCAGCGCGCGACGATCGAGGCGATCGCGGCGGCACTCGGCGTGACGTCAGCGGAACGGGACGCGCTGCTGTCGATCGGTCGGGCCCGTCCGTCGACGGAGGCGAGCGCCCCGGACGTCGTCGGCGACTTCACCGGACGCGACCGCGAACTCGGCAGGGTGCTCGACCGTCTCCGGGGCGCCCACGCGGGTGCGGTGATCGTGTCCGGCGGCCCCGGGGTCGGCAAGAGCACGTTCGCTGCGGAGGCGCTCCGCGTCCGCGGTGTCCCGTGGATCCACGTCGACCTCGGCGGGCAGACGGCCGCCCCGCTGTCGGCGCTCGACGTCCTCCGCCGTCTCGTCTCCCTCGCCACCGACGGCACGGAAGAGGCACCGGTGATCTTCGACGCGGCGGCAGCACGGTGGCGCGAACTCAGCGCCGACCACCGGCACGCGGTCCTGCTCGACGATGCCGGCAGCGAGGCGCAGGTGCGTCCGGTGGTCGACGCGGCGGGACCGGGGGTGCCGGTGATCGTGACGAGCCGGAGTCCGCTGGCCGGACTCGACGCCGGACTCCGCCTCCAGGTCGAGCCGATGCCGCTCGCCGATGGCCTCGCGTTGCTCGAGCGGATCGTGCCCGACGTGGCGAGCGAGCCGGCCCTGGCGGCGGTGGCCGAGCACTGCGCGGGGATCCCGCTGGCGCTGCGGATCGCCGGGAGCCGCATCGCGGCACGGACGGACGACGTCGACGGCTTCCTCGGTGCCATGCGCGCCGAGGAGCAACGGCTCGGCGCCCTCCGGCACGGTGACCGCTCGGTCGAGGCCGCGTTCGCCGTCTCCTACGAGCGGCTCCCGTCCGTCACGGCGCAGGTGTTCCGCTCGCTCGCGGTGATCGACGGGACGAGCTTCGATGCACGGACCGGCGGCGCTCCCCTCCGGCTCGACGACGTGACCGCCGAGGACGCACTCGAGGAGTTGGTGGACCTCGGTCTCGTCGAGCCGCGCGGTGGGAACCGGTACCACGTGCACGACCTGCTCCGGGCGTTCGGCGCCGATCGGATCGACGCCGAGGACGGTCCCGGCGCGTCCCGTGCGCTGCGGGAGCGACTGCACCGGTCGGTCCTCTCGTCCCTCGATCGAGCGGCACGGCGGTTCGCTCCCGAGTCCGCCCGCCGTGACCAGGCCGATCCGGAGTTCGCCGACCCGGCAGCGGCGAAGCGGTGGATCACCGGTGAGGTCGACCACTGGTGGGCGGCGTTCCGCGCCGCGGTGTCGGACGGGCTGCACGGCGACGTGATCCGGACCGCGGCCGGTCTCGAGTGGTTCTCCAACCTGTGGCCGGCATGGGGGCACTGGTACGAGCTGTTCGGCGACGCGGTCGACGCCGCGCACGCGGCCGACGACCGAGCGTCGGCAGCGCGGCTCCTCGGTCTGCAGACGTGGGCTGCCCTCATGGAGCGCGGCGACCGGACCGGTGCGCTCGAGCTCGCCACGAGGGGTCTGGCGGACGCCCGTGCGGCAGACGACGACGCCGTGTCCGCGAGCGCCGAGTACCACGTCGCGTGGGCACACCTGGCGCTCCGACAGCCGGAGCTCGCGCTGCCGCACATCGACGCCGCGATCGACGGGAACACGCGGACCGGGGACGACGCCGCGCTCGTCCAGTGTCGCTCGATGGCGGGCGCAGCACTCCACCTGCTCGGCCGGCACGCCGAGGCGATCGCGTCCTTCCGAGCGGTCCTCCGCGACCTCCAGCGGGTCGGGGAGGGCGACCCCGGGGCGGTGTTCACCCGGGTGGTCGCGCTGGAGGAGATCGCGAAGTCGGCCAACGCGCTGGGGCGATGGGACGAAGCCCGGGACGCGGCGGACGCGGGGTTCGGTGCGGCGTCGGCACTGTCGTGGGACACGGGTGCTGCTCGCGCGCTCCGACAGCGTGCCGAGGCGCTGTTCGGTTCCGGGGAGGCCGACGGAGCCCGACGCGACGCCGAGCGCGGGATCGCCCTGGTCGACGCCGATCGGGCGGACGCCCAGGCGGCGGTGGTGCTCGGCGAGCTCCGCGCGCTGCTCGAGCGGATCGACGGCCGCGCGCCCTGAGCGGAGACTGTCCCCGGCAGAGACAGGCGCACGGCCTTCCTCGCTGGCTAGCCTGCGACGGTGCAGCGAGACCCTGACGACCGACCCATCGTGCGCGCCCGCGACGTCGAGCACGCCTATCCCGGTCGCGCGGCCGAGCCGGTCCTGCGCGGGGTGTCGCTCGACGTCCAGCGCGGCGAGATGCTGGCGGTCGTCGGCCCGAGCGGCTCCGGCAAGAGCACGCTGCTCGCGTGCCTGTCCGGTCTGGAACGCCCGCTCCGGGGCACCGTGGAGATCGACGGCACCGACATCGGCCCGCTCTCGCGGCAGCGGTCGGCCCGGTTCCGACGCGGTCGGGTCGGCTTCGTCTTCCAGTCGTACAACCTGCTCCCGGCACTCACCGCCCGGGAGAACGTGGCGCTGCCGGCACGCCTGGCGAAACGCCCCGCTGATCGCCGGACGGTCGACGCCGCACTGGAGGCCGTCGGGATGCTCGACTCCGCACACCGGTACCCGGATTCGATGTCCGGCGGACAGCAGCAGCGCGTGGCGATCGCCCGGACGCTCGTCGCACGGCCGCAGGTGGTGTTCGCCGACGAACCGACCGGGGCGCTCGACACGGTGGCCGGCGGCGCGGTGCTCGACCTGCTGCGGCACACCGCCTCGGGGCAGCGTTCGGTCGTCATGGTGACGCACGACCTCGCGGCCGCGGCGCGGGCCGACCGCGCGATCGTCCTGCGGGACGGCGTCGTCCACGCGGAGCTGGTCGCACCGGACGTCGACGCGCTCTTCGACTCGATCGAGCGTGCGTCGGTACGCGCATGATCCTCGTCCGCCTGGCGGCAGCCGATCTCCGCACGTCGTGGCGCGTCTGGGCCGGCCTGTGCGCGGTGTCCGCGGTCGCCGCACTGGCAGGCAGCGTCCCCGGTGTGCTCGTGGTCGGCGGCCTGCGGACACCCGGGGTCCGGGGGCTGGCGCTGCTGTCCATCGCGGGCACGACCGCCGCGTTCGGGCTCATCGCGATCCTCGTGGTGGTGTCCGCCGTGGTGCGGCTCACCGCGGGGCTCCTGGAGCGGACGTACGCCCTCTGGCAGCTGGCCGGCGTCACTCCTCGAGGGGTCCGTGTGACGGTGCTCGTCCAGACCGCACTCGTCGCCGTGCTCGGCGCCGTGGTCGGAGCGGCCGCGGCTGGCGTCGTCGTCCCGGCCGCCGTCGACGCAGCCCTGGCCGGAGCCTCCGGACTCGACGGGGTCCGGGTGGCCGCTTCCTGGGCCGAGGCCGTCGTCGTCGTCGGGCTGACGGTCACCGCCGCGGTCGTCGCCGGGCTCTCGGGGAGCCGCCGCGCCGCCACGACCCCGCTGCTGCTCGGTGTCGGACCGGGTGTGCGCGGACGTCGACCGCCGATCCTCCGTGCCACGGTCGCGGCACTGCTGACGGCGCTCGCGGCGAGCATGCTCGCCGGACTCCCGGCGTCCGTACCGGACGGCGCGGCGTCGGCACTCCTCATCGGTCCGGTGCTGGTCGCGGCGGTCGCCGTCCTCGGCAGGTCGGTCGGTGCACCCGTCGTCCGGCTCTGGACGGCGGCGGTGCCGGCGAGCGCGTCGGTGTCCTTCGCTCTCGCGCGCGCAGCTGTCCGGCGGGCTGCGGCTCGGAGCGACACGACGCTCGCGGCGCTCCTGGTGGCCGTGGCCCTGCCGACGGCGCTCGTCGGGGGTCAGCGGACGGCGGCGACAGCGACCGGAGACGACGCGACCGGGAGCGGCTCAGCGGTGACGACCGTCCTCGTCCTCAGCGGCCCGGTCCTGCTCGCCGCCGTCGGGGCCGCGGCGACGGCGGCGATGGCGGCTCGGGACCGCGCGCAGGAGCGCGAGCAGCTCCTGGCCGTCGGCGCGACCCCGGCCTTACCAGTGGCCGTCGCGGCACTCGAGGGTGTCGTCCTCGGGGTGAGCGGCACGCTCATCGCCGCGGCCACCGTGGGCGTCTCCGTCATCGCGGAGTGGGCGGTGCTCGTCGGGCGGTACCCGTCGACCAGGCCGATCGTCCCCGTCGCGGTCCTGGTGGTGATCGGCGCGCTGTGCACGGCTCTCGTCGTGCTGTCGTCCTTCCTGCCGGCCGTGCCGGGGCGGACACGGAGGAGGACCTCGCCGGGCGACTGACGGCGACGTATGCTCACACCGTGCCCGAACGCGCCTCGCAACTGGTCGGCCGCGACGCCGAACTCCTCGTCCTGGCCGGTGCCCTGGACCACGCCCGGCGGGGGCACGGTACCGCGGTCCTGGTCGACGGCGATCCCGGCATCGGCAAGAGCGCCCTGCTGGAGACCGTCGCCGCGGACGCCACCGCGGACGTCCGGTTCGTCCTCCGTGCCCGTGGGGTCCGCAGCGGGACCGAGATCCCGTTCGGCGGCCTGCACGAGCTGCTCCACCCGCTCCTGCCCTTCGGGGCCGCCCTCCCCGATCGTCAGGCTTCGGCCCTCGACGTCGCCTTCGGCCGTCGTGACGGACCGGCCCCCGACCGGCTCCTGCTCGGCATCGCCGTGCTCGGGCTGTTCGAGGAGGCGAGCAGCCACGGGACCGTGGTGGCACTCGTCGACGATCTGCACTGGACGGACCGGACCTCGCTCGAGGCGCTCCTCTTCGTCGCATCGCGGGTCCGCGGACTCCCCGTCCTCCTCGTCGCGACGACCCGGAGCGGTACCCCTGTCGGTGACCACGAGGACGCGTTCCCGACCGTGCTCCACGTCGGTCCGCTCGACGACGCCGCGGCGGACCGACTGCTCACCGACGTCGCGGACCACCTGCCGACCGGGGAACGGGCACGGGTGCGTCGGGAGTCGTACGGCAACCCGCTCGCCCTGCTCGAGTTCTCCGCGCCCGTCGCCGGCACTGCGCGCGGACCACTGTCCGAACGCATGTCCGCCCGACTCGAGCGGACGTTCCTCGCCGGTGTCCTGCTGCTCCCGGAGACGACCCAGCGGGCGTTGCTCGTCGCGGTCGCCGGAGAGGACGCCACCGCACGGGAGCTCGAGCAGGCACTCGTGGGTGTCGGGCTCGGCGCAGGCGAGTTGGCGACCCTCGAGCGCGAGGGTCTGCTGCGGCGTGACGGCGACCGGTTCGTGCCACGGCACCCGCTGGTGGGGTCGGCGCACTACGACGCCGCCGATCCGGTCCGTCGGCGCGAGGTCCACCACGCCCTGGCACTGGCGGTCCGTTCGCCCAGTCGCCGTGCGATCCACCGGGCCGAGGCGACGACCGGCCTCGACGAGGCGGTCGCCGTTGAACTCGACGCCGTGGCGAGTGCTGCGCTCCGGCAGGGCGCCCCCGCCGAGGCGGCATCGGCGTGGCGGCGAGCCGCCGACCTCTCGCCCGACCCGACCCAGCAGGCGAACCGGTTGGTGGAGGCCGCCGAGGCAGCCCGACGCGCCGGCGCCTCGGGTGAGGCGTCCGCCTTGCTCGACCGTGCGAAGCCGCTCACCGACCTGTCGGACGGACGCGCACAGCACCGGTTCGCCCGCGCGGAGTGGATGCTGAGCATGACCGCGGACCACCGTGGTCGGACGGCCGAGGAGCTCGTGGCGTTCGCGACGACCCGGGCAGATCCGACCGAGCGTGCCGAGGTCCTGCTGTGGGCGGCGGCGAAGTGCTACATCCACCAGGAGGCGGACGCCGTCCGAGCGCTCGTGGCCGCCACGGTGGAGGACGTCGACCACGCTCCGGTCGGACGCGGGGACGCCGACGACGCGGTGCTCGCCGAGGTGGCACTCGCCCTCGTCCGTCCCGGGCAGCGTCTCGACGAGCGCACCGTGGACCGGTTCCTCGCCCGTGCACAGGCGACCGACGGCGTCATCGTGAACTGCCTGGCGTTCGCCGCCGAGGAGTCCGGCGACATGGCCACGTCGGACCGGTGCTGGACCGCTGGCGTCCGGCTGTTCCACGATGCGGCACGCACGAGCGACGAGACCACCGCTCTGTGTGGACGTGCCTCACCCCGCGTCACGGCGGGCCACCTCACCGACGGACTCGCCGACGCCGATCGCGCGGAGCGTCTCAGCCTCGAGCTCGACCTCCCGGTGGTCGCCGGGATGGCGCTCTCCGAGGCGGCGCGGGCCCTCGTGCGGGCCGGGGACACGGCCACGGCCCGGACACGACTCGCGGCCCTGGACGAGATCCCGGTGGCCGGCGCCTTCGCGCGCATCGTCGCGACCGCCGCGTGGGCGGCAGCACTCATCGCCGTCGACGAGGGACGCCACGAGGACGCCGTGGCACACCAGGTGCGCACGCGGGCGAACGGCGCGGTGGCGCTGTGGGCGGGCGCCGACGTGGTCGAGTCGGCGGTCCGCGCGGGCGACACCGACTCGGTCCGTGCCTGGCTGACGGACGCCGCCGCGGCGGCCGCCACGACCGGCTCGCCGCACCTCGCGCTGCTCGTCGAGCGGACGCGCGGTCTCCTCGCACCGGACGACGAGACGGCCCTCGGGCACCTCGCCGCGGCGGTCGACCTCGGTTCGGCGATCGACACACCGTTCGACCTCGCGGTCGCGCGACTGCACCTGGGTGAACGGCTGCGGCGCGTCCGCCGGATCGTCGATGCACGTCAGCACCTGTCCGAGGCGGCCCGGCTGTTCGACCGCATCGGCGCCCGCAACTGGGCCGCGCGCGCCGCGTCCGAACTCCGGGCGACCGGTGGACAGTCGACGGACCGGACGTCGACGGACCGGGCGCCGGCTCGACTCCTCACCGCGCAGGAGCTCCTCGTGTCGCGCATGGCGGCGACCGGGCGCACCAACAAGGAGATCGCGGACGAGGTCTACCTCTCGCACCGGACGGTCGCGGCGCACCTGTCCCGGGCGTTCACGAAGCTCGGCATCAGCAGACGGTCCCAGCTGGCCGGTGCGCTGCGGCCCTCGGACCGTTCCGACTGAGGGCGCGAGCAGACGGTCACGCCACGCGTCCGACCTCGCTGGCGGCCGAGCGAGCGCCGAGACCGCGGCGCATCGCGGTGAACCGCTGCAACGCCAGGGCCGCTGCCGTCCCCGGTTCGGCGGTCAGGGTCATCACCGACCGCCCGCTGCCGCCCGGGACTGCCAGCGAGTGGCACGTGAGCTCGACCGGTTCGGCGGTGGCGAGTCGGATCCGAGCGACCCACGTGACCTGCTGCTCGACGTCGTGCCGGGCCCACAGTTCCCGGAAGGTCGCGTCCCGGATCGCCAGGGTCCCGACGACCTCGCGGTGACGGGCGTTCCTCGGATCACCGTGGAACCGCAGGTTGGCGACCGCCCGTCGGGCGTCGTCCTCCCAGTCGATGACCTCGGCGCGCGCGCGGTCGGTGAACAGGTGGAACAGGAAGTTCGTCCCTGGCAGCAGCCGCGGCCTGATCGCCCGGGCCAACGTGTTCGATGCCAGCACGTCCTGCTCGGCGCTCATGAGCATCGCGGGCACGCCGGACAGTCCGTCGACGAGCTCGAGCAGTGCGGGCTCGACCGGTGGGGGCGGTCCCGCCCCGTCGTCGGTGGTGTTCCCGGTCTGGCCGCCCTCGTCGAGTCGGGCGAGCCGGTGCATGTGCTCGAGCGCGACGTCGTCGAGGCGCAGGGCCCGCACGATCGCGCCGAGCACCTGGTGCGAGGGCCTCCGGTCCCGGCCCTGCTCGAGCCGGAGGTAGTACTCCTGGCTGATCCCGGCCAGTCCCGCCACCTCGCTGCGGCGGAGTCCCGGCACCCGCCGGGCCCGTGAGGAGTCGATGCCAACGTCGGCCGGTCGGACGAGGGCCCGGCGTGCGCGGAGGTACTCGCCGAGGAAGGAGGTCTGAGCGGGCATCGTGTCTCCCGGGTCGTGGCGAGCGTTCCCGGGACGTCCGGCAACCGTGCTCCACGTTGCCGCTGGTCGTCCCCTCCGGGCATCGGTCGAATGACCACATGTCGGCGGCTCGACCGGATCGCGCCGATGGTGTCCCCGCCGGGGACACGATGCCGTCGACGACCGGGCCGTACGCTCCGTCCGTGAGCACGGACGACGGGGTCGACCACCCACGAGCACTGCTCGGCAGGCTCGTGCTGCCGTGGCGGACGGTCCCTGCGGTCGTCTACGACCGACACCTGACCGTCCGGGTGGCGAACGCGTTGGCCGGGGCCGTGCACCCGACGTTCCGGTCCGGTGCGAACCTCGCGCGGGCGACGTTCCTGCGGCCTGAGGGCGACGAGGCGTTCCGCGCGTCGTCGGAGACGGCGGAGGCGGTGCCGCTCGGCGCCCGCGTCGTCGCGGAGCTGCGG
This sequence comes from Curtobacterium sp. NPDC087082, assembly GCF_044745045.1. Taxonomy (NCBI): domain Bacteria; kingdom Bacillati; phylum Actinomycetota; class Actinomycetes; order Micrococcales; family Microbacteriaceae; genus Curtobacterium; species Curtobacterium sp. NPDC087082. Next base: position 376,601 of record NZ_JBIUZN010000003.1, on the reverse strand, counting down.
CGCTCCCTCGACGAGCACGAGGAGGACCGCGGGTACGTCGAACTGGTCGGGGAGCTCGCGGCCCGGAGCGAGGCCTTCGCTCGACTCTGGGCTGGGCCGGACACTGCGGATCCGGACGGGGTCGTCGGCTTCGACAACCCCGTGGTCGGTCACCTGGCCCTCGCCTACCACCGGTTCGCGGTGCCCGGCCCGGACGGCGACACGCTGCTGTTGTGGCGTGGCGCGGACGAGCAGTCCGCCCGCCGTCTGTCGAGCCTCGCCGACAGCCTGGCCGACTGACAGCCCCCGCCGCGGCCACCCCACCCGGCCCGGCTGACCGGTCCCGCCCGGCCGGCCGGACCCGGCCCACCGCGCACGCCTCAGCGCGCGACGACGACCTTTCCGATCGCGGTCCCGCCCGCCACCTGACGGTGCGCCTCGCGGAGGCCGGCCGGGTCGAGCCCCCGGACGACCGACGTCGCGGTGGTCCGCACGCGACCCGCGTCCACGAGGTCCGCCAGCGCATCGAGGAGCAGGCCCTGCTCGCCCATGTCCGGCGTCCCGAACGCCGATCGGGTGAACATGAGCTCCCAGTGCCAGGCGATCGACTTCCGCTTGAGCGGGTAGAGGTCGAGTCCGCGCGGGTCGTCGATCGCGGTGATCTGGCCGAACGGGCGGACCAGATCGGCGAAGGCGGTGACGTTGCCCGCCGAGTGCGCGGTGAAGACGTAGTCGACCCCGTCCGGCGCGACCGACCGCACGCCGCCGACGAGGTCGTGGTGGTCCACGACGTGGTCGGCTCCCATCGACGACACCCAGTCGCGGCTCTCGGAGCGGCCGGCGGTCCCGAGCACCGTGAGGCCGGTGCGCGCCTTCGCGAGCTGGACGAGCACCGACCCGACACCGCCGGGTGCTCCGACGACGAGCAGGGTGCCGGTACTCGACTCCGTCAGGCGGAACCGGTCGAACAGTGTCTCCCAGGCGGTGATCCCCGTGAGCGGGAGCGCCGCGGCCTCGGCGTGGTCCAGCGTCGCGGGGCGGCGACCGACGAGGCGTTCGTCCACGAGGTGCAGCTCGGCGTTCGTCCCCGGGCGGTCGAGGGTGCCGGCGTACCACACGGCGTCACCGACGGAGAACCGGGTGACCTCCGAGCCGACCGCCTCGACGACGCCGGAGGCGTCCCAGCCCAGTTGCTTCGTCCCGGACCGCAGGCCCTGCCGGGTCTTCGTGTCCACCGGGTTCACCGACACCGCCTCGACCCGGACGAGCAGGTCGTGCGGGCGGACCGGGTGGAGGGGGACGTCGCGGACGACGAACGCGTCCTCGTCGCGGACCGAGCGTCCGCCCTGGGCGAGGAACGCACGGGTCGTGGTCGGGACGTCCCGTCCGGTTCGGTGTGTGGCAGTGTCGGTCATGGCGGTCCTCCGTGCGGGTCGCGTCGGCGGGTGACCGACCGGAGGCGCGGATCGCCTCGTGCAGGCACGGTACGTCCGCACGTGGCCGGTCCGCGTGGCTCCGTCGGGGACACGCTCGCGCCGCCTGTCCCTGCGAGGGGATGGTCCTCGGGGGGACACGTGCGGAGCACCCCACCGGCCGTAGCGTCCTCGGTGTCGCGACGACGTGACCCCGACCGAGGAGACCTGCGATGACGATCTCGTTCCCGCCCCTGCCCGCCGTGCTGCACGTGGGAGCGGGAGCCGCCACCCCTGCCGTGCAGACCCTGCTCCTGCCCGTGCCGACGCCCGCGACCGAACGGCCGGGGGTCCGGCGGTGAACCCGCTGCGGGCGGTCCTGCACGTGCTCAGGGCGGACCCGGACCAGTGGCGTCGACGCGGGCTCCGGTCCCCGCGCGAGATCGCCGTGCTGGTGGCGGAGCGGTCGCTCCCCGACGATCCGTCGTACCGGGACTTCTTCGTCCCGTCCCCGTGACCCGGGCGCACGGCGGACGGCCCGGCCCCGAGGGGCCGGGCCGTCTGACGTACCGGGCGTCAGGCTGCGCCGTCGAGCACCGCGACGTCCCTCGGGGACAGGACGACCGACGCCGCCGCGACGTTCTCCTCGAGGTGGTCCACGCTGGACGTCCCGGGGATCGGCAGCACGTTCGGAGCGTGCTGCAGCAACCACGCGAGGGCCACCTGCGACGGTGAGGCGCCGGCCCGTGCCGCCATCGCCCCGAGTGCTCCGGCGCCGCGCGTGAGGCCGCCGGTCGCCAACGGGAACCACGGGATGAAGCCGATGCCGAGTTCCGCGGTGACCCGGACCAGGTCCTCGGAGGAACGCTCGACCAGGTTGTACAGGTTCTGCACCGTGGCGATCGGCAGGATCCGCTGCGCGGCGAGGAGCTCCGGGACGCTCACCTCGCTCAGGCCGACGTGCCGGATGAGTCCCTCGGCGCGGAGTGCCGCGAGGGTCCCGAGCTGCTCGTCGAGCGGCACCCGCTGGTCGATGCGGTGCAACTGGTACAGGTCGATCCGCTCGAGTCGCAGGCGGCGGAGGCTGCCCTCGACGGCGGCGCGCAGGTGCTCCGGGCGACCGTCGACGACCCATTCGCCCCGTGGTCCCCGGACGAACCCGCCCTTCGTCGCGATGACGACGTCCGATCGGTACGGGGCCAGCGCCTCGCCGATGAGTCGTTCCGCGACCTCGGGGCCGTAGGCGTCCGCGGTGTCGACGAGCGTCACGCCCAGCTCGACGGCGCGGCGGAGCACGGCGCGGGCGCCCTCCGGGTCGCGGGACGGGCCGAATGCATTCCGGCCGGCGAGCTGCATCGAGCCGAACCCGAGTCGGGCGACGGGCAGGTCCCCGCCGATCAGGAAGGTACCGGCGGCGGCGGCTGAGACGCCGTGGAGATCGGTGGTGAGGGTCATGGTGATCCTGTTCGTTGACGTGGAGTGACCGGGAGGAGGGCGGGTCACGCGGTGTGGACTGCCGCGCGCTCCCTGCGGGACCGCGCGGTCAGACCGATCCCGGCGGCGACGGCCGCGATCGCCACGAGCGCGGCGTACGCGGCGCCGACGCCGGCGAGTCCGACGGCGCCGGTGAAGAACCCGGCGACGAGCACCGGAACCCCGTAGGCGGCGTACGCGACCAGGTAGACGGCGGCGAAGAGGCCGCCACGGGTCGCGTTGTCGGCGAGTGGTCCGAGGATCCGCAGGGAGGAGCCGAACGCGGCGCCCTGGCCCGACCCGCCGACGACGGCGGCCGCGACGAGCAGCGGGAGGTCCGCGGAGAGGATCGCCGACCCGGCGCCGATCGCGCCGAGCAGCAGCAGCGCGGCACCGACCGCGGTCGCGATCCGGGCGGTGGCGCGTGAGAAGAGCATGCCGGCCACCGCGGCGGCCGCCGGTTGCAGCGCGACGACGGCCGCGCTGGCGGTCCCGCCGTCGATGCCGAACACGCCGTCGTCGAGACGTGGGCCGAGTCCGAGGAACAGCCCGGAGAACATCCAGCCGGCGACCGTCAGCGGGGCGAGCACGGCGAACCACGCTCGCGCTGCACCGGGCACCGCGAGCACCGGCCGCAGGGACATGAGTGCGCCGGCGTGCCGGTCGGCGGTCTCGTCGGCCGCGAGGACCGCGGCGACGCCGACGAGCAGGACGACCCCGAGGGTCAGGAAGACGGCGGCGGTGGGGTCCGGGGTGAACTGTGCCGCGATCCCGCCTCCGAACGCCCCGAGCGCGAGCCCACCGACGGGAGCGGCACTCGTCAGCACGGTCATCGTGCGACGGTGTCGTTCGCTCGACAGCTCGATGATGGCCGCCGTGAACGTGCTGGTGGCGGCTCCCGTCGCGATCCCCTGCACGGCCCGCGCGGCGATCACCCACCCGATCGAGTCGGCGAGCAGGAACAGGACGCTCGCGATGAGCATGAGCACGAGCGCCCCGATGAGGACGGGGCGACGCCCGATGTGGTCGGACAGCCGTCCGGCCACGAGCAGTGTCCCGAGCAGGGTGACCGCGTACACCGTGAACGCCGTCGTCAGCTGCCAGTCGGGGAAGCCCCACGCCGACTGGTACACGACGAACAGCGGGCTGCCGGCACCCGCTCCGAACGCCACCGCGACGGACGCGACGACGACGCCGATCAGGGCGAGGCGTCGGTACGGGGCCGAGGTGCGGCGGGAGCCACTCGACTCGGACCTGCGGAGCAGCCCCAGCGAGCGGACCGCGATGCTGCCGACGATGCCGGTCGCGACCGCGACGACGACCCAGGCGAGGACGGTCCCCAGGGTTCCAAGGCCGGCGGTGGAGAGCAGTCGCACCGCGTACGTGGCGCTCGCCGCCGTCGTGAACGTCATCGCCCAGAACCCGATCGCGAACCCGCTCCGGACGTACCGGCGCACGAGGAAGGCGTGTGGGAGCAGGAAGGCGACCATGGTGCCCGCGAGGGCGGTGTCGACGACGGAACCCGCGCCTCCCGTCATGGTCCACCAGGCGTTGCCGGCGACCGCCGGCGGCGCGGACAGGATGGCGAGCGTCGGCAGGAGCGGCGGCGGTACGGCGGGGCCGGTGGCGAACCGTGCGATGAGCACCGCGCCCACGAGCAACCAGAACAGCACCCCGGTCGCGAAGTACCCCATCGCCAGGTCGGGGTGTCCGATCACGGCGAGTGACTGCGCACTGAGCAGCGAGCCGGCCACGGTCGGGAGCAGGTAGCCGCCGTGCAGGGAGGCGGCTTCGCGGGGAGACGTGAGGAGATCGGTGACGAACCAGGCGCCGAAGGCGGTCGTGAGCGCCAGCATCGTCCAGACGCCGACGGCACCGGCGACGGGCGCCCAGGTCGCGAGGTGGGCGGCGAGCAGCGAGCCGACGGCGGGGACGAGCGCGGCGAACGGCCCGAGCACGGGGTGTCGGAGGTCGGCGCCGATGGCACGGAGCCCGCCGGGGCGGTGGAGGTACCGGACGATCGTGACGGCCCAGGCGATCGCGGCGGCGGCCCACAGGACCTCGCCGATCGCCGTGGGCGCACCGAGCAGGCTGCCGGCGGCCGTCCAGGTACCGGCGAGTCCGGCGGTGCCGAACGCGATGCCGAAGGTGTTCAGGGGGAGCCGGGGGTGGTGCGTGGCCGTGGTGTTCATCATGCCTCCTGTGGCGGTGCCGCTGTAACCATCCAGAGTGGTTGCGTATTCCGTGGCGCGAGCGGTGACGGACTGGAGGCGCGGTGCGGGCTGGCGCCGCGCCTCCAGTCCGGTGGTGGGTCGCGTCAGCCCTTGATCCAGGCGAGGACGTCCTGCTGCAGGACCGCGCGGTAGTCGCCGTGGATGCCGTGGGGGGCGCCGGGGTAGGTCTTGAGGGTGCCGTCGGCGACGAGCTCGATGGCCTTGCGTGCGGCGTCGTCGATGGGGACGATCTGGTCGTCCTCGCCGTGGTTGATGAGGATCGGCACGGTGAGCGCCCTCAGGTCCTCGCTCTGCTCGGTCTCGGAGAAGGCCTTGACGCAGTCGTACGCGGCGGACAGGTTCACGTTCTGGCCCTGGCGCCAGAAGTCGAGCTTCGCGCCGTACGAGACGTCGCGGCCGTGGTTGGCGCCGAAGAAGCTCTCGGAGAGGTCGAGCCAGAACTGCGACGCGTCCTCGAGGACGCCGGCACGGATGCCGTCGAACACGTCGATCGGGGAGCCCTCGGGGTTGCTGTCGGACTTCACCATGATCGGCGGGATCGCGCCGGCCGTGACGACCTTCGCGACGCGGCCGTTCGCGTACTGCGCGGCGTAGCGGACGACCTCGCCGCCGCCGGTGGAGTGTCCGAAGACGATCACGTCGTGCAGGTCGAGGTGCTCGATGAGCGCGGCGAGGTCCTTCGCGTACTGGTCGATGGTGTGGCCGACGGCGGTCTTCTCGGAACGGCCGTGGCCGCGGCGGTCGTGGGCGATGGTGCGGTAGCCGTTGTCGCTGAAGAACTTCAGTTCCGGCTGCCAGGCGTCGGAGCTGAGCGGCCAGCCGTGCGCGAAGACGATGGGCTGTCCCTCGCCCTGCTCGGTGTAGTACATCTCGATGCCGTCGGGAGTGGTGAACGTGGGCATTGCAGGCTCCTTGCGTCGTGGTCTGGTGCCGGACGAAGGTCGTCGGCGATCGTCACGCTAGGAGCGGTGCGCGCGGCAGGGCGTGTCCCCGTCGGGACCACCCACGGCCTCCGGTGCGACCGCACGGGTGACCCGGGCGGGGACACGCTGCGACGGTGCGCGGTCCCTAGCGTCGGCTGCGTCCACGACGAAGGGAACCAGCCCATGACCGATCTCACCCTCACCCAGGCGCACGCCGCCATCGCCGCCGCCGAGGCGAAGGCCGCCGAACTCGGCGTCCCCTCGACCGTCACCGTCCTGGACCGGGGCGCACGCGTCGTCGCGGTCGCCCGGCAGGACGGCGCACCGCTGGTGTCCGTCGACGCCAGTGCCGCGAAGGCCCGCACCGCGGTGTCGTTCGGTGCCGCGTCCGGCGACCTGGCCGGCGCGGTCCAGCCCGGTGCACCGCTCTACTCGCTCGGGGCGGCCAGCCACGAGCCGCTCACGTTCGTCGCGGGCGGTGTCCCGGTGACCGACGCAGCCGGTTCCGTCATCGGTGCCGTGGGGTCGAGCGGCGGGTCCCCGGACCAGGACCTCGTGATCGCGGAAGCCGCGGTCGCCGCGCTCTGAACCACCGGTGTCCCCGCCCGCGCTGACTGGCCCGGGCGGGGACACGCACGTCCGGGGGCGGCCGATCTACCGTCCCGACATGCACACCGAGATCACCGAGTACACCGCCGACCGGTTCTCCATCCCCATGGCGCAGCCCTTCGACGAGGTCGTCGCGGCGTTCGAGCTGGCCGTGCCGCCGCTCGACCAGACGAGCCTGACCGAAGCACTGGCGCGGCACCGCGACTGGGACACGGTCGAGACCTGGACCGAGCAGCACGCACCCCGTGGCTTCATCCGGTACTGGCGGAACGAACCGACCGCGTTGATGGCCATCGCCGGGCACCGGTCGTCGTGTGTCTCGTACCTGGTGGGGAACCACGTCGTCGCGGAACGGATGTACCGGTTCGACCCGCGCGTGATGGGGCTCGCGCCGTTCCGCGTGACCATCTCGCAGCGGCCCGGGGACCCGGTCCTGCTCACCGCCGACGTGCCGAGCGCGTCGTTCGGCTCCTTCGGTGACGGGCGCATCACCGCCGTGGCCCACGGTCTGGACCGCGAGTTCGCGGAGCTGCTCATCGCACTCGGCGCTCCGGTCCCCGAAGTCCTGGCGGAGCTGTGACGGCGTGCCCGTCGTCAGCGGACCTGCTCGACGACGCTCTCGCCGTGCGGTTCCCCGATCCGGACGACGGGATCCGCGAGGATCCGGGCGAGGGGGATCGACACCAGCCCGGTCGCGGGCGGCGTGTCCGGGGCGGAGGGGTCGCGACGGCGGCTGCGCATGGAGGAAGGCTAGGCACCCGCCGTGCCGGGCCGCGTGGCCGCGCCACGGTCACCCTGGAGCCGGCGCCGTGAGCATCGACGAGACCCTCACCTGGGTCGTCGCGTTCCTCGTCGTGACGGTCGCCGTCAGTGCAGCCGCACGGCGCGTGGGGTGGTCGGCCCCGCTGGCCCTCGTCGTCATCGGGGTCGCCGTGTCCTACGTGCCGGGTGTGCCGCGCGTGGACGTCGAACCGGACTTCGTCCTGTCGGTCCTGCTCCCGCCCCTGCTGTTCGCGGCGGCGCTGCAGACCTCGCTGTCGGACGTCCGTGCCCGGCGGGAATCGCTGTTGCTGCTGTCCGTCGGGCTCGTCGCGTTCACCACGCTGGTCGTCGGCGTCGTGACGTGGGCCGTGGTCCCGACGCTGACGCTGGCGGCGGCGTTCGCCTTCGGTGCCGTCGTGGCGCCGACCGACGCGGTGGCCGTCTCAGCCGTCACCCGGCGCGCACCGCTGCCGAGGCTGCTCGCCTCGGTCCTGGACGGGGAGAGCCTGCTCAACGACGCGACGGCGCTCGTCGCGTTGAACACCGCAGTGGTGGCCATCGTCGCGGTGTTCGACCCGGTCCGCGCCGCGGGCGAGTTCGTCCTCGCGGTGGTCGGCGGCATCGGCATCGGGTTGTCGGTCGCGTTCGTCATGGGCGCCGTCCGGAGGCGGCTCTCCGTCGCGGTGCTCGACACGAGCCTGTCCCTCGTCACGCCCTACGTCGCGTTCCTGCTCGCGCACGGCATCGGTGCATCGGGTCCACTCGCCGTCGTCGTCACCGGACTCTTCCTCGGGTACCGGGCGCCGGTCCTGCAGTCGGCCGAAGCCCGCCTGGCCGAGTCGCTCAACTGGCGCACCGTGCAGTTCCTGCTCGAGAACGCGGTGTTCCTGCTCATCGGACTCAGCCTGCCGGCGATCCTGCGCGGGGCCTTGTCGTCCGGGATCGGGCTGGGTCGCGCGCTGCTCGTGATCAGCGTGGTCCTCGTGACGCTGGTGGCCGCGCGGCTCGGCTGGAGCCTCGCCGTGACGGCGGTCTACCGATGGGGGCCGGCGCGGCTCCGACGCCGGAGCTGGCAGTGGCGCCTGGACCTGCCGGTCACCGTCGCGGGCGTCCGGGGGGTCGTCACCCTCGCCGCGGTGTTCCTGCTGCCCGAGCAGACGCCGCACCGGGCGTTCCTGCAGTTCCTCGCGTTCGTGGTCGTCGTCGCGACGCTCCTGCTCGGGCTCTCGCTGCCGTGGGTGATCCGCCGGGTCGCGCTGCCACCACCGAACCTCGACCAGGAACGGATGGAGACCCAGCTGCTCCTCGCCGAGGCCCGCGCCGAGAGCCTGCAGCTCGTCGACGGCCTCGACGACGGTGCCTACGACGACCGGGCCGTCGAACGCGTGCGGATCGACGCCGCCCTGCTGGGCGAGACGTTCGTCGGGGACGACGGGGTCCGAGCCGACCGTGCGGCCTCCTACGCGGAGCTGCGGATGCGCACGATCGCCGAAGAACGTCGAGCGGTCCTGCGCGCGCGCCGGGAGGGGCGCTACGCGGAGACCGCCGTCCGTGCGGTGCTGACCGTCCTCGACATCGAGGAAGCCGCGGTCCGCGCGACGCTCGCCGGCGACGTGGACTGACGGCCGGCCGGTGTCTGACCGTGTCCGGACCATGTCCCTGACGGGAGCACGCGGCGCTGTCCGCACCGCTCCTAGCGTCGACCTCGCCACCGACCACCCGGGTCGGTCGAACCCAGGGAGTCATCGATGAGCACCACGGAGACCACGGCCGGTCACACCGCCACCACCGTCCCGACCAGCACCGTGACCGCGGCGAACGGCACGACCTACGCCTACCGCCGGTTCGGGAGCAGCACCGACGGCGTCCCACTCGTCTTCCTCATGCACTTCCGCGGCAACCTCGACAACTGGGACCCGGCGCTCATCGACCCGATCGCGGCTCGGCGCGAGGTCGTCCTCGTGGACAACGCCGGCGTCGGCGCGTCGACCGGGACGGTCCCGACCACCGTGGGGCAGATGGCCACCGACCTGCTGGCCTTCACCGACGCCCTCGGCATCCGTCGGTTCGACGTCTTCGGGTTCTCGCTCGGCGGGTTCGTCGCCCAGGACCTGGCCCTCCTCCGACCGTGGGCGGTCCGCAGGCTCGTCCTCGCCGGGACGGGCCCCGCCGGTGCACCGTCGATGCACGGATGGCGGGAGGACATCGAGCGCGAATCACGGCACGACGTCCCCACGGCGGAGAGCCTCCTGTACATCTTCTTCGCGCACACGGACACGAGCCGGGCTCGTGGCGTCGACTTCCTCCGGCGGTTGGGCGCTCGGACCGAGGACCGCGATGCGCCGACCACCCCCGCTGTGCGCGACGCGCAGTACGACGCCGTGCTCGCCTGGGGCGTCCCGGACATCTCGAAGCTCGAGCGCTTGACCGGGATCCGGCAGCCGACGCTGGTGCTCCAGGGGGACGACGACCTGATGATCCGGACGCCCGGGAGCCACACGCTGGCCGGACTCATCCCGGACGCGCGCCTGCACGTGTTCCCCGACGCCGCCCACGCGTCGATCTTCCAGTACCCCGACGAGGCCGCTGCCATCGTCGAGGACTTCCTCACCGCGGCCACCGCCGCCTGACCCGGAGCGATCATGACCACCACCACGACCCTGCTCGACCGCATCCTCGACGCCCACGGCGGCAGCCGCTGGGCCGACGTCTCCACCATCTCGGCGAACCGACACTTCGGAGGCGCCTTCTGGGGCCTCAAGCAGGTTCCGGGGATCGCCGAGGAAGGTCGGTTCACCGTCGACCTCCGCCGCCAGCGCACGTCGCTCGAACACTTCGGCGCCGACGACCTCCGTACGGAGTTCACCGGCGACCACGTCGCGGTCGTCCGCACGACCGCGCACGGCGACGAGGTCGTCGAGGAACTCGCCGATCCGCGATCGTCGTTCCGCGGGCACGTGCTCGAGACGCCGTGGAACCGGCTGCAGCTCGCCTACTTCACCGGCTACGCCATGTGGACGTACAACACCGAGCCGTGGTCGTTCACGTTCCCCGGCGTCCGCGTCGAGGAAGTCGGCCCGTGGACCGAGCCGGACGGAGCCACGTGGGACCGCCTGCGCGTCACCTACCCCGACAGCATCGCGACCCACACCCCCACGCAGACCCTCTACGCCGATGCGGACGGCGTCCTGCGTCGCCGTGACTACGAGGTCGACATCGCCGGTGCCTCGCCGAGCGTCGAGTACATGACCGGCCAGACCTGGGTCGACGGCCTCCTGCTCGCCACCGAGCGCAACATCTTCGTCCGCGACGGAGACGGCCACGCGCTCCCGGAGCCGCTCATCGTCTCCATCGGCATCGACGACGTCGTCGTCGGGTGACCGGGCCCACCATGCGAGTCGTCGTCGCCGGCGCACACGGCAAGGTCGCACGGCTGCTCTCCGCACAGCTGCGCGCCGGCGGGCACGTGCCCGTCGGCCTCATCCGGAACCCCGACCAGCGCGGGGAGCTCGCACGTGCGGGCGTGATCCCGATCGTGCTGGACCTCGAACACGCCTCGGTCAGCGACGTCGCGGCGGTGCTCACCGGTGTGGACGCCGTCGTCTTCGCAGCGGGCTCCGGGGAGAACAGTCCCAGCAGCCGTTCGCTGGCGATGGACCGGGACGGAGCGATCCTCCTCGCCCAGGCCGCGGTGGTCGCCGGCGTCCGGCGGTTCGTGGTGCTCTCCGGCGCCGGTGCCGACGACTACGAACGCGGCTCCACCGAGCCGTTCCAGGTCTACCTGCGGGCCAAGGCCGACGCGGACGCCGCCGTCCGGACGCTCGACCTCGACTGGGTGATCCTCCGCCCCGACGCGCTGCACGACGGCGCCGGCACGGCACGGTTCTCGGCCGGAGTCCGGGTCGAGCGGCGCGGGATCGCTCGCGAGGACGTCGCGGCGGCGTTGTGCGACGTCGCCGTCGGCCAGGACCCGGGCCGGGTGCAGCTCGAGATCACCACCGGCGACCTGCCGCTCCGTGCCGCGCTCCGTGCCGCGGACGTCGCGGTCGGTTGATGCCCGCACACCCCCGATCGACGGCACGACGACAGGAAGGCCAGACATGACGGAGATCACAGGAGCAGTGGTCGTGGTGACCGGTGCGAACGGCGGCCTGGGACAGGAGTTCGTCCGACAACTGCTCGACCGCGGGGCGGCCACGGTGTACGCCGCAGCACGGACTCCACGCGCTCAGGTCGGCGACCGCGTGGTCCCGATGCGGCTCGACGTGACGGATCCGGCATCGGTGCGGGCCGCCGCGGACGCGGTTCCGGACGCGACGATCGTCGTCAACAACGCCGGAGTGCTGCGCAGCGGATCCCTGGTGGACGGCGACATCGCCGCTGTCCGGGAGCAGATGGAGACCAACTTCTTCGGACCGGTGCAGGTCACCAGGGCGTTCGCGCCGGCACTGCGTCGCGCACACGGTGCGGTCGTGAACGTCGCGTCCGCGCTCAGCTGGCTCGCGATCGGCAACGGGTACAGCGCGTCCAAGGCTGCGCTGTGGTCGGCGACGGACTCCATGCGCCTGGACCTCGCCCCCGACGACGTCCAGGTGCTCGGCGCGTACCTGGCGTTCACGGACACGCCGATGACACCGGGGGACATGCCGAAGAACGACCCGGCAGACGTCGTCGCCGCGATCCTGGACGGCGTCGAGGCAGGGGCGCACGAGGTCCTCGCCGACGACCTCACGCGCGCGGCACGGTCATCCCTCGCTGCCCCGGTCCACGAACGCTACGACGCCCTCCGGTGAACGACGGAACGGCCCGCGGGGACCCTGATCGGGTCCGCGCGGGCCGTTCGTCGTCTCACACGTCCAGCGGTTGGAGCGTCCGGAGCGCGATGGGGACCGCCAGGCGCCCCTCGAGAGCCGAGCCGAGGGCCGCGAACGCGGCGCCCGCTGCGTGGCTCTCGAGGGCGGACTGGTCGGCCCAACGCTCGACCATCACGAACCGACCCGTTCGGGCGTCGTGGTGGAGGTCGTACTGTTCGCAGCCGAGATCCTCGGACCGGACCCGCGCGACCGCGGCGAGCAGGGCCTCCTCGACGGCCGGTTCGTTGTACGGCGCGGGTTCGATCTCCGCGATGACGACGATGCTCATGACTTCCTCCTCGGCTCAGGCGACGCGCTGGCCACCGTCGACGTGCACGGTGGTCGCCGTCAGGAACGGGTTGGTGAGCGCGAACACGACCGCGTCCCCGATGTCCGCCGGTGTTCCGACGCGCCGGGCGGGGTTCGTCCGGGCGACCTCGTCGAAGAACGCCGACTTGTCGTCCAGTCCGTCCCAGGACCCGGAGTCCACGACGCCGGGTGAGATCCCGACGACCCGGATCGGGGCGATGTCCACCGCGAGGGCCGGGACGAGTGCGTCCACCGCGCCGTTCGTCGTCGCCATGACGGCGAGCCCTCCCTGCGGCCGGGCGGAGACGTACCCGGAGAAGAGCACGAACGAGCCCCGCGGTGACATGCGCGGCGCGAAGTGCTTGGTCAGCAGGAGCGGGCCGAGGACCTTCGCCCGGAACGCCTCCTCGATGTCGGCTGCCGCCAGGGTCGTGACGGGGCCGTTGGCGTGGTCGGCCGCGACCGTCACGACGTGGTCCACCGGTCCGAGCACGTCGGCAGCGGCGATGATGCTCTCCTCGTCGCCGAGATCGAGGCGGACGGCCGCCGTCCCGCGTCCGACGATCTCGGCGACCTGTTCCGCGGTGTCGAGTCGTCGGCTGGCAGCGACGACCCGCGCGCCGGCACACGCGGCCGCCTGCGCGATCGCGGTGCCGATGCCTGATCCGGCGCCCACGACGAGGACGGTCGTGCCGTCCAACCCCTGCGTGCTCATCGGATGGCGTCGAGGCCGGCCTGCGCGATGACGGCGTCCTCGTCGGGCGTACCGCCGCCGGAACCGACAGCACCGATGACGGTCCCGGTCGCGTCCGTGATGGGGAGTCCACCGGCGAGGAAAGCGAGGGGCTCGGTGCTCGCTGCGCCGAGCGTGTAGAGCGGGGCGCCGGGCTGGATCGCAGCTGCGAGGTCCCCGGTCGCCGCGCCACCGAAGTACACCGACGTCCGGGCCTTCGCGAAGCTCGAGTCGACGGACACGAGCGGGGCGCCGTCCTGGCGGACCGAGGCGACCATGCGGGCGCCGCGATCGAGGACGGTGATCGACGACGGGACGCCGAGTTCGGTGGCCTTGGCGTCCGCGGCGGCGATGATCTCCTGTGCCTGCGCGAGAGTGATGGTCATGCTGGTTCCTTTCGTTGTTCCGTACTCGGTGGTGGGGGACTCGGGGTCAGAGCGCCGGCTCGTCGGTCACGACGACCTTGCCGATCACGCGACCGCTCTCGACGAGGGCGTGTGCCTCCCGCAGGGTCTCGGCCGAGATCGGTCGGAGCACGGTGGTCGCCGTGTGCCGGACCCGGCCGGAGTCGACGAGGTCCGCGACGGTGTCCAGGAGCTCGTGCTGACGATGCATGTCGGTGGCCTGGTGCAGCGAACGGGCGAACATGAACTCCCAGTGCCAGCTCAGTGCCTTCGACTTCAGTGCTACGACGTCGACCTGTTCGGGATCGTCGATCGCGACGATCTCACCGAAGGGACGCAGCACGCGCTCGTACACGGGGAGCTGTCCTGCCGAGTTCGTGGTCAGGATCCACTCGATCCCGTCCGGCGCGACCTCGAGGACCTGTGCGGCCAGGTCCGCGTGGTGGTCGACGACGTCGTGTGCGCCGAGGTCCCGGACCCAGGACTCGCTCGCCGGACGTGACGCGGTCGCGATGACCCGCACGCCGGGCAGCAGCGTCCGGGCGAGCTGGATGGCCATCGAGCCGACGCCACCAGCGCCGCCGACGACGAGCAGGGTCCCGGTGGCGTCAGCACCGATGCGGAGCTTCTCGAACAGGCTCTCCCAGGCGGTGATCGCGGTGAGGGGAAGCGCTGCGGCCTCGGTGTGCGACAGGGTGCGGGGTCGCCGCCCGACGATGCGCTCGTCCACGACCTGCAGCTCGGCGTTGCTCCCGGGACGGTCGATGGCCCCGGCGTAGAACACGTCGTCGCCCGGAGCGAACAGGGTCACGGCGTCTCCGACGGCGCGGACCGTGCCGGATGCGTCGAAACCGAGCACACGGACGCCGCCGTCGGGTTCGGCACCGCCCCGGAGCTTCACGTCGACCGGGTTGACCGAGACGGCGCGGACCTCGACGAGCAGGTCGTGGGGCCCGGGAACCGGTTCGGGGATGGTCGTCGGCACCAGGCTGCGCGCGCTGGTCACCGGGAGAGCTGCGGTCTGTCCGATCGCTCGGACCTCGTTCGTCGTGGTCATGTCAGCACTCTGCACCCGGTGCTGTGGTTACCCGCAAGGGCCCCTGGTTACCCCACGGTAACCATGGAATCCCTGATGGGCGGCGGTACCCATCGGGAATCGACCCCTTGTCGAAGGCCGCGGCGCGCGCTACCGTTCCGGTGTGACCCCCTCGACGAGCCACCCTCTCGAAGCGGCGCACGTGCTCGACGCCTGCGACCGGAACGACGTGTACGCAGCCGCTTGCCCCTGCCGCGAGATGCTCGACCTGCTCGCCAACAAGTGGACGGCGCTCGCGATCGGTGTGCTCGAGGACGGCCCGCAGCGGTTCGGGGAACTCCGGCGCCAGCTGCAGGGTGTGAGCCCGAAGGTCCTCTCGGCGTCCCTGAAGCGCATGGAGGAGGCCGGCCTGGTCGACCGCACCGTGTTCGCCGAGGTCCCGCTGCGGGTCGAGTACGCGCTCACACCGCTCGGTCGCGGTGCTGCCGCGCCGCTCGCGCACCTGCGCGACTGGGTGAACGAGAACGTGACGCGGCACTGAGACTCCTGACGGGCGATGCCATCACCCTGACGGAGCGCGCGCGCTGATGCGTGCCTCTGTCGGGGACACGCTTCGGTGGCCGCACGGCCGCACGGCCGCACGGCCGCACGGCCGCACGGCCGTGCGGTGTCGGCTCAGCGCGCCCCCGGCGCCCCCGCCACCCGCTCGAGGATCCCGTCCAGCGCCGATCGATCCCAGAACGACCCCGCCCGGACCACCCCGTCGATGCGCCCCAGCGCCGTGTGACTCGTCATCGGATCGGCGGCGAGCAGCACCGCGTCCGCCCGTGACCCGGGTGCCAGGCGTCCGGTCTCGGTCTCGAGCCCGAGGAACCGCGCCGCGTCGGACGTCGCCGTCCGGAGGATCTGCAGGGGCCCAAGACCGGCGTCGGCGAGGTACCCGAACTCGTCGTGGAGCGCGAAGCCCGGGATCACCCCCGCGGCACCGTCGGCATCCGTCCCGGCGAGCATCGGGACGCCCGCGGCGGCCAGGAGCCCGACGAGGCGCAGTTGCGTCGCCCAGTGCGACTCGAGGGCGTCCCGGGTCGCCGTCGGGAGGCCGGCGAACTTCCGGCCGGACCGGTCCCACGAGCGGAGCTCCCCGGGTGCGATGTAGCGGCGACGGTCGTCGTGTCGGTGCTCCGGCGCGTTCGGGAACTGCTGCGTGTGCAGGCGGACCAGGGTCGGGCACTGCCAGGTCTCGTGCTCGACGAAGAGCGCTGCCAACTCCTGGGCGGCCTCCTCGTCGAACGTGTCGTCGGCGAGCGTGAGCGCGCGGGCGGACGAGTCCGAGGTCCTCGTGGCCGGGTTCACCACGATGCCGCGGATCACGCGACCGATGACGCGGTCCATGCCCGGCAGCCTGACCGTGGGGATCTTCGGCGTGCGACCCGCTCCGACCGCGGATCGCACCTCGGCCTCGCGGGACGACGTCGCGGCGAACACGGTCGCGCCGGGCCCGAGGTGCTCGATCGCTCGCATGCCGCCTCGGGACGCTTCGCGCGGGTCCACGTCGTTCGGGAGGTGTCCTGCGAGCGGGACACCGAGCCGACCTGCCTCAGCGAGTGCTGCGAGGAACGCATCGCGCCCGACGAGGGCCGCCTTGATGAAGTCGGCACCCTGGGCGTGCTGGTCACGGACGGTCGCGACGGCGGCCTCCGCGGTCGACGCGTTCACCGGGGTGAGGAGGTCTCCCGGCGTGGCGAGGAGCGCCGGAGCGCCGAGCGGTGCGGGCAGTGCACCCGCGGCACGGGCTGCCAGCAGGGCGGGCGAGCCGGACATCTGGCGGAACCCGACCACCCCGTTCGCGAGCATCAGTGCGTAGGCGCCGTCGACGTCGTCCGGGGAGTTGAGCGGGTGGGCGTGCATGTCCGCGAAGCCCGGCACCAGGAACCGGCCGCGTCCGTCGACGACCTGCTGGCCCGGGGCCGTCCCGGTCTGCGACGTGGCGGACACCGACGCGATGGTCGCGCCGGTGAACCGCACGTCCTGCCCGGCCGTGGCGGTCCCGTCGAGCGGGTCGACGACGGTGACGTCGCGGATGACGACGTCGTGGTCGGCGGTGGGTGCGGTGACGTAGCGGCTCATTCGTGGTCTCCGTCCCGGCCGTCGCGATCGTGGCCGTCGAGCCAGTCCTGTTCGGCGGCGTCCACCGCCTCGACGGACCCGGGCCGGTCCGTGCCGGGCAGGTCGTCGGCGATGCGGTGACCGCTCGCCCCGAGGACCGTCGCGAGCCATCGGTACGACGGCCGACGGTCGTCGACCGCGACGGAGGACAGGTCCGGCACGGTGCCGGGAACGGTCGGTGTCACCGTGTCGGATTCGTAGACGCACGTCATCGCGGCCAGCCGCCAGCCGGTGCCGGTCCGGCGTGCGCGGTACAGCAGCCGGACGCGGGAGGCCAGGTCGACCTCGGCGCCGCCCAGTCCGGCACGGACCTCGATGACCGCCGGTGCGGCGACGATCGCGCGGTCACCGAGGAGGTCGACGACCGGCGGGCTCATCCGGTGTGTGGCTGCCGTCCCACCGGCGGCCATCGCGATCGACCCCGCGACGAAGTCCCGCGCGCTGCCGTCGAACCAGCTGATGCGGACGCGGCCGTCCGGCTCCCACGCGTCACGCATGCGGTCCCACCGCCCGCGGTCCCGCCCCTGGCGTTCGCGCAGCACGAGCTGACTGATGTCGGTGACGTCGTCCACGATCTGCTCCTTCGTCCGGGGGCCGAGCGTAGGACGGCGCGAGAGCGGTTCGGCGTGGGTTTCCACTCAGCGGAAGACGGCATCGGCGGTAGGGTGCAGCGGTGGGCGACACTCGCACGGGGACGGTCGGTCGGGCCTTCGCGATCCTGGGGTGCTTCGACGACCGCCACCCGACGCTGACGCTCAGCGAACTCGCGCGTCGCTGTGGCCTGCCCGTCAACTCGACGCTGCGGATCGCGCGGAGCCTGGTCGCCGAGGGCGCCCTCGAACGCCGGGCCGACGGCCGGTTCACGATCGGGCTGCGCCTGTACGAACTGTCGTCCCTCGCCCCGCGGGGCGTGGCGCTCCGCCAGGCCTCCCTGCCGTACCTCCAGGACCTGCACGACCTGACGGGACAGCACGCCATGCTCAGCGTCCGTGAGGGGGACGAGGCGGTCCTCGTCGAGCGCGTCTCGCCCAAGCGCGGGACCCGGAGCGTCGACTACCGGGTCGGCGGCCGGATGCCCCTCGCGGCGACCGGCGGCGGACTCGTCCTGCTCGCGTTCGCGCCCGACGATGTCCAGGAGCGTGCGATCACGACGTTCGACGTGCGGACCTCGGTCGACGAGGTGACGTCGGCGGTCGAGCTCCGCCGGTACCTGTCGGCCGTCCGTCGGACGGGTGCCGCCGTCGGTTCGCAGCGGTCCCCGCGTGCGCTCGTCGCGGCGGGTGCACCGATCCGGGACGCCTCGGGCGTCGTCGCGGCCCTCTCGATCGTGATGCCGACCGGGCACGCCGAGCCGAGCACCGTCGTGCCCGCGTTGCACGCGTGCGCACGGGCGATCACGCGCGACGCGACGCGCTGACCCGCTCGCGCCGTGCCGTGGTCCGGCACCGCATCGGACGGGAGGCGCGGTGCCGGCCCGCACCGCGCCTCCCGTCCGATGCCGGGCCCTTCGCCGGCGGCCCCACCGCTGCCATACTGGCGGCATGACGATGGCGCAGCCCGTCATCGGGCGCGAGCGGGAGGGCTCCGCCCTGCGGGACGCCCTCCGCGACGTCCACGACGGCGGCTCCGCGTTCGTCATCGACGGCGAGGCCGGGATCGGCAAGTCGACGCTGGTCGCCGATCTGGTCCGCCACGCGACCGACCTCGGCGTCCGACGGCTCTCGACCGCGGGGACCCTCGCCGAGTCGGCCGAGCCCTACGCCGCGCTCCACCTGCTCCTGTACCCGTTGCGCAGCGGGATCGCCGACCTGCCCGCACCGCAGCGTCGTGCGCTCGAGGTCGCGTTCGGTCTCGCGACGGGGATCCAGCCCTCGCCGCTGCTCGCCGGGCTGGCGGCGCTGACGCTGGTCTCCGACGCCGCCTCGGAGGGCCCGATCCTGGTCGTCGCCGAGGACCTGCACTGGATGGACGCCGCGTCCGAGTGGGCGATCCGGATGATGGCCCGGCGGGTCGACCAGGACCCGATCGTCATGGTGATCACGACCCGGAACACCGAGACCGCGGACGACCCCGCGGTCCGGCGCCTCCACCTGACGCCGCTCGACGAGTCGGACGCCGGCCGCCTGCTGGACGCCGTCCCCGGGGCGCCGATGGGCCAGGCGCGACGTGACCTGGTGCTCCGCGCCGAGGGGAACCCGCTCGCGCTGCACGAACTCAGCCGCACGACACCGGGGGACCGGACCCGCGACCGTCCCGTGGTGGGCCGGGTGGAGCAGGAGTTCGCCGCGCGGTACGCGGAGCTGGACCACCCCGTCCGGCTGGCCATCCTCGCCGTCGCCCTGTCCGGTGGCACCGGCGCCGAGGAAGCCGCGCGGGTGGCCGCCCGGACGCTCGGGAGGTTCCCGCCGCCGACGTGGACGGAGCAGGCCTCGGCGTCGTCGCTGCTCGAGTGGGTGGCGCCCCGCGCGATCCGGTTCCGGCACCCGCTCGTGCAGTCGGCGGTCCTCACCGCCGCGTCGCCGACGGAGCGCACCGCGGTCCTGCGTTCCCTGGTCCTCGAGCACGACCACGACCCCGCGCGCACGGTCTGGTGGCGGGCCGAGCTGGCGACCGGCCACGACGACGACCTCGCGGACGAGATCGCCGCGATCGGCGACGAGCGATCGGCGATGTCCGATCCGTTCGTCGCGAGCCGGGCGTACGAGCGCTCGGCCGAGCTGACCTCGGACGTCGCCCGACGCGTCGGCCGGCGGATCCTCGCGGCGGAGCACGCCGGGCTGTCCGGACGGCTCGCGGACGCCTCGCTCCTGGTGCAACGAGCGTGCGACGAGGCACCCGACCGGCTCCTCGCAGCACGCGCGGCCTTCGTCGCCGAGACCCTGCCCACCGGTCGGACCGGGCTCGCGGTGGGCGACCTCGGGCCGGCCCTGCACGCCGTCTCCGAGATGCAGCAGGGCGGCGGGGTCGACCACGCCACCGCGGCGCTCCTGCACCTCGCCGCGATCGCCTGGGACCACACCGCCGAACCGGATCCGGGCGACCCGATGCTCGTCGTGGTCGAGGCGCTCGCCCTGCCGGACGACGACCCCCGGTCGATCCTGCTCGCGGCCCGGACCGAGCCGGTGGTGCGTGGCGACCGTGTGCTGGAACGCGCGCTCGCCGCCGCACCGACCGCCGAGGACGAGGGCTCCGCCTGGTACCTCGGGTACGCGCTCAACCTCGTCGGGGAGATCGAGACGGCACGCGTCCTCCTCGACCGTGCCGTCCGGAGCATGCGGGCGCGTGGTGACCTGCGCACCTTCCCGCAGGCGCTCATGGGGACGTCGATGACCACGTTCCTCGGTGGGGACCTCGCGCGGGCGCGGGTCCTCGCCGAGGAGGCCTCCTCGCTCGGACGGGATCTCGGTGACGACGGCTTCACCGCCGCGACCCGGTGCGCGCTCGCGTGGTTCGACGCCCTCGACGGGAAGCATCCGGACCCCGAACGGATCGCGGGCGGGACGGCTGCCGGGGCGCAGGTGCTCCGGTCGAGTGCGATGCGCGCGACCCTGCTCGGCGCTGCGGGGGCGGCGTCCCTGGTGTCCGGTCGCGCGGCCGAGGCACTCGAATCCGTCCGGGCACTGGCCGATCCGGACCACGACGCGTTCAACCCGACGTTCGCCGTCATCACCTCGCACGACTTCGTCGACGCCGCGCTGGAGTCGGGCAACCGGGCCGATGCCGAGCAGCGGGCGGCGGACCTCGAGCGGCTCCACGCCCGCTGGCACGCGCCGATCGTCCGCGCCGCGCTCGACCACGCGCGGCTCGCACTCGTCCCCGACGCCGACCTCGAACCGGCGTGGGCGTCCGTGCAGCACGAACGGTGGCCGGTGCCGTACGTGCAGGCCCGTGCACTGCTCCGCCTCGGCGGCCGCCTGCGCCGGGCGGGTCGGCGGGACACGGCCCGTGCCGCCCTGCACGCCGCCCTCGAGCTGTTCGAGTCGATGCCCGCGCCGGCGTGGGCGGACCGGACCCGTGACGCCATCCGGGCGACCGGGCAGCGGGTGGCAGCGGCGGGGCACGGCGGCGTCGAACTGCTCACGCCGCAGGAGCTCCGGGTCTGCACGCTCGCGGCACGGGGACTGAGCAACCGGGCGATCGGCGAGCACCTGTTCGTCTCCCCGCGGACGGTGGGGGCCCACCTGTACGCGGCGTTCCAGAAGCTCGGGATCTCGGCCCGGCAGGAGCTCGCCGCGGCCCTGGCGGCCGGTTCGTCCGGCGACTAGGTCATCCGGCAACGCATCTCGGTCACCGTGACCGATGTGCACCTACGCCGCGCGCCCCTAGCGTCGTCAGCGCCACCAGGCACCGCCCTCGACGAAGCAGGTCCGCGCCTCCCGCTGCGGACCCGGAAGGACCGCACCATGCCCGGATCACCCACCATCGTCCTCGTCCACGGAGCGTTCGCCGACGCCTCCAGCTGGGCCCCCGTCACGAGGCTCCTCCTCGACCAGGGCCACCACGTCCTCGTCCCGCCCGTCTTCAACCGCAGCCTCTCCGGCGACGCGGCCTACATCCGGTCGTTCGTCGAGCAGATCGACGGACCGGTCCTGCTCGCCGGGCACTCGTACGGCGGCGCGATCCTGACCGTGGCCGGTGTCGCCGAGAACGTCGTCGGCCTCGTCTTCGTCGCCGCGTACGCGCTCGAGGAGGGCGAGAGCCTCGGGGCCCTGCAGGGCGGCTTCCCGGACAGCGACCTCGCCGCGAACCTCGTGTACGCGCCCTACCCCGTGGACGGCGGCGAGCCCGGCACGGACGTCTCCGTCGCCGTCGACGCCTTCCCCGCCGTCTTCGCGGACGGGCTCGCACTGGCCGAGGCGCAGGTGCTCGCGGTGTCGCAACGTCCGCTCTCCGCCGTCGCGTTCGGCGAGCCGGCATCGGCGGCCGCGTGGAAGACGAAGCCGTCCTGGGGCATCGTCTCCAGCGCCGACCACACCATCAACCCCGACGTCGAGCGCTTCGGGTACCAGCGCGCCGGCGTCCGCGAGGTCGTCGAGATCGACGCCCCCCACCTCGTGATGCAGACCCACCCCGCCGAGGTCGCCGCGGTCATCACCACCGCCCTCGCAGCGGTCAGCTGACCCCGGCCCCTCGACCGACCGACCGAGAACCACCGAACAACCGAACCACCACAGGGAGACCACCATGGGATACGTGACCACCGACGACGGTGCAGAGATCTACTTCAAGGACTGGGGGAGCCACGACGCGCAGCCGATCGTGTTCCACCACGGCTGGCCGCTGTCCTCGGACGACTGGGACGCGCAGATGCTGTACTTCCTGGCCGAGGGCTACCGCGTCATCGCCAGCGACCGCCGCGGCCACGGACGCTCGTCGCAGATCGGCACCGGCCACGACATGGACCACTACGCGAGCGACGTCTCCGCCGTGGTCGAACACCTCGACCTGCACGACGCGATCCACATCGGCCACTCGACCGGTGGCGGCCAGGTCGCCCGGTACGTCGCCCAGTACGGCCAGCCGCAGGGCCGGGTCGCCAAGGCCGTCCTCGTCGCGGCGGTGCCGCCGCTCATGGTCAAGACCGAGGCGAACCCCGACGGCACCGACATCTCGGTCTTCGACGGGTTCCGCGAGGCGCTCGCCGCCAACCGTGCCGAGTTCTTCCAGGCCGTCGCCTCCGGCCCGTTCTACGGCTTCAACCGTGACGGTGCGACGCCGTCGGAGCCGGTCATCGCGAACTGGTGGCGTCAGGGCATGACGGGCAGCGCGCTCGCACACTACGAGGGCATCAAGGCGTTCTCGGAGACCGACCAGACGGAGGACCTCAAGGCCATCACCGTCCCCGTCCTCGTCCTGCAGGGCGACGACGACCAGGTCGTGCCGTACCGGGACGCGTCGTTGAAGCAGGCGGAGCTCCTCAGCGACGCCACGCTCAAGATCTACGAGGGGTACCCGCACGGCATGCTGACGACCCACGCAGACGTCGTCAACCCGGACATCCTCGCGTTCCTCCGGAGCTGAGAGCACCGACGCTGCGGACGCAGCGTCCCGGACTGGAGGCGGGGGGGGGGGGGGGGGGGGGGGGGGGGCCCCCCCCCCCCCCCCCCCCCGCCCCCGCCGGGGCCCCCCCCGCCCGGGGGGGGGCCCGGGGGGCGCCCCCCCCGCGGCCGCGGGGGGGGGGGGGGCGCGGCGCGCGCCCCC
>NZ_JBIUZN010000003.1:151323-353497 GCF_044745045.1 Curtobacterium sp. NPDC087082 | reverse complement strand
CGGTGCGGGTGAGCTGATCGGCTCACCCGCACCGCGCCTCCAGTCCGTCACCGGTCCGTCACCGGTCCGTCGCGGGCGCCGCGTCGTCGACGACCGCGAGGCCGTTCAGGGTGCGGGGGTACCCGATGAACGGCACCAGGACGGTGAGCACGTCGAGCAGGTCCCGGCGGTGGTTGCCGACGGCGAGGTTCCCCGCGACGTGCCCACGGACCTGCGCGTCGGCGCCACCGAGCGCGACGAGCATCGCGAAGGTGACGAGCTCGCGGGTCCGGAGGTCCAGCCCGCCGCGGGCCACCGTGTCGCCGAAGCAATTGCCGGAGAGGAGCCGCTGGAAGTGCACCGTGTCGGGCGACGCGGCGTCGTACATCCGGTCGACCCGGTCGGCGCCGACGATCCGTCCCTGCACCTCGCGCCCGCGGGCCAGTCGCGTCTCGGGGTCGGTCGTGCGCTGATCAGGCAGGGGGAGCGCGACGCCGCGGGCGACGAGCGCGTCGTCGGTGATCGTGAGGAAGTCGACGGTGCGGGCGAAGCCGACGTAGGCGACGGCCTGGTAGACGACCTCCTTCGCCTCGACGGGGGTGACATCGTTCGCGAGCGCTGCTCCGAGGAGGACCGCGAACTCGGTGTGCGCACCGACGGCGATCGTCGCGCCGAGCTGGACGAGGAGTCGGTCGTGCCGGGTGATCGCGACGTCGCGCAGGGTCTCGTCGAGGGCGAAGTCGGCGAAGGACGCCGCGAACCCCGGGTCGGTCTCGGCGAGGGTCGAGGTGTGGTCCGGGAAGAGCTGGGCGTGCTCGCGCTGGGCTGCTGGGTTCGCTGGCATGCCCTCGACGCTAGGACCGGGGTCGCCTCCGTGGGAGGGGACGCTGGGACACCCTCCGGCAGGGCACCCCTCCGCGAGCGCGAGCGGTCCGGATGGGCTCAGGACGACGGTCCGGCGACGACCCGGCGGTCCCGCACGGCCCACGGCAGCAGGAGCCCGGCGAGCACCCCGCCCCCGAGGTCGGCGGCCAGGTCCCCGATGGTGTCCTCGTAGCCGACGTAGATGGTCGGGTCGAGGAAGGTGTGCCCGAGGAACTCGAACACCTCCCAGACGGATCCGATCGCCAGCGACAGCACGCCGGCGACGACGACCGCCTGGGCCCGACCGACCCGGTCGCCCGTGCGCAGCACCCCGGTGTCGCTCGCGATCACCCAGAGCACCGCGGTCAACGCGGCGAGCAGCACGAAGTGCACGACCTTGTCCCACAGGAACACCGAGGTGTACCAGCCGAGGACGCTGCTCCACCCGGCGACGAGGGCCAGCGCGCACACGGCGGTGTCGACGGCGGGTCGGAGTCCGAGCACGCGGGGGACGACGACCCCGAGCAGTGCGAGCAGGAGCACGGCGAACGCGATCCAGCCCCACCCGATCGTGGCGACCGGGAGGCTCAGCAGCGTCACCGCACGGACGGCGTCGGCGACGACCTCGGCGCCGCGGGGTCGGCGGAGGAACGTCGCACCGAGCCGGTCGATCACGCGGTGGTCCGCGGTGGTCGTGGTCACGCTGCCTCCCACCGGAGCACGGCCTGCACGGCGGCGTGGTCGGACGGCCACACCCCGCTCGGTCGGCGCGTCGACACGGCCGCCGCCGACACGGAGGCACGCACCCCGTCGGCGCCGCGGGCCAGGATCCAGTCGATCCGGCGTCCGCCCCGCCGGGGAGCGCGGTACCCGAGGTGCGTGCCCAACTCCTCGGACGCGTGCGAGGCCGCCGCCGTCCAGGTGTCCGCGAACCCCGCGTCGGTGAGGACCCGGTGCGGAGCACTGTCGGCGGGGGCGTTCGCGTCGCCGAGCACGACGACCGGGAGCCCGGCCTCGTCCGCCCACCGGACGAGGAGCTCCGCCGACCGCCGACGTGCCAGGGGCGATGCGACGTCGAGGTGCACGGACACGGCGAGGAAGCGCGTGCCGGTGACGCGGTCCTCGAGCCGGAGGCCGACGGCGATCCGGGGGAACAGGGTGCCCCACGACCGGCTCCCGATCCGCTCCGGCCGGCGGGACAGCGCCCGGACGTGCTCACCGGTGATCCGCAGACGGTCGGTGTCGACGAGCATCCCGACGCGCTCCCCGTCGCCGCGGCGCCCGCGACCCCGGAGCACCGCGGTCCACCGGGGCTGCAACCGTTCCGTGAGCCAGCGCTCCTGGTCGGGCAGGACCTCCTGGAGGGCGGCGAGGTGCGGGGACTCGGACCCGAGCAGCTCGAGCACGGCACCGCGGCGGTGCGTCCAGGCGTCGCGGTGGTCGGTCCGACGGTGCGGGACGCGTCGGCGGACGTTGAGGGACAGGACGTGCAGGTCCGGGGCGGACCGCGGCCCGACGAGCGGGGAGTCGCTCACGACGCCGGCACCTCCTCGAGCGGTTCCACGACGTCCGGCCCGGGGACGCGCTCGACCACGGCACCGGGCACGGCACGGGGCGTCGCCCAGCAGCGCCGCACGGCCCGGACGACCGGCAGGATCCGGAACCCGCCGAGCGCCAGTGTCCGGAGCGCCTTCCGCGTGCGCACGACGAGGCCGGGCAGGTCGCGGACGGGCTCGCCCGACACGGACATCACGAGGGAACGGTCGAGCACCACCGGCCACGCGGGATCGAGCTGCACGGACAGGTCGACGTCGTCGTGGACGTCGGCGTCGTACCGGTGCACGCGGGACCGGACGGCCTCCCAGGCGCGGCGTCGGATGACCAGGTTCGAACCGAACAACGGCGGCCGCCACAGTGCCGCCGTCATCAGGGCGAAGTAGGCGCGCATGTACGCGACGTGCCAGAACGCCCGCTCCAGACGACCGAGCCCGCGGAACTCGCCCGGCCCGGTCACCGCCGCGACGAGGTCGTCGTCGAAGTGCCGAAGCGCCCGCTCGAGCCAGTCCGGACCCGGGCAGGAGTCCGAGTCCAGCCTGGCGATCAGGGTGCCCGTCGCCGCGTCGTAGCCCCGGGACGCCGCCGCGGCGATCGCCCGGACGGGTTCGTGCAGCACGCGGGCACCGGCCTGGGAGGCGACGGCCACGCTGTCGTCCGAGCTGCCGTTGTCGACGACGACCACCTCGTCGGGCAGCCGCGTCTGGCGAGCCAACGCCGCGAGGCACCGGCGGAGCTGGTCCGCGTCGTCGAGGACCGGCACGACGACGGTGACGGTGTCGGGGCGGCGCATGCGACCACCCAACCAGGCCGTGCTCCGACCGCGCCCAGCGCTGCGGGCCGGCACCGCGCCTCCTGGCCGCCCCTACTCCACGTCGACGTCCCGCTTCCCGCGCCGGACGATGAGCGGATCGGGCCGGCCGATCACGTCCACCGCCTTGTCCGGGTAGTCGAACTGCGTCAGGAAGTACCGCATCGCGTTCAGACGAGCGCGCTTCTTGTCGTTCGACCGGACGATCGTCCACGGTGCGTACCGCTTGCTCGTCCGGGCGAACATGGCGGTCTTCGCCTCGGTGTACTCGTCCCACCGGTCGAGCGAGAGCAGGTCGATGTCGGACAGCTTCCACCGCCGCACGGGGTCGAGCTGCCGGATCGCGAACCGGGTGCGCTGCTCGCGGCGGGTGACCGAGAACCAGAACTTCGTGAGGTGGATGCCGGAGTCGACGAGCATCCGCTCGAACTGCGGCACCTGCGTCATGAAGGACTCGTACTCGTCGTCGGAGCAGAACCCCATCACCCGCTCGACACCGGCGCGGTTGTACCAGGAACGGTCGAACAGGACCATCTCGCCCGCCGACGGCAGGTACTGCACGTAGCGCTGGAAGTACCACTCCCCGCGCTCGCGTTCGCTCGGCTTGCTCAGCGCGACGACGCGGGAGGTCCGGGGGTTGAGGTGCTCCGTGAACCGCTTGATGGTGCCGCCCTTGCCCGCGGCGTCGCGACCCTCGAAGAGCACGACCGCCTTCTGCCCGGTGTCCTCGAGCCAGTACTGGCACTTCAGCAGCTCGATCTGCAGGTGGTACTTCTGGTACTCGTACTCCTCGCGGCCGAGGCGCTCGTCGTAGGGGTAGTCGTCGCGCCAGGTCAGGACCGGGTTGCCGTACGGGTCGATGAGGTCCGGGTCGGCGGTGTGCCCGTCGGCGACGCTGTAGCCCTCGGTCCGGAGCTGCTCGATGTACTCCCGGATGGGCTGCGAGTACTGGGCCTTGTCCACGGGTCCTCCTCGTCGGTGTGCTGCACCCCCATCCTGGCGTGCGCTTCCCGGCCGCGTCCGCAGGGACACCGGACAAACTTCCGTCAGGGCTGTACGTTCACAGTGAGGTCGCTGGACGCGATCGCGGCAGAAGGAGCAAGCATGTCAGGAACAACCCGGTCGGGACGTCCGACCACCGTCACCGTCTCGTTCATCATCTGGCTGATCGTGGTCCTCGCGAACATCATCAGCGGCATCGTCGTGCTCGTCGCGGGCGGCGGTGGCGCGGCCGCAGCGAACGCCGTCGGGACCGGGCCGGTGGTCGCTGGCGCGATCATCAGCTTCATCATCGCCATCGTCGAGCTCATCATCGTCTTCAAGATGCGCGACGGCCGCAACTGGGCGCGCATCGTCCTGCTCGTGCTCGCGATCCTGCAGGTCCTCAACGTCGGTGTCGGCGCGGCGTCCGGTTCGAACGCCTTCGGCTGGATCGGTGGCATCGCAGTCATCGTCGCGACCATCCTCATGTTCGTCGGTGGCGCGAACGCCTACTTCCGCCGTCGCTGACGACCGGAGTGCGGGTCGCGACGCGACCCGATGACGGACGGGAGGCGCGGTGCCGGCTGGCACCGCGCCTCCCGTCCGTCTGCGGTCCGGTCCGTTCGCGGTCGCGTGCGTCCGCGGTGGCGTCCGTTCGCGGTCGCGTCCGCGAGAGGATGGCCGGGTGCGCACCGCGACCGACCTCCTCGACGCCCTCGTCCGTCACGTCGACGCCACCGGCTTCGCCGCCCACGGCCTCCACGTCCTCGTCGGGGACGACGCCGCCGAGCACCACTGGACGCCCGACGTCCGGCGCGAGGTCCACTCCGTGGCCAAGGGGATCGCGGTCCTCGCCACCGGGATCGCCGCCGATGACGGACTCGTCGACGTGGACGTCCCGGTGTCGACCCTCCTGCCCGCCGTCCGCTTCGGGGCGGGCACGGACGCGGTCACGCTCCGGCACCTGCTCACCATGACGAGCGGTGTCGACATGCCGTGGTCCGAGACGGAGCTCACCGACTGGCCGGACCTCGCGGCCGAGTTCCTCGGACGCCCCTCGCGCGGCCGGGTGTTCCAGTACGCGAACGCGAGCACGTACACGGCGATGCGGGTCCTCGAGACCCGGGTCGGCGACGTCGGCGCGTTCGTCGCCCGGCGGTTGTTCGACCCGCTCGGAATCGAGGACGTGCCGTGGGCACGCTGCCCGAACGGGTACGTCGCCGGCGGCGAGGGCCTGGCGATGCGCACCGGCGAACTCGCACGGATCGGCCGACTGGTGCGCGACCGCGGGCAGTCCGCGGGGCGACGTATCGTGCGCGCACGCTGGTGCGACGCGATGCACACCGACTGGGTCGAGCGCGACGGCACGGGCCCCGGCTACGAGCGGTACGCGATGGCGGGGTGGGACGGCCCCGGCCGACTCTGGCGGCTGCACGGCGCGTACGGGCAGATGCTGCTCTTCGACGGCGACACGGTCGTCACCGTGACGGCGGACGACCACTTCGGAGCGGACGCCTTCGCGGCGGTCGTCGCGACGGAGCTGGAGTCGGAGGAACCGGCCGACCGGGCCTGAACGCCGCGGGCCGAGGGCTGCGGGTCGCGGGCTGCGGGCCGGGGGTCGCGGGCCGAGGGCCGGGCGTCAGTGGCGCCGTCGGCTCGAGATCAGTCCGCCGAAGACCAGCACCACCGCCACGCAGAAGACGATCAGTCCCGCGGGGTCGAAGCCGTCGAAGTTCATGGTTCCTCCTGGAGTCCTGTCCCGACGGTACGACCGCGTTCCTCGACGTGCGCGGTGTCCGGCGCCCCCGGGCATTCCGGCCCGCACAGGTTCCTCCGGCGCAGGCGGGTTCGTCCGGGGAACGCACCCGATCCCGCCGGAGTGCGCATGTGCGCCCGCTGCGAGCGCTCCGGCCGAACGGGTGCGATGATGATCCGCGGCCGTCGCCCGACGGCGAAGACGCCGTCGGACGGACGGTGAAGAGACGGAAGTGACGAGCGTGACCGAGACCCGCTCTCAGACCCCGACGACCGAGACCTCCGACGACGCCGGCACCCACGGCCCCGCGAAGGGCATCGCCGCCCTCGCCCTGGCCGCCCTCGGCGTCGTCTTCGGCGACATCGGCACGAGCCCGCTGTACGCGTTGCGCACCGTGTTCACGATCGACGGCGGCATCGTGCAGGCCAACCAGGAGGACGTCTACGGCGTGATCTCGATGATGTTCTGGAGCATCACGATCATCGTCTCGATCAAGTACGTCCTCGTGCTCATGCGCGCCGACAACAACGGCGAGGGCGGGGTGATGGCGCTCGCCGCACTGGCCCGACGCCTCTACGCGAAGCGCCGCGGGGGAGCGACGATCTTCCTGGTCATCGGGATCGTCGGCGTCTCGCTGTTCTACGGCGACTCCGTCATCACCCCGGCGGTGTCCGTGCTCTCGGCCGTCGAGGGGCTGCAGACCGCCGCCCCGAGCGTCGGCCACCTCATCGTGCCGATCGCGGCGGTCATCCTCGTGGTGCTGTTCGCGGTGCAGCGGGTGGGCACGGGGAAGGTCGGCAACCTGTTCGGCCCCGTGATGCTGCTCTGGTTCGTCGTCATCGCCGCCGCCGGGGTGCCGCACATCCTGGCGCACCCGGGCGTCCTGCAGGGGCTCTCGCCCACGTGGGCCATCGCGTTCCTCATCGCGCACCCGTACATCACGTTCGTCGCGATGGGCGCGGTCGTGCTGGTCATCACCGGCGCCGAGGCCCTCTACGCCGACATGGGCCACTTCGGGCGGACGCCGATCCTCCGCGCCTGGTTCTTCGTCGTCTTCCCGGCCCTCGTGCTGAACTACCTCGGCCAGGCGTCGCTGGTGCTCAACCAGCTCGGGGCGGCGAAGGACCCCTTCTTCCTGCTCTTCCCGAGCGCGTTGCAGATCCCGGTCGTGATCCTCGCGACGATGGCCACCGTCATCGCGAGCCAGGCGGTCATCTCCGGGGCGTTCTCGCTGAGCCGCCAGGCCGTGCAGCTCGGCCTGCTGCCGCCGCTCACCATCCGGCAGACCTCCCGACAGGAGGGCGGCCAGATCTACCTGCCGGCCGTCAACCTCCTGCTGTTCATCGGCGTGATGGCCGTCATGCTCGCGTTCCGTTCCTCGGCGAGCCTCGCCACCGCGTACGGGGTCTCCGTCACCGGTGCCCTCGTCGTCGACACGCTCCTGCTGCTGCTCGTGGTGAAGCCGCTGTGGCACTGGAAGACGTGGAAGCTCGTCGTCGCCGCGGTGGCGTTCGGCGGGCTCGAGCTGACGTTCCTCGCCGGCAACCTGTCGAAGATCCTGCACGGCGGATGGGTCCCGCTGCTGATCGCGCTCGCGGTGATCACGCTCATGACCACGTGGCGTCGTGGCCGGCAGCTCGTGCAGGAGGAGCGCAAGGAGCGTGAGGGGTCCCTCGCCGACTTCATCGAGAAGATCAACACGAAGGGCATCCCGCGCGTGCAGGGAGTCGCGATCTTCCCGCACCCCAACAAGGAGACGACGCCGCTCGCGCTCCGGGCGAACGTCGAGCACAACCACGTGGTCCACCGGACGGTCGTCATCGTGTCCGTCATCACCGCGAACGTGCCCCACGTGCCGCACGCCAAGGCCTTCTTCCGTGACGACCTCGGCTACGAGGACGACGGCATCGACCACATCACGATCAAGTTCGGCTTCTCGGACGACCAGGACCTGCCGAAGGCCCTGCACGCGGCCTGCCTGGCCGAGGTGCTCGACGTCGACCCCGAGGAGATGGCGAACGCGTCGTACTTCATCTCGCGCGGCGCTCTCCGCCCGGTGGCGGGGAACCGGGGCATGGTCGGCTGGCGCAAGAAGCTCTTCGTCGGGCTGGCGCACAACGCCGCCGACCCGGCTGCCCGCTTCGGGCTGCCGGCGCACCGTACCGTGACGATGGGCAGCGACGTCGAGATCTGACGACCGTCGCCCGCGTCAGCAGCAGTCGCAGGCCTCGACCTCGCGCTCGCCGGTGAGCGCGGCGACGGGCTGCTTGCAGGCGTCGCCCCGCCAGGCCTCGAGCCCTTCCCGGACCGCGAACACCACGACGACGAGCCCGGCCACCGGGTCCGCCCAGGTCCAGCCGAACAGGGTGTTCAGCAGCAGGCCGACCAGGACGGCGGCGGAGAGGTAGCTGCACACCAGGGTCTGCTTCGAGTCCGCGACGGCCGACGCCGAACCGAGCTCGCGGCCCGTGCGCCGTTCGAGCAGGCTGAGGAACGGCATCACGGCCAGGCTGACCGCGGCGAGCACGATGCCCACCGTGCTGTGCTCCGGCTCGCGCAGTCCGGTCAGCGTCAGCACCGCGTCGACCGAGACGTACAGGGCGAGCCCGAAGAACGAGACGGCGATCACGCGGAGCGCCGTCCGTTCGCGCCGCTCGGGGTCGGGCGCCGCGAACTGCCACGCGACCGCGGCCGCGGAGAGCACCTCGACGATCGAGTCCAGGCCGAAGCCGATCAGGGCGGTGGACGACGCGACCGAGCCGGCGCTGATCGCGACGACGGCCTCGACGACGTTGTACGTGATGGTGGCGGCGACGATCCATCGGATCCGGCGGCGCAGCACCGCGCTCCGGACGGCCGTCGGACGCGGCCCGAGGGGCAGCGCGGCGCTCATGCGCCCGGCCCGCAGCAGAGCGGCACGGCACAGGCGTCGTCGGTGCACGGCGCGCCGTCGTCGACCGCCAGCACGACGTCGACGAGTGACTCGAGTGCACGGGCGAGGTGCGCGTCCGCGATCTCGTAGCGGGTCCGGCGGCCTTCCGGGACGGCCACGACGATCCCGCACCCGCGGAGGCACGCCAGGTGGTTCGACACGTTCGCCCGGGTGGTCCCGAGGTCGTCGGCGAGGACGGCGGGGTAGCGGGGGGAATCGAGCAGGCGGAGGAGGATCCGCGCGCGGGTCGGATCGGCGAGGGCGCGGCCGAGGCGGTTCATCACCTCGAGGCGTGGAGCGACGAGCAGCATGCACCCACAGTACAGCGAAGGCTGTACCGATCGGGGGTAGACGGGTACGTCGGGTACAGCGAACCTGAACGCCGGGGGATCCAGGCCGGGAATCGACTAACCGACGAGCAGCGACGCCCGATACTCCATCGCACAAGCACCACGGCCATCGCAACACACGCACACCCCCACGCAGGAGGCAGTCAGCATGCGGTCCCCGTCCGTCCTCGTCGCCGCGCTCTCGATCGCACTCGTCGCCGCGACCAGCCTCGCTGCCGGCGCGCCCGCCGGAGCAGCGGCCCTCCCCGCCTCGTCGAAGGCGACCTCGACCGTGCCGGACGGCCGGACGATCCCGAAGACGAACGTCACGACGAACGGCCGGACCTGGAAGCAGACCTTCCGCGCCGGGTTCGACAGTGCCGCGCCGGTCGGCAAGTTCGCGGCGACGTACCCGCGGATCGGTCTCTACGACGGCTTCACGGACACGACCGGCAAGGGGAAGTACGCGCCGTCGAAGGTCCTGAGCGTGAAGGGCGGCGTGCTCGACTTCGCGCTGCACACCGAGAAGGGCCAGCCCCTCGTCGCGGCGATCATGCCCGACGGGTACGCCCCGCACAAGACGGGTCGGGTGTCGATCCGGTACAAGACGACGAAGACCCAGGGCTACAAGTTCTCGACGATCCTCTGGCCGTCGAGCGACGACTGGAACGAGGGCGAGATCGACTGGCCCGAGGCCGACCTCGGTGCCCGCCCCCGCCCGGCCTCAGCGGTGCCCGGCAGCTGGACGCCGCTCGGCATGCGGTTCGAACCGGGCAAGGAGACCTTCGCGCCCTCGGACAGCACCGGCTGGCACGTCGCGACGACCGAGTGGGACAAGGGCATCGTCCGGTTCTACTGGGACGGCAAGCTCGTCTCGTCGACCACCAAGGCGGTGCCGACGACGGCCTTCCGCGTGACCATGCAGGCGGAGACCACCACGAACGGCGGGGCGATCCCGGCGAGCGCGGTCGGGCACGTCAGCGTGGACTGGATCGCGATCTGGAACTGACCGGGCGCCGGCGCCGCTGACCGACGCGGGGACCGGGGCGGCCGCGCCCGCTCAGTGGGTGCGGCCGCGCAGCCGTCCGATGCCGAGCACGACGGCGACGACCACCAGGCCGAGCAGGAGCCCGACCACCGCCGACACCGCGGTGTCCACGATCCACGTGACGACCGGCCCGGTCGCCTCGATGCCGTGCTCGATCGCGTGCAGGAGGTCGTACGGGCCGTGCCAGAAGGTCTCCGCCAGGTTCGCGATCACGAGGTGTCCGCCCACCCAGAGCATGGCCACCGTGCCGACGATGCCGATCACACGGAACACGGTCGGCATGGCGCGGACGATCCGCGCGCCGGTCCGTCGGGTGCGACGGACGCTGTTCTTCATCATCTGCAGCCCGATGTCGTCGATCTTCACGAGCAGGGCCACGGCGCCGTAGACCGCCCCGGTCATGACGAGCCCGATGACGATGAGCGCGCCGAGCGTCGGCCAGAGCCCGAGGTCGGGGTCGAGTCCGGCGAGGGCGATGAGCATGATCTCGGTGCTGAGGATGAGGTCCGTGCGGATCGCCCCGAACACGAGCTTCGGCTCGGCGACGGTCTCCTCGGACTCGCTGACGTGGTGCGCGCCGAACCACTCGGTGACCTTCTCGGCCCCCTCGAAGCACAGGTAGGTGCCGCCGAGCAGCAGCAACCACGGCAGCACCCACGGCGCGAACGCGGTGAGCAGCAGCGCGAGCGGGATGATGATGACGAACTTGTTGAAGAGGCTGCCGAGCGCGATCCGCCCCACGACCGGCAGCTCGCGCGCGGGCGAGAGCCCCTGCACGTACTGCGGGGTCACCGCGGCGTCGTCGATCACGACGCCAGCGGTCTTGGCGCTGGCCTTGAGGGCCGCGGAGAGCACGTCGTCGACGATGGCGAGCAGACCGACTGACATGCGCTCAGACTAGGGCCTCGGCGCGTCCCGTCGGCGCAGGGTCTGCGAGGGGGACTCCCCGTACACCTCGGCGTAGTACCCGGAGAACCGCCCGAGGTGGTTGAACCCCCACGACAGCGCGACCTCGGCGACCGTCACGCGCTCGGGGTCGCCCGCGAGCAGTTCGGCGCGGACCCCGTGCAGCCGGGCCTCGCGCAGGAACTGCATCGGCCGGACGCCGACGTTCCGCTGGAAGGCCGCCTGCAGTCCCCGTGCGCTCACCCCGGCAGCAGCGCTCACCTGGGCGACCGTGAGCGGCCGGCGGGCGTTCGCGACCATCCACTCCTTGGCGAACCGGATCGTCGACGACCCGACCGCCACCGTGGGCGCCGACGACGGCGTCGCGTCGAACGCCGCCGCCACGGCGTCCGCGATCGACTGGTTCCAGCGTGCGCGGACCGTCTCCGGCGCCGTCGGGTCCAGGAGGCGCGGTGCGGCCTCGCCGATCCGGCTGCGGAGCACCCGCAGCGCGTCCACCCCCAGCGTGCGGCGGAACGCGAGCTGCCGCGGCTCGTCGTCGCCGCGGCGCGCAGCGGCGATCGACTCGAGGAACGCGCCACCGAACCGGACCGAGTGCTGTCCCGAGGGGAGCCCCTCGAACGTGAAGTCGCGACCGACCGGGTACATCACCGGGACGCCGGGCAGCAGCTGCACCGGGTCACGGGTCCCGGTGTCGATCGTCATGCCGGGGCCGGTCGCCCACGCCAGGACGTAGTCGTGACCGGGGACGATCGTGCCCCACCGTCGTGCCGCCACGTCCGAGGTGCCCACCACCACGTCCGGGTCGCCGACGGCCCGGAAGCGGAAGGCGAACCCGTCGCGGGCAGCATCGCCGATGTGGATGTCGCGGCTGTCGTACACCCGCTCGTACAGCGCCACGGCGTCGTCGAGGGAGGACCCCCGGCGATCGACGTGGATCGGCGCGACATCGTGGACCATGTCCGACCAGTGTCGCGCATGTCGTCCGCGATCGGTCACATCGCGACGCAGTTCGCGCACCCGACCACGGACGCGACTGCGTTCGGCGGCTGTTCCGTACGGGCTGCCAGACGCCGCCGAGGACGGTGAGGACAGCGGCGGATCCGTCGCTCGGACGGAGGACCACATGTACTTCCACGCACAGACCTGGATCAACGAGATCGCCGACGGCGAACCGGACCCCGCGGCCGCCAACGCCCTGCAGGAGGGACTCGGCGGGCAGTTCGGCGAGATGCGCACGATGATGCAGTACCTGTTCCAGGCGATGAACTTCCGGGGTCCGGCCGCGAAGCCGTTCCGCGACCTCATCCAGGGCGTCGGGACCGAGGAGATCAGCCACGTCGAGCTCATCGGCACCACGATCTCGCGGCTGCTCGACGGTGCTCCCGAGTACTCCGGCAAGCTCACCGACCCGCTCGACACCCCCGGGGCGAAGGGGGCGACCCCGCTGAACATCGCGCTCGACACGGGCAACATCCACCACTACCTCGTCGGTGCCCAGGGAGCCCTGCCGGTCGACGCCGCCGGGAACCCGTGGAGCGGCAGCTACGTGTACAACTCCGGCAACCTGCCGCTCGACCTGCTGTACAACCTCATGCTCGAGTCGACCGGCCGCCTGCAGAAGTGCCGGATCTACGAGATGACCGACAACCCCACTGCTCGCAGCACCATCGCGTACCTGATCGTGCGCGACCAGGCGCACGAGAACGCCTACGCGAAGGCGCTCGAGGCCCTCGGCGTCGACTGGGGGAAGCTCCTGCCGATCCCGAAGACCAACGCCGAGGCGTTCCCCGAGGTCAAGGCGCTCGTCGACCTGGGGCTGCAGAGCAAGCAGTACAGCTTCGACCTCGACGGTGCGTCCGAGGCCGCGAAGATCTTCCGCGGCGCCTCCCCGTCGAACGACGGCACCGACCTCGACGCGTCCGAGCAGGCACCCGCCGGGGTGCCGTCGTTCATCGCGCCGGAGCGGCTCGAGGAGTTCGCGCCGGGGCTCGACGCCGATCTGCTCGCACTCATCCAGCAGACCGCGGAGCTCGAACTCGACCAGGCCGAGACGCCGGTGTACGGCCCCGTCGCCTGACCGGTCTCAGTCGAGGCAGAACTCGTTGCCCTCGACGTCCTGCATGACGATGCACGACTCGTTGACCTCGTCGGCGAGCATGCGGCGGAACTGCGTGGCGCCGAGGCCGACGAGCCGGTCGCTCTCGGCGTCGAGGGCGGCGAGCCGTTCGGCGCCGACGAGCCCGCTGCCGACCCGGACGTCGAGGTGCACGCGGTTCTTCACGACCTTGCCCTCCGGCACGCGCTGGAAGAACAACCGTGGGCCGACTCCGGTCGGGTCCACGCAGGCGAACGCCGAACCGCGGTGCTCCGGGGGCAGCGCCCGGTCGAAGGCGTCCCACGAGTCGAACCCCTCCGGTGGCGGCGGCACCACGTAGCCGAGGACCTCGCACCAGAAGCGCGCCACCCGCTCGGGGTCCGCGCAGTCGAACGTCACCTGCACCTGCCGCACCGTCGCCGTCATGGCGCCACTGTACGTCGTGGGCGCCACCACGCGCCGGGCCGCCACCGCCGTCGGGAGGCGCGCCGCGCCTCCTGGGTCAGAGGGTGGAACCCTCGAGTCGCACGCGGTCGCCGCGGTACCGGTCGAAGACGGTCTGGACCGGCACGCCGTCGAGGTCGTGGTACGTGACCTCGCGCACGATGAGGGGCGCGCCGACCTCGGTACCGAGCATCTTCGCCGTGTGGGCGTCGGCCGCCTCGCTGCCGATGGTGACGAGCACCTCGCCGCGCGACGCGTCGAAGAAGTCGCGGAGCACCGTCGTCATGTTGATCGGCCCGGACAGGGTCTCGGGGGAGTGCGTGTAGCGCACCGAGAAGTAGGCGGCGCGGAGTCCGATCACGTCGTCGTCGGTGACGAGCAGGTTCTCGATCATCCGGACGTGGTCCTCGTCGATGCGGAGCCGTTCGCGCACGAGCGGGAAGCTCGGCACGATGCGGTCCTCGAAGCGCTCGACGTAGACGTGCTCGCTGTCGGCGTCGATGTCGGTGAGGGGCACGACGACCCCGCGGTGCGTGACCTTCGTCCCGACGCGCGGCCGGCGCTCGAGGAACCCGGTGTCCCGGAGCTGCGCGAGCGCGGCGCGGACGGACCCGCGGCTGGTGTCGAACAGCGTGACGAGGTCCTCTTCGGCGAGGGGAGCGTCGGGTGCGATGTGCCCCTCGCGGATCGAGGCGGTGATGAGGTCGCGGACCCGTCTCGCCGAGATCTGTCGGCCGCGTGAGGACCCGCCCTTCGCGCGCGGGTGGTCGGACAGCGTGTCGCTCATCGTGACTCCGATCGTCGCAGGATCTCACCGCCACGATGCGGCTCGGGTGCAGTGAGTATACGACGCTCGTCGCGCAGGGCAACGGATTCCTCCGAACCGCGCGAACGGCGTGAACCGTCGGACGAAGTCCCTCTCACCTGGGCTTTCCTTTCGCCGCTGGTCGCTTAATGATCCGGTTACACCCGGAGCGGTCGTCGGAAACGAACGATCGCGAGCATTGCTGACCACCACCCGATGCGACGGAAGGCCGGCACATGACCGTGAGAGAGCCCGACATCGTCGACGATGCGACCCGTGCGGAGGCCGAGCGTCTCGCCGCCCTCGACACCTCGTTGACGACGAGGCGACGAAGCGTCCGGGAGCGTCTCTGGTTCCTGCGCCCGGCCGGACTGACCGTCGCCAACGTCCTGGTGTTCGTCCTCGTCTCGTTCTTCCTCGTGCAGCTCATCCCCGGTGACCCGGTCGTGTCGGCCACCGGCGGCCGCCTGTCCGGCGCCGAGCTCGAGCAGGCGCGGGAGTCCTACGGGCTGACCGGCTCGTGGATCCAGCAGCTCGGCACCTACCTGACGCAGCTCGCCCACCTCGACTTCGGCACGTCGATCGCCACCGGCCGACCGGTCGCGCAGGACCTCGCGACCCGGGTCCCGGCGACGCTCGAGCTCGTGTTCTGGGGGCTGCTCCTCGCCTCGGCGGTGTCGCTCGTGACCGCGCACTTCATCGTCACGCACCGCCGCAACCGCTTCGCGAAGCTGCTCACCGCCTACGCCCGGTCGGCGGGCGCGCTGCCCGAGTACGTCATCGGCATCGCGTTCCTCTTCGTCTTCTACGCCGAGCTGCACTGGGCCCCGGCGCCGAGCGGCCGCCTCGACCCGCTGCTCATCGCGCCGCCCACCGTCACGAACTTCCCGATGGTGGACGCGCTCATCGCCGGGGACCCGGCAGCCCTCGCGTCGTACGCGCAGCACCTCGTGCTGCCCGTCGTCGTGATGGTCGTCGCGCACTCCCCGCTGCTCATCAAGATGCTCATCGTCAACCTGGACCAGGCGATCGACGACCCCGCCACCCGGTTCCGTGTGGCGTCCGGAGCGTCCCGCCGGACGGTCCTCGCGAGCATCTACCGCCGGGCGCTCCCCTCGGCGGTCGCCACGCTCGGCATGCTGTTCGGCCTGTTCCTCGGCGGCGCGGTGGTCCTCGAGTCGCTCTTCGGTCTCGGCGGACTCGGGCAGTACGCCGTGGACGCGGTGAACGCCTCCGACGTCTTCGCGCTGCGGTCGTTCCTCCTCGTCACCGCGGCGATGTGCCTCGTCACCTACCTCGTCACGGACATCGTCACGATGCTCCTCGACTCGAGGCGGCGCGCCGGCGTCGCCGGGAAGGACGCCTGATGGCGCTCGACACCCCCACCGCGCTGCCCGAGCCGACGACCACCGGAGCGGGGAGCACCCGCTCGACGCAGGACGGTCGCGTCGGTCGACCGGCCGGGCGCACCGGCTTCGTCCTGCGGCTCGTCCCCTTCGCCGTGCTCGTCGTGCTCGCGGTCGTCGGGCCGTACCTGGTGAACCACCCGGCCACGTCGGTGGTCGGCGGGCAGTCGGAGGCCCCGTCGGGGGAGTTCTGGTTCGGCACGGACGCGAACGGCCTCGACGTCTACTCCCGGGTGATGACCGCGTTCCGCCTCGACATCGTGATCGCGATCTGCATCACGGTCATCGCCACCGTCGTCGCCATCGTGATCGGGCTGGTCTCGGGCATGTACCAGGGCGACCGCACCGTGCTCGGGTTCGTGGCCCGCCTGCTGGGCCGCGCCGTCGACCTCGTGCAGTCGATCCCGGTGATGATCGCCGGACTCGTGATCGTGTCGTTCTTCGGACGCAACGCCGTGGTGATCACGCTCGCCCTCGCGATCGTCCTCATCCCGTTCCAGGCGCGGCTGATGCGCACCGAGGTCCTCCGCACGCGGTCGGACGGCTACGTCGACGCCGCCCGGATGTCCGGCGAGTCCGAACTGCGGCTGCTCCTGGGCCACGTGCTGCCGAACTCCGCCCGGACGACGATCGAGAACACCTCGACGATCTTCGGGATGGCGATCATCTTCTGCGCCGCCCTCGGCTTCCTCGGCGTCGGCATCCCGACACCGACCGCGGAGTGGGGCACCATGCTCGCCGCCGGTGCCCCGGACGCCGCGGTGGGGCGGTGGTGGCCGGTGCTCTTCCCGGCAGCCGCCCTCGGCCTCTCCGTCTGGTCCGCCTCGGTCCTGGTCGCGGCCTTCGTCGGCCGGTCGCGGGTCTGACGGCGACCACCCGCCCCACGCGCCCCCTCCTCCCCACCCACACCGTCCCTCCCGTCCCATCCCCTTCCCCAGGAGACCCCTGCCCATGCTGAACATGAAACGCACCATCGCCGCCGCCGCGATCGCGGTCGTCGGCGCCCTCGGTCTCGCGGCCTGCAGCGCCGGCGGGAACGCCGCCTCCAGCGCCTTCGTCATCGTCACCGCGGCCCGGCCGCAGAGCTTCTCGTACGAGACCAGCGCCACCGGGTACGAGGCCGCGGAGTTCTTCAAGAACACCGGAGCCTCGCTCATCCGCAACGAGTACGTCGACGGCACCGGCGGTCAGGCCGAGCACGAGGACTACAACAAGTTCGCCCCGGTCCTCGCGAAGAGCTACGACGTCTCGGACGACGGCCTCACCTACACCTTCCACCTCGACACGGACGCGAAGTCGACGGCGGGCAACGCACTCACCGCCGACGACGTGATCTGGAGCATCCAGCGCAAGTTCGCCGTCGAGACGAGCATCGTGCCGTTCATCAGCGCCCCGTTCATCACGAAGCCGGACCAGTTCGCGAAGGTCGACGACGAGACCGTCACCCTCACGCTCGACAAGGCGAGCTACGGCTACACGGCCCTGTCCCTGCTCGCGAACGTCGGCTACAACATCTACGACGCGAAGGTGCTCAAGGAGCACACCACGTCGAGCGACCCGTGGGCCGTGAAGTGGTCGGGCACGCACCCGAACTTCGGCTTCGGGGCCTACAAGGTGGACACCTACACGCCCGGTGAGCAGACGATCTACACCGCGAACGCCGGGTACGCCGAAGGCAAGCCGTCGATCGCCCGGATCGTCCAGCGCGTGGTCGCGGACGCCGGCCAGCGCGCCAACCTGGTGAAGTCCGGCGACGCGCAGATCGCGGCCCAGCTCCGTCCGGCCGACCAGGTCGAGCTCAAGGACGCCGACGCCGCGCAGGTGTTCGACGTGCCGACGAACGCGTACGTGTACATGCCCCTCCTCACCACGAAGGGCACGTTCAAGGACGTCGCCGTCCGCCGCGCACTCGCCGCGGCGATCCCCTACGACAAGATCAACGAGAACGTCTACCACGGTCGGGCCGACTCCATCTCGAGCATCCTCTCCGACGCCGACCCGGGCTTCGACGGCAGCGGGCTCACGGCCAACGAGACCGACCCGGCCGAGGCGAAGAAGATCCTGGCCGACGCCGGGTACACCGAGCCGGTGCAGTTCACCCTCACCGTGAACAACTCCGTCCCGGACCTGCAGGAGACCGCCGTCCAGATCCAGACCGCGGTGAAGGACGCCGGCTTCGACATGACCATCGACACGGTCAACTCGTCGACCTTCCAGGCCGGACTCGCCGCGAAGACGTTCGAGGCGTCCCTCGGTCGCGACTACGCGGTCGTGCAGTCGCCGCCCTACGTCCTGTCGCTCTTCTACACGCCGGGCTCCGCCATCAACTGGCCGGACTTCGACAACGCCGAGCTCAACCAGGCCATCGCGGACGGCAACGCCGCGGG
Organism: Curtobacterium sp. NPDC087082; assembly: GCF_044745045.1. NCBI lineage: Bacteria > Bacillati > Actinomycetota > Actinomycetes > Micrococcales > Microbacteriaceae > Curtobacterium > Curtobacterium sp. NPDC087082. The sequence goes on along the minus strand of NZ_JBIUZN010000003.1, from coordinate 335,197 downwards.
CGACCCGACCGGGGCCGAGGCGGGCAAGTACTGGAACGCCGCGCAGAAGGTCCTGCAGGACCAGATGCCGACGATCTACATCAACTACGTGCAGCCGCTCAACGCCTTCGCGAAGGACGTCGACGGGTACGTGTTCCGCTCCGACAACGTCATCGACTACTCGCAGCTGCAGCTCGCCTCCAGCTGAGCGACGACAGGGAGACACCATGAACGACCAGTCGGCCCCGGTCCTCCGGGTCACGGACCTCAACGTCACCTACGGCACGAACCACGCCGTCCGCCACGCCGACCTCGTGGTCCGGCGCGGGGAACGCGTCGCCGTCGTGGGTGAGTCGGGCTCCGGCAAGACGAGCCTCGCGGGCGCCATCGCCGGGTTCCTCGACGCCGGGACCGTCGAGGTCGAGACCCTCGAGCTCGACGGCAGCTCGATCGAGCGGACCGGGCCGGCCGGTCGGATCCCGGTCCGGACCCCCGGGCTGTCGATGATCTTCCAGGACGCGATGTCGTCCCTCGACCCGGTGTGGACGATCGGCAGCCAGCTGGTCGCCGTGCTCCGGGCCACCGAGCGGGTGTCGAAGCGACGCGCCACCGCCGACGCCATCGAACGGCTCCGTGCCGTGGGCATCACCGACCCGGACCGGGTCATGGGTGCCGAGCCGCACGAGCTCTCCGGGGGGATGCGGCAGCGCGTGATGATGGCCATCGCGCTCGCCTCGAAACCCGCACTGCTCATCGCCGACGAACCCACGAGCGCGCTCGACGCATCGCTCGCCGTCGGTGCGATGCAACTCATGGTCGACCTCGCCGAGCAGGAGGGGACGGCGGTGCTCGTGATCACGCACGACATCGAGCTCTGCCGGCGCTTCACCGACTTCGTCGTCGTCATGTACCAGGGCGAGATCGTCGAGCAGCTGCCGTCCTCGCGACTCGACGGGGCCACTCACCCGTACACCCGTGGACTGCTCGAGTGTGTGCCGACCCTGGCGTCCGCACGGCTCGACGAACTGCCGACGCTCGAGTCGGTCCGCGCCCGACTGGAAGGAACGGCGGCATGACCGGCATCCGCATCGAGGCCACCGGGGTCGCCCGGCGCTACGGCCGCAAGACCGCCGTCCGGGACGTCTCGTTCGTCCTCGGCGCGAGCCAGCGCGTCGGCATCGTGGGGGAGTCCGGCTCGGGCAAGTCCACGATGGCGAAGATCGTCACCGGACTCGAGCGGTCCTCCGCCGGCACGATCACCGTGGACGACCGGGACCTCCGGTCGATCATGTCGACGCGTGCCGGTCGGCTCGAGTACCGACGACGGGTGCAGCTCGTCGCCCAGGACACCACCTCGACGTTCGACCCGCGACACCGCATCCGCGAGTCGCTCCGGACGCCGGCACAGATCCTCGGCGGGCACGACGTCGCCGGTGCGGACGCCGCGATCGGCGAGATCACCACGGAGCTCGGCATCGACCCGAGCTGGGTCGACCGGTACCCGTCCGAACTCTCCGGCGGCCAGCGGCAGCGCATGTCGATCGCCCGGGCGCTGGTCGTCCGACCCGACCTGCTCGTGTGCGACGAGGCCGTCTCGGCGCTCGACGTCTCGGTGCAGGGCGTCGTCCTCAACCTGCTCAAGCGCTACTCGAACGACCACGGCGCCGGCCTCATGTTCGTGTCGCACGGGCTGCCGGCGACCGCGTTCATCACGGGCGAGCTCGTCGTCATGAACCAGGGCGAGGTGGTCGAGTCCGGCCGCACGCTCGAAGTCCTCGAACACCCCAGACACCCGTACACGCAGAAGCTCGTCGACGCCCACCTGGCCGTCGAGGAGCCCGTGGCGTAGTCCCTCCCGGACGCGCCCGCCCTCCCACACGAAAGGCTCCACATGTTCCACCTCGGATGGTTCCTCGGCAACGGCTTCGGCATCCAGGCCTGGTCCGACACGAACGGCGACGGTCCCTGGACCGGCACGAACGTGACCGACTGGATGAAGCCCGACATCTACATCGACCTCGCGAAGAACCTCGAGCGCGGCGGCTTCGACTACATCCTCATCGAGGACACCGCGATGGTCGAGGACTCGTACCGCGGCACCGCCGACACCTCGCTGCGGCGCGGGTTCATGGCGCCGAAGAACGACCCCATGCCGCTCGTCCCGCTCATGACGCAGGCCACGAAGCACATCGGCATCGTCCCGACGTTCTCGACGATCCAGTACCCGCCGTACCTCGCCGCACGCCTCGGCACGACGCTCGACCACCTCACCGAGGGGCGCATCGGCATGAACGTCGTGACGAGCGTCACCGACCGCGTCGCCCAGAACTACGGCTACGAGCAGCACCTCGACCACGACGAGCGCTACCGGATGGCGATCGAGTGGGCCGACGTCGTCAAGGCCCTGCAGGGGTCCTGGGAACCGGGGGCCGTGGTCGCCGACCCGGTCGCGGGCGTCTACGCCGACCACACGAAGGTTCACCCGATCGACCACCGCGGCGAGTTCTTCCGCTCGCGCGGGCCGCTCAACACGATCCCGGGGCCGCAGGGCGTCGTCCCGATCTGCTCGGCCGGTGGATCGGAGATGGGCCGGCAGCTCGCCGCGCTCCACGACGACACGATGATCGCCCTGTCGAAGACGCCCGAGAGCGCGAAGGCGTACCGCGACGACATGCGCGCCCGGGTCGCCGCCGCCGGCCGGAACCCGGACGACGTGAAGTTCCTGTTCATCGTCACGCCGACCATCGCCGCCACCGACGCCGAGGCGCAGGCCGCGTCGGAGGCCGCCCGGCTCGCGATGTCGTCGGACAAGGCGATCGAGTACAACCTCTGGAACATGTCGTACACGTCCGGTGGTCGCATCGACTTCGGCGCGATCGACCCGGACACCCGGGTCGAGGACATCGACATCTCGAAGCAGAACGGCGAGTACACCTCGATCGAGAAGCTCTTCGAGGGGCAGCAGGGCCGCACGCTGCGCGAGGTCGTCGCCTCGTCGCACCAGGTGAATGACCTCGGGTTCGTCGGCTCGCCGGACACCGTCGCGGCGAAGATGGGCGAGTTCATGGAGCACGTCGGCGGCGACGGCTTCCTCGTCTACATGCCGACGACCCGCCTCAACATGGCGATGGTGGCCGACGGCCTCTCCCCGGCCCTGCGCCGCCGGGGGCTCATCCGCGACGAGTACACCGGCACGACGCTCCGCGAGAACCTGCGGGCGTTCTGATGCCGGGCGCCCCGGCGCTGTTCGAGGCGATCGAGCTGCGCGGCACCCGGTTCCGCAACCGGCTCTGGGTGCCCGCGCTGACGATGTTCACGGTGGAGGCGCGGGACGGCATGCCGACCCCGTTCCACCACGTGCACCTCGGCGGGCTCGCGCTCGGCGGCGCCGGGGCGATCGTGGCGGAGTGCACCGCCGTCACCCCGGAGGGCCGGGTCACGCCGTACGACCTCGGGCTCTGGGACGACGCGCAGCGCGACGCCTGGCGCCCCACCACCGCGTTCGTCCGCGACCAGGGCGTCCGCATCGGCATCCAGCTGAGCCACGGCGGTCGCAAGTCGTCCACCGGGCGGAGCTGGGACCGGGTCCGCGGCACCGTGCCCGTGGCGGACGGCGGGTGGCCCGTCGTGGGACCGTCCACCGTGCCGTACACCGGGTACGCGGCCCCGCGGGAACTCAGCACCGACGAGGTCCGCGGGATCCACCGGGCGTTCGTCGCGGCGGGCGTCCGGGCGCGCGACGCGGGGTTCGAGTTCGTCGAGCTGCACGCCGCGCACGGGTTCCTGCTGCACCAGTTCCTGTCCCCGCTCGCCAACACGCGCGACGACGAGTACGGCGGCTCGCTGCACGGACGGGCCCGCCTCCTGCTCGACGTCGTCCGCGACCTGCGCGCCGCCCTCGGCGACGGGTTCCCGATCCTGGTGCGCTTCTCGGCGACCGACTGGGTCCCCGGGGGCTGGACCGAGCAGGACACGGCGACCACGGCCTCCTGGGCGGTGGCGGCCGGCGCGGACCTGTTCGACGTGTCCACCGGCGGGATGGTCCCGGACGCCGAGATCCCGGTGTTCCCGGGTTACCAGGTCGGGCACGCGGAACGGCTGCGGGCCGCCACCGGTGCACCGGTCGGCGCGGTGGGGCTGGTCACCACCGCCGACCAGGCCGAGGCGGTCGTCGCCGAGGGCCGGGCGGACGTCGTGTTCGTCGGCCGTGAGTTCCTGCGCGACCCGCGCTTCGGGCTCCGCGCCGCCGCCGAGCTCGGCGCCTCCATCGAGTACCACCCGCTGCCGTACCACCGGGCGCAGCACCGTCCGGCACCACACCACCTCCCACGGAAGGCACACCCATGTTCCACCTCGGTTGGTTCCTCGGCTACGGCTTCGGCGTCTACGGCTGGAACGGGCAGTGGTCCGGCAACGTCCGCCACGACGTCGCCAACCCGCAGCTCTTCGTCGACGCCGCCACCTCGCTCGAGCGGGCCGGGTTCGACTTCATGATGCTCGAGGACTCGTCCGTCCTCCCCGACGTGTTCGGCTCTTCGTTCGAGCACTCGCTGCGTTCCGCGATCGTGCGGCACGACCCCATGCCGCTGGTCCCGCTGCTCGCCGCCGCGACGAAGCACCTCGGCATCATCGCGACCGCCGCGACGCCCTTCTACCCGCCGTTCCTCGCGGCCCGGCTGATGTCCACGCTCGACCACCTGACGCACGGCCGTGTCGGCATCAACCTCGTCACGGCCTCGCCGCACGCGGCCGCGCAGAACTACGGCTACGACCAGCACTTCGAGCACGACGAGCGGTACGCGATGGCCGACGAGTGGATCGACGCGGTCCGGGCGCTCTGGGACACGTGGGACGCCGACGCCCTCGTGCTCGACGAGGCGACCGGCGTCTTCGCCGACCACACGAAGGTGCGGTACGCCGACTTCGCGGGGAAGTACTACCGCACCCGTGGGCCGCTCAACACGGTCGCCAGCCCCCAGGGACACCCCGTGGTCTGCCAGGCCGGCGGCTCCCCGGCGGGTCGCGACCTCGGCGCGCGCAACGCCGACACGCTCATCGCCTCGGCACCGGGCGTCGACGCCATGCGCGAGTACGTCGACGACATGCACCGACGGATGGTCGGGTTCGGCCGCGAGGAGACGGACGCGAAGATCCTGTTCCTCGTCGAGCCCGTGCTCGCCGACACCGACGACGAGGCCGAGGCGAAACAGGCCCGACAGCTCGCCGCCACCCGGGAGAACATCGACGCGCAGCTGGCGAACCTGTCGTACACGTCCGGGTTCGACTTCGCGCAGTTCGACCTCGACGAACCGCTGCCGGCGGACCTCAAGGGCGAGAGCAACGGGCACCAGAGCGTCATCGAGGCGTTCCTGGCGAAGGCCGACGGCAAGACGCTCCGCGAGGCCCTCCCCGCGCAGCGCGACACCACGGGATCGGTCCGGCTCGTCGGCAGCCCCGAGACGGTCGCCGACCAGATGGAGGAGGCGATCGCCGCCTCGGGCGCCGACGGCTTCCTGGTCGGACTCCCGGTGACCCGGAAGAACCTCACCGAGGTCTGCGACGGACTCGCGCCGGTGCTCCGACGCCGCGGTCTGATCAGGGACGGCTACGAGCACGAGACGTTCCGCGAGAACCTGCTCGCGTTCTGACACGCGAGTTGCCGGGAGGCGCGGCTCGACTCCGCCCCTGACCTGCGGTTTCCGTGTGGTCACCACCAGGGCGGCTCGCGCAATGAACGGTAACGGCACCTTCACGACGGGGTAACCGCCACGGCGTTGGATGAGATCCGAGAGAGAGGAACGGTCGCCATGATCACCACCGTCGTCGCCGGCAACCCCAAGCCCGGCTCGCACACGCTCGAGGCCGCGACGATCGTCGCCGAACGACTCACCGGGTCCGCGCCCGACCACGTCGTCGACGTCATCGCCCTCGGCCCGGGGATCCTCGGCTGGGGCGACCCCGGAGTGCAGGCCGCGGTCGCGACCGTCGCCGCGTCCGACCTCGTCGTGGTCGCCTCGCCCACGTTCAAGGCCACCTACACGGGCGTCCTGAAGCTGTTCCTCGACCAGTTCGCGACGGCCGACGGGCTCGCCGGGGTGACCGCCGTCCCGCTCATGCTCGGCGCCGGTCCCGCGCACCACATGGCCCCCGAGGTGTTCCTCAAGCCCGTGCTCGTCGAGCTCGGCGCCACCGTGCCCGTGCAGGGCCTGTACCTGAACGACAAGCACTACACCGACGAGTCGTCGACCGAGGGCTGGCTCGCCCGCTGGCGGGACGTCGTCCTCGCCGCCGCATCCGCACCGACCAAGGAAGGCACCAGCGCATGATCAAGCCCTACACCGCCGAGTCCGCGGACCCGACGCTCCTCCGGCAGGCGTTCTCCGGGTTCCCCTGCGGCGTCGCCGCACTCTCCGCGATCGTCGACGGCGCCCCCACCGTGCTCGTCGCGTCGTCGTTCACCGTCGGCGTCTCGCAGGACCCACCGCTCGTGATGTTCGCCGTGCAGCACTCGTCGTCCACGTGGCCGGCGCTGGCCGGAGCGGAGTCGATCGGCGTCTCGGTGCTCGGCGAACGGCACGAGAACGTCACGCGGCAGCTCGCCTCGCGCGACAAGTCCGTGCGCTTCGTCGGCGTGGACACGACGGTGTCCGACACGGGCGCGGTGTTCCTCGAGGGGGCACCGATCTGGATGGAGTGCTCGGTGGAGCACACGTACCCGGCGGGCGACCACGACATCGTCGTGCTCCGCGTGAACGGCCTGATGTCCGACTTCGCGCACAGCCCCCTGGTCTGGCACCGGTCGTCGTTCGCGAAGCTGAGCGCCTGACGCGTGACGTCCGTATGCTCGCCGCATGGCTGACTTCACCGCTGAGCAGGCCGCCGTCGTGCGGATCGAACGAGCCGAGGAGGGCCGCTGGGACCTCACGGTGATCAGCGACTCGGGCGTCCGGATGGGACACGGCGAGTACCTCTTCGACGAGGCGGACGACGACGCGGCGGGGGAGCAAGCAGCGGCCCTCGACTTCGTCCGCGGCTACGGCTTCCGCTTCGAACCGGACGCCGTGATCGCCGACGGGCCCGATGCGTACTGGGCACCGCTGCTGGCGCTCGACGAGCGGTAGCGTCGGGGTCCCTGCTCAGAGGGTCGCGATCAGCTGCTCGACCCGCGCGCGGACGGCGTCCCGGACGAGGCGGACGCGGTCGATCGGCTGCCCGGCCGGGTCGTCGAGCTCCCAGTCCTCGTAGCGCTTCCCGGGGAACACCTGGCACGCGTCGCCGCAGCCCATCGTGATGACGACGTCGGACTCCCGCACGGTGTCGGTCTCGAGCACGGCGGGGACGGCAGTCGCGATGTCGATGCCCTCCTCCGCCATGGCCTCGACCGCGACGGCGTTGACGCGGTCGGCCGGTTCGCTGCCGGCCGAGAACACCCGGACGCGGTCGCCCGCGAGGTGCTGCAGGTAGCCGGCGGCCATCTGGGACCGGCCGGCGTTGTGCACGCACACGAAGAGCACGGTGGGGCGGTCGGTCACGCGAGTGCCGCCGCCTCGAAGCCGATCAGCCAGGTGACGCCGAAGACGTCCCGCACGGTGCCGTCCCAGTCGCCCCACGGACGTTCCTGCAGCGGGTCCACGACGGTGCCGTCCGAGGCGAGGTCGTCGAACCAGCCGCGGAGCACGTCGGGTTCGGCGGCGCCGAGCAGTGAGAAGAGCAGCCCGGTCGCCGAGAACGAGGTCTCGCCGGTCGGGGCGTCGGCGGCGAACAGCGTGATGCCGCCGCCGGTGAGCTGCCCGTGCGCGACCGCGTCGGCGGGGCCGTCGGTGCGCGAGAAGTCCGCGAAGGTGGCGATGCTGAGCTCGCCGCCGAAGACGTCCTGCCAGCGCCCGAGTGCCTGGAGCGCGGTGCCGTCGAACTGGAAGTAGGGCGAGGGCCCGTTCACGTTCATGCCCCGGACCCTACCGCTCAGACCGCCGCGGCGAGCGTGTCGAACGTCCGGCGCAGCAGGGCCGGAGCGTCCTCGTCGGTGACGGACCAGGTGGCGATCGCGACGTCGAAGCACCCGAGCGCGGCCTGCACGAGGACGGCCGCACCGAGCTCGGCGCCGTCGGGGTCCCCGGCGCGCAGCCGCTCGGTCAGGATCGGCGTCAGGACGTCCGCCCAGGCGAGGTGCTTCTCGAGGTTGCGGGCGCGGAGCGAGGGCGTCGACATCATGACGCGGACCGACCGCCGACCGGACTCGGGGTCCTCGTCGGCGCGGACCATCATGCCGACGAACGCCTCGCGCAGCGCGGTCCAGGCCGGTTCGTCGTCCGGACGCTCCCGGAGCGCCTCCGCGAGCGCACCCCGGTGTCGCAGTGGATCGCCGATGACGGCGTCCTCCTTCGCCGGGAAGTACCGGTGGAAGCTCCGCGCCGAGATGCCGACCTCGGCCGCGATCTGCTCGACGGTGACGGCGTCGAACCCGTCGCGGTCGAACCGGGCGACGGCGACCGCCGCGATCCGCGCGCGCACGGCTTCACGCGTGATGTCCCGCAGTCCGGTCCGCGCGCTCGTCTCACCCACGACGGCATCGTACCGAGGAAGGCGGGACATGACCAAGTTGTCATAGACTGACAGAACGGGCGTACAGTGTCATCGTATCGCCAGACACGACGGAAGGACGGCACATGCAGCAGCGCACTCTCGGGACCCAGGGCCTCACGGTCGGATCCATCGGCTACGGCGCGATGGGGACGGTCTTCGCGTACGGGCCCGCCGACGACACCGAGTCCATCGCGGCGATCCGTCGCGCGCACGACCTCGGCGTCACCCACTTCGACACCGCCGAGATGTACGGGTGGGGTGCCGGGGAACGACTCCTCGGTGCGGCCTTGGCGCCCGTCCGCGACGAGGTCACCATCGCCACCAAGTTCGGCTTCACCGCGGACGACTGGGCGCCCGACTCCCGCCCCGAGCACATCCGCGAGGTCGTCGACCAGAGCCTGCGGAACCTCGGCACCGACTCGATCGACCTCCTCTACCAGCACGTCCACGACCCGGCGGTGCCGATCGAGGACGTCGTCGGCGTGATGGCGGAGTACGTACAGGCCGGCAAGGTCAAGTACCTCGGGCTCTCGAACACCGACGGCGACCAGCTCCGTCGGGCCCACGCCGTGCACCCGATCTCGGCGTTCCAGACCGAGTACTCCGTGTTCGCCCGGGAGTCCGAGGAACTCTTCCCGCTCGTCGACGAGCTCGGCATCGGGCTCGTGGCCTACTCCCCGCTCGCGCGCGGGTTCCTGGGCGGGGCCGTCCAGCCGCGGTCCGCCTACCCCGAGGACGACATCCGGCACATGCTCGAGTGGTGGGCACCGGAGCACTTCGACCAGAACGTCGCGGTCGTCCGGGCACTGACCGCGATCTCCGACGAGCACGGCGTCTCGCTCTCGCAGCTGTCCCTCGCGTGGATCCTGGCGCAGCGGGACGACGTCGTCCCGATCCCGGGGTCGAAGAACCCCGACCGGGTCGCGCAGAACGTCGCGGCGGCCGGTGTCGTCCTCACGGCCGACGACCTGGCGCGCATCGACGCGCTCTCGCGCGACGTGCGCGGCAAGCGCATCGAGAGCCGGGTCTGACCGGCGTCGGTGCGCAGTGGGCGCGACCGGTGACGGACGGGAGGCGCGGTGCGGGCCCGCACCGCGCCTCCCGTCCGTCGCGCCCCCGGTCCGTCAGCCGAACAGCGCGAGGGCCTCGTCGACGACGTCCTCGGGGCGGCCCTCGCCGTGCGTCGCCCACCACGTGAGCGCGGTGCTCGCCGCCGCCGCGAGGGCGTGTGCGCGGACCCGCGTCGCGAGGTCGTCGACCGAGCCGCCGTCCCGCTCGGCCACGAACCGCTCGATCACCCCGGTGAGGGCCGTGGACGCGGCCTCCCCACCGCGCTCGAGGGAGGGGTTCGCGCGGATGACCCGCAGGCGGTGGCGGGTGATCTCGATCGTGTCGTCCGGGAACGTGGCACCGACCCGGTACGCGGCGCGGAGCGCGACCCACGCGGACTCGGACGCCGGACGGAGGCGGAGCTCGTCGGTGAAGCGCACCGCGAACTCGTCGAGGCCGCCCCACACGAGCGAGGCCTTGCTCGGGAAGAGCCGGAACAACGAGCGGCGGCTGACCCCGGCGGCCGTCGCGACGTCGTCCATCGAGACGGCGTCGAAGCCCTGCTCGTCGAAGAGCCGCAGGGCGACGAGCGACACCGCGGCGGGGTCGATCGTCCGCGGGCGTCCGGTCGGCCGGTCGCTCGTCGAGCTCATGGATTCCTTTCGGCACTGAGTGCTACAACTGTGGTGGCGCAGCGAGCGCCTCTCAGTGAGGAGACGACATGACCGACACCACCGCCGGACGGTTCACCGGCAGGACCATCATCGTCACCGGAGCGGGTTCCGGCATCGGACGCGCCACGGCGACGCGCATCGCGAACGAGGGCGGGCGGGTGATCACCACCGACGTCGTCGCCGAACGGCTCGATGTGCTGCGCGCCGAACTCGTCGACGCCGCCGGCCTCGACGTCGAGACCGTCATCGGCGACGTCGCCGCGCCCGAGACGATCGACGCGCTCCTCGCCGCCGCGGGCGACCGGGTCGACGGGCTCGCGAACGTCGCCGGCATCATGGACGCGTTCCTCCCGCCGAGCGAGGTCGACGACGCCACCTGGGACCGCGTCTTCAGTGTGAACGTCACCGGGCCGATGCGGCTCACCCGAGCGGTCCTGCCGTTGATGATCGCCGCCGGACGCGGTGCGGTCGTGAACGTGGCGTCCGAGGCGGCGCTCCGGGCGTCGGCCGCCGGTGCTGCGTACACGGCGTCGAAGCACGCGATCGCCGGGTTCACGAAGAGCGTCGCGTTCTTCCACGGACCACAGGGCATCCGCGCCAACGCCGTCGCGCCCGGTGCGGTGGCGACGAACATCGAGGCGCCGATGCGCAGCGAGTACGCGGCCGGACGGGTGGGGCCGATCATGCAGACGACGATCCCGCCGGTGGCGCAGCCCGAGCAGCTCGCGGCGGCGATCACGTGGTTGCTCAGCGACGACTCGGCCAACGTGAACGGCGCGGTGCTGCCGAGCGACGGCGGGTGGTCGGTGGTCTGAGCGGGGGAGCCGACCGCGAGGGGTGGTGCCTACGTCTCGCTGTCGCGGACGAACGTTGCGAAGCCCGGGATCGTGAACTCGAGCGTGCCGCGGTCAGCGGGCTGGATGAGTCCCTTGTCGATCAGTCGTGCACGGGGCGTGGAGAGCTGGTTGCTGCCCGTGTTCAGCGACGCCGCGATCGCAGCGCGCGACACCGGCCCGTCCCCGTGTTCAGCGATGGCTGCGAGCATGCGTCGTTCCGACGGAGAGCATGCAGACCATCGTGCTCGGAACAAGGCATCGAGATCCGCCTGCATCGCGTCGCGTCCGTGCTCGACCGCGCTGAGCTCGATGGCGCTTCCCGGATCGGGCCGTCCTGCAGCCGTCCAGGCCGCATCCGCGATGAGTTGGACGAAGTAGGGGTATCCCTGCGCGATCGCGAGCGCACGGTCGACCGCAGGCTGCGTCCAGTGGACCCCGAGTGCGCGAGCGGGTCCGATGAGTGCGATCTCCTCGGCCTCGCGGTGGAGCGGCCCGAGCGGGCGGTACGCAAGCCGTTCGCTGAACGTGACGATCCCGGCGATGGTCTCGGGTGCGTTCGGGAGCCCTGCAGCGAACACGGCCGCCGGGACGTCCGCGCCTTCGGCTTGGAGATGTTGCCAGGCGTACACCAGTGTCCGGAGCCCCGAGGGATCTGCGGACTGGATCTCGTCGATCAGGATCACCAGTGGTCGTTCCGCGACGGCCGCCCGGATCACTGCCTCGAGAGCACGCGCTCCGGACTGGTCCGGACGGTCACCGTCGGTCGGTGGTCGGAACGTGCTGGTCGCGGTCGCGATGCCGGGGACCCCGACCGAGAGCTGCAGTGTCTCGATCCGTTCCCGCAGCCCGGTCCTGACGTGCTCGGCCAAGCCGTCCGTGATGGTGTGGACACTCGCTGCGATCTGCGCGATGAGTCCTTGCTCCTCGCCCGCGGTCACCCACACCGTCGCCGCGCCGCGGGCCGACGCGCGTCGCTGGTACTCGCGGAGCAGCGACGTCTTCCCGAATCCTCGGGCGGCGTGGTCGACGCGGATCCGTCCGACGAGCCGCCCGAGGTCGATGAGCGTCGAGAGGCGTTCGTCGACCTCGGCGAGCTGCCGGGCGCGACCGGGCACGATCCGTGCGACTTCTCCGGGCGTGTACGGACTCGGCTGCATCAATCCTCGATCGATTGTTATGAAACTGCTCTTTCATAACAGTGTATCGGCGCGGGTGACGCCGCCTCCACTGCCGACATGACCGAGGTCCCCGACGCCCGCTACGACTGGGGCCGGTTCGCCCCCGACTCCGCGAACGACGGATGCTGAGGTGATCTACCAACAGGGGGCGGAGTGGTAGAAAACTACCGATTGCGGTAGTTTTCTACCACTATGCAGCTCCAACGTCCGTTCGCCTCCGTGACCACTGCGGTCGACGGCGACGTGCTGATGGTGCTCTCCCGAGCGGCCGGACCGATGACGATCGCGGACATCAGTCGGCTCGTGCCCGATCGCTCGTACGCCGGTGTGCGGAACAGCGCCGACCGGCTGACGGAACAGGGCATCGTCACCGGGTTCCGGACCGGACGGACGAAGGCGTTCGCGCTGAACCCCGACCACCTCGCCGCTGGTGCGGTCCGAGCGCTGGCGGACATGCGGCGCGAGCTCCTCGAGCGGCTCACCGTCGGGTGCGACGGCCTCCCACTCCGGTACGCGGCCGTGTTCGGCTCCGGTGCCCGGGGTGAGATGCGGCCGGACAGTGACCTCGACCTCTGCTTCGTCGTCATCGCCGGGCGTCGTCCCGAGGCGGAGGACGCCGTCCACGCGCTGTGCGAACGCGCGCAGAGGTGGACCGGGAACGTCGTGCGTCCCGTGGTCTTCGACGAGAGCGAGATCGAGGCTGCGGATCCGCTCCTCGCGTCCGTCGCCAGGGACGGTGTTCCCATCGCAGGTGATGGTCGTTGGCTGTCCCGGAAGCTCCGTACGCTGGCCGGGTGACACCGCGTACCGGCACCACCGCGCAGGGCGACGAGTCGTTCCGCCGGGGCCGACTCGCGAAGGCCACCGAGTTCCTCGACGCTGCCGACACGCTGCGAGAGCTCGGGGGAGAGTCGGGGGTGCTCACCTCGACGTCGCCGTTCGCGAACGCCTTCGTCGTGCAGTGCGTGCTGAGCGGGATCGCCGCGGCGGACGCGATCTGCGTCGCGAAGCACCTCGAGGTACTCCTCGCCGTGAAGAACAAGGCCGAGTACAACGCGAAGTCCGTGAGTGACACGGACATCGTGCGCGCGGGGGCGGCGGCCGAGGCACTGGAGTCGGCGGCGCGCTCGGACTGAGCGGCCGCCTACACTGCCGACATGACCGAGGTCCCCGACGCCCGCTCCGACTGGGGCCGGTTCGCCCCCGACTCCGTCGAGCGGCGGATGCTCGACGACACCGGGACCGCACTCGGGCTCGTCCTCCGTCCCCGCACCGTCGTGCTCGACCGTGCCCGGGTCGAGGTCGAGGGCATCGACGCCGACGACCGCGTGGTCGTGCAGCTCGTGGCGAACCAGGGCGCCTACAAGCCGGCCTGGCGCAACAAGGTGATGGCCGACCTGTTCAAGCTGCTGTGGCTGCGGCAGTCCGTCCCCGGAGCCGAGCGGGCCGTCCTCGTCGTCGCCGAACCGGCAGCGCGGGCGCTCGCCGGGTGGGTCTCGGTGGCCGCCGAGGACCTCGGGATCGAGGTGCTCGTCTGGGACGGGCGGACGGCGGCGCCCTCGCAGCGCTGACCCCGTGCAGTCGTTCACACGTTCGCAACACATGTGGCCAGACTCCGTAACACGAGCGTCCTAACCTCATCACCAGCAGCGGATTTCCGCGTCGCAGACGAACCCGAGCTCGCGACGCACGCTCTCCGCCATACGAGACCGAGCCTGCGTGCTCGCCGACGGTATGGAGGAACGGATGACCACAGCAGCGGTCCGGGTGGACGCGGTGCGCAAGGTGTACGGCAGCGGTCCGAGCGCCATGGTGGCCCTCGACGACGTCGAGCTGACGATCGAGCCCGCGAAGTTCGTGTCGCTCATCGGCCCGAGCGGCTGCGGGAAGTCGACGCTGCTGCGGCTCGTCGCCGGCCTCGAGCCCGCCGACCGTGGCGACGTGCAGGTCCACGGCGTCACCCCGGCGCAGGCGTGCGCGGCGAAGCTCATCGGCCTCGTGCCCCAGACGCCGGCGCTGCTGCCCTGGCTCACCGTGCTGCAGAACGTCTCCCTCGCCGGCCGGGTCAACCCCGGTGCCGGGCGTCGGCGCGCCGCCATCGAGGACCTCGCTGAGCGCGGTGCGGACAGCGGCCCGGACATGCGACAGCTGCTCCGGATGGCCGGGCTCGGCGAGGCGGAGGACAAGCTGCCCGCCCAGCTCTCCGGTGGCATGCAACAGCGTGCGGCGATCGTCCGGGCGTTCGGCCTGCGCCCCGACGTGCTGCTCATGGACGAGCCGTTCTCGGCCCTCGACGAGTTCACCCGCGAGGCCCTGCAGGACCAGCTGCTCGACCTCTGGGACGAGCTGCGGACGACGGTGCTCTTCGTCACGCACTCGGTGTCCGAGGCAGTCCGGATGTCGGACACCGTGGTCGTGATGGCGCCGCGTCCCGGGCGCATCGTCGACGTCATCGACATCGACCTGCCGCGACCGCGGAACCAGCGTCTGTTCGAGGAACGGCGCTTCCACGAGTACGAGGACCTCGTCCGCACGCGGTTGCACAGCGCGTGGCGTGCGACGGACGCGGCCTGAGGGAGACGACACGATGACCACCACCAGCACGACCTCCACAGCCTCCGCCACGACCACCACCGCCGAGTCCGAGGCCGCAGCGACCCGTCGGCCGCTCCCCGGTTGGATCCGTCCGACGGTCTGGGCGCCCCTCGTCGTGATGCTCGCCGTCCTCGCCGTGCTCTGGCAGATCGGCGCGACGACGATGCCGTACCTGCTGCCGCCGCTGCCCGCGGTGGGGGAGACCCTCGCCACGCAGCTGCCCTACTACCTGCAGAACGCCGGGATCACCCTCGTCGAGTCGCTCGTCGGCCTCGGCATCGGGTTCGTGGCCGCGTTCGTCCTCGCCGTGCTGACGAGCGAGCTGCCGATCGTCCGCCGCGCGGTGATGCCGATCGCGATCGTCCTCAACGTGACGCCGCTCGTCGCGATCGCCCCGGCCCTGGTGGTGGCGTTCGGGTTCGGCCCGCTGCCGAAGCTCGTGATCACGGCGCTCATCTGCTTCTTCCCGATCCTCATCAACACCGCGGCCGGGCTCCGGTCCGTCCCGCAGCCCGTGCTGCAGGTGTACCGGACGATCGACGCGTCCCGCCTCGAGATGCTCGTGCACCTGCGCATCCCGAACGCCCTGCCGTTCGTCTTCGCGGCGCTCCGCATCGTGTTCCCGCTGTCGATCATCGGCGCGGTCGTGGCGGAACTCTCCGCGTCGGGGTCGACGGGCGGACTCGGCACCGTGATCAGCACGGCGTCGTCCATGAACCAGCTCGCCGTGGTGTACGCCGCGATCGCGATCCTCGCGGTGATGGGCGTGGTCCTGCTCGGACTCATCTCGCTCGTCGAGCGGCGGGTCCTCCGCTGGCACCGCACCGCGAACGACTGACGGCGACCGCCGCCCGACGCCCCGCCGCCCCGCCGCCCCGCCACCCGCCGCACCGCCCGGCCACCGCACCACCGCACCGCCGCCCAGCAGCACCACCCGTCGGCGCGAGCCTGCCCACGCGACGCCAGCCGCGCCTCCAGGCCGACACCCGGCGAGCACCCCGACCCACTCGACCCGCGCCCCGCCCCGCCCCGCCCCGCCCCCGCCCTGCACCACCCATCCCTTCCCACAGGAGTGACCATGCAGCACCGCACCCGCCCGCACCGCACCACGGCCGCGCTCGCGGCCCTCGCCGCCACCGCCGCCGTGGCCCTCGCCCTCACCGGCTGCAGCACTGGCTCGAGCGCGGGCACCGGCTCGTCCGAGGGCAGCGCCATCTCCGCCGAACGGTGCAAGGAGAACAAGGCCGCCGGCCCCATCACCTACCTGTCCGGCTACCAGTACCAGTCCTCGGCGTCGATCCTCGAGTACATCGCGGCCGACGAACTGGGCTACTTCAAGGACCTCTGCCTCGACGTCACCCTCAAGCCCGGGTCGGGCGACACCGCGCAGAACACCAAGCTCCTCGCGAGCGGCCAGGCGACCGTGTCGGCCGTCGCGGAGCAGGACCTCATCCAGGCCCGGGCGAACGGCATCGACATCACCGGCATCTCGTCGTACTCGAACGCCGGGCTCGACATCCTGATGACGAACAAGGACATCACGAAGCTCCCGCAGCTCGACGGGAAGGTCGTCGGCCACAAGGGCTACGTCCCCGCCTCCGTCCGGGCGATGATGGAGAAGGCCGGGGTGGACTGGGACTCGCTCACCCTCGTGAAGGAGGGCTACGACCCCTCGGTCCTGCCGCGCAAGCAGAACGGTCTCGAGGCCCTCACCGGCTTCGTGTCGAACGAGCCGAACCTGCTCGAGGCCGCCGGCGACGACGTCACCGTGTGGCAGCCCGTCGACTACGGGATCCCCTCGTCGATCGGCGCGATGGCCGTGAACCCCGCGTTCGCGAAGGCCCACCCGACCGCCGTCGAGGACGTCCTGCGCGCCGCCCTGCACGCCTACGACTTCTGCTCGTCGAGCGCCGCGAAGACGAAGCAGTGCGTCGGGTACGCCGCGAAGCTCTCCGGCGCGACCTACGACGAGGCGCAGAACGCGAAGATCTGGACGACCGAGACGAAGGTCATCGCGGACAACCCGACGCCGGGCCAGCCGCTCGGGGGCATCGACCCCGAGAACGTGTCGAAGCTCGTCGACATGCTGCACCAGTTCGACATCGTGAAGAGCTCGGTGACCGCGGACGACGCGAAGAGCTGGTTCACGAACGAGTACATCGACGCGATCACGAAGGACGGCGAGACCGTCTGGCCCGCGCCGTGACCACGGTGGGTCGCGCGGACGCGCGACCCACCCGGCACGACGTGACACGCACCGAGCAACGACCAGAGAGGCGGCGCACCATGCCCGCGAAGGAGTACGGGATCTTCCTCCCGATCGGCAACGGCGGATGGATGCTGTCCGACACCGCCCCCCACCCCGAGGCGACCTACGCCTGGAACAAGCGCGCAGCCCTGCACGCCGAAGCGATCGGCCTCGACTTCGTGATGTCGATGGCGAAGTGGCGCGGCTTCGGCGGGAGCACCGACCACTGGGGACGCTCCCTCGAGTCGATGACGATGATGGCCGGGATCGCCGAGGCGACCGAGCGCGTGAAGATCTGGGCGACCATGCACGCGAACGTCCACAACCCGGCGGTCGCGGCGAAGATGTACACGACGCTGCAGGACCTCTCCGGAGGTCGGGCGGGCATGAACATCGTCAACGGGGCCTACGCGGCCGAGTTCGAGCAGTTCGGGATCTGGGACGCCGGCCTCAGCCACGCCGACCGCTACCGGATGACCGAGCTCTGGACCGAAGCGGTCACCCGCCTCTGGACCGAGGACAGCGTCACGATGCACACGCCGTACTTCGACCTCGACGCCTGCGAGTCCCGCCCGCACCCGGCCAGCAGGCCGACGATCATCAGCGCCGGCAAGTCCGAGGCTGCTCGCGCGTTCCAGGCGAAGTACGCCGACGGTGCGTTCCTCGCAGCGGACAGCCTCGACGAGATGCGCGACCTGTCCCGCGACGTCCACGACCGGGCGGCCGACGAGGGTCGGGTGTGCCGGACCTACTCGATGCTCACCGTCGTGCAGGACGAGACCGACGAGGCCGCGCAGCGGAAGGTGCGCGACTGGGGTGCCGGCGTCGACCGCGAGGCACTGGCCTCGATGCGGGCGTCGTGGGGCGTCCCCGCCGAGCAGGCCCGTGCGTGGGCGGACGGTGCTGCGGGTGAGGACGCGTTCCAGACCGCGTACGTCGCCGGTTCCGCCGAGACCGTCACGGAGCACATCGAGTACATCGTCGACCGGGGCGAGCTCGACGGCCTCATGCTGATCTTCCCCGAGTACGACCAGGACATGGTCCGCTTCGGCGAGACCGTCCTGCCGGCACTCCGCCAGCACGACGCGGCGGTCGTCCGGTGACCGGCGGCAGCGGCGGGCTCGACCCGCGACTCGCCCGGTTGCTGGACGCTGGTGGCCGCACGCCGGCGCTCGTCGTCGTCGACGTCCAGCGCGACTTCGGTGAACCCGCGCGCATCGCCGGCTACGGGCTCGACGACCGTGCGTTCGCCGCGGTGGACGCCGCGATCGTCCGGATCGGCGCCCTCGTCGACGAGGCGCGAGCCACCGGCGTCCCCGTCGTCTGGGTCGAGCTCGGCAGCGACCCGTCCGCCCCGTGGCACAGCAGCACGTGGCTGCGCGGCGGTGCGCTCGACGGACCGATGCCGGAGGACGAGCCCTGCCGCATCGGCACCGCCGGCGCCGAGTGGCACCGCACGGCGCCGGCGCCCGGTGAGACCCGCGTCGTCAAGCGCGGCTACAGCGGGTTCCTCGGCACGGACCTGGAGGCGCGGCTCACCACCGCAGGGATCGGCTGGCTGACCGTCGTGGGACTCACGTCCGAGTGCTGCGTCTTCGCGACGGCGCAGGACGCGATGCAGCTCGGCTGGCCCGTCGTGGTGCCGTCGGACGCCACCGCCGCCTACGACATCGACGTGCACGACGCCGCACTCACGATGATCGAGCTCAACGTCGGTGTCGTCACGGACGCTGCCGAGACCACCGCGCTGTGGCAGGCGTGGGCGGCATCGCCGGTGGGTGCCCGGTGAGCGGCATGCACATCGCCTACGACCTGTCCTTCACCCACACCGAGGGGCGCTGGGCGGCACCCGGCAGCTGGGTCGGCCAGGACTTCCCCGACGTCCGCATGTACATGGAGGTGGCCCGGACGGCCGAGCGCGCCGGCGTCGACATGCTGTTCTTCGGTGACGGCTCGGGCGTCCCGAGCACGTGGCGCGGCAGCATCGACCCGGCGGTCGAGTGGGGGATCCAGTGGCCGCGGCAGGACATGTCGCCGGTCATCGCGGCGATGTCGACGGTGACCGAGCACATCGGGTTCGGACTCACCTACTCGTCGACCTTCACGCACCCGTTCTCCACCGCGCGGCTGCTCAACTCGCTCGACCACGTCACGGGCGGCCGGATGGCGTTCAACGTCGTCGCGTCCTCGCGGGGTGCGGACGCCGCGAACTACGGCTCCGACCACCTGATCGACCACGACCTCCGGTACGAGCGGATGGAGGAGTTCATCGGCGTCTGCCGTGCGCTCTGGGACTCCGTGGCGCCGGACGCGATCGTCCGCGACCGGGCGACCGGGCGCTTCGCCGACCCGTCCCGTGTGCACCCCATCGACCACGACGGCCGGTTCTTCAAGGTGCGGGGGCCGCTCGCCAGCGTCCCGAGTCCGCAGCGCCACCCGGTCGTCGTGCAGGCGGGCAACTCGCCGCGGGGCATCGCCGCGAGCGCGTCGTTCGCCGACCTCGTGTTCGGGTTCGGGGCGAGCGTCGCCGGGCAGCTCCGGCACCGGAACGCCCTCGACGCGGCACTGACGGACGCCGGACGGGACCCCGCCGGGGTCGGGATCCTCTGGGCGACCCAGGTGATCGTCGGCGCGACGCTCGCCGAAGCCCAGGCCCGACGGGACTCGCTCCTGTCGTTCTGGAACCGCGAGGCTGTCGGGACCTTCATCTCGCACAACGCCGGGTACGACTTCTCGACGCTGCCGGCCTCCTTCCGGCTCGGGGACCTGCGCGACGAGATCGTCGCCGCCCAGGCGAGCCCGGCCGGACTCGTCGGCAGCCTGGTCGCCGAGTTCGGTGAGGACCACACGATGGACCGCGACGACTTCTTCGAGCACGGGTGGCGCGCCGCGACCGGCCTCGACCACATGCTCGTCGGCGACGCCGCGGGGGTGGCCGACGCGCTCCAGGAGAACTTCGCCGCGACCGGTGGGCGGGGCGGCTACATGCTGTCCAGTCCGCTCGGGATGCCGTCCGGGTTCGCCGACCTCAGCGAGCTGCTCGTGCCGGAGCTCCGCTGCCGCGGGGCCCTCGCGCCACGGTACCCGGGGGCCACGCTCCGCGAGAACCTGGCGGTGTGAGGTGACCCCGGCCCGTCGGTGGCTCGCGCTCGGCGGGCTCTGCCTCGGCTTCTTCATGCTCCTGCTCGACAGCACGATCGTGTCCGTCGCCCTGCCCGACCTCGGGCGTGACCTCGGTGCCGACGCGTCGACGTCGGTGTGGGTGAACAGCGCCTACCTCTTCGCGTTCGCCGTCCCGCTGCTCGTGGCGGGCCGGCTCGGCGACCGGTTCGGACACCGGCGCGTGTACCTCGTCGGGCTCGCGGTCTTCACGATCGCCTCCGTCGGGTGCGCGGCCGCGCCCGGGATCGGCGCCCTCGTCGCCTGGCGTGCGGTCCAGGGCCTCGGCGCTGCGCTGCTCACCCCGCAGTCCCTGACCGTGATCCGGTCGCTGTTCGAACCGCCGAGGCTCGCCGTCGCGCTCGCCGTCTGGAGCGCCGGCGGCGGGGCGGCGACGGTCGCCGGGCCGATCGTCGGCGGGCTGCTCGTCGAGGCGTGGGGGTGGCCGTCGGTGTTCCTCGTGAACGTGCCCGTCGGGATCGTCACGGCGATCGCGGTCCTCCGCTTCGTGCCCGTCTCCCGGCGCATCGCGGTCCCGCTGCCCCTGTTCGCCGTCGTCGGCGTGACCGTGGGGGTCCTCGGCGTGGTCGTCGGCGTGCAGGGCACGGACACCGGGCTGCTCGCCGACCCGGTCGCCCGTGGCGGTGCGGTCCTGCTCGGCGCCGCGGTGGTGGCAGCCGTCCTCGTCCGGCAGCGGCGTGCCGGCGACCGCGCCCTCGTGCCGCTCGCCCTCTTCCGCGACCGCGGTTTCGTGACCGGGTCGTGGGGCGCCACGGCCGCGTCGTTCTGCGTCGGGTCCGCCCCGATCCCGCTCATGCTCGACCTGCAGCAGACCCGCGGGCTGAGTGCGGGATCGGCGGCCCTCGTGCTCGTGCCGATGGGGGTCGCGTGCCTCGCCTCGGCGCCGTTCGTGGGCCGCATGACGAACACCGCCGGGCCCCGGGCGACCGCGACGGTCGGTGCCGTCCTGCTCGTCGTGTCGGTGGCACTGACCGCGGTGCTCGTCGGTGCCGCGGCGCCCCTCTGGACGATCGCCGCGGCCTTCACCGGGTTCGGGATCGCGAACGCGTTCGTCTGGTCGCCGTTCTCCCTCGCCGCGGTCCTCGGTGCGGGTCCCGCGACGGTCGGGGCGGCATCGAGCGTCTTCAACACCGTGAAGCAGCTCGGCGCCGTGCTCGGCAGCACCGCGACGGCCGTGCTGCTCGCCACCGCGGGAGACGCGGTCGCGCTCGGTGCGCTCGCGCTCGTGGCCTGCGGTGCCGTGGTCGCCGCGCGTGCGCTGTCCGGCCGTCCGGGTGCCCCGGTCGTCCTGACCGGCGTGATCGTCCACGGTGCCGGGGTCGGGCACGACCTGGGGTTCCCCACCGCGAACCTGCGGCCCGAGGACGAGTCTCCTGCTCCCGTCCCCGTCGACGGGGTCTACGTCGGATGGCTCGCGGCTCCCGTCGGCGCTCCGCCACGGCAGGCCCTCGTGTCGATCGGCAGCAACAGCACCTTCCCCGACCGACCGCGCACGGTCGAGATCCACGTGCTCGACTTCGACGGCGACCTGTACGGCTCGGTCGTCGAGCTCACCGTCGGCCGGCGCATCCGACGCCAGCGCACGTTCCGCGGGCCGGACGCGCTCGTCGCCGCGATGCGGTCCGACGAGCGTCGGGCCCGTGCGGTGCTCGCCCGCTCCTGACCGTTCGCTCCTGACCGTTCGTCCCCGACCGTTCGTCCCTGACCGTTCGTCCCCGACCGCTCGTCCCCGACCACTCGTTCCCCGAGGAGGACCCCGTGCACGACCACTTCATCGAGGACCCGCTCGACATCCGTGAGGCCATCGCCGAGGTGCCCTCCGTCGTGGCCGCGATCGCCGCGTGCGTCGACGGTTCCCCCGTGGTCATGGTGGCGACGTCCTTCACCGTCGGCGTCTCCTACGACCCGCCGTTGGCGACGGTCGCCGTGCAGCACTCGTCCACGACGTGGCCCGACCTCGCATCAGCGCCGACGCTCGGCATCTCGGTGCTCGGCGACGGACACGGGCCGCACACGGCGCAGTTGGCGTCCCGGGACCGTGCGCGGCGCCTGCACGGCATCGAGTACGCCGCCGCCGGGTCCGGTGCGGTCTTCCTCGACGGTGCCCACTCGTGGTTCGAGTGCTCGGTCGAGGGCGTCCACCGCGCGGGCGACCACGACATCGTGGTGCTCCGTGTCCTCCGGGTCGCGCGGGATGCCGCCCGGTCGGCGCTGGTCTGGCACCGGCCGGCGCGCTCGAGGGTCGCCGTCGACGCGCAGCCGTGACCACGAGGGCGCTGGCGCCGTCGTCCCTCCCAGCACGGGGCGAGCAAGAGCGAGGGAAGCTCGGTAGCGTTCACGATGCGTGCACAGGGCCGCCTCCTCACTGTGCTCGTCGGCTCGGCACGAAGCGATGAGGAGGCACCACGAACATCCCTGGGAACGCATGCCGCTGTCCATCCTCATCGTCGGTCTGCTCGCCGCTTCGGGTGGGCTGCTGTGCGCGCTCATCCCGCGACCGATCTCGCGCGCGATGAAGGCATCCCTTCGTCCGCTGCTCGGGCAGAACGCCGTGGTGATCTGATGCCGTCCGGGGCCGGACACCTCGCCCGG
The DNA here is from genome assembly GCF_044745045.1 of Curtobacterium sp. NPDC087082. NCBI lineage: Bacteria > Bacillati > Actinomycetota > Actinomycetes > Micrococcales > Microbacteriaceae > Curtobacterium > Curtobacterium sp. NPDC087082. The sequence goes on along the minus strand of NZ_JBIUZN010000003.1, from coordinate 312,282 downwards.
AGAGGGGCTTCCGATGTTCAGGATGAAGGGAAACCTCCTGCTTCCGACGATCATCGCCCTGGTCGCGATCGCACTCGGTGTGGTCACGCTCCTCTCGCCCGGTCGCGCCGAGGTCGGCGTCGCCATCTGGGGCACGCTCGCGGGCTTGTTCGGCGTGTACGTGTTGTGCGGGTCGTGGTCTCGTGGCGAGCCAGGAACAAGTGACGGAGTTCGCGTCAATGAGAACGGAGCCGCATTGAACGCACTCCCACTCGTCCTCGGGCTCGTGCTGGTGGTCGGCGGATTGGCGTGCATCCCGTGGGTGGTGCAGCGGAACCGCAACCACCCGCCCTCCGACCGTGGACGGCTGATCGCAGTCGTGATCGCTCTCGTCATGCTCGTCGCCGGTGCGCTGCTCCTCCGGTGAACGTCGTTGACTGACGCGCTGGCGCTCTGGGTCCTCGGCGGCGCCTTCGTGCTCCTCGGCTGCGCGACCGCGGTGTCGCCGGAGGCGATGCACGACTTCCTGCGGCGGCAGATGCGCATCGTCCAGGGCAAGAAGGCAGCTGATCGTCACGCCCAGTTGCCCACGGCACTCTTCCGGGCCCTGGGCATCGCCATGCTCTGCGTCGGCATCGTGCTCGGCGTGTTCGCCGCGACGGGCGGCTGAGCGCCGCAGGACCCGCTCAGCCCCGCACGACCGCCGCCACCGTCGCCACGACGACCTCCCGCCGCCGCGCCGCCCCCACCCCGTCCGTCAGTCGGGCGTACTCCGGCGTCGCACCGCTCCACAGCGCAGCCGTGTGGATGACGATCCCGAGGAGCTCCGCCGCCGAGAAGGAAGTCGGCAGCCGACCGTCCCGCTGCGCGTCCTCGATCGCCCGGAGCTTGGCGGCGTTGCTCTGCACCACGGCGTCGATCGGGTGCGAGGTGTCGCCCCGCTCGAGCCGGTACCAGGTGGCCAGGCGCTGCACCCACGGCCGGTGCGCGTACGAGTCGTGCAGGCGTCCGGCGTACTCGGGCAGGTCGTCGGCGTCGATCGTGACCTCGTCGAGCGTCTCGGCGACCATCGCGTCGAAGACCGCGTCGAACAGGCCGTCCTTGCTGCCGAAGTAGTGGTAGATCTGCGCCTTGTTGCTCGCGGCGGCGGCGGCGATCCGGTCCACGCGCGCGCCGGCGATCCCGACCGCGGCGAACTCGTCGCGGGCGGCGACGAGGAGTCGGGCGCGGGTGGCGTCGGCGTCGCGGGGCATCGGCATCCGTTCAGGTTATCAACCGGACGGTTGACAAGCGAGCACCGGAGGTGTTCCATGAGCGCTGTCAACCAACCAGTCAGTTAGGAACACCATGTCCGTCTTCCTCGTCACCGGTGCCTCGCGGGGCCTCGGCCGCTCGATCGTCACCGCAGCCCTCGCCGCCGGTCACCAGGTGGTCGCCGGGGTCCGGGACCTCCACGCCCTCGACGACCTCACCAGCGCGGAGCTCGTCCCGGTCGCGCTCGACGTCACCGACCCCGACGCCGCCCGTGCAGCGGTCCGCACCGCGGTCGAGCGCTTCGGCCGGCTCGACGTGCTCGTGAACAACGCCGGGTACGCGAACCTCGCCAGCATCGAGGACGTCGACCCCGCCGACTTCCGCGCCCAGGTCGAGACGAACCTGTTCGGCGTGGTGACCCTCAGCCAGGAGGCCGTGCACGTCATGCGCGAGCAGGGCTCCGGGCACATCGTGCAGGTCTCGTCCGTCGGCGGGCGCATGTCGACGCCGGGGCTCGGCGCGTACCAGACCGCGAAGTGGGCCGTCGGCGGGTTCTCCTCGGTGCTGGCGAAGGAGGTCGGGCCCCTCGGCATCCGCGTCACCGTCCTCGAGCCGGGCGGCATGCGCACCGACTGGGCGGGGTCGTCCATGACGGTCGCGCCGGTCCGGCCGGAGTACGAGGCGACCGTCGGGGCGTCCGCACGGATGCACGGGGGCACGAGCATCGGTGCGAGCGACCCGGACCTGGTCGCCGAGCTCGTGCTGCAGGTCGTGGCGATGGACGAGCCGCCGCTCCGCCTGCTCGTCGGCCCGGACGCGTTCGAGCACGGGACGGCCGCCGGCCGCGCGCTCCTGGCCGAGGACGAGCGGCACGAGGCGCTCAGCCGGTCGACGCAGGCGGCCGACGCGACGCCGGAGCAGCTGGACCCGCTGGCACGCGCCTGAGACGCGACCACCTGACGGACGGGAGGCGCGGTGCGAGCCTGCACCGTCCCTCCCGTCCGACAAGCGGTACCGTCTCCACGCGCTGGGCGACAGTCCACGGGCCGGTGCGCGCGTGACGTGTCGGTGAGCGCGAAAGTTCACCCGGCTCGAGACGGTCGCTGCGTGGTCGCCCCGCGACACGCGCCGTTGCGCGCCGCGGGGCGAGGGCACCGGCCGTCGGGTGCGGCCGGTGCGAGGAGCGTAGGCAGCCTTCGCGCCCGGTGGGAGGACTCCTGCGGGATGCCGAAACGGCCTGCGGGTCCACGCAGGCAGGCGTCCGATCAGGCGGAGGCGAGCGCGCCCATCTCGCCGACCACGGCGCGCAGTCGGACCGCGAGCTCGTCCGGCCCGCCGACGGTCTCGCGGTGGGCCACCTCGGACAGCGCGGACATGACGAGGGCCACCGCGGTGCGGGCGGTCTGCTCGTCGGTCCGCGTGCCGACCGTGGCGAGCAGGGACTGCCGGGACTCGGCCATCCACTGCATGACCATCGGGGCCATCTCCGGGCGGAGCACGAGCAGCTCCTTCATCCGGCGTCGGTCCTGCGAGAGGGGCACGGTGGCGGCGACGAGGCCGCACAGGTCGTCGATGAAGCGCCCCTCGGCGGTGGCGAACCAGGTCGCGGCGGCCGGCGGGACCTCGACCGTGTCGAGCCCGAGCGCCGCGTGCGCCTTCGAGGAGAAGTAGTTGAAGAAGGTCCGGGGGGAGACGTCGGCGTCGGTGCAGATCTGCTCCACGGTCACCCCGTCGAGGCCGTGCGCCGAGACGAGCGTCAGTGCGGCGTCGTGCAGCGCCGAGCGGGTCTGCTGCTTCTTCCGTTCACGCAGCGAGCACGGCTCCGTCGCCGTCGTCGTCGCGGGGGTGGTGGTCACGGTGGCTCCTGGTGCTGGTGGGGTGGGACGCCCGTCCACGAAGGGGGACAGCGGACGGGCGCCCCGGTCGGTCACCGGCGCTGCGCGGGCTGCGTCGGGGTGGATCCGGTCATCGGGCCGGTGAAGGAGCCCGCCTCGGCGGCGGCCAGGCCGGCGGCCGTCTCGAGCTCGTCCTCCGCCGAGAGCCGGTCGTCGTCGGTGCGCTGCGCACCCGCGGCGTCCGCACGCTCCTGCAGCGCCGAACGCTGACGGAGCGGCGGCACCCGGAAGAACCAGGTGAGGACGAAGGCGAGCAGGATCACACCGAGACCGACCCAGTAGATCGTCACGGACGAGGCGTTGAAGCCCGCCATGAACGGCCGGGTGAGCCGGCTGTCCGCACCGGTCAGGAACGAGGTGTCGTTCGTGCTCATGGTGCTCGACCCGGAGCCGCTGCCGTCGGCGACCTGCTTCGCCACGGCCGGGGTGAGCTCGCCCACCCAGTAGGACCGCTGCGCGGCGTCCGACCAGTCGACGACGAGCTTGCCGTCCTGCACCGAGGCGTGGGCCTGGTCGGCTGCCGCGGCGAGGGCCTGGGCCTGCACGGCGGCGGGGGCGCTCGCGGTCGACTGCTGCACCTGGGCGGTGACGTCGTCGAGCGAGGCCTGCACGTTCTGCTCGAGCGGGGTGACGATCGGGGTCCAGATCTCGTCCATCACGCCCCGGTTCGCGGGCGCGGTGGCCACGGTCGGGTTCGTCGCCGCGTCGAGGGCTGCGCCGAGGTCCTTCTGGTTCGCGGTCGCGTGCAGGATGTTCGACGGCATCACCGAGAACAGGATCGACAGCAGCACGGCCGTGCCGAGCGTGCCACCGATCTGACGGAAGAACGTGGCGGACGACGTGGCGACGCCCATGTCCCGGGCCTCGACCGAGCCCTGCGACGCGAGGGTCAGCGACTGCATGACCGACCCGAGCCCGAGCCCGATGAGGAACATGCCGATCATGAGGAACCAGAGCGGCTTGTCGATGCTCATGAACGTCAGGACGACGTAGCCCGAGGACACCAGCGCCGTGCCGATCACCGGGAAGATCCGGTAGCGGCCGACCCGGGCGACGATCTGGCCGCTCGTGATCGACGCGATCATGAGCCCGCCGACGAGGGGGAGCGTCGCGAAGCCGGACTCGGTCGGGGTCAGGCCGACGACGATCTGCAGGTAGAGCGGGATGGTCAGCATGGCGCCGAACATCGCGAAGCCGACCAGGAACCCGATGACGGTCGCCATCGAGAACGTGCCGGAGCGGAAGAGCTTCAGCGGGATGATCGCGGCGTCGCCCATCTTCGACTCGATGAGCAGCAGCGCGACGAGGCCGACGACGCCGATGACGTAGCAGGCGATCGCGGCGGCCGAGCCCCAGCCCCAGGTGCGGCCCTGTTCGGCCACGAGCAGGAGCGGGACGAGCGTGACGATGACGGCGGTCGCGCCCCACCAGTCGACCTTCGGCTTCGCGGTGTCGCCACCGTGCACCTTCGGCAGGTGCAGGAAGACGAGCACCATGACGAGGGCCGCGATGCCGATCGGCACGTTGATGAGGAGCACCCAGCGCCAGCCGGTGATCCACAGGATCTCGGAGGAACCGGCGAGCAGGCCGCCGATGAGCGGGCCGATCACGGACGAGATGCCGAACACGGCGAGGAAGTAGCCCTGGTACTTGGCACGTTCGCGCGGAGCGAGGATGTCGCCCATGATCGCGAGCGGCAGGGACATCAGTGCACCGGCACCGATGCCCTGCACGGCGCGGAAACCGGCGAGCATGAGCATCGAGGTCGACATCGACGAGAGCACGGCGCCGAGGATGAACACCACGATGCCGAAGATGTAGAGCGGCCGACGCCCGAAGATGTCGGAGAGCTTGCCGTAGATCGGCGTCGCGATCGTCGAGGTGATGAGGTACGCGGTCGTCACCCAGGCCTGCTGGTCGAGCCCGTGCAGGTCGTCACCGATCGTCCGGATCGCCGTGCCGAACACCGTCTGGCCGAGCGAGGACAGGAACATGCCCGCCATCAGCCCGTAGATCACGAGGAGGATCTGGCGGTGGGTCATCAGCGGCTGCTGGCCGGGTGCGGCGGAGTCCGTGGGGACCCCGGCTGCGCGTCGGCCGTGCTGCACCGGGACGGGTGCGGTGGCGGTCATCGAGCTCCTTGCTTCGTGCTGTGTTTCCTGCTGTGAAAGTTTGCAGACCGCGCAACGATACATCCATTGCTTCCGACAAGCAACTAAATGTGGCCGCTACGCTGTCCGGCATGACCGAGGACCGGGACGACGCCGAGCGACTGCTGCGCGCGCAGCTCGACCGGCTGTGGGTCCGGCAGACCCTGCGGTCGTCGCTCATCGAGTCGCGCGGGGGACTGGACCCCACGGCGCGCGTGATCCTGCGGGCGGTCGACCACTTCGGGGCCGTCCGGTCGATGGCGATCGCGGACGCCACGGGGTTGTCGCGCCCGGTGATCAGCCGCCGCGTGGCGTCGCTCGTCGAGTCCGGGTACCTCGGCACCGCCCCGGACCCGGCCGACGGACGCGCCAGCCTCGTCTCGATCGCCCCGGCCGGCCGGACGCTGCTCGACACGCTCGACGTCGCCGGCGCCGAGGTGTTCGACGACCTCACGGGGGCGTTCGCCACGGGGGAGTTGCACACCCTCGCGGGACTCCTCGCCCGGCTCAACGACCGCGCCGACGCGGTCCTCGGGATCGGCGCCACGGACCGGCGCGACGCCTCCTGACCACGCGGCACGCGCCCGTGACGTGACCAGGAGGCGGACGGGAGGCGCGGTGCGGGCCCGCCCCGATCCTCCCGTTCGTCACTGCTCGCGCCGTATTCGAGATACCGTTTCCGCATGAGCACGGACACCGCCACCACCACTGAGACCCTCGACGACGGGCCAGTGGTGACCTTCGCCGACCTCGGCCTGAGCGATGCTGTGCTCAAGGCCGTCAAGGACATCGGCTACGAGACCCCCTCCGCCATCCAGGAGGCCACGATCCCGACCCTGCTCGAGGGGCGCGACGTCGTCGGCCTCGCGCAGACCGGAACCGGCAAGACCGCGGCGTTCGCGCTGCCGATCCTGTCCCGCATGGAGGCGGGCAGCAAGGTGCCGCAGGCGCTCGTGCTGTCGCCGACCCGCGAGCTCGCCCTGCAGGTGTGCGAGGCGTTCGAACAGTTCGCATCCCACATGAAGCACGTGCACGTCCTGCCCGTCTACGGCGGCCAGGCGTACGGCGTGCAGCTGTCCGCCCTGCGCCGCGGCGTGGACGTCGTCGTCGGCACGCCCGGTCGCATCATGGACCACATCGCCAAGGGCACGCTCGACCTGTCCGAGCTGAAGTACCTCGTCCTCGACGAGGCCGACGAGATGCTCAAGATGGGCTTCGCCGAGGACGTCGAGACGATCCTCGCCGAGACCCCGGACGACAAGCAGGTCGCGCTGTTCTCCGCGACGATGCCGGCCCAGATCCGCCGCATCTCGCAGCAGTACCTCACCGACCCGGCCGAGATCACGGTCAAGACGAAGACGAAGACCGCGGCGAACATCACGCAGCGGTACCTCATGGTGTCGTACCCGCAGAAGGTCGACGCGCTCACCCGCATCCTCGAGGTCGAGGACTTCGAGGGCATGATCATCTTCGTCCGCACGAAGAGCGAGACCGAGACCCTCGCCGAGAAGCTCCGCGCCCGCGGGTACGCCGCAGCGGCCATCAGCGGTGACGTCGCCCAGGCCCAGCGCGAGCGCACGGTGAACCAGCTGAAGTCCGGCAAGCTCGACATCCTCGTCGCCACCGACGTCGCCGCCCGCGGCCTCGACGTCGACCGCATCACGCACGTCGTGAACTACGACATCCCCGTCGACATCGAGTCCTACGTGCACCGCATCGGCCGCACCGGTCGCGCCGGCCGCTCGGGTGACTCGATCAGCTTCGTCACCCCGCGCGAGCGTCGCCTGCTGTCCGCGATCGAGCGGCACACCAAGCAGCCGCTCACGCAGATGCAGCTGCCGACGATCGAGGACGTCAACGAGACGCGCCTCACCCGCTTCGACGACGCGATCACCGCGGCGCTCGAGCAGCAGGACCGCATCACCGCCTTCCGCGACATCATCGCCCACTACGTCGAGCACCACGACGTCCCGGCCGACGACGTCGCCGCCGCGCTGGCCGTCGTCGCGCAGGGCGAGGACCCGCTGCTGCTCGACCCGAAGGCCGACGAGCTGCGGAACCGCGTCGACCGCGACGGCCGGAGCAGCGACCGTCGTGACCGTGACGACGACCGCGGTGCCCGTGGCGACCGGGCCGACCGTGGCCCGCGCCGCTCGCAGCCGATGACGGCCTACCGCATCGAGGTCGGGCGTCGGCACCGCGTCGAGCCGCGACAGATCGTCGGGGCCCTCGCGAACGAGGGTGGCCTGCGCCGTGACGACTTCGGGGCGATCCAGATCCGCCCGGACTTCTCGATCGTCGAGCTGCCCGCCGACATGGACGCCGGGGTGCTCGACCGGCTGACGGACACCCGGATCAGCGGGAAGCTCATCGAGATCAAGCCGGACCGCCGTGGTGGTGGCGGTGGCGGGGCGCGCCGGTACGACCGCGACGACCGTGGGCCGCGTGCCGGTGGTCGGGACCGTGACGACCGCGGGCCGCGTCGGTACGACCGCGACGAACGTGCGGAGCGCAAGCCGCGTCACTGACGCGCGTTCTCTCGACGGGAGGCGCGGTGCCAGCTGGCACCGCGCCTCCCGTCGTTCCGGGTTGCGGGATGACGCATGAGGGCCTGCACGGCCCGCACGATCCCGGCGCGGACGGGTCCGCGACGTCCGACCGGTGCTCTGATGTCCGTAGCCGTGGCGCATGGACCACGGGACGAACAGGGGAACGCACGTGTTCAGAGCCGTACTGACCGCCGCAGCCGCGGTGGCGCTCGTCATCGGGGGAGCCGCGCCGGCGACGGCCGCACCCTCGTCGGTGCCCGGCGCACCGACCTCCGTCCGCGTCACCGGAGCCGCGGACAGCGCGACCGTGACCTGGGGACTCCCGAAGTCCGGCGCGAAGGTCACCAGCTGGCGCGTCACCGTCTCGCCCGCGCAGCAGCAGCCGGACGCCGGCGTCGACCGACTCCCGGCCAGCGCGCGGTCCGACCGGTTCGGCAACCTCACCGCGAGCACCGCGTACACGTTCTCGGTCCGTGCGGTCGGGGCCCGGGGCACGGGCAAGGCCGTCTCGGTGCGGTACACCGCGCCCGGGTCGGTCCAGACCGTGCAGTCCCTGTTCGCACTCGACGGCGCGGGCTCGGTCGTGCGGTTCCCGACCTCCGGCACCTCCGCCCCGACCACGATCGCGCCGAACGCCGCCGGCTTCACGGCAGACGACGTGGGCGACGTGTTCGTGCCCTCGGCGGACCGCACCTCGATCGTGATGTACCCGGCCGGCGGCGCCGCTGCCCGGACCGTGGCGACCGGCCTGCACCTCACGGCGGACCTCCGCTCGGACGTCGCCGGCAACCTGTACTGGGTCGACTCGGTCTCCGGTGCGATCACGAAGCTCCCGGTGTCCGGGGCAGCACCGACGGCGATCATCCCCTCGGCCGGCTCCGGTTGGGCGGTCGGACGCGACGGCACGGTCTCGGCCGTGACCTTCGGGACACAGGGCGCCGCGACGAAGGTCGTCTCCGTGTCGCCGACGGGCGTCCGGACCACCCGGTCGATCCCCGAGACCGGCTACCGGATCTTCGCGGCGGTCATCGCGGACGGCGGCGGGAACCTCTACGTCAACTACCTCTCGACCGGCGCCTCCGGCGCGAGCGGCTGGGTCCTGCTGGCGAAGGGCTCGAGCGAGCTCGTCTCGGCGGAGTCCCGGATCGGCTTCACCTACGCGGCGACGAACGGTCGGGCGCTGGTGTCCGCCAAGTCCGCCGGGTGGTGCGCCGCTCCGAGCGAGGGCAGCCCCGGCGGCTGCACCGCCGACAAGACGATCACCTCGCTGTCCTCGCGGACGGCCGACGGGACGACCACCGAGCAGACCACGAGCGGCGTGACGGCCCAGGGCCGTGGCGTCTGGATCGGTGCGGCGGACGAGGCGGGCGACCTGTTCTTCGACGTGAGCGCCGGCCCGACGACCGGCCTCTGGCGGCTGGACGCCGCAGGCGGCGTGGCGCAGCGGCTGTCCGCCGGACAGTTCTCGCGGTTGCTGGTGATCTGAGGTCGGATCCGACCAGGTGACTGACGGGAGGCGCGGTGCGGGCTCGCACCGCGCCTCCCGTCAGTCAGTGCGCAGCCGGTTCAGGCGACGCCCTCGACGGTCCGTCGGCACACCTCGTCCCACGGGGTCGGCTCGATGCCGAAGTGGGCTCGGGCCGCCGAGTCGTCGACCACGTACGGGGCCGTCCACTGGTAGCTCATCTCGGCGATCTCGCGCATCATCGGTGAGAACAGCCCCATCGCGCGGAGCATGCCGGCGGGGAGACGCCGGACGGTCACAGGGGGCTTCGCCGCCGCGGCCAGCACCTCGGTGAGGGCCTGCACCTGCGACCGCGGCGCGTTGCTCGGCACCATCCAGGTGCGTCCGTGGGCGGTCTCGTCCGCCGTGGCCGCGACGAGCATCCGGGCGACGTCGAGCACGTCCGTGAAGGTGTGCGGCAGGTCGGTCCGGCCGATCATCGACACCGTCTTCCCCTGCAGCGCTGCCGGCAGGACGCGGGTGATGTGGCCGTTCTCGCCGATGCCCGCGCCGACGTAGTCCGAGGCGCGGACCTCGACGGCACGCAGTCGTCCCGCTTCGTGCGCCGTGCGTGCGTCGGCCCAGAGCCGTGCCCGCAGGATGCCCTTGTGGTCCGTCGCGGCGTCCGGCAGGCTCTCGCGCATCGGTCCGTCGACGGGGCCGTAGGGGTAGAGGTTCCCGGTGATGGCGTACACCGCGCCGATCCGCTCGGCGGCGGTGAGCAGCGCGGTCGCGAGCGGCGGCCAGGTCTGCTCCCACTGCGTGTAGTTGCCGGGGTTGGCACAGTTGTAGAGGGCGGCGGCCCCTTCGGCCGCCCGGGTGAGCACGTCGGCGTCCGAGGCGTCCAGGGCGAGGTGCTCGACGCCGGAGACACCCGTGTCCCGGCCGGATCGGGTGGCGACGGTGACCCGCTCGCCCCGTTCCGCGAGGAGTGCGGCGACGTGACGGCCCACCGGACCGGCACCGATGACGACGTGGTGCTGCGACATGGCTTCCTGCTTTCGTCTGTTTGCGAGAGCACCGCTCTCGGTTCTCAGCATGCACGAGCGATCGCCGAATTGCAAGAGCAGTGCTCTCGATTGTGTGCAGTGCTCTCTCGTGCCATGGTGGAGGCATGACGGACAAGGCGCCCACCGCACGATCCCTCGCACGCGAGACCGTGCGGGCCGGCATCCTCGCCGCTGCCCGTGTCCGGCTCACCGAGGAGGGGCCGTCGCAACTGAGCCTCCGCGCCGTCGCCCGTGACGTCGGGATGGTGTCGTCTGCCGTCTACCGGTACTTCCCGAGCCGCGACGACCTGCTGACGGCGCTCCTCATCGCCGACTACGACGAGCTCGGCGGCGCGGTCGAGGCAGCCGAGGCGGCAGCGGGACCGGCACCCGGGGCTCGGTGGGTCGCGGTGTGCCGGGCGATCCGGACGTGGTCGATCGCGCACCCGGGGGACTTCGCGCTCCTGTTCGGCTCGCCGGTGCCCGGGTACGTCGCGCCGCGGTCGACCGTGGACCCGGCGTCGCGGACGACGCTCACGATCGTGCGGGTGGTCGCGGACGCGGTGGCGGACCCGGGGTACCGCGCACCGCTCCCGGCCGGATCGGGTCCGGGGCTCGTCGCTGCGGCGGTCGCGGACGGGGCGGCGTCCCTGCGGGCGTTCGGCACCGAGCTGCCGGAGGAGGTCCTCGTCCGCACGCTGATGGCCTGGACGACGGTGTTCGGCACGGTGTCGTTCGAGTTGTTCGGGCACTTCGTCGGTTCGGTGTCGGACGGTGCGGCGTACTTCGACGAGGTCGTCGCGCGGTTGGCCGAGGGACTCGGGTTCGTCGCCGAGTTCGACTGACGGGGTCGCGCGCGCTGCGGGTCGCGCAGTGCGCCGGTCGCGGGTCGCGTCGTCCATCTGCCGCGTCCTCTTGTCCCCAGAGCGGGGTGCCGGTCTGACAGGGGGCCCGTTCCTGCGGTAGACAGGTCGTGGGCCCCGGTCGTACCCGACGACCGAGTCCACGCTCGGGACGGCACACCTGGAGTCTCCCCGGACGGACCACCACCCTCGGGCGCGCGCCGCGGCCGGGGGCCGACGGATCAGGGAGGCTCGCTTGCGACGCAGCACGTTCGGCGACGCCGTCGTCGGGGGCACCCGGTGACCGCGCTCGACGTCAGCCGGCAGGACCGCCGCCGTCTCACGACCGGGACACCCCGGAAGCGCCTCGTCGCCGTCCGGACCGTCGCCCTGCTCGCCTCGATCGCCGGCGTGAACTACATCGTCTGGCGCTGGGCCGCCTCGGTGAACTGGCACTCGTGGTGGATCGCCGTCCCGCTGATCCTCGCCGAGACGTACAGCGTGATCGACTCGCTGCTCTTCGCGTTCGGGGCCTGGCGGCTCCGTGAACGCGGGGAACCGCCGACCCCGCCGCAGGACCCCGTGACCGTCGACGTCTTCATCACGACGTACAACGAGCCCGTCGACCTCGTCGTCCGCACCGCGACGGCGGCGAAGGCGATCACCCACCCGCACACCACGTGGATCCTCGACGACGGCAACCGTCCGGAGATGCGCGCCGCCGCCGAGTCGCTCGGGATCGGCGTGATCACCCGGGGCGCCGACTGGATCGACCGACCACGGCACGCCAAGGCGGGGAACCTCAACAACGCCCTGCTCGCGACCCAGGGGGAGTTCCTCCTCATCCTCGACGCCGACCAGGTCCCGGAACCGTCGATCCTCGACCGCACACTCGGGTACTTCAAGGACTCGCGGATGGCGCTCGTGCAGACGCCGCAGTGGTTCGAGAACGTCCCCGAAGCCGACCTGCTCGGCAGCCAGGCGCCCCTGTTCTACGGGCCGATCCAGCAGTCGAAGGACGGGTGGAACGCCGCGTTCTTCTGCGGGTCGAACGCGATCCTCCGGCGCGAGGCGCTCATGCAGCTCGGGGTCACCCGGTACGTGCGCGAGGTCGAGGCGTCGGTCGCGCGGACGATCAAGACCTCCCGGAAGCTCCTCGCCCGTGCACGCGAGACGGAGACCGACCCGCGGGTGCTCGGGGCGCTCGACGAGGCCGAGGCCGTGGTCGACCGCGCACGCGACCAGGTCCAGCGCGGCGAGCCGCTCGGTGACGTCACCTACGACTTCCAACGCGGCATCGACACGATCTCCTACCGGTTCGCCGCGTCCGACCTCGAATCGGTCCGCAACGACCTGCAGGAGCTCGCGGCGATGTCGACCGACGCGAACACCTTCGCGGGCCTCGACGACGCGGCACTCGACGTCCTCGGCCGCCGCGACGCCTCGCCGGTCGCCGCGATCGAGTCCATCGCCGTGCTCACCCGGGCGCTCGACGTCAACCGCGACGACGAGGCCCAGCCGATCATGCCGCTGGCGACGATCTCGGTCACCGAGGACATGGCGACCGCCATGCGCCTGCACGGCCTCGGCTGGAAGTCGGCGTACCACGACGAGATCCTGGCGAAGGGCCTCGCACCCGAGGACCTGCCGACCATGCTCGTGCAGCGGCTCCGCTGGGCGCAGGGCACCATGCAGGTCTTCTTCCGCGAGAACCCGCTCGTGCAGAAGGGCCTGTCGTGGGGGCAGCGGCTCATGTACTTCTCGACGATGTGGAGCTACCTGTCCGGCTTCGCCGCGATCGTCTACATCGCGGCCCCGGTGCTCTGCCTGTCCTTCGGTGTGGTGCCGGTCCAGGCGTACAGCGTCGACTTCTTCGTCCGGCTCATCCCGTTCCTCGTCCTCAACCAGCTGCTCTTCTGGGTGGTGGCGGCCGGCAGACCGACGTGGCGCGGGCAGCAGTACTCGCTGGCGTTGTTCCCGGTCTGGATCGAGTCCGTCACGAGTGCGTTCGAGAACGTGTTCCGGGGCAAGCCGCTGGGCTTCCGGGTCACCCCGAAGGTCCGTGACGAGTCCGAGCAGAAGCCGCGGTGGGACCTCGTGAAGCCCCAGCTCATCGCGATGGGGGCCCTCGTGGCGGCGCTGATCCTGATCGGCATCCGGTACCTGACCGGCCAGGCGTCCGGCATCGCGCCGCTCGTGAACACCGCATGGGTCGTGTTCGACCTGTTCATCTTCAGCATCGTCATCCGGGCCGTGCTCTACCGAGGACCGGGCACGGCGCAGTCCGAGCACGAGTCGAGCACGGCCGGGGGACCCCTGTGAGCCCGGCGCGGGTCGAGTTCGACGTCCCGGCGGTGCCGGCGTCCCTCGACGAGGTGCAGGACCGCTTCGCCGCGTGGTGGGACACCCTCGGCATCGACGACGTCCGGCTCCGCTTCGGTCTCGAGACCGCCCTCGCCGAGATCGCCGCGAACATCGTCGAGCACACCCGACGCGCCGACCAGGAAGCCGGCCGGCGCTACACCGTGGAACTCGACGCGACCGACCACGAGCTCGTCGCCGTGCTCACCGACAACGGGCTGCCGGTCGACATCGACCTCGCTGCCGTGACGATGGCCGACGCCGACGAGGAGAGCGGTCGGGGCCTGGCCCTCGCGATCGCCGCGCTCGACCGGCTCGAGCACCGACACGAGGGCGGTCACAACGTCTGGACCCTGGTGTGCGCACGGTGAGCCGGACCGCTGCCCGGATCGTCGCGTTCCTGGTGGTGCTCGCGACGTTCGCCCTGGGTGGCGCGCTGCCGGCATCGGCGGTGCAGGCTGCCGCGACGAGCGGTGCGTCGATCGCGCCGTCCGACGGGAAGACCTGGTTCGGACCGGACATCGACTGGGGCGACGACGCACCGGCCGGGTACGCGGGACGACTCGGTGCGACGCCGTCGATGTACGGCGTCGAGATCCAGTACCCGCTCGACCGCAGCGCCCGCAAGGAGTTCCTCCGGGCCACCCGCGCTGCCGCGACGCAGGGCGCCGTCCTCGTGGTGAGCCTCGAGCCCGACCAGTCGCTCCGGTCCCTCACCGCGGCCGACGCCCGCGCGGCGAACGCCCTGCTCGAAGAAGTCCACCGCCAGTACGACACCCAGGTGCTCGTCCGGTTCGCCCCGCAGATGAACGGCACGTGGGTGCGGTGGGGCCAGCAGCCGACGCAGTTCGTCACGGCCTTCCGGACGCTCGCGACCGCGGTCCACGGCGGCAGCTCGGACGCGCTCATGGTGTGGTCCCCGTCCTACGGTGCGGGCTACCCGTTCGGCGAGTCCGCCGGCCGGCTGCAGGACCTGTCCGCGACCGACGTCTCGAAGCTCGACACGAACGGCGACGGACAGCTCACCGCGGCCGACGACCCCTACGAGCCGTACTGGCCCGGGGACTCCTCGGTCGACTGGGTCGGGCTGTCGATGCTGTACTTCGGCAAGGGCAAGGCGACCGAGGCAGCCGGCCGGGACGTCCCGCTCACCCGGAACGACGTCCCCGAGGCCGGCGAGGTCTCCGCACGCTTCGACGAGACCTGGGGCTACGAGCAGCGACAGCAGGGGAGCTTCTACGACCGATTCGCCGTGGCCGACGACCGGCCGATGTTGCTCGACACCGGGGCGCTGTACGACCACTCGCTCCAGGGCGCCGACGAACTCCCGGTGAAGCAGGGCTGGTGGCGACAGGTGATCGCCGCCGTGCAGGACCGCCCGCTGATCCGCGGCGTGACGTTCCTCGAGACGAACCGCCGCGAACCCGAGGCCGGCAACCGCGTGGCCGACTGGCGCGACACCGCCGTGCCCGGCATCGCCGGCTCCTTCCGCACCGACCTCGAGCGCGCGGGCGACTTCGTGTTCGGACCCGTGACGGACCAGGTCACGCCACGGGACGGCGCCGCGGCGACCGACCAGCAGTACGACACCGGCGGCGACCAGATGGCCTGGATCGTCTGGTGTGCCGTCGGCCTCGCGGTCGTGTTCCTGCTGAGCGGCCTGTTCGGTCGGCTGCTGCCGAGCTGGCGCTACCCCGACGACGGCAAGCCCGGGCGCGACCTGCGGCTCGACCTGTTCCGCGGGTTCATCATCCTCGCCGTGGTGATCACCCACATCGAGATCGGCGGACCGTACTCGTACATCACGCTGCACGCCGTCGGCGCGATCACCGGCGCGGAGATGTTCGTGTTCCTGTCCGGCATGGTCCTCGGCATGACCTACCCGTTCGCCATCAAGAAGTTCGGCGAGTGGGCGGCCGCCATCGGGGCGTGGAAACGCGCGCGGAAGCAGTACCTCGTCACGCTCGGGGTGATCCTCGTCGTCTTCGCGCTGAGCTTCGTGCCCTTCCTGAACACCGACGCGATCACCACCTTCACCGACCGGGGGACCGGCACCGGGGGAGTCGGCGCCGAGGGGCGCGTCTACGACCTCTACCCGAACGCGATGCAGCTGCTGGCCTACCCGCCACCCTGGTACGCGATCCGGCAGTTCCTGCTGCTCGAGATGGGCCCGTGGCCGTTCAACATCATGGGCCTCTTCGTGGTGCTGAGCCTGTTCATCCCGGCGTTCATGTGGGTGATCCGCCGCGGGTTCTGGTGGGCGCTGCTCATCGTCAGCTGGGCGCTCTACGTCTACCAGGCGCTCAACCCGGACTTCCGGCCGCTGAACTCCCAGTTCGAGGCCGTCTTCCCGCTCCTCACCTGGCAGGTCGTGTTCACCCACGGACTCGTGCTCGGGTACTACCGCCGGCAGATCATCGGCGCACTGACCGGTCGCCTCGGCAAGGTCCTCGTCGGGGTCGGCATCGGCGGGTACGCCCTGTTCCTGGTCTACGTCTGGGCGGGCGACCACTTCGGGTTCACGCCCGTGCCGTTCCCGGCCTCGATGTACGACCAGCTGTACAACACCGCCTACCAGCGCGTCGACCTGCAGTGGGGGCGCCTGGTCGACATCGCCTTCTTCGCGATCGTGTCGTACGCGATCCTCACCGTGTTCTGGAAGCCGATCGCGAAGGCCATCGGATGGCTGTGGATCCCGATCGGGCAGGCGAGTCTCTACGTGTTCGTCTGGCAGGTGTTCTTCGCGCTGGCGATCGCGTCGATCCCGGGTGTCGACTGGGGCAACGGCTGGATCGGCTTCGCGACCCACACCCTGCTGATCCTGCTGGCCTGGTACATGGTGCGGAAGCGGTTCCTGTTCTCGGTGATCCCGCGCTGACGCGCTGTGGGACGGACAGGAGGCGCGGTGCGGGCCCGCACCGCGCCTCCCGTCCGTCAGCTGGTCGCGGTGCGCCCGTGTCTGGAAGGCTGGTCGTGTGGGGTTGATGAGACGGTGGCCGTGGTGGTTGGCTGCGCTGGCGCTCGCCGTCGCGTTCGGCGGCCTGTGGTTCCTGGTGACGATCGTCGTGATGCCGGAGCTCAACGTTGTCGAGCGAGCCGTGATCTCCGCCATCACGGGTGCCGCGTACGGCATCGTCATGGCGATCTTCCTCATCCGGCTGCGGCGCGGGTACGGCACCGTCCTGCAGGACGCGGGCTTCCGTCGAGCAGTCCGCCGCGGGGTCGTTCCGCCCGACGTCGACGTCGAGGGATGGCGACGCGCGGTGCAGCAGCACCGGAACCAGTACCGCCCGCTGCGATGGGCGGCCCCGCTGCTGTACGTTCCGATGACCGGCCTCTCCGTCTGGCTCGCAGCGTCCGGGCAACCGCTCTACTGGATCTTCGTCGGCCTCTTCCTCGTCATGCTGGTCGCCTCCCTGATCGTTGCCCCTCGAGCGGTCCGCCGGACGGACGCGATGCTGACCGAACTCGACCGCCGTGCGCGGTCGGTCCAGTGAGACGCGATGGGTGACCGAGACCCCCGCTAGCAGCGGGGGTGGTCCTGGTCGTGACCGTCCCACAGGTCGCCGCACTCGACGGGTTCCGCGCCCGACGACGCGAGCCACGGCCCGGCGCCGTGCGCGGGGTCGTGGGACAGCGCGGCGACCAGCGCGGCACGGTGCTCCGAGCCGACGACCACCGGGTGTCCCGGTACGCCGTGGTGGACCGCGCGGCGGAGCGCCGCCGGGTGGTCACCGTCGCCGATCACCCGCCGGACGGCCGACGCGGGGAGGCCGGGCAGGTCGACGAGGGAGACGCACGCCGTCGCCGGACCGGTGACGGCCGCGAGCCCGACGGCGAGCGACGCGCCCGGACCCGCCGCCCAGTCGTCCGCGACGACGACGGTGACCCCGTCCACGGAGGGCACGAGGGCCCCCGCCCGGGCGGCGGCGGCCCCGAGGACGACGACGACCCGGTCGCAGCCCCCGACCAGGAGCGCGTCGACGCCGAGGTGCAGCCACGGGGTGCCGTCCGGCTCGGCGACCAGCGCCTTCGGCCGCCCCATCCGCGTCCCCGCACCGGCGGCGAGCAGCACGCCCACCACGTCGGTCACACGAACGCCGGCACCGACGTCCACGCGGCTGGGGCCTCGGCGACGCCGTCGCGCACGACGGTGCCGGAGATGAGGCCGTAGGGCCGGTCGGCGGCGAAGAACACCTCGCCGGGGTTGTCCAGGCCGAACGGTGCGAGGTCGACCAGGAAGTGGTGCTTGTTCGGCATCGAGAACCGCACCTCGGCGATCTCCGGGAACGCCTCGATCGCCGAGCGGCCCATCGCGAACAGGGTCTGCTGCAGCGCCAGGGAGTGCAGCTCGGCGAAGGTCGCGAGCATCCGGTCGAGGACGCCCGCGTACACGGCGTCGTAGTCGATGCCCGCCGCCACCGCCTCGGGCGTGTAGCGCCAGCGGGCCGTCACCGAGGTCGCGAGGATCCGGTCGTCGGTCTCCGCGAGCGTCGTGTACCCGTCGCGCGGGAACCCGTGGAACTCGCTGCCCGTCGACTTCAGGACCGTCAGGTCGGTGACCCCGGCGATCACGTGCACATCGTCGCCGTCGACCTGCACCACGGCCGTGCGGGTTCCGCGGCCGGCCCGGACGAACGAGTGGTCGTGCTCCCGGCCGTCGACGACGATCCGCTCCCACGTGTGCTGCTCGGCGGACAGGGTGGAGCCGTCGTACCAGTCGAAGGCGGTGCTGAAGTGCCGGCCGAGGCGCAGGAGGAACTCCTCCGGCGTGCCCACCCCGTGCTCCCTCGCGAAGGCGTAGATCGTGTTCTTCTGCGTGTCCGTCGCGACGACCTTGGCGTTGTCGCCCTCGGTGTACGAGTCGGCGAGCGCCGCGCCGCGCAACTGGGTCGTGACGGTCAGGTCCTCGATCTCGTGCCGGTCGGTGTCGCGCGTCACCCGGACGAGCCGGACCTCGGCCTTGCCGTACTGGTTCGCACCGAGGTGGACGGTCGTGGTGGTGGGGACTGGCTGGACGTCGGTGATCTCCATGGAGGCGACGATGACACCCGCGTGTTTCGGCGGTGGGTCGAACAGGTCACGAGCTCCGTCAGCGGCCACGGCCCGGTCGTGACGCAGCCGTCGAACGCCCGTAACCACACGGAAACACCCGTTCCATAGCGTTGCCGCCACGACGCACCCGATCGAGGAGGGCCCCGTGGCGCACACATCCGCACCCCGGCGGTCCTCGGCGTGGAACCGCGGGATGATCGCGCACGGACGACGGTCCGACGGCGCCACCGACACCCGTCCCACCATCCCGATCGGACCCTGCAATGGACCTCGTCTCCGTCCGCACCGTGCGGACACCGTCGCACCGCGACGACCTCTCCTTCGGTCCCGGTGAGCATCCCCTCGCCGGCGGCACCTGGTTGTACTCGGAGGAGCAGCCGGGTCTGACCGGGCTCGTCGACCTCACGGCACTGGGGTGGCGCGACACCGAGCGCAGCGCCGGAGGGCTCCGGATCGCCGCGACCTGCACGATCGCCTCGCTGCTGCGTGCGGCGCCCGAGGACGACTGGCGTGCCTGGCCGCTCGTCGACCGGTGCGCCAACGCGTTGCTGGCGTCGTTCAAGGTGTGGAACCAGGCGACGGTCGGCGGCAACGTCGCGGTCGCCCTCCCGGCGGGGGCGATCACCGCGCTGCTCGTGACGCTCGACGCGGTCGCGGAGGTCTGGACACCGGACGGCGGGGAGCGCCGGGTCCCGGTGGCGGACCTGGTCACCGGGCCGCGGACGACCGACCTCGCGCCGGGTGAGGTCATCCGGGCGTTCGACGTGCCACGAGCGGCCCTCGTGGCGCGCACCGGGTTCCGTCGGGTGTCCCTCAGCCCGCACGGCCGGACCGGTGCACTCGTCACGGCGCGGTGGTCGGCGTCGGGCTTCGTCCTCGTCGTGACCGGGGCGACCCCGCGGCCGCTCGTGCTCCGTCACGCCGGGGTCCCGACCGCCGCGGAGGTCGACGCACGACTCGAGGCACACGACGCCTGGTACGACGACCCGCACGGATCCCCGGACTGGCGGCGCGCGGTGAGCCGGCGGTTCGCGGCGGAGCTCGTCGCCGAGGCGCTCGGGACGACGGGCGGTGCGGCATGAGGTTCGAGGTCGACGGCGCGACGGTGGACGCCGAACCGCAGCCCGGTCAGGTCCTCCGCACCCTGCTCCGCGAGCACGGGGTGACGTCGGTGAAGAAGGGGTGCGACGCGGGCGACTGCGGGGCGTGCTCGGTGCTCGTCGACGGTGTGCCCGTCCACTCCTGCATCACGCCGGCGCACCGGATGGCGGGTCGTTCCGTGACCACGGTGGCCGGGCTCGGCACGCCGGAGGACCCGCACCCCGTGCAGCGCGCGTTCGCCGAGGCCCCGGGCTTCCAGTGCGGCTTC
The DNA here is from genome assembly GCF_044745045.1 of Curtobacterium sp. NPDC087082. Lineage (NCBI taxonomy): Bacteria > Bacillati > Actinomycetota > Actinomycetes > Micrococcales > Microbacteriaceae > Curtobacterium > Curtobacterium sp. NPDC087082. The sequence goes on along the minus strand of NZ_JBIUZN010000003.1, from coordinate 292,335 downwards.
TGCACCGCCGGGTACGTCGTCACGGCGTCCACGCTCGACGAGGACGCGCTGGCGGACCGGCACCGCGCGTTGAAGGGCAACCTCTGCCGGTGCACCGGGTACCGGGCGATCGAGGACGCCCTGGACGGGGTCGCGAACACGGCGTGCGCGGCGGCCGGTCAGGCGATCGGCACGTCCGTCGCCGCTCCCGCCGCGATGGCGATCGTGACCGGACGCGAGGAGTACACGCTCGACGTGCGGCGGACCGAGGGTCTGCTGCACCTCGCGGTCCTCGGCAGCCCGCACCCGCACGCCCGCATCGTGTCGATCGACACGGCGGAGGCCGAAGCCCTCCCGGGCGTGCACGCCGTCCTCACGCACCACGACGACCCCGGCGTGTTGTTCTCCACCGGTCGGCACGAGTCCCGCCTGGACGACCCGGACGACACCCGGGTGCTCGACCGGGTGCTCCGGTTCCGTGGGCAGCGCGTGGCCGCCGTCGTCGCGGACGACGTCCGGATCGCCGAGCGGGCCTGCGCCCTCGTGCGGGTGCGCTACGAGGTGCTGCCGAGCGTGCACGACCCGGACGCGGCCCGTGCGGCCGGTGCTCCGCTCCTGCACGCCGACAAGACGACCCAGGAGCACCGGATCGCCGAGCCGGGCCGCAACGTGGTCGCCGCCCTGCACGGTGAGACGGGCGACGTCGACGGAGCCCTGGCGGCGTCCGCGGCCACCGTCGAGGGCACCTGGACGACGGGCCGCGTCTCGCACGCCGCGCTCGAGACCCACGCGACCCGCGGGTCCGTCGACCGGGACGGGCGGCTCGTGCTCCGGACCGCGACGCAGGTCCCGTTCCTGGTGCGGGACGAGATCGCGCACGTGTTCGGCCTCGACCCGAGCCGAGTCCGTGTCATCGCGAAGCGCGTCGGCGGCGGGTTCGGCGGGAAGCAGGAGTTGCTGACCGAGGACCTGGTCACCCTCGCGGTGCTGCGGACCGGTCGCGCGGTGCAGTACGAGTTCAGTCGGCGTGACGAGTTCACGATCGCCCCGACCCGGCACCCGATGCGCGTGCGGGTCCGGCTCGGTGCCGACGCCGAGGGGCACCTGACGGCACTGCACGTCGACCAGACCATGGACACCGGCGCGTACGGCAACCACGGGATCGGTGTCATGTTCCACTCCGTCAGCGAGTCCGTCGCCGTGTACCGGTGCCCGTCGAAGCGCGTGGACGCGGAGTCCGTGTACACGAACAACCTGCCGTCCGGGGCGTTCCGCGGGTACGGGCTCGGCCAGGTCGTGTTCGCGATCGAGTCCGCCATGGACGAGCTCGCCCGGGAGCTCGGCATCGACCCGCTCGACCTGCGGCGGCGGAACGTCGTGGTCCCCGGGGACCCCCTCGTGGTCACGGACCCGGACGAGCAGGACGACCTGCGCTGGGAGGGCAGTTACGGACTCGACCAGTGCATCGACCTGGTGGAGGACGCCCTCTGTGCACCGGTGCCCGAGGTCCCACGCATGGACGGGCCGCCGCTGGACGACTCCGGTGACTGGGCGTTCGGCACCGGGGTCGCCCTCGCGGCGATCGCGACGATGCCGCCGCGCGGGCACCACGCGCACGTGTCGGTCGAGGCCACGGCGGAGGGCCGGTACCGCATCGGCGTCGGCACGGCCGAGTTCGGCAACGGGACGACGACGGTGCACACGCAGCTCGTCGCCACCGCCCTCGGCACCACCACGGACCGGGTCGACGTGCACCAGTCGGACACCGACGCTGCCCGGCACGACACCGGGGCGTTCGGGTCCGCCGGGGTCGTGGTCGCCGGCAAGGCGCTGTACGCCGCGGCGCAGGCACTGCGGGAGGACATGACCGGGCGCGCCCTCGGGATCGTCGCCGCCCGGACGCCCCGGACCGCGTCGGGTCCGCTCGGGCCGGCGGTCTCGATCGGGCCGGACGGCGTCCGCGTCGGCGAGGAGCTCGTCGGGCACGCCGAGCTGCTCGCCGACGGCCCGCTCGTCGCGCACGGCAGCCACGACGGCACGCCACGGTCGCTCGCGTTCACCGTGCACGGCGCCCGGGTGGCGGTGCACCGGCCGACGGGTGAGGTCCGCGTGCTGCACAGCGTGCAGGCGGTGGACGCCGGCACCGTCCTGAACCCGGAACAGCTCCGCGGCCAGGTGGAGGGCGGCGCCGCGCAGGCGATCGGCTCGGCGCTCTACGAGGAGGTCGTGCTGGACGAGACCGGTCGGGTGACGACCGACGCGTTCCGGGCGTACCGGGTGCCGAAGATCTCCGACGTGCCCCGCACCGAGGTGCGCTTCGCCGACACGCACGACCCGCTCGGCCCCCTCGGCGCGAAGTCGATGAGCGAGGCGCCGTACAACCCGGTCGCGCCAGCCGTCGCGAACGCGGTGCGCGACGCCGTCGGCGTGCGCCCCCACCGGTTGCCGATGACGCGCGACCGCGTCTGGGCGATGCTCCAGGACGAGACCGACGCCGGGGGTGCGTGATGTTCGAACTGGCACCGCGCCTCCTGGCCGCCCTCGACGCGGGGGACCCCGTGGTCGTCGCGACGGCCGTCGCGATGACGGGCAGCGCGCCGACCGGCGTCGGCTCGTCGATGGCCGTCCTGCCCGGCGGCCAGGTCGTCGGCACCATCTCCGGCGGGTGCGTCGAGGGGGCGCTGTTCGACACGGCGGAACAGGTCCTCGAGACCGGCGAGGCGGTGCTCGAGCGCTTCGGGTTCGGCGACGACCCGGACGACGTCGACGCGATGTGGGCACCGGCGCTCCGCTGCGGTGGTCGCGTCGAGGTCCTGGTCCGTCGTGTCCGTCCCGAGGACGTCGACGTCGTGGACGCACTCCGGCGCGCGGCGTCCGGGGTGCCGACGTCGCTCGGTCTCTCGCTCGACCCGGCGACGCTCGGCGCGGTCGTGCACGTCCCCGACGGCTGCGGCGGCCGGCTCTTCGTCGAGCGCGCCGACGTCCGGCCGCGGTGCATCGTGGTGGGCGCGGTCGAGTTCGCGGTGGCCCTGACGAACACGGCCGCGGTGCTCGGCTACGCCGTGACGGTCGTCGACCCGCGGCCGGTGTTCCTGAGCGACGAGCGCTTCCCGGCCGCCGACGAACGCATCGTGGGCTGGCCGACGCGTGTGGTCGAGGCGTTGCCGGTGGACGCGACCACGGCCGTCGTGGTGCTCTCGCACGACGACCGGTTCGACGCCGCCGTGGTCGACTCGGCGCTCCGACGGGGTGCCGGGTACGTCGGGGCGATGGGCTCCCGCTCGACGAACGCACGACGGATGGCGGAGTTGCGGGCGCTCGGGACGCCGGACACCGACCGGCTGCGGTCCCCGATCGGGCTCGACATCGGTGCGACGACGCCGGCGGAGATGGCGGTCGCGATCATGGCCGAGGTGATCGCGGTCCGGACCGGCGCCGGCGGCGGTGCGCTCGTCGACGGTGCCGGTCCCATCCACCGCCGGGCGGTGTCCGCGAGCTGAGCCGTCGGCGCACGATCGGGTCAGGCGACGGCGGGTGTCCGGGCCAGTCGCTCGGCGAGCCGCGCCGCGATCTCCCGCTCGTCCGCCGCGACGAGCGCCCCGTCGCGCACCACCACGCGACCACCCACGACGACGTGTCGGGGCCGCCGCCCGGGGGCGGCCCAGAGCAGTCCCGCGACGGGGTCGGCGACCCCCGCGTCCGCCACCCCGGCGACGTCCCACACGCACAGGTCGCCCGCGCTCCCGGCGCCGAGGTGCCCGAGCTCCGGGCGCCCGAGCCCCGCCGCGGAACCCTCCGTCGCCGCGCCGAGCACCTGCCGCGCCGGCAGCTGCGGCCCGACGAGCGCCGACACCTGCATGGCCAACCGGGCGTCCGCGAGCAGGTGTCCGGCGTCGTTGCTGCCGCCGCCGCTCGTGCCGAGGCCGACCGGGACCCCGGCCTCGGCGAGCCGTGCGACGGGAGCGATGCCCCAGCCCATCGGCACGTCGCACCCGGGTGCGTGCGTGGCGGTGACGCCCGCTGCCGCGAGCCGGGCGATCTCGTCGTCGGTGACGTCGCAGAGGTGCGCGATCGTGACGTCCGGCGCGAGCCACCCCCACTGCTCGAGCAGGTCGAGCGGACGACGGCCGTAGCGCTCGAGCGCGATCGCGGTGTCGACCTGTTCGTTGGCCTGGGTCCGCCGGCGGAGTCCGTGTCGCGCCGCCACCTCGCCGAGCGCGCGGAAGGTCGCCTCGCCGTCGGAGTGCACGCCGGCCGGACCGACGGCGACCTGGAGCCCGCCGTCCGGGTCCACGCCGCCGACGGCGTCGTCGTGCAGCAGTCGTGACGCGATCGCGTCCGCCGAGGCCGCTGCGCGGTCCGGGTCGTCCCGTGCCGAGCCGCGGACGAAGACGACCCGACCGCCGAGACCGCGGACCGCGCCCACGGTGGCTGCGGCGAGCGCGACGGTGTCGTCCGTGGTCGCCTCCGCGGGCCAGTTCAGGTGGTGGTCGGCGATCGTCGTGACGCCGGACAGGAGGCCCTCCGCGGCTCCGGCGGACGCCGCCAGTGCGTACAGCTCGGGGTCGTACCCCACCCGTCCGTACGCCGCGGCCATGGTCGGGAGCCAGTCCGCCATCGGCACGCCGCGGGTTCCGGGCAGGGTGCGGAACGCGGTCTGGAGGAGGTGGTGGTGCGCATTGACGAGACCGGCCGTGACGACGCACCCGGACGCGTCGAGGGTGGTGACGAGGTCGCTGCCGTCGTCGACGACGACGTCGCCCTCCCGTTCGGTCCGGGGGTCGACGAGGACGCGGAGGGCACCGGTGACGGTCAGCATGGTGGTGTTTCTAGCAGTCCCCTGTTTCCGGCCCGTGACGGGGTGCGCACGGCCGGCGCAGCTGCTCCGTCCCGGCGTTCCAGGACCCTCGGTCGGCATCGCGGGGTAACCGGGCGGAAACACCCGGGGAACACGCGGACCGTAGGTTCGCCCCATGACGCAGACCCTGATCCGCGCCGGATGGGTGCTCACCGCAGTACCCGACGGCGCTGCCACGCCCGCCGCGATCCGCGACGGAGCCGTGCTCCTCGACGGCGACCGGATCGCCGCGGTCGGCACGTACGCCGACCTCGCCGCGGCCCACCCGGACGCGCCGGTGCGCGGCGGTGCGTACGACATCGTCACGCCCGGCTTCGTGAACACCCACGGCCACTTCAGCGAGGGGCTCATCACGGGGATCGGTTCGCAGTACACGCTGTGGGAGTGGCTCACGGCGTTGATCGGGCGCGTCAACCCGGTGATGACCCGGGACAAGGCGTACGCGGGCACGGTGCTGCAGGGCATCCAGCTGCTCCGGAGCGGGGTGACGACGGCGAACGACATGTTCTGCGCCGACCCGGTGCCGGACGAACCGGCGACACCTGGTGTGGTGCAGGCGCTCGAGGACCTCGGGCTGCGCGGGGTCGTGTCGTTCGGCTCCGGCGACGTCGACCGCGACTTCGGCGCGACGCCCATCCTGGAGGAGTTCGAGGCCCTGCGCGAGGCCGCCGCCGCCAGCCGGTACAGCACGTTCCGGGTCGGCGTCTCGTCGATCGGGCGGTACACGGACGACACCTGGCAGGAGCACGTCGACTACGCGGTCGCCGGCGGCCACGGCGTGCACGTGCACTTCCACGAGGTGCGCGAGGAGGTCACCGCGGCCCGGCAGCGCACCGGACGGACGGCCATCGGGCACGCCGAGGCGACGGGCATGTTCCAGGTCCCGGTGATCGCCGCGCACAGCGTCTGGGTGGACCGCGAGGACCGGGAGCGGTACGCGGCCAACGGCGTCGGCGTGGCCCACAACCCGGTCGCGAACGGGATCCTCGCCAGCGGCATCGCCCCGATCGCGGAACTCCGTGCGCTCGGCGTCCCGGTGGGCATCGGGGTCGACGGCCCGGCGTCGAACGACTCCCAGGACTTCCTGCAGGCGATGAAGACGGCCGCGCTGCTCGCTCGGGTGCGGGACCTGCAGGCCACCGCGATGAGTGCCCGCGAGGCCTTCGAGATGGGGACGATCGGCGGCGCCCGTGCCCTGCGCATGGAGGACGAGATCGGCTCGCTGGAGCCGGGCAAGCGCGCGGACCTGGTCGTCCTCGACGGCGACTCCCCGACCCTCGCGAACGTCCACGACCCCTACCAGGCGGTGGTCTTCGTCGCCGGCAGCCGCGAGGTCCGCGACGTCTGGGTGGACGGCGAGCTGAGCGTCGCGGACGGCGACGTCACCCGGGTGGACGTGCGTGAGGCGGTCGAACGGGCGCGTCCGCTCGCCCGGCAGCTCGTGGCCGAAGCGGGGCTGGAGCGCCTGTCCGCGCTCACCGGCGGCCCGCTCGACGGCACCGAGCGTCCGTAGTCCGTCCGGTCAGAGTTCCAGGACCAGTCGCGGGCAGCCGCGCCGGGCTCGGGACACGCAGACCATCATGGTGCGGTCGTCGGCCTGCTCCTCGGGGCTGAGCACGGTGTCCCGGTGCTCGACCGCGCCCTCGAGCACGGGGGTCTCGCAGGTGCCGCACGTGCCCTCCCGGCAGGACGAGAGCACGAAGGCGCCGGCGTCCTCCGCGACCTCGAGCAGGGTCCGGTCGGCTGGCACCGTCACGGTGACGCCGGTGACCGTGAGCTCGACCTCGAAGGCCTCGCCGGGGGCGTCGACGTCCGTGGCGGGCTCGAAGCGCTCGACGCGGACGCTGGCCGCCGGCCAGTGCGCGGCGGCGGCCTCGACCGCGTCCATGAGCCCGCGCGGCCCGCAGCAGTACACGACCGCGTCGCGCGGTGCGGCGAGGAGCGCGTCGACGTCGAGCCGGACGCCCTCGTCGGCCGCCGCCACGACGACCCGGTCGGGGTGCGCGGCGACGAGCTCGTGCACGAACGCCATGCGGTCGCGGGACCGCCCCGCGTAGTGGAGCTCCCACGGGGTGCCGGCGCGTTCGGCGGCGGCGATCATCGACCGGATCGGCGTGATCCCGATGCCCCCGGCGACGAAGACCGCGGGGCGCGCCGGGTCGTGGCCGAAGTGGTTCCGCGGCCCGGCCACCACGACCTCGTCGCCGACCGCCAGCCCCTCGTGCACGGCGACCGATCCGCCGCGGCCGTCGGGCTCGCGGAGCACGGCGATGCGCCAGTGCCCGTCGGCGGTCGTCGTGACGAGCGAGTACTGGCGCTCGGTCCCGGGGGAGACCTCGAGGTCGACGTGCGCTCCGGGTTCCCAGTCCGGCAATGCCGGACCGTCGACCGGGGCCAGGTCGAGTGCGACGACGTCCGTGGCGACTTCGTGGCGGGCGGCGACGCGCAGCCGCCGACGCTCCGGCACGGCGTTCACGCGATCGCTCCGGCGCGCGGGGTCTCCTTGACCACGATCATGTGGAAGCGGCTGCCGTCCGCGCTGCACCACCGGTGGCCGGTGCCGCCGCGGTAGTACGCCGAGTCGCCGGGTCCGAGGTCGAGCGGTTCCCGTCCGCGCAGGTCGAGGTGCACGCGGCCGGCGAGCACGGTGAGGAACTCGTCCTCGTGGTGCTCGAAGTACTCGCCGAGGTCCGTGTTGTCGCCGACCCACTCCAGCGGCTCGAACGCGTGCGGGCCGGCGTGCACGAGCAGCCGGGCCTCGCCGCTCGAGAACGGTCCGCGGGCGCCCTCGCCGGCACGGATCACCTCGGGCAGGCGGACCTCGTGCTCCGGTCGCTCGGGGGCACCGGCGGCGAGCAGTTCGACCTGGGTCGTGCCGAGCGCCGCGGCGATCTTCTCGAGGGACACCATGCTGGCGCGGGAGTGCCCGCGCTCGACCTGGCTGAGGAACGGGTGCGACAGCCCGGTCAGTTCGGCGACCTGGACGAGCGTCAGTCGTGCGGCGCGTCGACGGGCACGGATGTGCTCACCGATCCGCTGGGTCTGGTCGTCGACGACGCGGTCGGTCTCGGTGGTGTTGCCGGTGCTCACGCGCGCTCCTCTCGTCCTCGGTGGGGCCGTCCCGACCGCTCGGCCGGAACGCTCGTTCCCGCTCCCGGTCGCGTCGGGGCGGGCGTCACACACGGCAACCGCCTCGAAACGAGAGGGAAACACTGCCGCCCTAGCATCGGAGATGTTGATGCGATCAACATTCTCACACACGATCGAGAGGCTCCGGATGGACTCGTCAGTGCCCCGCCCGATCGCCCTCCTGCGCTCCGCGCTGCTGCCGGACGGCCGGTCGGTCGACGTCGCGATCGACGGCGAGACCGTCTCCACCGTGGCCCCGGCCGGCACCCTCGCGGCGCCGGCGGAGGAGACGATCGACCTCGGCGGCCGGCTGCTCCTGACCGCACCGGCAGAACCGCACGCCCACCTCGACAAGGCCCTCAGCGCCGACGTCATCCGGCCGCCGCTCGGCGACCTCGGTGCCGCGATCGCCTCGTGGACCGCGCACGCGACGACCATGACCGTCGAGGACATCGCCGACCGGGCACGGACCGCCGCCCTCACCCTGCTCGCCGCCGGCACCACGGCCATCCGGAGCCACGTCGACGTCCTCAGCGGCCGGCACAGCGCGGCGGACCGGCCCGCCACCACGGAGCAGGCCCTGCGCGGCGCCCGTGCCCTCGTGCAGGTCCGCGACGAACTCGCCGGCCTGATGGACATCGAGCTCGTCGCCCTCGCCGGCCCGCTCGCCCCCGACGAGCACGTCGAGGCGGTGCTCGACCTCGGCGTGGACCTGGTCGGCGGCGCCCCGCACCTCGCCGAGGACCCCCTCGCGGACGTCGACCGACTCCTCGCCATCGCCCACCGACGGGGCCTCGGCGTCGACCTGCACGCCGACGAGAGCCTCGACGGCCCGGTGACCCTCGACCACTACGCCCGGGCGTCCCGCTCGCTGCGACGGGACCGGCAGTACTCCGCCGGGCACTGCGTCCGGCTCGGCACCCTGGGGCCGGAGCGGCTCGCCGAGGTGGTCGCCGACGTCGCCGCAGCCGACCTCGGGGTGATCACGCTCCCGATCACGAACCTGTACCTGCAGGGCTGGCAGTACCCGGTCGCCACGCCGCGGGGACTGACCGCCATCCAGGCGCTCCTCGACGCCGGCGTCCGCGTCGCCGCCGGCGCGGACAACGTCCGCGACCCCTTCAACCCGGTCGGCCGGAGCGACGCCTTCGAGACCGCATCGCTGCTCGTCTCCGCCGGCCACGTGACGCCGGACCAGGCGTACGCGATGGTGAGCGACACCGCCCGGAGCGTGATGGGCCTCCCGGCCGCCGGTCCCGTCCCCGGGCGGCGCGCCGACCTGCTCGCCGTGGCCGCGACGAGCGTCACCGACGCCGTCGCGAACGCCCCCGCCGACCGCATCGTCCTGTCCCGCGGGCGACTCGTCGCCCGCACCGAGGTGCGACGGACCGTCGCCGCGCCGGCCGCAGCCGCGGCCGCCGTCCCCGCCTGACCCCTCCGCCCGCCCGCACCGAGAACCCGAGGTGATCGTGACCACCACCGCCCCGCCACCCGTCGCCACGACGGACACGCTGCTCGACTTCCGCAACGTCGAGATGACCTTCCCGAACGGCACCATCGCCCTGCAGGGCGTCGACCTCACCGTGGACCGCGGCCAGTTCGTCTCGGTCGTCGGCCCGTCCGGCTGCGGCAAGTCCACGCTGCTCCGCATCGCCTCCGGCCTCGAGACCGCGTCGGACGGCTCGGCCGGTGTCGCGGCCGACCGCATCGGCTACGTCTTCCAGGACGCCACGCTCCTGCCCTGGCGCACCGTGCAGGGCAACGTCGAGCTGCTCGCCGAGCTCGGACACGTGCCGAAGGCCGAGCGAGCCGCCAAGGCCGCCCACGCCATCGAGCTCGTCGGCCTGAACGGCTTCGAGACGAACCTGCCGAAGCAGCTGTCCGGCGGCATGCGGATGCGGGTCTCGCTCGCCCGGTCGCTCACCCTCGACCCGGAGCTCTTCCTGTTCGACGAGCCGTTCGGCGCCCTCGACGAGATCACCCGCGAACGCCTCAACGACGAGCTCCTCCGGCTCTTCGTCGAGCAGCAGTTCGCCGGGCTCTTCATCACGCACTCCGTGTCCGAGGCCGTGTACCTCTCCACCGAGGTGATCGTGATGTCCGGGCGCCCCGGCAGCATCGTCGGCCGGTTCGACGTGCCGTTCCCGATGCCCCGCGACCCCGACATCCGCTTCACACCCGAGTTCGCCGAACTGGTCGGCGAGGTCTCGCACGCGCTCCGGGAAGGACACCGCTGATGGTCACCCTGCAGGAGGCCGCCGAGACCCGCGCGGTCCGCGCCGCGGCCCGTCGCGCCGCTCCTCGGGCCCGCCGCGGCATCGCGTGGTGGCAGCCCGTCGTCGTCCTCGCCGTGCTCGTCGGCATCTGGTACGCCGCGGCCGCGTACTACGACCACGTCCGCGGCCTGGCCTTCCTCGTGCCGTACCCGCACCTCGTGGCGAAGGCGATCGTCGCGCCGACGATGCCGGACGGGTCGCCGTCCACGTTCGGCTCCGACCTCTGGTCCGCCCTCGGACGCACCACCGTCGTCTCGCTCACCGGCCTCGGCTTCGCGATCGTGATCGGCGTCGTCTGGGCGATGGCGATGGCGCAGGCGAAGTGGCTCGAGAACTCGCTGTACCCGTACGCGGTGGTGCTGCAGTGCGTGCCGATCCTCGCCCTCGTGCCGCTCATCGGCGCCCTGTTCGGCTACGAGTTCGTCAGCCGCGTGATCGTCACCGTGATGATCGCGCTGTTCCCGATGGTGTCGAACACGCTGTTCGGGCTGCAGTCCGCCGACCGCGCGCAGCGTGAGCTGTTCCAGCTGCAGCGCGCCGGCCGGTTCGCCCAGCTCGTGAAGCTGCAGTTCCCCGCCGCGCTGCCGTCGATCTTCGTCGGCCTGCGCACCTCCGCCGGGCTGAGCGTCATCGGGGCGATCGTCGGCGACCAGTTCTTCCAGCGCGGCAACCCCGGGCTCGGCGTCCTCATCCAGGTGACCGCATCGCGCCTGATGGGCCCCGAGCTGTACGCGACCATCCTGATCGCCTCGCTCTACGGTGTGGCCGTCTTCCTCGTGTTCGGCCTGATCGGCCGCCTGGCCGTCGGCCGCTGGCACGACTTCAGCTGATCCCCCCCCCAGAACCCACACCCCTTCCCACCACAGCACCACGAGACCCGCACCACGAACGGAGCCTCCATGCGCACCACCTCCCGCCTCGGCGTCGCCACCGCCGCCCTCGCCGCCACCGCCATCGCCCTCACCGGCTGCGCGGCGGGGTCGTCCGGCAGCACCGGGACGACCGCCGCGACCTCGTCGACCGCCTCCGGGCCGAAGGTCGACCTCGCCGGCGCGTGCCCCGCGACCGTCGTCGTCCAGACCGACTGGAACCCCGAGGGCGAGCACGGCCACCTCTACCAGATGCTCGGCCCGAACCCGGTGATCGACTCCTCCGGCAAGACCGTCACCGGCGACCTCTACGCCAACGGCAAGAGCACGGGCGTCAAGCTCGAGATCCGTGCCGGCGGCCCGGCGATCGGCTACACCAAGGTCGCGTCGCAGATGTACCAGGACAAGGACATCACCCTCGGGTACATGTCCACGGACGAGCAGGTGCAGTTCTCCGGCAACCTGCCCACCACGGCGGTGTTCGCCGAGAACGACCAGTCCCCGATGTCGATCATGTGGGACCCGAAGACGTACCCGGAGGTCGACAGCATCAAGGGCCTCGGCAAGGCCCTCGAGAAGGACGGCGGCGTCGTCCGCTACTTCAACGGTGCCGCGTACATGACCTACCTGGAGCAGTCCGGGATCCTGCCGAAGAAGGTCCTCGACGGCAGCTACGACGGCACCCCGTCGAAGTTCGTGTCCGCAGGCGGCAAGGACGCCCAGCAGGGCTTCGCGACCGCCGAGCCGTACATCTACCAGAACCAGGTCGCGGCCTGGGGCAAGAAGGTCGACTACGCGCTCGTCTCGAGCACGGGGTGGAACCCCTACCCCGAGGCGATGTCGGTCCGCACCGGTGACCTGGAGAAGCTCGAGCCGTGCCTGCAGAAGCTCGTGCCGGTCATGCAGCAGGCCGACGTGGACTACCTGAAGTCCCCGGGCGCCACGAACGACCTCATCACGAAGCTCGTGCAGCAGTACAACAACGGCTGGACCTACGACTCGAAGGTCGGCGCGTTCGCCGCGGCCCAGATGGTGAAGCTCGGCCTGGCGAAGGACACCGACGGCTACATCGGGTCGATGGACGAACAGCGCATGCAGGACTTCATCGCCAAGGCGACGCCCGTCTTCGCCGGCACCGGTGACGTCAAGAGCGGCCTGAAGCCCTCCGACCTGTACACGAACGAGTTCCTCGACAAGTCCATCGGTCTGGGTTCCTGACACCGGTCGGCTCCCGTCGAACGGGAGCCGACCAACAAGCGGACGGGAGGCGCGGTGCCACGCCGCCCCGCGCCTCCCGTCCGTCGTCCCCGCACCACCCACCCACCAGGAGTGAGCATGACCACCGTCACCCCCACCTCCGTCGAGGCGCTGCGCGCCGAGCTCGTCGCACTGCTCGGTGAGCGCGGCGTGAGCGCCGACGAGCGCACGCGGGCCCGCGCCTCCGTCGACGAGGCCACCATGAGTCCCATCCTCAGCGAGCAGCTGCCCCTCGGCCTCGCCGACCTCGTCGCGTCGCCGGCAAGCGCCGACGACATCGCCGCCACCCTGCAGGCCGCGGTCCGGCACGGCGTCCCCGTCACCACCCGCGGGAAGGGCACCGGCAACTACGGCCAGGGCATCCCGCTGCACGGCGGCCTGGTCCTCGACACGTCGCGGGCACGCGCCGTCGTCGAGGTCGGCGACGGCTGGATCACCGCCGAGGCCGGCGCGTCCATGGTCGCCCTGGAGCAGGCGGCCGCCGCCACGGGCCAGCAGCTCTGGATGTACCCGTCCACCGCCCAGTCGACCATCGGCGGCTTCCTGTCCGGTGGTTCCGGCGGGACCGGGTCGATCGCGCACGGGTCGAACTGGCAGGGCTTCGTCACGGCGCTCGACGTCGCGCTCCCCGGCGCCGACGAACTGCTGCACGTCGAGGGTGACGAGGCGCAGCCGTTCGTGCACACCTACGGCACCGCCGGCGTCATCGCCCGCGCCACCGTCCGGCTCGAGCCGCTGCAGGAGTGGCGAGCCGTCTACGCGGCGTTCCCCACCTTCGAGGACGCGCTCGTCGCCGTCCGCACGCTGCGCGGACTCGACCCGGTGCCGCGGCTCGTCAGCGCCGACCGTGCCGAGATCGCCGCGACGCTGCCGTCCGACCTGGCCATCCCGGACGACCGGGCGAGCCTGCGAGCGATCATCGACGACGTCGTGCTCGACGAGGCGCGGGCACGCATCGAGGCCGCCGGCGGTGAGGTCCTGGACGTCCGCGAGGGCCTGCAGCAGACCACGAAGGTGTCGATGCTGTCGTACAACCACCCGATCTGGTGGCTGAAGCGGAACACGAGCGACACCGAGTACTTCCACGTCGAGGTCGGCGGCGAGGCGCTCATCGACCGGATCGCCGAGGTCGAGGCCGTCTACCCCGGCGGCAGGCTCCACATCGAGGCCGCGCACGTCGGACCGATCGGGATGCTCACCGCGCCGTACACCGGGGCCGAGGACGTCTACGCCGGCTACCCGGCGCTCCGCGAACTCGGCGTCCGGGTGCACAGCCCGCACCAGTACTACGTCGACCACGGCGTCGAGGAGCTCGTGGCGCTGAAGCAGCGCACCGACCCCGCGGGGCTGCTCAACCCCGGGCACGTCATCGACCCGTCGCTCGTGGTCAGCGGTGGCTCCACCGCGTCCGCGCAGCCCGTCGTCCCGGGATTCGGCAAGTGAGCGCCGGAGTGAGTACGGTCCGCTCGCGTCGGCTCGCGGAACTGTCCGGTCCGGCCGTCGCGGCGGGCTTCGGGCCGGACACGATCGTCGTGCAGCCCACCGGCGCCGTCGAGCACCACGGCCCGCACCTGCCGCTCCTGACCGACCACCTGCTCGCCGAGCACATCGGCGGGGCGGCGGTCGAGCAGGCGGCCGCGGAGGGGCTGGACGTCTGGCAGCTCCCGACGCTGTCGTTCACGAAGTCCGACGAGCACAGCTGGGCGCCCGGCACGGTGTGGCTCGACAGCGACACGATGTTCGACACCGCCGTGCAGATCGGTCGCGCGGTCGCCCTCACCGGTGCCGGCACCCTGGTGTTCGCCAACGGGCACGGCGGCAACGTCGCCCTGCTGCAGGTCGCCCTGCGTGAGATCCGGAAGCGCTACGGGTTGAAGACCTTCCTCATGCCGACCCTCGCCCGTGTCCCCGGCCCGGACGGCGAGGACGCGGACGAGCTCGGGCTGGGGATCCACGGCGGCGCCGCGGAGACGTCGATGATCCTGCACCTGCGCCCGGACCTGGTCGACATGTCGCTCGCGGAGCGATGGGTGCCGGAGCACATCGCCGGCTTCGAGAAGATCGCCTTCAACGGCGGCCCGGTGTCGTTCGGGTGGTTGTCCGACGACTTCGGGACCCCCGGGGTCGTCGGCGACGCCAGCCGGGCGACGGCGTCGTACGGTGCCGTCCTCTGGGAGCACTCCGTCGCCGAGGCCGTGGCGTCGCTGCACGAGATCGCACGGTTCGACCCGGCGGTGAGCCGTCCTGCGGTGGCCCGCCCCGCCGACGCTGCGGTCTCGTGACCGTGCCGCGAGGGGTCGACGATGAGCCCGTGCCGACGGACCCGTTGACCCTCGCGGCATCGTGGCTCCCCGCCGCGGCAGACGCCCCGGGTCCGACCATGACCCTCTCCACCGTCGGGCTCGACGGCTACCCCGACGCCCGGACGGTCCTGCTCTCCCTGTTCGACGGGGAGCGCCTGCACTTCCACACCGACTCGCGCAGCCGCAAGGCCGCCGAACTCGCGGCGGTGCCCCGTGCCGCGGTGACCCTGCACTGGCCCGAGGCCGCGCGACAGCTCGTCGTGGTCGGTGACGTGGCGCCCGTCTCCGACCACGAGGCCCGTGCGGCCTACGCGGCCAGGACGCGGTACCTGCAGGTGCTCGCCTGGGTCAACGACCACGCGTCCGCTGCGGACACACCGGCCCGGCGCCGCGAGGCCTGGGCGGCGTTCGGCCGCGAACGGGCCGGCACGGACCTCGAGCCGCCGAGCACGTGGGCGGGGTTCGCACTCACACCGGTGCGGATGGTGTTCTGGCGCGGGGCGACGGACGCGGCGAGCAACCGGCTCGCCTACCACCGGCGCCCGGACGGGTCGTGGTCGCGGGAGTCCTGGCCGGGGTGACCGCGCGACGGACCGCCGGAGGCTCGTGCGGTCCTAGTGTGGTGCTGTGTCGAAGGTGCTGATCACCGGGATGTCGGGAACCGGGAAGTCGTCCGCGCTGATCGAGCTCGCCACGCGCGGCTACCGGGTCGTGGACACCGATGATCCCGGGTGGCGCGAGTACCGGGCGCTGCCGGATCCACCCGACGAAGCGCACCAGGGCGAGTGGATGTGGGTCGAGGCGAAGATCTCCGGGCTCCTCGACGCGGCGGAAGACCGGTCGCTCTTCGTCCAGGGGTGCGTCCGGAACCAGTCCGAGTTCTACGACCGGTTCGATGCGATCGTGCTCCTGAGCGCTCCGCTCGAGGTGATGCTCGATCGGGTCGCGCGCCGTACGACGAACCCCTACGGGAAGACCG
Source organism: Curtobacterium sp. NPDC087082 (assembly GCF_044745045.1). Taxonomy (NCBI): domain Bacteria; kingdom Bacillati; phylum Actinomycetota; class Actinomycetes; order Micrococcales; family Microbacteriaceae; genus Curtobacterium; species Curtobacterium sp. NPDC087082. Next base: position 276,685 of record NZ_JBIUZN010000003.1, on the reverse strand, counting down.
CGCTCGAGCGCCGCATGATCGAGGCGGATCTCGTCGAGGTGGAGCCGCTCCTCCGCGCCGGATGCACGCACGAACTCGACGCGGCTCGACCGCTGCACGAGGTGGTGTCCGACCTGATCGCCATCGCGTCGTCCGCGAGCGCGTCCGGCTGAGGAACGTCGCCGGTCAGCGCGACGCCGCCTCCGGCACCGTTCCACCCCACCCGTTGAACCCGCCGAACACGACCTTCACCGGAACGGCCTGCGCCCGGTCGGTCACGTACCGGTACACGCCGCCCGGACGGCCGAGCCACAGGGAACCCGCCGGCGTCGTGGTCGTCGCCGTCGTCCGGAGCTCGACCACGTACTGCCCGGAGGGGATCTGGAACTGGGCCGTCTGCTCGTCGTCGAGCAGCGTCGAGAACCGGGTCGAGAACGACGCTCCGCTCGTCGCCTCCGTCACCACGACGCGCGCGCCACTGAGCTGCGGCGACGGGGTGCGGGACGCCGTGCTCGCGAAGACGGCCAGGTCGTAGTCGCTGTGCGCGTAGTGCTGCGACAACGTCACCTGCGACGCCGGGAGCGTCCCCCGCTGCTGGTAGACCCGCGTCTTCCACACGGCGGGCGACGCCGTGCCACTGGCGTACGCCTCGATGCGGTACTGACCGGTGCTCAACCCGAGGAACCGGTACCGTCCCGCGCTGTCCGAGGTCGTCCGGAACACCTGCGAGGTGTCCTCGTTCCACGCGTACATCAGCCGTCCGGCAGCGGGACCCGAGGGGCCGACCACCCCACCCTGCACGGTGGCGCCACGGACGAGCGGCACGGTCACCGCGACCGTCGTGCCACCGCGGACCGCGATGTCCGAACGGAGTCCGGGGGCGTAGGTGTCCGTTCCGTGCGGCGGGAGTTGCCGTGTGGTCACCGTCACGGTGTCCGGGGCGGGAATGCCGGCGAACGTCGCGGTGCCGTCGACGTCGGTGGTGGCGGTCCCGACGACGGCGTCGGTGCCGATCGCGGCGAGTTCGACGTCCGCCAGCCGGATCGGGGTGCCGTCCGGCGTCGCGAGCTGCACGGCGATCGTGCCCGACCCGGCCGCGTTCGCCGGCGGCGCCACACCGATCAGCGCGGCCGCTGCCAGCGCCACGATGAGTGTCGTCCCGATGATCTGTCGCATCGCGTTCCCCGATCGCCCGCCTGTCGCGTGTGCGGTGGACTGTACGCGTCCTGCGCGCGGTGGGGACGCACAGGAGGCGCGGTGCGGGTCCGACCCGCACCGCGCCCAGCGTGACGGTCGCGTCGAGAGCCGCACCGCGCCTCCTGGACCGCCAGCGTCGCTCAGCCGAGCGCGGCCGTGTCCGGCGACCCCGTCGCGAGCGCGCTGCGCACCGACCCCCACGACACGAGCCGCTCGCGGATGGCTTCGTCCTGCTCGACCTCGAGCGCCGTGGCGTGGGCCTGCTCGAGGACCTCGTCGATGACGATGCGCCGCCCGGTGCGGGCGGACGCGATCGCGGCGTCCACCATCGTGAGGCTCATCACGTTGCCGTGCACCTCGCCGTCGGGGCGCTCGCCGGAGCGGACCGCACGGACGAAGGACGCGAGGGCACCGGCGATCTCGTTGCCGACGCTCGGGGCCGCGTCCGGTGCGCCCGGCGCGCCGTCGAGGTCGCTCCACGGGTCGTGGTCGCCGTCCCACAGCGCCGTGCCCGCGGGTCCGGAGGCGCGCCAGTCGCCGTTCCACGAGGTCTCGGCACCCGGTGCGCACCACGAGCCGTCGTACACGTAGCGGACGTCGTCCTCGAACGTGAAGACCGCGGCGGCCGCGGCGTCGCCCCGGTACCAGGACCACGACGGGTTCCACGACTCGCAGTACACCGACATCGGGTCCCGCTCGAGCACGTAGCGCGCGGAGTCGAACGCGTGGATCGCCATGTCGAGCAGGAGGACGTCGTCCATCTCCTCGCGGAAGCCGCCGAAGTGCGGGGCCTTGGCGAAGCGCGTGCTCAGCCCGCCGACGCCGCCGAGCCCACGGACGTGCTGCCGGAAGGCGACGAGGTGGTCGTTGTACCGCCGGGACTGCGACACCATGAACAGCTTGCCGGTGGCCTCGGCGGCGGCCGCGAGCGACAGTGCCTCGGCGACCGTCTGCGCCGCGGGCTTCTCGCCCAGGACGGGGAGTCCGGCGCGGAGGGCCTCGAGCGTGACGGGGTGGTGCGCGACCGGGACGGTGATGTCGAGGACGGCCTCGGCACCGGTCTCGGTGGCGAGGGCGGTGAGGTCGGTGCCGACGGGGATCGTCGGGTCGCCGGCGACCGCGGCTCCGGCCCGGGCGGCGTCGAGGTCGAGGTCGACGATGCCGACCAGCTCGACGTCAGGGTCGGCCGCGACGGTGGCGAGCCAGGCGCGGCCCATGCCGCCGGCGCCGACCTGCACGACGCGGAGGGTCATGCCTGTGCCCCTTCGTGCTCCTCGACCGGTGCGTCGTCGAACGGGCCGCGGTAGTGCTGGCCGTCGAAGTACTCGCCGAGGTCGTACCGGCGCAGCGTCGGGATCTCCCGCTCACGCTCCGGCCGCGCCCACTCGGTGGCGTTCGCGATCACGCGTCGGACGTCCTTGTGGTGGTACACGGGGAAGTCCTGGTCGCCGGGGGAGAAGTAGAAGATCTTCCCGAGGCCGCGGCGGTAGGTCATGCCGCTCCGGAACACCTCGCCGCCGGTGAAGCCCGAGATGAACACGAGCTCGTCGGGGGTCGGGACGTCGAAGTACTCGCCGTACATCTCCTGTTCGGGGATGACGATCGGGTTCGGGACGCCGCGCGTGATGGGGTGCTGCGGGTTCACGGTCCAGACGAGCTCCTGGTCGTGCTCGCTGCGCCACCGGAGCGTGCAGGTCGTGCCCATCAGCTTCCCGAAGATCTTCGACCAGTGGCCGGAGTGCAGCACGACGAGGCCCATGCCGGACAGGACGTGCTTGTGCACGCGGTCGACGACGGCGTCGTCCACGTCCTGGTGTGCGGCGTGGCCCCACCAGGTGAGGACGTCGGTCTGGGCGAGGACCTCGTCGGTGAGGCCGTGCTCGGGCTCCTGCATCGTGGCGGTGCGGACGACGGCGTCCGGGAGGTTCTCGCGGATGCCGTCGGCGATGGCGCCGTGCATGCCGTCGGGGTACCGCTCGGCGACGTGCTGCTCGACCTGCTCGTGGACGTTCTCGCCCCAGACGGTGATGCGCAGCGGGGTGGTGGTCATGGTGTGCCTTTCTGGCTGGGGTTCGTGGTCGTCGCCGGCCGCCCGGCGTGGGCTGCCGTCACTTGACGGCGCCGCCGAGTGCGCCGGCGGAGATGTACCGCTGGGCGACGATGAGCAGCACGGCCGCCGGCAGCGACGCGAGGACCGACGTCGCCATGACGGGCCCCCAGTCGGTGACGTTCGAACCGATGTAGTTGTAGATGCCGAGCGTGATCGGCCGGACCGCGGTCGTCGACGTCAGGGTGAGCGCGATGAGGAAGTCACCCCAGGCGCCGAGGAACGTGAAGAGCGCCGCCGTGACGATGGCGTTCCGGCTGATGGGCAGGACGATCGAGACGAACGCCCGGAAGTCGTTCGCCCCGTCGACGAGCGCGGCCTCGACCAGGCTCGGCGGGATCGACTCCATGAACGCACGCATGAGCAGCACGGCGAACGGCACCTGGACCGCACTGTCGGCCAGGATCAGCCCGATGTAGCTGTTCAGCAGCCCGACGTTGTTGAACAGCGTGTAGAGCGCGTTCGCGATGACGATCGCCGGGATCATCTGCGTGATGAGCAGCACGAGCAGGAACACCCGGGTGCCGCGCATCTTGAACCGAGCCAGCCCGTAGGCGGCCGGGGTCGCGATCGCCAGGGTCAGCACGACGGTGCCGAGGCCGATGATCATGCTCGACAGGAAGTTCTGCCCCTGCTGGGCGAACGCCGTCTCGTACCCGCGGAAGGTGGGGGAGAACGGGAACCAGGTCGCGGTGGCGGCCCCGGACGTGGCCTGCAGGCTCGTGTTCACCATCCAGTAGACGGGGAACACCATGATCGCGAGGAACACGCAGCCGAGGATCGTGAGCGGGATGCCCTTGACGCCGCGCTTCGGTCCGGGGACCCGTGCACTGCGCTTCGTGGTGATCGCCCGGGTGGCGGTGACGGTCTGGTTCGCGAGTCCGACGCTCATTCGTCGACCGCCTTCCTGGAGATCGCGATGTAGACCATCGCGAAGACGAACGAGACGACGATGAGCACGTTGCTCACGGCGGCTCCGATGCCGAACTGGAAGTTGATGAAGGACTGGTGGTAGGCGTTCGTGGCCAGGGTCTGCGTGGAGTTCGCCGGGCCGCCACCGGTGAGGCCGAGGATGATGTCCACGACCTTCAGCGTGTAGACGACCCCGAGCACGATCACGACGCTCACCACGCTCCGGATGCTCGGCCAGGTGATGTACCAGAACGCCTTGAAGCCCGTGGCGCCGTCGAGCGCGCCGGCCTCGTAGAGCTCCGGCGGCACGGACTGCAGTCCGCTGTAGAGGATCGTCGTGTTGAAGGGGATGCCGAGCCAGACGTTCACGCCGATGACGGCGATGAGGGCGAGGCTCGGGCTGACCAGCCACGGCACCGGTGCGATGCCGACCACGCCGAGGAGCTGGTTGAGCGCGCCGCTGTCCTGGTCGAGGAGCCACTTCCAGACCGCGCTGGACGCGATCAGCGGGAGCAGCCACGGCAGGAGGAGGAGTCCGCGCAGGAACCCCGACAGCGGGAAGTGCCGCCGGAAGAACAGTGCGAGGGCGAGGCCGATCACGAACTGCAGGATGATCGAGCCGGCGGTGAACAGCGCGGTGTTCACGACGCTCGTCGCGAAGACCGAGCTCTGGAACACCTGGATGTAGTTGCCGAGCCCGACCCACGGGGCCTCGCCCGTGAAGAAGGTCTTGGTCGTGTAGTCCTGGAAGGACATGATGATGTTCTTCACGACCGGGTAGCCGAAGAACACGGCCACGAAGAGTGCGGCCGGGATGACGAAGAGCCATCGGGTGATCCCGATGCGCATGCGCGCGCGGCGCTGGCCGGGTCGTGGTGGTGGGACGGACGCCTGGGTCCGTGGTCGGGTCTCTGTCGTGGCGCTCATGCCGGAACCGCTCCTTCCGAGGGTGGGGAGGGAGCCGGCCGGGTGGCCGGCTCCCTCGTGCACTACTGGCTCTGGGACTGCGCCTGCTCGAGCGCTGCCTCGGGGTCGGCCTTGCCCGTCAGGGCGAGCTGGACGGCGGTGTAGATCTTCGTCGCGGCCTTGGGCCAGTCCGGTCCGAGCTCACCGGTGCGGGCCCGGGCGGTCTTCACGGTCGTGACGAACGAGGCCACCTGCGGGTGGTCGGACGCCCATGCGGCGCCGGCCTCGAGGTTCGTCGGCACGTTGCCGCTCACCTCGGCGAGGGCCTTCTGCGTCTTCTCCGAGTGGAGGCACCCGACGAACTTGGCGGCGAGCTGCATCTTGTCCTTGTCGCCGGTCTGCGGGACGGTGAACGCCTCGCCGCCGAGCGGTGCGACGGTCTCCGAGCCGGTGCGGGTCGGGATCGGCACGCTGTCGAACTCGAGGCCCTTCTTCGCGTTCAGGGCGGGCAGCTGCCACGGGCCGTTGATCATCATCGCGGCCTTGCCGGCGAGGAACTGGCTGTTCACGTCGGCCTGGGCCCAGTTGATCGAGCTCTTCGACATCGAGCCGTCGTTCTGCAGGTCCTCGACGAGCTGCAGGGCCTGCGCGGCCTCGGGCGTCGCGATGTCCTTCTCGTCACCGCCGTTCGACCAGAAGAACGGCAGGAACTGCCAGGTGCCCTCGTAGGTGTTGATGTTGCTCATCGCGAAGCCGTACGTGGACCCGGAGGTGAGCTTCTTCGCGGCGGCCTTCAGCTCGTCCCAGGTCTTGGGGGGCTGCACGCCGGCGTCCGCCAGCAGCTTCTTGTTGTAGTAGAGCGCGATGGAGTTCGTGTTCGACTGCAGGCCGTAGAGCTTGCCCTTGTAGGTGCTCGCCGCCTTCACGCCGGGGACGTCGCCCTCGGCGCTGAGGCCGTAGTCGCTGAGGTCGGAGAGCGCCCCGGAGGCCGCGATCTGCTGCACGTCGGGGTTGTCGAGCATGAGCACGTCGGGCAGGGTCCGCGAGGATGCCTGCTGCAGCACCTTCGAGATCAGACCGGCACCGGCGACGTGGTTGATCGTGACCGTCGCGTCGACCTCCTTCGCGCACTGCTTGTACACGGGGTTGTAGGTCGCGTCGTAGTAGTCCTCGATCGTCAGGGCCTTGCTCCCGCCGGACGAGGCCGATCCGGAACCGGAGCACCCGGTGAGGACCAGGGGGATCGTGGCGAGCACGGCGACCGCGCCGACGAGGGCGCGGGTCCGGCGCGACGGGGAGGGGAATCTTTGCTTCATTGCAGAGCTCTTCTCTTGACGGATGCAGGGGGCAGGCGCGCAACCACGAATCCGCTGACGTCATCGTCGCTGTGTTCCTTGGGGCGAGAAGCTAACAGAAAAGCGCTTCACCTGTAAAGCGCTTTTTTCGCATCCCGGACGGTAGGCTGAGCGGCATGGCCACGATGCAGCAGGTCGCCGATCGGGCGGGTGTGTCGATCGCCACCGTGTCCTTCGTCGTGAACGGCACGAAGTACGTCACCCCCGCGACGACCGCCCGCGTGCAGGCGGCGATGCGCGAGCTGAAGTTCCGCGGCAACGTCGTCGCACGGGCGCTCGCGAGCCGCCGCACCCGGATCATCGCGCTGCTGTTCCCGACCACCGGCAACCGCTTCAGCCCGACCACCTCGCAGTTCTTCATGAGCGCTGCCGAGCGGGCGTCCGAGCGCGGCTACCACCTCGTGCTCTGGCCGGTCGACCCCGCCGGCGACGACCTCGACGACCTCGTCTCCGGGGGGCTCGTGGACGGTGTGATCCTCATGGAGGTGCGGATGGACGACCCCCGCGTCGCCGTCCTCACCGCGCTCGACGTCCCGTTCACGCTCATCGGCCGCACCCGGGACAGCAGTGGTCTGCCGTTCGTCGACATCGACTTCGAGACCACGATCGAGTCGAGCATCGACCACCTGCAGTCCCTCGGGCACCGGCGGTTCGCGCTCGTGCTCGAGGACCTCGAGGGCACGCCGATGGCCGGCTACGCGCCGCACCTCCGCGCCGAGGCCACCTTCCGGCAGGTGACGGCCACGCGGGGACTCGGCGGCACCGTGGTCACCGCGGGTCCGGGGAGCGACGGCGGACGTGCCGCGGCGAGCGAGATGCTCGCGCTCGACCCCGGCGTGACCGCCGTGCTCGTGATGAAGGACGACTCCTCCGCCGGGCTGCTCGTCGGCCTGTACGCGGCCGGGCGCCGGGTACCGGAGGACGTCTCGGTGCTCAGCATCGCCTCGTCCGAGGCCAACGCCGACCAGCACTACCCGCGGCTGTCGACGATGGTGGCTCCGGGGCGCGAGCTCGGGACCCGTGCGGCGGACGCGCTCATCGACCAGCTCGACGGGAAGTCCGACGAGCTGCCGCACTTCCTGCTGCCGTGCACACTCCGCACGGCCGAGTCGACGGCGCCCGCGCCCGCCTGACCGGCGCGCAGGGCGCGCGGGGCGCTCGCCGAGTCTCGCCCGGGCGGACACGTTCGCGGCTCCGACACCGCGAATGTATCCGCATGGCCGAGTCTCGGGGCGTCGCCGCGCGCGGACGCGACCACCCGACGGACGGGAGGCGCGGGTCGGCCCCGCACCGCGCCTCCCGTCCGCCGCACCCACCGGGCACCCAGGGTGCGTTGGTTGTGTGGACGTACAGGTTCGCACCAGGGGACGTCGAGGAGGACGGGATGGCGATCGACCGCAGGATGTTCCTGCTCGGGGGAGCGGGGGTGCTGCTGCTCGCCGGCTGTTCCACCCGACCCGAGCGCACCACGGTCCAGGAGTGGCCGACCGACCCGCCCGAGGGTGACGTCACGATCAGCTGGTGGGCGGGGCAGGTGGCATCGAAGGACGGCGGCGACCTGCGGCGCCGACTCATCGCCGAGTTCCAGAAGGAGCACCCGAACATCCGGGTGCGCATCGTGAGCGCCCCGAGCGACACCGACACGAACCGCACCAGCCTGACGACCCAGATCGCCGCGGGCAGCAGCACCCCGGACGTCTACCTCGGGGACGTCGCGTGGCCCGGGCAGTTCGCGAAGAACAAGCTCGCGACCCCGGTGAACGAGCTCGTCGGCGCGGACTTCTTCGACCAGTTCCCCGAGGGGCTCCGGCAGGCCGCGAGCGTCGACGGCACGTACTACATGTTCCCGCTCTACATCGACGAGTCGTTCTTCCTGTACCGGAAGGACCTGCTCGCCAAGCACTCCCTGCAGGTCCCGAGGTCGTGGGAGGAAGTGCGCGAGACGGCGGCGAAGCTCGTCGACACCGGCGACGTCAGCTACGGGTTCGCGTTCCAGGGCGACGTGTACGAGGGCCTCACCTGCAACGTCACCGAGTTCGTCGCGGACGCCGGCGGCTCGCTGCTCAACGACGACCTGACGAGACCCGAGACCACGAGCTCGGAGACGAAACGTGCGTTCGAGTTCATGCGGTCCCTGATCACCGACGGCGCCAGCCCGCGCGCCACCCTGACGTACCAGGAGCAGGACACGAACGACGCGTTCTCGGGCGGCCGAGCGGCGTTCCTCCGCAACTGGTCGTACGCGTGGGGCATCGCGAACGGGCCGGACAGCCAGGTCGCCGGCAAGGTCGGACTCGCCGCGCGGCCCACGTTCGACGGGCAGGACGAGCACCACTCGACCATCGGCGGGTGGGGCAACTACATCAACCCGCACACGCAGCAGCCGGCAGCAGCACTGACGTTCGCGAGCTGGATGTCGAGCGAGACGGCGCAGCAGTTCCTCACCCGCGAGGGCGGCGTCCTGCCGGCCCGGAGCGAGTCGCTCACGAGCCAGGACGCGAAGCGCCAGCAGCGCCCGACGTACGACACCGCCGCGGGCATCACGCTCGTGCCCCGTCCGACGTCGACGGCCTACTACCCGAAGGTCTCGCAGGGCGTCTACCAGAACGGCAACAGCATCCTCGGCGGCCAGGCGTCCGTCGACGGCGGCACGAGCACGATGGCGTCGGCCATCGCGCTGGCCCTGAAGGGTGAGGCACTGTGAGCGCCGGCACCGCGACGCGGTCGTCGACCCGTCCAGGAGGCGCGGGTCGCCTCGACCCGCCGCCCCGCCTCAGCGGGCGGTCGCGTCTCGACCGCATCCGTGCGCGGGGCGCGTGGGGCTTCGCGGCCCCGGCGCTCCTCGTCGTCGCAGCGGTGACGATCTTCCCGGTGGTCTACTCGATCGTCCTGAGCTTCGCGGACGTCGAGGTCGGCTACGAGGGGTTCACGATCCGGTCGTTCGGCCTCGGCAACTACGCGGCCCTGCTGCAGAGCGCGGACTGGTACCGGGCGCTCGGGTTCACCGTGCTGTACACGGTCGTGACGGTGTTCGTCGAACTCGTGCTCGGCATGCTCGTGGCCCTCGTGCTCGAGCGGCTCGGGGCGACCCGGGGCTGGATGCTGGCGCTGATGCTCATCCCGTGGTCACTCGTCACGATCGTGAACGCGCAGCTCTGGAAGTACATCTACGACTCGACGTACGGCGTCGCGACCTGGTTCTTCGGGCTCTTCGGCGAGGCCCCGGTGATCCTCGGCGAACCGGTGCCCGCGATCACCGGGCTGATGGTCGCGGACATCTGGAAGACGACGCCGTTCGTGGCGATCATCCTGCTCGCGGGGCTCGTGCAGATCTCCGAGGACCACTACGAGGCGGCCGAGCTCGACGGCGCGAGCACCTGGCAGACGTTCTGGCGGGTGGTGCTCCCGCAGCTCACGCCGACCCTGACGATCGCGGTGCTGTTCCGCATCCTGCAGGCGTTCGGCGTGTTCGACCTGCCGTTCGTGCTGACGAACGGCGGTCCGGGCACCGCCACCCAGTCGCTCGCGATCATGGGCTACAAGGTGCTCTTCCAGGACATCAACATCGGCCCCGGTGCGGCGATCGCGACGTCCACGGCGATCATCGTCGCGGCGGGGTGTCTGCTGTTCCTCCGGGCGTTCCGGAACCAGGCGAAGGGAGGGGATGCCTGATGCCCCGTCAACGCGTCCGCAAGGGCTGGCGGAAGTGGGTCAACACCGTCAACGTCAGTGGTGTCGTCATCGCGGTGCTCACCGCGCTGCCGCTGTACTGGCTCGTGTCGACGTCGCTCAAGCCGGCGTCCGAGATCGGGCAGTCGCCGCCCACCGCCTTCCCGCAGTCGTTCACCCTCGACAACTTCGTGGTGGCCTTCCGCGACAACGCGCTCGGCCAGTACATGGTGAACAGCGTCATCGTGTCGGTGTCGACGACGGTGATCGTGCTCGCGCTGTCGTTCCTCGCCGGCTACGCGCTCGCCGGGCGGTGGATCCGCGGGCGGACGGCGATCATGACCTCGTTGCTCATGCTCTCGGTGTTCCCGGCGATCGCCGTGCTGACCCCGCTGTACCTGCTCGAGCGGAACCTCGGACTGCTGAACTCCTACCCGGGGCTGATCGTGCCGTACGTGGCGTTCAACCTGCCCTTCGCGATCTGGATCATGCGGAACTACCTGGTCGGGATCCCCTCGACGATCGAGGAGGCCTCCGAGATCGACGGTGCCGGAGCCTGGCGCACGGTGCTCTCCGTGATCCTGCCGATGGCGAAGCCGGGGCTCTTCACGGTCGGGGTGTTCACGTTCACGGCGTCGTGGAGCGAGTTCCTCATGGCGCTGACGTTCAACAGCGAGAACTCGTTCCGGACGATCCCGGTCGGGATCGCCCTGTTCGGGACGCAGTTCACCGTGCCGTTCGCCCAGATCTTCGCGGCGAGCGTGGCGGCGACGGTGCCGATCGTCATCCTCGTGCTGGTGTTCCGCCGGTCGATCGTGTCCGGCCTGACGTCGGGCGCGGTGAAGGGCTGAGCCGGGCCCGGAACGGGACGGGAGGCGCGTGGCGGACCCGCCACGCGCCTCCCGTCCGATCGCGACCCGTCGTCAGCGGCGACGCGGGTCGCGGGCGGTGTCCGTGAAGAAGTCCTCGTAGAGGCCGGCACCGTCCTGCAGCTCGCCGTACTTCCATCGCTTGCGCATCCGACGGAACGTCTCGATGCGCACCGGGTCGACGCCCTGCTGGGATTCGTACTTGCCCATGGTTCCTCCCCGCTCGTGGTCGTGCCCCCGATCGGGGGCATCCGATCGTGACGGTACGGGTGCGTGGCCCGTCCGTCCGGCAAGATAGGTAGGGAAGTTACCTAACTGCGCTTGGTGGACAAACGTTCGAGGTGCGTCCGCCCGCGCCCGTACTCTGCCGTCAAGGGGACGGGGCGCCGAACTCGAGCGCCTCGATGACCCGGTCGATGACCCGGACGTACTTCGCCCGCTCCCGTTCCGTGAAGGAGGACAACAGCTCGTGCAGATGCTCGTTCGTGCTGTCCATCGCCGTCGCGTAGGCACGCTCGGTCTCGGGGGTCAGCTCGATGTAGCGACTCCGGCCGTCGTCCGGGTTCGGCACGCGGCACAGGTGCCCGGCACGCTCCAGTCGGTCGACGGTGCCGGTGACGGCCGGGCCGCTCAGGCCGAGGTGCGACGCGAGGTCCTTGACCCGTACCTTGCGTTCGGCGGCCTCGGCGCGGGCGACGAACTGCAGCACCGTCAGGTCCGAGCCGGAGACGTCCATCCGCTCGCGGAGTCGTCCCCGCAGCGCTCCCATCGCGGCTTCGAGCCGGGTGATGGCGGCCGTCAGGTCGATCTCACTCACGCGGTCGCCCCTTCGGTGCGCATCGGTTCCGCGCAACGATACGCCGCGCTCACCGGGACAGCGTATCCAGATAACGAGGGGGACCGCGGGATCTGGACATCCAAGGCGTGGGGGTACGCATGGCCGACCCGCTGACCGACGACTTCGCCGAGGGGCAGACCACGACGCCGGCGACGGTCCGGTTCGAGGTGTCCGGCGGACACCCGGACGACGCCGTGCGGGACCTCGGCGCGGTCTACGGCGGCACGCAGTGGGTCGCGCGGCTGACCGACGCGCCGTTCGACTACCGGTACACGGCGATCGGCGACGCCGAGGTGACCATCCGCCGGTCGCAGTTGCGCGGCGCCCTCTCCGGGGTGGTGCCGGCCGGTGGCGACTACGTCGTGACCTGGATCAGCTCCGGCACCGCCGAGATCGAACGGCTGGGGGAGCGGTACGCCCTGCCGCTCGACGCCCCGGCACTCTTCCCGCCGGACCACGACTACGCCTTCCGCACCGCGGACTACGACCAGCGGGTCGTGCACCTCGACCGAGCGTTCGTCCGCCGGGTCGCCGTGACGCGCACCGACGTCGGCGACCACGCGCTGCGCTTCGACGACCGGCACGTGCCGGGGTCCGAGACGGCGCGGCGCTGGCAGGGGGCGTTGACGGCGCTCGCACGGTCGCTGCGCGTCGGCGGCACGGACTCCGTCGCCTGGCAGACCGCCAAGGTCACCGCCGCCGAGGTCTTCCTCGACATGTTCCCGCCGAAGCTCGACGACCTGCCCGGGGTGCTCGGGCAACCGCGCAACGCCCGTCTCCGTGCCGCGGTCGAGTACGTCCACGACCACGCCGCGGAGCCCGTCACGATCGGCGACCTGTCGGCCGCGTCGGGGTTGAGCGTGCGCTCGGTGCAGGAGTCGTTCCGTCGGGTGTTCGACGTGTCCCCGCTGACGTACCTGCGGCAGGTGCGCCTCGACCGGGTGCGCGCCGAGCTGCTCGACGCCGATCCGCTCGCCGGGGCGGTCGGGGACGTCGCGCGCCGGTGGGGGTTCGCGCACCTCGGGCGGTTCTCGGCGGCGTACGCGGAGCGGTTCGGGGAGTACCCGAAGCAGACACTGCGGCGCTGACGGTCGCGGTGCGGCGATGACGGTGCGGTCCGCCGCGCGGTGTCAGCGGTCCGCGGGCGCCGGTCCGGTGCTCCGGCGCACGCGCAGGGTCGTCGCCAGCCGGACGTGGTCCGACGTCGGCTCGCCGCGCAGCATCGTCAGGAGCATCTCGACCGCCCGCGAGCCGAGCTCGACGAGGGGCTGTGCGACGGTGGTCAGCGGCGGCGTGGTGGTCGCGGCCTGGGGCACGTCGTCGAACCCGACCACCGACAGGTCCCCGGGCACGTGGAGTCCGAGCTCGGCTGCGGCGCGGAGCACACCCACCGCCGACGAGTCGTTCGCCGCGAACACCGCGGTCGGACGCTCCGGTCCGGCGAGCAGGTCGCGGGCGACCTCGGCCGAGCGGTCCTCCTGGTAGCCGCCGTCGCGGACGAGTGACTCGTCCACCGACAAGCCCGCTGCCGCCAGTGCGCGTCGGTAGCCGGCCTCGCGCAGCTGTGCCGACGCCAGGTCCGGACGACCCCGGAGGTGCGCGATCCGGGTGTGCCCGAGCGCGACGAGGTGTTCGACGGCCTGGACGGCCCCGGCCTCGTTGTCGGAGTCGACCGTGGCGTGCCCCTCGGGGCCGGTGTGCGGGTCGATCGCCACGACCGGGATCGACGAACTCGAGAGCGCCGTGCTCGGGGTCACCACGATCGCGCCGTCGATGAGCGTGCCGGACAACCGCGAGAGCGACCGGCGTTCCCACCCCTTCTGCTCGGCACCGGTCACGAGCCCGGCGTACGCGAGCAGTTCGTACCCGGTGCCGGTGGTGGCGCCGGACACCCCGCGCAGGAGCTCGGTCGAGAACGGCTCGAACTCGGTGACGAGGATGCCGATGACGTTCGTCCGCGAGCTGCGGAGGCTGCGTGCGACGAGCGAGGTCTCGTAGCCGAGCTGCTCGACGACCTCCTGCACGCGCAGGATCGTCGCGGGGGCGACGCCGTCGCGTTGGTTGATCACCTTCGACACCGTGGGGATCGACACTCCGGCGGCGCGCGCGACGTCCGCGATGGTGACCCGGCCGGCTCCGGGACGCATGCCGAGAGCCGTGTCCATGTGCACACCGTACCGCTGAGCTGTGGCCCGAATTAGTAAAGAAAACGTTATCGATATCGATTGACATGGCTCGATGGCACCTGGCACGCTCTCCGCAGCGGCAGTCGATGTCGCTGATTGTCAACGACGACACTTCAGGAGATCCACGATGACGAGGAAGATCCGTGCCACGGCAGCCATCGCGCTGATCGGGGCGACAGCACTGGTGGCCGCAGGCTGCTCGGCCGGCAGCGACGCCGCCGGGGGCGACAGCGGCGACGGGAAGGTCTCGATGACCTTCTGGAACAACTCGACGACCGGGCCGGGCAAGGCCTTCTGGCAGGACACCGTCAAGGCGTTCGAGGCGAAGAACCCGAACGTCACGATCAAGATCCAGGCCATCCAGAACGAGGACCTGGACGGCAAGCTCCAGACCGCCCTCAACTCGAACTCCGCCCCGGACGTGTTCTCGCAGCGCGGCGGCGGCAAGATGGCCGCGATGGTCAACGCCGGCCAGCTCATGGACATCTCCGACTCGATCGGCACCGGTGCCAAGAGCGGGATCAGCGACGGATCGTTCAAGGCCTTCGAACTGAACGGCAAGACCTGGGCGATGCCGACGAACGTCGATCCCGAGGGCATCTGGTACAGCCAGGACCTCTTCGAGGAGGCCGGCATCGAGGGCACGCCGACCACGATGGACGAGCTGAACGCCGACATCCAGAAGCTCAAGGACAAGGGCATCCAGCCGGTCGCCGTCGGCGCGAAGGACGCCTGGCCGGCGGCGCACTGGTACTACAACTTCGCGCTGCGGGCCTGCTCGTCGAACGTACTCAACAAGACCGCGCAGGACCTGAAGTTCGACAACAAGTGCTGGAAGCAGGCCGGTGAGGACACCAAGGCCTTCTTCGACACGAAGCCCTTCAACGACGGCTTCCTGACCACCTCGGCCCAGCAGGGCGCCGGCAGCTCCGCCGGTCTCGTCGCGAACCACAAGGCGGCCATGGAGCTCATGGGCGCCTGGGACCCGGGCGTGATCTCCTCGCTCACCCCGGACGGCAAGCCGCTGCAGGACCTCGGCTTCTTCCCGTTCCCGGAGGTCTCCGGCGGCAAGGGTGCGCCCGGCTCGATGATGGGCGCCGTGGGCGGGCTCTCCTGCTCGGCGAAGGCCCCGAAGAAGGCCTGCACCGACTTCCTCAACTTCGTCACCACGAAGAGCGTGCAGGAGAACTACTACAAGGCGTTCAACTCGATCCCCGCGAACAAGGACGCGCAGTCGGTCGTGACCGAGCCGTACCTGACCACGGTGCTCAAGGCGTACAACGACGCCCCGTTCGTCTCGAACTACCTCGACACGCTCTACGGCCAGAACGTCGGCAACGCGCTCAACACCAGCGTCGTCAACCTGCTCGCCGGCAAGGGGTCCGTCTCGGACATCGTGTCGACCGTCAACCAGGCCGCGGCGAAGGGCTGAGACACATGACCACCTCCGTCGCACCGCGCTCGAACGAAGCGCCGGCCGGGACGGGGCGTCGCACGGGCGGGGCCGACGGTTCGCCGTCGGCCCCGGCCCGCCGGGTCCGCAAGGGCACCGACGTCCGCACCCGGGTCGAGATCGCCGTCCTCGCCGGTCCGGCGGTGATCATGTTCGTCGGGTTCGTCATCCTGCCCGTCGCACTCGCCGCCTACTACGGCTTCTACAAGTGGCAGGGCTACGGCGCCCCGGTCGACTTCGTGGGCCTGCAGAACTACACGGTGATCTTCACCGACCCCGACTTCCGGGCGGTGCTCTGGCACAACCTGTTCATCGTGATCGGCTCGCTCGTCGTGCAGGGCCCGATCGCGATCGTCCTCGCGCTGCTGCTCAACCAGCGGATCCGCGGCCGCGGGCTCATCCGCGTCCTCATCTTCCTGCCGTACGTCATCTCCGAGGTCATCGTCGGCACCGGGTGGAGCCTCATGCTCCAGTCGAGCGGTGCGCTGAACGACCTGCTGCAGAGCATCGGCCTGGGCGGCCTGCGGAACGACTGGCTGTCGAACCCCGACATCGCGCTCTGGACCCTGCTCGGGATCATCTCGTGGAAGTACATCGGCTTCGCGGTGATCCTCTTCCTCGCCGGCCTGCAGAGCATCCCCGAGGAACTGTTCGAGGCCGCGCAGCTCGACGGTGCGAGCTACTGGCAGATCCAGCGACGCATCACGCTGCCCCTCCTCGGACCGACGCTCCGCATCTGGGCGTTCTTGTCGATCATCGGGTCACTGCAGCTGTTCGACCTCGTCTACATCATCTGGGGGCAGTACATCGCCTCGACCGCCGGGACCTCGACGATGGCGACCTACATGGTCGGCAACGGCCGCCTGTCCGGCAACTACGGGTACGGCAACGCCGTCGCCGTGGTGATCTTCCTCATCTCGCTGGTCGTCGCCCTCGTCTACCAGCGGTTCGTCCTGCGCCGCGACACCGCCGGCGCCCTGACCGAGAAGAGCGACCGATGACCGCCACCGCCTCCATCGTCGCGCCGAAGCGCCGCCAGCGTGACACCGGACCCGTCCGTCGCGAGCGCAACCTCGGCACGTACTTCATCGCGCTGCTGTTCATCGCCGTGTGCATCGGCCCGGTCGCGTACATCGTGCTCGGCGGGTTCCGCACGAACTCGCAGATCACCGCGAGCCCGGCAGGGCTGCCGAACCCGTGGCAGATCGGCAACTACGTCACCGTCCTGATGAGCGGCGTGTTCTGGCAGCAGCTCGGCAACTCGGTGATCGCCGGCGTCACCACCACCCTCGGCGTGGTCGTGCTCGGCCTCATGGTGAGCTTCGTGCTCGCCCGGTACCGGTTCCGGGGGAGCGGCGCGCTCTACTCACTGTTCGCGGCCGGTCTGATGTTCCCGATCACGGTCGCCATCACGCCGCTCTACATCCTCGTGAAGGACCTCGGCCTGACGAACAACCTGGCGGGTGTGATCCTCCCGCAGATCGCGTTCGCCCTGCCGACGACGGTCATCATCCTGGTGCCGTTCCTCCGGGCGATCCCGGACGAGCTCGAGGAGGCGGCCGCCATCGACGGCGCGAGCAAGCTCGGGTTCTTCTTCCGGATGGTCGTCCCGCTGTCCCTCCCCGGCGTCGTGACGGTCGGCATCCTCGCGTTCATCGGCAGCTGGAACAGCTACCTCCTGCCGCTGTTCATCCTGAACGACGCGTCGACCTACACGCTGCCGCTCGGGGTCCAGGCGTTCGCGTCCCAGTACTCGGTCGACACCGCCCGGGTGCTCGCGTTCACCTCGCTCTCGATGATCCCGGCGCTCGTGTTCTTCGCGATCTTCCAGAAGCGCATCGTCGGCGGCCTGACCGGGGCGGTGAAGGGGTGACGGCGACGGACGCGACACGGACCGTCGGACGCGAGCCGCGCCTCCAGTCCGACCAGCGCCGCGTCGAGGACGCGACCGGCGCCGACCGCGCGACCGCCCTGCTCGCCGCCATGACGCTCGAGGAGAAGACCGCGCAGCTGGTCGGCTACTGGCTCGACCAGAACGGCGTGGTCGCCCCGATGCAGGGGGAGATGGCGGCGCACGACGACGCCGACGGCCGCACCCTGGCCGACGTCACGCGCCACGGCCTCGGCCAGTTCACCCGCGTCTACGGCACCCGCCCCGTCGAGCCGGACGAGCGCGCGGCGTGGCTGTGGTCGGAGCAGCGACGACTCAAGCGCGAGACGCGACTCGGGATCCCGGCACTCGTGCACGAGGAGTGCCTCACCGGGCTCGCCGCCTGGAAGGCCGCCACGTTCCCGACGCCGCTGGCGTGGGGCGCTGCCTTCGACCCGGAGCTCGTCGAGCGGGTCGGCGAGGCGATCGGCGACTCGATGCGACAGCTCGGCGTGCACCAGGGCCTCGCCCCGGTGCTCGACGTCGTCCGCGACCCGCGGTGGGGGCGGGTGGACGAGTGCATCGGCGAGGACCCGTACCTCGTCGGGACGATCGGCACCGCCTACGTCCGGGGCCTGCAGCGCGCCGGGGTGGACGCGACGCTCAAGCACTTCCTCGGGTACTCCGCGTCGCAGGCGGGGCGGAACCACGCTCCCGTGCACGCCGGGCCGCGCGAGGTCGCGGACGTCTTCCTGCCGCCGTTCGAGATGGCGCTGCGCGACGGCGGGGCCCGGAGCGTCATGAACTCGTACGCCGAGGTCGACGGCGTGCCGGTCGCGGCGAACGGTGACCTGCTGACCGACCTGCTCCGCGGCCGGCTCGGGTTCGAGGGCACGGTGGTCGCCGACTACTTCTCGGTCGCGTTCCTCGAGGTCATGCACGGCGTCGCCGCCGACCGTGGAGAAGCGGCCGCACTCGCCCTCACCGCGGGCATCGACGTCGAGCTGCCCACCGGGGACGCCTACCTCGCGCCGCTCGTCGACCGTGTCCGCTCCGGTGACGTCGACGAGGCGCTCGTCGACCGCGCGGTGCTCCGCGTGCTGCGGCAGAAGGAGCGGCTCGGGCTGCTCGACCCGGACGCGTTCGAGGACGAGCCGCCGACCGGGATCGACCTCGACACCCCTCGGCACCGGGCGCTCGCGAAGGCGCTCGCGGCGCGGTCGCTCGTGCTGCTGTCGAACGGACCCGAGGCCCCGGTCCTGCCGCTGGCGCCGGGTGCGTCGGTGGCGCTGATCGGGCCGAACGCCGATCGCGCCGAGGCCCTGCAGGGGTGCTACTCCTTCGCCAACCACGTGCTCGCCGCGCACCCCGACCTGCCGCTCGGCTTCGCCATCCCGACCGTGCGCGAGGCGCTGACGGAGTCGCTCGGGGCCGACACCGTCCGGTTCGCCGCGGGCTGCGCCGTGACCGGCGACGACCGCTCCGGGTTCGACGACGCGGTCGCGGTCGCGGAGCGCTCCGACGTCGCGGTGGTCGTCGTCGGCGACCAGGCCGGACTGTTCGGCCGCGGGACCGTCGGCGAGGGGAACGACACCGAGTCCCTCGACCTGCCGGGCGTCCAGCGCGAGCTCGTCGAGGCGGTGGTCGTCACCGGCACGCCGACCGTCGTCGTGCTCCTGACCGGACGGCCGTACGCCATCGGGTGGGCGCTCGACGGCGACGCTCCCCGTCCGGCCGCGGTGGTGCAGGCGTTCTTCCCCGGCGAGGGCGGTGGTCTCGCGATCGCGGACCTCCTCACCGGCGCCGCCGCACCGTCCGGTCGCCTGCCGGTCTCGCTCCCGCGGGCCGCCGGCGCGCAGCCGTACACGTACCTGCACCCGCGCCTCGGCGGCCCGTCCGACGTGACCGCGACCGACTCGACGCCCGTCCGGCCGTTCGGGTTCGGGCTCTCGTTCACCTCCTTCGCGTACGAGGAGCTCGTCGTCGACCCGACCGTGTCCAGCGCGGGTGCCTTCGACGCGTGGGTGACCGTCCGGAACACCGGGGAGCGTGCGGGCGAGGACGTGGTGCAGCTGTACGGGCACGACGTGCAGGGGAGCGTCACCCGGCCGGTCGCCCAGCTGCTCGGGTACGCCCGGGTCGCGCTCGGCCCGGGGGAGTCAGTGCGCCTGCGGTTCAGCGTGCCCGTCCAGCGGTTCTCGTTCACCGACCGTGCCCTGCGGAAGGTGGTCGAGCCCGGGGACGTGGAGGTGTGGGTCGCGTCCCACGCCGCGGCGTCCGGACCGACCGGTGGGGTGCGCGCCGACGGGATCGTCGCGGTGGGCGGCGGGACCTGCCCCGCGCCCGTCCCCGGGTCCGCCACGGCGCGCGCGGTCGTCCGCGTCACCGGGCCGGTGCGCGAGGTCGAGCCGTCCGACCGGCGCACGGTCACCTGGGAGCGGGTCTGACCGGACCGACGACGGCACGGACTGGAGGCGCGGTGCGGGCTCGCACCGCGCCTCCAGTCCGTCCCTTGGCCGGGATCCGGGTCAGAGCATCCCGGTGAGCACCCCGCCGTCGGCGCGGACCGCCGCACCGTTCGTGGCGGACGCCCGCGGGCTGGCGAGGTAGGCGACGAGGTCCGCGATCTCGTCGGGCCGGATGAACCGTTCGAGCAGGGTCGTGCGGTTCTGCCCGATCACCGCGGCCTGCACGGCCTCGACCGGAGCGTCCTGCGCGGCCGCGATCGTCTCGATCGTGGCCGCGACCCCGTCGGACCAGGTCGGGCCGCCGAGGACCGTGTTCACGGTGACGCCCGTCCCTCGGGTCCGCTTCGCCAGGCCGTTGCCGAGCGCGATCACCGCGGCCTTCGTGACGCCGTAGTGCACCATGTCGACGGGCACGTTCACGCCGGACTCGCTGCTGACGAACACGATCCGGCCCCAGCCGCGCTCGACCATCGGGTCGAGCAGTGCCCGGGACAGTCGGACGCCGCTCATCAGGTTGACGTCGAGGTACCGCTGCCACTCGGCGTCGTCGACCGATCCGAAGTCGGCCAGGCCGAACAGTCCGACGTTGTTCACGAGCACGTCGACCTCCGGGAGCTGCTCGAGCAGCGCGTCCACCTGCGCCGGGTCGGCGAAGTCCGCCGGGATCCCGGACACCTCGGCGCCGGGGAGCGCCGCTCGCAACCGGGCGACGGCGGCGTCGACCCCCGTGCGTTCCCGTCCGTTCAGCACGACGCGGGCTCCCTCCGCCGCGAGGGCTGCTGCGACGGCGTACCCGATGCCCTGCGTCGAGCCGCTGACGAACGCCGTCCGGCCCCTGATGTCGAGATCCACGTCGTACTCCTGTCGTGTCGGTTCACTTGCCTGGGCAAGTCAATGTACGCAGGTTCACTTGCCTGAGCAAGTCACGGTGGTACGCTCTCCCCATGCCGGACGACGTCGCCACCACCGGGCTCAGTGCTGAGGAGCTCGAGGTCTGGGTCGCCCTCGCGACCGTGCTCGAACGACTGCCGACCGCGCTGGACGCGCAACTGCAGCGTGACGCCGGCCTGACGCACTTCGAGCACGGCGTCCTGTTCGCCCTCGACAGCGAACCCGACCGGACGCTGCGGATGAGCGTGCTCGCCGCCGCCGCGAGCTGCACCCTGTCGCGGCTGTCCCGCGCGGTGACGCGGCTGGAGCAGAAGGGGTGGGTCCACCGCGTGGTCGACCCGACCGACGGGCGGTTCACCCTCGCGGTGCTCACCGACAGCGGGCACGAGCAGGTCGTGGCGTCCACGCCGGCGCACCAGGCGCTCGTCCGGCGGGTGGTCTTCGACGCGCTCACGCCGGCCCAGGTGCGGCAGCTCGGCGCGGTCAGTCGACGCATCGCCGAGGCCGTCGGCGGGACACCGGTCTGGTCCCCGCCGACGCGGTGAGTCAGGGGCGCGGCGGAGCCGTGTAGGACCCGTTCCGGACGTCCTCGACGAGTGACCGCTCCGACGGGTCCCAGCCGTAGGTGGCCCGTGCCTTCGTCGCGAGGAGGTGCGTGGACGTCGTCAGCGTCCGGACTGCCGGGCCCATCTGCGCCTCGGCGACCTCGAGCGGGACGGAGACGCTCGGGGTGCCGGTGAGGGTGCCGATCGCCTCCGCGAGTTCCCGGAAGGTGAACGGCACCGAACCGACCGCGTTGACGACGCCGGCGACCGGGTGCTCGATCGCCCGGACGTACAGGTCGGCGAGGTCGTCCACGTGCACGGGGTACCAGGCGTTCGCACCGTCGCCGATGTAGGTCGCGGCGCCGTTCGCGACGGCGGCGCCGATGAGGCCGGTGACGAGCCCGGTCCCGCCGCGGCCGAAGACGAGTCCGGCGCGGACGGCGATCCCGGTGATGCCCGGCGCGCCGAGCACGATGCGTTCGGCCTGTGCCTTGACCGGTTGGGCGCTGACCTCGGGGAGGACCGCGTCCTCGGTGACGTCCGTCGGGTCGAAGCCGTAGACGAGTCCGGTGGAGGTGTAGACGACGGGCTTCGGGGTGGTCCCGGTGGTTCCGGGCGTTCCGGGCGTTCCGGGCGTGCCGGGCGTTCCGGGCGTTCCGTTCGTTCCGGCGGCTTCTGCTGCTCCGGCGGGTTCTGCTGCTCCGGCGGTGACGGCCCGGACGGCCGCGAGCTCGTCCTCGGTCGACTGCGCGGTCGGTGCGTAGTCCGAGGCGGCGTACACCACCGCGTCGGCGGCCGCGGCGGCTGTGCGGAGCACCTCGGTGTCGGTGATCGAGCCGGCGACGGGTACTGCGCCGGCCGCTCGCAGGCGGGCGGCGCTCTGCTCGGAACGGGCGAGCGCGGTCACGGAGTGGCCGGCGGAACGGAGGTGTTCGACGAGGACCGAGCCGAAGTAGCCGGTGCCGCCGATGACGAAGATCTGCATGGACGGCACGCTAAACTCTGACATCAGTGTCAAGGTCAAGCGAGGAGCAGCGACGATGCAGATCGGCGATCTGAGCCGGGCCAGCGGGGCGAGTGCCCGGTCGCTGCGCTACTACGAGCAGCTCGGGTTCATCCGGCCGGAGCGACGGGCCAACGGCTACCGCGAGTACGACGAGTCCGACGTCGAGACCGTCGGCACGATCAAGATGCTCCTCGACCTCGGGCTGCCGACGGCGCTCATCGAACAGGTCCTGCCGTGCACCCGCGGCCGGAAGGTCGAGGACCAGTGCCCGGGCATCATCGACCAGGTCGTCGCGATCCGGGACGACATGGACGCGCGGGCACAGCGGCTCCTCGCGACGAGGGACGCCCTGTCGGAGTCGCTCGCGCGCGTCGGACGCTGAACCGCTCCGCAGGCGGATTCCGCACGCGTGCAGCGACCGTCCCTAGGGTGACGCCATGCATGACGAACCTGACGGGGGCCAGCACCCGATCGTGCCGACCGAGCGCGGTGCCGTGCGCCACGGTCGCCAGCGGCGCGCAGCCCGCACCCTCTTCCCGGCGATCGGCGGCGTCCTCGCGATGGCACTCGTGCTCACGGGCGGGTACGCGGCCTGGTCCTACGCGCAGCTCGACAGCGCCGTGACCAAGGTGCACGTGGCGCTCCCGCACCCCTCGGCGTCCGCCGACGTCGACGGGTCGGCCGAGAACATCCTGCTCGTGGGGGACGACCACCGTCCGGCCGATGCCACCCCGCAGGAGCTCGCCGAGCTCGGCACGCAGCTCGACGACGGGGCGACGAACACCGACACCATGATCGTGCTGCACATCCCCGCGGGCGGGGGCAGCGCGACGATGATCTCGTTCCCGCGCGACTCGTGGGTGCCGATCCCCGGCCACGGCACGTTCAAGCTGAACAGCGCGTTCTCGGACGGTGCTGCGAACGGCGGCGGCGACGCCGGTGGCATGCGCCTCCTCATCCAGACCATCGAGAACATCAGCGGCCTGCAGATCGACCACTTCGTGCGCGTCTCGCTGCTCGGCTTCTACCAGCTCGTGAAGGCGCTCGGGCCGATCCAGGTCTGCCTGAACGAACCCGCCCACGACCCGAACTCGAACGTCGACCTCCCGGCGGGGAACTCGACGCTGAACGCCTCGCAAGCGCTCTCCTTCGTCCGGCAGCGCGACGGGCTCCCGCGCGGTGACCTCGACCGCGAGGTCCGCCAGCAGTACTTCCTCTCGCAGGAGGCCCGCAAGGTCCTCTCCGCCGGCACCCTCCTCAACCCGGTGAAGGTGTCGGACCTGCTGCACGGTGTCGGGGACGCCGTGCAGATCGACGACGGTCTGAGCATCCCGAGCCTCGTCAACACGTTCCGCAGCATCGACCTGTCGAGCATCCGGTCGACGACCATCCCCACCGCGGGGACCCCGACCATCGACGGCTACTCGACGGTGGCGGTGGACTTCGGCGCGGTGCCGGCGTTCATCCAGGGCATCGTGGGCGCGCCCGCGGCGTACACGGCGGCGAAGGCGGCGTCCCCGTCGAGCGTGCACGTGTCCGTGCAGAACGGCGGCTCCACGCCGGGCGGTGCGACGGCCGCCTCGGCAGCGCTCACGGCGAAGGGGTTCGTGGTCGGGGCGCCGAGCGACACCACCACCACGGCGGCCACGGTCGTCGAGTACCCGAAGGGCGCCGAGGCCGCGGCGAAGGCCGTCGTCGCGGCGGTCCCCGGAGCCACGGCGGTCCGCTCGACCACGGTGTCGGGGGTGACGCTCGTGCTCGGGACCGACGGGCACACGGTCGGGGCCGCGGGGGCTGCCGGGTCCGGATCCGGGTCCGGTTCCGGCGCGGGTTCGGCCGGTTCCGGGTCCGGCGCCTCCGGGTCGTCCGGTGCCGGGTCGTCCGCGCCCGCGGCCACCCCGTCGTCCACCCCGGTCGGCAACGCGTACGGCAAGCAGGGCACCTGCATCAACTGATCGCACCCCCGGCCACCGCGCCGTGTCAGCATGGATTGTGCTGACCGTCGGGATCCTCGTCGTCGCGGGCGTGGTGGCCGGGGTGATCGGCACCGCCGGCGGGATCACCTCCCTCGTGGCCTACCCGGCGCTGCTCGCCGTCGGGGTCCCACCGCTCGCCGCGAACGTCACGAACTCCGTCGCGCTCATCGGCAGCGGTGCGAGCTCCGCGTTCCGCGCGCGGCACGAGGTGCGCGCCGAACCAGCTGTCCTGCGTCGCTGGATGCCGACGACCGTCGCCGCCTCGCTCGCGGGCGCGGTGCTCCTGGTCGTCACACCGGCGCACCTCTTCGACCGCATCGTCCCGTTCCTCGTGCTCGCCGGGGGACTGCTCCTGCTGCTGCAGCCGTTCATCGACCGTCGTCGTGCACGGGCGCCCGGTGCCGCCGCGGGTGGGCACGGCGCCGCCGCTTCGGCCGGGATCGTCGGGGTCGGCGTCTACAACGGGTACTTCGGCGCAGGATCCGGTGTGCTCATGATCGCCGTGCTGCTGCTCACCGGGGAGCCGTCCCTGCACCGTGCGAACGCCGTGAAGAACGTGCTGCTCCTCGCCGCGGACCTGTTGCCGGCGGTCGTGTTCGCGGTGTCCGGGCACGTCGTGTGGTCCGCCGCCGTGGCCCTCGGCGCGGGGGCGGTGGTCGGCGGGCTCATCGGACCGACCGTCGCCCGGCGGGTGCCGCACGGGGTCCTCCGGATCGCGATCGCGTGCTGCTCGGTCGCGCTCGCCGTGTACCTGTTCGTCACGGTGGCCTCGTCCTGATCCGCGGGGACGGTGCTCCCTGACGCCCCGGGACGACCGTCCGGATCGGTACGGTGGTCGGCATGGCACGATTCACGCCCCCAGCCGCCGACGCCGTCCGCGCACGCCTCCTGCTCGCCGCGCGCGACGAGTTCGCCGCGGCGGGGCTCGTCGGCGGCAAGGTCGAGCGGATCGCCGCCGCCGCGTCGAGCAACAAGGCGCAGGTCTTCCACTACTTCGGCAGCAAGGAGGGGCTGTTCGACGCGCTCGTCGAGCAGACCGTCGCCGAGACCTTCGACCTCGTCCCGCTCGACACCGACGACCTGCCCGGGTTCGCCGGCCGGTTGCACGACTCGTGGACCGAGCGGCCCTGGGCCCAGCGGCTGGCGACCTGGCACCGGCTCGAGCGCGCGTCGGCCGCTCCGTTCGAGGCGATCGTCGAACGCCGGACCACGATGGTCGCCGAGGTCGAGCGGGCGCAGCGGGCCGGCGTCCTGCCGCGCAGCTACCGACCCGCCGTGCTGCTCGGCCTCGTGCTGCACCTCGCGGCGTTCTGGAGCGAGGCCTCCGCGGACTCCGAGGCCCTGACGCGCGCGGTGGTGCCGGCGCGGCGACGGCAGATCGTCGTCGACGCGGTCACGTCACTCGTCGGTCACTGACGGTCAGGAGCCCTCGCCGAACGGCAGGCCGAGGGCGAAGGGCACGCCCAACCCGAGGAAGCCGGACGCGGCGACGGCGGCCGGCAGCACGACCGTGACGAGCGTCAGGGTCGCGCCGATGAGCACCGCCGCGAAGGCGAGGCCGTCGCCGCGCTCGCCGGTGCGCCGGACCTCACGGCGGGCGATGAACCCGACGATGACCCCGCCGATCGGCGCGACGAAGGCGAGCGCGATGGCCACGACCGCGATGAGGCTCAGCGGAGCGACCGCGGTCGGAGCACCAGCGGTCGGCGCGGCGTCGGGTCGGGTGGCGGGCACGTGGGCTCCGGGAGCGATGTCGGTCACGGCGACCGAGCCTAGGAGCGCGACGACCGACGGGGGGAGTACCCAGTCCTGGTGGCGTGGAGGCATTCCGGTGTGCCACGCTCGGTCCGTGGACGACGGACTCCTCTACGACCTCTGCAGCCGAGCGCGGCGCGTGCACATGCGAGCCGGCGGGTCGGGGCCGGCGCTCCGCGGGCTGACGGACTTCATCTCCGCCGCAGCCGACCCCCGGGGGACCTACTCGGACGCGGCCCTCGTGGCGCTCGTCGAAGCGGCGCCGGACCCGGTCGGGTTCCGGTGGGGGCTGGAGCGGCTCGAAGCGGTGAGCGCCATCCGGACCGTCCCGCCGTCGGACTACTCCGCCGACGAGGTGGCCGAGTACGAGGACGCCCAGGCCGCCCTGCTGCGCCGGATCGGCCGCGACAGCGGGGAGCCCGCACCGGGCCCGGTCCAGGTCGTGAAGAACGTCCTGGAGCAGTTCGTCCGCCGCTGGTACTGACCGCTGCGATCGCGCCCGGCTCAGCCGCGTCGTCCGGCGCGTGCGGCGAACGCATCGAGCGCCCCGAGCACCTCGTCGTTCCGGAAGAGGATGCCCTGCTGGTACTCGTTCTTCTTCGTCAGGATGCCAGCGGCGACGAGTCGGTCGAGGTGGGGGTACACGTTCTTCGCCTCGACGCCCATCTCGGCTGCGAGGGTCGATGCGTTGAGGACGGGCTGCCGGGCGACCACATCGAGCGCCTGCCAGATGCCGGAGTCGCGACGGGCCGTGACGGCCGTTCGCCAGCGCGCTCGGATCGACGAGATCTCGTCCACGAGCTCGCGGGCGTTGCCGATCGCTTCGAAGGAGGCTTCGGCGACCAGACGGATGATCGGCTCGATGTCTCCCCGGCGGTAGTCGGTGAGCGCTCGGACGTACCCCGCGGTGTCGGTGAGGAGGCCGGCGGAGACCGGCACCGTCACGTTCTGGGTGAGTTCGTTCGACCGGAGCATCGCCTGGAGGAGCGCCCGGCCGGTGCGTCCGTTGCCGTCGGTGAACGGGTGGACCGTCTCGAACTGGGCATGCGTCACCGCGACCTGCGCGAGTCTGGGCAGGTCGAGTCGACGAGCGAACTCCATCACGTCGTCGACCAGCGACGGGACGCGTTCCCAGGCCGGCGCCACGTAGTCAGCGCCGACCGGCGTTCGCCCGCTGGTGCCGATCCACACGGCCTCTTCGCGGAACCGCCCGGCCTCATGCCGGCGGTCGCCGCGGAGCAGCACTTCGTGCATGGCCAGCACGGTCTCCGTCGTCAATCGGTCGGACAACTCGATCGCGGTGCGCATCGCGCGGGTGTTCGACACGATCTCGCCCGCGTTGCGCTTCCCGACGCCGCCGAGTTCCGCAGTGAAGATCTGCCGCGCGCTCGCCGTCAGGTGTTCGATCTGCGACGAGGCAGCCGCTTCCGAGCGGAGCAGCAGCGGGGCGAACGGCGCGACCTCGCTCCCGAGGGACTCATCGAAGCGTGTGAGTGCTGTCGACGCCTCGTCTGCGAGGACCGACACGGCGTCGGACAGCCGCATGGAACGGTGCGCGATGCGGGGCGGAACCGCTGCTCGGTACGGCTCGGTGATCGTTTCCCGGCGCGCGGCTCGTGGGCCGTGCTCCGCGTACCGGCTCTGCCACTGCAGATCCTCGAAATCGAGCGACGGCCATGCTTCGGGAAGCAACGTCATGAGTCGGACCTCGGATTTTCTGTGATGAGCCATTATCTCAGAAAATCTGCCGTCCGCACACTGCGATCGCGCCCGGCTCAGCCCCGCTCGCGCAGGAACGCCACCTGCCGCTCCCAGTGCGCGAACCCGCCGCTCTCGTGCCCGTTGTACGGGTACACCTCGATCGCCTTGTCCACCGAGCCGAGCGCGTTGTACGCCGCGAAGGTCGTCCGCGGCGGGACCACGTCGTCCATGAGCGCGACGGAGAACAGCGCCGGCGCGGTGATCCCCGCCGCGAAGTGCACCCCGTCGAAGTACGCGGCCGTGTCCCACACGGTGTCGATCGCGTCGCGGTGCACGGACAGGTACCGCGCGAGCTCGAGGTACGGACCACCCACGGCGACGGCGGTGCCGTTCTCCCAGTCGCTGAGGAACGCGACGTCCGGCAGGAGCGCCGTGATCGGTCCGACGTGCGCCTCGACCAGCGCGGCCGCGGCGATGGTGATCCCGCCGCCCTGGCTCCCGCCGGTCAGCGCGATGCGGTCCGGGTCGACGCCCGGCAGCGAGCGGACGGCGTCGACGAGTCGGACGGCGTCGGTGTACACGCGCCGGTAGTAGTGGTCGGCGGGGGACCCGATGCCGCTCGTCATCCAGCCGCCGATGTGCGGGCCGGAGCCGTGCGGGTCCGGGGTGTCGCCGCCGGATCCCCACCCGCTGCCCTGGCCGCGGGTGTCCATCACGACGTGCACGTACCCGGCGAGGGCCCACGAGATCCGCTCGCCCGGCAGCCCGCGACCGCCGTTGTAGCCGAGGAACTCGACGACGACCGGCAGCGGCCCGGCGGCGTCGACCGGTCGTGAGACCCAGGCCCGGACGGGGTCGCCGGCGAAGCCCGGGAAGGTGAGGTCCTCGATGACGAGTCCGGTCACCGGGGTGTCGGCGGACACCAGGACCGGCGCGGTCCCCTGGCCGGCTGCTCGTGCGTCGGCGACGGTGTCGGCCCAGAAGGCGTCGAAGTCGTCCGGCCGGCGGACGTCGGGTCGGTAGGCGCGCAGGGCGTCGAGGGGCAGGTCGGTGTACGGCATGTGGTCTCCTCCGGGCAGACCTTGGCGGATCGGGCGTACATGGTCGGAACGTCCGACCAGGTACGCCCGATCGTGCCAGGCGTTGCGATGTCGTGGCAGCCGCTCAGCGCGCGGCGGCCCGGTACTGCTCGAGCACCTCAGGGTGCGGGTCGCCGGCCACGACCGTGGTCGCCGTCTGCCACGCCGGCAGGCTCCCGGTGAGCACCCACGCCGCCTGCTTCGCCGCGCCTGCCGCCACGTACTCGCCCGGCTCCGGCACGAGGACGTCCCGGCCGAACACCTGCGCAGCGACGACCCGCACGGCCTCGTTGCGTGCGGCACCGCCGATGAGCAGCAGCCGCTCGACGGTGACACCGGTGCCCTCGACCGCAGCGAGGCCGTCCGCGAGCGCGCACAGCATCCCCTCGACCGCGGCCCGGGCGAGGTGCGCCCGGTCCGTCGTCCCCGGCGTCATGCCGAGCAGCGAGGCCGTCGCGTCCGGTCGGTTCGGCGTGCGCTCGCCGACGAAGTACGGCACGAGCACGAGCCCGTCGGCACCCGCCGGCGCCTGCAGCGCCAGCTCGCCGAGCGCGTCGTGGTCCACGCCGAGCAGGCCGCCGATCACCTCGAGCACGCGCGCCGCGTTGAGCGTCGTGACGATCGGGAGGCGCGACCCGCTCCCGTCGGCGAAGCCCGCCACGGTCCCGCTCGGGTCGCGCACCTCGGCGTCGGTGACCCCGAAGACCGTGCCGCTCGTGCCGAGGGACACCGCGACGTCACCCGGGCCGAGTCCGAGGCCGAGCGCGGCCCCGGCGTTGTCGCCGAGTCCGGCGCCGACGAGGAGCCCCGAGGGTGCCACGGCGTCGTCCGGCAACTGGACGTCCGCGGTGAGCGTGCCCATCGCTTCGTCGGGCAGGACGACCCGCGGCACGACGACGGCGTCCGGGGAGCCCGTGGCACCGGCGACGCGCATCGGTCGTCCGAGCGCCGACTCGAACAGCTCCGCGTCGTACTCGCGCCGCACCGGGTCCCAGTAGGCCGTGCCGCTGGCGTCGGAGCCGTCGGTGGCGAGGGCGTCGAGGTCGGGGCCGAGCGGACTCTCGTCGGCCGGACCGTACCCGCGCAGCCGCCACGACAACCAGTCGTGGGGGAGGGCGACGGCCGCGACCCGGCCGGCGTTCTCGGGCTCCGCATCGCGGAGCCACCGCAGCTTGGTACCGGTGAACGACGCCACCGGTACCAGACCCGTGCGGGCGACCCATGCCTCCTGGCCCAGCTCCGCGACCATCTGCGCGGCCGCGTCGGCACTGCGGACGTCGTTCCACAGCAGCGCGTCGCGGACCACGCGGCCGTCCGCGTCCACCGCCACCATGCCGTGCTGCTGCCCGGCGATCGCGACGGCACCGACGTCGGCGAGCCCGCCGGCGTCCGCGACGGCGGTGCCGAGCGCGTCCCACCAGTGGCGGGGGTCGACGGACGTGCCGTCCGGGTGGGACGCGCGTCCCTCCCGGACGACGGCGCCGGTCGCGGCGTCACGGATCGTGACCTTGCAGGACTGGGTCGACGAGTCGACCCCTGCGACCAGGTCAGCCACGAGCGCCCATGAGGTGCTCGATGGCGAGCTGCTGCAGCTTCACGAAGCCGAAGCCCTTGCCGCCGAAGTACGCGTCGGCGTCGAAGTCCTCGTACGCGGAGCGGTCCGCGAGGAACGCGTCGTACGACTCGCCGTCGTTGAGTGTCGGCGTCGACAGCTCGCCGACCTTCGAGGCCTCGAGCGCTGCCTGCACCTCGGGGTCGGCGCGGAACGCCTGCGCGCGCTCCTTGAGCAGGAGGTACATGCGCATGTTCGCGGCCGCGGAGTCCCAGACGCCCGTGATGTCCTCGGTGCGGCTCGGCTTGTAGTCGAAGTGGCGGGGGCCGTCGTACGCCGGGCCGCCCTGGGGTGCACCGTGCTCGAGCAGGTCGACGAGCGAGAACGCGTTCTGCAGGTCGCCGTGCCCGAAGACGAGGTCCTGGTCGTACTTGATGCCGCGCTGACCGTTGAGGTCGATGTGGAAGAGCTTGCCCTGGTAGAGCGCCTGGGCGATGCCGGCCGTGAAGTTCAGCCCGGCCATCTGCTCGTGGCCGACCTCGGGGTTGATGCCGAAGAGTTCCGGACGCTCGAGCGTCTCGGTGAACGCGATGGCGTGGCCGAGGGTCGGCAGCAGGATGTCGCCGCGGGGCTCGTTCGGCTTCGGCTCGATGGCGAACCGGATGCCGTAGCCCTTGTCGGTGACGTACTGGGCGAGGAGGTTCACGGCCTCGCGGTAGCGCTCGAGCGCGGCCTGCACGTCCTTCGCGCTGTCGTACTCGGCACCCTCGCGGCCGCCCCACATCACGAACGTCGATGCGCCGAGGTCGGCGGCGAGGTCGATGTTGCGCAGGACCTTGCGGAGCGCGAACCGGCGCACCTGGCGGTCGTTCGAGGTGAAGCCGCCGTCCTTGAACACCGGGGCGGAGAAGAGGTTCGTCGTGACCATCGGCACGACGATGCCGGTGGCGTCGAGGGCGCCCTTCAGGCGGTCGATCTGCGTCTGGCGCTCGGCGTCCGTCGAGCCGAACGCGAAGAGGTCGTCGTCGTGGAAGGTCAGCCCGTAGGCGCCGAGCTCGTCGAGCTTCTCGACGGCCTCGACCACGTCGAGGGCGGGGCGGGTCGGGCCGCCGAAGGGGTCGGATCCGTTGTAGCCGATGGTCCAGAGACCGAAGGAGAACTTGTCTGCACGGGTGGGCGTCGTTGCCATGGTGGTCACCGTTCGTCGTCGAAACAAAATGTTGCCGCGCCCAACATAAGCGGTAGTGTTGACTCTGGCAAGGACGTGATCGCAAGGGAGCGAGCGGATGGCACAGGACCGACTTCGAGTGGCCATGGTGGGCCACGGCTTCATGGGAGCCGCGCACTCACAGGGGTGGCGCACCGCACCGAGGTTCTTCGACCTCGGGGTCGAACCGGAGATGGCCGTCATCGTCGGCCGTGACCCGGAACGGACCGAGGCGGCGCGGCAGCAGTACGGCTGGCAGGCCGCGTCCACCGACTGGCGCGCCGTGGTCACCGACCCGGACATCGACGTCGTCGACATCTGCTCGCCCGGCTCGTCCCACGTCGAGGTCGCGATCGCGGCGCTCGAGGCCGGCAAGCACGTCCTGTGCGAGAAGCCCCTCGCCAACACCGTCGCCGAGGCCGAGGCGATGACCGCGGCGGCCGCCGCCGCACGGGCGGACGGCGTCCGCGCGATGGTCGGCTTCAGCTACCGTCGGGTGCCCGCCATCGCGTTCGCGAAGCGGCTGGTGGAGGACGGGAGGCTCGGCACCGTCCGACAGGTCCGCGCGCTCTACCTGCAGGACTGGCTCGCCGACGAGGACGGCCCGATGACCTGGCGCCTCGACAAGGCGCTCGCCGGCTCCGGCTCGCTCGGCGACATCGGCGCGCACGCGATCGACCTCGTCGAGCACGTCACGGGCGCACAGCTGTCGACCGTGTCCGGCACCCTCGAGACCTTCGTGACCGAACGTCCGTTGATGGCCGAGGGCGTCGGGCTGTCCGGCACCGCCTCGACCGAACGCGGGCAGGTCACCGTCGACGACGCCGCCTTCTTCCTCGGACGGCTCGCCGGTGGCGCTGCCGACAGGGCGATCGGCACGTTCGAGGCGACGCGCTACGCGACCGGCCGGAAGAACGGCCTCACGCTCGAGATCAGCGGGTCGGCGGGCGCGATCCAGTTCGACCTCGAGTCGATGAACGAGCTGCGCTTCTACGACGCCACCGCACCCGCGGGGGAGCAGGGCTTCCAGCGGATCCTCGTCACCGAGCCCGAGCACCCGTACATGGCCGCCTGGTGGCCGACCGGGCACCTCATCGGGTACGAGCACACCTTCAGCCACGAGGTGAAGGACTTCGTCGAGGCGATCGTCGCGGGCACCGACCCGTCGCCGTCGTTCGAGGACGGGCTGCACGTGCAGCGGGTCCTCGACGCGGTCGAGCGGAGCGCCGCCGACGGCAGCGCCTGGACGGTGATCTGAGTGGCTCCGACGAAGCACGCCCTCGTCGTCCGCGGCGGGTGGGACGGGCACATGCCGGTCGAGACCACCGACGCGTTCGTGCCGTTCCTGTGGGACAACGGGTTCGACGTGCAGGTGTCGGACTCGACCGCGGTGTACGCCGACGAGTCGGTCATGGCGGACGTCGACCTGATCGTGCAGGTCGTCACGATGTCCACCATCGCCGACGACGAGTTCGCCGGGCTGCAGCGGGCCGTCCTCGGCGGCGCCGGCCTCGCGGGCTGGCACGGCGGGATCGCGGACGCGTTCCGCAACACCGCCGACTACCTCCACATGATCGGCGGCCAGTTCGCGCACCACGCGGGCAAGCACCCGTCGGAGCGCACCGGCGAGCAGTCCGACAACTACATCCCGTACACGGTGCACATCACCGACCTCGGCCACGAGCACCCGATCACGCAGGGCATCGAGGACTTCGACCTCGTGACCGAGCAGTACTGGGTGCTCTCCGACGAGTACAACGACGTGCTGGCGACGACCACGCAGGAGGCGCGGGACTTCGACGCCTGGAACCGTCCGGTCACGGCGCCGGCGATCTGGACCCGGCAGTGGGGCGAGGGACGCGTGTTCGTCTCGGCACCCGGGCACCGGCTCGAGGTCGTCGAGTCGCAGCCGCTCCGCACGATCATCGAGAGGGGACTCCTGTGGGCAGCCCGGTGAACGGTCCGGCACTGCGGGTCGGTGTCGTCGGTGTCGGCAACATCAGCCAGCAGTACTTCGAGCACTTCCCGGCGCTGCCCGGCCTGGCGCTCACGGCCGTGGCGGACCTCGACGTCGACCGTGCCCGGTCGGTCGGCGACGCCCAGGGTGTCCGGGGCACGAGCGTCGACGAGCTCCTCGCCGCGGACGACGTCGACGTCGTGCTCAACCTGACGATCCCGGCCGCGCACGCCGAGGTGGCCACCCGGGCCCTCGACGCCGGCAAGCACGTCTACGGCGAGAAGCCGCTCGCACTCGCGACGGCCGAGGCCGCACCGGTGCTCGAGCTGGCCGCACGCTCGGGCCTGCGGGTCGGCAGCGCGCCGGACACCGTGCTCGGGACGGGGATCCAGACCGCGCGCGCAGCACTCGACGACGGGCTGATCGGCGACCCGGTCGGTGCCGCGGTGTCGTGGAGCGCCCCGGGACACGAACTCTGGCACCCGGCGCCGGCGTTCTACTACCAGCCCGGCGGCGGCCCGCTGCTCGACATGGGGCCGTACTACCTGACGAGCCTCGTGCAGTTCTTCGGCCCCGTCGCCCGGGTCAGCGGGAGCGCCACCCGGTCGACCCGTGAGCGGACCATCGCGACCGGCCCGTTCGCCGGCGCACCGATCCCCGTCGACGTCGACACCCACGTCGTCGCCGTGCTCGAACACGCCAGCGGAGTCGTCTCCACGGTCACCGTCTCGTTCGAGGTGTGGGCGACCCGGGCGCCGCTGTTCGAGGTGCACGGCACCGCGGGCAGTCTCGCCGTCCCGGACCCGAACCGCTTCTCGGACCCGGTGTCGATCGCGACGGCCGACGACCGCGAGTGGCGCGAGCTGCCCGTGTCGGCCGGGTACGCCGACGCCGGCCGCGGGTACGGACTCGCGGACATGGCGCACGCGATCGCGACCGACCGGCCGCACCGGGCGTCGGGGGACCTCGCGTTCCACGTGCTCGAGGTCATGGAGGCCGTCCAGACCGCCTCGCGGGAGCACACCGTCGTCACGGTGGCGTCCCGCGTCGACCGGCCGGAGACGGTCCCCGCCGGCGCGACCCCGGGATCATGGTGACCAGCACACGCAGCGAGGAAGGACGACGACGATGACGACGACGGACGGAACCGACGAGGCGGCAACGACCCGCGCCTCCAGGCCGGTCACCCTCTTCACCGGCCAGTGGGCCGACCTGCCCTTCGAGGAGGTCGCACGTCTCGCCGGCGAGTGGGGGTACGACGGCCTCGAGATCGCCTGCTGGGGCGACCACCTCGACGTCCGCCGCGCCGCGACGGACCCGGCGTACGTCGCGGACCGCACGGCGATCCTGGAGCGCAACGGGCTGCAGGTCTGGACGATCGCGAACCACCTCACCGGCCAGGCCGTGTGCGACGACCCGATCGACCAGCGGCACGAGGACATCCTCGCGCCGCACGTGTGGGGCGACGGCGACCCCGAGGGCGTCCGGCAGCGTGCCGCCGAGGAACTGCAGTGGACCGCGCGTGCCGCCGCGGCGCTCGGGGTCGACACCGTCACCGGGTTCTCCGGATCCTCGATCTGGAAGACCGTCGCGGGCTTCCCACCCGTGCCCGCGTCGATGATCGACGCCGGGTACCAGGACTTCCACGACCGGTGGTCGCCGATCCTCGACGTGTTCGAGGAGGTCGGCGTCCGCTTCGCGCTCGAGGTGCACCCCTCCGAGATCGCCTACGACTACTGGACGGCGAAGCGGACGCTCGAAGTGTTCGCCGACCGCCCCGCGTTCGGGTTCAACTTCGACCCGTCGCACTTCGTCTGGCAGGACCTCGACCCCGCCGCGTTCCTGCTCGACTTCGCCGACCGGGTGTACCACGTGCACTGCAAGGAGTCGGTGAAGCAGCTCGACGGGCGCAACGGACGACTGTCGTCGCACCTGCCGTGGGGCGACCCCCGGCGCGGGTGGGACTTCGTCACCGCCGGGCACGGGGACGTGCCGTGGGAGCGGGTGTTCCGCGTGCTGAACCACATCGGCTACACCGGACCGACGAGCGTCGAGTGGGAGGACGCCGGCATGGACCGGCTCGTCGGCGGGCCGGAGGCACTGGCGTTCGTCCGGAAGCTGGGCACGATCGCGCCGCCCGAGGCCGCGTTCGACGCGGCGTTCTCGCGGTCGCGGTAGCGCGCCGCCACCACCCGCCCACCGACCACGACGAGGGACCGATGACGAGCACGACCGCCGCGACGCCTGCGCCTGCGCCCGCGCCGGGCAACGCGGCGCGCGTCCTCCGGCTCGTCCACGAGGAGGGGCCGATCACCCGCGCCGAGATCACCCGGCGCACCGGCCTGAACCGCTCGACGACCCTCGCGCTCGTCGGCGAACTCGTCGACCGCGGCCTCCTCCACGAGGACCTCCCCGCAGCCGGTGCACCGGGGACCGGCGTCGGGCGGCCGAGTCCGGTCGTCCGGGCCGCGCCGGACGTCGTGGCCGCCGCGGTCACGGTCGAGGTCGACGCCGTCTCGGTCGCCCTCGTCGGGCTCGACGGCACGGTGCGGAGCCGCCTCGTCGAACCGCAGCACCGTCCGCCCACGCCCGGCGAAGCGGTCGAGACCGTCGCCGGGCTGCTCGACCGGATCCGTCCGGGGTCGGCCGGCACCGCGACGCTCCGGCTCGTCGGGATCGGGGTCGCCGTGCCCGGGACGGTCCGGGTGGAGGACGGGACCGTCCAGTACGCACCGCACCTCGGCTGGCACGACGCACCCTTCGCCGGGCCCCTCGCCGAACGGACCGGACTGCCGGTGCGGGCCGCGAACGACGCCAACGTCGGCGCCTGGGCGGAACGGCTCGCCGGCAGCGGCCGGGGCGTCGACGACCTCGTGTACCTCAACGGCGGCGCGAGCGGCATCGGCGGCGGGGTCATCACGGCCGGCCGACCGCTGAGCGGTGCCGACGGGTACGCGGGCGAGCTCGGACACACCTTCGTCGCGGCGAACGGCATCCGGTGTCACTGCGGTGCCGTCGGCTGCCTCGAGACCGAGGCCTCCCGTGACGCCCTGGCGACCGCGGCCGGGACCGCTCCGGACGACCTGGTCGCCCTCGCCGCGGCGCTCGCCGAGGGCCGACCCGAGGTCGAACGGGTCGTGGACCGCCAGGTGGCCGCCCTCGCCACGGCCCTCCGCAACGCGATCCACACCGTGAACCCGTCGGTCGTCGTGCTCGGCGGCTTCCTCGGCGTGCTGCTCGACCACGTCGGCGACCGGATCCTCGACGACGTCCGAGCGCAGTCGATGACCGGGACCGCCGACCGGCTCCGCATCGTGCCGGCCGCGCTCGGGTCCGACGTGCTCGTGCACGGGGCCGCTGAGATCGCGTTCGGCGCCCTGCTGCGCGACCCGGACCGGATCACCGACGCAGTGCCGGCCACAGCCACACCCACCCCCACGACCATCCATCCGTCCGGCCGCGACGACGCGGCCGAGGAAGCGAGAACCGCATGACCTCCACCCAGCGCGTCAGCGTGCTGCTCGGCACCCAGGACCTCACCGTCGAGGACCGTCCCGTCCCCGCCGTCGACCCCGGCGACGTCCTCGTCCGGGTCGCCGCGGTCGGCGTGTGCGGCTCCGACGTGCACTACTACCGGCACGGCCGGATCGGGGACTTCGTCGTCGAGGAGCCCCTCGTGCTCGGCCACGAGCTCTCCGGCACGATCACCGCGGTCGGCGAGGGCGTCGACCCGTCCCGCGTCGGGGAACGCGTGGCGATCGAGCCGCAGCGACCGTGCCACCGCTGCGCCCAGTGCCTCGCCGGGCGGTACAACCTCTGCCCGCACATGCGCTTCTACGCGACGCCGCCGGTGGACGGGGCGTTCGCCGAGTTCGTCACGATCGAGTCCGAGTTCGCGCACACGCTGCCCGACTCGGTGTCGTTCGAGGCCGGAGCCCTGCTCGAACCCCTCTCCGTCGGCATCGCCGCGGTCCGCAAGGCCGGGATCGTCCCCGGGTCGAGCGTGCTCATCGCCGGGGCCGGTCCGATCGGCATCATCTGCGCGCAGGCCGCGAGGGCGTTCGGCGCCTCGCGGATCGTCATCAGCGACCTCGTCCCGGAGCGCCGCGAGCGTGCGCTCTCCTTCGGCGCGACCGAGACCGTCGACCCCACCGTGGTCTCCGTGGCGTCCGACCTGCCGCCGTTCGACGCCTTCATCGACGCCAGTGGTGCACCGCGGGCCGTCTCCGACGGCATCAAGGCCGTGGGACCGGCCGGGGCCGCCGTCCTCGTCGGGCTCGGCAACTCCGAGATGACGCTGCCGGTCGAGCACATCCAGAACCTCGAGGTCACCATCACCGGGATCTTCCGGTACACCGGCACGTGGCCGGTCGCGATCGAGCTCGTCGCGTCGGGGCAGGTGGACCTGGACTCGCTGGTCACGGGTCGCTTCGGCCTCGACGACGTCCGCGAGGCCCTCGAGAGCGACACCGACCCCGAGTCGCTCAAGTCGGTCGTCTACCCGGGCGGCGTGCCGTCCGCGACGTGACCGGACGACGGACGGGAGGGACGGGGCGGGCCCGCACCGTCCCTCCCGTCCGTCCTGGAGTCGCCACCAGGGCACGCGACCCGCGTCGGCACGCCCCCACTGGGGCCACCGCCGCGACACCCGGACGCGCTACGGTTCGCGCATGACGGCTTCACCCGCGGCTGCCGTGCCGCAGCGCACCGACCGCCGCGCCCTCGTGTCCTGGGCCATGTGGGACTGGGGATCCGCGGCGTTCAACGCGGTCGTGACGACCTTCGTCTTCAGCACGTACCTGGCGAGCCGCGCGTTCGTCGACCCGGCGCTCGTCGCCGACACGTCCGCCGCCGGGAAGGCGCTCGTCGAGCGGGAGCTCGCGCACAACGCGGCCGTCGTCTCGACGGCACTGACGATCGCCGGCATCGTCGTCGCGCTCGTCGCCCCGGCGGTCGGACGCCTGGCGGACACGTCCGGGCACCGGCGCCGGTCGGTGCTCATCGCCACGATCGGCATCGCGCTCTCGATCGGCGGCATGGTGTTCGTCGCGCCGAGCCAGCCGTACCTGCTGCTCGGTGCGGCCCTGCTCGGCATCGGGACCGTCGCCTACGAGATCGCGAGCGTCGGCTACAACGCGATGCTCGGACAGGTCGCGTCGGGGGAGCAGACCGGACGCGTCTCGGCGATCGGCTGGGCGGCCGGGTACTTCGGCGGCATCGTGCTGCTCGTCGTCCTGCTCGTGCTCTGCATCCAGGACTTCGGCGGGGGCGACGTCGCGGGACTCCTGCAACTGCCCGCGACCGTGGCCTCGGGGCAGTGGGACGTCCGCGTCGCGATCGGCATCGCCGCCGTGTGGCTCGCCGTGAGCTCGATCCCGCTGTTCGTCACCGTCCCCGAGGCCGCGCCGGACCGTTCGCGCGCCGGCACCCTGCTCGGGGCGTACCGGGACCTCGGCAGGGACATCGCCCGACTCTGGCGCGAGCGCCGGAACGTCCTGGCGTTCCTGCTGGCGAGCGCGGTGTTCCGCGACGGCGTCGGCGCCGTGTTCACCTTCGGCGGGATCGTCGCCGCGCAGGTGTTCGGCTTCAGCCCGTCGCAGGTGATCCTCTTCGCCATCGCGGCCAACATCGTCGCGGGCATCGCCACGTTCCTGTCCGGCAGGCTCGACGACCGGTTCGGTTCACGCGCGATCATCACGGTGTCGCTCGTCGGGCTCGCGGTGTGCGGGATCGGCGTGTTCGCGGTGGGGAACGTCACCGCGGGCTTCTGGGTCCTCGGCCTGACGCTGGCGCTGTTCGTCGGGCCGGTCCAGTCGTCCTCGCGGGCGTACCTGGCGCGGTTGGCGACGCCCGGCCGCGAGGGCGAGCTCTTCGGCCTCTACGCCACGACCGGGCGCGCGGCGTCGTTCCTCGCGCCGGCGCTGTTCGGGGTGGCGGTGACGGTCGGCGGGTCGACGCGGTACGGGATCCTCGGGGTCGTCGTGGTGCTGGTGGCGGGGCTGGTGCTCATGGCGTTCGTCAAGCGGGAGCCGGTGGGCGGGCGCTGAGTCCGAGCGTGTCGGAGACCGTGGTGCTATCGTCTCCGACGTCCACGGGGGAACGACGGGGGGAACACATGGGGGCCGCAGAACTGCGGATCGAGTCCGAGACGCTCGCGGCGGTCGCGACCGCGCTGACCGACGCCCGGACCGCACTCGGTGCGGACACCGCCCGGTTCACGGGCCTCGACACCGGTTGCCTCGGCGTGACCGAGGTGGTCAGCCGCACCGCCGGCCTCTCGCTCGCCCACCAGGGCATGATCGACGCCGTCGACGCGGCCCTCGAGCAGGCCGCGACCTTCCCGCACGACCTCGGTGCGCAGGTCGACGCGCAGGAAGCCGCCCTCGCGAAGCAGGCGGACGGCAAGTGAGCGGCGAAGAGCCGGACGTCGGCGACCCCGCCGGCATCACCGCCCTGGGGAAGCACTGGCACGACCGGGCCGACGCCGTGCAGGACGCCCTGGCGAAGATCGCCTCGGCGTCCGACGTCACCGCGTCGCCGACGTGGAAGGGCGACGCGCAGACCCGCTTCGCGGCGCTGCTCGACGAGATGCGGCCGAGCGCGTCCGGCCTCGTGGCGCTCTTCGACGCCGCCGGGGACGCCTTCGACCAGTACGCGAAGGACGTCCAGCGCATCAAGGACGACGCGGACGCGATCCGCCTGCAGCGCGGGACCGTCGCGGCCGAGCTCGCCGGACAGCAGCTCACGCTGCCGACCCTCCGCTCCGCCGCGAAGGCCGACGACGCGACCGAGGCGGACGCCACGAGCCTCGCGAACGCGGAGCGGGCGATCGCCGACGCCGGCGACCGGTCCGCAGCGCTCGACGCCCAGTGGGAGCAGCTCGTGCAGGACCGCACGACGGCCGACCAGGCGCTGCTCCGGGTGATCACCGGCCCGGAGACGCTCGGACGCCTCGGCAGCATCGAGGGACGTGGTGTCGGCGCATCCGACGAGGACCTCGCGTCGATGCTCGCGAGCCTGTCGCCGACCGAGCTCGGCGCGCTCCTGATGCTCGACCGCAACCTCGCCGACCGCATCGCCGACATGTCGCCCGACGAGGTCGCCGCGCTCTGGAAGACCCTGGGCGGTGGGAAGGACACGACCGGCGCCGAGCACAGCGCCGCCCAGGACGCGCTCATCGCATCGCTGCCCGCGGTCGTCGGCAACCTCGCGGGGCTGCCTGCCTGGGCGCGGGACCGGGCGAACCGGACGACGCTCGTGTCGGCCGTGGCCCAGGCCGAGCAAGACCTCGCGGACGCGAAGGACCGGCGCGTGGGGCTCGGGTGGCCGGCGTCGCAGGCGGCGGACCAGTCGATCGAGGCGGCGCAGGCGAACCTCGACGCGTACCGGAACATCGAGAAGACCCTGGCGTCGACGGCGAAGCCCGGTCGCGCGCTGCTCACCCTCGCCACCGACCACCAGCCGCCGCTCGCTGCGGTGGCGGTCGGTGACGTGGACACCGCGGAGAACGTGACGTACATGGTGCCCGGGATGGGGACCACCACGAAGGACACCTCGGGGTGGACGACCGGGGCGCAGAACCTCTGGCGGGCGCAGGAAGACCTCGACGACTCGGGCACCTCGCACGCTGTCGTGGCCTGGATGAACTACGAAGCACCCCCGGCCCCGCCGGCTTCCTGGGGCGTGCTCCACGGCGACGCGGCGCGAGCGGGTGCGACCCGCCTCGCGGACGACCTGTCGGGCTTCCAGGCAGCGCGGACCGACCATCCCACACTCAACGTCGTCGGACACTCGTACGGCACGACGACCGGCGCCGACGCGCTGCACGGCACGGGCGTGCACGTCGACAACTTCGTGGCCGT
The DNA here is from genome assembly GCF_044745045.1 of Curtobacterium sp. NPDC087082. NCBI lineage: Bacteria > Bacillati > Actinomycetota > Actinomycetes > Micrococcales > Microbacteriaceae > Curtobacterium > Curtobacterium sp. NPDC087082. The sequence continues at coordinate 235,345 of NZ_JBIUZN010000003.1, read as the reverse complement.
CGCCTCCGCCGGCATCGAAGGGGACGTCGGTGGTGCGAAGGGGATCGACGCCGACCACGTCTACGCCGGACAGGGGACGTCCGGGCTGCCGACGGCGGACCCGAACGACAACCCACGCGACCAGTACGCGTGGCTCGGCCGGCTCGGCAGCGGTCGTGCGGACCCGATGGACTCGTCGTTCGGCGCCACGACCTTCGGGACGAACGGTGGGGACCCGTCGGAGGGCGCCGGGGTCACGATGCACGACCCGATCGGCTACGGCGGGGGGACCGGCTACTTCAACCTCGGAACCGAGTCCCTGAACAACGTCGCGAGGGCCACGATGCACGACGGGGTCGGCATGACGCCCGCTGACGACGCCGGGTTGAGCGATCATGACAAGACCCTGCTCGACAACATGATGGGACCGTCACTGTGATCAGACGATCGACGACGATCGGGATGGTGCTGCTCGCCGCGATCCTGCTCGCGGGCTGCGCGGCGGGCACCCCGACCAAGGAGGACACCGTGCAGGCTGCACCGACCGCAGAGCACCAGCGCCGACAGGCGGCAGACTACGTCGAGGAGACGATGCGCCGTTCGGGGGTCGACTGGGACGCGGACCAGTCCGACGAGTACGCGCAGGACTGCGTCCTCGCGGACGGCTCGGCGGGCGCGCTCTACAACATCGTCCGGACCGGTGCGGGCGTCGATGACCCGGAGGCCGTGACGAAGGCGGTGGGCACGGCCTGGGTGGCGGACGGACTGAAGGTGGAGTACTCGACGGACGAGATGACGTCGGGTGCGAAGCGGTACCTGGTGAACGGCGGCGGCGGCGCCGTCGAGCGCATCCAGTTCGGCGCGGCGACGACCAAGACCACCATGAGCGGCGTGTCGAAGTGCGGCACCGGGAACGCGGCGGACCTCGGCTGACCGCGCGCCTCGCAGCCGGACTCCTCCGACATCCGACGGCACCGAGACGGTGAGCGGACGCGCCCGAGGCGCGGCAGCGGGGACCCTGCTCGCCCTGACACTGACGCTCGCCGCGTGTTCCGCTCCGCCGACCGGCGGCACCCCGGTGCAGAGCACACCGAGCACACCGACCGTCCAGCACCAGCGCGATCTCGAATCCGCGTACGTCGCTTCGACCATGCGGACCTCGGGCGTCCTGTGGGATGACGCACAGGAGAACGCCTACGCCCAGGAGTGTCGACTCGGTGACGGCACCTCCGGAGCGCTCGACAACCTCACCCGCATCGGTGCGGGTCTGCCCGATCCGCAGGCCGCGGTGCAGACCGTCGGCCGGTCGTGGGCTGCGGCCGGGCTGACCGTCCAGTACTCGGAGTCCTCGCTCAACGACGGCAGTCGACAGTTCGTCGTCAAGGGGGCCGGTGGTGACGTCGAACGCATCCAGTTCGGGGCGGCGACCACGCGCAGTTCGCTCGCCGCGGTCTCACACTGCGGCACGGGTGACGCGGCGGACCTCGGCTGAGCCTCCCGTCGGGCGGTGCCCGGAGGCGCGGTGCAGGCCCGCCCGCCGGCTGCGGTTCCGCGCACGGTTGCGCCCCTGGCGCGGTTCCGCCGGACTCCGCAGCGAGCGTGCGCCAGGATGGAGCCATGACCGACCAGCGCATCGCCGTCGTCGTCCTCGCCGCCGGGCAGGGCACGCGCATGAAGTCGTCCACCCCGAAGGTCCTGCACCGCCTCGCCGGGCTGCCGCTCATCGCGCACGTGCTCCGGACGGCGTCGTCCCTCGAGCCCGAGCACGTCGCCGTCGTCGTGCGGCACGAACGGGAGCTCGTCGCGGCCGAGGTCACCGAGCGTGCCCCCGACGCCATCGTGGTCGACCAGGACGACGTCCCCGGCACCGGCCGTGCGGTCGAGGTCGCGGTGCAGGCGCTGCCGGCGGACTTCGACGGCGCCGTCGTCGTGCTGTCCGGCGACGTGCCGCTGCTCGACGCGGTGTCGCTCCGAGCACTCGTGGACGCTCACGTCGGCGGCGGCAACGGCGCCACCTTCGTGAGCGCGATCGCACCGGACCCGACCGGCCTCGGCCGCATCGTCCGCGACGCCGACGGGGCGTTCGTCGGGGTCGTCGAGCACAAGGACGCGACCGCCGAGCAGCTGACGATCACCGAGGCCAACGCGGGCATCTACGCCTTCGACGTCACGCACCTCCGTGCGGTCCTGCCGTCGCTCACCACGGCGAACGCGCAGGGCGAGAAGTACATCACCGACGCGCCGGCACTCATCGGGGCGCGGGGCGCGCGCATCGACGTCGTCACGCTGACCGACCCGTGGCTGGTCGCCGGCATCAACGACCGGGCACAACTCTCCGACGCCGCGCGGGTGCTGAACGCGCGCATCGTCCGTCGGCACCAGCTCGCCGGCGTCACGGTGCAGGACCCGGCGACGACGTGGATCGACCTCGACGTCTCGATCGAACCCGACGCCGAGGTCCTCCCGGGCACCCAGCTCATCGGCGCCACCGCGATCGCCTCGGGCGCGGTCGTCGGGCCGGACACCACCCTGCGGGACACCGAGGTCGGCGTCGGCGCCGTGGTGAACCGCGTCGACGCGACCCTCGCGGTGATCGGTGACGGCGCCTCCGTCGGACCGTTCGCCTACCTGCGACCGGGCACGATCCTCGGCGACGGAGGCAAGATCGGCACCTTCGTCGAGACGAAGAACGCGACGATCGGCCGGGGCAGCAAGGTGCCGCACCTGTCGTACATCGGCGACGCCGAGGTGGGCGAGGACTCGAACATCGGCGCGAACACGATCACGGCGAACTACGACGGGGTGCACAAGCACCGGACCGAGGTCGGCTCGAACGTCCGTACAGGGTCGCACAACGTGTTCGTCGCCCCGGTTAGGATTGGTGACGGAGCGTACACCGGCGCGGGTACGACCGTCCGCAAGGACGTCCCTGCCGGGTCGCTGGCGATCAGCTACGCCCCACAGCGCAACACCGACGGATGGGTCGAGGAACACCGACCCGGTTCGCCGGCTGCCGAGGCCGCTCGGCGCGCGAACGGCGAACAGATCTGACGGCTCTCGGGCCGATCAACACGGCCCCGCGGGGTCAGGGAGTGAGCACCGCACTTGTCCGGAATCAAAACGACCGGCCAGAAACGACTCGTCCTCGTCTCAGGGCGAGCACACCCGGCGCTCTCGGCCGAGATCGCCGAGGAACTCGGCGTGGACCTCGTCCCGACCGATGCACGGACCTTCGCGAACGGGGAGCTCTACGCCCGCTTCGACGAGTCGGTCCGCGGCTGTGACGCGTTCGTCATCCAGTCCCACACCGCGCCGATCAACGAGTGGCTCATGGAGCAGCTCATCATGGTCGACGCCCTGAAGCGTGCGTCGGCGAAGCGCATCACCGTCGTCGCGCCGTTCTACCCGTACGCGCGGCAGGACAAGAAGGGCCGTGGTCGCGAGCCGATCTCGGCGCGACTCGTCGCCGACCTGTTCAAGGCCGCTGGTGCGCACCGCATCATGAGCGTCGACCTGCACGCCGCACAGATCCAGGGCTTCTTCGACGGCCCGGTCGACCACCTGTTCGCCATGCCGGTCCTGCTCGAGCGCTTCCAGCAGACCCTCGACCCGTCGACGCTGACGGTCGTCTCGCCGGACATGGGCCGCGTGCGCGTCGCCGACATCTGGTCGGAGAAGCTCGGCGCGCCGCTCGCCATCATCCACAAGCGCCGCGACCCGCTCGTGCCGAACCAGGTGTCCGTGCACGAGATCGTCGGGGACGTCTCGGGTCGCGTGTGCCTGCTCGTCGACGACCTGATCGACACCGGCCGCACCATCGCCAAGGCAGCGGAGGCGCTCAAGGCCGCCGGTGCCACCGGCGTGGTCGTCGCGGCGACGCACGCGGTGTTCTCCGACCCCGCGACGGAGCTGCTCCAGAGCGAGTTCATCGACCGGGTCGTCGTCACCGACACCCTGCCGCTGCCGGAGGACAAGCGCTGGGACCGCCTCGAGGTCCTGCCGATCGCACCGCTCATCGCACGCGCCATCCACGAGGTCTTCGACGACGGGTCGGTCACCTCGATGTTCGACGGCGCCGCTTGACCGCACCCGTGCGCGACGCGCTCGCGGCCCGGCTCCGGGCCGCGGGCAGCGTCTTCGCCGAGGACGAGGCGGACCTCCTGCTCGAGGCCGGCGACGGTGACGCGGTTCGTTTGCGGGCGCTCGTGCAGCGGCGGCTCGGCGGCGAACCGCTCGAGTACGTGCTCGGCTGGGCGGCGTTCGACGGGCACCGCCTCCGCGTGACGCCGGGCGTCTTCGTGCCCCGGGCCCGCACCACCGTCGTCGTGGAGCAGGCCGCACGCCGGTTGCACCGCTACGACCGTGTCGTGGACCTCTGCTGCGGTGCCGGGGCGATCTCGGTCGCGCTCCTCGGTCGTGTCGGTGCCCTCGACCTCGTCGCGGCGGACATCGATCCGGCGGCGGTCGACGTCGCTGCGGAGAACATCGGCGACCGCGGGATCGTCGTCGCCGGGGACCTCTTCGCGCCGCTGCCCGACCGGTTCCGCGGGCTCGTCGACGTCATCGCCGTGAACGCGCCCTACGTGCCGACGGGGTCCATCCCGATGATGCCGTCGGAGGCTCGCGACCACGAGCACCGGGTGGCCCTCGACGGCGGGGCGGACGGGCTCGACCTGCACCGGCGGATCGCGTCGGGGGCGGGGGAGTGGCTCCGACCCGGGGGTGCGGTCGTGATCGAGGTGTCGGCTGCGCAGGCGCCGACATCGGCGGCCGTCTTCGAGACTGCGGGCCTCGCGGTGGCCGTCGAGTCCGACGACGAGGTCGACGGGACCTGTGTCGTGGCGACGCGTCCCGCCTGAGACGATCCGCGTCGTCGAGGTGACCCGCGTCGTCGAGGCGCGCCGCGCCTCCTGTCCGTGACGGCGGACGGTCCACCCCGTCTCAGGCCGCGCGGACCTCGACCGTGTGCCATCCCGACGCCCCGTTCGGAGCCGGGGGCCGCTCGACGCTCGTCTGCACTTCACCGTCGGCGCTCACTGCGCGGACCTGGATGCGGTGCGACCCCTTCGTCGGCGTCCACCGGTAGACCCACTGCCGCCACGTGTCGGCCGAGACGGAGTCCGCGAGGGTCGCCTCTTCCCACGCGCCGTCCCCGACCCGGACCTGCACACCCTTCACCCCGGTGTGCGGCTGCCACGCGACCCCGGCGATCGCCACCGTCGAACCGGCGTCGACCGTCGCGCCCGCACGCGGGGTGTCGATGCGCGACTCCAGCTTGACCGGACCGCGTTCCGACCAGCCGCGCGGCGTCCAGTAGCCCTGGGCGTCGGCGAACCGCGTGACCTCGAGCTCGGTGACCCACTTCGTCGCGGACACGTAGCCGAAGAGCCCCGGGACCACCATGCGCACCGGGAACCCGTGCTCCGGCGGCAGCGGCTCGCCGTTCATCCCCACGGCGAGCAGCGCGGCCGTGCCGTCGTCCTGCAGGACGTCGAGGGGCGTGCCCGCCGTGAACCCGTCGATGCTGCGCGACAGCACCATGTCGGCGCTCGCGTGGGGCCCGGCGCGCTCGAGCAGCTTCCGGATCGGGTAGCCGAGCCAGAGTGCGGTGCCGATGAGGTCCCCGCCCACCTCGTTCGAGACGCAGCTCAGCGTCGCGTGGTGTTCCTCGAGCGGGAGGGCGAGCAGGTCGTCCCACGTGAGCTCGACCTCGTGGTCGACGGCTCCGTGGATGCGGAGCTTCCAGTCGGCGGTGTCGACCGACGGCACCCGCAGCGCGGTGTCGATCCGGTAGAAGTCGCTGTTCGGGGTGACGTAGGGCGTGATGCCCTCGACGTCGAGCGACGCCCCGGCCGGGACCGCGGGTGCGGTGGTCGCCGGGGCCGGCAGCCGGACGGCCCGGCGTGCGGCAGCGGTCGCCTGCGCGGCGGCGGTGCCCAGGCGGGAGGCGCCGCCCACCACGACCGCGACGGCCGCCGCCGTCACACCCCAGACCAGGAAGGCGCGACGTTCCGCAGAGGCGGGTCTGGGTGCGGCGGAGGGCACGGCGGCTGCCGACTCCCACCGGCGGAGCCTGGCGGTGAGCAGCCGGAGCACGATGACGGCCGCGGCGACCCCGAGCACGGACGGAGCCCCGTCCAGCGTGCCGCTGCCGGAACGGGTGGTGACGGCCAGGAGTGAGAGGACACCGCCCACGGCGAAGACCAGGGCCCCGAACGGCGGGCGGGCGCGTTCGAGGATGCCCGCCCCGGCGCTGACCACGGCGACGATGACCGCCATGAGCACGAACAGCGCGACCTTGTCGCCGGTGCCGAACAGCGTGACCATGAGGTCCTTCGCGCCCGGGGGTGCGAGGTCGATGACCGCCGAACCGACCGCGACGAGGGGGCTGCCGGCACCACCGAGGACGAGGGCACCGAGTTCCGCGGCGGCGAAGAACGCGAGCGCGGCGACGATGCCCGTCGCGGCCGCGAGCAGGCGGGGGCGCGAGACCGCCACGGGGGCGGGCGCGAGGTCAGTGGTCACGGGCCGAGCGTAGGTCGACCGTGCCGCGTGTGTGCTGACAGTCGTGCATGCGGTGGACGGAGCCGGCGGTGTCCGCGCCCGTGGACGACCCGTACCCCGCATGAGCGGGGCCGCCGGTTCGTCGGGCGTTCACCGGTGCCGGCCAGCCGGTCGCGGGTGGAGCATGCGAGGATCGAGGGGTGCTGAGGCGTCCCGACCGTGTCCCGCGCTTCGGTCGCGCCCGGCGACGGGACCGCCACCCGATGTCGCAGGCACGACGTCTCCTGGTCCTGCGCTGGATCATCGTCGGCGTGTGGGCGGCCCTGCTCACGGCACGCATCATCGTGGTGTCCACCACGCCCGACGCCGACCTGACCTTCTTCGGCATCGCCGAGGTCGCCGTGATCGGTGTCGGCCTCCTCGTGATCGCCGGTGCCGTGCTGCGGGGCTGGTCGCTCCGACGGCGCCACGAGGACGAAGCCCTGGCCATCGCGATCCGCCGGATCGACCCGACGGTGTGGCTCGTCCCGGCGGCACCGACCCCGGAGCTCCGGGCATCGGTGGAGTCCGTCCGGCCGGACGTCGCGCTCGGGCACCGGGTGACGTGGGCCTTCGGTGCGACCGAGGCCTCGCTGTGGGAACTCGAGGAACGTCGTGCGACCCGGCTGCTCGTGATCCGGTGGAGCCGGATGGTGCACGTCGGCCTCGAGGACGTGCACGGCGACGGGCGTTCGTGGGCGATCGCCATGCACTACGTCCGACCCGACGACACGACAGCGGTGGCGACGTTCTTCGTCCGTGCGGCGCCGGGCTCGCGGCGGATGCTGGGCCGGGGCCCACGGCTGGAGCGGCTCGTGGCCGACCTCGCGCGCGAACGCATCGTCGCGTAGCGCGTACGCGTGGCGGGGAACACCGGAGGGCCCCGCCGATCGGCGAGGCCCTCTCGTGGTGCGGTCGTCGCCGCTGCCTAGTGGGTCGACGGTTCCTGTTCGACCTCACGCCGGTCGTCGTCCGACCAGAGCGTGTGGAAGGTGCCGTCCTTGTCGATGCGCTGGTAGGTGTGCGCGCCGAAGAAGTCCCGCTGCCCCTGGATGAGCGCGGCGGGCAGGCGGTCGGAGGCGAGCGAGTCGAAGTACGACAGCGCGGACGAGAACCCCGGCGCCGGGATGCCCGACGCCGCCGCGATGCCGACGATGCGACGCCACGCGGCCTCGCCCTCCTGCACGGCGTTCGCGAAGTACGGGTCCACCAGCAGCGACTCGAGCGAGGGGTTCTTGTCGTACGCCTCGACGATGCGGTTGAGGAACTGCGCGCGGATGATGCAGCCGCCACGCCAGATCTTCGCGATGTTGCCGAGGTCGATGTCCCAGCCGTACTCCTTGGCCCCAGCGATGATGAGGTCGAAGCCCTGCGCGTACGCGACGACCTTCGACGCGTAGAGCGCCGCGCGGACGTCGTCCTCGAACCCGTCCGGGACCTCGGCGATGGCGGGACGGTCGGGGAAGGCCTTCTGCACCGCAGCGCGCTGGACCGGCTTGGACGACACCGCGCGGGCGAACACCGCTTCGCCGATGCCGGAGACGGGGATGCCGAGACCGACCGCGTTCTGCACGGTCCACACGCCGGTGCCCTTCGACCCGGCCTCGTCGCGGATGACGTCGACGAGGGCCTTGCCCGTGTCGGCGTCCTGCTGCTTCAGGACCTCGACGGTGATCTCGATCAGGTAGGACTCGAGGTCGCCGCCGTTCCACTCGTCGAACACCTTGACCAGGTCCTCGACGGACAGCCCGCCGACGCGGCGGAGCAGGTCGTACGACTCGGCGATGAGCTGCATGTCGGCGTACTCGATGCCGTTGTGCACCATCTTCACGAAGTGGCCGGCACCGTCGGTGCCGATGTGGGTCACGCACGGCTCGCCCTCGGCGACGGCGGCGATCGACTTGAGGATCGGGCCGAGGGTTTCCCATGCCTCCTTCGAACCGCCGGGCATGATCGACGGACCCTTCAGGGCACCCTCTTCACCGCCGGAGATGCCGGTCCCGACGAAGTTGAGACCCTTGTCGCGCAGGTCGTGCTCGCGGCGGATGGTGTCGTGGAAGTTGGCGTTGCCGCCGTCGACGATGATGTCGCCTTCCTCGAACCGTTCCGCGAGCTGCTCGATGACCGCGTCGGTGCCCTTGCCCGCCTGCACCATGATGATGGCCGTGCGGGGCTTGGACAGCGAGGCCACGAAGTCGTCGATCGACTCGGACGCGATGAAGCCGGCGTCCGCGTGCTCGTTCAGCAGTTCCTCGGTGCGGGCGTACGTGCGGTTGTAGACCGCGACGGTGTTGCCCTCCCGCGAGGCGAGGTTCCGAGCGAGGTTCGAACCCATCACCGCCAGACCGACCACGCCGATGTTCGCCTGTCCGTTGTTCTCTGCCACGAGGTCTCCTTCGTCCTGACGTTCGGCACCAACCTACGGTCCGCAGCCTGGGACCGCCCGGGTGTTACGGCAACTGGGGACGACTGTTCACCGGCCCAATACGGTGGAGCAATGACCGAGCGCGCTGTCCTCCCGCCCCTGCTCGTGATGGGGGTCTCCGGTTCCGGCAAGTCGACGATCGGGCAGGCCCTCGCCGACGCCCTCGCCGCCGAGGGGCAGCCCACGGTCTTCGTGGACGCGGACGACCTGCACCCCGCCGCGAACAAGGAGAAGATGCGGCAGGGGATCCCGCTCACGGACGATGACCGCTGGCCCTGGCTCGACGCCTGCGCCGCGCGGATCGCCGAGGTCGAGGACTCCGGCCACCGCTGCGTGATGGCGAACTCGGCGCTCAAGCGTGTCTACCGCGACCGTCTCCGCGCCTCGGCGCCGACCCTCGTGATCGCCTTCCTCGACGGCTCGCACGACCTGATCGCCGACCGCCAGGCGCACCGTCACCACGAGTACATGCCGAGCTCCTTGCTCGACTCGCAGTTCGCGACGCTCGAGCGACCGCAGCCGGACGAGGCCGCCGTCACCGTGTCGATCGAGGGCTCGGTCGACGAGACGGTGACGGCGATCCTCTCCGCGCTCTCGGTCACTTCCGGCTGAGCTCGGACAGCCGCGACCGGTACTCCTCGGCGTCGATGTCGCCGCGGGCGAACCGGTCTGCGAGCACCGAGCGGGCGTCCGGCCGCGCCCGCCAGCTGCCGCGTCGGAGCACGCCGAACACGAGGAACACGACGAGGAACGCGACGAAGAAGAACGCGGGGAAGACGAGGAACGGGAACCCGCCGCCGTGCCAGTAGGGCGCGGTGGCGGCGATGGTGGTGAGCATGGTGACCTCCTGTGGTCGGTTCGGCGTCGCTGTCACGACCGTCCAAGACTCGGCCCAGGAGGCGCGACGCGCGTCCGTCCCGCAGCCCCACTTCCGCCTGCTCCCGCAGTCGTAGTGCACGTCCTCCTCCACAGCCGACTACTCCCGCGGGAGTAGTCCACAGGTCGTGCGCACGCCCGATGCCGCGGGCGGCAGCCGACCCTAGGCTCGAGCCATGGACACCACCCCGACCCTCGCCGACCCGGCGAGCGACGGCACCCGCTGGGTCGGGCGCCGTCGCTTCGCCCGGGTCGGTCGGGTCCTGCCGGTGGCGTTCCTGCAGATCGTCGGGACGCTGCTCGCATCGCGCGTGCTGGTCGGACCCGGTGTCGGGACGGGCTCGGCCGGCCCACCCTGGGCCCGGCACGCGTTCACCGGTGCGGTCGACCCGGTGCACCTCGGCCCGCTCGCGATCGGGTTCCTCGTGGCCGGCGTCGTGGTGCTCCCGTGGCGCTGGCGGTGGCCACGGTCGGTGCTGCTCCTGACCCTCGCGACCACGATCGGGTACGCCCTCGTCGTGAGTCCGCGCGGGCCGTTCGTCGCCGCGCTGACGATGGCGCTCGCCAACGCCTGGCTCCGCGGACACCGCTGGTGGGTCGTCGCCTCGGCGGCGCTCGCCGTCGTCGTGCTCCCGACCGCCGACGCCGTCCTCGGCCGCTCGTCCGTGCTCGACCTCAGCGCCGTGCTGCTCTGCATCGCCTGGGTCACCGTGACGATCGCCGTGTCCGAACTCGTCCGGGTCCGGCTCGAACGGGTCGCGGAACGCCGTCGTCAGCGCGCCGAGGCCGACCGGCGTCGTGCCGCCGACGAGCGGGTGCGGATCGCCCGCGAGCTCCACGACTCGGTCGCCCACAGCATGTCCCTCATCAACCTCCAGGCAGGGGTCGCCCTCCACCTCGGCGCCGACCTCCCGGACCAGACGCGGGACTCCCTCGCGAACATCCGCGACTCCAGCCGCGAGGCCCTCGTCGAACTCCGCACGATCCTCGGCGTGCTGCGCTCGGTCGACGGAGCGCCCGACGGAGCGCCCGACGGAGCGCCCTACGGAGCGCCCGACCGCGAGGGGTCCGAGCGCGCCCCGACCGCCGGCCTCGACCGCGTCGCCGACCTGGTGGAACGAGCGCGTGCCGCAGGCGTCGACGTCACCCTGGCCGTCGACGGCGACCGTTCGGCGGTGCACGGCATCACGGACCGGAACGCGTTCCGCATCGTGCAAGAGTCGGTGACCAACGTCATGAAGCACGCCCCCGGACACCGAGCCGACGTGACGATCTCGATCGGCCCGGACGTCGTGGACCTCGTCGTCGCCGACCGCCCGTCCCAGCCGCGGGTGGCCGACATCGGCTCCACCGAGCCGCTCGCCCCGACCGGCAACGGGATCATCGGGATGCGCGAACGTGCGAACGCCGTCGACGGCACCCTGTCCGCCGGACCGACGACCGACGGCGGCTGGCGGGTGGCAGCGCGCCTCCCGGTGGTCGGCACCGACCCCGAGGACGCCCGATGACCACGGACAGCATCGCCCCGGACCCGATCCGCGTGCTCCTCGTCGACGACCAGGTGCTCGTCCGCGCCGGACTCCGTGCACTCGTCGACGCCGAACCCGGCATGACCGTCGTCGGCGAGGCGGGTGACGGCGACGCCGCGGTGGACGTCGCACGGCGGGAACGCCCCGACGTCGTCCTCATGGACATCCGGATGCCGGGCACCGACGGGCTCGCGGCGACGCAACGGATCTCGGCCGACCCCGAACTCGGGGGCGTGCACGTGGTCATCCTCACCACGTTCGAGGAAGACGACTACGTGTTCGAGGCGATCCGCGGTGGGGCTGCCGGATTCCTCGTGAAGGACACCGAACCGGCCGAACTCCTCCGGGCGATCCGGACCGTCGTCGCGGGGGAGTCCCTGCTCTCGCCCCGGGCGACCCGTTCCCTGGTCGAGGCGTACGCCACCCACGCGAAGCCGTCGTCCCTCGCGCCGGAGCTGGGCGTCCTGACCGACCGCGAGCGTCAGGTCATGCAGCTCGTCGCCGTCGGCATGACGAACGCCGAGATCGCCCAGCACCTCTTCGTCAGCCCGATGACCACGAAGACCCACGTCTCCCGGGCGATGATCAAGCTCGGCGCCCGCGACCGCGCCCAGCTCGTCGTCTTCGCCTACGAGACCGGCCTCGTGACCCCGGGCTGGCGCCCGTGACCAGCCTCCTCGCTGCAGGTATCACGAGTGATACCATCAACCGCATGGCCATGACGCTCCGACTCGACGACGACGAAGCGAGCGCGCTGCGGAAGCGCGCCGATCTCGAAGAGCGCTCGATGCAGGAGATCGCCCGGGCCGCGATCCGTGAGTACATCGAGCACCACAGCCGGAGCGACCTGATCGACAGCATCCTCGACCGCGAACTCCCGCGGTACGCCGAGGCGCTGGAACGGCTCGGTCGGTGATCCACCTCACCACCGACGAAGCGCTGCACATCGCTCGTCGGACGCTCGGCGACGGATTCCTCCTCCGCGATGTCGGGTTGCTCGAAGCCGCCGTCGCGCGGCCGGCGACATCGGTCGGCGGTGCTGATGCCTACCCGACCATCGTCGAGAAGGCCGCGGCGCTCGTACACTCGGCGGTGCGGAACCACGCCCTCGTCGACGGCAACAAGCGCGTCGGGCTCATGCTCCTCGTCGTCTTCCTCAGCGTGAACGGACGGCGGCTGACCGCGACGAACGACCAGGCGTACGAGTTCATCGTCGCCATCGCGGAGGGGCGCCTCGACGCAGTGCCCGAGATCGCCCGAGCGCTCTCCGAGCTCGTCGAGTCCGCCGACTGACCGGACCCGTGGCAACGGACGGCAACGACTGCCGGACCGCCGCACCACGAGTTGCATGGACCCCATGTCGTTCACCGGATTCGGCGTCGTCGCCGGAGCAGCACTGACCGAGGCCGTCCGTCGCGCGGGCGCCGACCACGTCGAGCCGACGATCGCCGACAACCTGGCGATCCGGACGAACGGCGGCGGCGGCCACGGCGGCGGCTGGGTGCTCGACGACGGCTACGCCGGCGACCGCTTCCCGTCCTTCGCGATCCTCGTCCCCGGTGACCTCCCGCTGCTGACCGCCGACCCCGACGCGGTCCGGGACTACTTCGAGGCCGTCCTCCCGATCGTCCACTCCGTCGCCGAGCCGGGCGCGAAGATCGTGTTCGGCTCGGGGACCGCCCGCACGGCACCCGACGGCATGCCCGCGGCCGAGGCGCACCGCCGCTTCGCCGAGGTGCTCCGCACGGCACGGGACACCGCCGCGGCGAACGGCCTCCGCATCGCGCTCGAACCGCTGAGCCGCTCGGAGACGAACGTCCTGCACTCCGTCGCCGAGGCCGTCCGGTTCCTGGACGACACGGCCGTCGACGGGGTGGACGTCGTCGCCGACCTGTTCCACATCCGGAACGAGGGGGAGTCGCTCGACGTCCTCCGGGAGCACGGCGCCCGCATCGGCCACGTGCACGTCAGCGATCGCGACCGTCGCCCGCTCGGTGCCGAGGGCGGGGACGACGTCTGGCGCGACTTCCTCGCGGCCGCGCACGACGGCGGCTACCGCGGCTCGGTCTCACTCGAGTGCAACTGGTCCCCGACTCCGGACGCGGCCGAGGCCGAGATCCGGCGGTCCCTCGACCTCCTCCGACGATCGGGTGCCGAACTCGTGTGACGCAGATCCGCACGGTGCGAGGTTCCGTGCTGTGTGCGGCGCCGCGAGCGTCGCACCGAGCGCGGAACCTCGCACACAGCGGCCCGGAGCCGCCGCCTCAGAGCTTGAACGTCGCCCTCGGGATGTCCGACACGATCCGACGCGCCGTCCGTACCGCGTCCTCCTCGGACAGCTCGTGCGTGACCACGAGCGACGCCAGGTAGGCCGCGTCCGCTCGGCGAGCCATGTCGTGCCGCGCCGGGATCGAGCAGTACGCCCGGGTGTCGTCGATGAACCCCGAGGTCTTCGTGAACGACGCCGAGTCGGTGATGGCCGCCCGGTACCGGCCGATCGCCGCGGGCGTGTCGATGAACCACCAGGGAGCGCCGGCGTACACGGCGGGGTAGAAGCCGGCGAGCGGGCCGATCTCGCGGGAGAACACGGTCTCGTCGACGGTGAAGAGCACGAGGTGGAACCCCGGCGCGGTCCCGAACGACTCGAGCAGCGGCCGCAGCGGTTCGGTGAAGGACCCGACCGCGGGCAGGTCGTGCCCGGTGTCCGGCCCGAAGCGCTCGAGCGTGGGGGCGTGGTGGTTCCGCAGCACACCGGGGTGGAGCTGCATGACGAGGCCGTCCTCGACGCTCATCTCGGCCCACCGGTAGAGCATGTCGTGCCGGTACGCGACGGCCTCCGACGCGGTCACAGCGGACGGACCCTGCATCGCTGCCGCGTGGATCCGCGAGCGCTCCGAGGCCGACAGCGGCGTGGACCCGGCGTCGAGGACCCCGGTGTCCGTGGCGGTGGCACCGTGCTGGACGAAGTACTGGCGACGTGCGCGCAGAGCCGCCAACAGCCCGTCGTGGGTTCCCGTGTCGATGCCGGCGGCCTCACCGATCGACGCGACCACGTGCCTCCAGTCCGACCCCGACGGGTCGAACACGGCGTCCGCGCGGAACGTGGGGAGCACCCGGCCGGTGAAGGTGGGGTCGGCGGCGAGCCGCGCGTGCGCGGCGAGGTCGGCGGTGGGCGAGTCCGTGGTCGCGAGGACCTCGATGCCGAAGGCGTCGAACAGGGCGCGCGGACGGAACGCGGGCGTGGTGAGGAGCCCGGCGATGTGGTCGTACTGGGCGTCCGCGTTCGCGGCCGACGGCTGCTCCGTCAGTCCGAAGACGTCGTGCAGCTCCGTCTCGAACCAGTAGCGGACGGGGGTGCCGAGGAAGTCGTCCCAGTGCTCGGCCAGGTTCCGCCAGATGGATCGTCCTGGAGGCACGGTGCCGGTTCCCGACAGGTCGACGCGACCCAGCGCCTCCAGTCCGACACCGTTCGCGTGCAGGAGCCGCAGGACGTAGTGGTCCGGCGTGATGAGCAGCGACGCGGGGTCCTCGAACGGTTGGTCGTCCGCGATGAGGGCGGCGTCGACGTGCCCGTGGGGGGAGATGATCGGCGCGTCCTTGACGGCGTCGTAGACCGTGCGGGCGACCGCTCGCGCTCCCGGGTCGGCTGCGAAGAGCCGGTCCGGGTGCGGGGCGAGCGGTGTGGCGGTGGTGGTCTGGGTCATCGTCGACTCCTTCATGACGCGTGGGGGACGGGTGCGGGACCGGTGGACTCGCGGACGGTGAGGTGGGTCGGCAGCGCGACCGCGCCGCTCATGTGCTCGCCGGGCAGTTCGTCGGCGGGGATCGCGCCGAGCCGTCCGAGGAGCATCCGGATCGCGACCCGGCCGGCCCGCTCGATCGGCGAGGTCATCGTGGTGAGCGGGGGGTTGCAGAAGTCCGCGCCGAAGATGTCGTCGCAGCCGACGATGCTCATGTCCTCGGGGACGCGGACGCCCCGCTCCCGGAGTCGGGCGAGCATGCCGATCGCGATGAGGTCGTTGAACGCGATGCAGGCGGTGGCACCGGCGTGCACGGCGGCGTCGGCGGCCGCTGCTCCGGAATCGACGAACGGCGCGTGCGGCCCGACGCGGCCGACCCGCACGCCGAGGCGCTTGGCGACGCGGACGAGGGCCTTCCACCGGCGTTCGTTCGACCACGAGCTGTCCGGGCCGGCGACGTAGAGGATGTCCCGGTGGCCGAGGGACACCAGGTGCTGCACGGCCTGCTCGACCCCGCCGGGGGTGTCGATGAGCACGGAGGGGACCCCGGCGGGCCGGCGGTTCACCACGACGAGCGGGGTGCGTTCGGCGAACCGGGCGATCTGCGCGTCGGACAGTCGCGACGCGGTGAGCACGGCCCCGTCGGCCTTCCCGGCGATCGCGCTGAGGGCGGCCATCTCCGCGTCGGCGGACTCCTCAGTGTCGACGAGGAGCTGCGTCCACCCGGCACCGGCGAGCTGGTGCTGCGTCCCGCGGATGACGTCGAAGTAGAAGGGGTTCGTGATGTCGGACACGAGCACGGCGACCGCGCGGGTCCGGCCGGACGTGAGCGCCCGGGCCTGCGAGTTCGGGACGTAGCCGAGTTCCCGGGCGGCCTGCTGGATGCGCTGTTGCGTCGCCTGGTTCACACGGTCGGGCAGGGAGAGCGCCCGGGACACCGTGGACGGCGCCACACCGGTGGCGTCGGCGATGTCGCGGATGGTCACCCGCCGGGCGGTGTCGGTGTCGGTCACGGTTCCTCCGTCGTCCGGCCTGCGCGTCGGTGCGCCGGTGCGGTCTGCCGGTGCCTCGGTGCGCCGGTGCAGCGAACGTAAACCGGTCTGGCAACAAGTGGCAACCGATTGCCGCATGTTGCCAACCGCGGGACAGTGGATCGACCGGGCAGTGCCGCCCGGAGGAGGTCTCGAGGAGGAAACCCCCGTGAACACGCGAAGACTTCATGCCCGCACCGTGATCGGTGCCGCGGCCGTGGTCGCCCTCGCCGCGCTGTCCCTCCAGGGATGCGCCGTGGTGAACGGCAGCGGCGACGACCCGAACACCCTCCGCGTCATGATGGGCGCGGACACCACCTACCCCAAGGAACGCAAGCAGTGGCAGCAGGACGTCGCCGCTGAGTTCAAGCGCACCACCGGTGCGAACGTCCAGTGGGAGACGTACTCGTCCGCCCAGGAGGAGCTCACCGCCATCCAGACCAGCGTCATCTCGGGGCAGGGTCCGGACGTGTACGCGATCGGCAGCACGTTCACGCCGACCGCGTACGCCACCGGCGCCTTCGTCGAGATGGGCTCGAAGGAGTGGAAGGCCGTCGGGGGCAAGGACCAGTTCGACCCCGCGTCCTTCGGGATCTCCGGACCGAGCACCTCGAAGCAGATCGGCATCCCGTTCGCCAGCCGACCGTTCGTGATGGCGGTGAACAAGGACCTGCTCGCCGACGCGGGCATCACGGAGATGCCCACGACCTGGGACCAGCTGACCGAGGACGCCAAGGCCACCACCACGGGTGGCCGGCACGGCCTGGCGATCGCCTACGCCGACGGCTTCGACCCGTGGAAGTTCGTCTGGGGCATGGCGCAGAACGCCGGCAACACGATCGTCTCGAAGGACGGCAAGGCGGAGATCGACTCGAAGGCCGTCGAGAACGCCTACCGCACCTACTTCGACTGGGTCACCAAGGACGGCGTCGTCGACAAGGCCGCGATCGGGTGGAACAACGCCCAGGCCCTCGCGCAGTTCACCGAGGGCAAGGCGGCGTTCTTCCCGATGACGACCACCACCGCGATCAACTCGTTCAAGAACACCCCCGTGGACGGCAAGTACGAGTTCGCTCTCCTGCCGACGGTGCCCCCGGGAGCGACGTCGCGTCCGTCCGGCGGCATCGAGGCGGCGAGCATCCTCTCCGGCGACAACTGGGTCGTGGCCGACTACGGCAAGAAGCAGGACCTGTCGTTCGACTTCATCAAGCAGCTCAGCACGCCGAAGGCGCAGCTCGAGTACTACAAGCTCTTCGGCAACCTGCCGACGAACTCCGACGCCGCGGCCGAACTCGCGGCGGCGAACCCCCAGCTCAAGCCGATCATCGACGCCGGCAAGCTCTCGAAGCCGACCGCCTTCACCGGTGCCTGGTCGGACATCCAACTCTCCCTCGTGGACGTCGTCGTGCAGTCCATCCCGTCGCTCAAGAGCGGTGAGGTCACCGACGACCAGCTCCGGAAGCGTCTGCAGGACGCCCAGAAGGACGCCCAGTCCACGCTCGACCGGCAGAAGAACGGAGGCCTGTGATGACGCAGGTCCAGACCCCCGCGCCGCGCGCGACCGAGTCGCGTGACCGCGAGGTCCGTCCCCACGGCACGACCCCGCTCTACAAGCGGGAGCGTCCCCTCTGGATGCTCCTCCCCGGCGGCGTCCTCATGCTCGCCGTCATCGTGGTGCCGCTCCTCGTGGGCTTCTACATCGCGATGCTCGACCTCGACCAGTACACGCTCCGCCAGTGGTTCAGCGCCCCGTTCGTCGGGTTCGCGAACTTCGCCGAGGCGTTCACGGACTCGCCCCTGCTCCACTCGATCTGGATCTCGGTGTCCATCTCGGTGCTCGTCACTGCGGTCACCGTCCCGATCGGCGTCGCCGCGGCGATCTCGACGCAGAACAGGTTCCCCGGTCGCGGACTCGTCCGGTCGATCTACCTCATCCCGTACGTGCTCCCCGCCTTCGTCGTCGGCACGTTCTTCCGGACGATGCTCCAGCCGCAGGGCGTCGTGAACTCGATCCTGCACACCGACGTGCTCTGGCTGAACGGCTCCGCGTCGTACTGGGCGCTCGCCGGCGTGATGATCTGGACGAGCTGGCCCTTCGTCTACCTGCTCTCCCTCGCCGGACTGCAGGCGGTCGACAACGAGGTGCACGAGGCCGCCGCACTCGACGGGGTGACCTGGTGGGCGAAGCTCCGCTACATCATCTTCCCGTACCTGCGCGGACCCCTGAGCCTCGCGGTGATCATCGCGATCCTGCACAACATCAACAACTTCACCCTCCCGTTCGTGCTGTTCGGCATCCCGCTGCCGTCGAGCGTCGAGGTCATGCCCGTCCTCACGTACATCGCGAGCTTCCAGTCGTTCCGCTTCGGCCTGTCCGCGGCGATGGCGATCTGCTCGCTCGTGATCGTCGCGATCCCGTTGTTCGTCTACCTGCGGGCCGTGAAGCTCGACACCGGTGACGACGCGGGCCCCAACCGCAAGCAGCGTCGTGCCGACCGGCGCACCCTCGCGGCAGCGACCCCGGCCGCCGACATCGACGGAGCCCGAGCATGAGCGCCTTCACCACCTCCACGCGGACCCGACCCACGGCGACGCTGACCGAGAGCATCACCGCCGGCGACCGTGGCCGTCGGCACAAGCGCCCGTACGACACCGACGTCACCCGGCTCCTGCCGCGCTGGCTGCTCATCCTCGTGATCGCGGTGATCATCGCGTTCATCGCCGTCCCCGTGCTCTACATCCTGTTCGGGTCGGTCAACTCCGACGTCGCGGTGGCCCGGGGCGAGTACTTCCCCTCGGAGTTCACGCTCGCGAACTACGTGGACATCTGGTCGACGGTCGCACTCGGCGAGGGGCTCGTGAACTCGATGCTCACCGCCGGTGCCGTCGCCGTCGCGAGTGCGGCGCTCGCCGTCTCCACCGCGTACGTGCTGGTCCGGTTCCGCTTCCTCGGACGCCTGACGTTCCTCCGCGGCCTGCTCGCGCTGCAGTCGATCCCCGGCACGCTCCTGCTCCTGCCCGTGTTCGTAGTGTTCTCGAACATCGCGAGCGCCACCGGCGTGCAGATCATCGGCACCCGCTGGGGCCTGTTCGTCACCTACCTGACGTTCGCCCTGCCGTTCTCGACGTGGGTGATGGTCACGTACCTGCGCGGCCTGCCGAAGGAACTCGAGGAGGCCGCCCGCATCGACGGCGCGTCCAGCACCAAGATCCTCACGAAGATCGTCCTGCCGCTCTCGTGGCCCGGCATCGTCGTGTCGGCGATCTTCGCCTTCCTGCTCGGCTGGAACGACGTCCTGTTCTCGACGATCATGACGACCCCCAACACCCGCACGGTGGCGGTCGTCCTGCAGGTCCTCGGCACCACGCAGGAGGGCGGCGCCGTCCCGATCTACGGCCAGATGATGGCCGCCTCGATCGTCTGTGCGGTCCCGGTCGTGGCGCTCTACCTGATCTTCCAGCGCTACCTGGTCGGCGGTCTCACCGCCGGCTCCGTCAAGTAGCGCTGTGCAGTCTGCCGACTTGTCCACAGACTGCCTGGAGGCGCGGTGCCAGCCCGCCCCGCGCCTCCAGGCTGGTCGCATGAAGGGAATGCAATGACCCAGCCCAGTTGGGAACTCTCCGGTTTCGGCGACGAGATCGACGCCGATCCGGCGATCCAGGTCGCGGTGCTGCAGGCGCTCGGCGCCAGCGCCATCGAGGTCCGCAGCGCGTGGGGGGTGAACGTCGTCGACCTCGACGAGGACCAGCTCGCCGGCCTGCACCGCCTGTTCGAGGAACGCGGGCAGACCGTGTCCGCCATCGCCTCGCCGATCGGCAAGGTGTCGGTCGACGAGCCCGTCGAGCACGAGGTCGGACGACTCGGCCGCGCGATCGCCGCCGCGCACGCCCTCGGTACCACGAACATCCGGATCTTCTCGT
The DNA here is from genome assembly GCF_044745045.1 of Curtobacterium sp. NPDC087082. NCBI lineage: Bacteria > Bacillati > Actinomycetota > Actinomycetes > Micrococcales > Microbacteriaceae > Curtobacterium > Curtobacterium sp. NPDC087082. Next base: position 215,301 of record NZ_JBIUZN010000003.1, on the reverse strand, counting down.
TCTACTTCGAGGGCCGGCAGCCCGAGGACGTCCGCGACGACGTTCTCGTCCGGATGCGCGCCCTGGCCGACCTCGCCGAGCGCGAGGGCGTCACGCTGCTGCACGAGAACGAGAAGGACATCTACGGCGACGTCCCCTCGCGCGTGCTCGACATCGTCGAGAGCGTCGGCTCGCCCGCGCTCCGACTCGCCTGGGACAACGCGAACTACGTGCAGTGCGGCGTCAAGCCGTTCACCGACGGGTGGGCACAGCTCGCGCCGTACGTCGACTACCTGCAGGTCAAGGACGCCCTCGCCGCCGACTCGTCGGTGGTCCCCGCGGGTGAGGGCGACGGCGAACTGCTGCAGACCCTCACCGCGCTGCGCGACGCCGGGTACTCCGGCTACGCCTCGCTCGAGCCGCACCTCAGCGACTTCACCCACCTCGGCGGGTTCTCCGGCCCCGCGGCGTTCGGCCGCGCCGGTCGTGCCCTCCGGAAGCTCACCGACCAGATCGGAGTCACCCTGCGATGACCGAACCCACCCCGCTCAAGCTCGCCGTCGTCGGCGCCGGCGTCATCGGACGCCACCACGCCAAGGTCGCCGTCCACCACCCGGACCTGCAGGTCGTCGCCCTCGTCGACGCGATCCCCGCAGCGGCCACGAGCGCCGCCGACGAGATCGAGGCGATGGGCGTCACCCGCCCCATCACGACGTCCACCATCGAGGAAGCGATCGCGCAGACCGACATCGACGTCGTCGCGATCTGCTCGCCGTCCGGCATGCACGTCCAGCTGGCCGAGGCCGCCCTCGCCGCCGGCAAGCACGTCGTCATCGAGAAGCCCCTCGACACCACGATGCCCCGCGCACGGCAGATCGCCGCCCTCGCCGCCTCCGCACGAGCGCGCGGACTTGTGACGAGCGTCATCAGCCAGCACCGCTTCGACCCGGCCTCCGCCGCCGTCGCAGCAGCCGCCCACGACGGCGGGTTCGGCACCGTGACCTCCGGCCTCGCGAGCGTCGCCTGGTACCGCTCGCAGGGCTACTACGACTCCGGCGACTGGCGCGGCACCTGGGCGCTCGACGGCGGCGGCGCGGTGATGAACCAGGGCGTGCACACCGTCGACCTGCTCGTCTGGGCGCTCGGACGTCCGGTCGAGATCTCGGCGCAGACCGGCCTGCTCGCGCATGACCGGATCGAGGTCGAGGACACCGCGGTCGCCACCGTCCGGTTCGCCGGGGGAGCGCTCGGCGTCATCCACTGCACGACCGCCGCGTACCCGGGCCTCTCCGCCCGGTACGCCGTGTACGGCACGCACGGGTCCGCGATCGTCGACGACGACCGCCTGGCGTACTTCCACATCGCCCCCGACACTGCGACGCTCGAGTCCGCATCCACCACCGCGAACGCCACGGCGGTCGCCGGTGCGGTCGACCAGAAGGACGAGGTCGTCCCACCGGAGCACGTCGTCGGCGGTCCGGCGGAACCCGACCACTTCGCCGCCGGTCACGCCCGGCAGTACACCGACATCGTCGAGGCGATCCGCGACGGCCGCGAACCCGGCGTCACGGTCGACGCGGCCCTCGTGTCCCTCGCCACCGTCCGCGGCCTCTACGTCAGCGCGACGCTCGGCAAGCCCGTCCGGATCGACGACGTGATCGAGGGCGCGTACGACGACGTCGTCCCCGTCGTCGGCGCACACGCAGCAGAAGGAGCCACCCGATGAAGTTCTCCGTGTTCACCGCCTCCACCCCCGACTGGACCCCGTCACAGGCCGCGCAGACGCTCGCCGAGCAGGGCTGGGACGGCATCGAGTGGCGCATCGTCGACGACCGTCCGGCCTCCGGCGAGGCGGTGCCCGCCGGGCGCTCGTTCTGGGCCGGCAACAACTCCACGTGGCAGTTCACCGGCATCGAGGACCAGGTCGGCGAGATCGCCCGCACCACCGACGCCGCCGGGCTGGAGTACTCCGGCATCGGCGGGTACCAGCAGGCCTCGAACCGTGACGGCGTCGACACCATGCTCCGCGTCACGAGCGAGCTCGGCGCTCACCAGGTCCGCGTCTCGATGCCGATGTACCGGCAGGAGAAGGAGCGCACCGGCGAGACCTACACGCAGATCTTCGACCGCACCCGGGCGGACCTCGAGTGGGCCGTCTCCCGTGCGACGGAGCTGGGCGTGAAGGCGCTCGTCGAGCTGCACCACATGACGATCACGCCCTCGGCGTCGGCGGCGCTCCGGCTCGTCGACGGCCTCGACCCGGAGCACGTCGGCGTCATCCACGACCTCGGCAACCTCGTGATCGAGGGGTACGAGGACCACCTCGCCGCGTTCGAGCTCCTCGGCCCGTACCTCGCCCACGCGCACGTGAAGAACGCCCGCTGGGTCGACACCGGCGACACCCGGGCCGACGGCAGCACGATCTGGCAGAACGAGTGGGCACCGCTGCGCACCGGCCAGGCGTCCGTCTCCGAGTACCTCGACGCGCTCCGCCAGGTCGGCTACGACGGCTGGGTCACGATCGAGGACTTCTCCACCGATCTCCCGCTCGAGGCCCGCACCGCCGACAACCTGGCGTACCTGCGGTCCCTCGTACCGGTGTCGGCATGACCGATCGCCGACCCGGCATCGTGCACCTCGGGGTGGGTGCGTTCGCGCGCGCCCACCTCGCCTGGTACACGGCGCACGCCGACGGCGAGCCGTGGGGCATCACCGCCTTCACCGGACGCTCGCCGGACACGGCCGACGCGCTGGACGCCCAGGGGTGCCGGTACACGCTCGTCACCCGGGCCGCCTCGGGCGACGACGCCGAGGTGGTCGACACGATCGTGGCCGCCCACCCGGGCAGCGACTCCTCGACCTGGAGGCACATGGTCGCGTCCCCGGCGACCACCGTCGTCACGCTGACGGTCACCGAGCAGGGCTACCGGTCCGGTTCCGACGTCCCGGCCCGCCTGGTCGAGGGGCTCGAGGCCCGCCGCGCCGCGGGGTCGGGGCGCATCGCGCTCGTCAGCCTCGACAACCTGACCCACAACGGTGACGTGCTCCGTGACGCGGTGACGTCCGCCGTGTCCGACCCGGCGCTGCAGGACTGGGTCGACACGAACGTCTCGTTCCCCTCGTCGATGGTCGACCGGATCACCCCGGCCACGACCGACGACGACGTGGCGGCGCTGGCGGAGCTCCCCGGTGCGCTCGACGGAGACCGGGTGCCCGTGGTCACCGAACCCTTCGCGGAGTGGGTGCTCGAGGACGGCTTCGCGGGGATCGACCGTCCGGCGTGGGAGACCGCCGGCGTCCGCATCGTCGACGACGTCACCCCGTACGAGCAGCGCAAGCTCTGGCTCCTGAACGGGTCCCACTCACTGCTGGCCTACCTCGGCCTGCAGCTCGGCCACGACACGGTCGCGTCCGCGATGGGCGACCCCGTCTGCCGCGCGGCCGTCGAGCAGCTCTGGGACGAAGCGGCGCTCGAACTCCCACTGCCCGAAGCTGAGGTCGCCGCGGCGCGCGACGCCCTGGTCGACCGGTTCGCGAACCCCCGGATCCGGCACACCCTCCGGCAGATCGCCGCCGGCGGCTCCGAGAAGCTCCCCGTCCGCGTGGTCGACGTGCTCCGGCACCGACTGGACCGCGACCCGTCCGCGGGCATCGGTCCCGGTGCCGCGACCGCCATCGCGGCGTGGTGGCTGCACCTGACCGAGCAGCCCGACCTGGTGAGCGACGACGGAGCCCCCGGGGCAGACTCGGACGTGCACGACGTGCACGACGTGCTGCGCGTCATCGCCCCCGACCTCGACACCACCCCCGTCGTCGCGGCGATCACCGCCGCGGCCGACCGCATCCGTGCCGCGCGGGACACCGCGGAGCGCACGAGAACCGACGAAGGAGTCCACGCATGACCGACACCACGACGAACCCCGCGGCCCCGGTGCCGGGTGCGACCGACGCCGGCGCGGCGACCGACCCCACCGCCGGACGTCCGGACACGTGGGCGTCGGCCGACCGTGGGCAACTGATCGACCGCGCCGAGGTCATCGTCACGAGCCCGAACCGCAACTTCGTGACGCTGAAGCTCACCACCGCCGACGGCGTCACCGGTCTGGGCGACGCCACCCTGAACGGTCGTGAGCTCGCCGTCGCCACCTACCTGTCCGAGCACGTCGTGCCGCTGCTGGTCGGCCGCGACGCGAGCCGGATCGAGGACGCCTGGCAGTTCCTCTACCGCTCCTCGTACTGGCGGCGGGGTCCGGTCACCATGGCCGCGATCGCCGCGGTGGACATGGCGCTCTGGGACATCAAGGGCAAGGTCGCGGGGATGCCCGTGTACCAGCTGCTCGGCGGCGCCTCCCGGACCGGGCTGATGGCGTACGGCCACGCCTCGGGCAAGGAGCTGCCGGAGCTGTTCGACTCCATCCGTGAGCACCAGTCCGAGGGCTACCGCTCGATCCGCGTGCAGACGGGCGTCCCCGGCCTCGAGTCGATCTACGGCATCGCGTCGAACAAGACGACGACGGGGAACGAGGGCGTCCGCTACGACTTCGAGCCCGCGCAGCGCGGTGCGTTCCCCGCGATGGAGGACTGGGACACCCGGGCGTACCTGCGCCATGTGCCCACCGTGTTCGAGGCCGTCCGGAACGAGTTCGGCCCCGAACTGCCCCTGCTGCACGACGGCCACCACCGGATGACCCCGCTGCAGGCGGCGAAGCTCGGCAAGTCGCTCGAGCCGTACGACCTGTTCTGGCTCGAGGACTGCACCCCGGCCGAGAACCAAGAGGCCCTGAAGCTCGTCCGGCAGCACACCACGACGCCGCTCGCGATCGGCGAGGTCTTCAACACGATCTGGGACTTCAAGGACATCATCCGCGACCAGCTCATCGACTACGTCCGCGGCGCCGTGACCCACATGGGCGGCATCTCCCCGCTGAAGAAGACGATGGACTACGCCGCGATGTACCAGATCAAGTCCGGGTTCCACGGGCCGACCGACATCTCGCCGGTGGGCCTCGCGGCGCAGATGCACCTCGGGCTGGCGATCCACAACTTCGGCATCCAGGAGTACATGCAGCACGGCCCGAAGACGAACCAGGTGTTCCGGCAGACCTTCACCTTCACCGACGGGTACCTGCACCCCGGCGACGAGCCGGGCCTCGGGGTCTCGCTCGACGTCGACGAAGCCGGCAAGTACCCCTACGAGCAGGCGTACCTGCCCTTCAACCGCCTCGCCGACGGCACCGTCCACGACTGGTAGCGGGCAAGCTGGGCCGCATGGGGTTCGCGGACGTGGCGAGGGAACTGCTCCTCGTCGCGCCCGCGGACTTCGTCGCCGAGCGGACGGCGCGTCAGCGGGCGGTCCGGAAGGACGACCGTGCGCTCGCGACGGCGATCGGCGGCCTCCGGAAGCCCGCGCCCGCCGCGTGGGTCATCGACCTGCTGGCGCACGAGGGCGCACTGGACGAGGCCGTCGACCTCGGACCCGCCATCCGGCAGGCACAGGCGGACGCGGACCCGGCCGTCATCCGGAAGCTCCGGCGTCAGCGCGCGGGCGTGGTCGACGCGCTCACGCAGGCCGGTGCCGACCTCGCGTCCGATGCCGGGCACCCGGTGACGCCGGCCGTGCTCGACCAGGTGCGGGCGACGATCGAGGCCGCGATGGCGGACCCGCACGCCGGTGCCGCGGTGCGCTCCGGGCTCCTCGTCCGCGCGCTCGAGAGCGCCGGGTTCGACGACGTGGACCTCGACGGGGCGCTCGCCGATCCGGATGCGGTGCCCGATGCGTGGTCGGGGAGCGGCGCGGCGCCGATCCCCATCACGGAGGGGAGACGCGCGGCGGGGACGACCCGCGCCTCCGGGAAGCCCGACCGCAAGCCGGACCACGAGCCCGAACGCAAGCCGGACCACAAGCCCGAACGCAAGCCGGACAGCGAGCCGGACCGTACGCCGGACCGCGAGCCGGAGCCTGCCCCGGACTCCTCACGCGAGACCGACCCGGCCACCGAACGCCGCGCAGCGCGCCAGGCCGAGACGGCCGCACGGACGGAGTCCCGCGACGCCGACGCCGCACTCGACGCGGCCGAGGACGCCCTCGCGACCGCCGAGGCCCGCCGGGCCGACCTCGAACGCCAGCTCGCCGCGGCCACCGCCGAGGTCACGCGACTCGAACACGCCCGCGACGACGCCGAGACCACGAGCGACCGAGCCCGCGAGCTCCTCGCGGCCGCCCAGCACCACCGACGCGAGGTCGGCCGCTGACCGGCGGCGCCGTCCGACGTGGACTGACCGCTACTCCGCGAGCGGCCCCGGAGCCCACATCGTTACCCAACAGTTGTCGTTCTTGACGGACTGCGTTGGAGCGGTCTAATCTCGGGCACCATGCTTCGGGCCGGCGATGGTCCGCCGGGTCCGCCCCGACGACAGCACCAGGCGGCCCGGGTACAGGACTCGCATCATCGCCGACGCAGCACCCCACCCGCAGCCACTGCGCGGGCGAGGTGCTGCACGGCGCGCGGCGCACCCCGGAGACATGCCGCGATGCCGGGTCGAGCACTCCGGGGCCCCTCCAGGAGAGACGACACATGTCGGAACCCCGCACCGCCCGCACCACCACCCTCACGCCGCCGAACGGCGTCACCGCTCCCGAGTCCGGCACCGCCGCCCCACCGCCCACACCACCAGCCGCCGCCGCCCGCGAGGGACTCCTCGCCCGCCTCGGCATCCCGCACCCGCTGCGCTGGGGCTTCCTCGGCGTCCTGGTCTTCATGACCGGCGACGGCATCGAGTCGAACTTCATCTCCCCGCACATCGCGGCGGCGCTCGGCTCCGGCGGGGTCGACAGCGCCGCGATGGTGATCGGCCTCTACGGCGTCGCGGTCCTCGTCGCGTCGTACTTCGCCGGCGTGCTGTCGGAGCTCTGGGGCCCGCGCCGGGTGATGACCATCGGCGCCGTGCTCTGGGTCGTGTTCCAGGTCGCGTTCCTCGCGGCACTGCCCACCGCGTCGGTCGGCCTCATCGCGCTGACGTACTTCCTGCGGGGCCTCGGCTTCCCGCTGTTCGCGTTCTCGTTCCTCTGCTGGGTGAACCACACGGTCGCCCGCGAGCGGAACGCGACCGCCGTCGGCTGGTTCTACGTCGTGTTCACCGGCGGCCTGCCGACGCTCGGCTCGCTCATCGCGATCGGCACCATCCCCGCGTTCGGCGGCGGCCACACCGGGGAGACCTGGTCGATGGCGCTGTCGCTGCTCCTCGTCGCGGTCGGCTGGGCGATCGTCCGGTTCGGCGTGCACGAGCCCACCGGCCTCGGTCGGATCGCGCCGCGCTCGCACTCCGCCGCCCGGGTGATCGCGAGCGGCATCGAGGTCTGCGTCAAACGCCCGAAGGTCCTGCTCGCGGTCCTCATCCGGCTCGTGAACACCGCCCCGGAGTTCGGCATGTTCGTGATCATGCCCGCGATCATCGGCACGGAGCTCGGTTGGGGCCAGTCGAAGTGGCTGACGATGACCGTGATCGTCTACGCCGGCAACATCCTGTTCAACGCGTTCTTCGGCGCCCTCGGCGACCGCATCGGCTGGATCCGCACCGTGAAGTGGTTCGGCATCGGCGCCTCGGCGATCGGCCTGCTCGCGTGGTGGTACGTCCCGCACCTCGTGCCGGCCGGCTCCGAGTGGGGCTTCTGGCTGGCGACCGCCGCCGGCACCGTCTTCGGCATCATGCTCGCCGGGTTCACGCCGATGGGCGCGATCGTCCCCGCCTTCGCCGGCGAGGAGCGCCGTGGCGCCGCGATGGCCATGTACGCCACCGCAGCGGGTGGTGCGACGTTCCTCGGCAACGCCGTCGTCAGCGCCGTGCTGCCCTGGGGCGGCCCCGGCGGCGTCGTCTGGACGTTCGTCGGCCTCTACGTGCTCGCGTTCGTGGTGCTGTCCTTCCTCAAGGTGCCGGAGGGCGCCGAAGCGGCGGGCCACTGACGCGACCACCTGCGTCCTGGAGGCGCGGTGCGGGCCCGCACCGCGCCTCCAGGCCGCCTGTACCGACGTCCAGGGCACGGTGCGACACGCCCGGATCGGTCCTGCTAGACTCGGTGACTGACTTCGGCGAGGGCCGCGCATGCGCGGCCGTGATCGACGCGGTGGGAGACCCGGCCCAGCTTGGGAACGTTCCTCACGCGTGCACGCGTTCGAGTTGCAACACCACAGACCCCCACGATGCCGGCACCCCGGTGTCGTCCCCGAGACCAGGAGACACCATGGCCGACTACACCAAGCTCGCAGCGGAAGTCCGCACCAAGTTCGGCAAGGGCGCTGCTCGCAAGCTCCGTGCCGCCGACAAGATCCCCGCGGTCGTCTACGGCCACGGCACCGAGCCGAAGCACATCACGCTGCCCGGCCACGAGACCATGCTGCTCGTCCGCACCGCCAACGCGGTCGTCGACCTCGACATCGAGGGTGCGGCCCAGCTCGCCCTCGTCAAGGACGTCCAGCGTGACCCGGTGCGCCAGATCATCGAGCACATCGACCTCGTGGTCCTGCGCCGCGGCGAGAAGGTCACGGTCGACGTGCCCGTCGTCGTCGAGGGCGAGTCCTTCTCCGGCACCATCCACGTGCAGGACCTCAACACGGTCTCGCTCCTGGTGCTCGCCACCTCCATCCCCGAGCACGTCGTCGTCGACGTCGAGGGCCTCGAGGACGGCACGCAGATCCACGCCTCGCAGCTCCAGCTCCCCGAGGGCGCCGAGCTCGAGACCGACGCCGAGGCACTCGTCGTCGCGATCGTCACCCCGCGTGGCACCGCCGACGACGACGCCGCCGACGAGGCCGCTGCCGAGGCGGGCGCCGAGGCCGGTGCCGAGGGCGGCTCCGCCCCGGTCGACGGCGAGTAACACCCCTTCGCGGACATCTGGCCGACGCTGATGACAGGCAAGACGCTCGTCGTGGTCGGGCTCGGGAACCCCGGGCCCGGCTACGCGGGCAACCGTCACAACGTCGGCCAGATGGTCCTCGACGAACTCGCCGCCCGCATGGGCGCGACGTTCAAGAAGCACAAGACCCCGAACCAGGTCGCCGAGGGGCGCCTGGTGCCCGGGGGACCCCGCCTGGTGCTCGCCAAGCCCGGGTCGTTCATGAACACCTCGGGTGGCCCGGTCTCGAGCGTGCTCGGGTTCTACAGCGCCACCCCGGCCGACCTCGTCGTCGTGCACGACGAGCTGGACCTGCCGTTCGACACCGTCCGCCTGAAGGGCAGTGGCGGGCACGGCGGGCACAACGGCCTGCGCGACATCATCAAGGCCACGGGGACCAACGAGTTCACCCGCGTGCGGATCGGCATCGGCCGTCCCCCCGGGCGCCAGGACCCGGCCGACTACGTGCTGCGTGACTTCTCGCCGACCGAGAAGAAGACGCTGCCGAACCTGCTGGCGGACGGCGCGGACGCGGTCGAGGCGATCGCGGACCTCGGGCTCCTCGCCGCACAGCAGCGCGTGCACGCCCCGTCCTGAGCGGCGCTGCCCGGTGCCGTGGGTTCGCCGGTCGCGCACACAGCGGCCGGTGTCAGTGGTGGCCGGTACCATCTCCTGAGTGACGATCTCGGGCATCATCCCTGCGCTCTCGCGCGCCTCCGCGTTCGATCGCGTCCTCCGTGCCGCACCCCGTGACGCCGACTTCTCGGTCGTCGACGGTCTGCGCGTGCCGCTGCTCGGCGCCCTGCTGGCCGAACGCACCGGGCCGCAGTGCGTCTTCGTGATCACGGCCACCGGGCGCGAGGCCGAGGCCGTCCGCGCATCGGTCGGCAGCTACCTCCCCGATGCCGAGGTCCTCGAGTTCCCCGCGTGGGAGACCCTGCCGCATGAACGGCTCAGCCCGAGCGCGCAGACCGTCGGCACGCGCATCGCGACCCTCCGGAAGCTCGCCGCGTGGCAGGACGCCCCCGTGGCCGAGCGCCGCACGACCGTGGTGGTGGCGAGCGTCCGGGCGGCGCTGCAGCCGATCGCGGGCAACCTCACCTCCCTCGCGCCGATCGCCCTCCGCACCGAGTCCCGCGGCAACGACCTCGGCACCATCGCCGGGCAGCTCGTGGACATGGCGTACGCCCGGGTCGACCTCGTCACCCGCCGCGGTGAATTCGCCGTGCGCGGCGGCATCCTCGACGTCTTCCCGCCGACGGCCGACCACCCGGTCCGCGTCGACTTCTTCGGCGACGAGATCGAGGCGATCAAGGCCTTCTCCGTCGCCGACCAGCGCACGACTGACGACGACCTCGGCTCCGTCGAGCTCACGGCCTCGCGCGAACTCCTGCTGAGCGACGACGTCCGGCAGCGGGCGCGCGAGATGCTGCACGAGTTCCCGAACCTCTCCCAGATGCTCGCGAAGATCGCCGAGGGGATCCCGGTCGAGGGCATGGAGTCTCTCGCCCCCGCGCTCGTGCAGGACCTCGTGCCGGTCACGAACTACCTGCCGGACGACTCCGTCATCGCGGTGTTCTCGCCCGAACGGGTCAGCGGCCGCGCGCACAGCCTCGCCGAGACGAACACCGAGTTCCTGCAGGCCGCCTGGAGCGCCGCGGTCGCGGGTGCGCAGGCGCCGATCGACCTCGACGCCGGCAACTTCCTCACCGTCCAGCAGCTCAAGAACGGCCGTGGGCAGCGCACCTGGTGGACGGTCTCCCCGTTCGACTCCGGGCTGGACGAGGGCGACGCCGAGCGCGTGCTCACCGACGCCGAAGCCGTGGCCGAGGCGGGCGACTACATCCGCGTCCGGGCCGAGGCGATCCCGAGCTTCGCCGGCAGCGCGGACGGCGCGATCGCGCACGTGAAGCAGCTCACCGACGACGGGTGGGCCGTCGTGGTGACCGCCCAGGGCCAGGGGCTGGTCGAACGGGCGGTGCAGGTGCTCGCCGACGCGGGGGTCGCCGCCCGTGCCGAAACCGTCACCGCGCCTCCCGAGCCCGGCGTCGCCGTCGTCACGACCGCCACCGTCGAGCACGGCTTCGCCACCCCGGATCCGCGCATCGCGGTCCTCAGCGAGGCCGAGTTCTACGGCCGCAGCGTCCAGCAGGGCGCGCGCACCGTCAAGAAGCTCGCGAGCCGGCGCAAGAACGTCGTCGACCCGCTGCAGCTCAAGCCCGGCGACGTCGTCGTGCACGCCACGCACGGCATCGGCAAGTTCGTCGAGCTCGTCTCGCGCGAGGTGAGCTCCGGCGGCCGCAACGCGGTGAAGACCCAGCGCGAGTACCTGGTGCTCGAGTACGCGCCGTCGAAGCGCGGGTACCCGGGCGACAAGCTCTTCGTGCCGACCGACCAGCTCGACCAGCTCTCGCGGTACGTCGGCGGCGAGTCCCCGACCCTGTCGAAGATGGGCGGCTCGGACTGGGCCTCGGCGAAGTCGAAGGCGCGCAAGGCCGTCCGCGACATCGCCGTCGACCTCGTGAAGCTCTACTCCGCGCGGATGGCGTCGAAGGGACACGCCTTCGGCCCGGACACCCCGTGGCAACGCGAGCTGGAAGAGGCGTTCCCGTTCGCCGAGACCGCCGACCAGCTCACCACCATCGACGAGATCAAGCGCGACATGGAGCGGCCGATCCCGATGGACCGCCTGCTCTCCGGCGACGTCGGCTACGGCAAGACCGAGGTCGCGATCCGCGCCGCGTTCAAGGCCGTGCAGGACGGCAAGCAGGTCGCCGTGCTCGTCCCCACGACGCTGCTCGTGCGCCAGCACATGGAGACCTTCCAGGAGCGCTTCGCCGGCTTCCCCGTGCACCTGCGCGCCCTCAGCCGGTTCCAGACCGAGAAGGAGTCGAAGGAGACCATCGCGGGCCTCGCCGACGGCACGGTCGACATCGTCATCGGCACCCACCGGATCCTGTCGCAGGGCATCCAGTTCAAGGACGTCGGCCTGGTCATCATCGACGAGGAACAGCGGTTCGGCGTCGAGCACAAGGACCAGCTCAAGAAGCTCAAGACGAACGTCGACGTCCTGGCGATGTCCGCGACGCCGATCCCGCGTTCGCTCGAGATGGCGGTCACCGGCATCCGCGAGATGTCCACCCTCGCCACCCCACCCGAGGACCGCCACCCGATCCTCACCTTCGTCGGGCCGCAGTCCGATCTGCAGGTCGCCGCCGCCATCCGCCGCGAGCTCCTGCGCGAGGGGCAGGTGTTCTACGTGCACAACCGCGTGAAGGACATCCAGTCCGTCGCCGCGCACCTCGCCGAGATCGTCCCCGACGCCCGCATCGCCGTCGCGCACGGGCAGATGTCCGAGTCGACGCTCGAGCAGGTGATGGTCGACTTCTGGGAGCGCCGGTTCGACGTCCTCGTCTCGACCACCATCATCGAGACCGGCCTCGACATCGCGAACGCGAACACGCTCATCATCGACAAGGCGGACAAGTACGGGCTGTCGCAGCTGCACCAGCTGCGCGGTCGTGTCGGCCGAGGGCGTGAGCGCGGGTACGCGTACTTCCTCTACGACGCCGAGAAGCCCCTGTCCGAGACCGCACAGGACCGCCTCGAGACCATCGCCGCGAACAACGAGCTCGGCGCGGGCATGCAGGTCGCCATGAAGGACCTCGAGCTCCGCGGGGCGGGCAACCTGCTCGGCGGGGAGCAGTCCGGCCACATCGCGGGCGTCGGGTTCGACCTCTACCTGCGCATGATCGGCGAGGCCGTCTCGCAGTTCCGCGGGGACGTCGCCGAGGGGCAGACCGAGCTCCGGCTCGAGATCCCCGTCGACGCGCACATCCCGGACGACTACGTCGAGTCCGAGCGGCTCCGGCTCGAGGCGTACCAGAAGCTCTCCGCCGCCTCCGCCCCCGCGGCGCAGGCCGAGGGCATCGACATGGTCCTCGACGAGCTCACCGACCGGTACGGCCAGCCGCCGCAGGCCGTGCTCACCCTGGTCGAGGTCTCGCGCCTCCGCCGGATGGCGCAGCAGGTCGGGCTCTCCGACGTCGTCGTGATGGGGTCGAACCTGCGCGTCGCGGGCAAGGAGCTCGCCGACTCGGCGCAGGTGCGGCTCAAGCGGATGTTCCCTGGAGCCCGGTGGTTCCCGCAGCAGGACGCGGCGAGCATCCCGCTGCCGAAGCCGCACGGTGAGACCCTGCCGGACGCTGCGCTCATCCAGTGGGTGGAGAGCATCCTGACGGCTGTGTACGGGGCGTCGAAGGCGCCGGCGGAGACGCCGGCGGCGTAGTCGGGCGGGCTGCCGTCGCGCGCGTGCGTGGCGACCGACGGGAGGCGCGGTGCCAGCTGGCACCGCGCCTCCCGTCCGTCGGTGGTCGCGTCGTGGGCGCGTGGGGGCGCGGGCGGGCGCGCGCTGTTCGGTGCGGACTCGATGCGACGTTGTCGGTGTCGTACGACAGCGACAACGTCGCCCGAGCGCGCGTGCAAGAGTGCGCGCGTGCAACGAACGACATCGTGGTCGTCGTACGACGGCGACGATGTCGTTCCGGGACAGCACCCCGCGGGACGCGCACGGACCCCGCGCGACCCCGCTACTCGGTCGCCTCGGCCTCGGAGAGCTCCCGCCGCGCCCGGTACCGACGCGCCCGCAGGCTGACCACGACGGCGGAGGCCACGATCGCGATGCCCGAGCCGACGAGGACGGCGAGCACCCCCTCGTCGAGGATCTCGTCGTTGCGGGCGAAGGCGAGCTCGTTCATGAGCAGCGAGACCGTGAACCCGATCCCGCCCAACACCCCCACCGTGACGATCGACCCGAACGACAGCGTCGAGCGGCCGGGCGCCCGGAAGATCCGGGTCGCCACCGCCCCGAACAGCGTGATGCCGATCACCTTGCCGACCGGCAGCGCGAGCACCACCGCCCAGAACGTCGGCGACAGCTCCCCGATGCCGACGGCGGGCACCACCACGGCGGCCGACGCGAAGGCGAACACCGGCAGGACGATCGCGTTCGACCACGGCTCGACGTTGCCGTGCAGCGTGTGCCCGGGGCGGCGCGGCAGGACGAGCCCGAGCGCCACGCCCGCGATCGTCGCGTGCACGCCCGAGTGGTACACGAGCCACCACGTCAGGACACCGAGCACGACCATGCCCGCGATGACCCAGGCCTGGCCGGGACGCCCGGGGCGCAGGGCCTTGCCGAGCAGCCAGAAGAGCGCGAGCACGACGACGGCGCCGGCCAGCGCGAGGAAGTCGGTGTCGTGCGCGAACACGACGGCGATGATGATGATCGCGATGAGGTCGTCGAGCACCGCGAGGGCCAGCAGGAACACCCGGAGCGTCGAGGGCAGCCCGCGGCCGAACATCGCCAGGACGCCGAGCGCGAAGGCGATGTCGGTCGCGGTCGGGATCGGCCACCCGTGCCCGTACGGCGTCCCTGCGGTCACGAGGAGGTAGATGCCGGCCGGGACGAGCACGCCGCCGACCGCCGCGATCGCGGGGATGACCGCCGTCTTCGGGTTCGAGAGCTCACCGGCGACGAGCTCGTGCTTCAGCTCGATCGCCACGAGCAGGAAGAACACCGCGAGCAGCCCGTCGCTGATCCAGTGCGACACCGAGAGGTCGAGTCCGACCGCACCCCACGGGGCGTGCACGTGCAGGAGGTGCTCGAGGCCGGGGCCGAGCGGCGAGTTCGCCACGACGAGCCCGAGGACCGCCGCGGTGAGCAGGGCGATGGCGCTGAAACGGGGGGAACGGACGATTGCCGGCATGGAGCTCCGTCGGAGAAGGGTCGGGTGAGAGATCGTCGACCAGACTTCCCGACACGCCACGTACAGCATACCGGCCGACCATCGGCGGCGTCCACGGTGTGCTGCGTGGCACGATGACCGCATGACCGCCGTCTCGGACCTCGTCACCGTCGTCGACCGCCTGCTCGACCCCGCCGGAGGGTGCGTCTGGAACCGCGCCCAGACCCATGCCTCGCTGGCGCGCTACGCGGTCGAGGAGTCGTACGAGCTGGTCGACGCGATCGACTCCGGGGACGACGACGAACTCCGCGAGGAGCTCGGTGACGTGCTCTACCAGGTGGTCCTCCACGCGGGACTCGCGGAGTCGTTCGACCTCGAGGACGTGGCCGCCGGCGCCCGGGACAAGATGGTGCGCCGGCACCCGCACGTGTTCGGGGACGAGCGGGCGGACACCGTGGAGGACGTCGTGCGCGTCTGGCGGGCGGCCAAGGCTGCGGAGAAGTCCTCGCGGCGGAGCGTCTTCGACGGGGTCCCTCGGGCGATGCCGCCGATGGAGCGGGCCGTGAAGCTGCTCGAACGCCTGGAGGAACGGGGGGACTCCGACGCGGTCGTCGCCTCCGTCGTCGCGGCGGCGGGCGCGGGGGCGCGGTCGGGAGGCGCGGGTGGCGTCCCGGACGCCGGTGCTGCGGGTGCGGGGGCGCGACCGGGGGCCGCGGGTGCGGTTCCGGACGCCGGTGCGGTTCCGGACGCCGGTGCGGTTCCGGACACGGGTCCTGGTCGGGATGTGCGGGTGGAAGGCGCCGGTGGTGCCGTCGTGGACGCCGGGTGGGGGACCGCCGTGCTCGCGATGATCGCGGAGGCGCGCGGCACCGGGATCGACCCGATCGCCAGTCTGCGTGCCGCGGTCGCGGAGCTGGAGGCGGCCGGCCGCGTCGGAGAGTGAGGCGACCTGCCGCGCCCGAGCGGTGCGGGTGCGGATGCGCTGTGCGGGTGCGGGGGGCTGGGGGCGCGGGCAAGGGGAGTGCGGGCGTCCTCCCAACCCGAAAAAAGGAGGACGCCCGCGAGTGGGCCGACGGCACCACCAGGGATGCGGTGCCGATGGAGCAGCCCACTCGAACCGCGGGGCACACTGCAGCACGTTGCCCACGCGATCGGTTCGTCGGATGGATCAGGCACCCGTCGAACCGAGGTTCTGGATGAAGAATATCAGCCGGTCGGAACGTGTGCAAGCCGGAGAGGTCGATCTGCCAGAATCGATCCATGGCTCCGACCGTGACGGCTCCCCGTGGCATGCGTGACTTCCTCCCGGCAGACAAGGCCCGGCGCGAGCACGTCCTGGGCGTGATCCGCGACGTGTACGCGCGCCACGGGTTCGACGAGATCGAGACCCCGGTCGTCGAGGACGCCGCCCGCCTGCACTCGGGCCTCGGCGGCGACAACGAGAAGCTCGCGTTCGCGGTCATGAAGCGCGGGCTCTCCACCGAGGACCTGCAGCACGCCGGTGCGCCGCTCGACCTCGCCGACCTCGGGCTGCGGTTCGACCTCACCGTGCCCCTCGCACGCTTCTACGCCACGCACCGTGCCGAGTTGCCGTCGGTGTTCCGGTCGGTGCAGATCGCCCCGGTCTGGCGTGCTGAACGCCCGCAGAAGGGGCGCTACCGGCAGTTCGTGCAGTGCGACATCGACATCCTCGGTGAGCCCGGGCAGCTCGCCGAGATCGAACTCATCCGGGCGACGACCGCTGCCCTCGACGCGCTCGGGATCCAGGGCACCACGATCCGGATCAACGACCGCCGGATCCTCCTCGCGCTCCTCGGGTCGTGGGGGATCACCGACCCGACCGCCGCCGACCGCGCGCTCATCACGATCGACAAGCTCGACAAGATCGGGCCGGACGGCGTGGCGGCAGAGCTCCGCGAGACCGTCGGCGTCGAGCTCCCCGGGCTCGAGGACACGATCCGCACGCTCGAGACCGCCGACTGGGACGCCGTCGGGGGAGCCACGTGGCTCGACGCCGACGCGTTCGAGGACCTGCAGCGGCTCCGTTCGGCGCTCCCGGGCGTCGACCTGCGCTTCGACCCGACGCTCGTCCGTGGCATGGGCTACTACACGGGCACGATCTTCGAGGTCGCGCACCCCGACTTCGGCTACAGCCTCGGCGGTGGTGGGCGCTACGACGGCATGATCGGCCGGTTCCTCGGTCAGGACGTGCCCGCGGTCGGGTTCTCCCTCGGGTTCGAGCGGCTGGTCGACCTCGTCACGCTCCCCGAGTCCGCCGAGTCCGACGCCGTCGTGCTCGTGTACGACAAGGACGTCGACCCGGTCCGGCTCGCGGCGCTCAAGGCCGAAGCGCTCGAGGGGCACCGTCGTGTCCGGCTCGAGCGACGCACGAAGAACATGAAGAACCTGCTCGCGCGACTCGTCGCGCAGGGCTTCGACGCGTTCGCCTCCGTGGGTGCCGACACGCAGTCGCTCGAGGGTGTGGAGTTCCGCCCGCTGGCGTGAGTTCTCCACAGTCGCCCGTCATGCACGCCTCGTGTTCACCCGCGCCTCGCTAGGATCGACTCCGCAATCACCACAACCGAACGTGTAGGGAGTACCCCGTGGCCCAGATCGACGCCGTAGGCGCACGCGAAGTCCTCGATTCCCGAGGCAACCCGACGGTCGAGGTCGAGGTCCTGCTCGACGACGGGGTCGTCTCGCGCGCACTCGTCCCGTCCGGCGCCTCCACCGGTGCGTTCGAGGCGTACGAGCTCCGTGACGGAGACGCTTCCCGCTACGGCGGCAAGGGCGTCCTCAAGGCCGTCGACGCGGTCCTCGACGAGATCGGTCCGGCGCTCGAGGGCTTCGACGCCACCGACCAGCGCCTCGTCGACGCCGCGCTCATCGAGCTCGACGGCACCGAGAACAAGTCGCGCCTCGGTGCGAACGCGATCCTCGGTGCCTCGCTCGCCGTCGCACGCGCGGCAGCCGACTCGGCCGACCTGCCGCTGTTCCGCTACCTCGGCGGCCCGAACGCGCACACGCTGCCCGTCCCGCTCATGAACGTCGTCAACGGTGGCGCGCACGCCGACACCAACGTCGACATCCAGGAGTTCTTCCTCGTGCCCTACGGCGCCGAGTCCTTCTCCGAGGCGCTCCGCTGGGGCGTCGAGACCTACCACGCGCTCAAGGGCGAGCTGAAGAAGCAGGGTCTCGCGACCGGCCTGGGCGACGAGGGCGGCTTCGCCCCGGAGCTCGCGTCCAACCGCGCTGCGCTGGACTTCCTGCTCGCCGCGATCGAGAAGGCCGGCTTCACGCCGGGCAAGGACATCGCGCTCGGCCTCGACGTCGCCTCCACCGAGTTCTTCCACGACGGCAAGTACGCGTTCGAGGGCAAGCAGCTCTCCGGCGAGGAGTTCACGGCCTACTTCGCCGAGCTCGTCCGCGACTACCCGCTCGCCACGATCGAGGACCCGCTCGCCGAGGACGACTGGGCCGGCTGGTCGCACCTGACCGCCGAGCTCGGCGACAAGGTGCAGATCGTCGGTGACGACCTGTTCGTCACGAACCCGACGCGCCTGCAGCGGGGCATCGACGAGAAGGCCGCGAACTCGATCCTCGTCAAGGTGAACCAGATCGGCACCCTGACCGAGACCCTCGACGCCGTCTCCCTCGCGCAGCGCCACGGCATGACGGCGATCCTGTCGCACCGCTCCGGCGAGACCGAGGACACCACGATCGCGGACATCGCGGTCGCGGTCGACGGTGGCCAGATCAAGACCGGCGCCCCGGCCCGCTCGGACCGTGTCGCGAAGTACAACCAGCTGCTCCGCATC
The DNA here is from genome assembly GCF_044745045.1 of Curtobacterium sp. NPDC087082. Taxonomy (NCBI): domain Bacteria; kingdom Bacillati; phylum Actinomycetota; class Actinomycetes; order Micrococcales; family Microbacteriaceae; genus Curtobacterium; species Curtobacterium sp. NPDC087082. The sequence goes on along the minus strand of NZ_JBIUZN010000003.1, from coordinate 196,867 downwards.
GAGGAAGAGCTCGGCGACGCCGCGGTCTACGCGGGCCGCTCGGCCTTCCCGCGCTCGGCTTCCCTGTAACCAGCGCCCTCAACGAGACGCCGTCCTCCTCCGGGAGGGCGGCGTCTCGTCGTTCGCCCGTCGAGGTCGCACGGCATGCCGCGCGCCGACCGTCGAGGTCGCACGAACTGCCGCCTCAGCCGGACGCGGGCGACCGATCGTGCGACCTCAGCGGATCGCCCGCGGCGTGTTGCGCGACCGCGTGCCGGGCGCTGGCAGCGATCCGGGGGTGCGCCGCGCCTCCTGGATCGCCCGCTGAGAGGGCGCCGAACGGCCGCGTGCCGACCGCCAGCAGGCCCGCCGGCGGGTTATCGTCGGACCGTGCCCAGCCAGAAGCCCCGTGTCCGCCGCGTCCCCGTGGCGCTGCCCGAGGGCGGCTCGTCCGAGCAGCCGTGGTACCGCTCGATCCGGTTCTCCGGGTTCAGCCTGCTCATGCTGGCCATCATCGTGCTGTTCGTCGTCGTGCTCGCACCGTCACTCCGGACGCTGATCCAGCAGCAGGAGCAGATCGCCCAGCAGCAGCGCGAGGTCGCGAGCCAGAAGGCCGACGTCGCCCAGAAGAAGAAGGACGTCGCGCGCTGGGACGACCCCGCGTACATCGAGGCGCAGGCCCGGGACCGACTGCTCTACGTGTACCCCGGCGAGGAAAGTTACCTCGTGATGGGCAGCGAGAACCGGAAGGCCGAGTCGACGCCGACGACCGATTCCGGTACGCCCGTGAGCTCGACCGTGCAGACGCCGAAGGTCGACTGGGTGCAGGCGATGCTGTCGTCGGTGCTGACCTCGGGGCTCACCGACGAGACCACGCAGCAGCTCGTCGCACCGGACGTCTCCGGCACCGGCGACACGAAGTAGGACGACGCGCGGGACTCCGGTAGGCTCACGTACCCGTGACGACCCCTCCCTTCGACCCGCCCTCCGAACGCGACATCCAGGTCGTCTCGGCGCAGCTCGGCCGACCGGCGCGTGACGTCATCGGGATCGCTGCTCGCTGCGTCTGTGGCAACCCCACCGTCGTGTCCACGAAGCCCCGGCTGTCGAACGGCACCCCGTTCCCGACGCTGTACTACTTGTGCCATCCCGCGGCCACCGCTGCGGTCAGCACCCTCGAGGCCAACCAGGTCATGCCCGAGCTGGCAGCCCTGCTCGAGGACCCGACCGTCGCCGAGCAGTACCGCGCGGCGCACGAGTCCTACCTCGCCGATCGCGAGTCGATCGAGCACGTCGACGAGATCGACGGCATCACCGCCGGTGGCATGCCCACCCGTGTGAAGTGCCTGCACGCCCTCGTCGGCCACGCCCTCGCCGCCGGACCCGGCGTCAACCCCATCGGCGACCTCGCGCTCGAGCGCGTGAGCTGGTCGCCTGCCCGGTGTGAGTGCCGGGCGTATGATGAGGGAGCAGACGCCGGAGTCGGGGCGGGTGGCGGCGAATTCTGACCAGCCTCCCGGCAACCACCCCACTCCAAGGAGATCATCCACCGTGCCCAAGATCCTCGTCGTCGGCGGCGGTTACGCCGGCTTCTACACCGCCTGGAAGCTCGAGAAGCACCTTCGTCAGGGCGAAGCCGAGGTCGTCATGGTCGACCCGCTGCCGTACATGACGTACCAGCCGTTCCTCCCCGAGGTCGCCGCCGGTTCCATCGAGCCGCGTCACGCCGTCGTCTCCCACCGCCGTCACCTCAAGAAGACGCGCGTCGTCACCGCCAAGGTCACGAAGGTCGACCACGCCAGCAAGACGGCGACGATCACCCCGGCCGAGGGCGAGGCGTGGGAGGAGTCCTACGACCAGATCGTCATGACCGCCGGTGCGGTCTCGCGTACCTTCCCGATCCCGGGCGTCGCCGACGAGGCGATCGGCCTGAAGACGATCGAAGAGGCCGCGGCGATCCGCGACAAGATCCTCACGAACTTCCACAAGGCCGCGACCCTGCCGGCCGGCCCGGAGCGTGACCGCCTGCTGACCGTCGTCGTCGTCGGTGGTGGCTTCGCCGGCATCGAGGTGTTCGCCGAGCTCCGCTCGTTCGTCTCCGACCTGCTCAAGAGCTACCCCGAGCTGTCGTTCGACGACACGCACTTCCACCTCGTCGAGGCGATGGGCCGCATCATGCCCGAGGTCTCGCTCGAGACGTCGCACTGGGTGCTCAAGAACCTCGCGCAGCGCGGCGCCACGGTGCACCTCGAGACGCAGCTGGCCTCGGCGGTCGGCGGCGTCTGCGAGCTCAAGACCAACGACGGCGCGATCGAGAAGATCGAGTCCGACCTCATCATCTGGACCGCCGGTGTCATGGCGAACCCGATGGTCAAGGGCACCGACCTCCCGCTCGAGCAGCGTGGCCGCATCCGCGTGCAGCCCGACCTGCGCGTGGTCGACGACAACGGCGTGATCGCCGACGCGTGGGCCTGTGGTGACGTCGCGGCCGTGCCGGACCTCACCGGTGGTGGCGTCGGCGGCTTCTGCGTGCCGAACGCCCAGCACGCCGTCCGCCAGGCGAAGCAGCTCGCGAAGAACCTCGTCGCGACGATCCGCGGCGAGGCGACGACCGACTACAAGCACGAGAACCTCGGTGCCGTCGCCGGCCTCGGTCTCGGCATCGGCGTCTTCCAGTCCGGCAAGTTCGCCATGAAGGGCTTCCTCGCCTGGGGTGCCCACCGCGGCTACCACGGGCTGGCGATGCCGTCGTGGGAGCGCAAGTGGCGCGTCATCGGCGACTGGGTCGGTGGCTTCTTCCTCGGCCGCGACATCGCGTCGCTCGACGACCGCGAGACCCCGCGTGCCGCGTTCGAGGCGTTCGCGTCCCGTCCGAAGCCCGCAGCCGAGGCCCCCGCGGCACCGGTCGAGGCGTCGAAGCCGACCACCGCTCCGGAAGAGGGCAAGCCCGCCGGTGCGGCCGGTCCCGCCTACGGCGAGCCGGCGAAGGACGTCTCGAACGACGCCGAGCCGGTGAAGGCCGAGGCGGACGCCAAGTAGCGACACGCTCCAGACGAGGCGGTCACCCCACGGGGTGGCCGCCTCGTCTTCGTCGGTAGGCTGTTGCGGCCCGCCCCCGTGGCCCAATCGGTAGAGGCATGCGACTTAAAATCGCCGAGTTGTGGGTTCGAGTCCCACCGGGGGTACCGAGGCGACGGACGAAACCCCGCCCCCGCTACCATTCTCGGGTGGTCGGATTCGGAAGCGCGCTCGCGAACCTGCGGAACGCCCTCGGCCGACCCGAGGCCCACGTCGAGGTGGTCGACGGCGAGACCGTCCCCACCGGCATGCTGCTCGGCACGCTGGGCGCCCTCCTCCTCGACGCCGGCAGCTCGGTCACGGACGTCCGTTCGGCGCTCGAGAAGGCGCGCGATGCCGCCGGGGTCGGGCCGACGCTCGCCGTCGGGGTCCTCCCCGCCCTCGTCATGGTGAGCGAGGTCGCCACCGGCGCCGCCACCATCGTCAACGCCGAGGGCGTCGAGCTCTCGAGCCGCCAGGCCGCCCGGGCGAACCGGCTCGTCCTCGGCCTCGAGAGCGGTTCGATCGCTCTCGCCGAGATCCCCGCACGGGTCCGGGCGATCCGCGCCGGGACCGTCCCACCGCCGGCACTCCCGTGGATCCTCGGCAACGCCCTGACCTCGGCCGGACTCGCGGTGGTGTTCCGCTGCCCGTGGTGGGCGATCCTCGTGGCGCTGGCCGTCGGAGCCCTCGTCGGCGTGATCGGCCTCCTGCTGCGCCGCTTCCGCGAGGCCGTGGCGATCATCCCGTTCCTCGCGGCCTTCGTGTCCACGACGATCGTCGGGCTCGTCGCCGCCGGCACCGGGTTCGACCACGTCCCGCTCTTCGCCGTGTGCGCCCCCGTGGCCGTGTTCGTGCCGGGAGCCCTCATCACCAACGCCCTGCTCGAGCTCACCGCGGCCGACATCGTGACCGGGTCCTCGCGGCTCGTGCAGGGGCTCATCATGCTCGGGTTCATGGCCGCGGGCATCGCGTCGGGGAGCGCGCTGACCGGGCTGCACGTCGACCCGTCCTCGGCGGCACTCGTCGGCGAGGTCGCCGGTGTCGGCACGGACCGCGGCGGGTGGGAGGCCGTCCCGTCCTACTGGGTGTCGTGGGTCGCGGTGGTCGGACTGGCCGTCGGCCTCGGCCTGGTCTTCCGGTCGGGGTGGCGGCTCACGCTCGTGTCCGTCGCGGTCATGGTCACGGCCTACGCGCTGGTGAGTGGGACGACCCCGCTGTGGGGGAGCGTCGTCGCCACCGGTGCGACCGCCGCGCTGCTGTTCGTCGCGACGCGGCTGCTGGAGCGGCTGGTGCCGGCGATCCCGGCGACGGTCTCGTTCTTCCCGGCGTTCCTGCTGCTCGTGCCGGGGACGGTCGGGCTCGTCGCGGTCGCCACGTTCGACCCGGAGGCGCTGGCGAACCCGCTCGCGACCTTCGTCAGTCTCTGCATCGGCACGAAGATCGGCGGCCTGCTGCCGGGGCTGTTCGCGCGGAACGCACCGCACCGCGGGGTCGACGCGACCCAGTAGACGCGCGCAGCGCGGAGAGCGCGGCAGGCGCCGTGGACGCGACCCACTGCGGGACTGGAGGCGCGGTGCCAGTTCGCACCGCGCCTCCAGGCCGTCACGGCGCGAGCAGGCGCCCCGCAGCCTGGTCGTCCACAGCCGTCGCCTTCGCGAGGTAGTGCACCTTCTTGCCCGTGGCGTTGTACGGCAGCTCGGTGACGAACCGGTAGAGCCGCGGCCGCTTGTAGCGGGCGAGGCCGGGGTGCGACGCGGTCCACTCCTCGAGGGCTGCGGCGGCTTCGACGTCGTCCTCCGGCAGTCGCCCGGGCGCGCGGACGACGTACGCCGTCACGACCTCGCCCCAGCGCTCGTCGGGGACGCCGACCACGATCGCGTCGGCGACGCCCGGGTGCTCCTGCAGTGCGGCCTCGACCTGCACGGGGTGGACGTTCTCGCCGCCGGAGATGATCATGTCGTCCTTGCGCCCGACGATCGTCACACGCTCGTGCTCGTCCCACGTGGCGAGGTCGCCCGGGTAGAACCAGCCGTTCGCGAACTTCTCGGCCTCGAGCCCGGGGTTGCGGTACGAGTAGCCGGACTTCACGGTGCGGACCGCGAACTCGCCGATCTCCGAACCGTCCTTCGGCACGGTGTCGCTCGGGTCGGCGAGGCGGTCCTCGTAGACGCGGACCACGGCGACGTCGTCGTCGGTGGAGGCCCGGCCGGTGGACCCGGCACCGTCGGGGAAGTCCTCGGGGCGGAGGAAGGTGTTCCAGAAGGTCTCGGTCGTGCCGTATCCGTTGAAGATGCGGGGCGACAGGAGCTCCTGGTACCGGAGCGCCGCGGCCCGGTCCAGCGGAGCGCCCATCGTCACGATGCCGTTGAGGGAGGACAGGTCGCGGGGCCGCTGCTCCTGGGCGTTCGCGAGCTGCACGAGGTTCGGCGGGGCTCCGATGAGGAACGTCAGCTGCTCGGACTCGACCAGGTCGAGCACGCGGTCGGCGTCGAAGTGCCGGAGCGTGGTGAGTTCGGCGCCGACGTAGAACACCGGGTTCGGGCCGCCGGAGTACAGACCGCCGCGGTGGAAGAGCGGCGACATGTTGAGGGTCTTGTCGAACGGGCTCAGCGGGAAGTGCATGATCACGTCGTGGGCGCTGAGGACCTCGACGAGGCTCGGCAGCGGCACGGGCTTCGGCCGTCCGGTCGTGCCGCTCGTGTACAGGCGCGTCGTCTCGTCGTAGGTGCTGCGGGGCTCGGACGCGGAGAGCTCGTCGGCGGAGACGGGGTCGCTGGTGAGGAGCGCGGCGAAGTCGACGTCGCCGGGCCGGGTTCCGTCGCCGACCACGACGACGTGCTCGGGCGTGTGGTCGGAGCTGGCGAGCGCGGCCGTGATGTCGATCGAGCGGGCGGCGTCGTGGACGAGGACCACGGGGGCGGAGTCCTCGATGATGAACGCGACCTCGTCCGACGCGAGCCGGAAGTTGGTGGGGGAGAACACCGCGCCGATGCGGTGGGCCGCCAGGTACAGGATCGCGAACTCGGGGGAGTTGAACAGCTCGACCATGACCACGGAGCCGCGACCGACCCCGTGGCGCACGAGCCACCCGGCGACGCGGTCGACGTCGGCGCCGAGCTCGGCGTACGTCCACGAGCGGTCGGTGTCGGGATCGCGGAGCGCCGGTCGGCCGGCGAAGCGGTGGGTGTTCCGGGCGAAGCCGTTGGCGTACGTGTAGCTGTGCTCGAAGACGTCGCGGAAGCGGGTCGGGTCGTAGTCGGATCGGGTCTCGGTCATCGTCGCTCCCAGCAGCGGTCGTGGTGCTGCACGCACCGTCCGTGGTGCCGCGCGCTCCGTTCGTGATGTCGCGCGCACCGCTCGTCAGCGTATCCGTGCAGCGAGCCTCGGCGGCAGCCCGATCCGAGCCCTGACGGTGCCACGTTCAGGCGCGCTGGTCGACCCGGGCCGCCCGCTGCCAGCACCAGACGGCGACGGCTCCGGCGGTGCAGACCGCGGCGACGACCACCAGTGCGACGGGGGAGACGTGCGTTCCGCCGGACCCGGAGTACACGGCGGCGGCCAACGCGACGGCGACCGCGGCGATGGCGGCGTACCGACCACGGGACCGCGCGAGCAGGGACTGCCCGGCGGACCCGGCCACCGGCAGCAGCGTCACGACGACGGCGCCGAGGCCGCCGACGCACAGGGTGATCGCGAACTCGGACACGAACGACACCCAGAAGCCGGACCCCGGCGTGACGGAGTGCAGGACCCAGCCGGCCGCCGCCACGACGAGCAGCGCGATCGACCGCCAGGTGGCGCTGCGGGCGCCGGCAGCGATCGAGGAGCCGAGCCGGAGCGCCCGGGTGTCGAGGTCCGGTCGGCCGATCGGCACGAGGACGGCACCGACGATCACGGCGGGTGAGAGGTCGAAGGTCCGGGTGACGCCGCACGCCACGAGGGCGGCGAGCACCAACCAGGGGGAAACCCGGAACCCGATCGTGCTGCGGTCGGTGCCGGCTGCCCAGCGGGTGGCGAGGACGATCGTCGTCGTGAGGACGGCCGCGCCGAGCAGGACCGCGATCGCCAGGCGGACGTAGCGGGCCTCGAGGGAGATGCCGACGCCGAGGAGCGTGCACAGCCCGACGACCAGCACCGCGACGGTGATCGAGGCCCAGGTCGGGAGCACGTCCTCGCCGCGGCGTCGCTCGTCACGGGGGCGGTTGCGACCGAGGAGCCCGGCGAACGGCGACCGGATCCGGCCCCGGGCGACGCCGGCGACGAGTGCGAGCGGACCCGCGATGAGCACGAGGAACCCGGCGGCGACGGCCGTGGCGACGAGGACGGTGCGCCACGAGAACGCCGCCTGGATGGTCGGCACGGTGGTGTCGTACGCGGTGGAGGCGGTCCAGTCGCCGGCGGGGCCGGACCAGTCGAGCCCGCGGCCGTGCCCGCCCGTGGTGGTGCCGGACCCTGCGCCGCTGCCGCTGCCGCTGCCGCTGCCGCTGCCGCTGCTGCCGCCGCTGCTGCCGCCGGTGCCCCCATCTGAACCGGAACCCGAACCGGTGCCGGGGCCGGTGGATCCGCCGGTCGCGGTGCCGTGGCCGTTCGGGCCCGTCGTCGTGCCGGTGCTGCCCGTTCCGGTACCAGGGGTCCCGGACGGCGAGCCGCTGCCGGTCGACCCGTCACCCGGCGTGCCCGGGGCCGCGGACGCACGGGAGACGACGACCCGGACGGCCGTCGAGGTCGGCGAGAAGTTGCCGGCGGCGTCGTGCTGCGTCGCCGTCACCGCCCGGGTGCCGGCGCCCAGCGTCGAGCCGGCCGTGGTGCAGGACCACCGGCCGGAGGCGGGCACCTCGGTCCGGCAAACGGGCGCACGGTCGACGTACACGGTGAGCACGGCGCCCGCCTCGCCCGTCCCGCTGACGGTCAGGGGCTGGACGCGCACGCGGTCGCCGGAGCCGGGCGCGATGATGCGCGGTGCCGTCGGCGCGGTCCGGTCGAGCGTCACGGTCACCGGGGTCGACGCAGCGCTCCGCAGGTCGGACCGGTACCCGTCAGCCGTGCTCGCGGTCTGCGTGGCGGTGACGGAGAGCCGTGCGTCGCCGCCCGGGGTGCCGCCGCGGAGGGACACCGTCCACCGGCCGTCGGCACCGACCGTGGCGGTCCGGTCCGTCGACGACCCGGACACCGAGAGCGTGACGGTCGACCCGGCGTGCCCGGTGCCGGTCACCGGACCGTTCGTGGGCCGTGCGGTGGTGACGACCGGCGGGACGATGACGTCGGACGCCGGGGTGCGCGCCGAGCCGAGCCCGGGGAAGCTCTGGTCCGCCACGGTGAAGACCTGCTGCGGTCCGCTCCGGACGGTCGCGAGGCAGGACCAGGCTCCGTCGTCGTGGACGGTCGCGGTGCACCCGGTCGACCCGGTCGACGCCGGACCGGTGACCCGCAGGGCGTGCCCGGGGGTGCCCCGGCCGCTGAAGCGCACGGTCCCGCTGGTGATGTCGCCGGGGTCGTCGATCGACGGGCGCACCGGGGGCCGGCTCGGCGACGTGGTCGGGGGCGCCGGGGTCAGGTGGTCCTGGGGCGCTGGCGTAGGGGTGGGTGTCGTGCCCGGATCGGGGTCCGCAGCGGCAGCAGCGGTGGACGTCAGGGCTGCGGACGTCACGGCTGCGGACGTGACGGCGGTGGCCGGCGCCACGGCGAGGGCGAGCAGGCCCACGACGAGGGCGGCCCCCGCGGCGACGGCCAGCGTGATCCGGGTTCGGCGAACGGGGCCGTCGCCCCCGACAGCCCGGTCGTCCACGTTCTCCCCGCGCGCGTTCATCCGAGTCCATCCCACGTGATCGAGCCGCTCGGGTCAATACGTCGATCGGATGATGTCCGTGGACCGAGCGACACGCCGAGCAGCCCGAGCGCGCGGTGTGTGCGACTCGGGAATCGCCCGTGAACCGGGGCCGTGGACGAGAGGGCACCCCGCTGGTCGATACAATCGTCCTCGGCCGTGACGCCGGCCCGACGGCCCCGTCACACCGCGATCCCGACGCGCAAAGGAGTACGCCCTCATGGACACCGGACTCATCACGACGCTGATCGTCGTCGGAGTGGTGGTGGTCCTCCTCGTCGTCGTGGGGATCTACCTGTGGGTCACGTACAACTCGCTCGTCACGCTGAAGGTCCGCGTCGACGAGGCGTGGAGTGACATCTCCGTGCAGCTCAAGCGCCGCGCCGACCTCATCCCGACGATCGTCGAGACGGTGAAGGGCTACGCCACGCACGAGAAGTCCGTGTTCGAGGCCGTGACGAAGGCCCGCGCCGAGACGCTCAGCGCCGGGGACGCCTCGAGCGCCTCCACGGCAGAGGGACACATGCAGAAGGCGCTGAAGAGCGTGTTCGCGGTGGCCGAGGGGTACCCGCAGCTGCAGTCCAGCCAGAACTTCCTGCAGCTGCAGTCCGAACTCGTCGACACCGAGGACAAGATCCAGTCCGCCCGTCGCTTCTACAACGGCGGCGTCCGCGAGCTGAACACCAAGATCCGGGTCTTCCCGAACTCGTCGTTCGCGAAGAGCCGTGGCTTCACCGAGGCGTCGTTCTTCGAGACCGCCGAGCCCGCGGCGATCGCCGAACCGCCGCGCGTCCAGTTCTGACCCGCCCGGGGACGGCTGCGACGTGTACAGCGCGATCGCGCGCAACAAGCGCAACACGGTCCTCATCGTCCTGGTCTTCCTGCTGATCATCGGGGCGCTCGGGTTCCTCGGCGGTTACCTCGCCGGCAACGTGTCGATCGGCGTGATCGTCCTCGTGGTCGCGCTCGGGTACGCGCTGGTGCAGTACTTCGCCGCGGGTCGCCAGGCCACGGCGATCGCGGGCGGCATCGAGATCGACCGGAACACCGAGCCACGACTCTGGCGCACGGTCGAGAACCTCGCGATCGCCACTGGGATGCCGATGCCGCGCGTCTTCGTGATCGAGGACCCGTCGCCGAACGCCTTCGCCACCGGCCGTGACCCCGACCACGCGATCGTCGCCGCGACGACCGGGCTGCTGGCGATCATGGACGACCAGGAGCTCCAGGGCGTCATGGCCCACGAGCTCGGGCACGTCCGGAACTACGACATTCGCGTCTCCACGATGGTGTTCGGGCTCGTGGTCGCGGTCGGTCTCATCGCCGACGTGCTCCTCCGCATCTCGATCTTCAGCGGGCTCGCCGGCGGTCGGAACCGGAACAACGACAACGGCGGCACCAACCCGATCCTGCTCATCGCCGGCCTCGTGGCGGTCATCGTGGCACCGATCGCCGCGGCGGGCGTGCAGGCCGCGGTGTCCCGGCAGCGGGAGTACCTGGCGGACGCGACCGGCGCGATGACCACCCGCCACCCCGAGGGGCTCGCCCGTGCGCTCGAGAAGCTCGGCGCGTACGGCCGGCCGATGCAGACGCAGAACTCGTCGATGGCGCACCTCTGGATCGCCGACCCGATGCGGCCCGGCCTGATGGACCGGCTGTTCTCCACGCACCCGCCGCTGCCGGACCGGATCGCGCGGTTGCGCGGGAGTCTCGACCGGTTCTGACCCGAGGGCGGGTGCCGGCGACCGGGTGCGGCCCAGGAGGCGCGGGCCTGCCCCGCCTCGCGCCGCCAGCCCGTCAGACGGCCGGTTCCAACGCCACGCTCGCGTCCGCGTCGTCGGCCGCGACGTGCGGCACCAGCCGGACGCCGAGCGCCCCAGCGACCGCAGCCGCGGCGGTTCCGCGATCGGTGACCTCGACCCCGTCGAGCCCCTGCCACGCGGCCGTCCGTCGGAGGGTCTCGGCGAGCCGCCCGGCATCGAGCCGCTCGCCCGGCTCTTCCCACGCCGTCCGCACGCGCAGGACCCCGCGCTGTCGGTCGCTCTTCAGGTCGACCCGCCCGACGAGCCGGTCGTCCTGCAGGACGGGCAGGACGTAGTAGCCGAAGACCCGCTTCGGGGCCGGCGTGTAGATCTCGATCCGGTAGTGGAACCCGTACATCCGTTCGGCCCGCCGCCGGAACCACACGACCGGGTCGAAGGGACTGAGCACGGCGTCGGCCGTCACGTGCCGCGGGACCCGGGCATCGGCGTGCATCCAGGCGCGCTCGCCCCAGGACTCGACCCGCACGGGCACGAGATCCCCGGCGGCGACGAGTTCGGCGATCGCCGCGGCGGTGTCGTCGGAGCGGAGCCGGTAGTAGTCGGCGATGTCCGCGCGGGTGCCGACGCCGAGTGCCCGGGTGGCCCGGCGGACGAGTTCGAGGACGGCTGCGGGTCGCGCCGGTGCGGCCTCGAGCGTGCCGGCAGGCAGGACCTGCTCGGGGAGCGCGTAGACCCGCTCGAAGCCTGACCGTCCGGCGCTCACGACGTCGCCCCAGCGGAACATCTGCTCGAGTCCGAGCTTCACGTCGCTCCAGCCCCACCACGGCCCGCGGCGGACGTTCGACTCGTGCTCGACCGCGCTCGCCGGCATCGGCCCCTCGGCCGCGAGCAGCGCCCGGAGCTCGCGCCGGACCCCCTCGGTCCGCCGGACCCCGTCGATCCGGTTCGGCCACGAGTCGCGCTCGCGCAGCGCGTCCATCCGCCACCGGAAGAGGGGGAGGTCGGTGCGGTCGACGAAGGCGGCCTCGTGCGCCCAGTACTCGGCGTAGGGACCGCGCTTCGACATCGTCAGACGGTCGAGGGTGGACCGGTCGTAGGCGCCGAGCCGGGCGAAGAGCGGCAGGTAGTGGCTGCGCTCGAAGACGTTCACGGAGTCGATCTGCAGCAGGCCGAGGCGCGCGAACCCCGCGTTCAGCGCTCGGGTCGACACGGCGTCGGCAGGTGGCTGGCCGAAGCCCTGGGCAGCCAGTGCGACGCGGCGGGCCTCGGCAGCGGAGAGCGTGGTCCTGACCATGTCCCGAAGGCTACCGATCGCCGCCGACACCCTGCGATCGGTCACGTATGCCGTATCTGGTACCTGTCGGGCCGCACATCGGTACACTCGCGACCATGGCATGGGGCAGAAAGCAGCAGCAACCGACGCATCCGGACCCCGTGGTCGAGGAGTCGGTCCCGACCGGCATGCGGATCGCCGGCGCGTGGTCGTGGCGGATCCTGGTCGTCATCGGGGTGATCGCGGTCTTCATCTGGCTGATGACGATCTTCAGCCAGATCCTCATCCCGTTCCTCGTCGGCATCGTCGTCTCGGCGCTGCTCGTGCCGATCTCGAACTGGATGCAGCGCCACCACGTGCCGAAGTGGCTCGCGGTCGTCATCAGCCTGCTCGGCGGACTCGCGGCGATCGGCGCGCTGGTGTGGCTCGTCGTCGACCAGATCATCGCGTCCTACCCGTCACTCCGCGACCGCACGGTCGACCAGTACGCGAACATCAAGGACCTCGTCCTCAACTCCGGCCTGGGCATCACGCAGGGCGACGTCAACGGCTGGCTGGACGACGGCACGAAGTGGCTGCAGGACAACAGCGCGTCGATCCTCTCCGGGGTCGCGAGCGCGGGGTCCGGTGCCACGCACGTGTTCGAGGCGCTCTTCATCATCCTGTTCACCACGATCTTCCTGCTCATCGACGGCAAGAACGTGTGGCGGTGGGCCGTGCGGCTCTTCCCGAAGAAGGCCCGTGCGACCGTCGACGGCGCCGGTGTCGCGGGGTGGATCACCCTGACGAGCTTCATCCGCGTGCAGATCTTCGTCGCCTTCGTGGACGCCGTCGGCATCGGGCTCGGCGCCTTCATCGTCGGCCTGTTCTTCGGCGGCATGCCGCTGGTGATCCCGATCGCGGCGTTCGTCTTCCTCGGTGCCTTCATCCCCGTCGTCGGTGCGATCGTGACCGGGTTCCTGGCCGTCTTCGTCGCGCTCATCTTCAACGGCCCGCTCGCGGCCGTCCTCGTCCTCGCTGTCGTGCTGCTCGTGCAGCAGATCGAGGGACACATCCTCCAGCCGCTCGTCATGGGCAACGCGGTCAAGGTCCACCCGCTCGCGGTGGTCCTCGGCGTCACAGCGGCCTCCGGGCTCGCGGGCATCGCCGGTGCCTTCTTCGCCGTGCCGCTGATCGCCACCGTGAACACGATGGTCATGACGATCGCGAGCGGCCGCTGGCGTGGACTCGACTCCGAGCACGTGCTCGAGGCGACCCCGAAGCGCGGCCAGCACGGGCAGCTCCAGCTCCGGCGTGGCCGCCGCCACAAGGTCGGCGACGCGGTCCCCGCACCGGGCAGCAAGCCGGAGCCGACGGCGGCTGAGGGCACTGCCAGCACCAACTGACGTCACGGGTTCGTCAGGAGTGCCGCGAGCGACGATGATGGACCCGTGACCGACACCACCACGCCGCTGATCCCCACGCTCGACGACATCGAGAAGGCACGTGTGACGATCGCCGGGGTCGCCCGTGTCACCCCGATGGAGACCTCGCAGTTCCTCGCCGAGGTCCTCGGGTCGCCGGTGCACCTCAAGTGCGAGAACCTGCAGCGCACCGGTGCGTACAAGGTCCGCGGTGCGTACAACCGCCTGTCGACCCTCACCCCGGAGCAGCGGGCCGCGGGCGTCGTCGCCGCGAGCGCCGGCAACCACGCGCAGGGGGTCGCCCTGGCCGCGCGCGAGCTCGGCATCCCCGCGACGATCTTCACGCCGGTCGGCGTCGCCCTGCCGAAGCTCCAGGCCACGCGGCACTACGGCGCCGAGGTCGTCCTGCGCGGGCACTCGGTGGAAGAGGCACTGAGCGCGGCCAAGGACTTCGCGACACGGACCGGAGCGGTCTTCATCCCGCCGTTCGACCACCCCGCGGTCATCGCCGGCCAGGGCACGCTCGGGCTCGAGATCCTCGACCAGGTGCCCGACGCCGACACGGTCATCGTGCCGATCGGCGGCGGCGGCGTCATCGCCGGCATCGCCCTCGCCGTCAAGGGCGTCGCCGAACGCCTCGGACGCACCATCCGGGTCATCGGGGTGCAGGCCGAGAACGCCGCCGCGTACCCGAGCTCGCTCGAGGCCGGCGAACCCGTCACCGTCAGCACGAAGCCGACGATCGCGGACGGCATCGCCGTGGCGCGACCCGGCGACCTGAACTTCCCGATCATCCGCGACCTCGTCGACGACATCGTCACCGTGTCCGACGACGACGTCGCACGGTCGCTCCTGGTGCTGCTCGAACGCGCCAAGCTCGTCGTCGAGCCCGCCGGAGCCGTCGGCGTCGCGGCGATCATGTCCGGTGCTGTCCGCGACACCGGTCGCACCGTCGTCCTGCTCAGCGGCGGCAACATCGACCCGCTCATGATGGAACGCGTGATCACCCGCGGCCTCGTCGCGGCGTCGCGCTACATCGGCATCCGGATCATGCTGCCGGACCGCCCCGGTCAGCTCGCCCGCGTCTCGCAGGTCATCTCGGACGCCGGCGCGAACGTCGTCGAGGTGCTCCACACCCGGCACGGCCAGGGGCTCGTCATCAACGAGGTCGCGCTCGACCTGTCGATCGAGGCGCGCGGTCCAGAGCACGCGCAGGAGGTCATCCACCGCCTGCACGAGGTGGGCTTCCAGCCGGAGCTGCTCGAGCACTGAGACGGGCGCTGAACCGAGCCGGAGACGGACAGGAGGCGCGGTGCCAGCTGGCACCACGCCTCCTGTCCGTCAAGGGTGGCGTCTACGGCTCGTAGCGCTCGACCTTCGTCACCTCGACGGCGATCTCCTTGCCGTTGGGCGCGGTGTACGTGGCCTTCTCGCCGGCGCGCAGACCGACGATGGCCGCGCCCACCGGGCTGACCGGGCTGTAGACGGTGAGGTCCGAGCCCTCGCCGACGATCTCGCGGTTGCCGACCAGGAACGTCGACTCGTCACCGGCGATGACGGCGGTCACCACGGTGCCGGGCTCGACGGTGCCGTCGAAGTCCGCTTCGCCGACGGTGGCGTGCTTGAGGAGCTCGGTGAGCTGACGGATGCGGGCCTCGATCTTGCCCTGCTCGTCCTTGGCGGCGTGGTAGCCGCCGTTCTCCTTGAGGTCGCCCTCTTCGCGAGCGGCTTCGATGCGGTTCGCGATCTCCTGGCGACCTTCACCGGACAGCGTCTCGAGCTCGGCCGTGAGGCGGTCGTGCGCCTCTTGCGTCAGCCACGTGACCTGGGTGTCGTTGCTCATGGTGATTCCCTTCAGCAAAGAACAAGACCGGCCGGTGTGGCCGGTCTTGTCCGCGAATCACAGCAGTCTAGGGAACCCAGCAGTCGTGGATCAAGCCGGTCACACCGCGTGACACGGTGTTCACGGGCGTGCTGATGCTCCGGACGCGCTGATCGGATGCCGGCACCCGGATCTCGCGCCAGCCGACGATCGTGTACGACTTGTCGAGGACCTGGACGGCGCACTTCGCGACCGTGCCGGGGTCGACGGAGATCTGCGTGTGCACGACCACCTGGTGGTCGGAGACGACCTGGTACCCGACGTCGTCGGTGTCGAGGCCGTGGCTGGTCTGCCCGGGACCGGCCCAGACCACCCAGACGATGAACACCAGGGCGACGGCGGCAGCGGCGACGATCCCGATCAGCCGCGTGCGACGAGCGCGTCCGGGGGTGCGGCCGTAGCGGTCGTCCAGCGTCGCGGTGGTGCTGGCGGACGGCTGAGGTGCCGGTTGGTGCTGCGGTTCGGACAGTTCGGGGCTCCCGGGGTGATTATCCTGATCCCAGGGTAGTTCACGTGACACTGTGTGCTGCCACGCGATCAGTGAGGAAGACCAGTGCCGTACCGCTTGATGGCCGTCCACGCCCATCCCGACGACGAGTCGAGCAAGGGAGCGGCGACCACGGCGAAGTACGCGGCCGAGGGCAACGAGGTCCTCGTGGTCTCCTGCACGGGCGGCGAGGCGGGGGACATCCTCAACGACCAGCTCGGCGAGCCCGCCACGAGCCGGGCGCACCGCGACATGGCCGGGTATCGCCGCACCGAGATGGCCGGGGCCCAGGCGGCGCTCGGCATCGACCACCTGTGGCTCGGGTACCACGACTCCGGCCTGCCCGACGCCGACAAGGGCGAGACCGTCCGCCCCGGCACCTTCTCGACGGTGCCGCTCGAGTACTCGACCGAGGCCCTCGTGCGGGTCATCCGGCGCTTCCGGCCGCACGTGCTCGTCACCTACGACGAGAACGGCGGCTACCCGCACCCGGACCACATCCGGACGCACGAGGTCTCGGTGGCCGCCTGGCGCGACGCCGCGGACCCCGAGAAGTACCCCGACGCCGGGCCCGCGTGGTCCGTCGCGAAGCTCTACTACGAGCGCACCATGAACCCCCGGCGCTTCAAGACGGTCTTCGAGGCCCTGCAGGAACGCGACCCGGACAGCCCGGCGGTCGAGCAGCTGCGCGAGTGGGTCGAACGGTTCGCCGACCGGCCCGACCTCGCCACGACCCACGTCGACGTGCACGAGTACTTCGACGCGCGTGACGCGGCGCTCCGGGCCCACGCGAGCCAGGTGCCGCCGGACAGCGCCTTCTTCTACTGGCCGAACGACCTCCTCGCGACGGTGTGGCCGACCGAGGACTACCAGCTCGTCGAGGCCCGCGTGCCGACCGAGCTCCCCGAGTCCGACCTGTTCGCGGGGATCCCTGCCGACAAGGACACCACTGCGTGAGCACCCTCCACGCGGCACTCGCCGCGACCCCCAGCCCGAGCCCGACCTCGAGCGTCCCGGACGTCGACGTGACGCCCGGCGTCGCGGGCTTCATCGCGATCGCGGTCGTGGCCATCGTGACGATCCTGCTCGTGATCGACATGACCCGGCGCATCCGGCGGACCCGCTACCGGGCGGAGATCCGGGAGCGGCTCGAGGCCGAGGCGAACGGCACCGCGGGTGGCGAGCGTGACGGCATCGACCGTGACGGCATCGATCGCGACGGCGTCGCGACGGACGAGCCGGAGCGGCGTGCGGCCGAGGACGGCCGGGCCGACGTCGGGGACGACACCGAGCGCGGCTGACGCCACGAGCGCGGCTGACGCGACCGGCGCGGCTGACGCGACGGGCGCGGTGGACCCGCGTGTGTGCGGGACGGGAGGCACGGTGCGGGCCCGACCCGCGCCTCCCGTCCGACGGACCGTCGCGGTCAGCGCACCGGGTCCAGCGCCACGATGAGGACACCCGCCCACTGGGCGGCGAACGCGACGACCGTGAGGGCGTGGAAGACCTCGTGGAAGCCGAACACCGTCGGCGACGGGTTCGGCCGCTTGAAGCCGTACACGAGTGCGCCGAGGATGTAGGCCACGCCGCCGGAGAGCACGAGGACCGTCATCGGGACGCTCGCGGCGAAGAACTGCGGCAGCAGCCCGAGCGCCGCGCAGCCGAGCACGAGGTAGATCGGCACGTAGAGCCACCGGGGCGCCCCGATCCAGAGGACCCGGAAGGCGATGCCGAGCGCCGCGCCGGACCACATCACCCAGAGCACCACGACCATCAGGGTGTGCGGCAGGGCGCAGATCGCCACGGGTGTGTACGTGCCGGCGATGAGCAGCAGGATGTTCGTGTGGTCGATGCGCTTGAGCACCGCCTTGACCGTCGGGCCCCAGGGGAACCGGTGGTAGGTCGCCGAGACGCCGAACATCGCGAGCGACGTCGCCATGAACACGGCGCTGCCCACCTTCGCCGCGGGTGAGCCCGCGAGGACGATGAGCACGATGCCCATCGCGATGGCGAACGGGAACGCCCCGAGGTGGATCCAACCGCGCCACGCGGGCCGGGGTTCGGACGCGCTGGCGGTCGTCCGTCCGGCTGTCGCGGTGCTCGCGGCCTCGTCGGTGAAGGGGACGTGGGGGAGGGTCCCGGTGTCGTGCTCGGCCTGCATGGTCCGACCGTAGGGGCCGATGCCGAACGAACGCCGAACACGGGCGGACGGCCCGGGGAACGCGGCTCGCTCCGAGGCACTGTGCACTATGTTCGTTCCGTGACCGGCAGGGTGGGATGGGCAGGACGAGGGATCCTCTACCGCGCCTACCAGAACCGGATCCGCCGGCAGATCGACGGATCGGCGATGCCGAAGCACGTCGCCATGATCGTGGACGGCAACCGTCGCTGGGCGAAGCAGCTCGGCCTCGAGTCCGCCGCGCACGGGCACCGCGCGGGCGCCGCGAAGATCCCGGAGTTCCTGACGTGGTGCGACGACCTCGGCATCGAGGTCGTGACGCTCTACCTGCTGTCGTCCGACAACCTCAAGGGTCGTGGCGGCGACGAGCTCGAGCAGCTCGTCGGCATCATCGCCGACCTCGCGGGGACCCTGGCCGACCACCGGGACTGGCGGGTCCAGCACGTCGGCTCGAACGAGGGCCTGCCCGAACCCCTCGTCGCCGCGCTCTCCGCCGCCGAGCAGCGCACGGCGGAGCACACCGGGCTGCACGTGAACCTCGCGGTCGGCTACGGCGGCCGTCGGGAGATCGCGGACGCCATGCGCAGCATCGTGCAGGCGCACGACGAGGGCGGCGGCACGCTCGACACCCTGGCCGAGGTCCTCACGCCCGAGCTCATCGGCGACCACCTCTACACCCAGGGGCAGCCGGACCCCGACCTGGTCATCCGGACGTCGGGCGAGCAGCGGTTGTCCGACTTCATGCTGTGGCAGAGCGCGCACAGCGAGTTCTACTTCGTCGAGGCGCTCTACCCGGACCTGCGCGAGGTCGACTTCCTGCGCGCCGTCCGCGACTTCGGGTTGCGGTCCCGCCGGTACGGCGGCTGACGACCGCCGTTCCCCGCACTGCGGCGGCTGTCGGCCGTTCATCCCAGTAGACTCACAGGGTTTTCGTCCCACGGAAGGTTGCCCCTGTGAACATCGCCGAGTACGCCTCAGGCTTCGCCGAGGAGCCCGGCTACCTCGACCACGCCGCCTTCGGGCCCGTCCAGACCGCTGTCCTCGAGGAGCAGCGCGTGCTCGGGACGATCCAGGAGCACATGCGCTTCGGCGCCATGGAGACGCTCGACGAGCAGGACGCCCGGGTCCGCACCGTCGCCGCACGGCTCGTCGGTCGGCGCGAGGACCAGGTCGTCTCGCAGACCGCCACGACCCCTGGGCTCCTGCACACCGCGTTCGGGCTCACCGGCGGCGTGCTCGTCTCCGCCGACGAGTACCCCTCGCTGCCGCTGGCCCTCGCGAGTGCTGCCTCGGCCACGGGCGGTCGCGTGCAGCCCGTCGTGATCGAGTCCGGCGCCGGGTGGATGACGCCGTCGCTCATCGAGTCGCGCCTGTCCGACGACGTCACCGCGGTCGCCGTCTCGCTCGTCGACTGGCAGACCGGCTACCTCGCCGACCTCGCCGCCATCCGCGAGGTCATCGGCGACCGCCTCCTCATCGTCGACGCCATCCAGGGGTTCGGCGTGGTCGACGCCCCGTACGAGCTCGCCGACGTCGTCGCGACCGGCGGCCAGAAGTGGTTGCACGCCGGGTGGGGGACCGGGTTCACCGCGTTCAGCGACCGTGCTCTGAACCGCCTCCGGCCCGCCCTGTCCGGCCCGCACGGCACGACCGGGTGGCCGACCGAGGTCCCGTCGGTCCGTCCGGGTGCCGCCGGGTTCCAGATGACCCGCACCGACCCGGTGTCACAGGCACGCCTGGCGGTGTCGCTCGACCGGCTCACGGCCGTCGGTGTCGCCGCCGTGCAGGAGCGGGTCACCGACCGGGTCGAGCGGGTGTTCGACATCGCCGACGAGTTCGGCCTGTCCGTCGAGTCCAGCCGCGACCCCCGGGAGCGCGCCGGGATCGTGGTGCTCCGACCGCCGCAGGGGCGGCTCACCGCGCTGTCCGCGGCGTTCCACAACCACGGCGTGACGGTCACGACGCGGCTCGGGGTCGCGCGGGTGTCGGTGTTCGCGTCCACCACGGACGAGACGCTCGACATGTTCCGCGACGCCTGCCTGTCGTACGCCACGATGCAGTAGCGGCCGCGTTGTTCACGTGACCGTAACTCGGGGAACCGCGTGTCGCTGGTGCCGTGTCGGGGGTCGGACGTAGCTTGTCCCCATCGGGCACCGCGCCCGATCGAAGCGGCCACAGTCGGTGCTTCGCAGACCCGCTCCACGGCCGCGTTCGAGGACATGGACCGGGCCGAGCGCGGCCCGGGGATGGAGTGGTCGTGACCTCTCAGAACGTCTCTCGCGGAACACAGCAGCAGCACACCGCGGACTCGTCCACATCGGTCGCCCAGCGCACGTACGTGCTCGACACCTCGGTGCTCCTCAGCGATCCGCGGGCACTGTTCCGCTTCGCGGAGCACGCGGTGGTCCTGCCCGTCGTGGTCGTCAGCGAACTGGAGTCCAAGCGCAACGACCCGGAGATCGGGTACTTCGCCCGGCAGGCACTCCGACTCCTCGACGAGCTCCGGATCGAGCACGAGCGGCTCGACTTCCCGATCGCGATCGGCGACGGCGGCTCCTTCCGGGTCGAGCTGAACCACTCGAACCAGTCCGTCCTCCCGTCCGGGCTGCAGCTCGGCGACAACGACTCGCGGATACTCGCGGTCGCCTCGAACCTCAAGAACGACGGACTCGACGTGGTCGTCGTGTCGAAGGACCTGCCGCTGCGCGTCAAGGCGTCCTCGATCGGCATGGCGGCGGAGGAGTACCGCGCCGAGCTCGCGGTCGACTCCGGGTACACGGGCATCGCCGACCTGCAGGTGTCCGGCGAGCAGATGTCCGACCTCTACGAGAAGGAGGAGATCCGCTCGTCGCAGCTCGACGGCGTCCCGGTCAACACCGGCGTCGTCATCCACTCCGAGCGCGGCTCGGCCCTCGGCCGGGTGCACACCGCCGGCGCGGTGGCGCTGGTGCGCGGCGACCGCGAGGTCTTCGGCCTCCGCGGGCGCTCCGCCGAACAGCGGCTCGCGATCGACGCCCTGCTCGACCCGGAGATCGGCATCGTCTCCCTCGGCGGCAGCGCCGGCACGGGCAAGTCGGCGCTCGCGCTCTGCGCCGGTCTCGAGGCCGTCCTCGAACGCCAGCAGCACAAGAAGATCATGGTGTTCCGGCCGCTCTACGCGGTGGGCGGCCAGGAGCTCGGGTACCTGCCGGGCGACGCGTCCGAGAAGATGAACCCGTGGGCACAGGCGGTGTACGACACGCTCGGCGCCCTGGTCTCCGACAACGTCCTCGACGAGGTCGTCGAGCGGGGCATGCTCGAGGTGCTCCCGCTGACGCACATCCGCGGACGCTCCCTGCACGACGCGTTCGTGATCGTGGACGAGGCGCAGTCGCTCGAGCGGAACGTGCTGCTCACGATGCTGTCCCGGATCGGGCAGAACTCGCGGGTGGTCCTCACGCACGACGTGGCGCAGCGCGACAACCTGCGGGTCGGTCGGCACGACGGGGTCGCGTCGGTGATCGAGCGGCTCAAGGGGCACCCGCTGTTCGCGCACGTGACGCTGACGCGCTCGGAGCGGTCCGCGATCGCGGCGCTGGTGACGGAGATGCTCGACTCGCCCGACCTGGTCTAGCGGGTCCGCGCGGCACGCGCCGGCCGAGACTCGGCCCAGCGGACAGTTTCGCGGCATCTCGGCCACGAAACTGTCCGCGGACGCGAGTCTCGGCTGTCGGAAGCACCGCACTGACGGACAGGAGGCGCGGTGCCAGCTGGCACCGCGCCTCCTGTCCGTGACGGGTTGCGTCAGTTCGGGTGCGTCATGCTGAGCACGTCGAGGGCGCTGTCGAGCTGCTCCTCGGTGACCTCGCCCCGCTCGACGTGGCCGAGGGCGATCACGGCCTCGCGCACGGTGATGCCTTCCTGCACCGCGAACTTCGCGACCTTCGCCGCCGCCTCGTACCCGATCACGCGGTTGAGCGGGGTGACGATGGACGGCGAGGACTCGGCGAACGCGCGGGCCCGGTCGAGGTTCGCCTCGAGCCCGTCGATCGTCTTGTCGGCGAGCACCCGCGAGCTGTTCGCGAGCAGGCGGATCGACTCGAGCAGCGCGGTGCCCATCACGGGGATCGCGACGTTCAGCTCGAACGCACCGGAGGCGCCCGCCCACGCGATGGTGGCGTCGTTGCCGATCACGCGTGCGGCGACCATGAGCGTGGCCTCGGGGATGACGGGGTTGACCTTGCCGGGCATGATCGACGACCCGGGCTGGAGGTCCGGGATGTGCAGTTCGCCGAGGCCCGTGTTCGGCCCCGAGCCCATCCACCGGAGGTCGTTGTTGATCTTCGTCAGGCTGACCGCGATGACCTTGAGCGCCCCGGACGCCTCGACCAGGGCGTCCCGGGCGCCCTGCGCCTCGAAGTGGTCGAGCGCCTCGGTGACGGGCAGCCCGGTGTCGCTCGCGAGCTGGGCGATGACCCGCTGCGGGAAGCCCCTCGGGGTGTTGATCCCGGTACCGACGGCCGTGCCGCCGAGCGGGACCTCGGCAACGCGGGGGAGCGTCGCGTTCACCCGCTCGATGCCGAGACGGACCTGGCGCGCGTAGCCGCCGAACTCCTGCCCGAGGGTGACGGGCGTGGCGTCCATGAGGTGCGTGCGGCCGGACTTCACCGCGTCGGCCCAGAGCGTGGCCTTCGCCTCGAGCGACTCGGCGAGGTGCTCGAGCGCCGGGACGAGCGTGCGGATGAGGGCCTCGGTCACGGCGACGTGCACCGACGTCGGGAACACGTCGTTCGAGGACTGCGAGGCGTTCACGTGGTCGTTCGGGTGCACCGGGGCACCGGCGACCTCGGACGCGAGGGTCGCGAGGACCTCGTTCATGTTCATGTTCGACGAGGTCCCGCTGCCGGTCTGGTAGACGTCGACGGGGAACTGGTCGTGGTGGGCGCCACCGATGATGGTGTCCGCAGCCTCGACCACGGCAGCGGCCAGGGTCGGGTCGACGATCCCGAGCTCACCGTTGACGATCGCGGCCGCCCGCTTGATCCGGGCGAGGGCGACGATCTGGGCCGACTCGAGCCCGCTCCCGGAGATCGGGAAGTTCTCCACCGCACGCTGCGTCTGCGCCCGGTAGAGCGCGGACACCGGCACCCGGACCTCGCCCATGGTGTCGTGCTCGATGCGGTACTCGCCGGAGCTGTCGGTCACGGTGGTCGGGGTGGTGTCGGTCACGTCGTCGTGGTCCTTCCTGGGGTGCTCGCCGGCCGCGGTCGCGCCGGCTGGTGGGTGTCCCGATGGTGTCCGGGACGGGTCGTCGTGGCGGTCGGTCAGGCCTGGCCCACGACGGTGTCGACGGCGACCTCGCCCGTGGTGAGGTCGTAGGTCGCGCCGACGACGGCCAATCTACCCTCGGCGATCGCGTCCGAGACGGCGCCGGAGCGTTCGATCACCTGCCGGAGCGTGGCTTCGAGGTGGGCGGCGCCGACGGATTCCTGGGGGACGTCGGCGTCGGTGGTGCGGACGCGCTCGACGCTCGGGGCGATGGCGTCGACGAGGGCCTGCAGGTGCGGGGCGGGGACGGGCTCGCCGGAGCGGGCGGCCGCGACGGCGCCGCACTTGGTGTGCCGGAGGACGACCACGAGCGGCGTGCCGAGCGCGACGACGGCGAACTCGATCGATCCGAGCACGACGTCGTCGACGATCTGGCCGGCGTTGCGGATGGCGAAGAGGTCACCGATGCCGGCGTCGAACACGTGCTCGAACGGCACGCGGGAGTCCGAGCAGCCGAGGACGGTGGCGAACGGTGCCTGCGACCCGGCGAGTTCCGAGCGGCGGTCCGGGTCGATCCGGCCGGTGCGGCGCTTGTCGGCGGCGAAGCGGGCGTTGCCCTCGACGAGGAGTCGGAGGGCGTCGGACGGGGTGGAGGCGGCGCGGTCGGGCATGGGGCTCCTCGGGTGCTTCGGGTGGTTCGGGTCGTGGTCGTGCTGCTGCTGCGGCGGGTGTTTGCTCGTCAGTTCACGAACTGCTTGCTGACGGCGGTCGCGACGGTCCGGAAGGAGGTGTCGTCGGCGGTGCCGGACAGGACGACGGTGCCCTGGTCGAACGTCGACACGAGCGAGTACGCCTGGTTGCCCGCGTCGTCGCCCTCGGCCCGGCGGTCGTACACGGTCCACTTCGTCCCGGCGATCGTGCGGGTGCCCGTGGCGGCGTGCTGGTCGAGCTTGTTCGACACCCAGGTCGCGTTCGCGTCGATGCCCTGCTGCAGGCCGATGTACTGCTTGTCCGGCGTGAGCAGGCCGACGGTCCAGACGCTCACCCCGTCGGACGTCTTGTCCTGGTAGTCGGCACGGTTGGACGAGAAGTCCCCCGGCAACGCGGGCGCGGCGAGCGTGACACCCGGCACCTGGGCCTGCGAGGCCACCTGGCGGTAGTCGACCGTCCGGTCGCCGATCGTGGTGTCCGGACGCACGACGACCGCGACGAGGAACAGCACGATGCCGAGCGACGCGATGAGTGCGAGCACGAGGTTGAACGCGGTCTGGTGCTGCCGCCGGGCGGTGCGGGCGGCGTCCTTGCGCGCCCAGGTCTCCTCCGGTGTCTCGGGGCGGCCCAGCTCGGCGACGATCGGGCGGCCGTCGGCGTCGGTCATCGCGCTGCGCCGTCCTCGGACTCGGACGCGGCGCGTGCGGCGTCGAGCCGGGCCCGCGCGCCGACGAGCCACTCTTCGCACCGGGCGGCCAGGGACTCGCCCCGTTCCCAGAGGGACAGCGAGCGTTCGAGCGTGGCCGATCCCTGTTCGAGCTCGGCGACGACGCGCACGAGTTCGTCGCGCGCCGCTTCGTAGCTCAGCGACCGGATGTCGGGCTGCTCGGGTTCCTGCTGGGATGACACCCCTCGATCCTACCGAGCGCCCACCGACGTGCCGCCCGCGGGGGCGAACCCGTGGACAACTCCCGGCCGCGTAGGGTCTGGGGGCATGACGGACCTCCCCGACGGCGCGACCTGGTACCCGGCCCCGACCGCCCCGGACCCCGCGGACGCGCGACCCGACGTCGCCCTCGTCCTGCCCGGCGGCGGGTACCACGGCCACGCCGCCCACGAGGGGGAGGGCTACGCCCGGTGGCTCAACACGATCGGCATCTCCGCCGTGGTCTTCGCGTACCCGGTCGCGCCGCACCGGCACCCCGACGCCGTGGTGGCGACCAGGACGCTCGTGCGGGACCTGCGCGCCGGACGGTACCCGGGCCTCCCGTCCGCTCCACGCGTCCTGCTGGTCGGCTCGTCCGCGGGTGGCCACCTCGCTGCCCTCGTCTCGAACGCGCCGACGCCCGACGAACGCGCCGTGTCGGACGTGGACGACCGACCCGACCTCGCGCTGCTCTGCTACCCGGTGGTCTCGATGACCGACCACCAGCACCGGGGGAGCGCGGACAACCTGCTCGGCACGGGTGCGACGGTGTGGGCGCTGGGGGCGCTCGACACGGAGCTCATGGTCGACGGCGCGACCCCGCCGACGTTCCTCTGGCACACCGCCGAGGACCCGGCTGTCCACGTCACGCACTCGCTGCGCTACGGGCAGGCACTCGCGCGCCGGGCGGTGCCGTTCGAACTGCACGTCTTCGAGCGTGGCGCGCACGGGATCGGGCTCGCCGAGGGCACCGGGACCGCTGCCGCGTGGCCGGGCGTCGCCGAGGCCTGGCTGCGCGACCGCGGGTGGTGACCACTCGCCGCCGCGACGCCCGCCGCGACGCCCGCCGCGACGCCCGCCGCGACGCCCGCCGCGGCGCCCGCCGTGACGTCGACCGGGGTCAGGCCCCGTCCGGACCGGGACCGTCCGGCTCGAGCGTCCCGGTGGCGGTGCCCGCGCCGAGCGTCACGTGCACGGGCGTCGCACTGCTGAGGTCCTCCGAGCCACGCACCACGCCGCCGTCGGCCGTCTGCACGATCGCGTAGCCACGCCGCAGGGTGTCCCGCGGCGACAGCGCCCGGAGCCGGGCGGTGAGGTGCCCGACCTCGGAGTGGGAGCGTTCGAGCCGACGGTCGAGGAGTTCACGGGCGCGGGAGAGGTCGCGCGCCACCTCTTCCGCGCGGGTGTCGACGAGCCAGGCGGTGGACGCGAGGGCGGGGCGGGAGCGCAGGGCCGCGATCCGGTCCGCCTCGACCGAGAGGGTGTGCGACAACCGGAGCCCGAGTCGTGCCCGCGCCTGCCGGACGTTGGCGAGTTCCTCGGCGACGTCGGGGACCACGCGCTTGGCGGCGTCGGTCGGGGTGGAGGCACGGAGGTCTGCGACCTCGTCGAGGATCGGCCGGTCGGCCTCGTGCCCGATCGCCGAGACGATCGGGGTGCTCGCAGCGGCCGCGGCACGGACGAGTCCCTCGTCGCTGAAGCCGAGCAGGTTCTGGAAGTCGCCGCCGCCGCGGGCCACGATGATGACGTCGACGGTCGGGTCGGCGTCGAGCTCGAGGATCGCCGCGGTGACCTCGCTCACGGCGCGCTCGCCCTGCACGGCCGTGTGGACCGTCCGGAACTCGACCTGCGGCCACCGGAGCTGGGCGTTGCGCTTGACGTCCTTCTCGGCGTCGGAGTCCTTGCCGGTGATCAACCCGATCCGGTGCGGCAGGAAGGGCAGGCGCTTCTTCCGGGACGGGTCGAACAACCCTTCCGCGGCGAGGGTGCGGCGCAGGCGTTCGAGACGCTCGAGCAGGTCGCCCAGTCCGACGTGCTTCATCTCGACGACCTGCATCGTCAGCGAGCCGCCCTTGACCCAGTAGTTCGGCTTGACGGCCGCGACGACCCGGTCGCCCTGCTTGATGTCCGCGGGGACCCGGGAGCGCACGCTCGACCAGATCGAGAACGACACCGTGGCGTCGACGTCGACGTCCTTGAGCTTGCCGTAGACGTTGCCGCCCGCGACGTTCCACTGGGTGATCTCGCCCTCGACCCAGGCGGTGCCGAGCCGGTCGATCCAGTCGCGGAGCTTCGCGCCGAGCAGCGCGACGGGCCACGGGTCGTCAGCCGTCGGGGGACCCTGTTCGATCGCCAATGTCGTTCCTTCCACGCGGGACGTCCATGCTGCCCGAGACCGGTGACAGCGCGCTCCGGACGGGTTGTCCACAGGTCCGTGCGCGCTCAGCCCGCGCGCGTCCCGCTCACCTATCATCGGGGACGTGACGATCACCAACGGCCACACGGTCCCGCTCGCCCCGCCGCGGGTCCTCGCGGCGCGCGGCCGCCTGCGGGACGAACCGGTCGCCGGCACGAAGAAGGTCCTCCTCGCCGCCCCCCGCGGGTACTGCGCGGGCGTCGACCGCGCCGTCGTCGCGGTCGAGAAGGCGCTCGAGCAGTACGGCGAGCCCGTGTACGTCCGCAAGCAGATCGTCCACAACGTCCACGTCGTGTCGACGCTCGAGCAGCGCGGAGCGGTCTTCGTCGACGACGTCGCCGAGGTCCCGCGCGGTTCGCACGTGGTCTTCAGCGCCCACGGCGTCTCACCGGCCGTGGTGGCCGGCGCCGCCGACCGCGACCTGCACGCCATCGACGCCACGTGCCCGCTCGTCACGAAGGTCCACAGGGAGGCGACGCGCTTCGCGAAGGCCGACCGCACCATCATCCTCATCGGGCACGCCGGCCACGAAGAGGTCGAGGGCACCATGGGCCACGCACCCGACCGCACGATCCTGGTCAACGGGCCGGACGACGTCGCCGCGCTCGAGGTCCCCGACCCCGAGAACCTCGTCTGGCTCTCGCAGACCACGCTGAGCGTCGACGAGACGATGGAGACCGTCCGGCTCCTGCGCGAGAAGTTCCCCGCGATCGAGGACCCGCCCTCCGACGACATCTGCTACGCCACCCAGAACCGCCAGGTCGCGATCAAGAAGGTCGCCCCCGGAGCCGACCTCGTGATCGTGGTCGGCTCGGCGAACTCCTCGAACAGCGTCCGCCTGGTCGAGGTCGCGCTGGAGCACGGCGCGAAGGCCGCACACCGCGTCGACTACGCCGCCGAGATCCAGCAGGACTGGCTCACCGGAGTCGGCACCGTCGGCGTCACGAGCGGCGCCAGCGTGCCGGAAGAGCTCGTCACCGAGGTCCTCGACCAGCTCGCGGACGCCGGCTACGCCACGGTGGAAGAGGTCGTCACGGCACACGAGGACCTCATGTTCTCGCTGCCGAAGGAGCTCCGCACGGACGCGTCGGGCAACCCCACGCGCGCACTCGGCGGGCGTCGACGGTGAGCGGGGGCACGGACGGCTGGTCCGCGGTGCCCGCCCGCGAGCCGGGTCAGGTCGTCGATCCCTCCCTCGGCCAGGAGGCGCGGCGCACCCCTGCAACGTCGGCCGACGGTGACGCGCACGGTCGCGTCCACGGCCGTCCGGCACCGCAGTACGGCGAGTACGCGCCCGACGGTTGGGTGAACCCGGTGCTCGTCGAACAGGAGCGCCTCGAGCACGAGGAGCGCTCCCGAGCGGCTGGCGAACGCGAGACCCGTGACCGCCCCGCTCGCGACCGCGATCCCCGTGCCGGCGCCCAGCGGCCCGGACCTGCGACCGACGGCGGGACGGCTCGCCCGACACCCCTCGCCGGACGCTTCGGCCGCACCCCGCTCGACTTCGTCCTGACGGTCGGGCTGCTCGTGATCGGGCTCTGGTCGGTCGTCGAGTCCCTCGCCGTCGGCACCACCGCCTCGACCATCCGGACCCTCGTCGAGCGCCAGTACACCGAGCTGACCGACCCGGCGGCGCTGTCGACCGCCGTGCTCGTGCGGGCGGTCGTGCTCGTCGTGGTGTTCGTGCTCGTGGCCTGGTGGTCGATCCGACGGCTCCGTGCCCGGCGCTGGACGTTCTGGGTCCCGCTCGTGGGCGGTGTCGTCGCGTCGGTGCTCGGCATCGTGCCGGTGATGGTCGTGCTCTTCCAGGACCCGGCGTTCACGGCGTACGTGCAGCGGATGGCCGCCGGCGGCTGACCCGCCCGCCGGGCGCTCCCGCGTCAGCCGGCCAGGAACGCGGCGACGGCGCCGTGCAGGGACGCGAGGTCGTCGACGTGCACGAGCTCGCGGATCGAGTGCATCGACAGCAGCCCGACGCCGATGTCGATCGTCGGGATCCCGAGCCGGGTCGCCGCGATCGGGCCGATGGTCGAGCCGCCCGGGATGGTGTTCACGTTGACGAAGGGCTGCCACGGCACGCCCGCGGCAGCACACGCGGTGGCCCAGACGGCCTCGCCCTTCGCCTCGGTCATGTAGCGCTGGTTCGCGCTGATC
The DNA here is from genome assembly GCF_044745045.1 of Curtobacterium sp. NPDC087082. Lineage (NCBI taxonomy): Bacteria > Bacillati > Actinomycetota > Actinomycetes > Micrococcales > Microbacteriaceae > Curtobacterium > Curtobacterium sp. NPDC087082. The sequence continues at coordinate 167,783 of NZ_JBIUZN010000003.1, read as the reverse complement.
TTCAGGAGCGGGCCCGCTCCCGGACGCGGACGGTTCGTGGGGTCGTGCTTCTCCGGCTGGTTCGGGTGCACGAGGTGCCCGGCGTCGCTCGACAGCAGCCACGAGGCACGGAACGCCCGCGCGGCTTCGGAACGGGTGGCGCCGAGGCCCTCCTGCACGCGACCGAGGACGTCCTCGAGGAAGGGACCGCCGGCACCGGACGGCGTCGAGGACCCGATCTCCTCGTGGTCGAACGCCGCGAACACGGGGATGTGGTCGCCGTCGGCCGGGGCCTCGACGATGCCGCGGAGTCCGGCGTGCACGCTCGTCAGGTTGTCCATCCGGCCCGAGGCGAGGAACTCGCGGTCGATGCCGATGCGCGCGGGAGCCTGGGTGTCGGCGAGGAAGAGGTCCCAGGACACGGCCGTCTCGCCGAGTCGGGCGCGCAGCCACGACACCACGTCGGTCCCGCCCGCGTCGCCGTCGACCCCGACGATCGGCAGTGTGTGGCGCTGGCGGTCGATCTCCTTGCCGTCGTTCACGCCGCGGTCGAGGTGGATCGCGAGGTTCGGGATGCGGGCGACGGCGTCGGTGGACACCAGGCGGACCGTCCCGTCCGCGTCGACGACCCGGCCGGCGATGCGGAGGTCGCGGTCGAACCACGTGGAGAGGAGCGCGCCGCCGTAGACCTCGACGTTCAGCTGCTCCCAGCCGCCGGTGCGCACGCCGGGGTTCGGCTTGATGCGGAACCCGGGGGAGTCGGTGTGGGCGCCGAGGATCCGGAACGGGGTGGTCGGGGTGGCCCCGGACGGCAGACGCCAGGCGATGACGGCACCGTCACGGACCACCACGTAGGCGCCGGGCGTCGTCGGCCAGGCGCCGAGCTCGTCGAGCTCCTCGAACCCCGCGGCGACGAGGCGGTCCCGGGCGGCCGCCGCCGCGTGGAACGCGGTGGGGGACTCGGTGACGAACTGGGCGAAGTCGGAGGCGATGGCGTCGGCGGTCACCCGACCATCGTGGCACGGCGGTGGAGGTGACCGGACGCAGAACGGGGCGCGTCCGTCGGACGCGCCCCGTTCCTCCAGGCTGTTGCTCGGCGTGTCAGCCCTTGGTGTGGCCGGCCGAGCCGAGCACCTTCGCGGCCTCGCCGACGCGAGCCGCCATCGCGGTCTCGGCGACCTTGCCCCAGGCGCGCGGGTCGTACTGCTTCTTGTTGCCGACCTCGCCGTCGATCTTCAGGACGCCCTCGTAGTTCCGGAACATCGAGTCGGCGATCGAGCGCGTGAACGCGTACTGCGTGTCCGTGTCGATGTTCATCTTGATGACGCCGTTGCGGACGGCCTCGTGGATCTCGTCGTCGGTCGAGCCGGAGCCACCGTGGAAGACGAGGTCGAGGGGGTTCTCGCCGGTGCCGTGCTTGGCCGCGACCGAGGCCTGGATCTCGCCGAGGAGCTCGGGGCGGAGCTTGACGTTGCCCGGCTTGTAGACACCGTGCACGTTGCCGAACGTGAGCGCGGCGATCCAGCGACCCTTGTCGCCCAGGCCGAGCGCGTCGACGACCTTCTCGACGTCGTTCGGGGTCGTGTACAGGGCGTCGTTCGTGCCCTCGTGCTCGACGCCGTCCTCTTCGCCGCCGACGACGCCGATCTCGACCTCGAGGATCGCGTTGATGTTCCGCGTCTTCTCGATCATGGTCTTGGCGATCTCGATGTTCTCGTCGAGCGGCACGGCCGAGCCGTCCCACATGTGCGACTGGAAGATCGGGTTGCGGCCGGCGCGGACCTCTTCCTCGCTCGCTGCGATGAGCGGCAGGACGAAGCCGTCGAGGGCGTCCTTCGGGCAGTGGTCGGTGTGCAGCGCGACGGTGATGTCGTAGTTCTTCGCGACCTCGTGGGCGAACTTCGCCATCGCGAGGGCACCGGCGGCGCGGTTCTTGACGGTGTGGCCGGCGAAGTAGTCTGCGCCACCCGTGGTCACCTGGAGGATGCCGTCCGAGCCCGCCTCGGCGAGGCCCTGGAGGACCGCGTTGATCGTCTGTGACGACGACACGTTGACGGCGGGGTACGCGAACTTGCCGGCCTTCGCTCGTTCGATCATCTCGGCGTACTGTTCCGGCGTTGCGATGGGCACGTGGATCTCCTTCGACTTCGGTGGTGTCCTCGCCGATCGTAGTCAGCCGGACTGGAGGCGCGGTGCGGGTTACGCGGTCGGCCCGCGCCCGGCGTGCACATGCGTCCACGGGCCCGTTGTCCGGACCGTCGGTCGGCTGCCGGTCGGTAGGCTGGCGGTCGTGACTCCCACGACGGAAACCGGCTCCCTGTTCCTCCAGCCTGACCGCAACCTGGCGCTCGAGCTCGTGCGTGCGACGGAGGCCGCGGCGATCCGTGCGCAGCCGTGGGTCGGGCGTGGTGAGAAGAACCTCGCGGACGGTGCTGCCGTCGACGCGATGCGGAAGTTCCTCGGCACGGTGAACTTCGACGGCGTGGTGGTCATCGGCGAGGGCGAGAAGGACAACGCCCCGATGCTCTACAACGGCGAGCACGTCGGCAACGGGCACGGCCCGGCCTGCGACATCGCCGTGGACCCGATCGACGGCACCTCGCTGACCGCCGCGGGTCGCCAGAACGCGATCTCGGTGATGGCCGTCTCGGACCGCGGCTCGATGTACGACCCGTCCGCCGTGTTCTACATGGACAAGATCGCCGCCGGCCCCGAGGGTCGCGGCGTCCTCGACCTCGAGAAGCCCATCGGTGACAACATCCGTGCGCTCGCGAAGGCGAAGGGCAAGGACCTCGAGGACATGCAGATCGCCGTCCTCGACCGTCCCCGTCACGACGAACTCATCCGTGCGATCCGTGCGACCGGTGCCGGCACCCGGCTGCTGCTCGACGGTGACGTCGCCGGTGGCATCGCGGCGGCGCTGCCCGGATCGACGATCGACATGTGCGTCGGTGTCGGCGGCACCCCGGAGGGCATCATCACCGCGTGCGCGATCAAGGCGCTCGGCGGTGTGATCCTCGGCAAGCTCCAGCCGAAGGACGACGAGGAGCGCGAGAAGGCGATCGCCGCCGGACACGACCTCGACAAGGTCCTCGACCAGGACGACCTGGTCACGGGCGACAACACGTTCTTCGTCGCCACCGGTGTCACCGACGGTGTGCTCGTGGACGGTGTCCGCCGGTCGCGCGGCGTCATCCACACGGACTCGCTCGTGCTGCGGTCCCGCTCGAACACGATCCGCCGCATCCAGGCGGACCACCGCGCCGAGAAGTGGTTCTGATCCGCTGACGCCGCGGCGCGGCCGGCGCTGCGCGGCGGCGCGGCGCACATCGCGTTCGCACAACCGAAGTCCGTCCGAACCACGTTCCCGCGTGGTTCGGACGGACTTTCGTTGTGCGGGGCGGGGCGGGGCGGGGCGGGGCGGGGCGGCGCCGGGCGAAGCGGGGCGCGGCGGAGCGCGCCGGGGCGGGCGTCAGTCGTCGTCGAGGGCGCCGACGAGCTCCGGCGCGGTGAGCAGCCGCGGCTCGTCGGTGATCGTCGCCGGGTCCGCGATGACCTTCGACTCGTCGAGGAGTGACAGCCGCCGGGCACTCGGCAGGACCTGGCGTTCGAGCGACCCCACGAACCGGTTGTAGTCGACCACGGAGCCCCGGATCGACCGCCCGAGCTTGTCGACGTGTCCGGCCATGGTGGCCAGGCGGCCGTACAGCTCGCGGGAGACCCGGAAGAGCTCGTGCGCCTCTTGTGAGACGACGTCCTGCTGCCACGAGAACGCCACGGTCTTCAGCACCGACCACAGCGTCACCGGCGACGCGAGTGCGATGCGCTTGCGGAACGCGTGGTCGAGCAGCCCCGGGTCGGCGGCGAGGGCGCTCGAGATGAGCGACTCCGACGGGATGAACGCCACGGTGAGCTCGGGTGACGCGTCGTAGCCGGTCCAGTACTCCCGCGCGGCGAGGGCGTCGACGTGGGCCCGCAGTGCCTTGACGTGCTGCCCGATGAGCGCATCGCGCCGGGCTCCCTCGGCGCCGGTCGCGGTCGCCGGGATCTCGGCAGCCTGCAGGTAGGCGCTGAACGGGACCTTGGCGTCGACGGCGATGGTCTTGCCACCCGGCAGGCGCACGACCATGTCGGGGCGTGCGGTGCCGGCGGTCGTGGTGACGGAGGACTGCACGTCGAAGTCGACGCGCTCGAGGAGCCCCGCGGCCTCGACCACGTTGCGCAGCTGGGTCTCGCCCCAGACGCCGCGCGTGCTGTTCGACGACAGGGCACTCGCCAGCGTGTCGGCGGTGGCGCGCAGGCGTTCCTCGGACTCGGCAGCGGAGCGCAGCTGTGCGGAGAGGGCCCCGTACTGCTCGCTGCGGGACTGTTCGAGCTCGGCGATCTTGGCGCGCATGACGTCGAGCGTCTGGGCGACCGGGCTGAGCGCGGAGAGCACCTTCGACTCGCCCTGGGTCCGGGCGGCGTCGGCACCGTGCATGCGCTGGACGAGGTGCTCGAGTTCGGCGGCGCGGCGTTCGAGCGAGTCGACCTGCCGCCGGTACTGCGCGTCCTGCGCGTCGAGCCGTTCCTCGGCGTCGCGACGGACCTCGTCGAGGCGCGACCGGAGCGCCTCGGCGCTGGCGCGGGACGTGGCCGCGTCCACGCCGGCGCGGGACCGCGCGAGCGACCAGGCGACGACCGCACCGACGGCGACGCCGATCACGAGACCGATGACCAGGGCGAGGATCTGCATGTCGCGACCTTGGCAGGATCCACCGACACCGCGCCTCCTGGGCCGCCCGAATCCATGTCATGACATTAGGGCAAACAAGGTGTACAGTCGTGATCGTCCGCCGATGAAGCCGCACGGAAGGTCCCCCGCGTCGCATGACGAACCCAGCTCCCCACGCGTACGACGTGATCACGATGGGACGTGTGAGCGTCGACATCTACCCGCAGCAGACGGGGCCGCTCGAAGACGTCTCGACGTTCTCGAAGTCCGTCGGCGGCAGCGCCACGAACGTCGCGATCGCAGCAGCCCGGCACGGAGCCGACGCGGCGGTCATCACGCGCACGGGCAACGACCCGTTCGGCCGCTACATCGCCAGGACCCTGCCGGAGTTCGGTGTCGCGAACGCCTTCGTCGAGACGGTCGAGGGGCTGAACACCCCCGTCGCGTTCTGCGAGATCTTCCCGCCGGACGACTTCCCGCTGTACTTCTACCGGGCGCCCAAGGCCCCGGACCTCATGATCACGGCGAAGTCCCTGCCGCTGCACGAGATCGAGCGGGCGAAGATCTTCTGGACGACGGTGACCGGCCTGAGCGAAGAGCCGAGCCGCAGCGCACACCACACCGCGTTCCAGGCGCGGAGCGCCGCCGACGCCCCGACAGCACTGCACACCGTGTTGGACCTGGACTACCGGTCCATGTTCTGGTCGTCGCCCGAGGCCGCGACGCGCGAGGTCGCCGTCGCCCTCGAGCACGCGACCGTGGCCGTCGGCAACCGCGAGGAGTGCGAGGTCGCCGTCGGTGAGACCGACCCCGTCCGCGCCGCCGACGCCCTGCTCGAGCGCGGGGTCGAGATCGCCATCGTCAAGCAGGGGCCGAAGGGCGTCCTCGCCAAGACCCGGGACGAGTTCGTCGAGTTCCGCCCGCACCACATCGACGTCGTCAACGGCCTCGGGTCGGGCGACGGCTTCGGCGGGGCACTCACCCACGGACTGCTGCAGGGCTGGGGGCTCGAGCGGACCCTCGCGTTCTGCAACGCCGCCGGCGCGATCGTCGCGACCCGGTTCGAGTGCTCGACCGCGATGCCGACGAGCGACGAGATCGAGCAGTTCCTGCAGGACAACCCCACGGAGGAGGCCGTCAATGCCTGAGATCAGCACCGCCGACTTCGCGCGGCTGCGGGACGTCCGCGCCGGGCAGCCCGAGCTCGTGCGGGCCGCGCTCGACGCCCGCCGCAAGCGCTCCCTGCTCGCCGACGACGGCAAGCTCTTCATCGTGGCGGCCGACCACCCGGCGCGAGGAGCCCTGGCCGTCCGGAACGACGAGTCCGCCATGGCCGACCGGTACGACCTGCTCGAGCGGCTCGTCACGGCGCTCGGACGCCCCGGGGTGGACGGGGTGCTCGGCACGCCGGACATCCTCGAGGACCTCGCGCTCCTGGGCGCCCTCGACGACAAGGTCGTGGTCGGCTCGATGAACCGCGGTGGCCTCCGGGGCGCGACGTTCGAGATGGACGACCGCTACACGGCGTACTCGGCGCAGGCCATCAAGGACTCCGGGCTGGACTTCGCCAAGCTCCTGGTGCGCATCGCCCTGGAGGACTCGGGCACCGCCCCGACCCTCGAGGCCACGGCCCGGGCGGTCAGCGAGGCGGCCGCGCTCCGGCTGCCGATCATGCTCGAACCGTTCATGTCGGCGTGGCAGGACGGCCGGGTGGTCAACGACCTGACCGCCGACGCCGTGATCACCTCGATGGCGATCGCCGCGGGACTGGGGGAGTCGAGCGCGTACAGCTGGCTCAAGATCCCGGTCGTGGACGACATGGAACGGGTGATGGCCGCGACGACGCTGCCGACCCTGCTGCTCGGCGGGGACCCGTCGACCCGCCCGCTCGAGACCTACGCCAAGTGGGCCGACGCACTGGCACTCCCCGGGGTGCGCGGCCTGGTCGTCGGCCGCACGCTGCTCTACCCGCCGGACGGCGACGTCGCCGCAGCCGTGGACGTGGCCGCCGGGCTCGTCCACACCCAGGAGGCCCGTGCCGGGTTCTCCACAGAATCCCACGACCCAGCCGCTCGGCTCGCGGGCGCCACCACCATGGACTCGTCCATCCCGGAAGGAAGCAACGCATGACCACCACCGAGACCGCCACCACGACCATCGGGCACTGGATCGACGGGGCACGCGTCGCGTCGACCTCCGGCAACACGGCCCCGGTGTACGACCCGGCGCTCGGGGTCGCGACGAAGCAGGTCGCCCTCGCGAACGAGGAGGAGATCCAGGCGGCGATCGCGAGTGCGAAGGCGGCGTTCCCGGCGTGGAGCAACCTGTCGCTGTCGAAGCGCCAGCAGATCCTGTTCTCCTTCCGCGAGGTCCTCAACCGCGACAAGGCGGAGCTCGCCGAGATCATCACGAGCGAGCACGGCAAGGTCATCGACGACGCCCTCGGCGAGATCGCTCGCGGGCAGGAGGTCGTCGAGCTGGCGACGAACATCCCGAGCCTGCTCAAGGGCGAGTTCAGCGACCAGGTGTCGACCGGCATCGACGTGTACTCGATCCGTCAGCCGCTCGGTGTGGTCGGCATCATCAGCCCGTTCAACTTCCCCGCCATGGTGCCGCTGTGGTTCCTGCCGATCGCGATCGCCGCGGGCAACACGGTCGTGCTGAAGCCGAGCGAGAAGGACCCGAGCGCCGCGATCTGGCTTGCTGAGAAGTTCAAGGAGGCCGGGCTGCCCGACGGTGTCTTCACCGTCCTGAACGGCGACAAGCTGAGCGTCGACGGGCTCCTCACCAGCCCCGACGTCGAGTCGATCTCCTTCGTCGGGTCCACCCCGATCGCGCAGTACGTCTACGAGACGGGCACGAAGCACGGCAAGCGCGTGCAGGCCCTCGGCGGCGCGAAGAACCACATGCTCGTCCTTCCGGACGCGGACCTCGACCTCGTCGCGGACAACGCCATCAACGCGGGCTTCGGCTCCGCCGGTGAGCGCTGCATGGCGATCTCGGTCGTCGTCGCCGTCGAGCCGGTGGCCGACGAGCTCATCGAGAAGATCACGGAGCGCGCGGCGACCCTGCGCATCGGCGACGGTCGTCGCGGGTGCGACATGGGCCCGCTCGTCACGAAGCAGCACCGTGACAAGGTCGCCTCGTACATCGAGGTCGCAGAGCAGGACGGTGCGGTGGTTGTGGTGGACGGCCGCACCGTCCGACCCGACGGCGACGAGAACGGCTTCTGGCTGGGCCCGACGCTCATCGACCGGGTCCCCACCACGAGCCGCGTCTACACCGAGGAGATCTTCGGCCCGGTGCTCAGCGTCGTCCGCGTCGCCTCCTACGAGGAGGGCCTCGAGCTCATCAACAGCGGGGCGTACGGCAACGGCACCGCCATCTTCACCAACGACGGCGGCGCTGCCCGTCGCTTCCAGCGCGACGTGCAGGTCGGCATGATCGGCATCAACGTGCCGATCCCCGTCCCGGTCGCGTACTACTCGTTCGGTGGCTGGAAGAACTCGCTGTTCGGCGACCACAAGGCGTACGGCGCCGACGGCGTGAGCTTCTTCACCCGCCAGAAGGCGATCACGAGCCGCTGGCTCGACCCGTCGCACGGCGGCATCAACCTCGGCTTCCCGTCGAACGGCTGAGCGCTCGTGACGACCGACAACTGGTTCAACCCCGCCGGCTCCCGCCCCGAGGCGGGCTGGACGGACGTGATCGACGGCCGTGTCGCGGGGTGGGCGTACACCGGTCTGCGGACCGGCGCGCTGACCGACGGGGGCGAGCTGCGCCTCCAGGCCGACGCCGTGGAGCGCATCGTCGTGCCGCTCGCCGGATCGTTCCACGTCACGTACGCGGGCGCCGCCGGGAACGGCGACCAGGCCCTCGACGGGCGTTCGAGCGTGTTCGACGGACCGACCGACGTCCTGTACCTCGGTTCGGGAACGGAGGCGCGGATCACCGGCACCGGTCGGCTCGCGGTCGCCGAGGCACCCACCGACACCGTCAAGCCGACGACGTACGTGGCCCGGCAGGACGTGCCGGTCGAGCTCCGCGGTGCCGGGCAGTCCAGCCGGCAGGTGCACAACTTCGGCACCCCGGCGGCGCTCGACGCGGACAAGTTCATCGTGTGCGAGGTGATCACGCCGGCCGGCAACTGGTCGTCGTACCCGCCGCACAAGCACGACACGTCCGTGCCCGGCGAGGAGTCGAACCTCGAGGAGATCTACTACTACGAGTCCGCGGTCGCGCGCGGGGTCTCCGCACCGACCACCGCCGACCCGTTCGCACTGCACCGGACCTACGCGTCCGACGACCGCGCGATCGACGAGTTCCGGCAGGTGCGGACCGGCGACATCGCCCTCGTGCCGTACGGCTGGCACGGTCCCGCCGTCGCGGCGCCGGGCTACGACATGTACTACCTCAACGTGATGGCCGGGCCCGACCCGGAACGCGTCTGGAACATCACCGACGACCCGGCGCACGGCTGGGTCCGCCAGGTGTGGGAATCCGAGTCGATCGACCCGCGCCTGCCCTACGAAAGGAAGCTCGCGTGACCACCAACACGCGGAGGATGACCGTCGGCCAGGCACTCGTCGAGTTCCTGGCCAACCAGTGGACCGTCGACGGTGACGTCCGCGAACGCACCATCCCGGGGATCTTCGGCATCTTCGGGCACGGCAACGTCGCCGGCGTCGGCCAGGCCATCAAGCAGCTCCACGTCGAGCAGCCCGGCCTGCTGCCGTACCACCAGGCCCGCAACGAGCAGGCGATGGTGCACGAGGCCGTCGGCTTCGCCCGCATGCACCGCCGCCGTGCCACCTTCGCCGCGACGGCGTCGGTCGGCCCGGGTGCCGCGAACATGCTCACCGCCGCGGCGCTCGCGACGACCAACCGGCTGCCCGCATTGCTGCTGCCGTCGGACACCTTCGCCACGCGCACGACCGACCCGGTGCTCCAGCAGATCGAGCTGCCGCACGACACCTCGCTGCAGGTGACCGACGCGTTCCGTCCGCTGTCCCGGTACTTCGACCGCGTCGAGCGTCCGGAGCAGCTGTTCTCGATCGCGCTCGCGGCGATGCGGGTGCTCACCGACCCGGCCGAGACCGGCGCCGTGACCATCGCCCTGCCCGAGGACGTCCAGGCCGAGCAGCTCGACGTGCCCGTCGCCTTCCTGCAGCCGCGTGAGTGGCACATCCGCCGGCCGCTGCCCGAGCACGGGCCGCTGGCGCGTGCGGTCGCGGCGATCCGGGCGGCGAAGCGTCCCGTCATCGTCGCCGGCGGTGGCGTGCTGTACTCCGGTGCGGAGCAGGAACTCGCGGCGTTCGTCGAGGCCACCGGCATCCCGGTCGGCACGTCGCAGGCCGGCGGCGGGTCGCTCGTCTGGGACCACCCGCAGTACCTCGGTGGCATCGGCGCGACCGGTACCGCCGCGGCGAACGCGATCGCCGCGCAGGCCGACGTCGTCATCGGGATCGGCACGCGGTACAGCGACTTCACGACGGCCTCCCGGACGGCGTTCCAGGACCCGGACGTCACGTTCGTCAACGTCAACGTCGCCGCGTTCGACGCCTACAAGCACGGGTCGCAGTTGCCGATCGTCGCGGATGCGCGCGAGACGCTCGTCGCGCTCGCCGAGCACCTCGCCGCGTTCTCGGTGGACGCCGGGTACGCGGCCGAGATCGCGCAGCGGAAGCAGGAGTGGGACGCCGTGGTCGACCGGGCCTTCGCACCGTCCGGCCTGGCCGTGCCCGGTCAGTCCGAGATCATCGGCGCCGTGCAGTCCGCCACCGATCCGCGGGACGTCGTCATCCAGGCGGCCGGATCGCTGCCGGGCGACCTGCACAAGCTCTGGCGGGTGCGGGACGCGCTCGGGTACCACGTCGAGTACGCGTTCTCGTGCATGGGCTACGAGATCGCCGGGGGCATCGGCGTCCGTCGTGCCGCGCCGGACCGCGACGCGATCGTCATGGTCGGCGACGGCAGCTACCTCATGCTGCACACCGAGCTCGTCACGGCCGTGGCCGAGGGCATCAAGATCGTGGTCGTCCTCATCCAGAACAACGGGTACGCGTCCATCGGGCACCTGTCCGAGACGGTCGGGTCCGAGCGGTACGGCACGAAGTACCGCTACCTCGACGAGACCGGCTCGTTCGAGGGCGACGACGTGCTGCCCGTCGACCTCGCCGCCAACGCACGCTCGTACGGCGTCGACGTCATCGAGGTGCAGCCCGGGCCGAACGCGATCGAGGACCTCACGTCCGCGGTGCGTCAGGCGAAGGCGAACGACCACACCACGCTCGTGCACGTCCACTCGGACCCGCTCGTCTACGCCCCCGAGGGTGACGGCTGGTGGGACGTCCCGGTCGCCCAGACCTCCACGCTGCCGAGCACCCAGCAGGCCCGCGCCGCGTACGAGCAGCAGGTCGCCGCGCAGCGTCCCCTGCTCGGCTGAACACCCCCACCACACGCAGAAAGCAGACGACGACGTCATGACCGACACCGCCACCGCCACCGACGCCATCCGGATCGGCACCGCCCCCGACTCGTGGGGCGTCTGGTTCCCCGACGACCCGAAGCAGGTCCCGTGGCAGCGCTTCCTCGACGAGGCGACCGCGGCCGGCTACAAGTGGATCGAGCTCGGGCCGTACGGGTACCTGCCCACCGACCCCTCGCAGTTGCGCGACGAACTGGAGTCCCGCGGGCTCCAGCTGTCAGCCGGCACCGTCTTCACCGGGTTCCACAAGGGCGACGACCAGTTCCAGCGCGCCTGGGACCAGGCCGTCAAGGTCGCCGGTCTCGCCGCCGCGCTCGGCGCCGAGCACCTCGTGACCATCCCGGACCTCTGGCGCTCGGACGCCACGGAAGAGGTGCTCGAGTCGCGCACGCTGACGGACGAGCAGTGGGAGCGCCTCGGCAAGGGCCACGACCAGCTCGGCAAGGCGCTGCTCGAGGAGTTCGGCGTGCACCAGCAGTTCCACACGCACGCGGACAGCCACGTCGGCACCTACACGGAGACCGTGCGCTTCCTGTCCGAGACGGACCCGGCGTACACGAACCTCTGCCTCGACACCGGTCACTTCGCGTACTACGGCGGCGACAACCTGAAGCTCATCGCCGAGCACCCCGAGCGCGTCGGCTACCTGCACCTCAAGCAGGTCGACACCGACCTGCTCCCCGACGTCCTGAAGAACGACGTCCCGTTCGCCACCGCGGTGGCGCAGGGGATCATGACCGAGCCGCCGCACGGCACCCCCGAGCTCGCGCCCATCATCGAGGCCGTCGCGAAGATCAACCCGGACATCTTCGGCATCGTCGAGCAGGACATGTACGGCTGCTCCGTCGACGCTCCCGGCCCGATCGCCGAGCGCACGTTCCAGCACATCTTCGGCTCGACCGCCGCCGCCCGCGCCCTCTGACACCCCCAGGAGAACCCAGCATGAGCACCACCGAGAACCTCCGCGTCGCCGTCGTCGGAGCGGGCGCGATGGGCAGCGACCACGTGCGTCGCATCACGTCGACCATCGCCGGCGCGGACGTCGTCGCGATCGTCGACCCCGACACCGCCCGGGCCACCGCGGCCGCGGCGAAGGCCCCGGGTGCGATCACCGCGTCGTCGTTCGAGGACGCACTCGACGCCACCCCGATCGACGCCGTCATCGTCGCGACCCCGGGCTTCCTGCACGAGCCCGTCCTCGTGCCCGCGATCGAGCGTGGCCTCGCCGTCCTCTGCGAGAAGCCGCTCACCACGTCGGCCGCGGACTCCCTGCGGATCGTCGAACTCGAGCAGGCGACGTCCGAGCGCCCGAAGATCCAGGTCGGCTTCATGCGCCGGTTCGACAAGGGCTACCAGGAGCTCCGTGCGCTGCGGGAGTCCGGCTCGAACGGTGCCCTGCTCGCGCTGCACCACGCGCACCGCAACCCGACGACCCCGCCGAACTTCAGCGAGTCGATGCTGATCCACGACTCGGTGATCCACGAGATCGACATCATCCCGTTCATCACGGGGGAGCCGATCGTCGCCGTCGAGGTGAAGAAGCCGCGCAAGAACTCCCTCGCACCGGCCGACCTGCCCGAGCCGCAGTTCGTCCTGTTCACCACCGAGTCGGGCACGATGGCGATCGTCGAGATCAACGTGAACGCCCAGTTCGGCTACCAGGTCACGACCGACGCGGTGTTCGAGTCGGGTGTCGCCTACATCGGCCGCGAGACCTCGCTGAACCTCGTGTCGCAGGGCGTGTCCGGCCAGGGCGTGACCCCGTCGTTCGTGGAGCGCTTCGGCGCCGCCTACGACGAGGAGGTCCAGCGCTGGGTCGACGCCGCCAAGACCGGCGGCATCGACGGGCCGAGCGCCTGGGACGGCTACACGGCGTCCGTCGTCGCCGAGGTGGCCGTGCGCGCGCAGCAGTCCGGCGCGCTGGAGCAGGTCGCTTACGCCACCGCGAAGCCGGCGTTCTACGAGACGGTCTGATCGATGCCGAAGATCGCACTCGACCCCACGCCGTTCCACCACGACCTGTCGCTGCTGGAGTTCCCGCAGAAGGTCGCGGACCTCGGCTACGAGTACCTGCAGCTCACCCCGCACCAGGACTTCATCCCCTTCTACCGGCACCCGAAGGCCGACGACGACCTCGTCGACGCGTTCGCTGCCGCGTGCCGGAAGGCCGGAGTGCAGGTCGCGTCGGTCCTGCCGGTCCTCCGGTGGTCCGGGCCCGACCGTGACGCCCGCGAGGCCGCGGTGACGAAGTGGAAGCGGGTCATCGAGATCACGAAGCGTCTCGGCGTCGACACGATCAACACCGAGTTCTCCGGCCGCCCCGAACGCCCCGAGGAGTCCGAGGACGCCTTCTACCGCTCGATGGAGGAGCTCCTGCCGATCATCGAGGACGCCGGACTCCGCGTGCTCATCGACCCGCACCCGGACGACTTCGTCGAGGACGGCCTCGAGGCCCTCCGGGTCATCCGCGGCCTCAACTCGAAGCACGTCGGGTTCGTCTACGTCGCCTGCCACACCTTCCACTACGGCGGCAACATGGACGAGATCATCGACGCCGCGGGCGACTCGCTGCAGCTGATCCACGTCGCCGACGCCTACGACCACCGACGGTCGCACGGCCTCCGCTACATCACGAACCCGCCGGGCAACCCCGTGCGCGTGCACCAGCACCTCCCCGTCGGGCAGGCGGACGTCGACTTCGACGCCTTCTGGGCCGCCCTCGACCGAGTCGGCTTCACGGCGCGCGAGGACACCGTCGCGGTGTCGAGCGTCTTCGCCGAGGACGAGAACGCCGACGAGGTCTCCCGCTTCCAGCTCGACACGATCACGAAGGGACTGAACCGATGACGACCACCGTCGAGACCCCGACGCCCACCGGCACCGACGCCCGACCCGTCACGCTGCAGGCCGCGTCGCAGACCGTGACCGCCCTGTGGAACGACTCCGCGGATCCGCGCGAGCTGTCCACCGCGATCCACGAGTACGGCGCCGTCGGGGCGACCTGCAACCCGGTGATCGCGTACACCTGCATCCAGCAGGACCCCGACACGTGGGTCCCGCGCATCCGCGAGATCGCCGCCGAGCACCCGACCGCGGGGGAGTCCTGGATCGGCTGGAAGGCCGTCGAGGAACTCTCGATCGCCGCCGCCGAGCAGCTGTTGCCCGCCTTCGAGGCCTCGGGTGGCCGCAACGGCCGGCTGAGCATGCAGACCGACCCGCGTCTCCACCGCGACCGGGACGCCCTCGTCGAACAGGCCGTGCGGTTCTCGCAGCTCGCGCCGAACATCATCGTGAAGATCCCCGCCACCAAGGTCGGCATCGCCGCCATCGAGGAGGCCGCGTACCGCGGTGTCTCGATCAACGCGACCGTGTCGTTCACCGTGCCGCAGGTCGTCGCCGTGGGCGAGGCCATCGAGCGCGCCCTCGACCGCCGTGCCGCCGAGGGTCTGCCCGAGCAGGAGTTCGGCCACGTCGTCACGCTGATGGCCGGCCGCTTCGACGACTGGTTGAAGACCGTCGTCAAGCGCGACCATGTGATGGTCGACCCCGGCATCCTCGAGTGGGCCGGTGTCGCTGCGGTGAAGCACGCGTACCGGGTCTTCCAGGAGCGCGGCTTCCGGTCGCGCGTGCTCGTCGCCGCCTTCCGGAACGCGATGCAGTGGTCGGAGTTCCAGGGCGGTGACCTCGTCGTGTCGCCGCCGTTCCAGTGGTCGAAGGACATCAACGACAACGCGTTCCCGTTCCGTCCGGACGCCATCCACGACGAGGTCCCCGCGCAGGTCATCGACGCGCTGCGTGCGGCCACGCCGGAGTTCGCCCGGGGCTACGACGTCGACGGCATGACGATCGACGAGTTCGACCGCTTCGGCGCCACGGTGACCACGCTGCGCCAGTTCCTCGACGCCGACGCGAAGCTCGACGCCCTGGTCCGCGACATCATCGTGCCGGCAGCATGAGCGCAGCTGCGTCCGACCGCGTTGCAACCATCGGTGTCGGCCTCATCTCGGTCGGCTGGATGGGCCGGTTGCACTCCCGTGCCTACCGCGCCCTGCCCGACCACTTCCCGGAGCTCGGCGTGCACCCCCGGCTCGTCGTCGCCGCCGACCCGATCGAGGCCGCGCGCGACCAAGCGGTGACCCGCCTGGGCTACGAGCGGGCCGTCGCCGACTACCACGAGGTCCTCGCCGACCCCGAGGTCGACGTCGTCTCGATCTGCTCGCCGAACTTCCTGCACCGCGAGATGGCGGTCGCCGCTGCCGAGGCGGGCAAGCCGTTCTGGATCGAGAAGCCGATGGGCCGGTACGCCAGCGACTCCCGACAGATCCACGAGGCCGTGCAGCGCGCCGGTGTCATCACGAGCGTCGGCTTCAACTACCGGCACGCCCCGGCGATCGAACGGGCGCGCGAACTCGTCCGCAGCGGGCGCCTCGGCCGGATCACGAACGTCCGCGGGTCGCTCCTCGCCGACTACTCGTCCGACCCCGCGGCGCCGCTGACCTGGCGCTTCGAGCGGGAGCGTGCCGGCTCGGGCGTCCTCGGCGACCTGCTCTCGCACGGGCTCGACCTGGCGCAGTACGTCGTCGGCCGGATCTCGTCCGTGACGGCGCTCGCGGAGACCTTCATCGTCGACCGCCCACTCCCCGGCGCTGGCATCGTCGACCGCAGCGCCGCCGCGACGGGGGAGCGGAAGCCGGTCGAGAACGAGGACTACGCGGCCCTGCTCTTCCGCTTCGAGGACGGCGCCGTCGGCACGATGGACTCCAGCCGCGTCATGCGGGGGCCGCACGCCGAGTACACGCTCGAGGTGTACGGCACGAAGGGCTCGGTGCGGTGGGACTTCCAGCGCCTCAACGAGCTCGAGGTCTACCTCGACGGGCAAGAGGTC
The DNA here is from genome assembly GCF_044745045.1 of Curtobacterium sp. NPDC087082. Taxonomy (NCBI): domain Bacteria; kingdom Bacillati; phylum Actinomycetota; class Actinomycetes; order Micrococcales; family Microbacteriaceae; genus Curtobacterium; species Curtobacterium sp. NPDC087082. Next base: position 151,718 of record NZ_JBIUZN010000003.1, on the reverse strand, counting down.
GACGGGTACGCCACCCACTACGTGGCCGCGGGGGACGGCGAGTTCGCCCGCTTCCAGCCGGGCGCCGGCACCGCCATGGGGTACGACGACCTGAAGACCGTCGAGGCCGCGCAGTTCATCGCGAGCGTCCGGCGCGGGGAGCAGCTCGCGCCGTCGGTCGCCGACGGCCTGGCGGCTGCGTCGATCGTGGAAGCGGCGGAGGCGTCGCTCGCCGACGGGGCGTGGCACGAGGTGGCGCGCGTCGACGGACCGCTCACCTACGCGGCGGCCACTCCCGTGCTCTAGACGCACGACCCGACGGACGGGAGGCGGGGGGGCCCCCGGGCCCCCCCCCCCCCCCGGGCCGGGGGGGCGCCCCCCCCCACCGGGGTTTTTGGTGGGCCCGACGCGGCGCG
>NZ_JBIUZN010000003.1:124535-151313 GCF_044745045.1 Curtobacterium sp. NPDC087082 | reverse complement strand
CCGCGGGGGGGGGGCCGGGGGGGGCCGGCCGCCCCCCCCCCCCCCCCGCCGGGGCGCCCCCCCCCCGCCCCCCCCCCCCCCCCCCCCCGGCGGGGGGGGGGGGGCCCCGCGGCCCCCCCGCCTCCCGTCTGCTCGTCCTGCCGTCGCAATCCATGTTAGTTTGTCAGGACAAAGTATCGACCTGCAGGAGGCACCATGCCGCTCGTCCGTATCGACCTCGCCACCGGCCGCACGCCCGAGGCCGTGCGTGCCGTCGCCGACGCGATCCACACCGCCATCGTCGACGTGTACGGCATCCCCGCACGCGACCGGTTCCAGATCGTCACCGAGCACCCGGCGCAGCAGATCATCGCCGAGGACGCCGGACTCGGGTTCGAGCGCACCGACGGCGTCGTGATGATCCAGGTCTTCACGCAGCGCGGGCGCGACCAGGCCGCGAAGCAGGAGCTCTACCGCGCGATCCACGACGGCCTCGCGGGGGTCGGTGTCGCGTCCGAGGACGTCTTCATCGGGTACGTCGAGAACGGCCCGGAGGACTGGTCCTTCGGCTTCGGCCGGGCGCAGTACGTGACGGGCGAACTCGGGGTCCCCTCGTTCGCCTGAGCGGGCCGCCTACTTGTCGACGAGCGTGACCTCGAACGAGTAGCGGTCCGGGCGGTAGCAGTGCACGCCGTACTCGACCGCGCGGCCCGAGGCGTCGTACGCGGTGCGGCTCATCGTGAGCACCGGGTCGCCGTCCTCGATCTCGAGCAGGCCGGCCTCCTCGTCGGTGACCGCTCGGGCGCCGATGCGCTGCTTCGCGACCCGCATGGTCACGCCGCGGCCGCGCAGGAGCTGGTACAGGCCGTGGGTCTGCAGGTCATCGTCGGTGATCTCGAGGAACTCCGGCGGCAGGTAGTTCTCGAGGATCGCCATCGGGACGTCCTCGGCGAAGCGCACGCGACGGATGTGGGCGACCGTGGTGCCCGGTGCGATGCCGAGCGCCTCGGCGACGGCGTCCGGGGCGGGCACGTCGTTGCGTTCGAGGAGCTTCGTCGCCGGCGCCTGCGACCCCTGTGCGAGGTCGTCGTAGAGGCTGGTCAGCTCGACCTTGCGGGTCACCGGGCCGTGCACGACCTGGGTGCCGATCCCGCGCCGGCGCACGAGCAGTCCCTTGTCGACGAGGTCCTGGATCGCCCGGCGGATCGTCGGCCGGGACAGCCCGAGCCGCTCACCGAGGGCGATCTCGTTCTCGAGGCGGGCACCCGGGGGCATCGCGCCGGAGCGGATCGACTCCTCGATGCGCGAGGCGACCTGGAAGTACAGGGGCATCGGACCCGACCGGTCCAGGTCCATGAACAGGTCGGACGGCAGCTGGCCTTCGTTGGTCATCGCGGTCCTTCAGCAGTAGGGATTGTCGTGACAATACCACCGGGCCCGCGGCGGACCGGCCAGCGTGGCCGTCGTCAGTCGGCGAAGATCATCGGGCGGTTCGACAGCCGGGGCTGCGCAGCCGTCCGCGGCTTCTCCGCTCGGGCCCGCACTGGAGCGATGGCGACCCGGACGGCCGCGCCGAGCGCCTCGACCGTGTCCGTCCCGTGGTGCCCGGCCGCGTGCACGACGATCGCCGCGCACGCCTCGGCGTCGGCGGCCGCGTCGTGGTGCTGGAAGCCCTCGTACCCGGCGGCCCGTGCCGCCATCGGCAGGCGGTAGGAGTCGAGCGTGTAGGTCTTGCGGGCGACCTGCAGCGAGCACAGCGAGTGGTGTTCCGCGAGGTCGATCCCCGTCGCCGAGCACCCACCGGCGATCACGCCCATGTCGAAGCGGGCGTTGTGCGCCACGAGGACGTCCCCGTCGGCGAACGCCACGATGTCCGGGTACTGCTGCTCCCACGACTTCGCCCCGACGACGTCCGACGCGACGATGCCGTGGATGCGGGTGTTCCACTCGAGGAAGGCGTCGTGCCCGAGCGGCGGCCGGATGAACCACGACGCCCGCTCGACGACCCTGCCCGCGCGGACCTTGACGAGTCCGACCGAGCAGGCGCTGGCAGGCGAGCTGTTCGCGGTCTCGAAGTCGATCGCGGTGAAGTTCAACGGCACGGTCCCGATCGTCGCACGCGGCGCCGACATCGCCGCAGAGCCCCTCGGCGTTGCGGCCGGGCCGGCCGTCCCAGCCGTCGGGCGTCGGCAGTCGACGGTCGGCCGTCCGCGTCGGGCTGTCGGACTGTCGGACTGTCGGACTGTCGGACTGTCGGACTGCCGGACTGGAGGCGCGGGTCGGCCCCGGCGGGCGGCCGCCGGTAGGCTGTCCTCCCGTGGCACTCACCATCGGAATCGTCGGTCTCCCGAACGTCGGCAAGTCGACCCTGTTCAACGCCCTGACCAAGAACCAGGTCCTCGCCGCGAACTACCCGTTCGCGACGATCGAGCCGAACGTCGGCGTGGTGAACCTCCCCGACCCGCGGCTGGACCAGCTCGCGACGCTCTTCAACTCCGAGAAGACCGTGCCGGCCCCCGTGTCGTTCGTCGACATCGCCGGCATCGTCAAGGGCGCGAGCGAGGGCGAGGGGCTCGGCAACAAGTTCCTCGCCAACATCCGCGAGGCCGACGCCATCGCGCAGGTCGTCCGTGGGTTCAGCGACGACGACGTCGTGCACGTCGCGAACAAGGTGTCGCCGAAGGACGACCTCGAGGTCATCAACACCGAGCTGATCCTCGCCGACCTCGAGACCATCGAGAAGGCGCTGCCGCGGTACGAGAAGACCGTGAAGCTGAAGCAGGCCGAGCCGATCGTGCTCGAGACCGCTCGTGAGGCCAAGGCAGCGCTCGAGCAGGGCACGCTCCTGTCCGCCACCTCGATCGACCTCGCTCCGATCGCCGAGCTCGGGCTCCTGTCGGCCAAGCCGTTCATCTTCGTCTTCAACGTCGACGAGGCGATCCTCACCGACGAGTCCCGCAAGGCCGAACTGGCCGCGCTCGTCGCGCCCGCCCAGGCCGTGTTCCTCGACGCACAGGTCGAGTCCGAGCTGATCGAGCTCGACCCGGCCGACGCCGCGGAGCTCCTCGAGAGCACCGGGCAGACCGAGTCCGGCCTCGACCAGCTCGCCCGCATCGGCTTCGACACCCTCGGGCTGCAGACCTACCTGACGGCCGGTCCGAAGGAAGCGCGCGCGTGGACGATCGGCAAGGGGTGGAAGGCACCCCAGGCTGCCGGCGTGATCCACACCGACTTCGAGAAGGGCTTCATCAAGGCCGAGGTCATCTCGTTCGAGGACCTCATGGCCGCCGGCTCCATCGCCGAGGCCCGTGCGCACGGCAAGGCCCGGATCGAGGGCAAGGACTACGTCATGCAGGACGGCGACGTGGTGGAGTTCCGCTTCAACAACTGACCCGTCGTCCGGGTTGTGCGCCTCGGTCCGTCCTCAGCGGGCGTAGGGCCAGTAGCGGAACGTCGACTGCTCGCCACGCCTCTTCTCCGGCAGGCGGTGGCCGTACGCGCCGACCGTCTCCTCGAACAGTGCTCCGTCGCTCACGACCTCGAAGCGGAAGCCGCTCCGGCGATGAGTGCCCGACCCTTGGTGCTGCCACGAGCCCGGGACGATCCGGAGGAGTGCGCGAGTCACGCCGCGATGCGCTGCGACGGCGTACTCGATCCCGTGGCGCTCGACCGTGGCTTCGGAGAACTTGAACCACTTCGACGCCGATTGCCCGATCTCCTGGGAGTGCTTCTCGCGCTCCGCTCGCGGGAGCCAGTCCGCCTTGTACCCGTAGCCGTCCAGTTCGGAGCCGTCGAGCGCCTCCTCGCGACTGCTGGTCCACGCGCCGAGCGAAATGATGAGCAGGGGTTCGTCCGTCTCGAGCGGCGGCGCTGACATCTCGTCGAGAAGGTCCTGGAGTCGCATGATGCCGTGCCCCTTGGCCGACTCTCGTCGTGCGTTCGTGAGCTGGGCGGCTTGGCCTCCGGGAAGCCGCACGGTTCCTGTGGCCCGTGCGAGGACCGGCATCGAGCGGAGTAGGTCGATGCACGCGGCCTCGACAGACGTGTACTCGACCTCGGATCGCATGCCGTAGCGGACGATCCAGATCTCCGGTTCAGCGCCGAGTTCCCGGATCGCCTTGATCTTGGCGATCTTGTTGCTCGGGGTCTCGGCGCTGTCCGTGAGCAGCGCTTCCCTCCCGTGGGAGGCGAAACGTTCGCCCTTTCCCTTCCCGACGTAGAAGGGCACACCCGTCGCGGGATCGACGAGCATGTAGACGTAGAGTCCAAGCTCGTTCGCTACCTGCTGCTGCACGCTTGGGTCGATCGCGGTCTGCACTGCCATGGTTCTTCCCCCGATTTGTTGATGTTTACTCAAAGAGCCTAGGGCACGATGTTGGTGAGCGTGACCAACGCGCGGCTTCGCCGGACGGTGCTGGGGGATTTGCAGTGCCGTCGCCGGAATCGATCGCACGCCGCCAGGATGGGTACATGACGAACGCGCAGGCGGGCTGGTACGACGACGGTTCCGGGACGATGCGGTGGTGGGACGGCTCCGCGTGGACGGAGCAGGTGCAGCCCGCGGCAGCGCCGTCACCGGGACTCGGCGGGGTGATCGACCGTATCCAGGCCGAGGCCTCCGCCGGTGGGCAGCCGCGCCCTGCTCCAGCCGGTATGAGCTACGTCGTCCTGCAGGTGGTGCTCAAGGAGAAGTTCTTCGGTACCGGGTCCGGCAACCTCACGGAGCTCGAGCGGGCGATCAACGCGCAGGCGGCGCTCGGGTACCGGCTGCACACGATCACCACGTCGTCCTCGGGCAGCACAGGCTTCGGCGGCGGCGACCGGATCCAGGCGACGATGGTCTTCGAGAAGCTCGTCTGACCGCAACCGCGGATGCGTGCGTCGGACCGGCTGGCTTGGCGTCTGTTCGCATCGCCGCGCTAGGTTGGCGCTGAGTCCATCGCCGAGGAGGCCCCATGTCGTACGTCGTCGACTTCGAACACGTGTCCACCGTCGGGTTGGAGTCATCGCCGGTCGCTGATGCCCTCGCCGGGCTCCGGGCGAACGAGGCGCGCTACTTCAAGAACAAGTACGACCACGTCTTCACCACCCACCCCGCCGAGGATGTACCCGACCTGGTCGACTACGTCACGAAGGTCCTCCAGGAGGAGCGGGGGCTGGTCATCGCCTCGAAGCCGCTCGAAGCCACCGAGGCCTTCGTCGACGGGATCCGCTGGACCCACGTCTTCTACGAGTCCGGACTCGCGGTCAACGTCCTCTACACGCTGGAGCCGGGCGGCAAGCGAGCGGTCGGGTTCAAGCTCTCGGACGGCATGGAGGTGCCGGAGGAGCTGGCGGACAAGTTCAAGTTCGCGCGGCAGAAGTCGAAGCTCGCGGGGACGATCCGCGGTTCGTACTTCGTCGTCAAGGGCGAGTACTGATCCGTCCCGCTCAGAGGGGCACCGCCTCAGTGATGAGGGCGGCGCTGCGTTCGACGAGCATCGGGGCACCTCCAGATCACCACCATGGGGGTGGGTAGTCGATCCGCCCGTACATTCCGAATGTTCGCGGCCGTCGAGGCGTCTGCGCGAGCATCGAGTGACTGCGATGGAGAGGACGGGACTTGCACGATGCCGATGAAGATCATGAGTGCGCTCCTGCACGGAGCGAGTGTCGGGCTGTCGGGCGACACCACCAGGCTGCGAGCGATGCGGACGATCTTGACGGAGCGGCGGAGCGCGGCGCTCGGTCGGGCTCCCGGGAAGACGGAGAGAACGACGTCTTCGCGGTAGCTGCTGCCGGACTGTTCAGCGGGCCCATTGCTTCTCCGCGAGCGCTCCGCGACGACGACCTCGTGGTCGGGGGGTCAGCTCGGCAGCTGATCGACTGCCACCTCCGTTCCGAAGCCGTCGCGGCGGACGCGATCGAGCGCGTGAGCCGCGCGGAGTCCGCAGCAGTGGTGATCGGTGTCATCGGTGCGCAAGTGCTGACGGTCGGTGCGCTCGCGGGTGCGGTCGTCCTGATCTCCGTGGGGTCGACGGCCTCAGGGCTGATCGCGATCGTGCCCGGAGTCCTGGCGGCGGCGTCACAGCTCGTCGCTGCCGCACGCCGCCGCGCTCGCGTCGGTTTGGCCACAGAACGCGCTTGCTCGGCCCACGCGCATCACGCCCACCTACCGTCGAGAGGCTAGGAGGCAACGTGAAGTACATCCACTACGACGGCAGCCAGATCCTCACGGGGGACGCGATCGCCGATGCGGTCGCGGACTACGCGGCGATCCTCGGTGCCAACGGCAGGACCGACACCGTTGCGATCCCCGCGGTGGCCGACGACGGCTCGGTGACCCGGACGACGGTGCTGATCGGCCCCGCGAGCGAGCTGACCGTGAGCGCGGCGCCCGACGACGAACTCGAGCCCGAGGACCACGCGTTCATCCGGCGGCTGCGGGACGCTGCGGAGCGAGCGGGGACGGAACGGCCGGTGGACGTCGACGGCGGGCACCGCTTCGCCGACGCCGACGAAGCGAACACGGCGGACGCGGACACGGCGGCCGCGGACAGGGCCGACTGACCCGACACACGACGAAGGCCGCCGAGCAATGCTCGGCGGCCTTCGTGTGTGTCGTGCTGGGGCTCAGGCTGCGAGTGCCAGTTCGCCGACGCGGACGGACTGCGCCTGCACGAGCGTGCGGCTCGCCTCGCCGCGCCACGAGCGACCGGGCACGGTCCAGCCGGCCTCGCCGTCGATGTCGACGCGGGCGCCACGGGTGATGAAGAGACCGAGGTCGTCGGCCGGGATGCGGACGAGGTACTCGCGCTGCGAGCGCTCGTCGCGCACACCGAACTCGGCGATGCGGTCGGGGGAGACGGTCGGCGCCGCGAGGGCGGTGCCGGTGATGGTGATTCGTTCGTTGCTGGTCATGGTGTTGCGGTACTTCCTGGTCGTTCGGCGCCCAGGGCGACTCGGTGTCGGCGGACGGCTGAGTCCGGCGCGACGCATCGAGTGCGGGGCGCGCACGTCGAGCTTCGACGTGCAGCTCGTCCGTTCGGATCGAGCGGTGGTCTCGTGGGAATGCGACTCGGGTGAGTCGGCTTCGAGACGGTTCGGTGTGCGCGAGTCAGATGGGTTCGCTGCAGTGCACCAAAAAAACACTCTACTCGACGATGCCCGGATTGTCCAGGAACGATGTCCAGCGGCTCCCACCGGCAGCGACGTTGCCCGAGCCGTCGAGTCTGGCGGCGGAGGACGACGGCTTGCGACCGGCCTGCTCGTGGATCAGCCCGTCGAACGCCTCGGAGAAGTCGAGGCGGGGGACTGCCGCGGTGACGGCGAGCAGGTCTGACGCCGTCCACCGGGCGAACCCGGCCCCGGAGACGTCGAGCGAGGTCGCGACCTCGAGCAGGTGTCCCTCGACGTCGAGCGCGGGGTCGACTGACGTCCACATGTGGCGCTCGATCACCTCACCGACCCGACGGGCACGGGCGACGTCCCACCCGGCACCGAGGGCGAACACGCTGCCGACAGCACCGCCGGCGTCCTCGAACGGCACGGCGTGGGCGTCGAAGGACGGCGTCACACCGAGGTCGTGCAGCATCGTGGCGACGAACAGCAGCTCACGGTCCGGTTCGAGCTCGATGGTCGGTGCGAGGAGCGACGCCCACGCCCACGAGCGCAGGCAGTGGTTCACCAGCGCCGGCGAGGACCACGCGCGCACGACATCGAGCGCCCGCGCGGCCACGGGGGAGGGCGGTGCGAGCAGCGCGTCGACGTCCAGGGTCATGGCAAGAAGGTATCGGAGGCGACCGACCGACGGACGGGAGGCGCGGTGCCAGCTGGCACCGCGCCTCCAGGCCGCCTGTTGGTTCAGTTCAGGGTCGGGGTGTCCTCCGGCACGACGCCACCGCCGTACAGGTCGGTCGCCAGGTCGCGCAGCGCGCGGAGCGCGACGCGCTGCGTCAGCGGGCCGTACGAGATACGGGCGACCCCGAGGGCCTCGTACTCGGCGGCGGGCAGGGCGCCCGGCAGCCCGATCACGGACAGCTTGCCGCGACCGAGACCCGCGACGAGCTGCTCCACGACGTCACGCTGGATGGCTCCCGGCACGAACACCAGCGCGGCGCCGTTGTCGAGGAACGCCTTGCCGCGGGCGATCGCGTCGGCGATGCTCTCCTCGATCGGGCGGTCCCCGCCGCGGGCGATGGCGTCGGTGCGGGCGTTGAGCTGGAAGTCGATGCCCTCGGCCTGGGCGGCGGCGGTGATGGCGGCGACCCGGGCGACGGCCTCGTCGAACGGGCGGAGGCGGTCCTCGACGTTCGCGCCCACGATCCCCGCAGCGATCGCGCGGCGGATCGTCTCGGCCGGGTCCTCGTAACCGTCGTCGAGGTCCGCCGTGACGGGCAGGTCCGTGGCGGCGGCGACGATCGCGGCGCCCGACAGTGCCAGGTCGAGCGGCATCCCGCCGTCGTCGTACCCGTGCGAGGCGGCGATGGAGTGCCCGGCGGTGGCGATCGCCTTCGTCTCCGGAAGGTCGCTGACGACCTTCGCGCTGATCGCGTCCCAGACGTTGACGACGCGGAGGATCTCCGGTGCTTCGTGCAGCTGCTTGAGGGTGGTCGCCTTGTCGGCGGTGCTCGTGCTCATGACGCAGACAGTAGGCCGACCAGCCCGGGCAGGGATCATCGTGTCCGTCGCGCGACGTCACCGTAGCGTCGAGGACACCACCAGGAAGGACACCGACATGGAGCGTTGGAACGAGGCGATCGCCGCGGTCGAGGAACACCTCGACGGCGGCCCGGACGACACCGTGCTCGACGTGGACGAGCTCGCGCGCATCACCGGGACGAGCGAGTACCACTTCCGGCGCGTGTTCTCCGCGCTCGCCGGGATGCCGCTGTCCGAGTACGTCCGACGTCGGCGGATGACGCTCGCCGCGGCCGTCATCGCCTCGGGGACGACGACCGTCTCGGACGTCGCCGCACGCTTCGGGTACGGCTCGGCCGATGCCTTCGGGCGGGCGTTCCGCGCCGTGCACGGCATCGGGCCGCAGGAGGCGCGCGAGCCCGGCGCCGTCCTCCGGTCGCAGGGTCGGCTGTCCTTCCGTCTCACCGTCGAAGGGAGCACTCCCGTGCAGTACCGCCTCGTCCAGAAACCCGCCTTCCGTCTCGTCGGACGCTCGACCCGTGTCCCGCTCGTGTACGAGGGGCCGAACGACGCGATCCAGGCGTTCGAACGCAGCATCACCCCCGAGGACCGGGAGCGCATCGCCGGACTGTCCGACCAGGAGCCGTCGGGCGTGCTGTCGGTGTCCGATGCGTTCACCGAGGGCCGCGCGGACGGCAGTCTCCTCCGTTACTCGGTGGTCGCCGCCACCTCGGTCGAGAGCGCACCGGGCCTCGACGTCATCGAGGTGCCGGCTGCGACGTGGGTCGTGTTCTCCGGCTCGGGAGCGGTGCCCGAAGCGATCCAGGCGCTGTGGCCGCAGGCGTTCGGGGAGTGGTTGCCCGCCAACCCGTACCGTCTGGTGGCGGCGCCGGAGATCGCTCGTGTCCGGCTCGCACCCGGCGGTCGTACCGCGGAGGCCGAGCTCTGGCTCGCGGTCGAGCCCGAGTCGGGGGCGTGACGCGCATCTGCTGAGCAGCAATGGTCGGGTCGGCGCAGGCAACCCGACCATTTCTGCTCACGATGCGATCCGCGGCCCCGGCGCGCGGGCCGGCCCGCGCCCCGCGCGCGCCCGGGCCGGCCCGCGCACGACGCAGGATGACGGCCGGACTCGCGCCGCGCCTCCAGTCCGATGCATGCTGGGACGCATGGCGCACGACGAGGAGGACCCGGTCGGCACCCTGCGAGGGGTCCGCACGAGCATCAAGTGGACGCGGTACGCGCCCGACGTGCTGCCCCTGTTCGTCGCCGAGATGGACCACGAGGTCGCGCCGGCGATCCGGCAGGCGCTCATCGAGCGGGTGCAGCAGTCCGACCTCGGGTACCTCGACGGGCCCGGGCCGCTCGCACCGGCGTTCGCCGCGTTCGCGAAGGACCGCTGGGACTGGGACGTCGACCCCGCCCGGGTCTCCCTCGCCACGGACGTCAGCGTCGGGATCGTCGAGTCGCTCCGCCTCGCGCTGCCGGACGGCGGCCGGGTCGCGATCACGCCGCCGGTGTACCCGCCGTTCTTCGAGCTCGTCGAAGAGGCCCGATGTCAGGTGGAAGAGGTCCCGCTGCTCGAGCAGTGGGGCGTCTACCGGCTCGACCTCGAGGGCCTCGAGCGCGCCTTCGCCGACGGCGTCCGCGTCTTCCTGCTCTGCAACCCGCACAACCCCGTCGGCCTCGTGCACGACCACGACGACCTCGTGGCGCTCGCCGAACTGGCCGCACGGTACGACGTCCTCGTCATCAGCGACGAGATCCACGCACCGCTGACGCACCCCGGTGTCCGCTTCACCCCGTTCGCCGCGGTGGCCGAGCCCGCAGGTGCGCGGAGCATCTGCGTCACGAGCGCGAGCAAGGGCTGGAACCTCGCCGGGGTGAAGTGCTCGATCATCGTCGCCGGGGACGCACGGACGGCAGCGCTCCTCGACACGCTCTGGGAGGAGGTCGCCTGCCGCACGAGCATCCTCGGGTTGCACGCGAACCTCGCGGCGTTCAGCCTGGCGACGGACTGGCTCGACGACGTGGTCGCCCGGATCGTCGCGAACGAGCGGTTGCTCGGCTCCCTCCTCGCGGAGCACCTGCCCGGCGTCGTGTACACCCGGCCCCGCGCCGGCTACCTGGCGTGGCTTGACTTCCGCGGCATCGGGCTCGGGGACGACCCGGCCGTGCCGCTCCGGGAGCACGCCTACGTCGCGTTGAACTCCGGCCTCGGGTTCGGATCGCAGGGCCGCGGGTTCGCGCGGCTCAACCTGGCGTGCTCGCCGGACACGCTGCGCGAGGCGGTGCTGCGGATCGCGGCGGCCTACCCGTCGAGTGCGCAGGAGGGGCTGGTCTGGCACGTCGTGTGAGCGGCGGGCTGGTGTGGGCCGTCAGCTGCTGGCTGTCGGCTGTCGGCTGTCGGCTGTCGGCTGTCGGCTGTTGCCGTCGGCCTGGAGGCGCGGGTCGGCTACTCGGGTCGGCGCGCCTCGATGAGGTGCCGGGCTGAGGACGCCACGAACGGTCCGTCCCGCTGGATCAGCTCGTGCAGGTCGCGCAGACGGTCGCGGTACCGCTCGACGCTGAAGTCCGGCACCCACCAGATCACCTTCCGCAGCAGGTAGACCACCGCCGCGACGTCGCGGATCTCGATGCGGGTGCGAGCGGTCCGGAGGTCCACGACCTCGAGGCCGGCGGCGCGCGCGGCGTCTGCCTCGTCGTCGTGGTGTCGCCCCCGACGCTCGATCGGCTTCGGGCCGAGGAAGAACTCGATGAGCTCGAACACGCTCGCCGGGCCGACGTGCTGGGCGAAGTAGGTGCCTCCGGGGGCGAGTACCCGGGCGATCTCGTCCCAGTGGATCGCGGCGGGGTGCCGGCTCGTCACGAGGTCGAAGGCGCCGTCGGCGAAGGGCAGCGGTGGTTCGTCCGGGTCAGCGACGACGACCACTCCGCGCGGGTGCAGGAGCCGAGTGGCGGCGGCGACGTTCGGCGCCCAGGACTCCGTCGCGACCGCGGTGGCCGGGAACGCCGTGGCCTCGGCGAGGACCTCACCACCGCCGGTCTGCACGTCGAGGCTGGCGGAACCGGGGACCTCGGCGAGGCGGCCGAGTCGCTCGCCGAGCAGCTTCGCGTAGCCCCACGGCGGGCGCTCCTCGGTGGCGCGGCCGTCGAGCCACGAGAAGTCCCAGCCGGTGACGTCGGCGGCTTCGCCGATCGCGATCAGGTCGTCCAAGGTCGTGGTGCTCACGCGGTCCATGGTGGCGTCTCCCCGGCGAGGGCGCCAGCTCGTCGCAGCTGCCCGCTGACGGGGAGCGTCAGGCTACGTACTGGTTGCGTCCGACGACGCGGATCGTCAGGTCGACCTCGCGCGCGGGCACCTCTTCGGTGAGCCCGATCCACTCGCGGGCGACGAACCCGACGGAGGGCCACCGGGTGACCTCGGTCACCAGGAACCCGTCGATGAACACCTGCCACGCGCCGCGTTCGCGAACGGCCTGCACCTCGTGTGTCGCCATGCCGCGAGCGTACCGGGTCGGTACCGCTCCCTGGCGGCTCCGCTCAGAGGTCGAGTGTCATGTGGACGTCCGCGCGGGCGTAGGGGCTGGGCGCGACCTCGTCGTGGCCGAGGTGCCGGAACCCGAACGCCTCGTACAGGTGCACGGCGCTGGCCAGCTGCGCGTTGCTCTCCAGCACCACCCGGTGCGCACCGATCGCCCGGGCACGTTCGAGCGCCGCGGCGATGAGCTTCCGGCCGGTGCCGTGCCCCTGGTGCTCGGGCGAGACGGCCATCTTGACCAGCTCGAACACCCCGGGCCCGACGGGCGCGATGCCGACGCATCCGATGACCGGCCCGTCCGATCCGAGCCGTGCGACGAAGGCGGCGCCGCCGGGCTCGACGATCTGGCCGAGCGGGTCGCCGAGGAGCTTGCGGTCCTCGTCCTCGAGCGTGAAGAACCGGCTGATCCACGCCTCGTTGAGGACGCGGAACGCCTCGGCGTCGGCAGCGGAGGCGATGTCGGTGATGAGCACGGCGTCGGTGGTGGTCGCATCGGGCATGCACCCATCATCGGACGCCGTGCCGAGTCCCGTCCAATACTCGTTCGCGCGGATCGATACGCTGTGTGCATGGATCGTGAGCCCGACGTCGACCTCCGGCAGCTCCGGGCGTTCCTCGCCGTGGCCGACGAACTGCACTTCGGACGTGCTGCCGAGGCGCTCCGGATCGCGCAGCCGGCACTGTCGCAGCAGATCCGGCGGACGGAACGGGCGCTCGGCGTCGACCTCTTCGTGCGGACGAGCCGCAGCGTCGCGCTCACCCCGGCCGGACGGGTGCTGCAGGGCCGGGCACGATCGCTCCTGCAGCAGGCGCGCCGGGACCTCGACGAGACCGTGCGGGTGGGCCGGGGCGAAGCGGGTCGGCTCGACGTCGGGTTCGTCGTCTCCGCGCTGCCGCTCGGTCCGATCGAACGCGTGCAGGTGTTCCGGGAGCGTTACCCGCTCGTCCGCGTGGAACTCACCGAGGGCTACTCGTCGACCCTGCTCGCGCGGATCGTCCGCGGGGAGCTCGACCTGGCGATCGTACGAGATCCCGATCCCGACCCGGCCGTGCGCTTCCTGCCGTTCCGCAGCGAGCGCTTCGTGGCAGCGGTCCCGCGTGGGCACCGGCTCGCGGCGCGGGCATCGATCCGGGGACCGGAGCTCCTCGACGATCCGTTCGTGTTCTTCCCGGCGGAGGCCGGATCGGTCGCGACCGAACGCAACCTCGCCCCGGTGGTGTCCGGCGCCCGGCGACCCGTCATCGTGCAGGAGGCCACCACCTGGGCCACGGTGCTGCACCTGGTCGGCGCCGGCCTCGGGGTGACGGTCGCGCCGGAGAGCGCCACGCTCGCCGCTCCGGACACCGTCGTGCTGCTGCCGCTCGAGGCGGACGACCACCGGAGCGAGCTGGTCTGGGCCGCCCGCGCGGACGACGACCGCGAGATCCTGCGGAACTTCATCGCCGCGACGGAGTGAGTCCGCAGCGCCGGGCCCCTCACGCCAGCGGCAGCACCGGTACCCGCTGGTCCCCGAGCTCGTCCACCCGCCAGGGTCGAGTTCCGCGGAGCGTCAGGCCGAGCTGCGCGAGCACGAAGCCCACGTGCGGTTCGACGTCCGGGTCCCACGGCCCCTCGACGCCGAGCCCGAACGCGCCGAGCTCGTCGTCGGCCTCGTCCCGCAGGGTGAGGCGCCACCGGCCGTCCCCGAGTTCCTCGACGACGGCCCACCGGGCGGTGCTGAACCGGCTCACGCGGTCTTCGCCACGTCCTCGGTGAAGTTCCGCACCCGCTGCAGGAGCGCCTCGCCGCGCATCGCGATCGTCGCCGGCGGGTTGAGGTGCGGCGGCGCGGTGCGGATCAGCATCGGGCACCCGAGGTCCTCGCAGATGTAGGAGCCGATGGTGTTGCCGTTCCGCCCCGATTCTCCGGCACGCGCGGCCGAGAACAGGCGGACCTGCGTCGCCGGCTGCGGGGAGTGGCAGAACGAGCACATCGCCGCGATCCCGGGGCGGAGGGACCCGCCGGCGGAGCGTACGACGATCCCGACCGGGCGGTCGTCGATCCACGACACGATGTAGCCGCGGCGGGCGGCCTGCGGGTCGCGCCACCCGAGGAACTCGCGCTCGTCCCACAGCGTCTCGTGCAGGCCGGGGATGGGCAGCTGGGCGAGTTCGTCCGGGGTGGCGTTGACGAACGACGAACGGATGTCTGCTTCGGTCAGTGGCTTCACGGTGCCATCACCATATGCCCCACCGCCGACACGCGTCAGGACCCCAGACGGGAGGCGCGGATCGCCCCGAGCGCGCTCGTCCCGTCCGCCACCAGGACGGCTCGCCGCAGCGCGTCGCGTCCGACACGTCGTGCGGCCGCGTCGTCGGCGGCGAACTCCACGAGGACGCGCGTCGAGCGCGCCATGGCGCGCGCACCGGGGATCCACGGGACCGCACGCTCGATCGACTCGGCGATCCCGACCGCGACCGCGTGGCGCTGGGTCAGGTGCGCGCGTTCGTGGGCGACCACGGCCTCCAGTTCGTCGGTGCGCAGACGGTCCGCGAGCCCGGTGCTCACGAGCACGCCGCCGGACCTGCCGGGGACGGCGCAGGCGAGTGCGTGGTCCGCCTCGAGGACGGACACCGGCGTGCCGTCGATCTCGCGGTGCGGTGCCGCGCCGGAGCGCATCGCCTCGCGAACGGCCTCGTGCTCGGGGCCGGGCCGGACCCGGACCGCGATCACGAACGCGAGCACGGCGAGCAGGGCGACCCCGACGTTGAGGCCGTGCGTGGGGGAGCCGCCGAAGCCCATCGGGTCGGTGATCGGGCGGTTCGCCACGACGAGCAACGTGATGCCCGCGACGAAGCCGACCACGCCGAGCAGCACCGCCACCGACCAGCACACCAGCGCGGTTCGCGGCCGGTCGATCGTCCACGCGGAGCGGGTCAGGACCCGGGGCGCGAGCACCACGACCGCCAGGGCGAGCGCGATGAGGACGACTCCGGTGACGACCACGGCGGATCCGTCAGGAACGGGCTCGGGCGTCGAGGGCGCGGCGGATGACGTCGAGGTCGTCGGAGGCGAGCGAGCCGGTGAACTGCAGCAGGGCGGCTTCGCGGTCGGTCGCGGCAGCGAGGGCGTTCGACATGAGGGAGGCGGTCTGCTCCTCCCTGCTGTTCGTCGCACGGAAGGTGAGCGGTGCGTCGTCGTGCTGCTGCCGCTCCACCCGGCCCTTGCGACCGAGGCGGTCGAGCACGGTGAGCACGGTCGTCAGTGCGGGCCGGGGTTCCGGGAAGGCGTCGAGCACCTGGCGCGCGCTGAGCCCGCCGTCCGCCGACCAGAGCGCGTCGAGCACCGCCTGCTCGAGCTGCCCGCGGGGGCGTGATCGCTGACCTGCCATCCCCGCATTCTACGAGATGTCGAACCACGGGGTCCGTCACATGCCCGAAACGCGGGGTCGGTATGATCGGCCCGACAACTGAAGACCGGCCGTTCATCCGTCGCGGGAGACGTCGTGCGGTGCCCTGGGCACCCAGCACGGCACCGAAGGAGCAATCCCCCCGACAATCTCTCAGGTCCCACACCGCAGCGGACAGGCCACTCTGAAAAGCAGCCACGATGCCCCCACCGGGTCGGTCCGTGGCTCGCCCACGGTGAAAGCCGCCGGACCTCACGGGCCGCGGTGAAACTCTCAGGCCCATGACAGAGGGGGAGTTCCGCCCGACGACGGTCGTCGGGTCCTGCCGATGCCAGGAGAACTCCGCCCATGCCAACGTCCCCACTGCGCTCGTCGCCGCTGGAGCCCGCCCACGAAGCCGCCGGCGCCACCTTCACCGACTTCGCCGGGTACCGGATGCCCGTCCGGTACTCGTCCGACCTCGCCGAGCACCACGCCGTGCGTCAGGCCGCCGGTGTCTTCGACCTCTCGCACATGGCCGAGGTCGGCGTCACCGGTCCGCAGGCCGTGGCCTTCCTCGACCATGCACTCGCCGGGTCGTTCGGCGCGATGCCGGTCGGACGGGCGAAGTACTCACTCCTCCTCGCCGAGGACGGCGGCATCCTCGACGACCTCGTCGTCTACCGCACCGAAGAGGACGTCTTCCTCGTCGTCGCGAACGCGTCGAACCGGCAGGTCGCGGTGGACGCCCTGACGGCACGGGCCGACGGCTTCGACGTCGAGGTGTCGGACGACTCGGACACCACCGCACTGGTCGCGATCCAGGGCCCGGCCGCTGCCGGGACGCTCGACGCGCTCGTCGTCGCCGACCGGCTCCAGCCGGAGAGCCCCCTCGACGAGCTCGGGTACTACCGGGCGCTGCACGCGGTGTTCGACGGCGCCGAGGTCCTCGTCGCCCGCACCGGCTACACCGGCGAGGACGGCTTCGAGGTCTACAGCGACCCGTCCGTCGCCGGAGCGCTCTGGGACGCCCTGCTCGAGGCCGGCGCCGACCGCGGGGTCGTGCCCGCCGGACTCGCCGCCCGCGACACCCTCCGGCTCGAGGCGGGCATGCCGCTCTACGGGCACGAGCTCGGCACCGACGTCCGTCCCGCCCAGGCCGGCCTCGGCCGGGTCGTGGCCAAGGACGGCGACTTCGTCGGTGCCACCGGCGTCACCCCGTCGGACGACGCCCGCGTGCTCGTCGGCCTGGTCACCGAGGGCCGCCGGGCCCCGCGTGCCGGGTACGACGTCGTGCAGGACGGCGTCGTCGTCGGCACCGTCACCTCCGGCGCGCTCTCGCCGACCCTCGGCCACCCCGTCGCGATGGCGTTCGTCGACCCGGCACTCGCCACCGAGGGACAGCTCCTCCACATCGACGTCCGCGGAACGGCCATCCCCAGCACCGTCACCGCCTTCCCCTTCTACCGCCGCGCCTCGAAAGGCTGATGCAATGACCGACCAGACCGCACTCCAGTACACGGCCGACCACGAGTGGCTGCTCGTCGAGGGCGACACCGTCACGGTCGGCATCACCGACCACGCCGCCGAACAGCTCGGTGACGTCGTCTACGTCGAGCTCCCCGCCGTCGGCACCGCCACCACCGCGGGCGAGCAGATCGGCGAGATCGAGTCGACCAAGAGCGTCGGCGAACTCTTCGCCCCGATCGAGGGCGAGGTCGTGTCGATCAACGACGCCGTCGTCGACGCCCCCGACACCGTCAACCAGGACCCGTTCGGCGCCGGCTGGCTCGTCAAGATCAAGGTGGACGGCACCTCCTTCCCCGAGGACCTCATGGACCACGACGCGTACCGGGCGTCCATCGCATGACCGGCGACCTCCAGAACCTCCAGACGTCCTTCGCCGACCGCCACATCGGCACCACCCCGGCCGACCAGCGGACGATGCTCGACGCCGTCGGCCAGCCGTCCCTCGACGCCCTCGTCCGCGCCGCGATCCCCGAGGCGATCCACGCGGCGCCGACCGTCCACTCGGGCATCCCCGCGGCGATCGGCGAGACCGAGGCGCTCGCCGAACTCCGCGCCAAGGCCGCCCGCAACACCGTCCGTCGCGCCATGATCGGGCTCGGGTACCACGGCACCCACACCCCCGCGGTGATCCAGCGGAACGTGCTCGAGAACCCCAGCTGGTACACGGCCTACACGCCGTACCAGCCGGAGATCTCGCAGGGCCGGCTCGAGGCGCTCATCAACTTCCAGACCATGGTCTCGGACCTGACGGGCATGGCGACCGCCGGCGCCTCGATGCTCGACGAGGGCACGGCCGTGGTCGAGGGCATGCTCCTCGCCCGCCGGGCGTCCAAGGTCACGGGCGACGCGTTCCTCGTCGACGCCGACCTGCTGCCGCAGACCCGTGCGCTGCTCCACCACCGTGCCGAGGCCGTCGGCATCGCCCTGCGCGGGTTCGACGCCGTGGCCGGACCGACCGACGAGCAGCTCGACGGTGCCTTCGGCGTCATCGTGCAGTACCCCGGTGCCTCCGGTCGGATCGTCGACCCGTCGTCGGTCATCGAGCGTGTGCACGCCGGTGGGGGCATCGCGGTCGTCGCGGCGGACCTCCTCGCGATGACGCTCCTCGCCAGCCCCGGCGACCTCGGCGCCGACGTCGCCGTGGGCACGAGCCAGCGCTTCGGCGTCCCGCTCGGCTTCGGTGGCCCGCACGCCGGGTACCTCGCCGTCCGTGCCGGCCTCGAGCGCCAGCTGCCCGGCCGCCTCGTCGGGGTGTCCTTCGACGCCGACGGGCAGATGGCCTACCGCCTCAGCCTGCAGACCCGCGAGCAGCACATCCGCCGCGAGAAGGCGACGAGCAACATCTGCACCGCGCAGGTCCTGCTCGCCGTGATGGCCTCGATGTACGCGGTGTACCACGGACCCGAGGGGCTCCGCTTCATCGCGGGCCGCGTCGCCCGGACGACGTCGGCGCTCGCCGGGGCCGCCCGTGACGCCGGGCTCGAGGTCGTGCACGACGCGTTCTTCGACACGCTCACCCTCCGCGCGCCCGGACGCGCCGAGGCACTCGTCGCCGCGGCCCGTGACGCGGACCGCCTGCTGCACCTCGTCGACGCCGACACCTTCCAGCTGTCCGTCGACGAGACGACGACGCCCGAGGACGTGACGGCCCTCGCCGTCGTGTTCGGCGCGGTCGACGCGACCGTCCCGGCGACGGAGACCGCCGTGCGGGACGCGGCCGCGCGCCTCCCGTCCGATCTGCTGCGGAGCAGCGAGTACCTGACGCACCCGGTCTTCAGCGCCCACCGCAGCGAGACCCGCATGATGCGCTACCTCAAGCACCTCGCCGACAAGGACTACGCGCTCGACCGCGGCATGATCCCGCTCGGCAGCTGCACGATGAAGCTCAACGCGGCGACCGAGATGGCTGCCGTGACGTGGCCGGAGTTCGCGAACATCCACCCGTTCGCGCCGCGCGACGACGTCGAGGGCTACCTCGACATGATCGGCGACCTCGAGTCCTGGCTGGCCGAGGTCACCGGGTACGACACGGTCTCCCTGCAGCCGAACGCGGGCAGTCAGGGCGAACTCGCCGGACTCCTGGCGATCCGCGGGTACCACCGGTCCCGCGGCGACGAGTCCCGCACGGTCTGCCTCATCCCGTCGAGCGCGCACGGCACGAACGCCGCGTCGGCCGTCCTCGCCGGCATGCAGGTCGTCGTGGTCGCCTGCGACGAGAACGGCAACGTCGACCTCGACGACCTCCGTGCGAAGACCGAGCAGCACGGCGACCAGCTCGCCGCGCTCATGATCACGTACCCGTCCACGCACGGCGTCTACGAGCACGACATCCGCGAGATCTGCGCCGCCGTGCACGACGCCGGTGGCCAGGTCTACGTCGACGGCGCGAACCTCAACGCGCTGCTCGGCCACGCTCGGTTCGGCGACTTCGGCGGGGACGTCTCGCACCTCAACCTGCACAAGACGTTCTGCATCCCGCACGGTGGCGGCGGGCCCGGGGTCGGTCCGGTCGCGGCGAAGTCGCACCTCGCACCGTTCCTGCCGGGCCACCCGTTCGCGCAGGACGCCGACCGTCGCACCGGCTCCGTGCGCGCCGAGGGTTCCGACCGCGACGCGCACGCCGGTGGCCCGGTCAGTGCAGCGCCGTACGGCAGCCCGAGCATCCTGCCGATCACGTGGACGTACGTCCGGATGATGGGGCTCGAGGGGCTCACCCGTGCGACCGAGGCCGCGGTGCTCGGGGCGAACTACATCGCCGCACGCCTGCGCGACGCGTTCCCGGTGCTCTACACGGGGGAGTCGGGTCTCGTCGCGCACGAGTGCATCCTCGACCTCCGCCCGCTCCGGGACACGACGGGCATCACGGTGGACGACGTCGCGAAGCGCCTGGTCGACTACGGGTTCCACGCCCCGACGATGTCGTTCCCGGTCGCGGGCACGCTCATGGTCGAGCCGACCGAGAGCGAGGACCTCGCCGAGCTCGACCGTTTCGTCGACGCGATGCTCGCCATCCGTGCCGAGGCCTCGGCGGTCGAGCGTGGGGAGTGGCCGGCGGACGACAACCCGCTCGTGCACGCCCCGCACACCGCGTCGTCGGTGATCTCGGGGGAGTGGACGCACGCCTACACCCGCGAGCAGGCGGTGTACCCGCTGCCGGGCATCAGCGCCCGGAAGTACTGGCCGCCGGTGCGCCGGATCGACCAGGCGTACGGCGACCGGAACCTCGTGTGCGCCTGCCCGCCGGTCGAGGCGTTCGCCTGATCCCGAGCCCGCGTAGCGTGTGCCCCGTCCGGTGTCCCGGGCGGGGCACACTGCTGTGCGCGGGCAGGCAGTCGGCTTGCACAGAGTTGTGCATGGACGCAAGCATTTCGATGCGGTTGCAACAATCTCGCCCCGGCGTCCGCGATCCGCCCGAATCTTGCATCCTCTCGCAAGGATCGTGCAACTTGGTTTCCGATTTGTAACCGATCTCCCCTGGGCTTGGTGAGCACTCCCCACACTGCCTACAGTGCAAAGGTCAAACGTGGCGAGCAGGCACCCGTGCGCCCGCCGCGTCCCATGCACCAGGAGGAATCTTGATCAAGAAGCGCGCTGGGCTCGCAGCCCTCGCCGTGCTCGGGGCCACAGCAATCGCCCTGGCCGGCTGCTCCAGCAACAGCAGCAGTGGAGGTGACAAGGCGGGCTCGACGAACGCGTCCGGCATCGTCACCACCAACGGCAACGAGCCCCAGAACCCGCTCATCCCCTCGAACACCACCGAGGTCGGCGGCGGCAAGATCATCGACTCGATCTTCGAAGGCCTGGTGTCCTACGACGCCAAGGGCAAGCCGGTGAACGAGGTCGCGAAGAGCATCGACACCGATGACTCGAAGACGTTCGACATCAAGCTCAACACGGACTACACCTTCACCAACGGCGAGAAGGTCACGGCCGAGTCGTTCACGAAGGCGTGGAACTGGGCCGCCCAGTTCTCGAACAAGCAGGGCGCGAGCTACTTCTTCGAGAACATCGAGGGCTACGACGCCACGAAGGACTCCGAGCTCACCGGCCTCAAGGTCGTCAGCGACGACGAGTTCACCGTGACGCTCAAGTCGGCGCAGTCGGACTTCCCGCTGTCGCTCGGCTACTCGGCGTTCGTGCCGCTGCCCTCGGAGTTCTACAAGGACACCAAGGCCTTCGGCGAGAACCCGATCGGCAACGGCCCGTACAAGCTCGACGGCAAGGGTGCGTGGACGCACAACCAGTCGATCAAGCTCGTCACCAACAAGGACTACGAGGGCAAGCGCAAGCCGAAGAACGGTGGCCTGACGGTCACGTTCTACACCTCGCAGGACACCGCGTACTCCGACGCGCAGGGCGGTAACCTCGACGTCCTCGACGCCGTGCCGGACAGCGCCTTCGCGACCTACAAGTCCGACTTCCCGGACTCGAACGTCAACCAGGCCGCCGCGATCTTCCAGGCGATCTACCTGCCCTACTACCTCGACCACTGGAAGGGTGAAGAGGGCAAGCTCCGCCGCGAGGCGATCTCGATGGCGATCAACCGCAAGCAGATCACCGACAAGATCTTCGACGGCACCCGCACCCCGGCCAAGGACTTCACCTCCCCGGTGATCGCCGGCTGGAACGACGACCTCGACGGTTCGGACGTCCTGACCTACGACAAGTCGAAGGCCAAGGAGCTGTGGGCCGAGGCCGACAAGATCTCGAAGTACAACGACACCCTCACCATCTCGTACAACGCCGACGGCGGACACGAGGCGTGGGTGACCGCGGTCACGAACTCGATCTCGAGCACGCTCGGCATCAAGGCCGAGGGCAAGGCGTACCCGACGTTCGCCGAGGCCCTCGCGGTCCAGACGGACGACAAGCTCACGGGCGGCAGCCGTACCGGTTGGCAGGCGGACTACCCGTCGCTGTACAACTTCCTCGGCCCGACCATGGGTGACGGCTCGTCGAGCAACTACTCGCGCTACGACTCGGCCGAGTACAACGAGCTCCTCCAGAAGGGCCGTTCGGCCGCGACCGTCGAAGAGGGCAACAAGTTCTTCGACCAGGCGCAGGAGCTCCTGTTCAAGGACCTCCCGGAGATCCCGCTGTGGTACTCCAACGTCACCGGCGTGTGGAACGCGGACACCGTGTCGAACGTGAAGTTCGGCTGGAACTCGGTGCCGCTGTACTACGACGTCGAGGTCAAGAAGTAACCTCAGTCTCCTCGTGAGACACATCGCGGACGGGTATCCTGCTCCGCGACCACCGGACGGGGGTTCGGGAGCCCACCAGGCTCCCGAGCCCCCGTACCTCGGCGGCAACACCTTCCCCCACCACAGCGGGCGCCGCCGCCCGCACCGGACTCCCGTGCCGACCCGCGGACCGTCCACCCCTCACGACATGAACCTGAACGACATGCGCGTCCCGAACCAGGCAGGGATCTGATGGCCTGGTACCTCGGCAAGCGCCTCCTGCAACTCATCCCCGTGTTCTTCGGGGCCACGTTCCTCATCTACTTCATGGTGTTCTCCCTGCCGGGTGACCCGATCGCCGCCCTGTTCGGTGACCGTCAGCCGTCGCCGCAGGTCATCGAGCAGCTGCGCCAGCAGTACAACCTCGACAAGCCGTTCATCATCCAGTACCTGCTCTGGATCGGCGGCGTGTTCCGCGGCGACCTCGGGCTGACCTACTCGGGTCTGCCCGTGAGCTCGCAGCTCGCGCAGGCCTTCCCGATCACGGCTCGCCTCGCGATCCTCGCCCTGCTGTTCGAGTCGATCGCCGGCATCGTCGTCGGTGTCATCGCCGGTCTCCGCAAGGGCAAGCTCTTCGACGCGACCGCCCTGGTCGTGAGCCTCCTGCTCATCTCGGTCCCGACGTTCGTGGTCGGCTTCCTGCTGCAGTACGTCCTCGGCATCAACCTCGGCCTGTTCCGGGTCACGGTGTCGGGTCAGGCGCCGTGGTCCGAGCTCGTCCTGCCCGCGATCGTGCTGGCGTCGGTGTCGTTCGCGTACATCGTCCGCCTCACCCGCGCGAGCGTCGCCGAGAACGTGTCGGCCGACTTCGTCCGCACCGCGACCGCGAAGGGGCTCCCGCGCCGTCGCGTGGTGGGTGTGCACATCTTCCGCAACTCGCTCATCCCCGTGGTGACCTACCTGGGTGTCGACATCGGCAACCTGATGGTCGGCGCGGTCGTCACCGAGGGCATCTTCAACATCCACGGTGTGGGTGGCACGGTGTTCCAGGCCGTCAAGCTCGGCGAGGGTCCGACCGTCGTGTCGTTCGTCGCCGTGATGGTCATCATCTTCATGCTCGCCAACCTCCTGGTCGACCTGCTCTACGCCGTCCTGGACCCGAGGATCCGCTATGCCAAGTAACGCCGCACCCCGCTCGGCGACGCACTACGTCGCCCCGCTCGAGGAGACCCCGCTCCAGGCGGTCGACCAGGTCAACGAGGACGAGAAGACCCGTTCGACCTGGAGCGACGCCTGGGACTCGATGCGGACCCGTCCGATGTTCTGGGTGTCGTCGGTCCTCATCCTGCTGATCGTCCTCGTGGCGCTCTTCCCGGGCCTCTTCGCCCACGTCGACCCGCGTGCGGCGGACCTGGCGAAGAGCAACGAGGGACCCGAGGCCGGCCACATCCTGGGCTTCAACCGCCAGGGCAACGACGTCTACGCCCGCACCATCTGGGGCACGCGCAACTCGCTCATCGTCGGTGTCGTCGCGACCGTCCTCGTGTCGATCGTCGGCATCGTGATCGGTGCCCTCGCCGGCTTCTTCGGCGGGTGGCTCGACACGATCGTGTCCCGCATCGGTGACATCTTCTTCTCGATCCCGACGGTCCTCGGCGCGATCGTGATCATGTCCGTGATCCCCGCGCGGAACGCCCTGACGGTGTCGCTCGTGCTGGCCGTGTTCGCGTGGCCGCAGATCGCCCGCATCATGCGCGGCGCCGTGCTCAGCGCGAAGCAGTCCGACTACGTGACGGCCTCGGCCGCGCTCGGTGTCAGCCGCTTCACCACGCTGGTCCGCCACGTCGTCCCGAACTCGCTCGCACCGGTCATCGTCGTCGCGACGGTGTCCCTCGGCACGTTCATCGTCGCCGAGGCCACGCTGTCCTTCCTCGGTATCGGACTGCCGCAGTCGGCGCTCAGCTGGGGTGTCGACATCGGCAACGCCCAGGCGTCGATCCGCACCGCGCCGTCGACCATCTTCTGGCCGTCCGCCGCCCTGTCCATCACCGTGCTCGCGTTCCTCCTCCTCGGTGACGTGGTCCGCGACGCACTCGACCCGAAGGCGAGGGCCCGCCGATGAGCGAGACACTGACCCAGCCGAACGCCAGCCGTACCGGCGGCTCCGGTGCGCCCCTGCTCGAGATCACCGACCTCGAGGTCGGCTTCAAGACGCAGAACGGCTTCGTCCAGGCGGTCCGCGGCGCCAGCTTCACCCTCGAGCAGGGCGAACGGCTCGCGATCGTCGGCGAGTCCGGCTCCGGCAAGTCGACGAGCGCCCAGGCGATCATCAAGCTCCTGCCCGGCACCGGCCAGGTCACCGGCGGGTCGATCAAGTTCAACGGGCGCGAGCTCGTCGGCCTGAGCGACAAGGAGATGTCGGAGATCCGCGGGAAGGAGATCGGCTACGTCCCGCAGGACCCGATGTCGAACCTCAACCCGCTGTGGTCGATCGGCTTCCAGGTCGAAGAGGCCATCAAGGCCAACGGCATCGCGACCGGCAAGCACGCCATCCGTGCCCGTGCGGTCGAGGTCCTGCAGGAAGCCGGCCTCGGCGACGCGTCGACCCGCCTGAAGCAGTACCCGCACGAGTTCTCCGGCGGCATGCGGCAGCGCGTGCTCATCGGCATCGGTCTGTCGAGCCGCCCGAAGCTGCTCATCGCCGACGAGCCGACGAGTGCGCTCGACGTCACCGTGCAGCGCGTGATCCTCGACCACCTCGAGACCCTCACCCGCGACTTCGGCACCTCCGTCCTGTTCATCACGCACGACCTCGGCCTCGCTGCCGAGCGCGCCGAGAAGCTCGTCGTGATGTACAAGGGCCAGGTCGTCGAGGCCGGGCCCTCGAAGGAGATCCTGGCGAACCCGCGGCACCCGTACACGCAGCGCCTCGTCGCCGCGGCACCGTCGCTCGCGAGCCGTCGCATCCAGTCCAAGGTGCAGCACCAGCGCGTCGACATCGCGGACGTCGGCAGCGACGACGCCGAGCTCCTCGCCCGCGCCCAGGAGCGCGAGCAGGCACCGGCGAAGGACCTCATCGTGGTGAAGAACCTCGAGAAGGTCTACAAGCTGCGCGGCAAGAACCTCGCCTCCCGCGAGCTGAAGGCCGTCGACGACGTCTCGTTCTCGATCCCGAAGGGCACCACCACGGCGCTCGTCGGCGAGTCCGGTTCGGGCAAGTCGACCGTCGCGAAGCTCGTCCTGCAGCTCGAGGCCATCACGAGCGGCACGGTCCAGTTCGACGGCATCGACATCGGCGCGCTGAAGGGCAAGGACCTCTTCGACTTCCGCCGCCGCGTGCAGCCGGTCTTCCAGGACCCGTACGGCTCGCTGGACCCGATGTACAACGTCGGGAACACGATCGCCGAGCCGCTGCACACGCACAAGGTGGGCGACAAGGCGTCCCGCCGGGCCCGCGTGCTGGAGCTGCTCGACCAGGTCGCGCTGCCGAAGTCGATGGTCAACCGCTACCCGAACGAGCTCTCGGGCGGGCAGCGGCAGCGCATCGCCGTGGCGCGAGCCCTCGCGCTCAAGCCCGAGGTCATCGTGCTCGACGAGGCGGTCTCCGCGCTCGACGTGCTCGTGCAGGGCCAGATCCTCGACCTGCTCACCGAGCTGCAGTCCGAGCTGGGCCTGACCTACCTGTTCATCACGCACGACCTGGCCGTCGTCCGCCTCGTGGCGGACAACGTCTGCGTCATGCGCAAGGGACAGATCGTCGAGAAGGCGACCACCGACGAGGTCTTCGCCAACCCGCGTGAGCAGTACACGAAGGACCTGCTGGACGCCATCCCCGGCGCCGGGTTCGAGTTCGGACGCTGATCCCGCTGGACACGAACGAGGCCGGACGCACCGTCGTCCTCCGCGCTGGCCGCGGAGGCGCGGTCGCGTCTGGCCTCGTCGCGTTCCTGGCGCTGTTCATGCTCGGCGACGCCGCGGTGCGGGGGAGCTGGGACGTCGTCCTGCACGCCGTCGGTCCCCTCGCCGCGCTCGTCTGGGTGCTCTGGGTGCTCACCTTCCGCCCGCACGTACGGATCACCGACGACGCGATCACGGTGGTGAACCCGCTCCGGTCGACGACGGTCCCGTGGGGCGCCGTCGAGGACGTCCGGATGCGCTGGCAGATCGTGCTCGACCTCGCCGACGGCCGCCGGGTCACCTGCTGGGGTGGTCCGTCGCTGCCGCGGCCGAAGCCGACCCGACGCGGGGAGCCCCGCGTGCTGCGGCAGCCGGACGAGTTCGTCGCGGTCCGCGACCGCTGGTCGGAACGGCACGGGCGCACGCCCGACGCCCCCGTCGTCCGGGGCTGGGACGTGCCGGCCGTCGCGTCCGGCATCGCCGTGTTCGCCCTCTGCGTCGTCGCGATCGTCGTCTGAGACGTCCCGACAGGAGGGACGGGAGGCGCGGGGGCCCCCGGCCCCCCCCCCCCCCGCCCGCCCCGGACCCGCGCCGCGGGGGGGGCCCGCGGCCCGCGCCCCCGTGGGGGCCCCGGCGCGAGGGCGCGGGGGCGCCAACCGGCGGC
>NZ_JBIUZN010000003.1:100049-124525 GCF_044745045.1 Curtobacterium sp. NPDC087082 | reverse complement strand
CCCGGGGGGGGGGGGGGGGGGGCGGGCGGGCGGCGGGGCCCGCCCGGGCGGGGGCCCCCCCGGGGGGGGGCGGGGCGCCCGGGGCCCCCCCCCCCCGGGGGGGGGGGGGGGGGGGGGGCCCCGCGCCCCCCCCGCCTCCCGTCCGTCTCACGGAACGTCAGTCGGTCACACCGTCGCCGACACCCGCTCGGTGAGCAGGTGGTTCTGGTCGGTCTGGATGCAGGCCACGCCGCGTCCGTGCACGTCCTGCAGGCGCGGGTCCACCGAACGGCACTGCTGCTGCCGGTCCTCGTCGAGGAGCTGGTACAGCGGGCAACGGGTGCGGAACCGGCACCCGTCGATCCGTTCCGTGGGGGAGGGGAGGTCGCCGTCGAGCAGGATGCGTCCGCGGGCGGCCTCGGCGAACGGGTCCGGCACCGGGACCGCGGACAGCAGGGCCCTGGTGTAGGGGTGCTGCGGGTCGTCGAACACGCGGTCGCCGTCGCCGTACTCGACGATCCGGCCGAGGTACATGACCGCGACGTCGTCGGCGATGTGCCGGACGACCG
Source organism: Curtobacterium sp. NPDC087082 (assembly GCF_044745045.1). Taxonomy (NCBI): domain Bacteria; kingdom Bacillati; phylum Actinomycetota; class Actinomycetes; order Micrococcales; family Microbacteriaceae; genus Curtobacterium; species Curtobacterium sp. NPDC087082. Next base: position 123,977 of record NZ_JBIUZN010000003.1, on the reverse strand, counting down.
AGAGGTCGTGCGCGACGAACAGGTAGGACAGGCCCAGGCGGTGCTTGAGGTCCTCGAGCAGGTTGATGACACCGGCCTGCACGGACACGTCCAGCGCCGACACCGGCTCGTCGAGCACGAGGATCTTCGGTTCGACGATGAGCGCGCGGGCGATGCCGATGCGCTGCCGCTGGCCGCCGGAGAACTCGTGGGGGTACCGGTCGATGTAGCTCGGCTCGAGACCGACGAGCTCGAGCGAGTCCCGCACGCGTCGGCGGATCTCGTCCTTCGGCACGCCCTGCACCGTGAGCGGCTCGCCGATCACGGACCCGATGTCGAGTCGGGGGTCGATGGAGGCCATCGGGTCCTGGAAGACGACCTGGATGTCGCTCCGGAGCGCACGGCGGTCGGACTTCGACAGGGTGCCGGTGTCGACGCCGTTGACCGTGATGGTGCCCTGCTGCGCGCCGGCGAGCTCGAGGATCTCCATGATCGTCGTGGTCTTGCCGCAGCCGGACTCGCCGACGAGCCCGAGGACCTGTCCGCGCTTCAGCGTGAGGGAGATCCCGTCGACCGCGTGCACCTCGCCGATGCGCCGGCGGAACAGGGCGCCCTTCGTCAGCGGGAAGGTCTTCACGACGTCGTCGAGCTGCAGCACCACGTCGTCGCCGTGGTCGATCTCGGACTCGGGGACGTCCTCGGGGCGCGGGAAGATCTCGGAGCGGGCGAGCGTGCCGGCGGCGATCTCGTCGCGGCGGATGCACGCCGCGGTGTGCTCGTCGTCGAAGGCGCCGTTCGTGATGGTCGGCGTCGCACCGGTCAGGACCGGGTTGTCGTCGCTCGGTGCCACCGACGGGGCGATCAGGGCCGGCTCGCTCTCACGGCAGGCGTCGAGGACCGCGGGGCAGCGGTCGGCGAACGGGCAGCCGGTCGGCTTCTGGGTGAGCAGCGGCGGACGGCCGTCGAGCGGGACGAGGCGCTCCGAGCGTGCCGAGGCCATGTTCGGCATCGAGCGGAGCAGACCGATCGTGTACGGCATGACCGGCTCGCGGAAGAGGGGCTCGACCGGTGCCGTCTCGACGATCCGGCCGGCGTACATCACGGCGACCCGGTCGGCGTTGCCCGCGACGACGCCGAGGTCGTGCGTGATGAGGACGACGGCGGCACCGGTCATGTCCTTGGCGGTCTGCAGGACGTCGAGGATCTGCGCCTGGATCGTCACGTCGAGTGCCGTGGTCGGCTCGTCGGCGATGATCAGCTTCGGGTCGTTCGCGATGGCGATCGCGATCATGGCGCGCTGCCGCATGCCGCCGGAGAACTCGTGCGGGAAGGCGTCGAGCCGCCGCGAGGGGTTCGGGATGCCGACGACGCGCAGGAGTTCCTCGGCACGGGCCCGGGCGGCGTGCGCGGTGAGGTTCCGGTCGTGCAGCCGCAGCCCCTCGACGATCTGCTGGCCGATCGTGTACACGGGCGTCAGGGCGGAGAGCGGGTCCTGGAAGACCATCGCGATGTCGCCGCCACGGAGCTTCGACATCTCACGGTCGTTCAAGCCGAGCAGCTCGCGGCCGTCGAACCGGATGCTGCCCTCGACCTTGGCCGACGACGGCAGCAGTCCCATCACGGCCATCGAGGACACCGACTTGCCCGAACCGGACTCGCCGACGATGCCGAGGAACTCGCCCTGGTTGACGGAGTAGTCCACGCCGCGCACGGCGTACACGGGCTTGGAGCCCGGGTTGAACGTGACGGCGAGGTCGGAGACGGTGAGCAGCGGCTCAGTCACGGTTGGCTCCCGAGGTGGGGTCGATGGCGTCGCGCAGGGCGTCGCCGAGCAGGCTGGTGGAGAGGACCGTGGCGACGAGCGTCGCAGCCGGCAGGACGAACAGCCACGGTCGGGTGACCGCGGACTGGCTGCCGGCGGCGAGCAGGGTGCCGAGCGACACGTCCGGCACCTGGATACCGAAGCCGAAGAAGCTCAGGGCGCTCTCGGAGAGGATCATCGCGCCGACGCCGAGCGTGGCGTCGATGATGAGCAGCGAGGCCACGTTCGGCAGGATGTGCCGCCGGATGATCGTGAACGACGGGACGCCCATGAACCGTGCGGCCTTGACGTAGTCGCGCTCCCGGAGGGACATCGTCTGTCCGCGGATCACGCGGGCCATGATCATCCACCCGAAGATCGCCAGGCCGACGATGAGCGCGAGCCAGCTGAGGTTCTTGAACAGCGGGCTGAGGAGCACGAGCGCGTAGAACGACGGGATGACCAGGAGCAGGTCGATGCCCCACACGAGCGCCCGGTCGACGAACCCGCCGAAGTACCCGGCGATCGCACCGACGATGCCCGCGATGAGGGTCGCGGCGGGACCGGCGATGAGCCCGATGAGCAGGGACTTCTGCAGGCCCACCAGGGTCTGGGCGTAGATGTCCTGGCCGATGTCGTTCGTGCCGAACCAGTGCGAGGCGCTCGGCGGCATGCCGAAGGCGAGCCCGTCGGAGTCGACGGCGTTCCAGTGGTACAGGTACGGACCGACGAAGGCCCAGAGCAGGATGAGGAGGAGTGCACCGCCACCGATGCGCGCACGCCAGGTGCCGAGCACCTTGCGCCAGAGCGGGGTGCGGCCACCCTTCACCTCGACGACGTGCGCCGGCTGCCCGGCGTTGCCGTCACCGGGGTCGCCGGCGGTGGTCGTGGTCGTGGGGTCGAGAACAGACACGGGTCACACCCTCACTCGCGGGTCGAGCGCGGCGTAGAGCAGGTCCGCGAGGGTGCCTGCGATGAGCACGAGGATCGCCGTGAAGAGGATCGTGCCCGCTGCCGCGTTGATGTCGTTGTTGCTGATGCTCTGGACGAAGTACTCGCCCATGCCGTGCCAGCTGAAGACCAGTTCGGTGATGCTCGCACCGGTCAGGATGAGGCCGAACGAGTACGCGAAGAACGTCGACATCGGGATGAGGGCGACGCGGACACCGTGCCGCATGATGGCCGATCCACGCGTCCGGCCCTTCGAGCGCGCCGTCCGGATGAAGTCGTTCGACAGCACGTCGAGCATCGCGGAGCGCTGGTAGCGCGAGTACGAGGCGACGGCGCCGACCGTCAGCGAGATCGTCGGTAAGAGCAGGTGCACCAGCCGGTCGCCGAGCACCGGGAAGAACCCGGTCACCCCCGGGGTGTACTCACCGGTGAACGAGATCAGCTGCGTCCCGACCGCCCCGTTCAGGGTCGTCGCGAGGATCATCAGCACCACCGCGATGACGAAGGGGGGCGTCGCGAGCACCGCGAACGACAGGTAGGTCGACACCTGGTCGGACGTCTTGTACTGCTTGACGGCGTTCCAGACGCCGAGCAGGACACCGAGGATCGCACCGAGCAGGGTGCCGATCACCAGCAGTCGCAGACTCGTGCCGGAGCGGGCGACGATGTCGGCCGTGACCTCGGTGCCGCGGGCGCTGATGCCGAGCGAGCCGTGCGTGACCAGGTTCACCCACCAGTTCCACGTGCGGACCAGGAGCGGGGTGTTCGGGTCGGCGCCGAGCTTCTGGAGCGCGGCGTCGATCGAACTCTGCGGGACCGGCGGGTTCTTGCCGAGGTACCGGGACGTCGGGTTGAGCGTCGCGCTGGCGAGGATGTAGCCGAGCGTCGTCGCGACGATCGTCAGGATCACGTAGTTGACGATCCGCTTCGCGAGGAAAGCAAGCATGTACTGGGACCTCAGTGGGGTGCGGCCGTCCGTCCGGACGGCGTTGTTCGGTGGCGACAGGCTAGCCGCTTCCGAGCCGGGGTGGGTGATCCCTGTTGACGCTATGCAACATTCGTTACGAGCATGTTTCGATTCGGTACAGCAGCCCTTGTGCGACCTTCGGATGTGACTAGGGTTCTCAACCAACAGGCGTGGCGGCGGGGGCCGTCGCGTCCCGGCGCTCCGGCGCGAACCACAACGAAAGGGAATCCTCGCCATGCGAATGAGGATCAAGACGACGGCCGTGCTCGCCACAGCAGCCGCCGCGGCACTCGTGCTCGCGGGCTGCTCCGGCGGCGGGTCCGCCGGACAGAGCAGCTCGGCCGTCGCCACGTCGTCGCTGAAGTCGACGGGTTGGACGGTCGCCGACCGCGACACGATCAAGGACGGCGGCTCGCTCACCCTGCCGATCGACTCCGCACCGGCGAACTGGCAGCTGTCGAACCTCGACTCCGGGACGGTCGACGACAACACGATCGCGGGCACCTACCTGCCCGGGTTCATCCAGTTCAAGGCCAACGGCGAGTGGGAGGCGAACAAGGACTACGTCGACTCGATCGAGCTGACGAAGGACTCGCCCCAGACCGTCGAGATCAAGATCAACCCCAAGGCGGTCTGGTCCGACGGCACCCCGATCACCGAGAAGGACGTCGAGGCGAACTGGAAGGCGCTGAACGGCACGAACAAGGCCTTCGCCCCGCTCGCCACCAACGTCTGGGAGGACGTCGACTCCGTCACGCAGGGTTCGGACGAGCGCGACGTCATCGTGACGTTCTCGAAGACGAACGCCGACTGGCCGAGCGTCTTCACCGCGATCTACCCCTACTGGGCCGTGGACACCCCCGACCACTTCAACAACTCGTGGGCGAAGGGTCCGTTCGCCGCGGACGGCAAGACGTACGTCTCCGCCGGCCCGTACATCCTCAAGACCTTCGACGCCAACGGCGGCGTCGTGACCTTCGAGAAGAACTCGAAGTGGTGGGGTGACGCGCCGAAGCTCGACACGATCGTCTTCAAGACCGTGTCCCGCGACGGTGTCGCCCAGGCCTACGCGAACAAGGAGTTCGACGCCTTCAACCTGAACGGCAGCGCGGACAACTTCAAGACCGCGAACAGCCGCTCGGACTCGAAGATCGAGCGCTCGCTCGGCACGACCCAGCGTCAGATCACCCTGAACGGCACGTCGGACGTCTTCAAGGACCAGGAGGTCCGCCAGGCGTTCGCCCAGGCGATCAACCGCCAGGTCGTCGCGCAGGCGATCCTCTCGCCGGTGAAGAGCCCGGTGCAGGTCCTCAACAACCTCGTCTACCTGCCCGGCCAGAAGGGCTACCAGGACAACGTCTCCTCGGTCTACGGCTACAGCACCGACAAGGCGAAGAAGAAGCTCGAGGACGCCGGCTACACGATCGGCTCGGACGGCTACGCGACCAAGGGCGGCAAGACGCTCGACGTCCGCTTCGTCATCCCGTCGGACAACCAGAACTCGGCGAACGTCGCGCAGCTCGTGCAGCAGCAGACGAAGCTCGCCGGCTTCAAGGTGACCATCGACACCGTCCCGACCGACGACTTCTTCACGAAGTACGTCACCACCGACGGCCGTGACTTCGACGCCACGTACTTCGCCTGGCAGGGCACGCCGTTCCCGGTGTCGTCGCTGAAGTCGATCTACTACCCGGCCGACGCGGGGCAGAACTACACCGGCGTGACCGACGACTCGCTCGGTGCCGCCTGGGACAAGGCGAACGCCGAACTCGACGCCGACAAGCGCATCGAGGACGCGGACGCGATCGACAAGAAGATCGTCAAGGTCGCGGGCACGATCCCGCTGTTCCCGGAGCCCTACGCCTGGGGCGTGCGCAAGGACCTCGTGAACTACGGTCCGGCGCAGTTCCAGCAGTCCTCCGTGAAGTGGCAGGACGTGGGCTACAAGGAGTAGTCCGCACCGCTGGAGAACGGAAACGACATCCCCGACGTCGCACGACGTCGGGGATGTCGTTCTTCGTCGGAGGGATCGCGGCGGTCAGAGCTGCGCGGCCGCCAGGGTCGCGACGAACGCGAGGACGACGATCGCGAGGATCGTCCACCCGTGCACGCGGTGCGTGATCGGCGCAGCCGTCACGGTCGCCGGAGGCGGGCCGTCCTGCGCGGGCGGCTCGGGCACGAACGCCCGGATACGCTCGGCCGCAGCGTCGACGTCGAGGCGATGCGCGCCTCCTGGACGACCGTCGACCACGGCGGCGAGCCGGGCCGACCTGCGGGTGGCGAGCCACGTGCGGCGGACGCCCTCGCTCGTGACGATCTCGATCCCGTACTTGGTGCGGACCTCGGTGACGCGGCGCCAGGTGTAGGTGCTGGTGCGGCGGACGTCGACGATGCGGAGGTGCTCGTCGGTCAGTTCGAACCGCGGGCGCCAGAGGACCGCCCACGCGATGAAGGCGATGCAGATGCTCGGGACGGGGGCGAGCCAGGCGGTGCCGCCGCTCAGGAGGGCGAGGGGGACGAGCGCGGCGGCCGCGACCCACAGGACGACGGCGAGCAGGCGCATGCCGGGGGCGAGGATCGTGGTCACGCCGAAGAGGTTACGAGATGCCTCCCCGGGAACGCCCGGGGAGCGGGTGTGACACACCAGCGCGTATCTCCGGACGACCCGATTCCCCGGGGAGGCAGATCCTGTGTGGACCTCTCGTGGCGTCAATCGTCCTCGGCCCCCGTTCGGGTGTCAATACCCCAGACCGTCGCATCTTCGGGGGACCGACACGCCGTGTCACGCCACGAGGAGCTCGATCTGCGCCCGGATCGCATCCGCCTTGGGGAACCGGAGCCCGACGAGCCCCACGTGCCGCCAACGGACCACGCCGTCCGGCCCGATCACGAACACGGACCGCCGGAGCCCGATCCCCGGCGCCTGCACGCCGTACGCGCGGATGACGTCCCCCGCGGTGTCGCTCAGCAGGGGGAAGGTGAGCGAGGACCCGCGGGCGAACGCCTCGTGCGAGTCGAGCGCCTGCGGGCTGACGCCCCACACCACGGCGCCGAGGTCGCCGAAGTCGTCGAGTTCCTCTTGGTAGCTGCAGAGCTGTGCCGTGCAGACCGGGGTGGCGTCGCCCGGGTAGAAGGCGAGCACGAGCGTCCGGCCGATCTCGGCGGACAGGGCGTACTCGTCGTCGGTGCGGGTGCCGTCGCGCACGATCATGCCGGGCAGGGTGAATCCGGGTGCGGGATCGCCGACCTCGGGGATGCTCATGCGGCCACGGTAGGTGCGGGACCAGGGTCCGGTGCGGCGCCGCGCTGTGGGTTCGCTGTGGGTCCGCCGGACCGGGGTCGGACGGGTCCGCCGCATCGCCGACGCTCGAACGGGGGGATGCCGCGCGGCCGACGTGGCGGGTGCCCGGGGCTGGTCGCCGGCCGTGCCGCGGGCGACCAGCGTCAGCGGAACAGCTGCGGGAACGCGTGCGCGACCCACGGGTACCCGACGAACACCGCGGCGTCGAGCAGGCAGTGCGTGATGACGAGGGGGAGGAGCCGGCCCCACTTCGTGTAGATCCAGCCGAACACGATGCCCATCACGGCGTTCCCGACGAACGCGCCGAACCCCTGGTAGAGGTGGTAGCTCCCGCGCAGGACCGCGGTGGACAGGATGACCTGCCAGCGCCCCCACCCGAGGCCGCCCAGCCGTTCGTAGAGGTACCCGACGACGATCACCTCCTCCTGCAGCCCGGAGCGGATCGCCGAGAGCAGCAGCACGGGGATCGTCCACCAGTACGAGTCGAGCGCCGCCGGGTTCACGTTCACGGTGAACCCGAGCGCCCGCCCGGTGAAGTACAGCGCGAGCCCGGGGATCCCGATGCCGAGGGCGATGAGCGCCGCGCCGCCGAGGTCGGGCCGCACGCGGAACCGGTCGATGCCGAGTCGACCGAGGTGCGGGCGGGTGGTGCTCCAGAGCAGGAAGCAGACGAGCGCGACCGGCGCGAGGTCGACCGCGATGCCCACGAGCTGCCGGGCGAGGTCGACGTACTGCACGGTCGTGGTCGAGGTGTTGAGCGCCGTGGACTGCTGCCCGAGCGGCGTCGTCTGCGACAGGTCGTCGATGATCTGCAGCACCGAGTACAGCGCGCTGCCGCCGAGCGAGAGCATCAGCACGATCGTGATCTCGATCCACGTTCGCCGACGGCTCATCGGGGGTACTCCTCTCGGTTGCGAACTACCGGTAGACTGGCGTGTCGGGCGTTCTGCCCACCTCCGGGCAGTGCCACCGCGGCGCGAGCGCCACAGTCGGCCGCCCGATCTTCTTCCGAACACCAAAGGATGTCCTGTATGGCGCTCGCCACCCGGTCCGACCTGCGCAACGTCGCCATCGTGGCACACGTCGACCACGGCAAGACCACCCTCGTCGACGCGATGCTCACGCAGACCAACTCGTTCGACGCCCACTTCGAGGGCGAAGACCGCATGATGGACTCGAACGACCTCGAGCGCGAGAAGGGCATCACGATCCTCGCGAAGAACACGTCGGTGCTCTACAACGGCAAGCACGCGACCGAGTTCGGCGCGGACGGCCCCATCACGATCAACGTCATCGACACCCCGGGTCACGCCGACTTCGGTGGTGAGGTCGAGCGCGGCCTCTCCATGGTCGACGGCGTCGTGCTCCTCGTCGACGCATCAGAGGGTCCGCTGCCCCAGACCCGCTTCGTGCTCCGCAAGGCGCTCGCCGCGAAGCTCCCGGTGATCCTGCTCGTCAACAAGACGGACCGCCCGGACTCCCGCATCGACGAGGTCGTGTCCGAGTCGCAGGACCTCCTGCTCGGGCTCGCCTCCGACCTGTCGGACGAGGTCGACGACCTCGACCTCGACGCGATCCTCGACGTCCCCGTGGTCTACGCCTCGGGTCGTGCGGGTGCCGCCAGCCGCAACAAGCCGGCCGACGGCTCGCTGCCGGACAACGACGACCTCGAGCCCCTGTTCGAGGCGATCCTCCAGCACGTCCCCGCCCCGAAGTACGACGACGAGCACCCGCTGCAGGCGCATGTCACGAACCTCGACGCGTCGCCGTTCCTCGGTCGCCTCGCGCTCCTGCGCATCTTCCACGGCACCATGAAGAAGGGCCAGACGGTCGCGTGGGTCAAGCACGACGGCAGCGTCGTCAACGCCCGCATCACCGAGCTCCTCGTCACCAAGGCGCTCGAGCGCTACCCGGCCGAGTCGGCGGGCCCCGGTGACATCGTCGCCGTCGCCGGCTTCGACACGATCACCATCGGTGAGACCCTGACCGACCCCGAGGACGTCCGTCCGCTGCCGACCATCACGGTCGACGACCCGGCGATCTCGATGACGATCGGCACGAACACCAGCCCGCTCGTCGGCAAGGTCAAGGGCCACAAGCTCACCGCCCGCATGGTCAAGGAGCGCCTCGACCGCGAGCTCATCGGCAACGTCTCGCTCAAGGTCCTCGACATCGGTCGCCCCGACGCGTGGGAGGTCCAGGGCCGCGGCGAGCTCGCACTGGCCATCCTCGTCGAGCAGATGCGTCGCGAGGGCTTCGAGCTCACGGTCGGCAAGCCGCAGGTCGTCACCAAGCGTGACGAGAACGGCAAGCTCCAGGAGCCCTACGAGCACATGACGATCGACACGCCGGAGGAGTACCTCGGCGCGATCACGCAGCTCATGGCCGCTCGCAAGGGCCGCATGGAGAACATGACGAACCACGGCACCGGCTGGGTGCGCATGGAGTTCATCGTCCCGTCGCGCGGCCTGATCGGCTTCCGCACGTCGTTCCTCACCGAGACCCGCGGCACCGGCATCGCCAACGCGATCTCGCACGGCTACGACGAGTGGGCCGGCCCGATCCAGACCCGCATCAACGGGTCGATCGTGTCCGACCGCTCCGGTGTCGTCACGCCGTTCGCCATCACGAACCTCCAGGAGCGGATGACGTTCTTCGTCAACCCCACCGAAGAGGTCTACGAGGGCATGGTCATCGGCGAGAACTCGCGCGCCGACGACATGGACGTCAACATCACGAAGGAGAAGAAGCTCACGAACATGCGTTCGGCGAACGCTGACACCTTCGAGTCGATGACGCCGTCGCGCCAGCTGTCGCTCGAGGAGTGCCTCGAGTTCGCGCGTGAGGACGAGTGCGTCGAGGTCACCCCCGACGCCGTGCGCATCCGCAAGGTCGAGCTCGACGCGCAGGCCCGCCAGCGTGCGTACGCCCGCCTGAAGCGTCAGGACGCGTAAGCAGTCATCCAGGAGGCACGGCCTCCCTCCGACGGCCCGGTCACCTCGTTCGAGGTGGCCGGGCCGTCGTCGGATGTACCGTGGTGCGCGTGACTCTCGACCTCCTCTCGCTGTACCAGGACCTCCACGCCCACCCCGAGCTCGGCTTCCAGGAGCACCGCACGGCGGGCATCGTCGCCGACCGGCTCGCGGAGATCGGCGGGATCGAGGTCACCACGGGCGTCGGCGGCACCGGTGTCGTGGGCGTCCTGTCGAACGGCGAGGGGCCCGTCGTCTGGCTCCGCGCCGACATGGACGGGCTGCCGGTCCAGGAGCGCACCGGCCTGCCCTACGCCAGCGAGCACCACGGCACCGACGAGGACGGCAACGACGTCCCGACGATGCACGCCTGCGGCCACGACATCCACGTGACGTGGCTGCTCGGGACCCTCGAGCGCCTCGCCGCCACCACGGGCGACTGGCACGGCACGGTCGTCGGTGTCTTCCAGCCGGCGGAAGAGGTCATCTCCGGCGCCCGCGCCATGGTCGAGGACGGGCTCGTCGAGCGCTTCCCGACGCCCGACGTCGTCCTCGGACAGCACTCCGCGCCGGCGCCGGTCGGCATCGTCGCGGTCGGCAGCGGCCCCGTGATGGCGTCGAGCGACCGGCTGACGGTCACGTTCAACGGCCGCGGCGCGCACGGTTCCGCCCCGCAGGCCTCGCTCGACCCGGTCGTCACCGCAGCGTCGGCCGTCGTGCGCCTGCAGACCGTGGTCTCGCGCGAGGTCTCGCCGAGCGACGCCGGGGTCGTCACGGTCGGCAGCTTCCACGCCGGCACCCGCGCGAACATCATCCCCGACCAGGCCGTCATCGAGATCTCGACGCGGGCCCGCAACGAGGAGACCCGTGAGCGGATCATCGCCTCGATCGAGCGCATCGTCCGCGCCGAGAGCGAGGCCGGTGGGCTGCCCGAGCCGACGATCGTGCGGTCGCCGGGTGCCGAGGTCACCGTGAACGACGCCGAGGCCGCCCAGACCGTGCTCGACGCGATCCGCGCCGAGGTCCCCGGAGCCCGCGACCTCGAGATCGGCCTGGCGATGGCGTCCGAGGACGTCGGCCAGCTCGCCACCGCGGCCGGAGTGCCGCTCGTGTACTGGTTCACCGGCATCACCGACCCGGAGCTGTTCCGTCGCGGCGAGGACATCCCGAGCAACCACTCGCCCTTCTACGCGCCGCAGGCCGAGACGGCGATCCCGGTGGGCGTCGACGCCCTCGTGGCGGCGACGCGCGCGTACGTCGCCTGACGCGGGCGGTCCCGCAGGACCGAGCCAGGAGGCGCGGCGCGACCCCGCCACGCACGTGACGTTCCCAGGGGACTCACGCCGCGCCTCCCGTCTCGCCCCCTAGGGTGCTGGGCATGCGCACCCCGACCCGCACCCTGATCGCCGCCGTCGCCGCCGGCATCGCCCTAGCCGGACTGGCCGGCTGCTCGTCCGACGCCGTGAAGCAGGCCACCGACCTCGGCTCGTCGGTCGCATCGAGCGTCGCCGAGGGCGTGCAGGGCATCGACGGCAAGGCCGTCCAGGACGGCATGGCCTCGGTCGCCGGCGGCATCGACGGCGCACTCGACACCGCGCTCAAGGGCGCGAACGTGACCTCGGACGGCAAGGTCCCCGACGGCTTCCCGACGAAGGACGTCCCGCTCGTCGACGGCACCGTGCTCGGCGGCGGGAGCGGGCCGAACGGATCCGGGTGGGTGGCACAGGTCCGTGCCGCCTCGGTCGACGACTTCCAGGCCGCCGCGCAGCAGCTCACCGACGCCGGGTTCACCGAGTCGGCGAAGCGGGCGGACTCGTCCAGCGCCTTCGGGATGTTCCGGAGCGACGGCTACCGGGTGGTCCTGACCTTCTCCGACGGCAGCGACGGCGTCACCGCGACCTACATCGTGACGCCCCGCTAGCCACCGCTGGGTACGCTTGGACCCGATGTCGAAGGCCCCCGCAACCCGCCCCGAGCGCGTCCTGTTCGTGCACGCCCACCCCGACGACGAGACGCTCTCGTCGGGCGGGACGATCGCCACCCTGCTCGAGCTCGGCGCCGAGGTGACCGTGCTCACCGCTACCCGAGGCGAGCGCGGCGAGATGCTGACGCCCGAGCTCGCGCCGCTCTTCGGCGATGGTCCGCGGGTCGCCGCGCACCGCGAGACCGAGATCGCCGCCGCCCTCGCCGCACTCGGCGGGCCGGCGCACCTCTGGCTCGGCGGGCCGGGTGCGCGTCCGACGGACCTGCCCGAGCGCCGCTACACCGACTCCGGCATGCAGTGGGGCCCCGACGGACGCGCCGTCGCCGCCGGGGACGCCCCGGCGGACTCGCTGACCGCGGCGGACCTCGGCGAGGTCGTCGACGACATCCGCGCCGCGATCCGGTCCACCGGCGCGGACGCGGTGGTGAGCTACGCCGACGACGGCGGCTACGGCCACCCCGACCACGTGCGGGTCCACCACGCCGCGCGGTACGCCGCCCGTGCCGAGGAACTCCCGTTCTCGATGATCGTGGACCCCGACTCCGGGCAGGCCGACCTGACCGTCGACGTCGTGCCGGTGCGGGCGAAGGTCCGGGCGGCCGTCGAGCAGTACCGGTCCCAGGTGACGGTCGACCCGGTCGATCCCCGTGACCCGACCGCGCTGTCGTGGGTGATGCCGCACGGTGCCCGGCACCAGGCGCCGGCGGTCGAGGCGTTCCGTCACGACGCCGACCGGGTCCCGCAGGCGCCGCAGACCTTCGCCGAGTTCTCGCGGCAGGGGAAGGTCACCGCCGTCGTGGTCGCCCTCGTGCTCGGACTCGTCGCCGGGGGACTCGGCACGGTCACGCACCAGCAGACCCTCGGGGCGTTCCCGGTCGGCATCGTGCTCACCTCGCTGATCGTGATCGGGCTCACGGTCGGTATCCGGCTGCTGTACCGGTCGCGGGCGATGGTCGCGGCGGTCGGCATCGGGATCATCGCCGCGACGCAGGTGCTGTCGTCGGTGGGCGGGCAGAGCTCCCCGCTCGTGCTCGCCAACGTCGCGGGCTACGTGTGGACGTTCGGGCCGGCGGCCGTCACGGCGCTCGTGCTCGCGTGGCCCGACCTGTCCGGCATCCGGGCGTCGGCCGCCGGGCGGTCGGGGACGGCCGACCGGGCCTGACGGTCCGTCCGCCGGGCGGTCAGGTGCGGCCGGGTCGCGCGGGTAGACTCGATCTGCTCAGTCCGAAGGGAGCACCCCAACCGTGACGTACGTGATCGCCCAGCCCTGTGTCGACGTCAAGGACCGCGCCTGCATCGACGAATGCCCGGTCGACTGCATCTACGAGGGTGACCGGTCGCTGTACATCCACCCCGACGAGTGCGTCGACTGCGGTGCGTGCGAGCCGGTGTGCCCGGTCGAGGCGATCTACTACGAGGACGACCTCCCCGACGAGTGGGCCGACTACTACAAGGCCAACGTCGAGTTCTTCGAAGAGGTTGGTTCCCCCGGCGGTGCCGCGAAGGTCGGTGTGATCCACAAGGACCACCCGGTCGTCATGGCCGAACCGCCCCGCGGCTGAACCGGATCCGACCCGTGGCGCTCGACCTCCCCGACTTCCCCTGGGACCAGCTCGTCCCGTTCAAGCAGCAGGCCGCGGCGGTCGAGGGCGGCATCGTCGACCTCAGCGTCGGCTCGCCCGTCGACCCGACGCCCGCCGTCGTCCGCACGGCGCTGGCCGAGGCGACCGACGCGCACGCCTACCCGCAGGTCGCCGGCACCCCGGCCCTGCGCGAGGCGATCGCGGACTGGTACGGCCGGCGCCAGGGCGTGACCCTCACGCCGGACCAGGTGCTCCCGACCATCGGGTCGAAGGAGTTCATCGCCGGGCTCGCGCTCTGGCTCGGCATCGGCCGCGGCGACACGGTGGTGTTCCCGGCCGCGGCGTACCCGACGTACGAGCTCGGTGCGGCCCTGGTCGGCGCGGATGCCCTCGCGTCGGACGACCCGGCCGCCTGGCCGTCCACCACGAAGCTCGTCTGGCTGAACTCCCCGGGCAACCCCGACGGCCGCGTCCTGTCGATCGACGAGCTGCGCGCCGCGGTCGAGCGGGCGCGGGAGCTCGGCGCCGTCATCGTCGGCGACGAGTGCTACGCCGAACTCGGGTGGGAACCGCCGTACGACACCGCACCGACTCCGACGATCCTCGACCCCCGGGTCGTGGGCGACTCGGTGGACGGGGTGCTCAGCGTCTACTCGCTCTCGAAGCAGTCGAACCTCGCGGGCTACCGGGCGGCCTTCGTCGCCGGTGACGCGCAGGTCCTCGCCGAGGTGCTCGCGGTCCGCAAGCACACGGGCATGATGCCGCCGCTGCCGGTGCAGGAAGCGATGATCGTCGCCCTCTCCGACGAGTCCCACGTGCAGGCGCAGAAGGCGCTGTACCGCGCCCGACGGAACATGCTCCGACGGGCACTCGAAGGTGCCGGCTTCCGGGTCGACCACAGCGAGGCGGGCCTCTACCTCTGGGCCACCCGCGGCGAGCCCGCGCTCGACACCGTCGCCTGGCTGGCCGAGCGCGGGATCCTCGTCGCACCGGGGACCTTCTACGGCGCAGCGGGTGCCGAGCACGTGCGTGTGGCGCTCACGGCGACCGACGAGCGCATCGCCGCAGCCGCGCAGCGACTGGCGAGCGGGCGTCGTCTGGCGTCCGCCTGAGCCTTTCGCGCTCGGCGCAATCCGTGGTTCCCACCAAGTCCTGAGGCTCGATGTGTGCACGACCGACAGTGGGCGCGATTAGGCTGTCACCGTGACTGACACTGCCAATGACGCTCAGAAGACGGCCACACCGCCCACCACGCCCGTCCCCGTGAGTCCCGCCGCCGAGCAGACCGCGGCGACCGCGACGCTGACGTACCCGGGCGGCACGGCGGAGTTCCCGATCCTGCCGAGCGTCGACGGTGCGTCCACCATCGACATCTCGACGTTCAAGAAGCAGACCGGGATGAACACGCTCGACTACGGGTTCGTGAACACCGGGTCGACCAAGAGCGCCATCACCTACATCGACGGTGACCAGGGCATCCTGCGGTACCGCGGTTACCCGATCGACCAGGTCGCGTCGAACCTGACCTTCCTCGAGGTCGCCTGGCTCCTCATCTACGGCGAGCTGCCGACGCCCGCCGAGCTCGAATCCTTCGACGCCCGGATCCGGCGCCACACGCTGCTGCACGAGGACCTCCGTCGTCTGTTCGACGCCCTGCCGCACTCGGCGCACCCGATGTCCGTCCTCTCCAGCGCCGTCAGCGCCCTGTCGACCTACTACGAGGACGACATGGACGTCGACGACCCCGAGAAGGTCGAGCTGCAGACCGTCCGGCTCCTCGCGAAGCTGCCGGTGATCGCCGCGTACGCGCACAAGAAGTCCATCGGGCAGGCGTTCCTGTACCCGGACAACTCGCTGTCCTTCGTCGACAACTTCCTGCGCCTGAACTTCGGCACCATGGCCGAGACCTACCAGCCGAACCCGGTGCTGTCGAAGGCGCTCGAGCGGCTCCTGATCCTGCACGAGGACCACGAGCAGAACGCCTCCACCGCCACGGTCCGCATGGTCGGGTCGACGAAGGCGAACATGTTCGCCTCGATCTCCGCCGGCATCAACGCGCTGTACGGTCCGCTGCACGGCGGTGCGAACGAGGCCGTGCTCGAGATGCTCCAGCAGATCAAGGACTCGGGCGAGCCCGTGACGCGCTTCGTCGAGCGGGTGAAGAACAAGGAGCGCGGCGTGAAGCTCATGGGCTTCGGGCACCGCGTCTACAAGAACTACGACCCGCGGGCGAAGCTCGTGAAGGAGTCCGCGCACGAGGTGCTCGAGGCGCTGGGCGTGCAGGACGACCTGCTCGACATCGCCATGGAGCTCGAGGGCATCGCGCTCGAGGACGAGTACTTCGTCAGCCGGAAGCTCTACCCGAACGTCGACTTCTACACGGGCATCATCTACAAGGCGATGGGCTTCCCGCCGCGGATGTTCACGGTGCTGTTCGCCATCGGGCGTCTGCCCGGGTGGATCGCGCAGTGGCGCGAGCTCAACAACGACCCGCTGAACAAGATCGGGCGCCCGCAGCAGCTCTACGTCGGGCACCCGGAGCGCGACCTGCCCGCACGCTGACGCGGCGCGCAGCCACGCGCGGGCGCGGCGGTGGACCGACAGATCGACGGACGGGAGGCACGGTGCGGGCCGGCACCGTGCCTCCCGTCCGTCGCACGGTCGGCTCCGCCGCGTGCCCGCCCGCGCCGCTCAGGCGCCGGACGAGCGCGCCGCCCAGGCGGTGACGAGATCGAGCGCCCGGTCCGAGTCCGATGACCCCGGCCGGTTGAGGAAGGCGTGGCGCGCTGCCGGGAGCACGTGCCGTTCGACCGCGACCCCGGCGCCGCGCAGCTCGTCGGCGAACCGGTCGCCCGAGGCCCGCATCGTGTCGTGCTCGGCGTCCACCATGACCGTGCGGGGGAAGCCGGAGAGGTCCTCGCCGCCGGGGAACGCGGTGGCGGTGTCGCCCGCGCGGCCGACGTGGTTCCGGTTCGCCCGGTCGAGCAGTGCCGGGTGGTGCGTGAGCCGCCGGTGCCCGCGGACCGATCGGAGGACTGCCGCGTCGCGCGGGGTGCGGGCGTGGAAGAACCCGTACGCGAGGACGAGTCCGTCCGGCCGTGCGGCGTCCGGCAGCGTCCGGGTCACGGCTGCTGCGAGGCACGCGCCGGCACTCGCCCCGCCGAGGAAGACGGGACCGTCGGTCTCGCCGCGGACGACCTCGAGCACGGCGCGGACCTCGTCGTTCGGCACCGGGTGACGGCGTCGACCCCGGGGTCCTCGGCGTCCGACGACGGGCAACCCGGGCAGGGGAGCGAGGCGGTACCCGACCGTGACGACGTCGAGCCCCCGGTCGGCGAGGGTGCCGGCGACGACGCGCGCTTCCGGCAGGTCGAGGCTGCCGCGGAAGAACCCACCCCCGTGCAACCACACGAGCGTCGTGGCGCCCGTCGTGCCCCGACGCGCGGCGTACCGGCGGACCGGCACCGGGCCGTGCGGTCCGTCGACCGTTCCCCCCACGGACGGACCGCCTACGCGTGCAGCGCGGTGTTGAGCTGGATGCCCTGCCCCTGGCGCTGCAGTGCCTCCACCGCGCCGGAGACCGAGTTGCGGCGGAACAGGATGTTGGGCGTCCCGGAGAGCTCGGCCGCCTTGACCGTCTTCGGGGTGCCGTCCGGGTTCGGGGCCGCGCCGACGAGGACGACCTTCGTGCCGGCCGTCACGTACAGCCCGGCCTCGACCACCGAGTCGTCGCCGAGCGAGATCCCGAGACCGGCGTTCGCACCGAGCAGCGCGCGCTCCCCGAGGGAGACGCGGTGGGTGCCGCCGCCGGACAGCGTGCCCATGATGGAGGCACCGCCGCCGATGTCCGTGCCGTTCCCGACGACGACGCCCTGCGAGACACGGCCCTCGATCATCGCGTCGCCGAGGGTCCCGGCGTTGAAGTTCACGAAGCCCTCGTGCATGACCGTCGTGCCGGGAGCGAGGTGGGCGCCGAGCCGGACCCGGT
This sequence comes from Curtobacterium sp. NPDC087082, assembly GCF_044745045.1. NCBI lineage: Bacteria > Bacillati > Actinomycetota > Actinomycetes > Micrococcales > Microbacteriaceae > Curtobacterium > Curtobacterium sp. NPDC087082. Next base: position 106,451 of record NZ_JBIUZN010000003.1, on the reverse strand, counting down.
TCGCGTCGGCGATGCGCACGCGGTCGGGCACGACGTAGTCGACCAGCCGGGGGAACTTGTCGATCGCGTGCACGGCGATCCCGGCGCGCTGCAGGCCGGGGCGGAGGCGGGTCAGGTCGTCGGGGTGCACCGGGCCCGCGTTCGTCCACGCGACGATCGGCAGGTGGGCGAAGACACCGTCGAGGTTGACCTCGTTCGGCGCCACGTGCAGGTGACTGAGGAGGTGCAGGCGGAGGTACGCGTCCGGCGTGCTCGCGGGTGCGGCGTCGATCGTGACCTCGGTCGTGACCGCCTCGATCGTGACACCGCGGCGCGGGTCGTCGCCGACGTGTGCGCGCAGGTCGGCGGGGAACACGGCGTCGGCGGGCAGCGTGCCGACGAACGTCTCCGGGTACCAGGTGTCGAGCGTCGTGCCGTCGGCGGCGATCGTCGCGAGGCCGTGGCCCCAGGCGTGGGTCGGGCGGGCGGTGGCAGCGGTCGTGTCGGTCACCGGACCAGGGTACCCAGCGAGGGGAGGGGGCCACCCGTCCGTCCGGACGGCTCCGCCGGGCTGCAAGGGTCGGCCGGTAGGCTTCCCGCATGCCGGAGCCGCTCGACCTCACCGCCTCGTCCATCGACATCACCCGTGCCATCTGCGACATCGAGTCGGTGTCCGGCGACGAAGGGCCGCTCGCCGACGCGATCGAGGCCGCCCTGACGCCGCTGCCCCACCTCGAGGTGATCCGCGACGGTGACGCGATCGTGGCATGGACGAACCTCGGTCGTGACCGCCGCGTCGTCATCGCGGGGCACATCGACACCGTGCCGCTCAACGGCAACCTGCCGACCGAGTTCCGGACGGCCGAGGACGGCACCGAGATCCTCTGGGGCCGCGGCACGGTGGACATGAAGGCCGGTTGCGCGGTCCAGCTCAAGCTCGCGTACGACCTCGCCGAGCCGAACGTCGACGTCACCTGGGTCTTCTACGACCACGAAGAGGTGAGCGACGCGCTGAACGGCCTCGGACGCCTGGCACGGACGCGTCCCGAGCTCCTCGCGGGCGACTTCGCGATCCTCGGCGAGCCCTCCGGCGCGCAGATCGAGGGCGGGTGCAACGGCAACCTCCGGGCCGAGGTCCGCGCCTCCGGCAAGCGCTCGCACAGCGCCCGGAGCTGGATCGGCGACAACGCGATCCACAAGGCCGCGCCGATCCTGGCCACGCTCGCCGCCTACGAGCCGCGCACGGTCACGGTCGACGGACTCGACTACCGCGAGGGCCTCAACGCCGTCGGCATCACGGGCGGCATCGCCGGCAACGTCATCCCCGACGAGGTCATGGTGCACGTCAACTACCGCTTCGCCCCGTCGCGCAGCGCGGACGAGGCCGTCGCCCACATCCGCGAGCTCTTCGACGGCTACGACGTGCAGATCGTCGACCTCGCCGCCGGCGCCCGACCCGGACTCGACGCCCCGCTGGCGCAGGACTTCGTCGCCGCCGTCGGCGGTCCCGCGCCCCGCCCGAAGTACGGGTGGACCGACGTCGCACGCTTCTCGGCGCTCGGCGTCCCCGCGGTCAACTACGGGCCCGGCGAGCCGGTCTTCGCCCACCACGACGACGAGCAGGTCCCCGTCGACCAGATCACCGCGGTCGAGCACGGTCTGCGTCGGTGGCTGACGGCCTGACCACGGCCGGGTCCACCCGGCTGAGCCCTGCCCGCGCCCGGTGGCACGCCCGCTACCGGGTCGTGCCGTGGTGGGTGCGGATCACGGTCGTGTACGTGCTCGCGCGGATCGTCACGGGCACGATGCTCGCCGCGTTCGCGAGCGTGCAGGCGGCGAACTCGTTCACGGTGCAGCACCCCGGCCTGCTGTCGTTCTCGTCGATCTGGGACGGCGCCTGGTACCGGGTGATCGCCGCGTCCGGGTACCCCTCGACGCTGCCGATCGACGCCACGGGACACGTGACCGAGAACGCGTGGGCGTTCATGCCCGCCTACCCCTTCCTGGTGCGGGGCCTGATGGCGCTGACGGGCGCGTCCTTCGAGTTCGTCGCCGTGTCCGTCTCGCTCCTGTTCGGCTGGGGAGCGGCGCTCGTGTTCCGGCGGCTGATGGGTCGGTTCCTCGACCCGGCGCGGGCCACCTTCGCGACCGTGCTGTTCTGCGTCGCACCCGTCTCGGCGATGTTCCAGGTCGCGTACGCCGAGTCGATGGGCCTGTTCCTGCTCCTCGTCGCGTTGCTGCTGATGGTGGACCGCCGCTGGTGGTCGATGCTCCCGGTCGTCCTGCTGCTCGGGATGACCCGGCCCACCGGGCTGGCCTTCGCGCTGCTGATCGTGCTGTTCCTCGCCGCCTGGTTCGTCCGCCCGTCGTGGGTCCGCGCGTCGTCGCCGCTCACCGTGCAGCGGTTCGTCCCACCCGCGGTGGTCGCGGTCGTGTCCGGGATCGTCGGGCTGGCGTGGCCGGCGATCGCCTGGGCGGTGACCGGGGTGCCCCGGGCGTACACGGACACCGAACTGGCGTGGCGGTCGTCGTACATCGGCTGGCGGGAACTCGTCCCGTTCGCGCCGTGGGTGCAGGGCTTCGGGTGGTGGTTCGGGCAGCCGGCCGGCGCGATCCTGCTCGCCGTCGTGGTGGTCGGGTTCGCCGCGTTCGTGGCCCTGCCGGCCGCGCGGCGGATCGGGCTCGAGCTGCGGCTCTGGGGCGTCGCCTACCTGGTGTACCTGCTGGCCGTGTTCTTCCCGCAGTCGAGCACCTGGCGCATCCTGCTGCCGATCGCCCCGCTGCTCGGGATCGTCGCGCTACCGCGGTCACGGGTGTACCGGGTGGCGGTCGTGGTGGTCTGCATCGCGCTGCAGTGGGTGTGGATGTACTACTGCTGGTGGATCGACGGCTACGACTGGACCCCGCCGTGATCGACGTCGGCCTCGCGGTCCTCGGCGCCCCGCCCCACCGCCTCGGGGTCGGCTGACGCCGCCGCGTGGATCATCGCGTTCGCGGTCGCGATGAACGGCACCGCGAAGAACGCCCCGACGACGCCGGCGATCGTCGTGCCCGCGGTGACGCCGAGCACGACACCGAGCGGGTGCACGCGCACGGCCGACCCGGTGAGGAACGGGTGCAGGACGTGGCTCTCGAGCTGCTGCACGGCGATCACGATGCCGAGCATGACCAGTGCGGGTACCCAGCCGTTGAACACGAGCGCGACGAGCACCGCGACGACGCCCGCGACGATCGCACCGACTACCGGCACGAAGGCGCCGAAGAACACGATGACGCCGATCGGGATCGCGAGCGGCACCTGCAGCGCGAGGGCGCCGATCACGATGCCGAGCGCGTCCGTCACCGCGACGACGAGCTGGACGCGGATGAAGCTCGTCAGGGTCTTCCAGCCGGCGTGCCCGGCGACGTCGATGCGACCGCGCGCTCGGCGGGGGAAGAGCCGCACCACCCACGACCAGATGCGCGGGCCGTCGACGAGCACGAAGATCGTCGTGAACACCACGATGAAGAGGCCCTCGAGCAGGTGCACGAGCCCGCTCCCGGCCTCGGCCGCACCCGAGGCGATCGACGACGCGTGGGTCTGCAGGAACTTCGTGCCGTCGGACAGCCACTTCGTGACCTGCGACGCCGTGATGCCGAACGGCTCGGTGGCCAGCAGGCTCTGCAGGGACTGCACGTTGTGGTCGAGACGGTGCTCGAGCGACGGCAGGTCGTACCGGATCTGCGCCGTGACGACCAGCGCGAGGACGCCGATGACGATCACGACGGCGAGGAAGCACGACAGCACCGCGAGCCACTTCGGCCAGCGGTGGCGCTGCAGGAACAGCGAGAACGGTGCGAGCAGGGCGCACACGATGAGGCCGATCAGGAACGGCACGACGATGTCCTGCAGCAGGACCACGAGCGCGACGACGACGGCGAGGGCGGCGACGACGACGAGCATCCGCCACGAGAACGCCCCGGCGACGCGCATGCCGGCGGGGACGGCCTCGACGGCGGGGTCGAGCGGTTGACGGCGCTTGGAGCGGATGTACGGCACACGCCAAGGTGACCACTCGGAACCGCGAGAACGTCGCGATCCACGACCCCCAACCTGGGCGGTTTCGCAGTTCCCCCATCGATACGAGATAATGGGGGTGCATGTACTGCACGAAAGGGGACATCTGATGGCAGCCATGAAGCCGAGGACCGGTGACGGGCCGATGGAGGCTGTTAAGGAGGGTCGACTCATCATCGTGCGGGTTCCGCTCGAAGGTGGAGGCCGCCTGGTCGTCTCGGTCAACGATGCCGAGGCCAAGGAACTCCACGACGCACTCGCCGAGGTCGTCTCGGCCTAGTACGTCGACGCACCAGAACGGAGGGCCCGGAGCGCGTACGCTCCGGGCCCTCCGTCCGTCCGTACGCCCTCGACCCGTCCCGCCGGGCGCCGATGTCGGCGTGGCACGGCAGGATGGGCTCCGTGCCGAGGACCCACCTGCCGATCCGCCGCGTCGAGGAGTACTGCGACCCCGACCCGATGCCCCGCGACGTCTGGCCCGCCACCCTCGCCCCCGTCCGGCAGCTCCTCGACGAGGGGCTCGACCTCGACCCCGTCACGGTGTTCGTCGGGGAGAACGGCGTCGGCAAGTCCACCATCGTCGAGGCCATCGCGCTGCAGTTCGGCATGGGGCCGGAGGGCGGCGGCACCGGATCGCAGCACTCGACCCGCGCCTCCGAGTCCGACCTGTGCGAACACATCGCCATCCGCCGCGACTTCGGCGCGCCCCGCGGGGGGTTCTTCCTCCGGGCGGAGACCATGCACGGGTTCTTCACCTACCTCGAGGAACACCCGAACCTGTCTCGGCCCGAGCCGGTCTTCCACGAGCGCAGCCACGGCGAGTCCTTCCTCGACTTCGTCATCGACCGTGCGCGGTGGCCCGGGTTGTGGATCCTCGACGAACCCGAGTCCGCGCTGTCGTTCTCCGGCTGCCTGGCGCTCATCGGCCTGCTGCAGTCGATCGTCGAGAGCGGCGTCGGGCAGGTGCTCATGTCGACGCACTCACCGGTGCTCGCAGCCTTCCCCGGCGCGACGATCCACGAGGTCGGCGAGTGGGGCCTGCGGCGCACGGAGTGGGCCGACCTCGACCTCGTCCGGCACCAGCGGTCGTTCCTCGAGTCCCCGGAGCGCTACCTGCGCCACCTCGGGCACGACGACTCCGACCGAGACGGCACCGTCTAAGCGGAGACCTTCGTCATCTGCAGCAGTCCGTCTCCGGCGGGGGAGAGCGCGCTGATGACCGCACCCGACGTCGACACCTCGGTGAGCAGCAGCCGGAAGTCGGTCGTCGCCCGGTCCCGCTTCACCGGGTCGGCCACCCGGCCCCGCCAGAGCGCGTGCGGCACGAGGACGGTCCCGCCGAGCCGAGCGAGCCGCAGTCCGTGCTCGACGTACTCGATGACGTGCTCCGGGTCGGCGTCGACGAGGACGACGTCGTACGAGGCCTCGTTCATGCGCGGCAGCACCTGGTTCGCCCGACCCGGGATGAGCCGGATCCGGGCGGGGGCGGTGCCCGCGGCGATGTACGCGTCACGGGCGTACTGCTGGTGGTCGACCTCGATGTCGATCGTGGTGAGCGTGGCGGACGGTGCGCCGCCGAGCAGGTACAGCCCGGACACCCCCAGGCCGGTGCCGATCTCGATCATGCTCGTGGCGCGCGAGGCGGCCGCGACGACCCCGATCTGTGCGCCGATGGCGGGGGAGATCGCCTCGACCCCGAGTTCGAGGGAGTGCTCCCTGGCTCGGGCGATCACCTCAGACTCCGAGACGATGTCCTCGGCGAACTTCCAGTTCGACTCTTTCTCTGACACGCACACTCCGTTCGGGTGACAACTCTACGGGTGCTCCGGGGTGTGGACGGGTTACGCTCGTACCGTGTTCGACGGCTTCGAGAAGTTCCTGGTGATCGGGATCATCGGCGTCCTCCTGCTCGGTCCGCAGCGACTCCCGCAGTACGCCCAGAAGCTCGCCGAGTTCGTCAAGGCCGTCCGCCGCTTCGCCGACACCGCGAAGGACCGGATGCGCGACGAGATGGGTCCCGAGTTCGACGAGGTCGACTGGCAGAAGCTCGACCCGCGGCAGTACGACCCGCGCCGGATCATCCGTGATGCGCTGCTCGACTCCGGCAGCAGCGCCGCTGCGGTGCAGACCGCGCTGGTGACCGCGTCGAAGGTGCGCGCGACGGCACCCGTGGTGCCGCTCGCCGTCGGCGAGGCCGCACCGTTCGACGCCGAAGCGACCTGACGCGACGTCACGTGAGCCGATGACGGACTGGAGGCGGGGGGGGCGCGGGGGCCCCCCCCCCCCCCCCCGGGGCCGGGGGGGGGGGGGCCGGGGGGGCCCGCGCCCGGGCGGGCCACCCCGCGGGGGGGCGCCCGCGGCGGGCC
>NZ_JBIUZN010000003.1:0-100039 GCF_044745045.1 Curtobacterium sp. NPDC087082 | reverse complement strand
CCGCCTGGGGGGGGGGGGGGCCCCCCCCCGCCAAACTACCCCCCGGCCCCCCCCACGCCGGCCGGGGGGGGGGGCCCCCCCCCCCCCGGGGGGGGGGGGGGGGGCCCCGCGCCCCCCCCGCCTCCAGTCCGTTCACGGTGGCGACTACTGCAGGTCGGCCAGGAAGCGGTCCGTCCACGCGAGGGCCGGCGCGCTCGGGACGGAGCTGCAGGTGGACATCGCCGTCGTCGAGGAGCACGGGGTGTCACGGTCGAGCGACCAGTAGTGGACGCCGGCGAGCCCGTTCGCCTTCGCGTAGGCGGACAGCGTGTCCACGTCGGCGAGGGTGAAGACCTCGTCGGAGGCGTCGTTCACGCCGATCATCGGGGTGACCTCGATCTTCGACGGTGCGATGCCGTACGTGTGCTCGAGGTTCGTGACGGCCTGGATCGAGGACTTGCCCATCTCGCAGGTCGATCCGGACAGGACGCAGTTCGCGGTCGTCGCGCGGCCGAAGTCCATCGTCATGAGGTTGACGGTGTAGTTCGTCAGGCTCGATGCCTTGATGGCCTTGACCGTGGCGTCACCGGTGCTGTTGAGGCCGCCGAAGCTCCCGTCGCTGGCGGCCAGGGTCGCGAGGGTGAACGAGAACCGCATCCCCGGGTACTTCGACTGCGCGAGCGCTGCGGCGTTGACGAGGTTCTGCACGTCGGCGGCGGACTGCCCGCTCTCGATGTCGAAGTCGACGCCGATCATGTGCGGGGTGGCGTACCGGGCGATGAAGCTCTGCAGCGCGGTGCCCGAACACTTGAACGAGCCCGCCGCACCGCCGGTGCTCACGATGTAGTTCACGCCCGCGGCGTCGAGCTTCGGGATGTTGGCGCTCGCGAACGCGTCCGCGGCGACACCGCCCCAGTTCTCGCTGCCGCAGGTGCCGGTGGCGAAGGCGAGGGTGATCGCCTTGAGGCCCGGCTCCCGGGTGGACACCAGGCTGTTGCTCGACCCGACGACCGGGATGCGCGTGCCGGTGACGGCGGTGTTCATCACGTTCGTGTTCCAGTCGAGGTTCACGGTGACGTCCTTGTAGGGGCTGAAGACCAGGCCCTTCGCCGTCCCGCCGCTGCCGCCGGTGCCCGGGGTGGTGGTGCCGCCGCCCGGGTTGGTCGTACCGCCGCCGGTGCCGGCGCAGGCTCCCGTGGACGTCCAGGGCTGGCCGCTGCCGCTCGCGCCGGAGTGGGTCGCGGGGTCGTCGCCCTGCGTCCACCAGTTCGCGGTGTAGTTCGTCCCGCTCTCGCTCACCGTCGCGCCGCCGCTGTACGCGGTGCCCGCGCTCCACGCGGTGGCGCACGCCGGTGTGGCCGCCATGGCCGGTGCTGCTGCGACGGACCCGCCCGCCAGCGCAGCCGCGAGGGCCGCGACGAGTCCGATCCTGAGTCTGGTCCTGCTGTTCACACGGTTCTCCTGTCCTCGGTCCGGCGGCGTTGCCGGACACGGGTGGAGCCCCTGCGGACCCGATTCCGCAGGAGCATTGTGGAATACCCCTGCATATTGCTCCGCGGTGGAACGACCTGTCCATGAAAGGACGTACAGGCAGCGTCGATCGGCTGGCGGATCAGTCCTTCGACGCGACGATCGTGAAGGTCGTGGGGAGGCGGTCGCGGTCCTCGCCGGGCCACTCCCACGAGCCGTCCCCGGTGTCGACCATGCGCGGGCTGAACCGCCACGGCAGCGTCCGACCCTCGTCGAGTCTGCGCAGCCGGAGCCCGGCGCCGAGCAGGGCGTTCACGATCTCCGACAGCGGGTGCGGCCACTCGTAGGTGCGGGTGTTCGACACCGTGCCGTCGCCCGCGTAGGTGCCGGCGTCGTCCCACTGCTGGGCGGAGCCGTCCGCGAAGTACCGGTAGCGGGTGACGAGCCCGTCGGCGTCCTCGTCGAGCGCGTACAGCGCGGGGTGGCCGTCGCGGATGAAGAACACACCGCCCGGTCGCAGGAGTGCCGCGACCTGGGCGGCCCAGCGGTCGAGGTCGTCGAGCCAGCAGATCGTCCCGATGCTCGTGTAGACGACGTCGAAGTCGCCCACCACCGCGGCCCGGGCGTCGAGGACGTCCGTCTCGACCCAGGTCACGTCGAGGCCGAGGCGCGCCGACAGCCCGGCGGCCGAGGCGAGCGCCGCGGGGGAGAAGTCGACGCCGGTGACGCGGGCGCCCTCGCGCGCGAGCGAGACCGTGTCCGTGCCGATGTGGCACTGCAGGTGGCAGAGGTCGAGGCCGGCGAGGGAGCCGTTCGGCAGCCACGGTCGCAGTGCAGGCAGGTCGTCGCGGACGACGGTCGAGCGGTGGTCCGGGTCGGTCAGGGCGTCGATCTCGTAGGCGCCCTCGTGGATGGGCACCCGGTCGTCCCAGTTCGCGCGGTTGGTGTCGCGGGCCTGCTCCCAGTCGACGCTGACGTGATCAGTGCTCATGCACCCGACCCTACGACAGCGACAGCCCGAGCTTCCGGCCGGACAGCCCCCGTCCCATCGTGCCGATGCGGTCCGCGATCGCCGCCAGCGCCACCGCCGCCGGGTCCTCGGGATCGCCGAGCACCACCGGGACGCCGGCGTCGCCGCCCTCGCGGAGCGGCACGGACAGCGGCACGCTGCCGAGCACCGGGACGGCGGTGTCCTGGTCGCGGGAGAGCCGGCGGGCGGTCTCGGCGCCACCGCCCTCGCCGAAGAGGTGCAGCACGGACCCGTCGGGCTGCACGAGGCCCGCCATGTTCTCGACGACGCCGATCACCCGCTGCCCGGTCTGACGGGCGACGATCCCGCTCCGTTCGGCCACGTCGGCAGCGGCCGCCTGGGGCGTGGTCACGACCAGGACCTCGGCGTGGGGGAGCAGCTGGCCGACCGAGATCGCCACGTCACCGGTGCCGGGCGGCAGGTCGAGCAGGAGCACGTCGAGGTCGCCGAAGTACACGTCGGTGAGGAACTGCGAGACGGTGCGGTGCAGCATCGGACCGCGCCAGGACACCGCGGTCGAGACGTCGTCCACGAACATGCCGATCGAGACGACCTTCACGTCGTGCGCGACCGGCGGCAGGATCATGCTGTCGACCCGGGTCGGGCGAGGGGCCACGCCCGCGGCGTCGGTGAGCCCCATCAGCCCGGGGACGCTGAAGCCGTGCACGTCGACGTCCACGATGCCCACGCGCTGCCCGCGGGCAGCGAGGGCGGCGGCGAGGTTCACGGTGACCGTCGACTTGCCGACGCCGCCCTTGCCGCTCGTCACCGCGATCACCCGGGTGAGCGAGTCCGGGGTGAACTGCACGCCCCGGGGCCTCCCCGCGCGGAGGCGTTCGGTGAGCGCGGCACGCGTCGCCGGGGCCATCACGGACACGTCGACCGCCACGCTCGAGACGCCGTCCACGGAACTCGCGGCCGCACGCACGTCGCGCTCGATGGTGTCGGCGGCCGGGCACCCGACGATCGTGAGCTGCAGATCGACGCGCACCGCGCCTCCTGGCTGCACGTCGACACCACGGATCATGTCGAGCTCCGTGACGGGCCGGCGGATCTCGGGGTCGATCACGCGGCCGAGCGCGGCGAGGACCGCGCTGCCCAGCTGCTCGTCCGACCGGCCGCCGTCAGCCACGGGCCGTCGTGCCGGACTCGTCGGCGAAGCCGGCGTCCTCGGCGTCGCGCCGGTCGAGTTCCTCGAGCAGCGAGCGGATCTCGGCGCGGATGAAGTCCTTCGACGCCATGTCCCGCATCGCCAGGCGGAGCGCCACGACCTCGCGGGCGAGGTACTCCGTGTCGGCGAGGTTCCGCTCGGCGCGCTGCCGGTCCTGCTCGAACTGCACGCGGTCGCGGTCGTCCTGCCGGTTCTGGGCGAGCAGGATGAGCGGTGCCGCGTACGACGCCTGCAGGGACAGCACGAGCGTCAGGGCCGTGAAGCCGATCGCCGCGGAGTCGAACTGCCAGGGCTTCGGGGCGAGCGTGTTGTAGCCCATCCAGACGACGCAGAACAGGGTCAGGCCGACGAGGAACCAGGGCGTTCCCATCGCACGCGCGATGCCCTCGGTCGCGCGACCGAAGGCGTCACCGCGACCTCGGCGCCGGGTCGGCAGGACGCGGGTGCGCATGCCCTTGGGGGAGTCGAGTCGAGCATCGGTCCGCTCGCGATCGCGGGGGTTGTCATCCGTTCGGGCCACGGGTGGTCCTCCTTCCCGTCGTCACGGGCGTCCTGCGTGGGCGTTGGCGCGGAAGCGGTGAGGGTTCCCCCTCGCCCTGACTTCGCCAGTCGTCCGGCAGGACGTGGTCGAGGACATCGTCGATCGTCACCACCCCGACGAGACGGTGGGCATCGTCGACCACGGGGACGGACAGCAGGTTGTAGGTCGCCATGATGCGCGTGACCTCGGCCGCGCTCGCGTCGACGCGGACCGGGTCGGTCTGCTGGTCGATGAGCGTGCCGAGTCGTTCGTTCGGCGGGTAGCGGAGCATCCGCTGGAAGTGCACGAGGCCGAGGAACCGGCCGGTCGGCGGCTCGTACGGCGGCAGCGTCACGCAGACGGCGGCGCCGAGCACCGGCGCGAGTTCGTGGCGGCGGACGAGTGCGAGCCCCTCGGCGACGGTGGCGTCGGCGGAGACGATCACCGGTTCGGTCGTCATGAGGCCACCGGCGGTGTCTGGTTCGTACTCGAGGAGCATGCGGACGTCCTGCGCCTCTTCCGGCTCCATGAGCTGGAGGAGGGCCTCGCTGCGCTCGTCGGAGAACTGCGCGAGGACGTCGGCCGCGTCGTCCGGCTGCATGTGGTCGAGCACGTCGGCCGCACGGGAGTCGACGAGCCGGGTGAGGATCTCGATCCGCTGCTGGTCGGGCATCTCCTCGAGCACGTCGGCGAGCCGGTCGTCGGGGAGCTCCTCGGCGACCTCGAACCGCCGCTCCTCCGGCAGGTCGAGCAGCGTCGACGCCAGGTCGGCCGGCAGCAGGTCGGAGTAGGCGGCGATCACGTGTTCGGCTGACTGGGCCTCGCCGGGGAGCTCGTCCTCGGTGACCTCGTTCCAGGTCGCGAACGTCGTCGGGCCCTTGCCGAACGGGGACGGTGTGGTCTTCGGCTTGCGGAGGAAGAGCTGCGACACCTCCCAGTCGCCCTGCCCGCGGTCCTCGATCGCGACGTCCTCGATGGTGGCGCGGATGCGCTCCTTCTTGATGAGGACCTTGCGACCGAGCATCTCCGCGATCACCCGGACCTCGCCACCGCGCTGCTCGAAGCGGCGCATGTTCACGAGGCCGGTCGTGATGACCTGCCCGGCACCGATCGAGGTGATGCGGCCGATGCTCACGAAGATCCGGCGCTTGCCGGGGACCTCGACGATCAGACCGACGACGTGCGGCGGATCGGCCCGGCGGTACACCACCAGGACGTCTCGGACGCGGCCGACGCGGTCTCCCGCGGGGTCGAAGACGGAGCACCCGGCGAGGCGGGCGACGAAGACCTTCGTGGCGCTCACCCGACCCAGCGTAGTCGGTGCGTCTGGCCGGATCCGCCGTGGCGGTCGGCGGCTTCCCTGAGAGTGCACGTGCGATTGCAAGGTGTGCGGTGAATGATGGCTGTGTGAGCAATCAGAGCCCGTTCGGCGGCCGGACCGCCCAGGCCTTCCCGACGCTGCCCAAGGGCGACGTCCTCGGCACCTACGACAGCTACCCCGACGCCCAGCGCGTGGTGGCGAAGCTCGCCGAGGCCGACTTCCCGGTCAACCAGCTCTCGATCGTCGGCAACGACCTCAAGACCGTCGAGCGCGTCACCGGCAAGATGACGTACGGCCGTGCGGCGATCGCCGGCGCGCTGTCCGGCCTCTGGCTCGGCATCTTCTTCGGCATCGTGCTGACGCTCTTCTCGCCGAGTGCCGGTGGCCTCATCCTCGCCGCCGCCATCATCGGTGCGGCGTTCGGCATGCTCTACGGCATCGTCTCGTTCGCGATCACGAAGCGGCAGCGGGACTTCACGAGCGTGCACCAGGTCCTCGCGACGAACTACCAGATCGTCGTCGAGCCGCAGCTCGTGGGTCAGGCACGTCGCATCCTCGGTGAGGCCGGCCTCGCCCCCACCACGCACTGGAACCCCGGTACGCCGGGTGCCCCGGGACCGCAGAGCGGCCCGGGGGCCGGGTTCCAGGGGCAGCCGCCGCAGCAGCCGTGGCGTCCGGGTCCCGGTTCGGGCTCCGGTGCTCCCGGGTCCGGCGGGCAGTCGGCCGGGTCCGGCGGCGGGTGGGGCGCCGGTCAGCAGGGATCGCCGTACGGTGGGCACGCCACACCGCACCACCAGCCAGGAGGCGCGCAGCAGCCCGGCACGCCGCCCTCCGGCGCGCAGACGGGGACGCCGCGCTACGGCACGAACGAGGGGCCGCGCTACGGGGAGACCCCGGCGACCGCTCCCGCGCCGGCAGCGCCCGCGTCCGCACAGCAGCCGCGTGCGGAGGAGCCGCCGCGCTACGGGGAGCGGGTGACCGGGGCGACGCCGCCGGCGCCGAGCTCCGCCGAGTCCGCGGAGTCCGCGCCCCCGAAGGACGACGAGTCGCGCTGAGGCGCTGGCGGCCGCCGAGCTCGGGGCCGGGGCCGGGGGCGCGGTCAGGGTCGGGGGCGAGGCCGAGGTCGCACGACGCGCCGCTCACGTCCGCCGAGGTCGCACGAACGGCCGCTCCCCGTCGCGGGGAGCGGCCGTTTCCGCGACCTCGGCGGCGTCCGTCCCGGCGCCCGCGGATCGTCGAGCGGGCGGGACACGCCGCGCGCAGGTCGTCGAGCGGGCGGGAACGGCCGCCGAGGTGCTGCGAGCGGGACGTACTTCGCCCGCTCGGGGCCCGGGCTAGAGGACCTTCGAGTAGCAGATCGAGGTCGGCACCCCGACGTACGGCCCGAAGTTCGCGATGCGCGTGAACCCCTCGCGCTCGTAGAACCCGATCGCACGCTTCTGCTCGTTCCCGGTCTCCAGCACGAGCGCCGGCGAACCGAGGTCGAGCGCAGCGTCCTCCAACCGACGCAGCAGCGCCGCCGCGACACCGGCACCCCGGGACTCCGGCCGGACGTACATCCGCTTGATCTCGGTGATGCCGTCCTGCACGACCCGCAGCCCGCCGCAGCCGAGCGGCGTTCCGTCGTCGTCCCGCGCGAGGAAGAACACCGCGATGGAGTCCGCCGTCGGCTTGTCGCCGGGTTCGGTGTCGCCGCCGTACGCACGGTCGATCTCCAGGCGCTGGGCGGCGCGGAGCCGCTGGGCGTCGGGGGAGTCGAAGTGCTCGACGTCGATCGAGAACGCGCTCTCGCTGGGGCTGGGGGAGACCTCCGGTGTCGTCACCCGCTCAGGCTAGCGGCCGGAGCGGGCGATCCACCCCTCCACTTCCGAGGGGGTCCGGGGGATGCCGACGGACAGGTTCTCGGCGCCGTCCTCGGTCACGAGGATGTCGTCCTCGATGCGGACGCCGATGCCGCGGAACTCCTCGGGCACGGTGAGGTCGTCCTGCTGGAAGTACAGGCCGGGCTCGATCGTGAACACCATGCCGGCCTGCACGGTGCCGTCGATGTACATCTCACGCCGGGCCTTCGCGCAGTCGTGCACGTCGAGGCCGAGGTGGTGGCTCGTGCCGTGCACCATGTAGCGACGGTGGAACTGGTTGTCCTGCTGGAGCGATTCCTCGGCGCTGCCGGGCAGGAAGCCCCATTCGGCGGTCTTGCGGGCGATGACCTCCATCGCGGTGGCGTGCACCTGACGGAATGTGATGCCGGGCTTCACGATGGCGAAGGCCGCGTCCGCCGCTTCGAGCACGGCTTCGTACACGAGGCGCTGCACGTCGGTGAAGGTGCCGCTGACCGGGAGCGTGCGGGTGATGTCGGCCGTGTAGAACGAGTCGACCTCGACCCCGGCGTCGATGAGGATCAGGTCGCCCGGCTCGACGGCGCCGTCGTTGCGGGTCCAGTGCAGGATGCAGGCGTGGTGGCCCGAGGCGGCGATCGTGTCGTAGCCCACGGTGTTGCCGTCGGCACGGGCCCGGCGGTTGAACGTGCCCTCGACGATGCGCTCGCCGCGGGGGTGCGCCAGGACCGCGTCGAAGTCGGCGATGACATCGTCGAACCCGGCCTTGGTCGCGTTCACGGCCTTGCGGAGCTCGTTGACCTCGTACGCGTCCTTCACGAGGCGCAGCTCGGAGAGGTCACGGGCGAGGGCGTCGTCCGTCGCGGGCACGCCGTCGGCCTCGGGCGCGCCACCGACGGCGCTGCCGATCCGGTCGTCGAGCCCACGGGTGAGGTCGGTGTCGGCGTCGCGCACGACGAGGGCCGAGGCGTCGAGTCCGGCGCGCACGGCGTCGAACGCGCCGAGGTCGGCCGTCGCGAGACCGAGGTCCGCCGCGACCTCGTCCAGCGAGGGGCGCGGGCCGACCCAGAACTCCCCGATCTCGGGGTTGGCGTAGAACTCCTCGGAGTCGCGGCCGGCGGTCGCGCGGAAGTACAGCGTGGCGTCGTGCCCGGAGCCGTTCGGTGTCATGACGAGCACGGAGCCGACGACGGTGTCGGTGCCCCAGCCGGTCAGGTGCGCGAACGCGGAGTGCGGGCGGAACGGGTAGTCACAGTCGTTCGACCGCACCTTGGCCTGGCCGGCCGGTACGACGATCGTCCGGCCCGGGTGCAGCTCGGAGAGCTTCGCGCGGCGTTCGGCAGCGAAGGCGGCCTGCTCGCGGGGCTCGGGCAGCGGACGGTCACGATCGGCCCACTGCGAGCCGATGTAGTCCTTGAACGTCGAGGATCCGGGGGTGGTGGAACGGTTGCTCGTCGCGCGGGGCGTGGTGTCGGACATGCACCCATCATCGCACCGCCCGTCGCTCCGCGGCCTGTGCGCCCGCTCACCTGTGGATAGCATTGTCGACGTGCCCGATCCGTTCATCGACCTGCACGCGCACTCGAGCGTCTCCGACGGCACCGAGCGACCCGCGGACCTCGTCCGGGCGGCAGCAGCCGCCGGACTGGACGCCGTCGCGCTGACGGACCACGACACGACCGCGGGGTGGGACGAGGCCACGGCGACCGTCCGCGACCTGCCGGTCACGCTCCTCCCGGGTCTCGAACTGAGCACCCGCGTCGGCTACCGCAGCGTGCACGTCCTCGGCTACCTGGTCGACCCCGCCGACCCGGCGCTCGTCGCCGAGACCGAACGGATCCGCGACGGACGCCTCGCGCGGGCCCGCCGGATGGTCGACCGCATCGGCCGCGATCACCCGATCACCTGGGACGACGTGCTCGCGCAGTCCCGCGACGGGGCCACGATCGGCCGCCCGCACATCGCCGACGCCCTCGTCGCTCGCGGGCTCGAGGCCGACCGCAGCGCGGCGTTCCGGGGGATCCTGCACCCGGCCTCCGGGTACTACGAGCCGCACGAGGCGCCGTCCCCGCTCCGGGGCGTCGAGCTCATCCGACAGGCCGGCGGCGTCCCCGTCATCGCCCATCCCGCCGCGTCGTCGCGGGGGATCGTGATCGACGAGCCGATGCTCCGCGAACTGGTCGATGCCGGGCTCGGCGGGCTCGAGGTCGACCACCGCGAGAACCTCGCGCACGGCAAGCGCACCCTGCTCGACTGGGCCACGCGGTACGGCCTGTTCGTGACCGGGTCGAGCGACTACCACGGCACGGGCAAGCCGAACCGGCTGGGCGAGCACCGCACGGCGTCGGCGGCGTTCGACGCCATCCGCTCCGAGGCGACCGGCAGCGCGCCCGTCGTCGGCGCGGGCTCCCGCCTGGCCTGACCAGCGCGGCCGCTCCGGCGGGTGGGGACGACGAAGGGCCCGTCGCGTCGGCGACGGACCCTTCGGTGTGACGGCCTGGAGGCGCTACTCGCCGTCCGACGACCCCTGCGGCGCCGAGGCGGTCGCCTCGGACGAGCCGCTGCCGCTCCCGCGGCGGCGACGCCGACGACGACGCTTCGCGGCGCCGTCGGTCGAACCGTCGGCCGGTGCGCCCTCGGCACCACCGGACTGGGCCGGGGACTCGGCGTCCGCAGGCTGCGAGGCGGACCGTGCCGCGCCTCCCGAGCCGTTGCCGGAACCGGATGCCGAACCCGAGCCGGACCGCGTCCGGGTGCGGGGCGGACGCGAGCCGCTGCGCGGACGGTCGCCCGACTGCTTCTCGGCGGGGCCACCGGCCGATGCCGCGTGCGCCGAAGCGCCGGGCAGACGGCCCTTGGTGCCGGCCGGGATGTCGAGTTCCTCGAACAGGTGCGGCGACGACGAGTAGGTCTCGACGGGCTCGGGGATGCCGAACTCGAGCGCCTTGTCGATCAGCGTCCACTTGTGCAGGTCGTCCCAGTCGACGAACGTGACCGCGATGCCGGTCTTGCCCGCACGGCCGGTGCGCCCGGCACGGTGCAGGTAGGTGTCCGGGTCGTCCGGGATGGTGTGGTTGATCACGTGCGTGACGTCGTCCACGTCGATGCCGCGGGCCGCGACGTCGGTGGCGATCAGCACGTCGCGCTTGCCGGCCTTGAAGGCGGCCATGGCACGCTCGCGCTGCTCCTGGTTGAGGTCGCCGTGCACCGCTGCGGCGTTGAACCCGCGGTCCTTGAGCTCCTCGACGAGCTTCGCGGCCGCGCGCTTCGTGCGGGTGAAGATCACGGTCTTGCCGCGCCCCTCGGCCTGCAGGATGCGGGCGATGACCTCGTCCTTGTCGAGCGAGTGCGCGCGGTAGATGAGGTGCTTGATGTTCGCCTGCATCAGACCCTCGTCGGGGTCGGTCGCGCGGATGTGCACCGGGCGGCTCATGAAGCGGCGGGCGAGCGCCACGATCGGCGCGGGCATCGTCGCCGAGAACAGCATCGTGTGCCGCACCTCGGGGATGGCCTGGAAGATGCGCTCGATGTCCGACAGGAACCCGAGGTCGAGCATGCGGTCGGCCTCGTCGAGGACGACCTCCTGCACGTGCGACAGGTCGAGCAGGCGCTGGCGCTGCAGGTCGATCAGGCGCCCGGGGGTGCCGACGACGATCTGGGCGCCGGCCTTGAGCTGCTCGATCTGCCCCTCGTACGCCTTGCCGCCGTAGATCGCCGCGATGGTCGTCGGGCGGTTCGAGGTGGCGAGCTCGAGGTCCTCGGTCACCTGGACCGCGAGTTCGCGGGTCGGCACGACGACGAGGGCCTTGACGCCGGGCGCCGGGTCGGCTCCGAGGCGCTGGATGAGGGGGAGGCCGAAGCCGAAGGTCTTGCCCGTACCCGTCTTGGCCTGGCCGATGATGTCCTGGCCGGTGAGGGCGAGCGGGATCGTCTGCTGCTGGATCGGGAAGGGCTCGAGGATGCCCTTCGTCGCGAGCGCGTCGACGATGTCCTGCTCGATGGAGAGGTCTGCGAAAGTCAAAGAATCACCTTAGTTCTGGTGGAAGTCCCGACCAGTCTACCGGCGGGTCGGGCTCGGTTCTCCAGGCCCCTATGCTGGAGCCGTGGTGTCGTGGTGGAACCGGAAGCGCGCGGCGGAGCTCGCGTCCGCGTGGCTCGCGTCGCGGAACCCGCGGAACGCCTCGCCCGTGGAACGTCTGCAGCTCGACGACGTCAGCCCCGAGCTGGACGTCTACCTGGGCCAGGCGGCGTACCTCGAACTCTCGCTCTACGAGACGATGGGCCGCGCCGGGGCCGGTGCGCCGACCCTGTCCGGCCGGCTCGTCACGGGTGTGCTCGCGACGACGGCGCTCGAGCGGCACCGCGCCATCGTCGCCGAGATCGAACGGACCGGCGGTGACCCGGCTGCGCTGATGGCCCCCCACCGCGAGGCGATCGACCTGTTCCTCGAGCGCACGAGCGGCGCGGACTGGTACGAGTCGATGCTCACGGGCTACGTCACCGCGGGGATCCTCAACGACCTGTTCGGCTCGCTGCTCCGGTCGCTCCCGGCCGAGGTCCGGCAGCGCCTGAAGACCGTGTTCGACGCGCGTGAGGAAGCCGCCGTCGTCGAGGAGCTCACCGAACGCATCGCCGAGGACCCGCAGGTCGGGTCGCGACTGGCGATGTGGGGGCGGCGGCTCGTCGGGGACACGTTGCTCGTGGCCCGGTCGGCGCTCGCGTCGCACGCGCGTGAGGACCAGGAACGGCTCGAGCCGGTCTGGACCGAGCTCATCGCTGCGCACACGCGGCGCATGGACGCGCTCGGCCTGACGGCCTGACGGCCCCCGGGTCAGGCGCCGGAGGCCTTGACGCGCTCGTAGTACGCCGCGTCGGCAGCCGTACGGCGCTTGCCGAGGACCCACTCCGCGACGAGGGCGACCACACCGGCACCGACCAGGGCGACGACCCAGATCCAGGTCGCGTCGTACTGCCAGCCGGCCCAGGTCAGGGCTTCCCACAGCACCGCGGCGACGATGCCGCCGACCGCGGGGCCGAGCAGGGAACCACGGCTCGAGCGCCACGGCAGGACCACGTGCGCGACGGCCCCGAGGATCAGCCCGCCGAGGACCGCGAAGAGCAGCTCCACGTCAGGCGACGAAACCGATGCGACGGGACTCCTCCGCGCCGACCTCGACGTAGGCGAGGGACGCGACGGGGACGATGAACCGACGGCCCTTGTCGTCCTGCAGCGAGAGGTGCGTCGCCTTGTCGTCGAGCGCGGCCGCGACGGCCTTCTCGATCTCGTCGGCGGTCTGGGCGGTCTCGAACGCGATCTCGCGCGGGCTGTTGGTGATGCCGATCTTGATGTCCACGAGCACAGCGTATCCGAGCGGCCCCGACGGCCATCGGGCGTTCGCCGCAGGCGCACTGTCGGTCGCTGCGGTTACCGTACGAGGGTGCCCCAGACGACGCTCACGCCCGCACCCGAGGCCACGGGCGTCGCGCGGGCGTTGGCGTCCGACCCGTCGCAGGCCGCCGTGCTCGCACTGCCGGACGGTCGGCACGCCGCGGTCATCGGCGCACCGGGCACCGGCAAGACGACCACGCTGTCGCGGCTGGTTGCGGCACGGCTCACGCGAGACGACGCGATCTCGCCCGACGGTCACGCCACCGTCCTCGCCCTGACGAGCGCCCGCGCGGCCGCCACCGCGCTCCGCGACCGGCTCGCCGCCTCGGTCGACCGGGTGATGCCGGGTGCACTCGCACGGACGGTGAACTCGCTGGCCTTCCAGCTCGTCGCGCACGCCGCGGCCGTCCAGGGCCTCGAGACCCCGACCCTCCTGACCGGTGGCGAGCAGGACCGCATCATCGCCGACCTGCTCGACGGGCACGAGACCGACGGCACGGGTCCGGACTGGCCGGCCCCGATCACCGCCGTCGTCCGCGAACGCGCCGGCTTCCGCACCGCCCTGCGCGACGTCATGATGCGGGCGGTCGCCGCGGGCGTGGAACCCGAGGACATGCGCGAACTCGGGGACGACACCGGGCGTCCGGAGTGGCGGGCGGTCGGGGACTTCGTCGATGAGTACCGCGCCGCCGTGACCTCGTTCCGCGCCACCAGCCTCGACGCCGCCGAACTCGTCGCCTACGCCACGGCCGCCGTCCTGCGGGGGCAGGTCCCGGCGAGCGTCGCCGCGCTGCGCCTCGTCGTGGTCGACGACACGCAGGAGCTCGTCGAGGGGGAGATCGCGCTGCTCGGGGCGCTCGCCCGCTCCGGCGTGCAGATCGTCGCCTTCGGTGACCCCGACATCGCCGCGTCGGCGTTCCGCGGGGCCGAGCCCGACGTGCTCGGCCGCCTGGCCTCCCGGCTCGGTGTGGACCGCGTCGACGAGCTGGTCCTCGGCACGGTGCACCGGCACGCGGCACCCGTCCGCGCGCTCGTCTCGGGCATCACGGCGCGCATCGGCGCCGCCGCGGCCGGACGGCAGCGCACCGCCGTGGCGACCACGGCCGACGCCCGCCCCGACGCCGTCCTGCACCTCGAGGGCGCGAGCCGTGCTGCGCTCGTCGTCGCGATCGCCCGGCGGCTCCGCGAACACCGGTTGCTCGACGGCGTCCCGTGGCACCGGATGGCCGTCGTCACCCGCAGTGGTGCCGCGATCCCCGAGCTCGTCCGCGCGCTCTCCGTGGCCGAGGTCCCCGCGACCGCCGGGGCCGCGCCCGTCCGACCCCGCGACGACACCGCGGCGCGGTCCCTGCTCGACGCCGCGGCCGTCGCGCTCGGGGTCCTCCCGCTCGACCCGGTGCTCGCCACGTCCTTCGCGACCGGGCCGCTCGGCGGGCTCGACACCCTGGCGATGCGGCGGCTCCGCCTCGCGTTGCGGCGGGAAGAACTGGCCGGTGGCGGTACCCGCACGGCCGACGAACTCCTCGTGGACGCACTCGGCGCGCCCGAGCGCCTGGCGACCGTCGACGCCGGGTTCGCCCGACGCGCGACGCGGCTCGCACGGAGCCTGGTGCAGGCGCACCAGGACGCCGAGTCCGGTGCGAGCATCGAGGAGATCCTCTGGGGCCTCTGGGAACGGAGCGGGCTCGCCGGCGCCTGGGGCGGCCAGTCGGCTGCCGGCGGGGTCGGTGCGGCCGAGGCCGACCGGCACCTCGACGCCGTGGTCGGGCTGTTCACCGCGGCGAAGCGGTTCGTCGAGCGCACGCCGGACGCCCCCGCACGGGTGTTCGTCGACGACCTGCTCGGCGCCGACCTACCCGAGGACTCGATCGGCCCCGACCGCACCGCCGGCCGGGTCCGCGTGCTCACCCCCTCGGCCACGATCGGGCTCGAGTGCGACGTCGTCGTGGTGCTCGGGCTGCAGGACGGCGTCTGGCCGAACACCCGGGTACGGGGCAGCCTGCTCGACCCCGACGGCCTGGTCCGTGCCGCCGCGGGGATCGACCACGAGACGATCGACGACCGCGCCGCCGTGATCGCCGACGAACTCCGCCTGTTCGCCCGTGCGGTGTCCCGCGCCACCACCCAGGTGATCATCGGGACGGTGGCGAACGACGACGAGTCGCCCTCGCCGTTCGTCCGCCTCGTGCCCGTGCCGCCCGACCGGCAGCCGACCGTGCACCCGCTGTCCCTGCGCGGCCTCGCCGGGTCGCTCCGTCGGCGCGTGGTGGCCTCGGGCGACCACGAGGCCGCGTCCGCGCTCGCACGCCTGGCCGAGGCCGAGGTCCCCGGCGCCGCTCCGGACGACTGGTACGGGCTCGCCGAGCCCTCGACCGACGACCCCCTCGTCGACCTCGACGCCGAGCCGGCACCCGAGCACGAGGGCGGCGAGCCCGTGCCCCCGACCGTGTCGGTCTCGCCCTCCCGCATCGGCACCTTCGAGGAGTGCCCCGTGCACTGGTTCGTGCAGACCTTCGGCGGCAGTGCCCCGAGCCCCGCGATGGGCATCGGGACGATCGTGCACGAGACCATGGAGCACGCCACCGCCGTCGACGTGGAGTCCCTGTGGCAGCACGTCGAGGACCGGTGGGACGAGCTGACGTTCGAGTCGCCCTGGATCGCCGATCGCGAACGCGCCCGCACCCGTCGCATGATCGAGGGACTGAGCGACTACCTCCGCACCTTCGCGAGCGCCGGACGCCGACTGCTCGGCGCCGAGACCTCGTTCGCGCTCGTCACCGGGCCGGCACGGATGCGCGGCAGCATCGACCGGATCGAGGTCGACCCGGACGGCCGGGTCAGCGTCGTCGACCTCAAGACCGGGCGCTCGATGCCGAGCGAAAAGAGCGACATGCCCGAACACCCCCAGCTCGGCGCGTACCAGCTCGCGGTCGAGGACGGCGCGGTCGAGGGGGTCCCCGCCGGCTCGGCGATGGCCGATGCCCGGCTCGTGTTCGTGCAGAACGCCCGCAGCGGCCGTGCCTACTCCGAGCGGACGCAGCAGGCGTTCGACGACGAGGCGCGTGAGGCCTACCGCCAGCGGCTGCACACCGTGGCGACGGGCATGGCCGGACGGACCTTCCTGGCGAACGTCGACGACCACTGCGAGAAGGCCCGGACCGGCGTCGAGTGCCGGATCCACGTCGTGGGCGAGGTGACCTGGTGAACGAGGAACAGCTGCTCGGCCCCGACGGTGCCCGCACCGCCGACCCCGACCGCGTCGAGCCGCCGCGGCACGACGCCGACGCGATCGCCGACGCCCTCGGACGCCCGCGCCCCACGGCGCAGCAGCGCGCCGTCATCGAGTCCCCGCTCACCCCGGCGCTCGTCGTCGCGGGAGCCGGCAGCGGGAAGACCGAGACGATGGCGTCGCGGGTCGTCTGGCTGCTCGCGAACGGGATGGTCCGCCCCGACGGCATCCTCGGCCTGACCTTCACCCGCAAGGCCGCCGGCGAGCTGTCGGTCCGCATCAACGACCGCATCCGCGCGCTCGAGGACGTCGGGCTGCTCGAGGCCGGTGACGCGTTCGAGGCGCCGACGGTGTCCACCTACAACGCGTTCGCCAACTCGGTCTTCCGCGAGAACGCCCTGCTCGTCGGCCGCGACGGCGAGTCCCAGGTGCTCACCGAACCGTCCGCCTGGCAGCTCGCGCGCCGGGTCGTCGTCGCGGCGCGGGACGACCGGCTGGCCGGGCTCGACCGCGACGTCGACACCGTGACCGCCGCGGTCGTCTCGCTCGCCGGCGCGGTGTCCGAGCACCTCGTCGAACCGGAGCGGTTGCGTCGGTTCGCGATCGAGTTCGCCGAGCTGCTCCAGCTGCCGGGGAACGCCCGCGGCGGCGCGTACAAGGTGATCACCGACGCCGTCGCCGCGGTCGGTGCCCTCGAACCCCTCGTCGACCTGGTGGAGGAGTTCCGCCGGCAGAAGGTGGACCGCGGGTTCGTGGAGTTCTCCGACCAGATCGCCCTCGCCCTCGCCGCGGCCGAGTCCGCACCGCGCGTCGTCACCGACCTCCGGCAGCGGTACGGCGTCGTGCTCCTCGACGAGTACCAGGACACCTCGGTCGTGCAGACGCGGTTCCTCGCCCGGCTCTTCCGCGGGCACCCGGTGATGGCGGTCGGTGATCCCCACCAGTCGATCTACGGGTTCCGCGGGGCGAGTGCCGCCAACCTCGCCCGGTTCCCGCGCGACTTCGGCGGGACGTCCGACGACGGCGCCGACGCCGCACGCCCCGTCACCTTCGCGCTCTCCACCAGCTGGCGGAACCCGGTCGACGTCCTCGCCGGCGCCAACGCCGTCGTCGCGCCCCTGTCCGAGGCGTCCGAGGTCGACGTCGAGCGCCTCGTCCCCCGACCCGGGGCGGACGCCGGAACGGTCCACGCCGTGTTCCCGGAGACCCTCCCGGACGAGGCCGCCGCCGTGGCGGAGTGGTTCGCCGCTCGCCGCGCCGCTGACCCGACGGGGTCGATGGCGCTCCTGCTGCGCTCGCGGAAGGACCTCGCCGCGTTCACCGCCGCCCTCGGCGACCGTCGCGTGCCGTTCCACGTGCTCGGCACCGGCGGACTCCTGCAGCGGCCGGAGATCGTCGACCTCGTCGCGTGCCTCCGCGTGCTGCACGACCCCGCCGCCGGCAACGACCTCATCCGGCTGCTCGCCGGCGCCCGGTGGCGGATCGGCACCGCGGACATCGCCGCCCTGCACGCCCTGGCCCGCTGGCTGTTCGGCCGCGACCACACCCAGCAGCGACTCGACGACGACGTCACCGCAGCCTTCCGGGCGTCGGTCGCCGCGGGGGAGCACGGCTCGATCGTCGACGCCCTCGACTTCGTCGCCACCGCCCCGGACGAGCACGGCGCGCTCGCCGACATCAGCGAGACCGGACGCTTCCGGATGCGCGACCTCGGCCGCCAGCTCCAGGCGCTCCGGTCCCGGGCCAGCGGCGACCTCGTCGACTTCGTCACGCTCGTCGTGCAGGAGATGCGGCTCGACATCGAGGTCGCCGCGCACGAGCAGGGGAGCGGGGCGTTCCTCGACGCCTTCATCGACGAGCTCGCGGGCTTCGTGACGACTGACGACCGGGCCGACCTCGGTGCGTTCCTCGGCTGGATCGACGCCGCTGCCCGTCGTGACGACATGGGTCCCCGCTCCGAGGAGCCCGAGGCCGGCACCGTGCAGATCCTGACGATCCACGGGTCGAAGGGCCTCGAGTGGGACGCCGTGGCGGTTCCCCGACTGGTCGAGGGTGCGCTCCCGGCCCGCCCGCAAGAGGGCTCGTCCGGGTGGATCGGCTTCGGCCGGCTGCCGTACGAGTTCCGGGGAGACGCCGACGAGCTGCCGCGACTGGACTGGCGCGGGCACGACACGCAGAAGGACGTCACGCTCGCGATCGACGCCTACAAGGAACAGGTGAAGGCCCGCAACGAGGACGAGGAGCGTCGCCTCACCTACGTCGCGCTCACCCGGGCGAAGCACGACCTGCTCGTCTCCGGCTCGTTCTGGGCGGGCGGGGTCCGACCCACCGAGCCGAGTCGGTACCTGCGGGACCTCGTCGACGCCGGTGTCGTGGACGCGGCCGCCGTCCCCGAGACGACCGAGCACGAGGAGAACCCCCTCGGTGACGCCGGGCCCACGCAGTCCTGGCCGCACGTGCCGTTCGGGCAGCGCGCCGCCCGGGTGGTCGCCGCCGCCGACCGCGTGCGGAACGCCAACCCCGGGGCGGCCGGTCGGTTCAGCGCCGACATCGACCTGCTGCTCGCCGAGCGCGCCGCGAACCGGTCGGCCCGGCACCGGGTGGTCGTCCCGCACCGCGTCCCGGCGTCCGGGTTCAAGGACTACCTCGCCGAACCGGACGCCGTGGCCGAGCGGCTGCGGCGCCCGATGCCGGAGCGGCCGTACCGCGCGACCCGCCTCGGCACGCTCTTCCACCAGTGGGTCGAGCAGCGTGCCCGCAGCGGCGGTTCGCTCGAGACCCTCGACGCCTGGCCGGACGAACTCGACCTCGACCCGGACGACGTGGTCGACGCCTCGGCGGACGTCGCGGTCACCGACGACGACGCCCGGCGGCTCGCCGACTTCCAGGCGACCTTCGCCCGGTCACGGTGGGCGGAGCTGACACCGGTCGAGGTCGAACGGGAGATCCACATCCCGTTCCTCGGCCACAGCGTCGTCTGCAAGCTCGATGCGGTCTACGAGATCGACGGCCGGGCCGAGGTCGTCGACTGGAAGACCGGCAAGGCCCCGTCGGGCGACGACGACCTGGCGAAGCGGCAGCTGCAGCTCGCGTTGTACCGGGTCGCCTACGCGGAGTTCACCGGGCGCCCGATCGATGAGGTCGACGCGGTGTTCTACTTCGTGGCCGACGACCTCGAGGTCCGGCCGCGCGAACTCCTCGACCGCGCCGGACTCGAGCGCGCCTGGCGGGACGCGATCGGCTGACGCCGGCCGGCCGCGCTGACGCCGGCACGGCGCCGGCTCGGCGCCGGGCCGGCCGCGCTGACGCGGGCCCGCAGGTCGAACCACGAATCCGACGTCGAACCACGCGCGGACGCTGGTTCCGTGTCGGAACCGTGGTTCGATACGGACCGGTGGCGCGGCGGACCGCCGGCGACGGGGCGGGGGCGAGCCGCGCCTCCAGGGCCGACGCGCGTCAGCCGTGCCGACACGGGTCAGCCGCGCCGACGCGTCCGCCGCGCCGACGCGGCAGCTGCGCCGACGCGCGTCAGCCGTGCCGACGCTCGGTCGACGACAGCAGCTGCTCGACCTCGCCGATCTCCATCGTCTCCGGCGAGACCGACTGCAGCGGTGCCGCGCTCGGCGTCTGGACCGCGTCCACCAGCCGGTGCATCATCGCGACCGCGTCGTCGACGACCTCGGTGCTCTTCACCTGCACGCCGTGCAGCAGCCACTGCGCGGTCTCGAGCTCATGGTGCACCCGCGCGCGCTGCGCGAGCTGCCGGTCCCGGCCGCCGCCGTTCGCCTCGTACGCGCTGAGGACGGTGTCGAACGCGTCCTTGCGGCCGGCGAGCACCCACGCGAGGTCCTTCGCCGGGTCGCCGAGCCGCAGCTCGCCCCAGTCGATGACGCCGGAGACGTCGTCGCCGGAGACCAGGATCGTCTCGGTGCCGAGCGACCCGTGCACGACGGTGGGCGTGAACTGCCAGAGCTGCTGGTCGCGCGCCGCGCCCTCCCACCGCTCCTTGAGCGCCGCCGGGACGAGCTTCGTGGCGACCGCGCGGTCCATCACGGAGACGGCGGAGCGCAGGACCTCGAACGGGGTGAGGGACGGCAGGCCGGCGTCGGTGACGAAGCTCGTCGGCAGCTGGTGGATCGCGGCGATCGCCCGGCCGACGCTGGTCGCGAGCTCCGGTCGTTCGACGAGGGCCTGCAGCTTCGGGTGCGTCCCGGGCAGGTACGAGGTGACGATGGCGCGGGTCGAGCCGATCGGCGCCTGTCCGCGGTACTCGGCGACGCCGAACGGGAGGCGCGTGCGGATCCCGGCGCTCAGCGCCCGGATCGCGACGAGGTCGGCGGACTGTCGGGCTTCGGCCCGCTGGTTGCGTGGGCGGCGGATCGCGGACCAGGCGCCGTCGGCGTCGCGGAGGACGGCCGACTCGTAGTCCCCGGACGCGGCCGAGCCGAGCGTGCGCGTGCCCGTGACGACGAGGCCTGAGACGGCCGTGGTCGCCAACGCGGCTAGAGTGAACTGGGATCCCGCCATGCCCCTCAGGGTAGGTCCGCAGCCGGTGGTCGAGCGTGCGCCACGCTGGCCCGCGGCAGCCCGGGCTCCCGCACCGCCGACCCGATCCGACCCGAGGAGCCCCCTGCCGTGACCGTCGAGTTCGCCGCGAGGCTGCCCCTCTCCCGCAACGACCTCGACCGCGACGCGGAGTTCCGCACGACGGACGACCTCGACCGGGTGCTGCGGGACGACCCGTCGACCCGGTACCTGCCCGTCCGCGGCTCCGAGATGCTGCGGAACGCCGACGGCACCCTCCGCTTCGTCTCCGCCGATGCCGTGCCGGTCGACGCGGTGACGCTGTACCTCGGTCGCGCCGTGTCCGACGCCCCCGATGCGCCCGCCGGCACCCGGTTCGTCGCCGCGTTCCTCGACGCCGAGACCGCTGCTCGGATCGAACCGGCCGACGACGCGTGGGAGAGCCTGCGGATGTTCGGGACCGAGCTGTCGCCGCGCGACCAGGGCCTCGCGGTCGAGGCCGTGGCGATGGCGAACTGGCACGCCGTGCACGGCTTCTCGCCCCGCACCGGGTCCGCGACCGACGTGGTCACCGGCGGCTGGGTGCGCCGCGATCCCGAGGGACACGAGCACTTCCCGCGCACCGACGCGGCGATCATCGTCGGGGTCACCGACGCCGACGACCGGATCCTGCTCGGGTCGAACGCGGCGTGGGACGCGGACCGGTACTCGCTGCTCGCGGGCTTCGTCGAGCCGGGGGAGTCGCTCGAGGACGCCGTCCGGCGCGAGGTCTGGGAGGAATCCGGCGTCCGCGTCGAGGAACCCGAGTACCTCGGCTCGCAGCCGTGGCCGTTCCCGGCGTCGCTCATGCTCGGGTTCCGCGCCCGTGCGGTGGACGGGGACCCGACGACGGCTCGGCCGGACGGCGTGGAGATCCTCGACGTCCGGTGGTTCTCGCGCGACGAGATCCGGGAGCGTGCGGGCGACACCCTGCTGTTGCCGGGGAAGACGTCGATCGCCCGCGCCATCATCGAAGAGTGGTACGGCGGGCCGCTGGACCTGCCGTGAGCAGCGCCGCCGCCGGGGCCGGGGCCGAGCCGCTCCGACCACCGTCGCCGGACGAGCTCCTCGCCGCCCTCGACGCCGAACAGCGCACCGTCGCCCGGACCCTGCTCGGTCCCGTGGCCGTCCTCGCCGGCGCCGGCACCGGCAAGACCCGCGCCATCACGCACCGCATCGCGTACGGCGTCGCGACCGGCACCTACGCGCCGAACCACGTCCTCGCCCTGACCTTCACCACCCGGGCGGCCGGCGAACTGCGGTCGCGGCTGCGCTCCCTCGGTGCGGGCACGGTCCAGGCCCGCACGTTCCACGCCGCGGCGATGGCGCAGCTCAGCTACTTCTGGCCGGACACCGTCGGCGGCCACGCCCCGAAGATCGTCGAGTCAAAGGGCCGGATGATCGCGCACGCGGCGGACACGGTCGGCCTGCGGGTGGACACCCCGACGCTCCGCGACCTGGCCGGCGAGGTCGAGTGGCGGAAGGTCCAGATGCTCTCGTACGACGAGTACGAGGCCGCGGCGGCCGACCGGGTCATGCCGCGCGACACCGCGCCGCGCCGGGTCCTCGACCTCATGCGCGCGTACGAGCAGCTCAAGGACGACCGGCGGCAGCTCGACTTCGAGGACGTCCTGCTCGCGACGCTCGGCATGGTGGAGTCCGAACCCCGGGTGGCGTCGTACGTCCGGCAGCAGTACCGCTTCTTCGTCGTGGACGAGTACCAGGACGTCTCGCCCGTGCAGCACGACCTGCTGCGCGCGTGGCTCGGCGGCCGGGACGACGTCTGCGTCGTCGGCGACGCCAGCCAGACGATCTACTCGTTCGCGGGGGCGTCGAGTCGCTACCTGCTCGGCTTCGGCTCGGAGTTCCCCCGCGGATCCGTGCTGCGGCTCGAGCGGAACTACCGCTCCACGCGCGAGGTGGTGCACGCCGCGAACGCGCTCATGCGCGGGCAACCGGGCGCCCTCGACCTCGTCGCGCAGCACACCGAGCCCGGACCACGGCCCGAGGTGCTCGCGTGCGTGCACGACGGCGACGAGGCGCAGACGGTCGCCCGGACCATCGCGTCGCTGGTCGCCGACCCGGCCTCGGGCGCGTCCTACGGGGACGTCGCGGTGCTCTACCGCCTCGGCGCCCAGGCCGCCGCGGTCGAGTCGGCGCTCGGACGCGCGGGCATCCCGTACCGGGTCCAGGGCGGCACCCGCTTCTTCGACCGCCCCGAGGTCAAGCTCGCGGTGCACCACATGCGGGGTGAGGCCGTCCGGCAGACCGACGACGAGCTCACCCGGCGGGTCGGCCTCGTGCTGCAGGTGAGCGGGTGGACGCCGACGCCACCGGAGGGCACCGGCGCCGTGCGCGAGCAGTGGGAAGCGCTGCAGGCGATCATGGGCCTCGCCGAGGACGCTCCCGCCGGCACGACGATGCAGCAGTTCACGCAGGACCTGGTGGACCGTGCCGCGACGCACCACGAGCCGGAGCTGGACGCCGTGACCCTCGCCACGCTGCACTCGTCCAAGGGCCTGGAGTGGCCGCACGTCGTGGTGATCGGTGCGGCCGAGGGGCTGCTCCCGATCTCGTACGCCACGACCGACGCCGAGATCGACGAGGAACGCCGGCTCTTCTACGTCGGGCTGACCCGTGCCCGCCGGTCGGTGACGGTCACGTGGTCGCGACAGGGTTCCACGCGTGGGGGAGCCCGGGTGGCGAGTCGGTTCCTGGCAGCGCTCGGCACGAACAGCGCGGATGGAACGTCACCGGGAGCCGACTGACCGACAGGTCGTCGCGCTCGAAGACCAGTTGGTCCGGACCGGGGTGCTGGGTGCGTGACGGCAGCCGTTCGAGGAGCATCCGGGTCACCGCCGCCGCGACCGCCGCGATCCGGTAGGGCGAGAGCGGTGCCGCGGGGCGGCCCCACACCTGCGCCGCGATGGCCGGCCAGCACGGGTCGTCGTCGACGTGCGCGTACTCGACGCACTGGAGGCACGGCCCGGCACCCGGGACGACGAACGGCCCGAGGCGCACGCGTCCGTCCCCGACGACGACCGGCAGGTGCGCGGTGCCCCGCCGGGTCCAGGCCGCGCGGACCGCCGGGTCGACGACGTGGTCGGCCACCACCACGGCGAGCTGGGGATCCGGGTCGGGGACGGTCACCGGTCCGCCCCGCGGCGCGGTCGTGCGCGCGACCGTGACGCCCTCGCCCGAGAGCAGTTCGGCGACCGCGTCCGGCAGGGTCCCGGTGCCGTGCACCTCGACCCGGGCCAGCGGTTCGGGCAGGACGTCGACGACCGCGGGCGAGGCGTCCCCGAGCACACGCGCGGCGAGACCGGGCGGACACCCGATCGCCGCGGCGACCCCGGAGAGTGCGTCACGGCCGGTCTCGCGACGGAGTGCGCACAGGAACCGTTCCTCGGCCGTGCTCGGGACCGGTACGACGGCGCGCGGCGGATCGACCCCGAGCTGGACGGTGGCCGGGTCGCGCCAGACGAACTCGAGGGTCGGATCGATGCGGATGCCCATGCCCCCACGCTGGCGGACGTGACGCCCGCGCGGGGCAGGGTCAGCGGATCTGTGGAGAACTACTTCGGAGCGTCGCCCTCGTCGACGTTGCCGGACTCGTCCTCGCGCGGACGGTCACCGGTGGCGTCGTTGAGCAGGTCCTCGAGCGCCTTGTCGAACTCGTCGTCCTCGGCGGAGCGGCCGGGGTTGCGCAGCCGGGCCACGAAGGCGTCCGGTGCGTCGATGTCGTCCGAGGTCGGGACCGCGTCGAAGTGCGACCAGAGCGCGTCGCGCTGCTCGGTGCCGAGCTCGTCGGTGACCCGCTGCCACATCGCCGCGGCTTCGCGGAGGCGACGGGGACGCAGTTCGAGACCGACGAGGGTGGCGAACGCCGACTCGGCCGGACCGCCGGCAGCGCGACGACGACGGACCATCTCGGCGATCGCGCCGGACTTCGGCAGACGCTCGGTGGCGGCGGCCGTCACGGTGTCGACCCAGCCCTCGACGAGCGCGAGCATCGTCTCGAGGCGGGCGAGGGCGGTCTCCTGCTCCTCGGTGCGCGGCGGGATCAGGGCACCGGACGCGAGGGCGTCCCGGAGCTGTTCCTGGTTCGTCGGGTCGATCTCGGACGCGAGCTCCTCGACGCGGTCGAACGGGATGTGGATGCCCCGCGCGTAGTCGGTGATCGACGAGATGATGTGCAGGCGGAGCCAGCGGGCCGAACGGAACAGCCGTGCGTGCGCGAGTTCCCGGACGGCCAGGTAGATGCGGACCTCGTCCTCGGGGACGTCGAGTCCCTCGGCGAACTCGGCCACGTTCTGCGGCAGGAGTGCGGCGACCTGCTCGTCGAGGAGCGGCACGCCGACGTCGCCGCCGGACACGACCTCCTTCGAGAGCTGCCCGACGACCTGGCCGAGCTGGATCGCGAACAGTGCGCCGCCGACGCCGCGCATCGCCTTCGAGACGTCGCCGAGCATCGCCTTGAGCTGCTCCGGGGCACGCTGCTCGATCGCCTCGGTCAGGGCGTTCGAGATGCTCAGCGCCACGGGTTCCGCGATCTGCGCCCACACCGGCGTCGTCGCCTTCGCCCACTGCTCGCGCGTGTAGAGGCTCGGCGTCGCGGTGAGCTCGGCGACCGAGGTGGCCTCGTCCAGCCAGAGCGCCGCGACCTGGAACGCCTGGTCGGCCGCCTGCGAGGTCGCGGGGTCGACCGGGTGGCCGCCCTCACGAGCGATCGCGGTGGCGCGCTCGGACGCGACGGAGAAGTCGATGCCGTCACCGCCCGACTGCGCGGCACGCTGCAGCTGGCTCATCAGGTTCGCGACGAAGGCCGGGTCGTTCGGCAGTCCGGCGGCACCGGCGAGCTGCGACGGGTCGATCTGGCCCTCGCCGGAGAGGAGCTTCCGGAGCATCTCCTGGAAGTCGTCGTCCGGCCCCGGCTGCGGTTCATCAGGCATGACGACTACGCTAATCGCTGCTCACGGGGCCGCGCCTGGGACGCCCCCGTGGGAACGCCCGAACCGCTGCGCCGAGGGCGAACAGCCCCCGTGGAAGGACGTTCTCGTGACCCTCTTCGCCGCCGAGCCCCGTCGTCGTCCCCGTTCCCGGACCGTCGGCTGGGCGTTCGTGATCGGTGCCGTCGTCCTCGGGCTCCTCGCCAGCCTGCTGCCGAGCCCCTACCTGATCGAGGTCCCCGGCCCGGTGTACAACACCATCGGGACCCAGGAGCAGGGCACGGGCAAGGACGCGAAGCAGGTCAAGCTCATCCAGGTCGACGGCCACCCGACCTACCCCACCGCCGGCGCACTCGACATGCTCACCGTCGGCATCCAGGGCGACGCCACGAACCGCCCCTCCTGGACGAGCGTCATCCGGGCGCTCTTCACGAAGTCCGAGGCGGTCATCCCGGCGTCCGCGATCTACCCCGAGGGCGTCACCACCGACCAGGTCAACCAGCAGGACACGGCCGACATGCAGCAGTCGCAGCAGTCCGCCGTGGCCGCGGCCCTCATCCAGCAGGGGTACGAACTGCCCACCGATCTCGAGGTCGGCACGGTCCAGAAGGGCTCCGCGGCCGACGGCGTCATCGAGAAGGGCGACGTCATCCGCTCCTTCGACGGGACCTCGCTCACCGAGAACGCCGACGCGACCTCGCTCCGTGAGCTGGTCGCGAAGCACGGCACCTCGGGCCCGGCGACGGTCGTCGTCGAACGCGACGGCGCCGAGAAGACGGTCGAGCTGACGCCGCGGAGCGAGCAGGGCACGGCCCTGATCGGCGTGGGCGTGACCGAGCAGTACGACTTCCCGTTCCGCGTCTCCATCGAGCTCCAGGACGTCGGCGGCCCGTCGGCCGGGATGATGTTCGCCCTCGGGATCATCGACGAGATCACGCCGGGCAAGCTCAACGGCGGCAAGCACGTCGCCGGCACCGGCACGATCACCGCCGACGGCGAGGTCGGCGCGATCGGCGGCATCCGGCAGAAGCTGTACGGCGCGAAGGACGCCGGCGCGACCGTCTTCCTCGCCCCGGCCGACAACTGCGGCGAGGTCGTCGGCCACGTCCCGGACGGACTCGACGTCTACAAGGTCGCCACGCTCGACCAGGCGGTCACCGACCTGCAGACGATCGCCTCCGGGAAGAGCACCGCGAAGCTCGCGCGCTGCACGTCGTAGACCCGGCCACGCGCTCCGGGCGACGTCCGCGGCCGTCGCGATCCGTGCCTCCCGAACCGTGTTCCAGGAGGCGCGACCCGCCATCCTGAGTCTCCGTACAGTTTCAGGGGTGCTCGCGCCACATAGGATCGATGCACTGACGGCCCGCCTCGCCGGGCCCGCCGGTTCGACACGTCTGGAGCACATCAAGTGACGACAACCTCGTCCACCTCGGGGCGGCGTTCGCCGCGGGTCCCGATCGTGGTCACGATCATCGTGCTGGCCGCACTGGTGATCGCCTTCTTCATCTTCGCGAGCCTGTACACCGACTACGCGTGGTTCGCGCAGCTCGGCTTCCAGCAGGTCCTGACCACGCGGTGGATCGCCGGGACCCTGATGTTCCTCGCCGGGTTCCTCGGGATGGCGGTGCCCGTCTACGCGAGCATCGCGATCGCGTTCCGGTTCCGGCCGGTCTACGCGAAGCTCAACTCGCAGCTCGACCGCTACCAGCAGGTCATCGAGCCGCTGCGCCGTGCCGTCATGATCGGGATCCCGGTCGTGCTCGGCATCTTCGCCGGGCTGTCGACCGCCGGCCGGTGGACCATGGTGCTCGAGTACTTCAACCGGACGCCGTTCGGCAAGACCGACCCGCAGTTCGGGCTCGACATCGGCTTCTACGTGTTCGAACTGCCGTTCTGGCGCGCGATCGTGGCGTACTCGTCGGCCGTGGTGCTCATCGCCGGGCTGGCCGCGCTCGCCGCGTGCTACCTGTACGGCGCGATGCGCTTCGGCGGCCGCGAGGTCCGGATCTCGAAGGCCGCGCGCATCCAGCTCGCGATCACCGCCGCCGTCTACGTCGCGCTGCAGGCCGTGAGCCTCTGGCTCGACCAGTACGCCGCGCTGACGAAGTCGAACTCGCTCATCACCGGTGCGCAGTACACCGAGGTGAACGCCGTCATCCCGGGTCGCGAGATCATGGCGGGCATCGCCGCGATCGTGGCGATCCTCTTCATCGTGACCGCGGTCATCGGCCGCTGGCGCATCTCGATCGTCGGCACCGGGCTGCTGCTCGTCGCGGCGATCGTCATCGGCGGCATCTACCCGTGGATCGTGCAGCGCCTGCAGGTGAAGCCCTCGGAGCGGACGTTCGAGTCCGCGTACATCGAGCGGAACATCAAGGCGACCCGTGACGCCTACGGTGTCGCGGGCGTCCAGGAGCAGAACTACGACGCGACGACCGAGGCGAGCTCCGGCGCCCTCGCGCAGGACGCCCAGACGACGGCGAACATCCGCCTGATCGACCCGAAGATCGTCTCGGACACCTTCAGCCAGCTGCAGCAGTACCGGCAGTACTACCAGTTCCCGAAGGAGCTCGACGTCGACCGCTACGACGTCAAGGGCGAGACCGAGGACACCGTGATCGCGGTGCGCGACATCGACCTCGACGGCCTCAGCGCGCAGGCGAACACCCCGTACAACCGTGCCTTCGTCTACACGCACGGCTACGGCGTGACGGCGGCGTACGGCAACCAGCGCGCCAGCGACGGCAAGCCGGTGTTCCTCGAGTCGGGGATCCCGTCCAACGGTGCCCTCGGCGACTTCCAGCAGCGCGTGTACTTCGGTGAGACCTCGCCGGCGTACTCGATCGTCGGTGCGCCGAAGGGCTCGAAGAACGTCGAGCTCGACTACCCGTCCGGCTCGGACGAGAACGACGACAGCGGCGGCAACGCCACGACGACGTACGCCGGCGACGGCGGCCCGAGCATCGGCAACTTCTTCAACCGGCTCGTCTACGCCGCGAAGTTCCAGTCCGAGCAGATCCTGCTGTCGAACGCCGTGAACCAGGACTCGCAGATCCTCTACGACCGCGACCCGATCACGCGCGTGCAGAAGGTCGCGCCGTACCTGACCCTCGACAACGACGCGTACCCGGCGATCGTCGACCACCGCATCCAGTGGGTCGTCGACGGCTACACGACGAGCGACGCGTACCCGTACTCGCAGAGCCAGAGCCTCTCCGACACGATCGCGGGTGCTGAGAGCTCGGCGTACCGGACCGACCAGGTCAACTACATCCGGAACTCGGTGAAGGCCACGGTCGACGCGTACACGGGCAAGGTGACGCTCTACGCCTGGGACACCAAGGACCCGGTGCTCAAGACGTGGCAGAAGATCTTCCCGACGGCGACGAAGCCCGTGTCGAGCATGAGCGCGGAGCTGCTCGACCACGTGCGGTACCCGACCGACCTGTTCAAGGTGCAGCGGTCGATCCTCGGCACCTACCACGTCACGAACGCGAACTCGTTCTACTCGGGTGACGACGCCTGGAACGTGCCGCAGGAACCGACCTCGGGGACGAACGACACCGACACCTCGGACGCGTCGACCACGACCAACTCGGGCACGAACGCGCTCGGGGCGACCACCACGACGACGGCCAAGGGCAACCTGCAGGACCCGTACTACCTCACGATGAAGGTGCCGGGGCAGGGGACCGCGTACACGCTGTACACGACCTACATCCCGCAGCAGTCGGCCGGGGCGAACAACCGGAACGTGCTGACCGGGTACCTCGCGGTGGACTCCGATGCCGGAGGCGCGGGGAAGGGCAAGAAGGGGTCCGGCTACGGCAAGCTCACGCTGTTGACGATGCCGAAGACGGACAACATCCCCGGGCCCGGTCAGGTGCAGAGCCTCTTCAACGGTGACTCGACCGTCTCGCAGGAGCTGAACATCCTGAAGCGCGGGAACTCGACCGTGAAGCAGGGCAACCTGCTCACGCTCCCGGTGGGTGGCGGCTTCCTCTACGTGCAGCCCGTGTACGTGCAGTCGACGTCGAGCGGCTCGTACCCGCTGCTGCAGAAGGTGCTCGTGGCGTTCGGCGACAAGATCGCGTTCGAGGACACCCTCGACGAGGCGCTCAACAGCCTCTTCGGTGGCGACTCGGGTGCGTCGGCCGGTGACTCCGGTGCGTCGGGTGGCTCGGGTGACTCGGGTGCGTCGTCGGGTTCCGACTCGGGTTCGTCGGACTCCGGGTCGTCGGGTTCCGACTCCGGTGCGTCCTCGGGCTCGTCCGGCTCCGGCACGGTCGACAACGCGGCGCTGCAGAAGGCCCTGAACGACGCCAAGCAGGCGCTGCAGGACCGCCAGGACGCCTACGCGGACAACGACCTGGTCGCCGCTGCCGAGGCCGACCAGCGGCTGCAGGACGCGATCCAGGCCGCCACCGAGGCCGAGGGCGGGAACTAGACACACCGTGGCGGGGCACTCGATTTGTGCCCCGCCACGGCCCCGTGTAGGCTGTTCAACGTGCCGCGGGGTGGAGCAGTTCGGTAGCTCGCTGGGCTCATAACCCAGAGGTCGTAGGTTCAAATCCTGCCCCCGCAACCAAGCGTCACAGAGAAGGCCCCGGTCCAGTCGGACCGGGGCCTTCTTCGTGTGCGGTGCTGGCTGGTGCGTGTGCTGTGCCGGTGGGCGCGTGTGCGGGTGGGTGGCGCCGAATCTCGGCCGGGCGGACAGTTTCGCGCCCGCACTGCGCGAGGAACGTCCGCGGAGCCGAGTCTCGGGCCGCCCGGTACGCTCGGCGGATGGGCACCCTCACCGTCGCCGCGGCGCAGTTCGCACCCGTTGACGACCCCGTCGCGAACCTCGAGACCGTCCGCGCCGCGGCAGTCGACGCCGCCGCCCGACACGCCGACCTCCTCGTCACGCCGGAGTACACCTCGTACTTCACTGCCGAGATCGACGACCGGTTCGTGGCCGCCGCCCAACCGCTCGACGGTCCGTTCGTCACCGGTCTGCAGGCCGTCGCCCGCGAGGTCGGCATCGCCCTCGTCGTGGGCGTCGCCGAAGCTGCTGACGCCGCGGACCGCTTCCGGAACACCCTCGTCGCGGTCCTGCCCGACGGGTCGATCGCTGCGACGTACCGGAAGGTGCACCTCTACGACGCGTTCGGCTCGAAGGAGTCGGACCACATCGAGTCCGGCGACCCCGAACAGCTGCCGGTGTTCGAGCTCGGCGGGCTGCGCGTCGGCCTCGAGACCTGCTACGACCTGCGGTTCCCCGAGGTCACCCGGCGCCTCGCCGCACCCGAACACGGCGCCGCCGACGTCGTGGTCCTGCCCGCCGAGTGGGTCCGAGGCCCCGGCAAGGAGCACCACTGGAGGACGCTGCTCACCGCCCGTGCCATCGAGAACACCGTGTGGGTGGTCGGGGTGGGACAGACGCCGCCGATCGGCATCGGAGGATCGGTCGTCCTCGACCCCTCGGGCGTCGCGGTCGCCGCTGCCGGGGCGGTCCCGGGGATGCTCGTCGCGGGGATCGACACCGCCGTGACGGACGCCGTGCGCCGCACGAACCCGTCGCTGGTGCTCCGCCGCTACGAGGTCACGCCCCGCCCCTGACCCGCGCGGCGGGGCGCGGGGGGAGGCGTGCGCGTGTGCGTCCCCGCCGAGCGGGCGAAATGCGTGGGCCCGAAGGCGCGAGCGGATCCCATTCCGCCCACTCGCCCTGGCGCGCGGCGGCGCTCGTGCCGAGCGGGCGAAATGCGCCGCTCGGCAGGCGCGACCGGGCACTGTTTCACCCGCTCGCGGTGGGGGCGCG
The DNA here is from genome assembly GCF_044745045.1 of Curtobacterium sp. NPDC087082. Taxonomy (NCBI): domain Bacteria; kingdom Bacillati; phylum Actinomycetota; class Actinomycetes; order Micrococcales; family Microbacteriaceae; genus Curtobacterium; species Curtobacterium sp. NPDC087082. The sequence goes on along the minus strand of NZ_JBIUZN010000003.1, from coordinate 68,780 downwards.
GTGGCGCTCATCGCGAGCGGGCGAAATGCTTGGGCCGGCAGGCGCGAGCGGATCCGATTCCGCCCGCTCGCGTTGGGGCGCGGCGGCGCTTGTGCCGAGCGGGTGAAATGCGCCGCTCGGCAGGCGCGACCGGGCACTTTTTCGCCCGCTTGCGGTGGCGCCGCGGTCGCGCCGGCGCCGAGCGGGCGAAATACGTGGGCCTGGAGGCGCGGGTCGGGTTGATACCGCCCGCCCGCGGTGGCGGGCGGGTCCGGCCCGCCCGCCCGCGGGGGAGTCAGCCGCGCAGGGCGAGACCGGCGAGCCGATCGGCGGCGTCCTCGAGCACCGAGCGCCGCTTGCAGAAGGCGAACCGCACGAGTGACCGGTAGCCGTCGGCGTGATCGGGTCGGACGAACGCCGAGACCGGGACGCCGACCACCCCGGCGAGCTCGGGGAGCTGCAGGCAGAACGCCCGGGCGTCCTCGTACCCGAGTGCGGCCGTGTCGGCGATGACGAAGTACCCGCCGTCCGGGCGCATCACCTCGAAGCCGGCCGCTCGGAGTCCCGCGGCGAGCAGGTCGTGCTTGGCGGACAGCTCGGCGGCGATGCCGGCGAACACACTGTCCGGCAGCCGGAGCCCGGTCGCCACGGCGGGCTGGAAGGGCGCGCCGTTCACAAAGGTCAGGAACTGCTTCACGGTGATGATCGCGTCGACGAGCGCCGGCGCCGCCGTGAGCCAGCCGATCTTCCAGCCGGTGGTGCTGAAGGTCTTCCCAGCGCTCGAGATGGTCACGGTGCGATCGGCGGCACCGGGCAGGGTGGCGATCGGGACGTGCGGCACGTCGAAGGTCAGGTGCTCGTACACCTCGTCGGTGACGATCACGGCGTCGTACTTCGTGGCCAGTTCGACGATCGTGGTGAGCACCTCCGTCGGGAGGACACGGCCGGTCGGGTTGTGCGGGGTGTTCACGAGCACCGCACGGGTCCGGTCGGAGAACGCGGCGCGGAGGGTGTCCTCGTCCGGGAGGAAGTCGGGCGCCCGCAACGGCACCGTCACATGGGTCCCGCCGGCGAGACCGATGAGCGCGCCGTACGCGTCGTAGAACGGTTCGAAGGTGATGACCTCGTCGCCGGGCTCCACCAGGGCGAGGAGTGTCGCGGCGAGGGCCTCGGTCGCGCCGGCGGTGACGAGCACCTGGCGGTCGGGATCGACCTCCAGGCCGTACCACCGGGCCTGGTGCTCGCTGATGGCCGCCCGGAGGTCCGGGGTCCCGCGTCCGGGCGGGTACTGGTTGACGCCGTCGCGGATCGCTGCGACCGCTGCCTCGAGGACCTCTGCGGGACCGTCCTCGTCCGGGAAGCCCTGCCCGAGGTTGACCGCGCCCGTGGCCGCCGCGAGCGCACTCATCTCGGCGAACACCGTCGGCGCGGGGACGCCGTCCGGGCCGAGGAGCATCGCTCCCTCTGCTGCTCGCAACCAGGGTCCTGCGTGACGCATGTGGTTCCCTCCGAGGTGTCGACCGCACTCGCGGCGCTGAACGGACCCCAACCTAGCGGCCGGGCCGAGGGCATCTCGGGAACGGCCGCACAGCCCACGCATAAGATCGCCATAGGTCGCTTGCAGCGTCACCAGGAGCACCGCTCAGGTGGGTGCGACAGACTGCACGAGCTTGAAAGGAGCACGTCCAGCATGACCGACACCACGCCCAACGGGCAGGGCGACGACATCCGTCCGGACGACGCGGCCGCGAAGGCCGCATCCGAGGACGCTTCGCCGAACGACTCCGAGCACTTCGACCACGCGTTCCGCGACGACGCTCCGAGCAGCGATGCTCCGACGAGCGACCGTTCGCCGAACGACGGCTCCGCGGACCACACCGACGTGATCGCTCCCGCGAGCGACACCGATGTCATCGCGCACTCGAACGACCACCCGACCGACCGGTACACGGCGCCGTACCCGACGCTGTCCCAGCACGACACCGGCCAGGCGAGCCAGACGAGCCAGTACGGCCAGCCGGACCAGAACGGCCAGACGAGCCAGTACGGCCAGCCGGACCAGAACGGCCAGACCAACCAGTACGGCCAGACGAGCCAGTACGGCCAGGCGCCGGCCGGGTACGGCGCGCACGGCACCCCGTACGGCACCGACCACGCGCAGCAGTCCCAGTACGGCCAGCAGCAGTACGGCCAGTCGCAGTACGGCCAGTCGCAGTACGGCCAGGACCAGCAGCAGCAATACGGCCAGTCCCAGAACGGCCAGCAGCAGTACGGGCAGCAGTACGGCCAGTCGCAGTACGGGCAGCAGGCGCAGTACGGCCAGCAGCCCCGCTACGGCGAGTACGCCCAGCCGACCTCGGCGCCGGCATCGGCCTCCGAGTACGCCGGAGCCCCGTCCGCCCAGGCCCCCACGAGCGCATTCGGCGACGTCGACGGCTCCAACCAGCGCAACGGCCACTACTTCGACACCGGAGCAGCCGGAGCAGCGGGCGCAGCCGGAGCAGCAGGCGCCGGAGCAGCAGCCCCCGGCCGCCGCACCGGCACCGGCCGCGGCCGCCTCGCCCTCCCGATCATCGCCGGCGTCGTCATCGCGGGCCTCGTCGGCGGCGGCGCCGGCTGGCTCGCGGCGTCCAACACGCAGGGCGGCAGCAACGTCGTCGGGTCCTCGAGCGCGCAGGGCGGCGGCAACCTCACCGTCAACGACTACAACAACGCCACGGTCGTCACCGCGGTGGCCGCGCAGGCGACCCCCTCGGTCGTCACGATCAACGTCTCGTCGAGCAGCGAGGCCGGCACCGGCTCCGGCGTCGTCTTCAGCAAGGACGGCTACATCGTCACGAACACCCACGTGGTGACGCTCGACGGAGACAGCTCCAACGGGACGATCACGGTGACGACGTCGGACGGCAAGATCTACCCGGCGAAGCTCGTCGGCACGGACCCGACGGTCGACCTCGCGGTCATCAAGATCGACGCGACCGACATGAAGCCGATCAGCTTCGCGGACTCGTCCGACCTCAACGTCGGCGACACCGCGGTTGCGATCGGTGCGCCGCTCGGCCTGTCGAACACGGTGACGGACGGCATCGTCTCGACCCTGAGCCGCAGCATCCAGGTCACCTCGAGCGCTCCCACCGAGGGCGGCGACTCGAACGAGGGCGGGAACGGCTCGAGCGGCGGTCCCTTCGACTTCTGGGGCAACGGCGGCAACGGCAGCGACTCGTCGACGAACAGCACCGTCTCGCTGCCGGTCATCCAGACCGACGCGTCGATCAACCCCGGCAACTCGGGTGGTGCGCTGCTCGACTCCAAGGGCAAGCTCATCGGCATCAACGTGGCCATCGCGAGCGCGGGCAGCTCGTCCGACTCGTCGTCGAGCCAGTCCGGCAGCATCGGCGTCGGCTTCTCGATCCCGTCGAACCTCGTCAAGCGGGTCGCGAACGAGATCAAGGACAACGGCTCCGCCACGCACGGGCTGCTCGGTGCGACCGTGGGCGACGCCGCCGAGGACGCGAACGCCACGCAGATGGGCGGCCTCATCAAGTCGGTGTCGTCCGGTGGCGCGGCTGCCAAGGCCGGCCTGCAGAAGGGCGACGTCGTCACGAAGATCGGCTCGGCGACGGTGTCCGACGCGACCGACCTCACGGCACAGGTGCGGTACTTCGCCGGTGGCGCGAAGACCACGATCACCTTCATCCGCGGCGGTGAGACGCGCGAGGCGGACGTCACGCTCGGCACGTACAAGGGCTGACGCGACCAGCGACGGACGGGAGGCACGGTGCCAGCTGGCACCGTGCCTCCCGTCCGTCTGCCGGTCGCCCCGACGACCCGCGGCGACTTGATAGGCTCAGGGTCGCTCTTGCGGGGCGGCACCGTCCGCGGTGCGTCCCGTGCACCCAGGTGAGGACCCCGAGGTACCGATGCAGACAGACGGACAGCCCCTGCCGGGCGTCTCGTACGTGATGCCCGTCCTCAACGAGGTCACCGAGGTCCGGGCAGCCGTCCAGAGTCTGCTCGAGCAGGACTACTCCGGTCCGTTCGAGGTCATCCTCGCCCTCGGCCCGTCGATCGACGGCACCAACGAACTCGTCGCCGAGATGAGCGCGGCCGACCCCCGGATCCGCGCGATCGAGAACCCCGCCGGCTCCACGCCCGCCGGGCTGAACGTGGCGATCCGCGCGTCCGTGCACCCCGTCGTGGTCCGTGTCGACGCGCACTCGGTGCTGCCGCAGGACTACACGCGGATCGCCGTGCGCGTGCTGCAGGAGTCGGGCGCGGACAACGTCGGCGGGATCATGCGCGCCGAGGGGCGGACCCCGTTCGAACGCGCCGTGGCGCTGGCGTACGGCAGCCGCGTCGGGCTCGGTGGCACGCCGCACCACGTCGGCGGCCAGGCCGGTCCGGCCGAGACGGCGTACCTCGGTGTGTTCCGGCGTGACCGACTGTTCGAGGTCGGGCTGTTCGACGAGGGCATCAAGCGCGGCCAGGACTGGGAGCTCAACCGGCGCCTCCGGCAGACCGGTGGCACGGTGTGGTTCACCCCGGAGCTCGTCGTCACGTACCGCCCGCGGCCGAGCCTGAAGCGTCTGGTCCGGCAGTTCGTCGCCACGGGGCTGTGGCGCGGCGAGCTCGCCCGCCGGTTCCCCGCCAACAACGGCCTGCGCTACTTCGTGCCCCCGGCCATGGTCGCCGCGATGGCGCTCGGCATCGTCGCCGGCATCGTCGGGATCATCGGCGCCGCACTCGGGACGGGGGCGGCGTGGGCGCTGCTCGGCTTCGTGGTGCCCGCCGTCTACATCGTCTTCGTCGTGCTGGGGGCCGTCGCGGTCGCCCGGCGGTCGGGGCTGCCGACGCTCCTCTGGCTCGTCGTGGTGCTGCCGTGCATCCACGTCGGGTGGGGACTCGGCTTCATCATCGGCTTCCTGACCCGGACGTCCGAGCTGACCACGCACACGGGACGGTGACCTGACCTCTTGACCGATGACACGACCGGCCGCGGCAACGCCCGCCCCACCTCGATCGCCGAACTCCGTGCCGTCGCCCAACCGGACGAGGTCCGTTCGCGGGCGAACGCCGAGCACTGGACGGCGTCGCTGTACCTGCGGGACGTCTCGCCGTACCTGACGTGGGTGCTGCTGAAGACCCGCGTGACGGCGAACCAGGTGACCGGCCTGATGATCCTCGTCGGGTGGAGCGTCGCGGCCGCCCTGCTCATCCCGGGTATCTGGGGCGCGGCGCTCGCGCTCGTGCTCGGGCAGCTGCAGATGCTCGTCGACTGCTGCGACGGCGAGGTCGCCCGGTGGCGGGGGACCCGCTCGCCCGCCGGCGTGTTCCTCGACAAGGTCGGGCACTACACGACCGAGGGACTCATCCCCATCGCACTCGGCGTCCGTGCGGCCACGTGGCCGATCCACGGCGCGGACTGGATGTGGACCACGATCGGTTGCGCGCTGGGGCTCGTGATCGTCCTCAACAAGGCGCTCAACGACATGGTGCACGTCGCACGGGCGAACGCCGGGCTCGACAAGCTCGTCGACCGTCGCGACGCCGGCACCGCCCCGTCCGGACGACGGCTCGCGACGCTGCGTCGCGCCGCGCGGTTCCTGCCGTTCCACCGCCTGTACCACTCGGTCGAGCTGAGCATCCTCGCGTTCGTCTTCGCGCTGCTGGCGCTCGTGATCGGTCATCCCCTGGCCGACCGGATCCTGGTGGGGGCGCTCCTGCCGCTGGCGGTCGTGGCGACGTTCGGGCACTTCGTGGCGATCATCTCGTCGAAGCGGGTCCGCGGGTGACCCCGGGCACGCTCCGTCGTCACGCGGTCCCGCACCGCGAGCGGCCCCGTGTCGCCGTGGTGAGCCTGTCGCAGGGGACCCGCCCGGACGACCTGCGTCGTGGACTCGAGAGCGTGCTCGCGCAGCAGGACGTCGACCTCGACGTGGTGTGCGTCGGCAACGGCTGGGAGCCGACCGGTCTGCCCGAGGGCGTCCGAGCGCTGGCCCTGCCCGAGAACGTGGGCATCCCCTCCGGGCGGAACGCCGGGGCCGAGGTGGTCGACGGCGACTACGTGTTCTTCCTCGACGACGATGCCTCGGTGCCGTCGGAGACGTTCCTGCGTGACGCGATCGGCCTGTTCGAGCGCGATCCGTCGCTCGGTCTCGTGCAACCCCGGGTCGTCGACCCCACCGGCGCTGCGAACCCGACGCGCTGGATCCCGCGGATCCGCAAGGGCGAGCCCGACCACTCGTCGCCGGTGTTCTCGGTGTGGGAAGGGGCGGTCGTCCTGCCGATGGACGTGTACCGCGCGACCGGCGGCTGGGGAGCGGAGTACTTCTACGCGCACGAGGGCATCGAACTCGCGTGGCGCGTGTGGGATGCCGGCCGACGGACCTGGTACGCCGGGGACCTCGTCGCGCACCACCCCGCGATCGACCCGGCACGCCACACCGAGTACTACCGGCTGAACGCCCGGAACCGGGTCTGGCTGGCTCGGCGCAACCTGCCGGCGGTGCTCCGACCGCTGTACGTCGGGTCGTGGGCGGCGATCCAGGTCGCGCGCTGGTGGCGACACCCGCAGCGGCTCGCCACCTGGTTCGGTGGCGTCCGTGAAGGCTGGGGGAGCGACTGCGGTCCCGTGCACGTGATGGGCTGGCTCACGATCGGCCGCATGACGCTCGCCGGCCGTCCGCCCGTCGTCTGACCCGCCCGGACCGAACCGTCCCCGGACCCAGGAAGAGAGACCATGCCGATCATCAGTGACGCGCGCACGGCCCTGCGGCTCGCCGACCGCCTGCTCAAGTCGCGACGCAGCCGTCGTGAACTCGCACGCCGGCTGCCGTCGGTGGTGGCCCCTGCTCCGGGCACCGTGGAGATCGCCGTCTACTTCGCCGACGGCCCCGTGAACATGTACCAGGTGCGGCAGTGGTACGCCCCCCTCGCCGAACTCGCGGCGACCCACCCGGTCGCGATCATCGCGCGGAGCCCCGGCACCATGCTCACCCTGCTCGACGAGTCCCCGGTGCCCGTGGTCTACGCGCGCCAGGTCGTCGACCTCGAGCAGTTCGTCGAGGAGCAGGCCCCGAAGATCGTCTTCTACGTCAACCAGAACGCCCGCAACTTCCAGATGATGCGGTACGGGCGCATGTGGCACGTGTTCGTGAACCACGGCGAGAGCGACAAGATGTACATGACGACGAACCAGTTCAAGGCGTACGACTACGCCCTGATCGCCGGTGACGCCGCTCGTGGACGGCTGTCGGACGCCCTGTGGGACTACGACCTGGATGCCCGGACGATCTCGATCGGTCGCCCGCAGGCCGACCACTTCGCCGGCGCCGCGCCGTACCCGGCCGACGACCGCACGGTCGTGCTCTACGCGCCGACGTGGGAGGGGGACCGCGCAGCGGCCGCCTACGGGTCGATCGCGAGCCACGGCACCACGATCGCCGAACGGGTGCTCGCGTCGCCGACGCACCGGCTCGTGTACCGGCCGCACCCCCGCAGCGGTGTGCGCGACGCCGCGTACAAGGCGGCGCACGAGCGGATCGTCGCTGCCATCGCGAGCGCCAACGCCGCCGACCCGGGCGCCCACCACGTGTACGACGACGGTGCCGAGCTGGGGTGGCAGCTCGCCGGAGCGGACGTGGCGATCACGGACATCAGCGCGATGATCTACGACCGGCTCGCCGTGGGCAAGCCGCTCATCGTGACCCGGCCGGTCTCGCCCGAGGCGGACGTCGACGAGCGCGGGTACCTGAGCGACGCCAACTGGTTGACGGCGTCCGATGCGCAGGACGTCGTCGCGCGGGTCGACGCCGCGGCGAACGACGCCGCCGAGCTCGCGAAGCTGCAGCACTGGGTCGAGCGGTACTTCGGGGACACGACGCCGGGTGCGGCGACGAAGCGGCTGCACGACGCGGTCGAACGGCTGCTCGCCCGTTGGCAGACCGTCGCGGCGGCGCGCGGCGAGGACTGAGGGACCGACCCGGACCCACCGGACCACGGTGGCGCGACGAGGACGGTCAGGCAGCACGGGCGTCACCCACGAGGGACATCCGCCAGAGGTACTCGGAGCGGTCCGGTCGTCGCCAGCGGACGATCACCACGCCCGTGTCGTCGGCGGTGGCGCCGAACACGGCGATCGAGAGCGACCGACCCGGTTCGAGCCGGTGCACGGCGAGCGGCGGGCAGTAGCCGGTGCCGAGGTGGGTGAGCGTGATGCCGTCGACGGGTTCGTCGCCGGTGTTCAGCAGGTCGTAGCGGCGCGGAGCACGGGAACGGTCGATCGAGAACGGGACGGGGTAGGCCGGTGTCGGGTGGTGCATGCCGTCACCGTAGGGTGAGGGTCTGACGTCCGGCGGCCGGTTCGGCTCGGGGGAGTGGCGGCTGTGGAGAGCGGCCCTGGGGACCCTGGTTGTGGACGGGGATCGGTGGTCAGACGGCGTAGTCGGACGAGTACCGCTGCAGTGCTTCCTCGATCGTGCCGTCGAGCTGCAGGCGACCCTTGTCGAGGTACAGCCCACGCTCGCAGAAGCGGCGGAGGTCCTTGTCGCTGTGCGAGACGAAGAACAGGGTGCGGCCGCCGGCGAGGAGTTCCTCGATCCGCTTGTAGCACTTCTCGCGGAACCCCTTGTCGCCGACCGCCAGGACCTCGTCCACCAGGATCACCGGTTCGTCGAGGCGCGAGATGACCGCGAACGCGATGCGCACCTTCATGCCGCTCGACAGGTGCTTGTACGGGGTGTCGACGAAGTCACCGATCTCGGCGAACTCGATGATCTCGTCGAAGGCGTCGCGGATCTCCGCCCGGGACATGCCGTGCAGTCCCGCCGTGAGGTAGACGTTGTCGCGGACCGAGAGGTCTCCGACGAAGCCACCGGTGATCTCGATCAGGGGTGCGACCCCGGCACCGACGTGGATGCGTCCCTCGTCGGGGAGCATGACCTGGGCCACGAGCTTCAGCAGCGTCGACTTGCCCTGACCGTTGCGGCCGACGACCCCGATCGCCTCACCCGGGCGGACGTCGAACGACACACCCCGGAGCGCCCAGAACTCGTCCGCGCGCTTGCGGCGGTTGCTGCCGGCGAAGAGGTCCTTGAAGCTCCGGCTCGCCCGACGGTTGCGCTTGAACCGGATGCCGGCGTCGCGGACGGAGATCACGGGGGCGACCGTCGCGCTGCGGCTGGTCTGCTCGGTGGCGGTCATCACAGCTCCTTCAGGACGCGGTGCTCGCTGCGGCGGAACACGACGAGTCCGATCGCGAGGACGACGACGGTGACGACGACGGACACCCCGACCTCGAACCAGTTCAGCTGCGACGGGAAGAACGCGGCGCGGTAGATGCCGAAGATGCCGCTGAGCGGGTTGAAGGCCGCGAGGTCGTGCAGCTTGTCGGGCAGTGCCGACGTGCCGTAGATGATCGGCGATGCGTAGAAGAGGAACCGGAGCACGAGCTTCACCGCACGCTCGAGGTCACGGAAGAAGACCACGAGCGGCGCGACGATCAGGCCGAGCCCGTACACGAGCGCGCACTGCAGCACGATCGCGAGCGGGTAGAGCGCGATCTCCCAGTGCCAGTGGGCCCCCGTCGCGATCGCGAACACGGCGAGCACCGGCAGGCTGAGGAGGAACTCGATGCCCTTCGACGCCGTGACCCGGGCGACCCAGATGCTGCGCGGGATCGTCGTCGACCGGATGAGCTTGGTCTCCTTGATGAACGCCCGCGTTGAGTCCGAGACGGCACCGGTGAACCACATCCACGGCAGCAGCGCCGACAGCAGGAACACGATGTACGGCTCTTCGCCGACCGACCCGCGGTGGAACACCTGCGTGAAGACGAACCAGTAGATCGCCGACATCACGAGCGGGTCGAGGATCGACCAGAAGTAGCCGAGCGCCGAGGTCGAGTAGCGGACGCGGAGGTCTCGGATCGTCAGCAGCCAGAGGGCATGACGATAGCGCCGACCGGCGCTCCGGGACGCCGCTGGTGCGGCAGCCGCGGGCGCGGTCGGCGCACTCGCTGTGGTCACGGTTTCCCTTCGGGCGGAATCGCCGAGGGGGTCTTGACGCTGGTTCAGGCGAACAGGTTGTTCGCGCGCTCGAGGTCCTCGGCGAAGTCGATCTCGACCGCGTAGAGGTCCGAGATGTCGATCGGGCTCCAGAGTAGCCCGTCCTCGGCGATGGCAGCCTCGATGCCGCCCTCGAAGTACTCCTGGTCGTCGACGCGACCGAGCTGGCGGATGAGCGCCTGCTTGTCCTTCGAGGACACGTAGTTGATGCCGACGGCTTCGCCGAGGCCACCGACGACCTGCTTCGACAGCTTGTGGATGAAGCCCTCGGCGTCGACGGTGTACTTGACCTCTTCGTCGGAGACCTTGTCGGTGTTGACGCTGACGAACGAGCGGTCCTCGTCGATCATGTCGGCCGCACGCACCAGGGCGCGCGGGTCGAAGACGACGTCACCGTTCATCCAGAGCACACCGCCCTTGCCCGTCGCCTTGAGGGCGCGGAGCAGGCTCTTCGAGGTGTTCGTGGAGTCGTAGGACTCGTTGTAGACGAAGTTCGCCTCGGGGAAGGCCTCGACGATGTACTCCGACTTGTAGCCGACGACGATCGTGACGCGTGCGCTCGAACCGAACGCCGCACGGATGTTGTCGAACTGCTGCTGCATGATGGTGCGGCCGTCGCTCAGTTCGGTCAGCGGCTTCGGCAGGCTGCGCCCGAGGCGGCTGCCCATCCCCGCTGCGAGGATGACGATCTGCGTGGTCATGCTGGTCCCTTCTGGTGTCCGCCCGCGCGCCCTGGGGCACGGGCGGGCCTCGTCGAGTGTGCTCCCGGAAGATCCGATCTGCCCGGGAAGACCGCCGTCTCTGCGCGCATTCGCAGGGAGGGATCGTCACGGGGACACCGGCCGGGGCAGGTTTCCAAGTGGTGAACACTTCGTCGTGCCTCGGTGAATGATACGGAACGACCCTCCACCGGGGTACGGTCTCGGCCGCTTCGTGCTCAATTCGTGACACAGCGCCGGGGATTCGGGACACTGCGCCCGAGGCGTCCCCCGCTGTCCGGTGAGCGTTGGTACGGTGGGGCGGTGGCCGCAGCAGCAGGGGACGACGACGACGTGTACGCCACGTCGGACGCTGCCTGGCTGACCGAGGAAGCGGACGCCGACACCGAGGCCGAAGCGGCCGCCGACGGCGACGACGACACCGCGGACGACGCTGCCACCGAGGACGACGACGCCACCGCGGCGGGAGACGCCGCTGACGACGACATGGGGGACGGGGATGCACACGACGCCTCCGCTGAGGACACGATGACCGACGACACGACGGCCACCGAGACGACGGAGACGGAGACGGGGGCGGACCGCGTCGCCGCGCAGGCGGTGGCGCCGACGACCACCGGTCGCCGCCCTGCCAAGGCGCGCGGCGGCAAGGGACGTGCCACCCGCCCGACGCAGACGGCGGGGACGACCGGCACCGTGCCTCCTGGCCCGCGCGCCGGGGCGGACGAGACGGACGCGACCGCCGGCACGGACGCGACCGACCGCGCGACCCCGACCGACCGCGCGACCCCGACGGACACCGCAACCGCCACGGACCCCGCAGCGGACACGGCAGCAGCCGACACCGCAGCGGACACCGCGGCGCCCGACACCAAGTCCGCGAAGAAGCGCCCGAGCGGCACGAAGCGCCCCGCGCCCACGGCCAAGCAGCCCCAGCAGCCCGTCGTCCTCCGTGCCGACGGCCTCGTGAAGCGCTACGGCCAGACCCTCGCCGTCGACGAGGTCGACCTCGAGATCCGCCAGGGCTCGATCTTCGGCGTCGTCGGCCCGAACGGCGCCGGCAAGACGACCACCCTGTCGATGGTCACCGGACTCCTGCGTCCCGACGCCGGCAGCGTGACCGTGCTCGACCACGACGTGTGGGCCGACCCGACCGCCGCCAAGCGGGACCTCGGCGTGCTACCGGACCGGCTCCGGCTGTTCGACCGGCTGACCGGCGCGCAGCTGCTGTACTACTCGGCGACCCTCCGCGGGCTCGACGGTGCCACCGCGCGCAAGCGCAGCAGTGACCTGGCCGAGGCGTTCGGTCTCGGCGAGGCGCTCGGCCGTCAGGTCGCCGACTACTCCGTGGGCATGGCGAAGAAGATCGCCCTCGCGGCGACGCTCATCCACTCGCCCCGGGTGCTCGTGCTCGACGAACCGTTCGAGTCCGTCGACCCGGTGAGCGCAGCGACCATCACCGAGATCCTCCGTCGCTACACGCGCGGGGGCGGCACGGTGGTGCTCTCCAGCCACTCCATGGAGCTCGTGCAGCGCACGTGTGACTCCGTCGCCATCATCGTCGGCGGCAAGGTCCTCGCCTCCGGCACGATGGCGCAGGTCCGCGGGCGCAAGAGCCTCGAGGACAAGTTCGTCGAACTCGCGGGCGGCCGCGTCGTGGCAGAGAGCATGGAATGGTTGCACAGCTTCTCCGGCTGAGGGCGGACCTGCTCGCGGGCGAGGTCCGCGGGAGCGCCCGTCGGTCGGTCCTCGTCGTGCTCGGCAGCCTCGCGGGACTCGTCGCCGCGGTGCTCGTCGCGATCGAGGTCGTCGGGCTCCGTGACGCCGCACCCGAGGTCGCGCGTTCGGTCGTCGTCCCGGTCGGCACGCTCATCGCCTTCGCGTTCACGGTCGTCCCGCTCGTCGTCGGGCGCGGCGACCAGTTCGATCCGCGGCGCTTCACCGTGTTCGGCATCGGCCGACGCGACCTGGCGGTCGGGCTCGGGGTCGCCGGACTCATCGGGGTCCCGGTCGTCGCGGTCGCCGTCGTGGCCGTCGCGCAGTCGGTCGCGTGGATGCGCGGTGCGGGTGTCGGCGTCCTCGGCGTCGTCGCCGCCCTCCTCGCCATCGCCACGTGCGCCCTGCTCATCCGCGTCGGCAGCGCCGTCGGTGCGTCCCTGATCGGTCCGCACCGGTCGCGGGACGCCGGCTGGCTGGTCGCGCTGGTCATCGTCGTGCTGGCGATCCCGGCCGTGTCGCTCCTGCTCCGCGTCGACTGGCTCGACCCGGCCGGCGCCGAGATGCAGCGCGTCGCCGACGTCGCCGGATGGACGCCGTGGGGCGCCGCCTGGGCCGTCCCGGCCGACGTCGCGAGTGGCCGTGTGGGCGAGGGCATCGTCAAGCTCGTCATCGCGGTGGTCGTCGTGGCCCTGCTCGGCCTCGCCTGGTGGGCCGTGGTCGGCCGGGCGCTCGAGACCGTCGACGGCCGTGCGCGGACCCGTCGGTACCGGGGCCTCGGATGGTTCGACACGCTCGGCTCCACGCCCGTCGGCGCGGTGGCGGCACGGGCCCTCACCTACTGGGGACGCGACCCGCGGTACCGCGCGTCCTACCTGATCATCGTCTTCGTCCCGCTCGTCGTCATCCCGCTCGGGGTTGCCGGCGTGCCGTGGCACTGGACCGCCCTGGTGCCGCTGCCGCTGATGGCGCTCATCGCGGGCTTCCTGCCGCACAACGACGTCTCGTACGACAACACCGCGGTGTGGCTGCACGTCGCCTCGGGAGCCCCGGGCTGGAGCGACCGACTCGGTCGCCTCGTGCCGGTGCTCACCGTGGGCATCCCCGCACTCGTCGCCGGCTCGTGGGTCTCCGCGTGGCTGTTCGGCGACTGGACTGCCTTCCCGCTGCTGGTCGGCGTGAGCACGAGTGCGCTCCTGTCCGGCCTCGGGCTGTCGAGCGTCGTGTCCGTCCTGCTGCCGTACCCGACCGTCCGACCGGGCGACCATCCCTTCCAGCAGCCGCAGGCCGCCGGTGTCCTCGCCTCGGTCGCGCAGTCGTCGATGGTGGTCGGCATCCTGGTCTGCTCCGTCCCCGCGGCCTGGCTCGCGGTGCTCGCGTTCGTCGACGGCCCGGAGCCGTGGGGGATCCTGACCCTCGTCGTCGGGGTCCTGGTCGGCGTGGTCGTGCTGGCGGCGGGCGTCGCGATCGGCGGTCGCCTCTTCGACCGCCACGGGCCGGACCTGCTGGCCGCAGCGCAGCGCAACTGAGCCGGGTCGCCTCCAGGGGTGACCACCTGACGGCCTGGAGGCGCGGGTCGACCCCGCCCCGCGCCTCCAGGCCGTCGCGGGTCGGCCACGCCCCCGCGCGTCGCGGACCGTCGCGGCGCGCGCCCGGTCGTCGTACCCTGGACGCATGAGCATGACGGAACCCGGTGGCGGCCTCGACGTGATGGACCGCGAGCTCGAGAAGCTCCTCGAGGAAGAGGCGATCGAGCCCGGCGACCACGAGCGCTTCTCGCACTACGTCAAGAAGGACAAGATCCTGCAGTCGGCCCTGACCGGCAAGCCCGTCAAGGCGCTGTGCGGGAAGAAGTGGATCCCCGGGCGCGACCCAGAGAAGTTCCCGGTCTGCCCCGACTGCAAGGCGATCTACGAGAAGATGAAGGCGGAGTGACGCCGACGCTCAGATGACGAGCGTGGGGATGGCCGGGTCGCCCCGACCGATGCGTGACGCGTCGGCGGGCAGCTCGGCCTTCGCCATCTTGTGGTGCGCGCGGGCCGCTTCGACGCCCTGCACGCCGAGGAACGCCGGGTCCACCTCGCCGTTCGTCACCACGGGGACGAGCAGCGGGCGCTCGTCCGGCCCGACCTGGCCCGTGGTCAGCACGACCTCGGCGGTGGCGATGCCGTTGCGGAGGCGGCGGCCGGCCTGCTTGCGTCCGCCGACGGTGGCCTTCTCGGCCGACTTCTTCGCGACCGGGACCCAGCCGTCGTCGTTCGCACCGCCGTCGGCTGTGTCGCGGTGGCCCGCGTCGCGGTGGCTCGCGTCGCGGTGGCTCGCGTCGCGGTGTGCGACGAGCTTGAAGACCATGCCCGCGGCCGGGTGGCCCGATCCGGAGACCACCGAGGTCCCGACGCCGTAGGAGTCGACCGGCGCCGCGCGGAGTGCCGCGATCGTGTACTCGTCGAGGTCGTTCGTGACCGTGATCTTCGTGTCGGTCGCCCCGAGCCGGTCGAGCTGTGCGCGGACCGACGCCACGACGGACGGCAGGTCGCCGCTGTCGATGCGGACGGCGCCGAGCTTGCCGTCGGTGAGCCGGACCGCAGTGTCGACCGCGGCC
This sequence comes from Curtobacterium sp. NPDC087082, assembly GCF_044745045.1. NCBI lineage: Bacteria > Bacillati > Actinomycetota > Actinomycetes > Micrococcales > Microbacteriaceae > Curtobacterium > Curtobacterium sp. NPDC087082. The sequence continues at coordinate 53,700 of NZ_JBIUZN010000003.1, read as the reverse complement.
TCGATGTCGTAGGTGTCGACGAGCAGCGTCGTGCCGGTCCCGAGGGCGTCGATCTGCGATCGGAAGGCGTCCTCCTCCGAGTCGTGGAGGAGCGTGAACGCGTGCGCCGCGGTGCCCATCGTCGGGATGCCCCAGGTGCGCCCGGCCTCGAGGTTGCTCGTCGCCCCGAAGCCCGCGATGTACGCGGCCCGGGCGGCGGCGACGGCGTTCCACTCACCCGTGCGCCGGGAGCCCATCTCGGCGAGCGGTCGACCGTCGGCAGCGGAGACCATGCGTGCGGCGGCGCTCGCGATCGCGCTGTCGGCGTTGAAGATGCTCAGCGCGAGGGTCTCGAGCACGACGGCCTCGGCGAAGGTGCCCTCGATCTGGAGGACGGGGGAGTTCGGGAAGAAGACCTCGCCCTCGCGGTAGGCGCGGATGTCCCCGGTGAACCGGTAGTCAGCGAGGTACGAGGCCGTCCCGGCGTCGATGACGCCGCGGTCGCGCAGGAACGCGATCTCGTCGTCGCCGAACCGGAAGTCCGTCAGCGCGGTCAGGAACCGGCCGAGGCCCGCGGCGACACCGTAGCGGCGCCCGTCCGGCAGGCGGCGGGCGAAGACCTCGAACACGCACCGGCGGTCGGCCGTGCCGTCCTTGAGGGCCGCGTCGACCATGGTGAGTTCGTACTGGTCCGTGAGGAGCGCGCTGGTCACCTCTCCGACACTAGTGTCGCCCGGGCCCGGAGGTACGGATCCGCCGGCCGGCGCGCGCGAGCGGGCGGTGTGTGTCGGGTCGGCGCGGCGAGCGGTGCGTGTTCCGCCCGCTCGCGCGGCAGGCGGGTCCGCGCGAAGGCGAGCGGGCGGTATGTGCTGCGTCGGCGCGGCGGGCGGTGCGTGTTTCGCCCGCCCGCGGGGTGGGTGGCGGCCTGGAGGCGCGGGGCGGCCTGGCGGGGGCGGGTCGCGCCTCCTGGACCGGCGGCTTTCGCGAGCGAGCGGATTCCGTCGGGTCGGCGCGGTGAGCGGTGCGCATTGCGCCCGCTCACGGGGCGGGCGGGCCCGCGCGCTCGGTACGCTGGTGTCGTGACGGATGCACCGATCGGAGTCTTCGACAGCGGGGTCGGCGGACTCACGGTGGCCCGCGCCATCATCGACCAGCTGCCACGCGAGAGCATCCGGTACGTGGGCGACACCGTGCACTCGCCGTACGGCCCGAAGCCCATCGCGGACGTCCGTCGCTACGCGCTCGAGGTGATGGACGACCTCGTCGAACAGGGTGTGAAGGCCCTCGTGATCGCGTGCAACACCGCTTCGTCCGCGGTGCTCCGGGACGCCCGCGAACGGTACGAGCAGGCGTACGGCATCCCCGTCGTCGAGGTCATCCAGCCCGCTGCACGCGCCGCCGTCAAGCAGACCCGCACCGGACGCATCGGCGTGATCGGCACGGTCGGCACCATCGCGTCGCGCTCGTACGAGGACGCCTTCGCGGTCGCGTCGGACATCAGCCTGAGCCTCGCTGCATGCCCGCGCTTCGTCGAGTTCGTCGAGGCGGGGGACACCTCCTCCCCAGCGCTCCGCGAGGTCGCTGCGGGCTACCTCGCACCGATCCGCGCAGCCGACGTCGACACGCTCGTCCTCGGGTGCACGCACTACCCGCTCATGTCCGCCGCGATCCAGTACGTGATGGGTCCGGACGTGACGCTCGTCTCCAGCGCCGAGGAGACCGCCAACGACGTGTACCGACGACTCGTCGAGCACGGGCTCGAACGCACTGCCACCGAGCCGCCGACCTACTCCTTCGAGGCGACCGGCGACGACAAGAACGGCTTCATCCGACTCGCCCGACGCTTCCTCGGCCCCGAGGTCTCCAGCGTCGGCCACCTCCAGACCGGGGCCATCACGCTGCCCCGCATCGAAAGGACCCCATGAGCGACACGCTCCGCATCGACGGCCGCACCGCGACCGACCACCGTCCCGTCACGATCGAGCGGGGGTGGAGCACGCAGGCCGAGGGCAGCGCGCTCATCTCGTTCGGCAACACCAGGGTGCTCTGCACCGCGTCCTTCACGAACGGCGTCCCGCGGTGGCTCGCCGGCAAGGGCACCGGCTGGGTCACTGCCGAGTACTCGATGCTGCCCCGCTCGACGAACGAGCGCATGCAGCGCGAGTCGATCAAGGGCAAGGTCGGCGGGCGCACGCACGAGATCTCCCGCCTGATCGGCCGATCGCTCCGCGCGGTCGTCGACATGAAGGGTCTCGGCGAGAACACGCTCGTCATCGACTGCGACGTGCTCCAGGCCGACGGCGGCACCCGCACGGCGTCGATCACGGGCGCGTACGTCGCGATGGTGGACGCGATCGAGTGGGGGCGCGACCGCGGGTTCGTGGCGAAGAAGGCGACCCCGCTGCTCGACAGCGTGCAGGCCATCTCCGTCGGGATCGTCAAGGGTGAGCCGATGCTCGACCTCGCGTACACCGAGGACTCCGCCGCCGACACCGACATGAACATCGTCACGACGGGCTCGGGCAAGTTCATCGAGGTGCAGGGGACCGCTGAGCACGCACCCTTCGACCGCGACGAGCTCAACGTGCTGCTGGACCTCGGGCTCGCGGGCAACCAGTCCCTCGCGGCGATCCAGAAGTCCGTGCTGGGGCTCGCATGACCTCGCGCACGGTGGTCCTGGCGACGCACAACCAGGGCAAGGTCGTCGAGCTGCGCGAGATCCTCGGGTCGGCGCTGGGCGACGGCGTCGAGCTCGTCGGGTACGACGGCCCGGAGCCCGTCGAGGACGGGGACACCTACGCCGCGAACGCCCTCATCAAGGCCCGTGCGGCGGTCGCGCACACGGGGCTCCCGGCGCTCGCCGACGACTCGGGCATCGCTGTGGACGCGTTGGACGGTGCTCCCGGCATCCACTCGGCGCGGTACGCCGGCACGCGGGTCGACGCGGACAACATCGCCCTGCTGCTGCGGAACCTCGACGGGGTCGTCGAGCGCACGGCGGCGTTCGTGTGCGCCGCGGCGTTCGTCTCGCCGGACGGCACCGAGCACGTGGTCGAGGCGGTCTGGAACGGCGAGGTCACGACCGAGCCCATCGGCGACGGTGGGCACGGGTACGACCCGGTCTTCCGGCCGGACGACGCCGACCGGACGTCGGCGGAGTTGACGCGCGAGGAGAAGAACGCGCTGTCGCACCGGAGCAAGGCGTTCCGCGGGATCGCGCCGGTGGTGCGGGAGTACTTCGGCGTCTGACGCGCGGGCAGGCGGCCGCACAACCAAAGACGACCCGAGCCACGTCGCGACGTGGCTCGGGTTGTCTTTGGTTGGGCGAGGGACCGGCGCCGCCGCGGCCGTGCGGCGAGTGGGCGGAATGTGCCGCGCGGGGGCGCCGAGGGGGACGTACTTCGCCCGCTCGGCGAAGCGGGCGGCGGCTGGGCGCCGCTGGCCGCCGCGGGCGTGCGGCGAGTGGGCGGAATGTGCCGCGCGGGGGCGCCGAGGGGGACGTATTTCGCCCGCTCGGCGGAGGGGGCGGCGGCTCGGCGCGGCGGGCGTGTGCGGCGAGTGGGCGGAATGTGCCGCCGGGAGCGGCCGAGGGGGACGTATTTCGCCCGCTCGGCGACGCGAGCGGCCCGGCGCGCCGGCCCGGCCCGGGCCGGCGCGGCCCGCGACGGACAGGAGGCGCGGCGCCAGCCGGCACCGCGCCTCCTGTCCGGCAGGACGGACCGTCAGCGCTGCGGCTCGGTTCCCGCCTCAGCCGCGGCCTCGTCGCGCTTCGCCTTGCGCGCGTTCCGGAAGTACGTCAGCGCCATCGGCACGACCGTCACGACGACGGCCGCGAGCAGGATGATGTCGATGTACTCGCGGACGATGTGCGCGACGAACGGGATGTGCCCGATGAAGTACCCGAGGAACGTCACCCCGACGCCCCACACGACGGCGCCGATCGCGTTGTACAGGGAGTACTTCTTGTAGTTCATCCGGCCCACACCGGCGGCGATCGGCAGGAACGTCCGCACGACGGGGACGAACCGGGCGAGGATCACCGCGAGGGGGCCGAACCGGTGGAAGAACGCGTTCGTGCGGTCGACGTTCGCCTTGGAGAACAGCCCGCTCTCCTTGCGCTCGAAGATGGGCGGGCCGGCCTTCTTGCCGATGTAGTAGCCGAGCTCGCCGCCGAGGAACGCGGACGCGGCGATCATCAGCGCGGCGATCCAGACGGGGATGCCGCCGATCTCGCCACCGCGGTCGAACGCGAAGAGGCCGGTGATGACGAGCAAGCTGTCGCCCGGGAAGATGAAGCCGACGAGCAGCCCGGTCTCGGCGAAGATGATGGCGCACACCACGAACACGGCGATGGCCCCGAAGTTGTCGAGGATGTACTGCGGATCCAGCCAGGGGATCAGGGCGAGTGCGACGGAGTGCATGGTTCTTCCGGTCGTGGAGGCGGGGACACGGGGAGGCGTCCCGCAGGACGAGGGTACCGTCCGCCGATGACGGCAACGTCCCTCGGTGGTATGAGATGCGTGAGGACGCAACTTCTGGTGCGGAAGGAGGGACTCGAACCCTCACGCCAGGGGCACAGGAACCTAAATCCTGCGTGTCTACCGATTCCACCACTCCCGCGAGCAGCGGCAGTCTACCGAGCGCCGCCCGCGCGCCGGACGTGATCCGCGCCTCCTGGGCCGCCCCGACCGGCTGGTCGGCGAACGGTCAGCGCAGCTTCCGCGGGAGGTACCGCGGCACGTACCGCAACAGGATGCCCGCGCCGACCAGGCCGAGCACCCCCATCACCCCGCTCGCGACGGCGATCGACGCGACGGCGGTCACGCCGGAGATGAGGAGCGGTGCAGCGGCTTGCCCGAAGTCGCCGGTGAACCTCCAGGCGCCCAGGAACGGCGCCGGGTGGTCCCGCGGCGCGAGGTCCGCGCCGAGCGTCATGAGGATGCCCGACCCGACCCCGTTCGCGAGCGACATCCCCATCGCGATCGCGACGAACCAGCCCACCCGGGCGTCGAGGTGTCCGGACCACGCGAGCAGGAAGTAGCTGATGCTGAGCCCGACCATGCAGGGGAGTGCGCTCGCCAGGCGGCCCCACCGGTCCATGATCTGCCCGCTCGTGTAGAAGAGCGCGAAGTCGACCGCACCGGCGATGCCGATGACGAGCGCTGCGGTCGAGTCGTCGAGCCCGACGCTGACCGCCCAGAGCGGCAGGATGACCTGGCGGCCGGCGCGGAGCGCGCCGATCAGGCCGGCACCGCTGCCGAGCCGGAGGAGCACGGCCCGGTTCGCGCGGATGGTGCGGAAGAGGCCGTGCGCTTCCTCTTGCACGAACTGCGCACCGGTGTCGGTGGGCGGCTCCGTGGTGGTCGCGTCGGTCGTGACGGTCGCGTCGTCCGTCGTGGGCCGGGAGGCGCGGCTCGGCCTGCGGAAGCCGCGTGCGCCCGTCGCGGGGTCGCGCAGGACGAGGAGCGTCACCGCCGCCAGGAGGCAGCAGACGATGTGGATCCAGAACGCGCTCTGCGTGGTGCCCGTCAGGTGCACGACGCCGGCGGCGATGAACGGACCGACGAAGTAGCCGAAGCGGAACACGCCACCGAGGCTCGACAGCGCCCGTGCCCGGATGTGGAGGGGGATCGCGGTCGTCATGTAGGCGTGCCGGGCGAGCGCGAAGACGGCGGTGGAGACACCGACGAGGAACACCCCGAGCGCGAGGACCCAGGCGTTCGGGGCGGCCGTGCACACCAGGAGCCCGACGACCGAGACGACCGCCGCGCCGATCATCGCGTTGCGCTCCCCGATGCGGGCGACCACCACCCCGGAGGGCACGTCCCCGATGAGCTCGCCCACGAGGATGAGCGCCGCGACGAAGCCCGCGAACGCCAGGCTCGCGCCGAGGGAGCTCGCCGCGATCGGGATGATCGGGATGATCGCGCCCTCGCCGATCGCGAAGAGCGCTGCGGGCAGGAACCCGGACAGCAGGACCGACCGGAAGTCGAAGGCAGGGGTCTCGGAGGTCATCGCTCGGACAACGGTACGCCCGCGGTACCGCTTCGTCGGCGGGTTACCCTGGAGCCATGCGAGTTCTGGCGGCGATGAGCGGTGGGGTCGACTCGGCGGTGGCCGCAGCCCGGGCGGTCGACGCCGGGCACGACGTGGTCGGTGTGCACCTGGCGCTGAGCCGCATGCCCGGGACCCTGCGCACCGGCAGCCGCGGCTGCTGCACGATCGAGGACTCGATGGACGCCCAGCGCGCCGCGTCCGCGCTCGGCATCCCGTACTACGTGTGGGACTTCTCGGCCCGGTTCAAGGAGGACGTCGTCGACGACTTCGTGGCCGAGTACCAGGCCGGCCGCACGCCGAACCCCTGCATGCGCTGCAACGAGCGGATCAAGTTCGCGGCGCTGCTCGAGAAGGCGCTCGCCCTCGGGTTCGACGCCGTCTGCACCGGGCACTACGCCTCGATCGTCACCGGTCCGGACGGGGCGCGCGAGCTGCACCGCTCGGCGGCGTGGGCGAAGGACCAGTCGTACGTCCTCGGCGTCCTGACCGCCGAGCAGCTCCAGCACGCGATGTTCCCGCTCGGAGCGACGCCCTCGAAGGACGAGGTCCGGGCCGAGGCGGCGGCGCGAGGCCTCACCGTGGCGCAGAAGCCCGACTCCTACGACATCTGCTTCATCCCGGACGGCGACACCCGGGGCTGGCTGGCGGACCGCGTCGGCACGGCCCCCGGCGACGTCGTCGAGCGGGACGGCACGGTCGTCGGTGCGCACGACGGGGCGACCGGGTACACGGTCGGACAGCGGCGCGGACTGCACCTCGGTCGACCGGCACCGGACGGCAAGCCGCGGTTCGTGCTCGAGATCCGCCCGAAGGAGAACACCGTCGTGGTCGGCCCGAAGGAGGCGCTCGACGTGACCTCGATGTCCGGGTCGCGCTTCACCTGGGCCGGCACCGCGCCGGCCGACCCGTCCACGCCGTTCGCGTGCGACGTGCAGATCCGGGCGCACGCCGACCCGGTGCCCGCGACCGCACGGGTCACCGACGGCCAGCTGGTCATCGACGTCGACGAGCCGCTCTCGGGCGTCGCGCCGGGGCAGACTGCGGTCGTGTACGTCGGCACCCGGGTGCTCGGGCAGTGCACGATCGACGCGACGGTGTCGGCGGTGCCCGCCTCCGTCTGACCGCGCGGCGCTCCCGGGTTGCCCGTCGGCTGCGCGTCCGGTCGGTGGTTGCCGGTAGAACTGAGGGCATGAGCGACACGACGCCCGCGGACTCGACGTTCGAGACGATCGACCCCGCCGCACTCGACGCGGCGCAGGCGCAGCGTGAGGTCGACCGGCTCCGGTCCAGCATCAACGAGCTGCGGCACGCGTACTACGACGAGAACGGGTCGACGGTCGCGGACGGCGAGTACGACGGGCTCGTCCACCGCCTCGACGCGATCGAGCAGCGCTTCCCGGAACTCCTCACCGAGGACAGCCCGACCCAGACCGTGGGCGGCCAGGCGCAGACCGTGCAGTTCGCGCCGGTCGAGCACGCCGAGCGGATGCTCAGCCTCGACAACGTCTTCAGCCCGGACGAACTCGTCGACTGGGCGGTCAAGGTGCAGCGCGATGCCGGTGCCGAGCGCGTCCGGTTCCTCACCGAGCTGAAGATCGACGGGCTCGCGATCAACCTCCGGTACGAGAACGGTCGGCTCGTCTCGGCCGCGACGCGCGGTGACGGCGTCGTCGGCGAGGACGTCACCGGCAACGTCCGCACGATGGGCACGATCCCGGACCGCCTGTCCGGTTCCGGGCACCCGCCCCTCGTCGAGGTCCGTGGCGAGATCTTCTTCCCGGTCGAGCAGTTCGACGAACTGAACGCCAAGCAGCGCGACGCGGGGGAGCGGGTCTTCGCGAACCCGCGCAACGCGGCAGCCGGATCCCTCCGCCAGAAGGAGGAGGGCAAGTCCGAGGCGAAGCGCGAGCTCATGGTGGACCGGCTCCGTCGGCTCCGCATGCTCGTGCACGGCATCGGCGCGTGGCCCGTCCGCGAACTCGAACGGGACACCGACGTCCGCGCGCAGTCCGAGGTGTACGAGCTCCTGCAGACGTGGGGCCTGCCGACGAGTTCGCACTACCGGGTCTTCGACTCCATCGACGAGGTGCTGGCCTTCGTCAAGGACTACGGCGAGCGACGCGCCTCGGTCGAACACCAGATCGACGGCATCGTGATCAAGGTCGACGACCTCGCCCTGCACGAGGAACTCGGGTCGACGTCGCGCGCCCCGCGGTGGGCGATCGCGTACAAGTACCCGCCGGAAGAGGTCCACACGACGCTCCTCGACGTGGTCGTCAGCGTCGGTCGGACCGGTCGCGCCACGCCCTTCGCGGTGATGGCCCCGGCCGAGGTCGCCGGGTCGGTCGTGCGGCAGGCGACCCTGCACAACCAGCAGGTCGTCAAGGCGAAGGGCGTCCTCATCGGGGACACCGTGGTGCTCCGGAAGGCCGGCGACGTCATCCCCGAGGTGCTCGGTCCGGTCGTCGAACTCCGCGACGGTACCGAGCGCGAGTTCGTCATGCCGACGAACTGCCCCGAGTGCGGCACGCCCCTCGCCCCCGCGAAGGAAGGCGACATCGACCTCCGCTGCCCGAACGCGAAGAGCTGCCCGGCGCAGGTGCGCGGCCGGGTCGAGCACATCGCCTCCCGTGGCTCGCTCGACATCGAGGGGCTGGGCGAGGTCGCTGCGGCGGCCCTGACGCAGCCGCTCCACCCCGAGCAGCCCCCGCTCGAGACCGAGGCCGGCCTGTTCGACCTGACGATGGAGGACATCGTCCCCATCGAGGTCATCGTCCGTGACGCCGAGACCGGCATGGAGAAGACCACCGACGACGGTGCGCCGAAGCGCGTGACGCCGTTCAGCCGGGCGCGCAAGAAGACCGACCCGCCGTTCGACCCCGACGCACGGGGAGCGGACTACACGGGAGAACCGAGCCGGTACCCGTCGAAGAACGCGTTCGAGATGCTCGCGAACATCGACGCCGCGAAGACGAAGCCGCTCTGGCGGATCATGGTCGGCCTGAGCATCCGGCACGTCGGGCCGGTGGCAGCCCGCGCGCTCGCGAACCACTTCGGGTCCCTCGACGCCATCCGGGCCGCCTCGCGCGAGGAACTCGCCGCGGTGGACGGTGTCGGCGGGATCATCGCCGACGCCCTGCTCGACTGGTTCGAGGTCGACTGGCACCGCGACATCATCGACCGCTGGACGGCGGCGGGCGTGCAGTTCACCACGCCCGGGCACCCCGGACCGGGCGCCGCGGACGCAGAAGGCGGCGTGCTCAGCGGGCTGACCGTCGTGGCGACCGGCTCCCTCGAGGGGTACAGCCGCGAGGGCGCGCAGGAGGCGATCATCGCCGCGGGCGGCAAGGCGGCCTCGAGCGTGAGCAAGAAGACGGACTTCGTCGCGGCCGGTCCCGGTGCCGGTTCGAAGCTCACGAAGGCCGAACAGCTCGGGGTCCGGATCATCGACGCCGAGCAGTTCCGGCTGCTCGTGACCGAGGGGCCGGCGGCGCTCGGCGACGCAGCCGGGGACGAACCCGAGGACTGAGTCCGACTCAGGAGCACGTCCGGCGTCGGTCGGTGCGGTACGGCGCGCCTGTGTGTCCACCCAGTTCGGGGGACAAGTTGCAACGCGCACGTCCTCGGGAAGGCTATTCTCCTTACACTCGATAGAGCATCACCCGTCGTCTGCAGGGAGTCGACGGGACGGCCTTCCCGGGGGAGACCCGATTGCTGCTCATCGCCGCGGCTCTGCTCACCGCCTCGATGCACTCGCTCGGAGTGGTCGAGGTCCCAGTCGCGCCCGCCACCCACTCCGTGGCCGTCGTGCACGCGATCGCGCGGGTCCCTGAGGGTGCCTCAGTACCCCGACCGGTCATGACCGGGGTACACCTGACCGCGTCGGTGTCCGTGTCCGGGCCGTCGTCCGCGTCGGGTGGGGTCACCGTCCAGCACGGGCGGGCGTTCCTCACCGACCTGTCGTCGCTCAGCGGCGCGGACCTCCTCCGTGCTGGGCAGGACCGTCACGTGCTCGCGACCGCCGAGGACGACCCGCCGACCGCCGCCGAGGTCACCGCCTGGTGGTCCGGACTCACGGACGACGAGCGCGACACGCTGACGACCCTCGCGCCGTCCGTCGTCGGGAACCTCGAGGGCGTGCCCTACGCGGTCCGCGACCGTGCGAACCGAGCGGTCCTCGCCACGGGTCTCGCCGACCACTCGGCCGCTGCCGCCGTGACCGCGATGCTCGGCCAGGTCCGCGACGCACTCGTGCACGAGGTCGGTGCACCGGACCGGTACCTCATCACGCTCGACACGCGGGGTGCCGGGCGCGCGGCCATCGCCGTCGGGGACCTGGACACCGCCGCCGACGTCACGGTCGTCGTCCCCGGCATGTTCTTCACCGTGACCGGCCAGATGGCGGACTTCACGAACACCGCGAACGACCTCTACACCGAGCAGGCGACCGTGGCCGGTCTGGCGGCGCCCGGCTCGGGCAACGGCGTCGCCGTCGTGGCGTGGATGGGCTACCGCACGCCGGACCTGTCGAACATCATGTCGCTCGGCATGGCCAAGACGGGCGGGGAGCGCCTCGCCCGGACGGTCGGCGGGCTCCGGGAGATCCGCGACGGCGACGAACCGCGGGTGAACATCGTCGCGCACTCGTACGGGTCGACCGCGGCGCTCATGGCGCTGGCCTCGGGGGAGATGAGCGCGGACACCCTGACGGTCCTGGGCTCGCCGGGGAGCGACGTGCGCACCTCGGCCGACCTGGCCGTCAGCGCCGGGCAGGTGTTCGTCGGGGACGCGCACAGCGACCCGATCGCCGGCTCCGGGTACTTCGGCACCGATCCCGGCTCCGCGGGGTTCGGCTCGACCGTGCTCGACCTGACCGGCGGCGTCGACGTGCAGGAGGCCGGCGAGGTGTTCCGCCGACCGGTCGGGCACAACGACTACCTCAAGCCGGGGACGGCGTCGCTGCACGACGTGGCGCTCATCGCCGTCGGCCGCGGGGACCTCGTGCGCGAGCAGGTCCGGCGCGGTGAGCGCGGCGGCGACGGGCTGCCGCAGGCGTCGCCGGACATGTACCTCGTCCGACCGCAGGACCTCCAGCCCCGCGACTGATCCTGGGTGGCAACCTGAGGGGCGGTGCAGCCTGGACTCGTTCCACGGCAGAACCAGTCCAGATCGTGACCGTACGGTGCCGTGCATGCGTGTGGTGCGATGGCCTGGTGCTCTCCTGACGTTCGTCGCGATGTCGGCGCTGGCCGGCATGCTCGTCGCCGTGGCGGTCACGCCGGGGGTCGCCGTCGCGGGCGAGAGCACGTCCGGGGCGGTGTCCTTCTTCGAGGACCTGCCGAGCTACCTCGACATCCAGACGCCGCAGCAGGTCTCCTCCGTCTACGCGGAGAAGGGCGGACAGCAGGTCAAGATCGCCTCGTTCTACGCCGAGAACCGCACGACCGTGGCGTCCGGGGCGATGGCGAAGACGCTCAAGCAGGCGGCGATCGACACCGAGGACCCCCGCTTCTACGACGAGGGCGGCATCGACGTCGTCGGCACGCTCCGCGGTGCGGCGGCGACGGTCGTCGGCGGTGACGTGCAGGGCGGGTCGAGCATCACCCAGCAGTACGTGAAGAACGTCCTCGTGCAGCAGTGCGAGGAGCTCACGGGCAAGGACGCCGCGGACACCGAGAAGAAGGTCGCCGCGTGCTACGAGGACGCCGCCGGGGTGACCCCGCAGCGCAAGCTCCAGGAGATGCGGTACGCGATCGCCGTGAACAAGAAGTACTCGAAGGACCAGATCCTCACCGGGTACCTGAACCTCGTCGGGCTCGGCGGCCGCGTGTACGGCGCCGAGGCCGGTGCCGAGTACTACTTCGGCGTGCACGCGAAGGACCTCTCGCTCGTCCAGTCGGCCACCCTCGTCGCGATCCTCAACAACCCGTCGAACCTGCGGATCGACCAGCCGTCGAACGCCGACAACGGTGCGAAGAACGGTTACGCGGCCACCAAGGAACGCCGCGACTACGTGCTGCAGCGCATGTACGTCCACCACGACATCACGAAGGCGCAGCTCGAGCAGGCGAAGGCGACACCGGTCACGCCGAAGATCACCGCCACGGCGAACGGCTGCTCCTCGGCCGCGACCGGGTACGACGCCGGCTACTTCTGCGACTACGTGCGCGACCAGGTGCTGCAGGACCCGGCGTTCGGCAAGACGGCCGCCGAGCGCATCGCGACGCTCGACACCAAGGGCCTCGAGATCCACACCTCGCTCGACCTCGACCTGCAGTCCCAGGCGCAGACCGCGCTGTCGACCTACGTCCCGTCGACGATGGCCGGCGTCGACGTCGGCGGATCGAACGTCACCGTGGAGCCGGGAACCGGCCGGATCCTCTCGATGGTGCAGAACACGCAGTACACGCAGGGCGACACCTCGACCGCCGGATCGACCGCGGTGAACTACAGCGCCGACAGCGGGTACGGCAACTCGGGCGGGTTCCAGACCGGCTCGACGTACAAGGTGTTCACGCTCGCCGAGTGGCTCGCCACCGGGCACACGCTCTCGCAGTCCGTGTCGACGACCGAGCACACGTTCCAGAACTCGGAGTTCACGAACACCTGCCAGAACGTCAGCGGCGGGACCTGGCCGGTGTCGAACGCCGAGAACGTGCCGTCGTCGATGACCGTGCAGGCCGCGACGTCGGAGTCGATCAACACCGCCTACGCCGCGATGGGCAAGCAGCTCGACCTGTGCAAGATCGCGCAGCTCGCCCAGTCGATGGGCATCCACCCGGCGGCCGGCGGCGCGCTCGGACAGACCCCGTCGTCGATCCTCGGCGTGAACAACCTGTCCCCGATCGACCTCGCCGAGGCCTACGCGGGCTTCGCGAACGGCGGCGTCGTCTGCACGCCGACCGCCATCGACTCCGTCACCGAGTCGGACGGCACGAAGATCACCCCGACGCCGTCGTCCTGCACGCAGGGTGTCGCTGCCGACGTGGCCGGGACGGTCGACTACGCGTTGCAGGGCGTCCTCACCGGGTCCGGCACCGCCGCGAGCGCCAACCCCGGAGACAGCACCCCGAAGTTCGCGAAGACCGGCACCACCGACGGCGACGTGCAGAACTGGCTCGTCGCGTCGAGCACGAAGTACACGAACGCGACCTGGATCGGCAACGTCCAGGGCAACGTGAGCCTGGCGAACTGGCCGTTCCTGCAGGGGACCACCGGGTACAGCGCGAAGTTCGGCGTCGGCAAGTCGATGATGTCGTACCTCGACCAGACCGTGGGCGGTGGCACGCTGCCGGCTGCGGACCCGGCGATGATCGGTCAGGCCAGCCACACGTCGTCGAGCGGATCGTCGGGCGGTTCCCAGGGCGACGCGGCGGCGACGCAGCAGCCGGGCCAGCAGCAGCCGGCACAGCAGTCTCCACAGGGGGACCAGCCCGCGCAGCAGTCTCCACAGGACCCGCAGGGGAAGCAGAAGGGCCACTGAGGCACCAATAGACTGGTGCGCAATCCACGAACCGATCGACGGAGCACCATGCCTGACATCACGAGCGAGCAGGTCGCCCACCTGGCGAACCTCGCACGTATCGCACTCACGCCCGAAGAGATCGAGAAGCTCACGGGGGAGCTGTCGCACATCGTCGACAGCGTCGCCAAGGTCACCGAGGTCGCCACCCCGGACGTCCCGGCGACCAGCCACCCCGTGCCGCTCGGCAACGTCACCCGACCCGACGTGGTCGGTCCGACCCTCACGCAGGAGCAGGCGCTCTCGGGCGCACCCGACTCCGACGGCGAACGGTTCCGCGTGACGGCCATCCTGGGAGAAGAGCAGTGACCGACATCACGAAGCTGAGCGCCGCGGCGCTCGCCGACGCCCTCGTGGCGCGCGACGTCTCGAGCGTCGAGGCCACCCAGGCGCACCTCGACCGCATCCAGGCGGTGGACGGCGACGTCCACGCCTTCCTGCACGTCAACCAGAACGCGATCGCCGCGGCGAAGTCGATCGACTCCCGCCGTGCCGCCGGTGACGACCTCGGTCCGCTCGCCGGCGTGCCGATCGCGATCAAGGACGTCCTGTGCACGCAGGACATGCCCACGACGTCGGGCTCGAAGATCCTCGAAGGCTGGGTGCCGCCGTACGACGCCACCCCGGTCGCGAAGCTCCGTGCCGCCGGCCTCGTGCCGCTCGGCAAGACGAACATGGACGAGTTCGCCATGGGCTCGACGACCGAGTTCTCGGCGTACGGCCCGACGCACAACCCGTGGGACCTCGACCGCATCCCCGGTGGCTCCGGTGGTGGTTCGGCGGCCGCGGTCGCCGCGCACGAGGCACCGCTCGCCCTCGGCTCGGACACCGGTGGCTCGATCCGCCAGCCGGGCGCCGTCACCGGAACCGTCGGCGTGAAGCCGACCTACGGCGGGGTGAGCCGCTACGGCGCGATCGCCCTGGCCTCCAGCCTCGACCAGGTCGGCCCGGTGTCGCGCACCGTCCTCGACGCCGCGCTGCTGCACGACGTCATCGGCGGGCACGACCCGCGTGACTCCACGAGCATCCCCGACGCCTGGCCGTCGATGGCGGCCGCTGCGCGCGAGGGCCTGCAGGCGGACACGCTGCGCGGCCTGCGCGTCGGCGTGGTGAAGGAGCTCGCCGGTGGCGAGGGCTTCCAGGCGGGCGTCACCCAGCGCTTCCACGAGACGGTCGCCCTGCTCGAGTCGGCCGGTGCCGTCGTCGTCGAGATCGACGCCCCGTCGTTCGCCTACGCGATCAGCGCGTACTACCTGATCCTCCCGGCCGAGGCGTCGTCGAACCTCGCGAAGTTCGACTCCGTGCGCTTCGGGCTCCGCGTGACGCCCGAGAACGGTGCCACCGTCGAGGACGTCATGGCCGCCACGCGCGAGGCCGGTTTCGGTCCCGAGGTGAAGCGCCGCATCATCCTCGGCACGTACGCGCTGAGCGCCGGCTACTACGACGCCTACTACGGGTCGGCGCAGAAGGTCCGCACCCTCGTGCAGCGCGACTTCCAGGCCGCGTTCGAGCAGGTCGACCTGCTGGTCAGCCCGTCGGCCCCGACGACCGCGTTCCCGATCGGTGAGCGCATCGACGACCCGCTGGCGATGTACCTCAACGACCTGACGACGATCCCGGCGAACCTCGCCGGCGTCCCGGGCATGAGTATCCCGAACGGCCTCGCTCCCGAGGACTCGCTCCCCACGGGCGTGCAGCTCATGGCACCGCAGCGCGAGGACGCCCGGCTCTACCGGTACGGCGCCGCCCTCGAACGCCTGCTCGAGCAGCAGTGGGGCCGCCCGCTCATCGACAGCATCCCGGACCTCGACCAGAGTCAGCAGTCCGCTGCGCAGGAAGGTGTGATCTGATGGCGCAGAAGGACGCGCTGATGGACTTCGACGAGGCACTCCGGCTGTACGAGCCGGTCCTCGGCTTCGAGGTCCACGTCGAGCTCGCGACGAAGACCAAGATGTTCTCGGACGCGCCGAACTTCTTCGGCGGCGAGCCGAACACGAACGTGACGCCGGTCGACCTCGGGCTCCCCGGGTCGCTGCCGGTCGTCAACGCGCAGGCCGTGCGGTACTCGATCCAGCTCGGGCTCGCGCTCGGCTGCTCGATCGCCGAGTCCTCGCGGTTCGCCCGGAAGAACTACTACTACCCGGACAACCCGAAGAACTACCAGATCTCGCAGTACGACGAGCCGATCGCGTACGAGGGCGAGGTCGAGGTCGAGCTCGCCGACGGCACCATCTTCACCGTGCCGATCGAGCGCGCCCACATGGAAGAGGACGCCGGCAAGCTGACGCACGTCGGCGGTGCCACGGGCCGCATCCAGGGTGCCGAGTACTCGCTCGTCGACTACAACCGTGCCGGGGTCCCGCTCGTCGAGATCGTCACGAAGCCGATCTTCGGCGCCGAGGAGCGCGCACCCGAGCTCGGCGCGGCGTACGTGCAGGTCATCCGTGACCTCGTCCGAGCGCTCGGCGTCTCCGAGGCCCGCATGGAACGCGGCAACCTCCGCTGCGACGCGAACATCTCGCTGCGTCCCCGCGGGCAGGAGAAGCTCGGCACGCGCACGGAGACGAAGAACGTCAACTCGTTCCGGGCCGTCGAGCGGGCCATCCGCTACGAGATCCAGCGCCAGGCCGCGATCCTCGCCGCCGGTGGCTCGATCACGCAGGAGACCCGGCACTGGCACGAGGACACCGGTCGCACCTCGGCCGGCCGTCCGAAGTCCGACGCCGACGACTACCGCTACTTCCCGGAGCCCGACCTGCTCCCGGTCGTGCCGGACCCGGCCGTGATCGAGGAGCTCCGCGCTTCCCTGCCCGAGGCCCCGGTGGCACGTCGCCGTCGGCTCAAGGGCGACTGGGGCTTCACCGACCTCGAGTTCCAGGACGTCGTGAACGGCGGGCTGCTCGACGAGCTCGAGGGGACCGTCGCCGCCGGTGCCGCACCGCAGGCCGCCCGCAAGTGGTGGACGGGTGAGATCAGCCGTGTCGCGAACACGCGGGACGCCGCCCCCGGTGACCTCGTCTCGCCGCAGCACGTCGCCGAGCTCATCGCCCTCGTCGAGTCCGGTGACCTGACCGACCGCCTGGCGCGCCAGGTCCTCGAAGGCGTCATCGCCGGCGAAGGGTCGCCGTCGCAGGTCGTCGAGTCGCGTGGGCTGAAGGTCGTGTCGGACGACTCGGCGCTCACCGCCGCGGTCGACCAGGCGCTCGCCGCGCAGCCCGACGTCCTCGCCAAGATCAAGGACGGCAAGGTCCAGGCCGCCGGCGCCATCATCGGCGCCGTCATGAAGGCCATGCAGGGCCAGGCGGACGCCGCGCGCGTCCGCGAGCTGGTGCTGGAGCGCGCGCAGCAGTCGTAGTCCGGACCGAACGATCGACGGGAGGCGCGGTGCCAGCTGGCACCGGGCCTCTCGTCGATCCTGGGGACGCGTCAGCGACCCGGTGAAAGGATGAGTCGTGTCCGCAACGATCCGCGCCATCGGTACCGCCGTCCCCGAGACGACACTCGAGCAGGCTGCGGTGCGCGACCTCTTCGCGTCGCAGCCCGACCTGGGCCGGCTCGGCAGGCGGCTCGTCCCCGCCGCGTTCGACGCCTCCGCCGTGGAGCACCGGCACACGGTGCTCGAGGAACTCGACAGCACGCGGCCGTCCGGCGCCTTCCGCGACGACCACGGCGTGCTGCGGTCCCCGTCGACCGGCACCCGGAACGACCGGTACCGCGAGCTCGCCCCCGCCCTGTTCGTGGCGGCCGCCCGCGACGCCGTGGACCGCGCGGGTGTGACACCCGAGTCGATCACCCACGTGGTGACCGTCTCGTGCACCGGGTTCACCCAGCCCGGCCCCGACCTCGACGTCGTCACCGAACTCGGCATCCCCCGCACGGTCTTCCGCCAGCACATCGGGTTCATGGGGTGCTGCGCGGCGTTCCCGGCGCTCCGCATCGCTGCGGCGTTCGCCGAGTCCGTGCCGTCCGCCGTGGTGCTCGTCGTCTGCGCCGAGCTCTGCACGCTGCACGTCCGGGCGAGCGACGACCCGGACCAGATCGTCGCCAACAGCGTCTTCGGGGACGGTGCGGCGGCCGCCGTGGTCACCGCCGACGGCCCTGGCCTCCGCCTGGACGACTTCGCGACGACGGTCGTGCCCGAGGGTGCGTCCGAGATGGCGTGGAACATCGGCGACGAGGGCTTCGAGATGGTGCTCAGCACGGCCGTCCCGAAGCTCGTCGGTGCCACGGTCGCCGAGGCCGTCGCACCGCTGCTGTCCGCCGTGGGCTCCGCCGCCGTCGACGTCCCGACCTGGGCCGTGCACCCCGGAGGCCGCGCGATCCTCGACCGGACGCAGGTCGCCCTCGGGCTGCCGGACGCCGCCCTCTCGGCGAGCCGTGCCGTCCTGCGCGACCACGGGAACGTCTCGAGTGCCACCGTGCTCTTCGTGCTCCGCCAGGTGCTCGACGACGGCATCGACGACGGTGCCCCCGTCATCGCGCTCGCGTTCGGACCGGGCCTGACGGTCGAGGCCGCCCGACTCACCGCCGTCGGCAGCACGCGAACGTCGATCCCGGCCCGCGAGCAGGGCGAACCGGTCGAGGACGCGACGGCAGCAGCCCGCGACCACGCGGGCGAGACGGCGACCACGGGCGTCTCGTGAGCCGCACCG
Organism: Curtobacterium sp. NPDC087082; assembly: GCF_044745045.1. Lineage (NCBI taxonomy): Bacteria > Bacillati > Actinomycetota > Actinomycetes > Micrococcales > Microbacteriaceae > Curtobacterium > Curtobacterium sp. NPDC087082. The sequence continues at coordinate 35,490 of NZ_JBIUZN010000003.1, read as the reverse complement.
AGGGGATCGACCCGCGCCTCCCGGCCGTCGACCTGACCACGCGCGCACTGGACCTCCACGAACTCATGGACGACCCGGACTGCGACCCGCGCGCGCTCGCGCGGACGTTCCGGCGCTTCGCCGTGGTGAACGCACTCGTGAGCGGCTGGCGCTCGGCGTGGCGGACGCACGTCGCGCCGGCGCTCCCCGCGAACGGGCGGGGACGCGTGCTCGACCTCGGGTGCGGTGGCGGCGACCTCGCGCGGGCGCTCGTCCGGTGGGCTGCCGCCGACGGGTTCGACGTCGAGGTCGTCGGGGCCGACCCGGACGCGCGGGCGATCGACGCGGCGACCCGGTCCACCCCGCGGGGCGTCACTTTCCGGCAGCAGTCGAGCGCCGAGCTCATCGCCGCGGGGGAGCGGTTCGACGTCGTCGTGTCGAACCACGTGCTGCACCACCTCGGCGACGAGGAGCGGCGCGGGTTCCTCGCGGACTCCGAACAGCTGGCGACGAGCCGCAGCCTGCACTCGGACATCCGGCGGTCGCGCTCGGCCTACCGGGCGTACGCGGTCGGTTCGACGCTGGTCGCGGCCGGCACCTTCGTGCGGGTCGACGGGTTGCGCTCGATCCGGCGGAGCTTCACGTTGCCGGAACTCCAGGACGTCCTGCCCACCGGGTGGCGGGCGGAGCGGGCGGCACCGCACCGGGTCCTCGCGATCCGCGACGCCTGACGTCCCCGGAGGGCGCTAGCGTCGCTGCATGGCCACGCCCCACCTGCACCGCGTCGCGGTCCTCGTGCTCGACGGGGCGAAGCCGCTCGACGTCGGGATCCCGGCGCAGGTGTTCTCGAACCGCCCGAGCATGCCGTACGAGGTCCGGGTGTGCGGCCCCCGCGTGGCACGCATCGCCGGGGGAGACGGCCTCGCGTACGCGGTCGACCACGGGCTGGACGCCCTCGAGTGGGCCGAGACGGTCTTCGTGCCCGGGTACCGGTTCCCCGCGGACACGCCACCGCCCGCCGACGTGGTGGCGGCGCTCGGGCGGGCGCACGAGCGGGGCGTCCGGATCGCGGCGATCTCCACCGGGGCGTTCGCCCTGGCCGCCGCCGGACTGCTCGACGGCCGCCGTGCGACTACACACTGGCACTACACGCGGGTGCTCCGCGACCGGTACCCCGAGGTCGACGTGGACGAGGACGTGCTGTTCGTCGACGCCGGGTCGGTCCTGACGAGTGCGGGAGCGGCGAGCGGGATCGACCTGTGCCTGCACATCGTCCGGCAGGACCACGGGGTCGCGCTGTCGAACCACGTCGCACGGCGGCTCGTGAGTGCCCCGTACCGGAGCGGCGGGCAGGCGCAGTACGTCCCGCGGAGCATGCCCGAGCCACTCGGAGACGTCTTCGCCGAGACGCGGGAGTGGGCGCTCCGGCACCTCGCCGACCCGCTGACGCTCGAGGTCCTCGCCCGGAACGCGACGGTCTCGCCTCGGACGTTCTCGCGGCGCTTCGTCGAGGACACCGGGTACACGCCGATGCAGTGGGTGCTCCGGGCTCGGGTCGACCTCGCACGGGAGCTGCTCGAGCGCTCGGACCTCGCCGTCGACCAGGTCGCCGAGCGGGCGGGGCTCGGGTCGGACGCCAACCTGCGGACGCACTTCCGTCGGATCCTCGGGACCTCGCCGACCGAGTACCGGCGGACCTTCCAGGACTGACCGCATCGCCGCAGTGGTGGCGACATCCTTTCGAACGCTGGCTCCCCAGCCACTGGAGCCGCGCCTCCCGGGCCGTGAGCATGGACCGCGGAACGAAAGGAAGTCCACATGACCCGCATCGCGATCAACGGCTTCGGCCGCATCGGCCGCAACACCCTCCGCGCGCTCCTCGCCCGGGGAGGCGACGACCTCGAGGTCGTCGCCGTCAACGACCTCACCGCACCCGAGACGCTCGCCCACCTGTTCCGGTACGACTCCGCGCTCGGCCCGTTCGCCGGGACCGTCGAGGTCGACGGGGACACCCTCGTCATCGACGGACGGCGCATCCGCGTCCTCGCGTCGCGCGAGCCGGCGGAGCTCCCGTGGGGCGACCTCGGCGTCGAGGTCGTGCTCGAGTCGACCGGCCGGTTCACCGGGCGCGACGCAGCGGCGGGACACCTGACCGCGGGAGCCCGCCGCGTCCTCATCAGCGCGCCCGCCACCGGCGCGGACGCCACCATCGCGTACGGCGTGAACTCCGACGTGTACGACCCGGCGGTGCACACCGTCGTCTCGAACGCCTCGTGCACGACGAACGCGCTCGCGCCGCTGGCGTCGGTGCTCGACGACCTCGCGGGCATCGAGCACGGGTTCATGACGACCGTGCACGCCTACACGCAGGAGCAGAACCTGCAGGACGGTCCGCACCGCGACCTGCGTCGGGCGCGTGCCGCCGGGGTGAACATCGTGCCGACGTCGACCGGGGCTGCCAAGGCCATCGGGCTCGTGCTGCCGCGGCTCGACGGCAAGCTGTCGGGTGACGCGATCCGGGTGCCGGTGCCGGTGGGGTCGATCGTCGAGCTGAACACCGTGGTGTCGCGGGACGTCACCGTCGAGGAGGTCAACGAGGCCTACCGTGCTGCCGCCGCGGGGTCGCTCGCGGGGGTGCTGGCGTTCACGGCGGACCCGCTCGTGTCGACGGACATCACGGGGCGGCCGGAGTCGAGCGTGTTCGACTCGCTGCTCACCCGTGTCGACGATGGGCGGCACGTGAAGGCGGTCGCCTGGTACGACAACGAGTGGGGGTTCTCGAACCGGGTGGTCGACATGCTGGGGTTGCTGGCGCGCGCGTAGCGCGGCGCGCGCGGCGCGGCGGCGGTCTCGCCGAGTCTCGGCTCGGCGGACAGTTTCGCGGCCCAGCGGCCCGCATCTCGTCCGCCCGGCCGAGTCTCGGGACGCGCGACCACGGGATGGGCGCGAGCACGGTCGGACGGGAGGCGCGGTGCGGGCTGGCACCGCGCCTCCCGTCCGGTCGTGGGTGCGTTCCGGGCGCGGTGTGGGTCGTGCCGCGGAAGCGACAGCGCACAGGGTGCGCGCGATGATGCTGCCGCTGGAGCGACAGTGTGCTGCGATCGTCGTGCGGCACACTGTCGCTTTCGCGGGCGCGGGCGCGGCGGCCGCGCAGGCGCGCGGCGCGGCGCGCGGGGCGCGGGCGCGCGGGCGCCCGCGCGCGGCGCGCGCGGCGCGGCGCGCGCGCCGCGTCAGCGGATCAGCGCCGTGGTGCTCGCGAAGGCGCGGGAGCGCACGGCCTGCCGGTAGCGGCCGAGCGCGGCGTCGTCGGCCCCGACGGACTCCAGCGCCGCCAACCCCGCCCCGAGCACGGGAGGATCGGTCACCCAGGTCGGCACCGCTCCGGGCACCCGGGCAGCGAGGCCGTCGACGACGCCCTCGACGAGCAGGGGATCCCGTGCCGCGAGCACCCCGCCGCCGAGGACCACGGGCACTGGGCTCGCCGCCGAACCACCGAGACCGAGACGCTCGAGCGCGACCGCGGCGAGCAGGACGATCTCCTCGGCCTGCCGCGCGACGACGCCGGCGGCCACGGCGTCACCCGCGCCGGCGACCTCGAACAGCACCGGGCACAGCCGGTTGAACACCCGCTGGTCGAGGCGGCCGAAGTGGATGGCCTCGGTCACCTCGCGGACGCTGCGGAGGCCCAGTGCCGCCGGGACGGCCGTGACCAGGGCCGTCGCCGGTCCGCGACCGTCGTCGGCGCGGGCTGCGTGCCACAGTGCACGGTTGCCGAGGTACGCGCCGCCGCCCCAGTCGCCGGAGACGTCACCGATGGCAGGGAACCGGGCGGTGGTTCCGTCGGCCCGGACCGCGAGCGCGTTGATGCCCGTGCCGCAGACGACCGCGGCGGCGTCCGGCGACAGCGTACCCGCCCGCAGCAGTGCGAACAGGTCGTTGTCGAGGACGTGCGGCGCGCCGCCGTCGGCCTCCCAGTGCGCGAGCGCCTCGGTCGCCGCGACGAGTTCGTCGTGCAGGTCGAGACCGGCCAGGTACACGTGCGTCGTCCGGATCCGACGATCGCCGAGGTCGCCGACGACCCGCGCCCGGACGTCGTCGAGGATCGGCCCGGCGACGTCCCACCCGCGGGTCTGCGGGTTCGAGCCGGGGCCCCGTGCGTGCCCGACGATCGAACCGTCGAGTGCGATCGCGACGACGTCCGTCTTGCTGCCGCCACCGTCGACGGCCAGGACGACGTCGCTCGGCGCCGGCGGGACGGGTGCGGGCGGACGGGTCGCTCGGGCGGTGCCGACGCCGCCCCCGGACGCTCCGGCTCCGTTCAGCCCGCCCACGTCAGCTGCTCCGATCGCGTCCACGGCAGGTGCTCCGCGTTCGCGGCCAGGAGCAGGTCGGTGAGCCGTTCGGCCTTGTCGACCTGCCCGACGAGCGGGTGCGCCCACATCGCGCGGAGCACGCGGTCGCGGCCTCCGTGCACGGCGGCGTCGAGGGCGAGGCGTTCGTACCCGGCGACGTGCGACACGAGTCCGACCATGTCGGCATCGAGCGGCGCGACGGGCAACGGTGTGATCGCCGCGCGGGTGACCCGGGCCGGGACCTCGATCACGTGGTCGTCGGGGAGGAACGGGAACGTGCCGTCGTTGCGCACGTTGAGGACCTGCACGTCACCGCGGTCGCCGAGGATCGAGGACAGCACGTCGATCGCCGCCTCGGAGTAGTAGGCGCCGCCCCGTTGCTCGAGCTCGGCGGGCTTCGTCACGACGGACTCGTCCGCGTACTTCGCGAGCAGGGCCCGCTCGGTCTCCATGACGGCCTCGGCACGGGTGGGTGCGTGCAGCTGTTCCTCGAGCACGACGTCGTGGCTGTAGAAGTAGCGCAGGTAGTACGAGGGCACGGCGTGCTGCAGCCGGATGAGGTCGGCCGGCATGTGCACGCTCTCCGCCATCCGGTCGAGGGCACCGGTGTCGGCACGGAGCAGGTCGGACAGGACGTCGCGCTCACCGGAGCCGTCCGTCACGTGGACGCCGCGCTCCCACGTCAGGTGGTTCAGACCGACGTGGTCGAGCCGGACGGCCGACGGGGCGACGTCGAACTCCTTCGCGAAGCGCCGCTGGAACCCGATCGCCACGTTGCAGAGCCCGACGGCCCGGTGCCCCGCTTCGAGCAGTGCACGGGTGACGATGCCCACCGGGTTCGTGAAGTCGACGATCCACGCGTCCGGCTTGGCGTACCGCTTGACGAGCGACGCGTACTCGAGCACGACCGGCACGGTGCGGAGCGCCTTCGCGAACCCGCCGGGCCCGGTGGTCTCCTGCCCGATGCAGCAGGCCTCGTGCGGCCAGGTCTCGTCCTGGTGCCGGGCGGCCTGCCCGCCGATCCGGAGCTGGAACATGACGGCGTCGGCGTCCGAGACCCCGGCGACGACGTCGTCCGTGACGTGGATCGTGCCCGGGTGGCCGGCGTGGGCGAACATCCGCTTCGCGACACCGCCGACGAGTTCGCGCCGGACGGGGTCGGGGTCGACGAGCCACAGCTCGTCGATGGGCAGCTGGTCGCGGAGCCGGGCGAAGCCGTCCACGAGTTCGGGGGTGTAGGTGGATCCGCCACCGATGACTGCGAGTTTCACTGTGGTGCTATCCCTTCACGCCGGTGAGCGCGATGCCCTCGACGAATGCCTTCTGTGCGAAGAAGAAGATGATGACGACGGGCACCATGACGACGACGGTCATCGCCATCGTCATCGACCAGTCGGTGCCGTGTTGGCCGCGGAACGTTGCCAACCCGTACGCCACCGGCCAGGCGGCCTGGTTCTCGGAGGCGTACAGGAGCGGGCCGTAGTAGTCGTTCCACGAGTGGAAGAACATGAAGATCGCCGCCGACGCGATGCCCGGGCGGGCCATGGGGACGACGACGCGCCAGAGCACGCCCCACTCGCTGCATCCGTCCATGCGAGCGGCGTCCCCGTACTCCTTCGGGATCGTCATGAAGAACTGACGGAGCAGGAAGATGCTGAACGCGTCGCCGAGCAGGTTCGGCAGGATGAGCGGCCAGAGCGTGCCGGTGAGGTGCAGCTCGGACCACATCACGTAGACCGGCACCGCGGTGACCTGCGGGGGCAGGAGCATCGCGACGATGATCACGGTGAAGACCAGGTTCGCGCCACGGAACTTGATCTGGGCGAGCGCGTACGCCGCCGGGACCGAGCTGACGAGCATGAACGCGGTGGCGAGCACGGCGTACATCGACGAGTTCCCGAACCACTGCACGAGCGGCAGTTCGGTGAACACCCGGCCGTAGTTCGAGAAGTCGAACGGGCGCGGCACGATCGACGCGGTGAGTGCCTGGTTGCTCGACATCAGCGACGTCAGGATGACGAACACGATCGGCGCGATGGTCAGGACGCCGAGCGCGACGAGTGCGGCGTGCTCGGCGATCCAGACCAGCAGGCTGCGGCGCGGACCGCGGGCGGAGCCGGACGCCGCACCGCGGGGAGCCCGGGCGAGCGGGGACTGGGACACGGCGGTCATCAGGACTCCTCGGGTCGGAAGACGGAGATGCGGCGCATCGTCAGGACGAGCACCACGGCGGTGACCACGAACAGCACCACGGCCATCGCGGACGCGTAGCCGAACTGGAAGTTGGCGAACCCGTGCTGGTAGAGCAGCTCGGTGTAGGTGAGCAGCGAGGTGCCCGGGTAGCCGAGCTGCGCGGCGGTGCCTCCGCCGATCGTGGCCTTGCCGCTGGCGACGCCCGACGCGACGGCGGCCTCGGTGAAGTACTGCAGGGCCGCGATCACCCCCGTGACGGCGGCGAACCCGATGACCGGCGCGATCGTCGGCAGCGTGATGTGCCGTACCTGCTGGACGCCGTTCGCCCCGTCGAGCGACGCGGCCTCGTACAGGTCGCGCGGCACGTCGAGGAGCGACGCCAGGAAGATGATCATGATGTCGCCCATCACCCAGACGCCCATGATCACGAGCGAGGGCTTCGACCACGCGGGGTCGTTGAACCACAGCGGGCCGTCGATGCCGAACACCCGCAGGATCTGGTTCACGGGGCCGGTGCCGGGGTTGAACAGGAAGACGAACGCGACGACGCTGGCGACGGGCGGCACCAGGGCGGGCAGGTAGAACAGCGTCCGCCAGAACCCGGTCGCCGTCTTCGCGCGGCTGAGCAGTCCCGCCACGAGCAGCCCGCAGACGATCCGGACCGGCACGAGGATGACCACGAACCACAGCGTGTTCACGACCGCGGGGCCGATCTGCGGGTCCTGGGTGAAGAGGAACCGGTAGTTCAGCAGCCCGACGAACTCGGGTTCCTGCAGCTGGTTGTAGCGCGTGAACGAGTAGAAGATCGACGCGACGAGCGGGTACGCGAAGAAGATCACGAGGCCCGCCAGGGCCGGGGCGAGCATCGTCAGCGCGACCAGGCGACGGCGGGACTCGGCGGAGTGGCGCCGACGTGGCCGGCTCCCGGGGGCCGTCGAACGCGACCCGGCGCTGGCCGGCGGCCGGGAGGCGCGGGTGGGCCGCGCCTCCAGGCTGCCGGTCTCAGGGGTGGTGACGTCGGTCATGGTCACGGACCAGCCAGCTGGTTGGCGTTGTCGATGTCCGAGTCGAGCTTCTTGAGCTTCGCGTCGAGGTCGCCGCCGTTCTGCTGGTACGCCTGCCAGAACTTCGTGAAGGTGCCGATGTAGGCGGCGCCGTCCGCGGTGCCCGGCGAGGTCATCGTGTCCTTGTCGCCCGCGACGTCGACGAAGGTCTTGTAGTTCTCGTCGACCTCGAGCTTCGGCGACTCGAGGGCCGAGGTGAGCGTCGGGATGTTCTTGAGCCCGTTGCCCATCGTGACCTGCGCGTCGGTGTTCGTGGAGAGGTACTTCAGCAGCGCCCAGGCCAGCTCGGGGTGCTTCGACCCCTTCGCGATGCCCGCCACGTTACCCGCGATGTAGGTCGATCCGTAGTTGCCGAGGCCGTCCATCACCGGAGTCGGTGCGGTGCCGTAGTCGAGGTCCGGCTTCTGGTCCTTGATGAAGGCGGTGCGGTACTCGCCGTCGATCTGCATCGCGACCTGACCGGTCTGGAAGGCGTTGTCGGCGGCGAACTCCTGGCCGAGCCCCGAGGTGAAGGCCTTGAGCTTGTCGTAGCCGATCTCGTCGACGAAGCCCTTCTGCCAGGTGATGAGCTTCTTCCAGGCGTCGGACGTGCCGATCACGCTGTTGCCCTTCGCGTCGAGCCACGAGCCGTCGACCATCGGGGCCCAGTGCTCGGGGGAGTTCTCGTAGAAGTCGATGAGCGGGTTGAACCCGAGCTGCTTGATCGACCCGTCGGCGTTGTACGTGGTGAGCTTCAGGGCGTCGGCCTTGAGCTCGTCGAGCGTCTTCGGCGGGGTCGTGATGCCCGCCTTCGCGAGCAGCGGCTTGTTGTACATGAGCGCACTGACGTCGGCGAGGGCCGGCAGGGTGCAGCGCGTGCCCTTGTACTGCGTGTACGACTGCACGGCCTTCGGGATGTCCGACAGGTCGACCTTGTCACGCTTGATGTACGGCGACAGGTCGCGGAAGGCGCCCGAGGAGCAGAAGCTGCCCACGATGGCGGTCGAGTACGACAGGCCCACGTCGATGTTCTGGCCGGAGGAGATCGCCTTCTGGAGCTTCTCGTCGTCCTGGCCGGCGTGGATGTCGACCGTGACGCCGGGGTTCTCCTTCTCGAAGCCGGCGACGGCGCTCTTCACGACGCCGGCTTCGCGCCCGGTGAAGAAGTGCCACAGGGACACGGTGCCCTTGAGCTCCTTCGGTGCGCTCTTCTCGATCGAGTCGGCGCTGCTGCCGGAGCTGCAGCCCGCGACGACGAGGGCGCCCACGGCGGCGACGGCCGTGGCGGTGACGATGCGGCGGAACGTCCGGCGGTGCGGGACGTTCGGTTGGGGGAGGGACACTGCGGTACTCGCTCTCTGGTCTCGCTCCGACGCGGTGCGGTCGCGGTGCCGCACGCCGGACGGATCCGGGCGTGCGACGTCGTCCCCGGGCGCGCCGAAGAGCCCTGGGACAGGGCCGGGTGATGGTGCCTCGAGTGGTGCGGGTGGGGTGGTGCTGGTCAGGGGCGCTCGGCCGGGTCCGGTGCGGGCACATCGTCGCTGATGCGCTCGAGCCGGTCCGCGAGCGCGGTGCGGACGACGTCGATGAGGACGTGCCGCGCACCGTGCAGGACGGGGGTGTCGGGGACGCCGGGGGCCACGACGGCGGTGGACCAGCGCGTGCGGGTCCGGAGCCAGGCGGTCACGGCGGCGGCCAGGGCGGGTCCGCCCGCGATCCCGGTCGGGCCGTGCAGCACGACCGTCTCGGGATCGGCGACGGCGAGGGCGGGGAGCACGTTGTGCCCGACGCGCTCGCCGAGGGCGGTGGTGAACGGGTGCTGCTCGGGGAGCCCGGGCAGCTGCGGGAGCACCTGGCGCCAGTCGGCAGCGGTGCCGTCCGGTGCCGTGATCCCGTGTTCGGCGGCGAGTGCGATGATCGCGGACTCGGAGATGAGGTCCGCGACGATCGTGGCCGTCGGGTCGATGGAGCGTGCGTCTGCGGGCACGCCGAGGTAGCCGATCTCGCCGGCGGCACCGGACGCGCCGGTGTGCAGGTGGCCGCCGAGGTCGAGCGCCATGCCGAGGCCCTCGGCCATCCAGAACAGGGCGAACGACCCGGGGGTCCGTCCGGCGCCCATGTTCCGTTCGGCGATCGCCGCGAGGTTGGCGTCGTTCTCGATGACGACGCGGACCCCGAGTGCGGCGGAGAGCGTCGCGGCGACCCGGTCACGGGGCCAGCCGGGCAGGCCGTCGGTGAAGATGAGGGTGTCGGTCGCGTGGTCGACACTCGCCTGGACCCCGATGCCCACCGCGGTGACGAGGTCCGGGTCGACGCCCGCGGCCGCTGCGGCCCGGGAGATCGCGGCGGCGACGATGTCGGCACCGGGCGCGCGCATCTCGGCCGGGGACATCGTGTGGGTCGCGACCGGGAAGGTGCGGCCGGCGGCGTCCACCACGGTGCTCCGGACGTCGACGAGCTGGACGTCGACCGCCACGCCGAGGTCGCGGTCGGTGATCGCTTCGTACACCACCGCGCTCGGGCCCCGGCGACCGGCCTGTGATGCGGTGCCGGCTTCGCGGATGAGGGCCGCCGCCTCGAGCCGCCGGATGATCTCGGCCGCGGTCGGCTTGCTGAGCCCGGTGCGCTGGGCGATCTCGTTGCGGGTGAGCGGCCCGTCGTCGAGCAGGAGCTCGAGCGCGGCCCGGTCGTTGAGGACACGCAGGAGGCCGGGCTGGCCGGGGGTGCGTCCTCGTGTGGTCATGTCGAGGACTGTAACGGACAACCTTCTTTACTGAAAGGTTTGTTTACCGATTCGAAACACGCGTTCCGCTCCGCGAAACGTGCGGAGCGGAACGCGCGGCGAGGAACGAGCGGCGCGGAACGTCCGACGTCGCTGTGCCCTACGGACGCAGGAGCACTTTGATCGCGCGACGCTCGTCCATCGCGCGGTACGCCTCCGCCGCCTCGTCGAGCGGGAGCTCGAGGTCGAAGACGCGGCCCGGCTCGATCGCACCCGAGAGCACGTCCGGCAGCAGCTCGGGGATGTACGTGCGCGCCGGGGCCATACCGCCCGCGACGGTGATGTTCGTGTCGAAGAGGTACCGCGTGCCGATCGTCGGCACCCCGTGCGGGACCCCGACGAAGCCGAGGTTGCCGCCCGGGCGGACCGAGTGCAGTGCCTGGTCCATGCTCTCCTCGGTGCCGACGGCCTCGACCGCGCAGTCGGCCAGGTCGCCGTCGAGCAGCTCGCGGATCGCCGCGACGCCCTCCTCGCCACGCGCCTCGACGACGTCCGTCGCGCCGAACTCGCGCGCGAGCGCCTGTCGGTCGGCGTGCCGGCTCATCGCGATGATCCGCTCGGCACCGAGCCGCTTCGACGCGAGGACCGCGGACAGCCCGACCGCGCCGTCGCCCACCACGACGACCGTCTTGCCCGGGCCCACGGCTGCCGACACCGCGGCGTGGTGCCCGGTGGAGAAGACGTCCGACAGGGTGAGGAGCGAGGGGACGAGCGCCGGGTCGACCGGGCCCGGCACCGCGACGAGGGTCGCGGAGGCGTCCGGGATGCGGACGTACTCGGCCTGGGCGCCGCCGACCGGGTCGCCGTACGCGTCCTTCCCGCCGAAGCCGGACAGGTGGTCGCAGCCGGTCGTCATGCCGTGGCGGCAGGCCTGGCACGTGCCGTCGTTCATGGTGAAGGGGGAGATGACGAAGTCGCCGACGTGCAGGTCCGTGACGGCGTCGCCCACCGCGACGACCTCGCCGACGAGCTCGTGGCCGATCGGACGCGGCTGCTTCGTCGGCGTGACGCCCCGGTACGGCCAGAGGTCCGACCCGCACACGCACGCCGCGACGACCTTGACCACGACGTCCTTCGGCGTGATGAGGTCGGGCTGGTCGCGGTCCTCGACACGGATGTCGTTCGGGGCGTGGATGATCGCAGCGCGCAAGGGAGTGCCTTCCGTCGAGATGGTGGGGTGTGCGGCCGGTCGACGTCGTCCTGGCCCGGGACGACAGTACCCTCGTGCGGGTGGACGACGACCGGTACGGCAGTGACGTGCTCTCGGGCGACTGGCGCTCGCGCGGGGTGCAGAAGGTGCGGCAGGTGCCGCTCGAGCGGGACATGGTCCTCGAGGATCCGACGACCGGCTGGGCCGGCGCCGTGGTGCGGCTCGAGGCCGGCAACGTGGAGCTCGAGGACTGGAAGGGACGCACCCGGTCGTTCCCCTTCAGCGGGCAGTTCCTGCTCGAGGGCGAGCTCGTCACGCTGGGCCGCCCGCCGGCGCCGGTGGGGCGGTCTGCTGCCGCTGCACCGCCGGTCGGGAGGCGCGGCTCGGCCCCGGCGGTCCGGCACGCGTCCGACGGTGGTCGCCTCCGCACCGCGTCCGGATCGTTCGCCGTGGAGTCGCAGCGTGCCCGGGTGGCACTGCCCTCCCGGATCATGGTGGAGGGCAAGCACGACGCCGAACTCGTCGAGAAGGTCTGGGGAGCCGACCTCCGGGTCGAGGGTGTCGTCGTCGAGGAGCTCTCCGGCGTCGACAACCTGGCCGACGTGCTCGACGACTTCCGGCCCTCGCGCGACCGTCGTGTCGGCGTGCTCGTGGACCACCTCGTGCCGGGCTCGAAGGAGTCCCGCTTCGCCGACGCCGTGATGCGCGGGAAGTGGGGCGCGAACGTGCTCGTCGTCGGGCACCCGTTCGTCGACGTCTGGCAGTCGGTGAAGCCCGCCCGCGTCGGACTCCAGGCGTGGCCGACGATCCCGCGCTCGATCGAGTGGAAGAAGGGCATCTGCCAGGCCCTCGGATGGCCCGCCGCCGAGCAGGCCGACATCGCCCGGGCCTGGCAGCGGATCCTCGGGCAGGTGCGGACGTTCGCCGACCTCGAGCCGCAGTTGCTCGGTCGTGTCGAGGAGCTCATCGACTTCGTGACCGAGCCGAAGGACTGACGACCCGGCGTCGCCCGGCGCCGCGCCGCCGTTCCGCAGTGTGCGAGGTTCCCCGCACGGTGGCACGCCCGTAGCCCCTCACGCTGCGCGGAACCTCGCACAGTGCGGCGCGCACCTCGCACGGTGCGAGCCGCGCGATCGGCCCCGGCCCGGAAATCCGCGGCGATCCCGGGCGCGGCGCATACCCTTGGAGCATGGACGGCATCGACGGACGCGTGCGCAGCGCTGTCGAGGTCTGGCTGCGCTGGCTGCCCCGCTGGCAGATCGGCACCGCGCGGCCCCGGACACGCATCTGCCGCAAGTGCACCGGTTCGCCGATCGCCACCGCCGCGGGCTTCGGACCGGACGTGCCGCACGCCGTCCAGCACGCGTTGATCGGCCGCATCTCGACGATCATCGAGGACGCCGTCGACGACTACACCGCCAAGAACCTGCCCCTGCTGCAGCGCGAACTCGAGCGGGCCGCGGCGCGCAAGCGTCACGCCGGGTACCAGCCGACCGAGGGCCTGCAGCCGGAGTTCCAGGGCCTCGATGTCGACCCCGAGCCGTCACCGGGGGAGCCGTTCCTCTTCACGCTCGGCGAGCTGACCGGCACGGGCGCGCACGAGCAGGCGCCGCGCGAACCCTTGTCGGACGAGGCGAAGTCGGCGCTCCGTCACGAGATCGCCCTCTCCGACGAGTGCGCCCGTTCCACCGGCACGGCGGTCTGCCTGGCGCTCATCGACCACCGGCCGCGGATCGCCGAGGCGGTCGAACGACTCGTCGAGCCGCAGATCGAGGCCCTGGTGTCGGACATGTTCCGCGGGTTCGACGGGCCGGAGGCACCGCGCGCCGGGCTGTTCTGACCGGTGTGCGGTCGGGCACACCTGACGGTCAGCGCTCGGCCGACACCGCCCCGCGCTGCCGGCGCCGCCCGACGGCACCGATGACGAGTCGAGCGAGCCCGCGCCACCCGAGGAGGAACACCCCGAGCACGATCGTCGCGACGATCACGAACGAGATCGGCAGCGGGTTGCCGTCCACGTCGCCCTGGCCCGTCGCCACCCGGATCGCCAACCCGACGAACACCGTGAGGACCCACACGACGACACCCGTGGGCCAGAAGCGCAGCGGGCGAGCCCACGCTCCGCTCGTCACGTAGGCGATCGCCCACCCGGCGAGGAACGGGTAGGCGGTGGTCCACAGCGCGAGTGCGGAGTTCGCCTCACCGTGCGAGGAGCGCCCGATCAGGGCGAACAGGACGATGAGCACGACGTCGATCACGGCTGCGAGCCAGCCCCAGGTGCGTTCGGTCACACCCCATTCTCGCAGTCGGCGATGGCCGGTGGTGGCCGTCGCCGGGCCTGTGGACAGGACACGTCGTCCACAGGTCTCCGCCATCCCACCGCACCGTGCGAGCGCACCGACACGATCGACCGATGACCGGGTCGCCTTCATTCCCTGCCGTCCCAGACTGTCCCTGGACCGTGGTCAACGACGGCCACCCCGACACGGCCAGGGTCATCCGTGCGCGAGCCCGCGCCGGTGAGCTCCGACGGATCGCGCACGGTCGGTACGTCCCCGCCGACACGTGGGATCTGCTCCGACCGGAGCAGCGGCACCACGTCCTGGTCCGATCGCTGGTCGACCGCATCCGACCGCACTTCGTGGTGTCGCACCTGTCCGCCGCCGCCGTGCTCGGCGTACCGTTCCTCGGACCCTGGCCCGGACGCGTCCATCTCATCCGGCCGGGCGCGGATGCACGCACGACCAGCGCCACCTTCGTCGTGCACGCCGACTTCGACCCTGAGATGCTCGGCACTTGGCAGTTCCGGAGGGACGACCTCCGAGTGACGGACCACGATCGGACCGCCGTCGACCTCGCCGTGTCCTTGCCGTTCCTCGACGGTGTGGTGGCGCTCGACCGGCTCCTGCGACTCGGCGCCGATGCGCGGGCGGTGCAGGACGGCATCGAGCGCCGTTCCGTCCGAGGACGTCGGCGTGCACTGCGCTCGCTGGAGTTCGCGGACACGGGAGCGGACACACCAGGGGAGTCCGTCGCGCGGGTCCGGCTCGACGAGTACGGAGCGCCCACTCCGGTCACGCAGCACCGTTTCCGGGAGCGCGGGCACCCCGACATCGTCGTCGACCTCTGGTTGCCGGACATCGGGGTCGTGATCGAGTTCGACGGGGAGGTCAAGTACCGGGACCGCGGCATGCGCGCCGGGGCCTCCGCCGAGGACGTCGTGATCGCGGAGAAGTACCGCGAGGACCGCCTGCGTGCGTTCGACGAGGTCCGCCAGGTCATCCGGCTGGACTGGCGTGACCTCTGGAACGAGGCGTCGTTCCGCGGCAAGCTGCGTCGGGCGCACGTCCCGATGCGCCACTGACACGCACCGTGCGAGGGTGTCGGACGGACGGCGCGAGGTTCCGCGCAGTGTGCGAGGGCGCGCGCATCCCACAGTGCGCGGAACCTCGCACACTGCGGCCAGCGCGCGCCGCCCACGCGCACGCCGCGTTCACGCGCTCGTCACCTCCGGTTCGCCGGCGTCCGGCACGATCGGCGGATGACGTCGACCGCGCAGGCACCGACGGGCCGGATGGTCGCCACCGACGCAGCCCCGGACGCCCGGCGCACCGTGCGCGCACCCCGCCTCGTCGCCCACCGGGGTGCGCCGCGCGTCCGGCGCGAGAACACCCTGCCGGCCATCGCCGTCGCCGAGGCCCTCGGCGCGGACACCATCGAGGTCGACGTCCGCCGCACCGCCGACGGCGTCGCCGTGCTGCTCCACGACGAGACCCTCGGCCGGATGTGGGGCGACGCCCGGCGCGTCCGCGACGTGGACTGGTGCGACGTCGCCCGGCTCGGCAACGGCCTCGACCGGATCCCACGGCTCGACGCCGCACTCGAACGGCTCGACGGCTGCCGGACCTCGTTGCTCGTCGACCTGACCGACCCGGAGGACGCCCTCGTCGCCGCGCGCACCGTCGCGGCGCACCGGGGGAGCACCGGCGTCGCGTGGTGCGGCGCGCCCGACGCGATGGCGGCGGTCCGCGAGGTCCTCCCGGACGCCGACGTCTGGCTCGCGTGGGAGTCGCTCGAGGCGCCGACCGCGGAGGACCTGGCGCCGCTCGCGCCCTCGACGCTGAACCTCGACGTCGCGTTCCTCACCCCGCGCACCGTCCGGGCCGCGCACGACCTCGGCCTCGTCGTGTCCGTGTGGACCGTGGACGACCCCGAGCCGGCCGTGTGGGCAGCGATGTCCGGCGTCGACTCGATCACCACGAACGACGTCGCGACGGTCCGAGCAGCGCTCGCCGAGGCGGAACGCGACGGCTGGCCCGAGCGCGACCGCGAGCCGACCGAGACCGAGGTGGCCTCGCGCGCGCAGGCACTGGCGCACCGGATCGCCCACGAGGTGATCGCCTTCACCCGTGAGCACCCCGTCGGCGAGGTCACCACGAAGGCGCACCCCGCCGACCTCGTCACCGACGTCGACCGACTCGTCGAACAGCACGTCCGTTCCCGGGTCCGGACGGTGTTCCCGACCCACGGGTTCACCGGCGAGGAGTACGGCGACGCCCCCGGCGACCGGCACCGCTGGTACCTCGACCCGGTCGACGGGACGACGAACCTCGCGAACGGGGTGCCGTGGACCTCGATGTCGCTCTGTCTCACCCGCGGTGGGCGTCCACTCGTCGGCGTCGTCGCCGATCCGTGGCGGGGTGAGGTGCTCGAGGCCCGGAGCGGTCGCGGCGCCACCCTCCGTGACCGGACGCTGCGCCTCGACGACGCCCCGCGCGCCCTCGCCGGAGCCGTGGTCGGGACCGAGCTCGACGGACACCGGCCGTGGCCCGGGTTCGGTGCGTTCCTCGACGCCGTCGCGGCCCGCTCGTGCACGCTGCGGGTGCAGGGGTCCGGCACGCTCACGATCGCGCAGGTCGCGGCCGGGCGGGGGATCGGCGGGTGCGTGTCGGCGTTCGACCCGATCGACCACGGTGCTGCGGTGTTGCTCGTGCACGAGGCGGGCGGCGTCGTGCTCACCCGGGAGGGCCCCGTCGACGGGTTCCCGCCGGCGGGGGAGCCGTTCCTGGTGGCGCACCCGGGAGCGGCTGACGAACTGCACGCCGTGTGGACGGCAGCGCTCGCCGCCGTCTGAGCGTCACCCCTGTGGGCCTGGAGGCGCGGTGCGGGCCCGACCCGCGCCTCCCGGCCCACAGGTGGGCGCGTGACGGGCCGTCAGGCCTGCGCGATCCGCACCATGTTGCCCGCGGGGTCGCGGACGGCCGCGTCGCGGACGCCCCAGAACTGGTCGGTGGGCTCCTGCAGGACCTCGGCGTCGGGACTCGCCGTGATCCGGTCGAACGTGGCGTCGAGATCGGACACGCGGAGCTGCAGCATGGTGAGGCCGCCCTTGGCGAGGAGCGCGGCGATCGCGTCGCCGTCCTCCTGCGACCGACCGGCGTGTGGCTCGGACAGGACGAGCTCGAGGTCGGCGTGGTCCTCGCTCGCGAGGGTCACCCACCGGAACCCGCCGTTCTCGACGGTGTTGCGGACGGTGAAGCCGAGGACGTCGCCGTAGAAGGCGACAGCGGCGTCGATGTCGTCGGCGAGCACGTGCACGCCGCTGATCTGGATGCTCATGGCAGCGAGACTAGGACCGCCCGGTCGCCCCGCGCTTCTCGGATCCTGCTCGAACGGGTCGGGTGACGACCATGGCGTGACAGCTCCACACGCCGGCCATGGCATCGTGATCGGCGGCACGGTACTGCGACGGGGTCATCCCGACGAGCTCGGTGAAGCGCGACGAGAACGATCCGAGGCTTGTCGCGCCGACGGCGAGGCAGACCTCGGTCACGCTGAGCCCGGTGCTCCGGAAGAGCGCCTGTGCACGTTCGATGCGCCGGGTCATCAGGTACGCGTACGGGGTCTCGCCGTAGGCGGCGCGGAACCGGCGGCTGAAGTGGGCGGGCGACATGAAGGCGCCGGCGGCGAGCGACGGGACGTCGAGGGGTTCGGCGTAGGCGCGGTCCATCCGGCTGCGGGCGCGCCGGAGCCGTCGGAGTTCGTCGAGGTCCGCGGTCACACAGGCCATCCTGCACCGCCGGCTCTCGGGTGACTCTGTGCGGGCGTTCAGTCAGTGGTCGCCGGCGCTCCCTAGGGTGGCAGTCCACGGCACCGCTCCACGGCGGGCCGCACTGCTCCGCCGCCGGCGGGGCGCACCCGAAGGAGCATCGACCATGGGATTCCTCGACCGCCTGCTCGGACGTCCGGAGCGCGACCAGAACGGCGCCGCGCAGCAGAACCAGTGGGGACAGCCGCAGCAGCCGCAGCAGCAGGGGTACCGCTACGGCCAGCAGTCCTACCACCAGCCCGCGCCCACGGGAGCGCCGGCGGCCGGCGGCCAGTACGGCACGCCGCAGTGGGGCGGCGGCGACCCGACCGGTGGTCAGCAGGCGTCGACCGACGACGAGCGTGCGGTCGAGCGCTACCGCTACCTGCTCCGCACGGCACCGCCGGAGCGCATCGAGGAGGTCCACGCCGAGGCCTTCGCGAAGCTGACGGACGAGCAGCGCCGGATGGTCTACGACGAGTTCACCCGGTCCGCGCCAGCTGGTGAGGCCCCGCGCGGCGACGACCCGCGCTCCCTGGCCCAGGCCGCGACGCGCTCGGAGATCCGGCAGCCCGGGTTCATGGAGCGCTCGCTCGGCGGTGTCGGGAACGGTCGCGGCGGGATGTTCGGCGGTGCCGGGCAGCGCTCCGGTCCTTCGTTCGGCAGCATGATCGGCGCCTCGATCCTCGGGACGGTCGCCGGCTACGTGATCGGTTCGGCCATCATGAGCGCCTTCCTGCCGGACCCCGGATCGTTCGACGGCGGTACCGATGCTGCGGGTGACGGTGGTTCGGAGGACACTGGTGCCGACTCCGGTGACGGAGGCGCGTCCGACAG
The DNA here is from genome assembly GCF_044745045.1 of Curtobacterium sp. NPDC087082. Classification (NCBI taxonomy): domain Bacteria; kingdom Bacillati; phylum Actinomycetota; class Actinomycetes; order Micrococcales; family Microbacteriaceae; genus Curtobacterium; species Curtobacterium sp. NPDC087082. Next base: position 17,066 of record NZ_JBIUZN010000003.1, on the reverse strand, counting down.
CGGCGCGTCCGACGGCGGCGGGTTCGAGAGTGCGGGCTGGGGCGACAGCGGATCCGACTTCGGCGGTGGCTTCAGCGACTTCGGTGGTGACTTCGACGTGTAGCGCGTCACGGTCGGCGCCGACCATCTGATATGTTCCATGCTCGACAAGGGAGCGACATGGCCATCATCGAAGCCTCCGGGCTGACCAAGACGTACCGATCGAAGTCCGGTCCCGTGCACGCACTGGCCGGGCTCGACCTGGTGGTGCCGCAGGGCACCGTCAAGGCGCTGCTCGGGCCGAACGGTGCCGGCAAGACCACCACGGTGAAGGTGCTGACCACGCTCATCACGCCGGACAGCGGCACGGCGACGATCGACGGCATCGACGTCATCGCCGACCCGCAGGCCACCCGGCGTTCCATCGGGGTCTCGGGCCAGTACGCCGCGGTCGACGAGAACCTGACAGGGTTCGAGAACCTCGAGATGATCGGGCGGCTGTACCACCTCGGTCGTCGGACGGCGCGGGAACGGGCGCGCGAGCTCATCGACGTCTTCGACCTGGCCGAGGCCGGGGACCGCCCCGTGAAGGGCTTCTCCGGCGGCATGCGGCGGCGGATCGACCTCGCCGGCGCACTCGTGATGAACCCCCGCGTGCTGTTCCTCGACGAGCCGACCACCGGGCTCGACCCGCGCAGCCGGCTCGCGCTCTGGGGCATCATCGAGGGGCTCGTGGCCGAGGGCACGACGGTGCTCCTCACCACGCAGTACCTCGAAGAAGCCGACCAGTTGGCCGACGACATCGCGGTGATCGACGGTGGGACCGTCATCGCCGAGGGCACCTCCGACCACCTCAAGGCCCAGGTCGGTGGCCACCGGGTCGTCGTCACGCTGGTCGATCAGGCCGATGCGGACGCCGCCACGACCGTCCTCCGTCGCTACGGCGTCGGCGAGGTCGAGGCCTCCGGCGACGGCCGGACCCACGCCATCGCGGTCGAGGCCGGACCCTCGGCCCTCCAGCGGGTGCTCGCCGACCTCGGTGACGCCGGCATCGAGCTGCACGACGCCGGCATGCGACGCCCCACCCTCGACGACGTGTTCCTCCGGCTCACCGGTCACGCGGCGACGGACGACGATGCGGTCGACCCGGCTGCCACGAAGCAGAAGGAGGCGGCACGATGACCGCCACCACACCCGCCACGGCACTCGGCCGGCAGCTGCCCGTCGTCGTCACCTCGCCCGCGGCGGTCTGGTTCGAGGACGGCTGGACGGTCACGAAGCGGAACCTCATCAAGATCAAGCGGTCGCCCGACATGCTCGTGTTCGCGGTGCTGCAGCCGATCATGTTCGTCCTGCTCTTCAGCCAGGTCTACGGCGGCGCGATCCAGGTGCAGGGGACCGACTACACGCAGTTCCTGATGGCGGGGATCTTCGCCCAGACGGTCGTGTTCGGCGCGACGTTCTCCGGCTCGGCGATGGCGCAGGACCTCAAGGAAGGGCTGATCGACCGGTTCCGCACGCTCCCGATGTCGGCGTCCGCGGTGCTCGTCGGCCGGACGAACTCCGACCTGGTGCTGAACGGGATCTCGATGGCGATCATGATGCTCACCGGGCTCGCGGTCGGGTGGCGGGTGAACTCGTCGCCGCTGGAGTTCCTCGCCGGCATCGCGCTGCTGCTGCTCTTCAGCTACGCGTTCAGCTGGGTGATGGCGCTGCTGGGCATGAGCGTCAAGACGCCCGAGGTGATCAACAACGCCTCGTTCATGATCCTGTTCCCGTTGACGTTCATCTCGAACGCCTTCGTCCCGAGCGACACGCTGCCGCTCGTGCTGCGGGTCTTCGCGGAGTGGAACCCGGTGTCGTCGCTCGTGCAGGCCGCCCGCGAGCTGTTCGGCAACGTCGGCTCGGCACCGGTGCCGGACATCTGGACGATGCAGCACCCGATCGTGACGGTGCTGATCGGGATCGCGGTGATGCTGGTGGTGTTCGTGCCGTGGTCGGTGAACAAGTACACCCGCATCAGCTCGAAGTAGAGCTCAGAGGAGCTTCCGCTGGAGCGCCCACGCCGTGAGCTCGTGCCGGTTCGACAGCTGCAGCTTCCGCAGGACCTTCGACACATGCGTCTCCACGGTCTTCACCGAGATGAACAGGTCCGCGGCGACCTCCTTGTAGGCGTACCCGCGGGCGATGAGCCGCATCACCTCCTGCTCACGCGCGGACAGGCGGTCGAGTTCCGTGTCGACCTGCGCGGTCTCGCCGCTCACCGCGCCGAACGCGTCGAGCACGAAACCGGCCAGCCGCGGCGAGAACACCGCGTCCCCCTCGGCCACGCGGTCGATCGCCTCGGCGACGTCGGCCTCCGACGAGCTCTTGGTGATGTACCCGCGCGCTCCCGCCCGGATCACCCGCACCACGTCGTCCGCCGCGTCCGAGACGCTCAGCGCGAGGAACCGGGTGTCCGGGTGGCCCGGGGCGGCGCGTGCGATCACCTCGGCGCCACCACCGCCCGCACCGCCGGGCAGGTGGACGTCGAGCAGGACGACGCGCGGTCGGGTCGCGGCGACGAGGTCGACGGCCTCGTCGACGGTCGCGGCCTCACCGACGACCAGGAGGCGCGGCGGCAGCCCGGCGCGCACGCCGGCCCGGAAGATGGAGTGGTCGTCCACGATGGCGACGGTGAGCGGTGCGGCCTGCGGCTGCGCGGTGGGGTCGTCGGTCACGGGTGCTCCTCGGTCGGCCGGTCGGGGGCGGTCAGGGGGAGGACCAGACGGACCTCGGTGCCGGTGCGTCCCGGCCCCGGCGCGATCGTCGCGGTGCCACCGATGCGCTGCATCCGGCCGACGATCGATTCGCGGACGCCGTAGCGGCCCTCCGGGACGGCCGCGGGGTCGAAGCCCGGCCCACGGTCGCCGATGGTGACCTCCACGCGGTCGTGGGCGGTCTCGGCGTACACCCGGACGGTCCCGCCGGCGTGCCGCGCGGCGTTGAGCATCGCCTCGCGGGCGGCCGCGACGATGCCCTCGGGGAGGTCCGCCCGCGCCGGACCGATCGCGATCACCTCGACCTGCGCCGGGTACTCGGTCTCGATCTCGACCGCGGTCGCCCGGAGCTGGGCCCCGAGGTCGGCGGTCGGCTCGGCCTGCTCGGCGAACAGCCACGACCGGAGTTCGCGCTCCTGGGCCCGCGCGAGCCGTGCGGCGTCGGAGCCCGGCTCGGCCCGCTGCTGGATGAGGGCCAGGGTCTGCAGGACGGAGTCGTGCAGGTGCGCCGCGATCTCGGCCCGCTCGACGTCCCGCACGCGGGCGGCGCGCTCCTCGGCGAGGTCGCGGACGAGCCGGACCACCCAGGGCGCGACCACGACGGCGACGCCGAGCAGCACCGCGGTCGCGGCGGTGAGGACCGTCCAGACGTTCGGGTGCGTGCTCGAGGTGAAGAACAGCAGGATGCCGAGGACGACGAGCACGAGCGCGCCGAGGGCCCGGACGACGAGGGCGGAGGACCCCGCGGCGCGGACGTTCCGGAGGGCGTCGAGTTGCCGCCACGCGAGTGCCGCTCCGGTGGCGACGACGATCGCCGGCACGATGAACGCGAGCGGGACGTCGGCGCCCAGGCGTGAGGCGACCATCGCGCCGCCCGCCGTCAGCAGGGCGATGCCGAGCAGGATCTCCACGACCGGCGCCCGGCGCGCGTGCTCGTCCGGCGCGGCCTCGGCCTCCGCTGCGGGACGGGTCAGCACCGCCCGCAGGGACGTCGGCGTCGCCGGTCCCTGGCTCGGCGTCGTCGCCCAGAGCCAGGCGTAGAGCAGGAGACCGGCCCCGCCGCACACCGCCAGCACCGCGGTCGCGAGCCGCACCGCGCCGACGGGCAGCCCGGTGTGGGCAGCGAACCCGCCGCACACGCCACCGACGACCCGGAGGGCCGGGCGGGACATCGAGGCGGTCGGCATGGGCCAATCCTGGCACCCCGGGTCCGCCGACCGCGGGCTCGGGGGCGGGGATCAGGGGACGATCAGGGTGAACCCCGATGGTGCCGACCGTCGGCGGCCACGATGCTGGTGGCCATGACACAACAGGACACCGGCGGCCCCGCGTCGGCGACACGGTTCTTCGACTGGATCCGGGGCATCCACGTCACCCGGTCCGACGACCGCTGGCTCGCCGGCGTGTGCGGCGCCGTCGCCGGGCGCACCGGACTCGACCCGCTCGTGGTGCGGGGCGTCGCGATCGTCGTGGCGCTCCTCGGCGGCCCGGTGTTCCTCGCCTACGCGGCGGGGTGGGCGCTGCTGCCGGACTCGTCCGGACGCATCCACGTCGAGCGGATGGTCCGCGGGGTACTCGACCCGGCGCTCATCGCCATCGGCGTCCTCGTGGTGCTGACCTTCGTCCCCGCCGTCCAGGGCATCTGGTGGCAGGGTGTCCCGGTGGCGTGGGGGATGCCGGGCTGGCTCTCGGCCACGCTCGGGACCGCGTGGACGATCGCCCTCGTGGGGTGCGCGGTGTGGCTCGTGGTGGTCCTGGCGCGCCGGGGCTCGCAGCCGGCAGCCGGTGAGCCGGCTGCGGCCGGCGAGCAGGCGGAGCCGGGCACGCGCCGCGACTTCTGGACGAGTGCCGACGACCCCGCGCCGACGCCGTGGGCGGCGACGGGCGCGACGACGGCGGGTGGACCCGACCACGTCGCTCCCGGTGGGTCCGCGGCGGGGGCGAGCAGCGCCTCCTGGCAGTGGGACACGACCTCCGCGGCGGACCGACACCGTCAGCACACCGAGCGGATGCGCGCGGAACGGCAGCGTCAGGCGGAACGGCGTGCGGAGCGAGCCGACCGGCTCCCCGGTGCCGGGTACGTCGCCGTGAGCCTGGGCCTCGCCCTCGTCGTCGGAGCCGGCGTCGCGGTGTGGGCGCAGCAGACCGACCTGCCCGTACCGGTGCTCGGGATCGCCGCCGCGGTCGCCGTGCTCGCCGTGGCGACCGTCGTGGCCGGCGTGCGCGGGCGGGAGAGCGGTGGCCTCGGGCTGTTCTCGACCATCGGGGTCGTCGCGCTCGTCGTGACGGGGGTGCTGCCGACCGGCACGCAGGTCACGGTCGTCGGCGGGACCACCTGGCGGGTGGACGACGTGCGGCCGGGCACCGAGCGGAACTACGCGATGGTGGTCGGTGGGCCGACGCTGGACCTCCGTGGGCTCGACGAGGCCGACGGCGGCGGGACGGTGAACCTCTGGCTGGGAGCCGGGGGAGCCGAGGTCCAGCTGCCGACCGACGCTCCCGTCCGGGTCCGGGTGAGCGGCGTCGGGTACGGCGTCGAGCTCCGTCCGGACGACGACGCGGACGACAGCCTCGGTGGCGCGCTCGGCACGACGACCGTCGAGAACCGGGCAGCGCGATCGGCGGACGCCGCCGAGACCACGACCGTGCACGTGTGGCTCATCGGCGGCGGCGTCGACGTGCCGCGCGCCGTGACCGTCGACCAGTGAGGAACGAGACGATGACGAACGACGAGACCACCCCCGACGACCGGACCACCCCGGTCGACCCGACCACCCTGGACGACCGGACCACCCCGACCACCCCGTTCGACGGGGTCCCGGCACCCGCTCGCCGCCCGCGCCGTGCACCCCGCTTCGGCACGGTCTTCTGGGGGGTCGTCCTCCTCGTGTTCGCCGCCGCGATGGCCGTGAGCGCCCTGCCGTGGTTCACCGTCGACCCGATGACGCTCCTGCTCGGGGCCTGCCTGACCGCCGGGGTCCTGCTCGTGGTGGCCGGTGTCGCGGCGGTGATCGCGAGACCACGGCGCTAGGACGGCCTACGATCGTGTCCGTGACCGCGACAGACGCCGAGCGGGCCGCGGAACGCGACGCGACCGAGCCTCCCCTCGATCGAAGCACCCGTGTGCGTCGCTGGATGCTGCACGGGGCCGACCAGGGCGCCTCGCACCAGGGCCCGCACCAGGTCGAGGTGGAGAAGACCCACTCGTGGTGGCGCGTCATGTGCCTCACGGGCGTCGACTACTTCTCGACGCTCGGGTACCAGCCCGCGATCGCCGCGCTCGCCGCCGGGCTCCTGTCGCCGATCGCGACGATCGTGCTCGTGCTCGTCACGCTGTTCGGCGCGCTGCCGGTGTACCGCCGGGTCGCGCAGGACAGCTTCCGGGGCGCCGGCTCGATCATGATGCTCGAGAAGCTCCTGCCCTGGTGGGCCGGCAAGCTCTTCGTGCTCGTGCTGCTCGGGTTCGCCGTGACGGACTTCATGATCACGATGACGCTGTCCGCGGCGGACGCGACGGCGCACATCGCCGAGAACCCCTTCACGCCGCACTGGTTCACCGAGATCCCGGTGCCGCTCACGCTCGCACTGCTGCTCCTGCTCGGGGTGGTGTTCCTCCGCGGCTTCAAGGAGGCGATCGGCATCGCGGTCGCGCTCGTCGCGGTGTACCTGTTGCTCAACGCGGTCGTCGTCGGGGTGTCCCTGTGGCACGTGTTCGAGAACCCGATGGTGGCGAGCGACTGGTGGAGCGGCCTCACGGCGCAGCACAGCAACCCCCTCGTGATGATCGGCATCGCCCTCATCGTCTTCCCGAAGCTCGCGCTGGGCCTGTCCGGCTTCGAGACCGGCGTCGCGGTGATGCCGCAGGTGCGCGGCGACGCGTCCGACGACACGAGCGCCCGACCCGAGGGGCGGATCCGCGGGACGAAGCGCCTGCTCACCGTCGCCGCGGTCATCATGAGCTCGTTCCTCATCACCTCGTCGATCGTCACGACGTTCCTCATCCCGCAGCACGAGTTCCAGCCGGGCGGCGGTGCGAACGGGCGGGCGCTGGCGTACCTGGCGCACGAGTACCTCGGTGGCGTGTTCGGCTCCGTGTACGACTTCTCGACGGTCGCGATCCTGTGGTTCGCCGGTGCGAGTGCGATGGCGGGTCTGCTCAACCTCGTGCCCCGGTTCCTGCCCCGCTACGGCATGGCGCCGCAGTGGGCGCGGGCGACCCGACCACTCGTGATCATCTTCACGCTCATCGCCTTCGTGATCACGATCATCTTCCAGGCGAACGTCGACGCGCAGGGCGGCGCCTACGCCACGGGCGTGCTCGTCCTCATCACGAGCGCCGCGGTCGCGGTGACCCTGTCGGCCCGACGCAAGCAGCAGAAGAAGCGCACGATCGGGTTCGGCATCATCGCCGTGGTGTTCGTGTACACGACCGTCGCGAACGTCATCGAGCGACCGGACGGCGTCCGGATCGCCGCGATCTTCATCATCGCGATCGTCGTGGTCTCGCTGGTCTCCCGGGTCCGCCGGTCGTTCGAGCTCCGTGCGTCGTCGATCGAGCTGGACGCCACCGCCCGGCAGTTCATCGAGGCCGACGCCGACCAGTTCAGCTCGGTCTGCATCATCGCGAACGAGCCGGGTGCCGGCACGGCCGAGGCGTACCGGTCGAAGGGGCGCGAGGAACGCCGCGACTCCGGCATCCCCGCCCGCGTGCCGACGATGTTCCTCGAGGTCCTGCCCGCCGACTCCTCCGACTTCGAGGAGGACCTCGTCGTCGAGGGCCACGTCATCCACGGGCACCGCGTGCTCAAGGTCCGGTCGGGCAACGTGCCGAACACGATCGCGTCGACGCTCCTCGCCATCCGGGACATCGCCGGCGTCGTCCCGAGCATCTACTTCGAGTGGAACGAGGGCAGCCCGATCCGCAACGCCATCCGCTTCGTGTTCACCGGCGTCGGTGACGTCGCGCCCGTGACGCGCGAGGTGCTGCGCGAGGCGGAACCCGACGTGAACCGCCGACCGAGCGTCCACGTGTCGTGACGGGCGGGGCGGACGCGAGCCGCGCCTCCAGGCCCGTCGGTGGACTCGCCGCGGTCCTCGTCGCCGCGGGCGTGTGGGGGACCACCGGCACCGCGACGCACTTCGCGCCCGGGGTCCCCGCGTTCGTGTTCGGGGCCGTGACGTTCGGCCTCGGCGGGATCGTCCTCGCCCTCGGCGCCGGTCGCGGCACGCTCCGCACGGTCGCCGACCCGGCGAGTCGTCGTTGGGCGCTGCTCGGTGCGGCGTCGCTCGTCGTCTACGCGGTCGCGTTCTACGCGGCCCTCGCCGACGCGGGCGTCGCGCTGGGCACGACGGTGGCCATCGGGTCGTCGCCCGTGTTCGCGGGGCTCGTCGAGTGGGTGGCGGACGGGAGGCGCGTCACGCGCAGGTGGGTCGTCGCCACCCTGGTGAGCGTGGTCGGGATGGTCGTCGTGACGCTCGCGCGGTCCTCCGAGCATGCGGGCGCGTCGGATGGTTCCGATCGGGGCGGGTCGCTCGTGCTCGGGCTCGGGAGTGCGCTGCTCGCCGGTCTGACGTACGCGCTGTACTCGTGGGCGGTCGCGCGGGGCATGCGTGCGGTGTCCGTTCCCGTCCCGCTGCCCGGCGGTGTGTCCGTGGCGGATCGTGCTTCGCTGCTGGCTCGCGCGTCGCTGCCGGCTCGCGCGTCGCTGCCGGGTGAGCGCGGACTCGTCGGTGCGGTGTTCGGGCTCGCGGCGGTCCCGCTCGTGGTGCTCGCCGTCGTGGGCGGGCAGGCGTCGCTCGGGGTCGCGGCGAACTGGCCGGTGTTCCTGTACCTCGCGCTCGTGCCGACGGTGCTCGGCCACTCGCTGTACGCCGTCGGGCTGCGGTCCGTGAGCGCCTCGGTCGCGACGCTGCTGTCGTTGTTCGAGCCCGTCGTGGCCGCGGTGCTCGCCGTGCTCGTGGTGGGGGAGCACCTCGGTGCCGGAGGCTGGGTCGGCATCGGGCTGGTGGTCGTCGGGCTGGCGGTCCTGGCCGTGCCGGAGCGGACGCGCGCCTAGCGGTGCGGGTGCGCCTAGCGGTGCGGGTGCGCCGCCAGGGGCGCGCCGCTACTCGCCGAGGATCTGGTCGCGCACCTTCCGCCGCAGCACCTTGCCGATCATCGAGCGCGGCAGGTCCTCGACCACGACCACCCGGCGGGGCACCTTGTACGCGGCGAGGTGCTCGCGCGACCACGCCCGCAGGGCATCGGCGTCGAACGTCGCGGGGTCCTTCGGCACGACGGCCGCGACGACCTGCTCGTTGCCGCCCTGGGTGATCCCGACGACCGCGACCTCGCGCACGCTCGGGTGCTTGAGCAGGGCGTCCTCGACCTCGGTCGGGGAGACGTTGAACCCGCCCGTGATGATGAGCTCCTTGAGGCGGTCGACGATCCGGACGTACCCGTCGGCGTCGATCGCCACGATGTCACCGGTCCGGAACCAGCCGTCCGGCGTGAAGACCTCGTCGGTGGCCTCGGCCTTGCCCCAGTACCCACGGAAGACCTGGGGTCCGCGGACCTGGAGCTCGCCCGGCTCGTCGGTCCCGAGGACCTTCGTCGGGTCGTCCGGGTCGGCCACCCGCGCCTCGGTCGAGGACAGCGGCAGGCCGATCGACCCGAGGCGGCGGGCCGGGGACACCGGGTTCGCGAGCAGGACGGGGGAGCACTCGGACAGGCCGTAGCCCTCGACGAGGTAGCCGCCGGTGCGGGCCTCCCACGGCTCGACGACCTCCTTCGAGAGCGCCATCGCCCCGGAGATGCCGATCTCGATCCCCTCGAGCGAGACCTTCGCGGAGTCCGCCGCGTGCTGCAGCCGCGCGTAGATCGGGGGCACGGCCGGCAGGAACGTCGGCGGGTGCTTCTTCATCGCGGCGAGCACGAGTGCCGGGTCGAACGTCGGGAACAGCACGAGCCGCGACGCCATGCTCATCGCGAAGGTCAGGCAGAGCGTCAGGCCGTAGGCGTGGAACATCGGCAGGACCGCGTAGACCACGCTGCCGTCACCGGGCTGGATCTGCGGGACCCACGCCCGGGCCTGTGCGGCGTTCGCGATGAGGTTGCCGTGCGACAGCACCGCACCCTTCGGCACGCCCGTCGTGCCGGACGTGTACTGGATCAGGGCGACGTCGTCGGTGGCGGGTCGGGGGTGGCGCTTCGACAGCTTCCGGTTCGACACGAGGTCGTCCCACGGCGTCGTGCCGCGCACCTTGGTGGTCAGCTTCGCCCGGGACTCGCGGGCCTTCGCGACCGGGAGCGACAGCGCGATCCGGGTCCCGCGCGGCATCGCGCGGGTGAGGTCGACCGAGACGATCGCGTCGAGCTTCACGTCCGAGGGGAAGTCCTGCAGCGTCGCCACCGACTTGTCCCACGCGATCGCGACCTTCGCGCCGTGGTCCTCGAACTGGTGGCGGAGCTCGCGCGGCGTGTACAGCGGGTTGTGCTCGACGACCACGGCGCCGAGGCGGAGCACGGCGTAGAAGGCCACGATGTGCTGCGGGCAGTTCGGCAGCACGATCGCCACCCGGTCGCCGGCGGTCACCCCGAGCTTGCGGAGGCCGTTCGCCGCCCGGAGGATCTGCTCCTCGAGCTCGGCGTACGTCGTCGTCCGCTTGAAGAACTCGAGTGCGACCTTCTTCGGGAAGCGCCTGGCGGACCCCTCCACGATGTCGTACAGGGAGCCGGTCGGCTCGTCGATGTCGTGCGGGACCCCCGGGGCGTACGAGGCAAGCCAGGGACGAGGCGTGTCGATGCTCACGCCGACCAACCTAGCGGGCCACCCGAGCGCGTTGTCAGGGGCACGACGGACGATGGCGTCATGCCCTCTGTCGCCGATGCCTTCCGATCCCGTCTCAACGACACGTTCACCGGTGGTGCGACGGAGCGCCCGGCCTGGATCGACGAGCTCGAACAGGGCACCGACGCCGGGTTCTTCGGGCCCGGCTCCGCCACCTGGTCGGTGCACGGTGGGAAGCAGACGATCCTCGCGGGTGTCCGCGCCCTGCTCGTCCAGGCGCTCCACCCGGGGGCGCTCGCCGGCGTCGCCGACCACTCTCGCTACCGCGAGGACCCGTTCGGCCGCCTCGCCGGCACGATCCGCTGGATCTACACGGTCTCGCACGGCGACACCACGGCGGCCCGGTCCGCGAGCGCCTGGGTCCGGAAGCTCCACGAGCGCGTCCGTGGCGAGTACGTCGACGGCCACGGGGTCACGAAGCCGTACGCCGCGAACGACCCGGACCTCGCCCGGTGGGTGCACCTCGCGTTCACCGACGCCTTCCTCCGCAGTGCGCAGCTGTGGGGCGAACCCATCCCCGGCGGTGCCGACGCCTACGTCCGCGAGTGGGCGATCGCCGGCCGGCTGATGGGCGTCGAGGACGCCCCCGAGTCCGACGCCGAGCTCCGCGCCCAGATGAACGGGTACCTCGACCGCGGGGAACTCGTCGCGACCGCACGGACGCTCGACGTCGTCCGGTTCATCAAGGACCCGCCGCTCGCACGCCTGCTGCGCCCCGGGTACCGGGCGCTCTTCGACGGCGCGGTCGTCTCCCTCGATCCGCGCCACCGCTCGATGCTCGGGCTGCGGACGCCTGCGGTCGGGCCGGTGGAGTTCCCGGTCCGGCGGACCGCGGGCGTGGTGCTCGACGGCATCGGTGCCGTGCTCGGGCACCAGCCGGGGACGGAGCGCGCGGCGCTCGTGCGGATCGCGCGGCTGGGCGGCGAGCGGCGGATTCCGGACGCGACCGTCTGACGGCCAGGAGGCGGGGGGGGCCCGGGGGCCCCCCCCCCCCCCCCCGGGGGGGGGGGGGGGGGAGGGCCGCCCCCCCCCCCGGGGGGGGGCGGGGTATGGGCGGGTGGTGGGGGGGGGCGGGGGGGGCGGGGGGGGCGGGGGGGGCGGGGGGGGGGGGGGGGGGGGGGGCGTTGCCGGCCCCCGCGGGGGGGGGGGCGGGGCGGGGGGGGCCCCGCGGCCCCCCCGCCTCCCGTCCGTCCGGTGGGTGCGTCAGAAACCGGACGGCACCCGGGGTGTGTACGCGGATTCGAGACGGGTGACGTCGTCGTCCGTGAGCTCGATCGTCGTCGCAGCGACCGCGTCGTCGATGTGGTGCTCCTTCGTCGCGCCGACGATCGGGGCGGAGACCGCGGGCTGCCGCATCACCCACGCGAGGGCGATCTGCGCCATGCTCGCGTCGTGCGCCTCGGCCACCTGCTGCACCGCGTCGACGATCGCGCGGTTGGCGTCCTCGTCCTGCTTGTAGAGCGTCTTGCCGAACTCGTCGGTGTCGGCCCTGCTGCCGGACCCCTGCGCGTCCCAGGGGCGGGTGAGCTTGCCGCGGGCGAGCGGGCTCCACGGGATCACGCCGACGCCGGTGTGGGCGCAGAAGGGGTGCATCTCGCGCTCCTCTTCGCGTTCGAGGAGGTTGTACTGGTCCTGCATGCTGACGAACCGCGTCCAGCCGTTCCGTTCCGCGATGTGCTGCATCTCGGCGAACTGCCACGCCCACATGCTGCTCGCGCCGATGTAGCGCGCCTTGCCGGATTTGACGACGTCGTGGAGGGCCTCCATCGTCTCCTCGACCGGGGTGTGCGGGTCGAAGCGGTGGATCTGGTACAGGTCGACGTAGTCCGTGCCGAGGCGGGTCAGCGAGGCGTCGATCTCGTGCATGATCGCCGCCCGCGAGAGTCCGGCGCCGTTGGGGCCCGGGCGCATGCGGTTGAAGACCTTGGTGAAGACCTGGACCTCCTCGCGCGGGGCGAGTTCCTTGAGGAGGGTGCCGGTGATCTCCTCGGAGCTGCCCGCGGAGTAGACGTTCGCGGTGTCGAACGTGGTGATGCCCTGGTCGTAGGCGCGGCGGACGAAGGGGCGGGCCTCGTCGATGCCGACGCTCCACTCGTGGGCGCCCTTGTCGGGGTCGCCGTAGGACATCATGCCGAGGATGACGGAGCTGATCTGGAGGCCGGAGGCGCCGAGGCGGGTGGTCGGGGTTGCCGGGCGGGTGGTTTCGGGGGTTGCCGGGCTTGTCGAGCGGGCGGTTTCGGGGGTTGCCGGGCTTGTCGAGCGGGCGGTTTCGGGGGCTGCCGAGCGGGCGGTTTCGGTTTCGGGGGTTGCCGAGCGGGCTGTTTCGGTCATGCCGCCACCCTGGCATCGCGCCCTGTGACCGCGAGGAGGCGGACCTGCAGCGGTGCGTCCTCGTCGACGTCGACCGGTGCGGCGTAGAGCCCCGTCGCGGCGAGGTCCTCGATCTGCGGCTCGAAGTGCTCCCACACGGCCTGCACGAGTTCGTCCGGGAGGGTCTCGTCGCTGCCGGTCGCCCGCGCGAGGTCCCACGTGTGGATCGTGATGTCGCTGGTCTGCTCGGTGAGGTACTGCCCGGCCGGGACGACGTCCGTGGCGAGGTGCACCGGCGTGTCAGCGGGCGTTCTCTGCCACGCCTCGATGGCTTCGGCCGCGAACTTCGCCCACTCGGCTGCGAGGTCGGAGCCGACCGCTTCGAGATCCGCTTCGGCCTGGGCGTAGTCGCACCCCGTCAGGAGCTTCGGGATCCACCGCTGCTCCTCGACGACGTGTCGGACGAGGTCTCGGGTGGTCCATTCGGAGTCGGGGGTCGACGCGTCCCAGTCCGTGACGGCGGCGACGCGGCGGCCGAACTCGGCTGCCGCGAGTGCCTGCAGCGCGATCCAGTCGGTGGCCATGGTGGTGCTCCTGTTCGTGGGTCCTGCGGGTGCGGGGTGCTGCGTGTTGGTGGGCGTTCGACGACCGGCCCGGAGGCGGGTTCCCGTGTGTTCCCCTGCAACCTTCCAGCTCGGGTTCCGATTCCCCGCGGCGGTCGCCCGGTGCCGGTCGGCGGACGCTGCGGTCTCACGCTACTGCGCGCAGTCGCCGGGCGAGCGGGCGAAATGTGCGGGGGTGCCACGTCCATCGGTGCAGAATCCGCCCGATCGGCGCGCGCCACGGAGTCGATCGCGTGGCGGTCGCGGCGAGCGGGCGGAAGCTGGCGGGTACGTGCCGCGAACCGCGCGTACTTCGCCCGCTCGACCGTGGGACGCGCGAGCGACCAGGCACAAGACCCCCCCAAAGCCCCACCCCGCAACGACGAACGGCCCGACTCCGTGGGGGAGGAGCCGGGCCGTTCGCTTCGGGTACTGCAGTGTCCTGCGGTTCGATGTCCCTCAGGTCACGCGCAACGCGATGACCTTCGGGTCAGGAGGGACGAGGTGTCAGGCCGCCTGGAGGACGAACTGCACGTCGAGGTTGATCGTCACGTCGTTGCCGAGCGTGAAGCCACCGGCCTCGAGCGCAGCGTTCCAGTTCACGCCGAACTCGGTGCGGTCGATCTTGGTCGTGGCCTCGGCGCCGAACTTGACCTGGCCGTAGCCGTCGGTCGTGAAGCCGCCGAGCTCGGCCTTGAGGACGACCGGCTTGGTGACGCCACGCAGCGTCAGGTCGCCGGCGATGTGCAGGTCGTCGCCCTTGGCCTCGATGCTCGTCGAGCGGAAGGTGAGCTGCGGGTGCTCCTCGGTGAGGAAGAAGTCGCTCGTCTTGAGGTGCTGGTCGCGCTGCTCCTGGCCGGTGTTGATCGACGCGACGTCGATGTTCGCCTCGACGGTCGACTCGAGCGGGTTCTCGGCGGTGACGACGGTGGCGTCGAAGGTCTCGAACTTGCCCTTGACCTTGCTGATCGCGAGGTGGCGGACCGAGAACGTGACCTCGGAGTGGGTGGGGTCGATCTTCCAGGTACCGGTCTGGTAGCCGGGGATGGTCGAGGCGGTGAGCGTCATGGTGACTCCTTCGAAGCGTGTGGACTGCGTTCCCGAGCAGGCGTCGGGCGGAACCACGATTCCATGCGCCTGCATCGAAGTTGATGCTAGCCCATTCTGCACGTGTTTGGTTGAAGCGTCAACCAATGTTCATCTCGATGACGCTGGCCGGCGTGTCGGACGTGGGTCGTGCCTCCCGGTCGAGACGCCGTCGAGGAGGCGACGGACGCGCGCGACGAGCGCCTCGATCGCCGGTCCCTCGTCGTCCGCGGTGGCGCGCAGCAGCCACCAGCCGGCGTCCTTCAGGTGTTCACCCCGCGTGATGTCCTTGCGGAACGTGCGATCGTCGGTGCGGTGGAGGTCGCTCTCGTACTCGATCGCGACACGGGCGTCCGGGTAGGCGAGATCGACGCACGCGACCCACCGGCCGTCCACCACGACGTCGTGGTTCAGGGCCGGTTGTGGCAGACCGCGCCGCGTGAGGGCGATTCGGAGCCGGGTCTCGCCGGGCGAACGTGACCCTGGGCGCATCTCGGCGAGGGCTGCTCGGACGCGACGGATGCCCCTCGCTCCGCGGTAGCGACGAGCTGCGGCGACCAGTTCGGCGTGGTCGCACCACCCGAGCCAGCCGATGATCGCGTCGCCGACCACGATGAGTTCGTCACGGCTCAGGAGGGTCGCGAGCGCGACGAACGTGTCCGCTGGGTGGGTCAGCGCCGCGGTGCCCGAGTGGACCACCTGGAGTCTGCCGCGGCGGGCGCGGTGCCCGATCGTCCCGCGGACACGGAGCGCCTGGTCCGTCCCGATCGTCGTCACGTGGACGCGGGGATCGCGCTCGAGCCGGCGCGGGAGCGGGAAGCCGAGGATCGCTGCGGCGGTCGTGTGGCTGAACGCCTGGTCCGGGCGCAGGCGCGGCTGCACCGCTCGTGCGCGCTCGTCGTGCGTCTGCGGACGGGTCCAGGCGCGGATGCCGTGGAACGGGCGGAGGAACGCTCGTGATCGGAGTCGGCCGGCGCTGACGCCGCGGTGCAGGGCTTCGCGCACGCGGAACGGCCGGCCGCGGAGGGCCATCGGGAAGGTCGCGTCGACGTGCATGCGGCCAGCATGGCCGCCGGTGGCACCGTGCGAGTGGCGCCCGCCCTGATCTGTGGACGGCTGGTGCAAGCGACCGCCTGTGGACGGATGGCCGGCTCGAGCGCGGCTCGGGAGGCGCGGCGCGAGCGGGCGGAACCGGCGCGGTCCCAGCGTGGTCCCGTGGGTATTCCGCCCGCTCGCGCATCCCCTCCCGCTCGCCCACCCCGCACCCCACCCCCGCGCGCGCCCCCCGCGCCCCCCGCACCCAGGTACTCGCACGGCCCCTCACGGCGCGGGGAAGCCCGCTAGCGTCGGGAGCATGGAATTCAGGTACCTGGGCAACTCCGGACTCAAGATCTCCGAGATCACCTACGGCAACTGGCTGACGCACGGCTCGCAGGTCGAGAACGACGTCGCCACCCAGTGCGTGCGGGCAGCGCTCGACGCCGGCATCACCACGTTCGACACCGCGGACACGTACGCCAACACCGCCGCCGAGACCGTCCTCGGCGAGGCACTGAAGGCCGAGCGCCGCCAGTCGCTGGAGATCTTCACGAAGGTCTACTGGCCGACCGGGCCGAAGGGGCACAACGACGTCGGCCTCAGCCGCAAGCACATCATGGAGTCGATCGACGGGTCGCTCGAGCGCCTCCAGACCGACTACGTCGACCTCTACCAGGCGCACCGGTACGACCACGAGACCCCCCTCGAGGAGACGATGCAGGCCTTCGCCGACGTCGTCCGCCAGGGCAAGGCGCTGTACATCGGCGTCAGCGAGTGGAACGCCGAGCAGATCCGCGCCGGTGCCGCGCTCGCGAAGGAGCTCGGCTTCCAGCTCATCTCGAACCAGCCGCAGTACTCGATGCTGTGGCGGGTCATCGAGGGCGAGGTCGTCCCCGCGTCGAAGCAGCTCGGCCTCAGCCAGATCGTCTGGTCGCCGATCGCCCAGGGCGTGCTCACCGGCAAGTACAAGCCCGGTCAGCCCCTCCCCGAGGGCTCCCGCGCCACCGACGAGAAGGGCGGCGCCGACATGATCAAGCGGTTCATGCGCGACGAGGTCCTCGAGGCCGTCCAGCGCCTCCAGCCCGTCGCCGACCAGGCCGGCCTGACCCTGGCGCAGCTCGCCATCGCGTGGACGCTCCAGAACGAGAACGTCGCGAGTGCGATCGTCGGCGCGTCCCGTCCGGAGCAGGTCACCGACAACGTCAAGGCCGCGGGCGTGCGCCTGGACGCCGACGCCCTCGCGGCGATCGACGCAGCCCTGGGGGACATCCCGGAGCGCGACGCGTCGAAGACCGTCAGCCCGGCGTCGCGCCCCGCGTAGACGCGACCACCCTTCCGACCTGGAGGCGGGGGGGCCCCCGGGCCCCCCCCCCCCCGCCCGCGGGGGGGGGGGGGCCCCCCCCGGGGCCCCCCCCCCCCCCGGGGCCCCCCCCGGCCCCCCCCCCCCCGGGGGCGGGGGGGAC
>NZ_JBIUZN010000002.1:466428-753899 GCF_044745045.1 Curtobacterium sp. NPDC087082 | reverse complement strand
CGAGCCCAGCCCCGCGAGCCCGGTCCGCCCGGGGGGCCCCCCCCCGCGGGCGGGGGCGCCCCCCCCCGCCCCCGCCGCCCGCGGGGGGGGGGGGGGGGGGGGGGCCCCGGGGCCCCCGCGCCTCCCGTCCGTCGTCGGCTCGCGACCACCGCACGGCGCAACCCGCCTGTTCGGCATCCCCCCACGAAATGCCGACCTGACGAACGGGCACGCGCCTGGCAGAGTGGGTGTCGCTGGCCGACGCGCTGGTTCAGTTTTACCATGTCTGAGACAGATGTACAGGGCGGGGAGACATGATCGAGTACACCGACGACGACGCACACCGACGCGAGCTCTCACGCAAGCTCCAGCTCCTGATGGACGTCGTCGAGGCCAATTCCGGGCAGCGCCCCTCCTACAAGGAGATCGTGGCGGAGATCGAGGCGCAGGGTGCCTCGATGAGCCGACCGCGGTGGGGCTACATGCTCGGGGGCAACGGGCCGGCCGTCCGTGACCAGCGCCTGCTCGTCGCGCTTGCCGGCTACTTCGGTGTGCCGTCCGAGTACCTCACCGACGCCGCGGGCAACACGGACGTCCCGGAGCGGGTGCAGGCGCAGCTCGAACTCGTCCTCGAGCTCCGCAAGCGCGAGGTCGTGGCGTTCGCCACCCGGCGACTCGGGGAGTTCGCCTCCGCGGCCGAGATCCGCGACTTCACCGAGCACGTCCGGCGGCTCGACGACTCCGGATCGACGCCGTGAGCGCGTTCGCCGACCGGATCGGCGCCCGCCGCCAGCAGGCCGAGGCCCGGCGCAGCGTGCAGCGACTCGGACTCCCCCGGCGACTGACGCTGCCGGAGCTGCTCGTCCGCGCCGAGTCCGCCCTCGGCAAGCCGATCCGGCTCCGCACGACCGCACTGCCCGGTGACCTCTCCGCCCGGCTCATCCAGCGCGCCGACCACGCCCTGCTCGAGACGCGCCCCGACCTGTCCGAGCGCTCCCGGGTGGCCTGCGTGCTGCACGAGCTCGCGCACGTGTTCCTCGCCGACCCCGGCTGCGACCACGAGGCGTACACGGGGCTGCTCACCGGACGGACGGCGTTCACCCGGTCGCTCGACACCCCGCACGAGCAGGCGGTGGAGCTCGTCGCCGACCAGCTCGCCCTGCGGATCGGGCTGCTCGACCCCGACACCGCGCCGCGCGGGATCTTCCGGTGACGCTGCACGTCTGGGGATCGCTCCCGGTCTGGCTGATCCTGGCCGTCCTCGTCGTCCGGCTCTGGCTCGTCCGGACCCAGTCGGCGAGCGTCACCTGGCTCATGGTCTGCTGCGCGTTCGTCGCCGTCGGGCTGAGCATCAACCAGCCCGACGTCGTGACGTTCCTCGGCGGGCTGACCCGCACGCCGAACGTCGCCGACCTGCTCGGCCGCTGCCTGATGGTGTGCGGCCTGTTCGCCCTCGCGCAGTCGGTCGAGGCGGCCGCCCGGTCCGCGCGACTGCTGCGACCGAGTCGGCTCGTCGGCGTCGCACTGATCCTCGTCGCCCTCGTCGTGCTGTTCGTGCTGATCGACGCCCCCGAGCCCACCTCGCAGTTCATGGTCGAGTACGGTGACCAGCTGCCGACCGCGCTCTACTCCGCGGTGGAGATGACGTACATCGCCGTCGTGATCACCCGGTCCGCACTGGCGGTCCTCCGCGGCTTCCGCGAGGGCGACGGCCTCGGGCGCATGTACTGGCTGTTCGTCGTCGGTGCCGCGGCGATGGTCCTGCTCGCGGCCATCGCGGTCGCGCTCGACGCCGTGCACGTGCTCGGCCTGGACGCTGCGGTCCGGGTGCTCGGCACCGTCTACGCACCGGTCTTCCTCACCTCGATGGCCCTGCTCGCCGTGGGTGCCGCCGGCGGGGTGCTGCCCGACGCCGCCCGCGAGTTCCGCGACTGGCGGGCCGCCCGGGTCCGCTTCCGGACGCTGGAGCCCGAGCTGCGGCGACTCGAGGGCGCGTCCGGCAACCGGGGGCTGTACTTCACGATCGCCTGGCAGCGTCGCCAGTGGCGGAGTCGACTGCACCGGCTGTCCGTCGAGATCGAGGACCGTGCGCGCGAGGCCGGGCAGGACGTCCCGGCCGCCGCGACGCACACCACCGCACGACTGGAGGAGACCACATGACCGGTGGACGCATCGCCGCACTCGGGACCGCAGCGGGTGCCGTCGGGACGCTCGGGCTGGGCGCGTTCGTCGCACGCCGGCTGCTCTTCCCCACGCCGTACTCGGCGACCGCCACCGTGCGCGCCGCCACCCCGACCGAGGCCGAGTTCGTGGCCACCCGCGACACCCGTCTGCCCGGGACGTACAGGATCACCCGCGACGGCCAGGACGTCCGCGTGCAGGACGTGCTCGACATCGACGGGGACACGCTCCGGCGGCACACGGACGGCCCGGCAGCCGTCGGCGAGTGGGGCTGGGACGCGCTGCTGTACGACGACCTCGCGGACGTCCCCGGCAACGAACCGACCGACGTCCTCGGTGACGAGCCGACCGACGTCCCCGGCGACGGGCCCACCCACGTCGTCCACGTGCACGGGCAGTCGCTCGGGCCGCGGCAGGTCCTCCGGGGCATCCCGGTCTGGCGTGCCCTCGGCGCGACGTCCGAGGTCGTCGACACGACCGACCTCCCGCTCCGCTCGCTCGACCCCGGCGCGGTCGACCGCATCGTGACGGCGGTCCGGGCAGCCCGGGGCCGAGGGGCCACCCGGGTCGTGCTGCAGGGCTGGTCGGCGGGGGCGCTCGCGTGCTCGGTCGCCGCCTCCCGGGTCGAGGTCGACGGCCTCGTCGGGATCTCGCCGCTGCTCAGCGTGTCCTCGGCGCTCCGCGGTGCGGTGTCGGGCGCGCACCTCCCCGCGTTCGTCGGCACGGTCGCGGCACGGATCGCGACCACCGGCGTGCTGTCACGGCTGGCCGGCGCCGCTGCTCCCGTCCAGACGACCGCGTGGCAGGCGTCGGCGACCCCGACCCTGCTCGTGCACTCGGCGGCCGACGCCCTCGTCGCCGAGGCCGACGTCGCCGCGCAGACCGCGCGTCCGGGGACCCGGGCGGTCGCGTTCCGGACCGCGCCGCACACGCTCGAGTGGAACGAGGACCCGGAGCGCTGGGAGCGAGCCGTCCGGGACTTCGCGGCCACCCTCTGACGCGCGACGCGAGACGCAAGACGCTGGACGCAAGACGCGCGACGCGCGACGCGGGCCGAGCGCCCCGGCGACGTGCAACGGCCCCGGTCTGCGAACAGACCGGGGCCGGCGCGTCTCGACCTGTTGGGGGGAACCGGTCGAGCGCTGCGTGCGAGGTGTTGGGGGGAACCCCTCGCGCGCAGTCACCACCGTACCCCCGGACGGGGGCCCGTGGTACCGCGACGCGCGAACCGTCCCGGGTCTGGGTCGGGCGACATCGCGCCGCGCGTAGCGTCCGGCGCATGGACGATCAACCCGAACCCGAAGCCCACGAGCGTCACCGCTCCGTGGCAGACCTCAACGACGAGTCACTCGGACGCCCCTTCGACCAGACCAACGGCCTGGCGGACGGACTGAGCGGCGACTCGGACGGCACGGCCGAGAGCGAGCAGCCCGGCGTGCACAAGCGACACGAGAAGCGCGAGAAGCACCGCGGGCGCGACCACCAGGGGTGACCGCACCCACGACGTGACGGGAGGCGCGGTGCCAGCTGGCACCGCGCCTCCCACCATGTCCGTGACCGGGTCCTAGGACTCGATCTCGCCCTGCGGCGTGTCCGTCGCCTCGACGGCGGCCGCGCCGGCGAGGACCTCTTCGCGACCAGGCTGACGCCCGGTCTCGAACTGGAACTCGCCACCGGTGAAGTCGACCTTCACGTGGTCGCCGGCCGTGAGCTCACCCTGCAGGATGTGCTCGGACAGCTGGTCCTCGACCTCGTGCTGCATCGCGCGGCGGAGCGGGCGGGCACCGAGTGCCGGGTCGAACCCGACCTTGATGAGCTGCTCCTTGGCGGCGAGCGTGAGCTCCACCGTCATGTCGCGGTCGAGCAGACGGTCCGCCAGGCGCTTCACGAAGAGGTCCACGATCTGCAGCAGCTCGGGCTGCGAGAGCTGCGGGAACACGATCGTGTCGTCGACGCGGTTGAGGAACTCGGGCTTGAAGTGCTTCTTGAGCTCCTCGTTCACCTTCGAGCGCATGCGGTCGTAGCCGACACCGGAGTCACCCTCGACCTGGAAGCCCACCGGGCCACCGGCGATGCCCTGCGAACCGAGGTTCGTGGTCATGATGATGACGGTGTTCTTGAAGTCGACCACGCGGCCCTGACCATCGGTCAGACGACCCTCTTCGAGGACCTGCAGCAGCGAGTTGAAGATGTCCGGGTGGGCCTTCTCGATCTCGTCGAAGAGGACCACGGAGAACGGCTTGCGGCGCACCTTCTCGGTGAGCTGGCCGCCCTCCTCGAACCCGACGAACCCGGGAGGGGCACCGAAGAGTCGCGAGACGGTGTGCTTCTCGCCGAACTCCGACATGTCGAGGGAGATCAGTGCACCCTCGTCGTCGAAGAGGAACTCGGCGAGGGCCTTGGCGAGCTCGGTCTTCCCGACGCCCGTGGGGCCGGCGAAGATGAACGAGCCGGAGGGACGGTTCGGGTCCTTCAGGCCGGCGCGGGTGCGGCGGATGGTCTTGGAGAGGGCCGAGATGGCCTCTTCCTGACCGATGACGCGCTCGTGCAGTGCCTTCTCCATGAAGACGAGCCGCGAGGTCTCCTCTTCGGTGAGCTTGAACACCGGGATGCCCGTGGCCTGCGCCAGGACCTCGGCGATGATGCCCTCGTCGACGGTGCCGGACGCGGCGACGTCACCCGCACGCCACTGCTTCTCGAGGCGGAGACGCTCGCCGAGGAGCTTCTTCTCCTCGTCACGGAGCGAAGCGGCCTTTTCGAAGTCCTGCTCCTCGATCGCGGCTTCCTTCTGCCCGCGGACCGCCGAGATCTTCTCGTCGAACTCGCGGAGCTCCGGCGGCGCCGACAGGATCGACAGGCGGAGGCGTGCACCGGCCTCGTCGATCAGGTCGATCGCCTTGTCCGGCAGGAAGCGGTCCTGCACGTAGCGGTCCGCGAGGTTCGCCGCGGCGACGATCGCGCCGTCGGTGATGGACACCTTGTGGAACGCCTCGTACTTGTCGCGGAGACCCTTGAGGATGTTGATCGCGTGGGGCAGCGACGGCTCGTTGACCTGCACCGGCTGGAAGCGACGCTCGAGTGCGGCGTCCTTCTCGAAGTGCTTGCGGTACTCGTCGAGCGTGGTGGCACCGATGGTCTGGAGCTCACCGCGCGCGAGCAGCGGCTTGAGGATGGAAGCGGCATCGATCGCGCCCTCGGCAGCACCGGCACCCACGAGGGTGTGGATCTCGTCGATGAAGACGATGATGTCGCCGCGGGTGCGGATCTCCTTCGTGACCTTCTTGAGGCGCTCCTCGAAGTCACCGCGGTAGCGGGACCCGGCGATGAGCGAACCGAGGTCGAGCGAGTAGAGCTGCTTGTCCTTCAGCGTCTCGGGCACGTCGCCCTTGACGATCGCCTGGGCGAGGCCCTCGACGACGGCGGTCTTGCCGACGCCGGGCTCACCGATCAGGACGGGGTTGTTCTTGGAGCGGCGGGAGAGGATCTGCATGACCCGCTCCATCTCCTTCTCGCGGCCGATGACCGGGTCGAGCTTGCCGTCACGCGCCGCCTGGGTGAGGTTCCGACCGAACTGGTCGAGGACCTGCGAACCCTGCTGGGCGTTCTGCTGCTGCTCGCCGCCGACGGCGACCGCTTCCTTGCCCTGGTAGCCGGACAGGAGCTGGATGACCTGCTGACGGACGCGGTTGAGGTCCGCGCCGAGCTTGACGAGCACCTGGGCGGCGACGCCCTCGCCCTCGCGGATGAGGCCGAGGAGGATGTGCTCGGTGCCGATGTAGTTGTGGCCGAGCTGCAGCGCCTCGCGCAGGGACAGCTCGAGCACCTTCTTGGCGCGCGGCGTGAACGGGATGTGCCCGGTCGGCTGCTGCTGGCCCTGCCCGATGATGTCCTGGACCTGCTCGCGGACGGCATCGAGCGAGATGCCGAGCGACTCCAGCGCCTTGGCGGCGACGCCCTCGCCCTCGTGGATGAGGCCGAGGAGGATGTGCTCGGTGCCGATGTAGTTGTGGTTGAGCATCTTCGCTTCTTCTTGAGCGAGGACGACAACACGACGGGCTCGGTCGGTGAATCTCTCGAACATGTGCTCTCCCTTGCCGGGCTCGTGGAAGTCCGGTGACGTACATCGAGAGTAACCAGCGCACCCCGGGTGGTCTGCCCCTGTTCGCCGTGGGCGTGACCTCGTTGCGTCCGGTGAACAGGGGACGGTCGGGAGGCGCGGTGCGGGTCCGCCCCGGAGCCTGCGCCCGGTGGTGCTCACGGGGGTCGCGCGGCGGGTCGCGCCGGGTGTCGGGTCGGCGCGAGCCGCGGGTCGTCGCGGGGCGGGCGCGGAGCGCGGGGCGGGCGCGTCAGGCGCGTCAGGCGCGTCGCGCGGCGCGACGCAGGGCGCGGCGGAAGCGGCGCGGGTCGACACCGAGACCGTCGAGGACGTCGTGCGCGGCCCCCGTGAACGGATCGTCGATGCCGTCGAGCACCGCGAGCAGCACGTGGTGCGGTCGGACGCGTTCCGCCGGGCCGGCGAGCTGTGCGGCACGTGCCAGCACCCGCGCCGCGGCCGGTGTGCACGTGACCCGGTCGGGCGAGACCGGTCCGGGTGCCCCGGCACCGACGAAGGCACTGCTGGCGGTGCGGACGCGGTCGGGCGTGACGCCGTGCGCGTCGAGGACGTCGAGGAAGCGGGGCATCCCGCTGCAGAGCGTGACCGCGGCGACGAGGAGGTGTTCGGCGTCGAGGAAGCCGAACCCGGTCTCCAGTGACTCCTGTTCCGCGAGGAGCACGATCTCGCGTCCGTGCCGGAGTGTGGGCAGGGCGACGGAGAGCGTGGCGATCTGCATACATGCAGAATATCTCATGTGTGAGCAGTCCACCAGAGGAGATCCCGGGCGCGATCGGTACGATCGCGACCATGGAGCAGCCCGTCGTCGGACTCGTCGTCCACCCGACCAAGAACGTGCAGGAGTCCGTCGCGACCCTGCAGCGCTGGAACGCCTCCGGCCGCGGACGCCTCGTCGCCCGCCGCGCCGACGTCCAGCGCATCGGCGGCGGGGTCGACGTGATCGGGGACGAAGACTTCACGGAGGAGGTCGACCTCGTCGTCGCACTCGGCGGGGACGGCACGATGCTCGGGGCCATGCGGCTCGTGGCGAAGCGTCCGGTGCCGGTGCTCGGGGTCAACTACGGCAACGTGGGCTTCCTCGTCGAGATCGAGCCGCCCGAGCTCGAGGTCGCGCTCGAGCGGCTGTCCGCCGGCGACTACCAGCTCGAACCGCACCACGCACTCGAGGCCCGGCTGTTCTGGAGCGGAGCCCGCACCGACTACCTCGCGTTCAACGACCTCACGATCGTGCGACGTCCCGGCGCCGGGCAGGTGTCCGCTGACCTCAGCGTCGGCGGGCTCGGGTACGGGTACTACCGGGCGGACGCCATCGTCGCCGCGACTCCGGCCGGGTCCACCGCGTACAACTACGCCGCCGGTGGCCCCGTCCTCTCCCCCGCACTGTCCGGCTCCGTCGTGACCCCGGTCGCGCCGATGGCCGGGATCGACCGTGCCGTGGTCCTCGCCGCTCGCGAGCGCTACCGGTTCGACATCGCCGAGGGCACCCGCAGCGCAGCGCTCGAGGTCGACGGACTCGTCGTCGGCGAGGTCGCCACCGGTGCGCAGATCGACGTGCGGCTGCGGAAGGACGCCGGCAGCGTGGTCCGCCTCGACGCCGAGCGCCACGGGCGGACCGGACGCGTGAAGCTCAGCCTGCTCGACCTGCCCGTGCGACCGGACCAGCTCATCGAGCTCATCCCGCAGGACCTCCGCCAGAAGCTCGGGCGCGAGGTCGAGGAGTAGCGGACCGCGCCCTGCCCGACCCCGGGAACGTGAATGGCCCGCTCACGCCGAAGCGCGAGCGGGCCGTCCCATCACCCCACCGGATCGTCTTCCCACAGAACGACCCGGTTCCCCGTGCCGGCACTCACGCGCCGGCCGAAGTCCACTGACCTAGTCGGTCAGGTACAGCTGCATGTCCTGCGAGACCGCCTTGGCGAAGAGCCGCAGCTTGGCGCGGGACTCCACACGGCTGACCGCCTGGCGGGTCGTGTGGACGATCTTCGAGATCTCGTCGAGCGTCATCGGCTTGTCGTCGTCGAGGCCGTAGCGCATGCGGATCACGTTCGCCTCGTCGCTCGGCAGTTCGGCGACGATCGAGCGGATGTCGCGGTGGAGCAGCGTCGTCTCGGTCAGCTCGTTCGGGGACGCGGCGTCCTCGTCCTCGATGAAGTCGCCGAGCTCGCTGTCGTCCGAGTCGCCGACCACGGTGTGGATCGACACCGGTTCGTGCGAGCGCCCCTTGAGGTCGACGAGCTCGTCGACGCTCATGCTCAGCTCGGCCGCGACCTCGTCCGGCACCGGCGCGCGGCCGAGGTCGACGGTGAGGTCGCGCTCGGTGCGGGAGATCTTGTTGATCAGCTCCACCGTGTGGACCGGGATGCGGATCGTGCGGGCCTTGTCGGCGAGACCGCGGGAGATCGCCTGACGGATCCACCAGGTGGCGTACGTCGAGAACTTGTAGCCCTGCGTGAAGTCGAACTTCTCGACCGCGCGGACCAGGCCGAGGTTGCCTTCCTGGATGACGTCCATGAAGGGCAGGCCGCGCTGCGAGTAGCGCTTGGCGATGCTCACGACGAGGCGGAGGTTCGAGGTGATCATGCGCTCCTTGGCGCGCTCACCGTCACGGACGAGCCAGCGCAGTTCACGCTGCAGGGTCTTCGCGAGGCCCTTCTCGGTGGCGAGCTTCTCCCCGGCGAAGAGGCCGACCTCGATGCGGCGGGCGATCTCGGCTTCTTCCTCGGCGGTGAGGAGCGAGAGCCGGCCGATGTGGCGGAGGTAGTCGCCCACCTGGTCGACCGAGGCGCCGCGGACACCCGCGAGCTGCTCGTCGGCCTCGACCTCGGTGTCGAGCGTGGTGGTCTCGACCGCGGTGACCGGAGCCTTCGCTGCGGTGGTCTTCTTGGTGCGACGTGCGGTCGTGCCGGTGGTCGTCGTCTTGGGTGCTGCGGTTGCGATCGTCATGATGACTCCCTGCGTTCGACGGGTGATGACCTCGTTGGGGGTGTCACGAGTAAAGCGTTCCGGAGGTGTACCCCACAAACCGATCGGATCGATTCTCAGGCTTCTCCGTGCTTCACCATGGATACCGCCCCCCGAGGGGTACAGCCTGTCGTCAGTCTGGTCCCCCGCATGGTCGAGAATCAAGGGGATGTCGCCGTGTTTCCGGCTTTGCATCGGTGTTTCTTGCTCGTTTCCGATCCTGTACCCCGGGCCGCCGCGTCCAGTGGACACGAAAAAGGGGTACGGCGGTCCGGATCGTGGCGATCCGGTCGTCGTACCCCGAAAACCGAACGGGCGGGGGTCACCAGGAGGGCTCGAGCCACCCCCCGCGACGCTTCGAGACCTCGAGGTCGGCGTCTCGGTCGAACTCGTCGTACTCGCTCTCGATGTCGCCGACGAGGCTGCGGCCGGTGAAGACGCCACCGCGGTTCGCGAGGACACCACCGGAGATGATCTGCGTGATGGACATGCGGACGATGCTCACCCCGGCAGACGACGTCGGGGTGAACGGCTGGTGACGGTGTCCGGACGCTCAGACGTCGATGTCGTCGTCGCCCTCACCGTCGGGCCACACGCTGTCGTCGCGAGCGGGATCCGCGACCGCCGGGTGCCCGAAGGCGTCATCGGGATCGAGGTCGGCGAGGTCGGGGTCGGGCTCGGGCTTCGTGCCGTCCGGGGTCGCGCGCATGCACGCCAGGGTCGCACCGCGCGGTGAACACCGGGTGACGTCGACCGCGGGCGGCCGCGGATCGGGAGTGGGCTACTCCGCGGAGGCGGGCGCCGGTGCCGGCACGCCGTGCTCCCGCTCGAAGCGGGCACGCTCCTCGGCCTCGACCTTGGCGTACGCGGCACGCTCGGTACGGTCGGCCCGCATGATGGCGCGCATCACGAACCAGAAGATGAGGCCGACCACGACGGTCGGCGTCAGGGCGAAGATGATCCCGGTCACGACTCCATGCGGCACCCGAGCATCCTAACCCCCGGAACGGAGCCGTCAGCTGGGTTCTACTTCACCAACGGGAACAGGATCGTCTCGCGGATGCCCAGGCCCGTGATGGCCATGAGGAGCCGGTCGATGCCCATGCCCATGCCGCCCGACGGCGGCATCGCGTGCTCGAGTGCCCGCAGGAACTCCTCGTCGACGCGCATGGCCTCGAGGTCGCCGCCCGCAGCGAGCTTCGCCTGCTCGACGAATCGCTCCCGCTGCACGACCGGGTCGACGAGCTCGGAGTACGCCGTCGCCAGCTCGAAGCCACGGACGTAGAGGTCCCACTTCTCGACGATGCCCGGGCGGCTGCGGTGCTCGCGGGTCAGCGGCGAGGTGTCGACCGGGAAGTTCATCACGAACGTCGGACGGTCGAGCGAGTCGATGACGAAGTGCTCCCAGAGCTCCTCGACGTACTTGCCGTGCGTGGCGTGCGCGACCTCGACCCCCTCGGCATCGGCGAGCGCCCGCAGCTCGGACAGCGGCGTCTCCGGGGTGATCTCGCGACCGGCGGCCTCGGACAGCGACCCGTACATGTCGATGCGCGGCCACTCGCCGCCGAGGTCGTACGTCGTGCCGTCCGCCCAGGTGACCTCGAGCGAGCCGCCCGTCACCGCACGCGCGGCGTTCTGCACGAGCTCCTGCGTCAGGTCGGCCATCTGCTCGTAGTCGCCGTACGCCTGGTAGGCCTCGAGCATCGCGAACTCGGGCGAGTGCGTCGAGTCGGCGCCCTCGTTGCGGAAGTTCCGGTTCACCTCGAACACCCGGTCGATGCCGCCGACGACGGCGCGCTTGAGGAAGAGCTCCGGCGCGATGCGGAGGTACAGCTCGGTGTCGAACGCGTTCGAGTGCGTGACGAAGGGCCGCGCCGAGGCACCGCCGTGCTGGGTCTGCAGCATCGGGGTCTCGACCTCGAGGTAGTCGTGACCGGCGAAGGTCTGCCGGAGCGACGACATCACGGCGGCACGCGCGCGGACGGTGGCCCGGGCCTCCTCGCGCACGATGAGGTCGAGGTAGCGCTGGCGGACCCGCGTCTCCTCGTTGAGTTCGTTGTGCAGGTTCGGCAGCGGCAGGATCGCCTTGGCCGCGATCTGCCAGTCGTCGACCATGATCGACAGCTCGCCCCGCCGCGAGGAGATCACCCGGCCGTGCACGAACACGTGGTCGCCGAGGTCGACGAACTCCTTCCAGCGCGCGAGCGACTCCTCGCCCACCTCGGCGAGGGACACCATCGCCTGGATGCGGGAGCCGTCACCGGACTGCAGGGACGCGAAGCAGAGCTTGCCGGTGTTGCGCGAGAACACGATGCGGCCGGCGATGCCGACGACGTCCTGGGTCTCCTCGCCGGTCTCGAGGTGCGCGTACTGTGCACGGACCGCGGGGATGGTGGTGGTGACCGGCAGGCCGGCCGGGTACGCCTCGATCCCCGACTCGAGGAGCTTCGCCCGCTTGTCGAGCCGGACCTGTCGCTGCTCGCTGGTCTCCGCCGCGGCGATCTCGGCGGCGGAGGGCTCGGTGGCGGGTGCGGTCTCGTCGGTCATGCTGGTGCGGCTCCGATGGTCGTGGGGGTCCCCGAAATCGTACAGCGCGGCCGGACTAGAGCGTCGCCTGCCCGTCGGCCGCCGCGAGCGCGTTGTCGACGGCCGTGCGGACCAGCGCTCCGAGGACCCGGCCCGGGTACTCGACCCCGATGCCGGACAGCGTGCCGGCGGACTGGTCGACGATCGCGGTCGAGAAGCTCACCGCGGCGCGGACGGCGTCGGCGTAGGCGGGCCGGTCCTGCTCGGTGACGACGAACGGCTCCGCACCCATCTCGACGACGAGCGCCTGCGCGATGGGGAGCACGGGCGACGGTGCGGTCACGGCGCAGTACGCGTCGCGGAGCCGGACGAGGTCGACGCTGGTTCCGGTGAACGCCATCGCGGGGTGGATCGCGAGCGGGATCGCCCCCGCGGCCATCGCCGGTGCGAGGATGCCCACGCCGTGGTCCGGGCTGGTGTGCACGACGAGCTGCCCCGGCTGCCAGATCCCGGCGTCCGCGAGTCCCTGCACGAGGTCGGCCAGCTGGTCGTCCGGCACGGCGAGGAGCACGAGTTCGCTGCGCTCGACGAGGTCGGGGGTCTCGAGGACGGGTGCGCCGGGGAGCATCGCCTCGGCGCGGTCGCGTCCGGCCTCGGACACGGCCGTCACGCCGACGACGGCGTGCTCGGCGTTCGCGAGCGCTGCTCCGAGGACCGGTCCGACCCGTCCGGCACCGAGGACGCCGACTCCCAGCCGCCCCGCCCTCACCGCGCGGCTCCCGGCGGCGGGGTGTCGCCCCAGGGCGATCCAGGAGGCACGGTGCCGGTCGGCCGCACCGGCTCGGCGCCGCCGGGTGCACGCTCTGGCGACGGTGACCACTCCGGGGCCGCGGCCGGCGCGACGGGGGCGAGCCGCGCCTCCCGTTCGCGCCACCGGTGGGAGGTGTCGGCCGCAGCCGCCTCGACCGCGCGGGCCGAGGTGTCCGACCATAGCTGCTGCGCGTCCCGCGCGTCCAGCGCACCGATGCTCGCGGAGACCGGGCCCTGCACGGTCTGCACGTGCACCGACGCGAGCCGCAGCGCACGCTCGAGCGGACCCTGCGAGACCTTGACGCTCTGCACGCGCGGCAGCGGCACGATGACCAGCGAGCGCCAGACGGCACCGAGCCGGAGCAGGACGGCACCCGGGACGAAGCGGTAGCCGTTGCGGCGGAACGCGAACGGGCGGAGCCAGGCGCCCCGGCGCGGGGAGTGCACGAACCCGCCGCGGTCGCCCGTGGTGGTGAGGCTGTCGTCGACGACGTCCACGGCCTCGGCCGAGCCCTCGCGGAGCTGCTCCTGCGAGGCGGCGGGACCGGCGACGGCGGTGCCGACGAGGCCGGGGAGGATGATGTCGAGGACCTCGCGGACGTCGCGCGCGGTGCCGACCGGCAGGACGATCGACGAGACCTGCTGGTTGTTCGAGGCCCCGTTGCCGGCGTTCGTCGCACGGTTGATCCGGACGTCCCACCAGCCGAACGGCCGCCAGAGCAGCGGCTGCGCGACGCTCACGGCGTGGATGCGGCCGGGCGGCAGGGTCTCGTTCGAGGTGGACACGAGCCCGAAGCCGATCCGGATGCCGTCGCGGGTCTCGGCGATCGTGTATTGGAGCGAGCGGGAGAACTTCCGGACGTAGTACCCGCCGGCGCCGATCACCGCGGGGAACAGGCCGAAGAGGATCCCGTACTCGCCGGTGAGCGCCACGCTGACGATCATCGCGGCGACCGCGGCGAGGATGAACACCGTCGTGCCGGAGAGCAGCATCGACGCGATGAGCCGGCCGGGGTGCACCTTCACGATGCGCGTCGCGCGGACCGCGGCGGGGTCGAGTTCCGGCGAGAAGATCTCGTCGACACGGTCCTGCAGCACACCGTTCGACGCCCGGGCCGGGTCGTGCTGCCGCTCGTCGTCCTTCGCCCCGGAGGCGAGCACGAGGATGCGCTGCCGCAGGTCGTCCGCAGCCTTGACCCCGAGGTAGGCGAGCTGCACGTTCGCGTCGTTGCCGGCCTGGGCGATCTCGAGCTTGGCGGTGCCGAAGATCCGCGGGATGAGCGGCCGCGAGATGTTGATGCCCTGGATGCGGTCCAGCCGGGCCTTGCGGTTCGTCCGGAAGAGCACGCCCGAGCGGACCTCGACGATCTCGCCGGTCACCCGGAACTCGTGCATGCGCCAGGAGAGGTAGAACAGCCCGATCAGCACGACGAGCACCACCACGATGCCGAGCAGCACCCAGCCGACGACGCCGTGCTCGTAGACGTACCGCACGGGGTCGCCGTCGTCCTGCGGGCCACCGCCGGGGATGAAGAACTCGACGAGCTGGTCCCGCAGGCTGTTCAGCACGTAGCCGAGGATCACGATGAGGAAGATGCCGCCCTTGAGCAGCGGCGTCAGCGGGTGCATGCGGTGCCACTCGCCGTCGGTCAGCGGCGCGGCAGCGGCGGCGTTGCCCCGGTGCGGCGGAGCGGGCGGAGGCGGGCCGGGTCGGAAGGTCATGCGGCCCTCCTAGAGTCCGGCGCGGCGGGACTCGGCGAGCTCGACGAGTCGGTCGCGCAGCTCGTCGGCATCGGCGAAGGGGATGCCGGGGATCCGGACGTTGGTCGACGCGGCCGCCGTGACGAACTTCAGCTCGCTCATGCCGAGCACCCGGTCGAGCGGTCCGCGGTTGACGTCGACGAGCTGCATGCGGCCGTACGGGACGGCGGTGAACCGCTGCCACATCAGGCCGCGCCGGAGGACGAGGTCGTCGTCACGGAGGGCGTACCCGATCGCCCGCACGCGTCGCGGCGTCAGGATGGCCGTCACGAGGGTGACGATCGCGACCGCGATGCCGATCAGCGTCCAGACGGTGCCGGCCGTGCCGGAGAACCCGCCGCTGACGACGCCGATGATGACGCAGCCGGCGGTCACCACGAGCCCGATCACGATCGTCGTGACGAGCTCGGTCCAGACGAGCTTGGGCGACACCCGGGTCCAGGTGGTGCCGGTCAGTCCCAGACCGGGCTCGTCGAGTCGTTCACGCGGCATCGCGGGCCTCCTGCGGTCGGGTCGTGCTGGGCGGTGCGCCGGGTCGTGCCGCCCGGTGTCAGTGCGCCTGCGTCGTGCCGCCCCGGGGGAGGTCGTCGTCGTCATCGTCCCCAGGAGGAGCGATGCACATGCGTTCGGCGACGAGTGCGCACACCGTCAACACGAGTCCACCCCCGACCGCCACGGCGTTCGGCAGGACCGAGCCTAGCGAAGGGAAGGCCGAGCGGGTCAGGAGGTACACGAGCAGGCCCGCGCCGAACCCGCCGAACAGCGAGCCCGCGATGCTCGACGCCTTCGCGAGCACCACGACGCGGATCGCGTAGAGCGGGTCGACGGGGTGGGACCGGGACGCGCCGTCGCGAGCGTGCCGGCGGACCGGCCGGGCCATCAGGACCACGGCGATGCCGATGAACGCGAGGGTGACGCCGAGGGGTGTCGCGAGGAACAGCGTCGGCGCCTGCCGCGATGCCAGGACGGCGTCGAGGGCGAAGCCGGCGACCGCCGCGACGACGGCGACGCTGAGCAGGGTGGAGGCGCGGGTGGGCTTCACGAATCGCCCGTCTCTGGCCTGGAGGCGCGGGTCGGCTCGTCGAAGAGGCGCGGCTCGTCGACGCGCTCCGTGTCGTCCCCCACCCGCTCGAGCAGGTCGGCGACCGGCCCGACACCCGGCAGGACGGCGTCCGGGTCGGCGTCGTGCCA
The DNA here is from genome assembly GCF_044745045.1 of Curtobacterium sp. NPDC087082. Taxonomy (NCBI): domain Bacteria; kingdom Bacillati; phylum Actinomycetota; class Actinomycetes; order Micrococcales; family Microbacteriaceae; genus Curtobacterium; species Curtobacterium sp. NPDC087082. The sequence continues at coordinate 738,376 of NZ_JBIUZN010000002.1, read as the reverse complement.
CGGCGCGAGCACGAACGCCCGCTCGCCGGCGCGCGGGTGCGGCACGGTCAGGGTCACGGTGTCGAGGGACAGGTCGTCGTACGCCACGAGGTCGAGGTCGAGCGTCCGGTCGCCCCAGCGGACCTCGCGCGTGCGGCCGTGGGTGTCCTCGATGCTGTGCAGGGCGTCGAGGAGCTCCTGCGGCTCGAGGTCGGTGTCGACGACCACGACGGCGTTCCGGTACCGGGGCTTCGTCGTGTCCGGGCCGTCGAGCGTGACGGCGACCGACTCGACCTCGCGGCTGGAGGCCACCGGACGCACCCCGGGGAGGGCGACGATCGCGGCGGCGGCGGCGCGCAGGGTGCTCCCCCGGTCGCCGAGGTTGGCGCCGAGGGCGACGACCGCCCGGCTCACTCTTCTTCCTCGACGTCGGACCCGGCGGCACGGACGCCGCCACGGGTCCGGCGGATCGTGATCGACACGTCGGTGAACGGCACCGTGATGGGCGCCTGCGGCTTGTGCACCGTGACCTCGGTCGCCAGGGCCGCACGGTGCGTCAGCACGGCGGCGGCGATGCGCTCGGCGAGGGTCTCGATGAGGTCGACCGGGTCGCGCTCGATCTCGGCGACGACCTGCTCGGCGAGCACGCCGTAGTGCACGGTCTCGTCGAGGTCGTCGGAGCCGGACGCGGCGCGGGCATCGACCTCGACGGCGACGTCGACCACGAAGTCCTGGCCGTCGGTGCGCTCGTGGTCGAAGACCCCGTGGTGCCCGCGCGCGCGGACCCCGGTCAGTCGGATGGTGTCCCTCACGATCGAGCTGCCCTCCAGGCGTCCCAGACGTCGAGCACGGCACGGGTCGGTGCCGGGTCGTGCACGCGCACACCCCACGCCCCGCGTTCGGCGGAGAGCAGGCTGATGGCGGCGGTGGCGAGGTCGCGCTCCTTCGGGGCGGCACCGGCAGCGCTGCCGACCCCGTCGAGGAAGCGCTTGCGCGAGGCCGCGACGAGCACCGGCAGGCCGATCGACGCGAACCGCTCGTAGCCCGCCAGGATCTCCCAGTTCTGCACGCCCTGCTTGGCGAAGCCGAGGCCCGGGTCGATGACGACCTGTTCCTGGCGCACCCCGAGGACGATGAGCTCGGCGACGCGGAGTTCGACCTCGCGCCGGACCTCGTCGACGGCGTGCACGTACTCGGCGTTGCGGTACATCCGGTCGCTGTGCCCGCGCCAGTGCATGACGACGAACCCGGCACCCGTGTCACGGACGACTCGCGCCATGTCGTCGTCGGCCAGCCCACCGGAGACGTCGTTCACGATGGCGGCGCCGAGGTCCACCGAACGCTCGGCGGTCGAGGCGTTCATCGTGTCGACGCTCACCGTGATCCCCTCGGCCACGAGCTGCTGCACGACCGGGAGCACCCGCTGCTGCTCGACCTCGACGGGGACGCGCTCCGACCCCGGCCGGGTCGATTCCCCGCCGACGTCGACGATGTCGGCCCCGGCGGCGACGAGTTCACGGGCGTGCTGCACCGCGGCGTCGTACGCCTGGTGCAGCCCGCCGTCGCTGAAGGAGTCCGGCGTGACGTTGAGGATCCCCATCACTCGGGTCCGGTCGTCGGTCGGCGCACCGCGGTCGCGGTCGCGCCGCCCACCGGTCACGATCTCCGGCACCGGTGCTGGTGCCCGGAGGTCGATCGCGACCGTCGGCGGCTCGGCTGCTGCGGCCCGCGCCTGGCTCACCTCGGCGAGCCGACGCGAGCGCCTCGTCGGCAGGTCCGTCATGCCGGCCTACGCGGGGGCGATACCCGGGTTGCCGAAGGGACGGCGACGGGGCTTCGACGACTCGTGGTCGGACTGCTCGGACGCGGTCGAGGCGGCCTTGCCCGGCACCTCGATGGCGGGCAGGTTGCTCACCGGACGCTTGTCGCTGGACAGCCACTGCGGGCGCTCCGGCAGCTTGCGGACGTCCTTGAAGATCTCCACCAGCTCCGGGGCGTCGAGGGTCTCCTTCTCGAGGAGCTCGCCGGCCAGACGGTCGAGGATGTCGCGGTTGTCGTTGAGCACCTGGTAGGCCTCGTCGTGCGCGGCCTCGAGCAGGGCACGGGTCTCGGCGTCGACCGTCTCGGCGATGTTCTCCGAGTAGTCGCGGCTGGTCCCGCCGCTCATGTCGCGGCCGACGAACGGCTCGCTCGACCCGGAGCCGAGCTTGACGGACCCGACGGCACGGCTCATGCCGTACTCGGTGACCATCTTGCGCGCGGTACCGGTGGCCTTCTCGATGTCGTTCGACGCACCCGTGGTCGGGTCGTGGAAGACGATCTCCTCGGCGACGCGACCACCCATGGCGTAGGTGAGCTGGTCGAGCAGTTCGTTGCGGGTGACGGAGTACTTGTCCTCGAGCGGGAGCACCATCGTGTAGCCGAGGGCACGGCCGCGCGGGAGGATCGTGATCTTCGTCACCGGGTCGGTGTGGCGCATGGCAGCGGCCGCGAGGGCGTGACCGCCCTCGTGGTAGGCCGTGATGAGGCGTTCCTGGTCGGACATGATGCGCGTGCGGCGCTGCGGTCCGGCCATGACGCGGTCGACGGCTTCGTCGAGGGCGCGGTTGTCGATGAGCTGCGCGTTCGAGCGGGCCGTCAGGAGCGCGGCCTCGTTCAGGACGTTCGCCAGGTCGGCGCCGGTGAAGCCCGGCGTCTTGCGGGCGAGCAGCTCGAGGTCGACGCTCGCGGCGAGCGGCTTGCCCTTCGCGTGCACCTCGAGGATCTGCTGGCGGCCGGCGAGGCCCGGGGCGTCGACGCCGATCTGGCGGTCGAAGCGACCGGGGCGGAGGAGCGCCGGGTCGAGGACGTCGGGACGGTTCGTCGCCGCGATGAGGATCACGTTGGTCTTGCCGTCGAAGCCGTCCATCTCGACGAGGAGCTGGTTCAGCGTCTGCTCGCGCTCGTCGTTGCCGCCGCCGATGCCGGCGCCACGGTGACGACCCACGGCGTCGATCTCGTCGATGAAGACGATGGCGGGCGAGTTCTGCTTCGCCTGCTCGAAGAGGTCGCGGACACGGCTCGCACCGACACCGACGAACATCTCGACGAAGTCCGAACCGGAGATCGAGTAGAACGGCACGCCCGCCTCACCGGCGACGGCTCGGGCGAGCAGCGTCTTGCCGGTACCGGGAGGGCCGTACAGCAGCACGCCCTTCGGGATCTTGGCGCCGACGGCCTGGAACTTCGCCGGCTCCTTGAGGAACTCCTTGATCTCCTGGAGCTCCTCGATCGCCTCGTCGGCGCCCGCGACGTCGGCGAAGCTGACCTGCGGGTTCTCCTTGTTGTTCATCTTCGCCCGGGACTTGCCGAACTGCATGACCTTCGAGCCGCCGCCCTGGGCGTTGGCGAGGAGGAACCAGAACAGGGCACCGATGATGAGGAACGGCAGGAGGATGCCGAGCAGCGAGAGGAACCAGTTCGACTGCTGGACGGTGTCGTTGTAGCCCTTCGGCAGGTTCGCGTCGTTGACGGCCTGGATGACCTCTTCACCGCGCGGCGTCGAGTAGTAGAACTGCTCGTGCGCGTTGCCGTCCTTCAGGGTGAGGTCGACGCGCTGCTCGGTGGAGTTCACCACCACGGAGGAGACCTTGCCGTCGGAGAGCTGCTGGAGGCCCTTCTGCGTGTCGATCTGCTGCGTGCCGGACTGGCTGATGACAGCCCATCCGATCCAGATCCCCACGATCGCGATCAGCACGTAGATGTACGGCCCGCGAAGGATGCGCTTGAAGTCCATGTGATCCGGGCAGAGCGCCCGACACCTTTCTCTGCCGAAGTTGCGTGCTGATCAGCATACGGCTGCGATTCTGTGGCGAGAATGGGTGTCCTCTGCGGGCGAACTCCACCCGCCGCCAGGATCAGCTGTAGACGTGCGGTGCGAGCACCCCGACCCCGCGCAGGTTGCGGTAGCGCTCGTCGTAGTCCAGCCCGTAGCCGACCACGAACGCGTCCGGGATGTCGAAGCCGACGTACTTCACGTCGACCTCGACCTTGGCCGCCTCGGGCTTGCGCAGCAGTGCGACGATCTCGACGCTCGCCGCACCGCGGGACTCGAGGTTCTGCTTGAGCCACGACAGCGTCAGACCGGAGTCGATGATGTCCTCGACGATGAGGACGTCCCGCCCGTGCAGGTCGGTGTCGAGGTCCTTGAGGATGCGGACCACGCCGGAGGACTTCGTGCCGGAGCCGTACGACGACACCGCCATCCAGTCCATGCGCGCCTGCATCTTGAGGTGGCGCGAGAAGTCCGCCATCACCATGACGGCACCCTTGAGGACACCGACGAGCAGTGGGTCGCGCCCCGCGTAGTCGGCGTCGACCACCGCGGCGAGCTCGGCGAGCTTGTCGTCGATCTGCTCGGGGGTGAAGAGGACTTCGGACAGGTCTGCCTGGACGTCGGAGAGTTCCACCACCCCAGCCTAACCGGCGGTGAAGGCCAGACGGTCGCCCGATCGCGACGCCTGCACGCCCGGCAGGTCGATCGGCCCCTGCCCGCTCCAGTCGGTGACGAGTCGGCACACCTCGAGCGTCTGCACGCGGGACAGCGTCACGCCGAACTCGCTCTCCACCGCCAGCCGCACGAGCCGCTGCCGGAGGGCCGGCGGGTTGGCCGCGAGCTCCCGCACAGACAGCGAGATGCCGGCCTCGGAGTGCTCGGCGAGGTCCTCGGCCATCTCCTCGGCGAAGTGGTCGAGCGCGGCCGAGTCCTCGCGGAGCTGGTCGGCGGTGCGGGCGAGGGCCTCGGGCACGCCGGCACCGAGCTCGCGTTCGAGCGTGGGCAGGAGCACGTTCCGGACGCGGACGCGCGCGAAGGCGGGGTCCGCGTTCTGCGGGTCGTCCCACGGGGCGAGTCCGGCGGCGGCGCACGCCTGCCGCGTCGTGTGTCGACGGACGCCGAGGAGCGGCCGCCCGTAGGCCGGCCCCGCCTGGCGCCGCGTCAACGGCGCCATGCCGGACAGCGAGTCCGGCCCGCTCCCGCGGGCGAGGCCGAGCAGCACGGACTCGGCCTGGTCGTCCAGCGTGTGTCCGAACAGCACGAGGGGTGACCCGACGTCGGACGCGACGAGCGCGATCGACGCGTGCCGCGCCTCCCGAGCCGCCGCTTCGGGACCGCCCGTGGAACCGACGGCGACACGACGGACGGTCACCGGTGCGAGTCCCAGCTCGGACGCCTGCCTGGAGGCGCGGCTCGCCACCGCCTCGGACCCCGCCTGGAGTGCGTGGTCGACGACCACCGCCCCTGCTCGCAGGTCCTGCTTGGGCGCCTCGAACGCGGTGGCCGCGGCGAGCGCGAGCGAGTCCGGTCCGCCGCTCAGCGCGACGAGCACGAGGTCTCCGGGGCGCACCGTGCCCTCGTCGAGCGCCTGCGCGAGCAAGGAGCGCACCGCGCGACGGGTGTCGGCGACCGCAGGGTCGAGCCGGGGACGCGGAGTGTTCACCCGGTAACGTTAGCCGCGCTTTCTTCCCGCAAAGAGACCAGGAGCGCAACATGGCCGCGTACGACGTCGTCGTCGAGATCCCCAAGGGCAGCCGCAACAAGTACGAGGTGGACCACGAGACCGGTCGCGTGTACCTCGACCGCGTGCTGTTCACCTCGTTCGTGTACCCGACCGACTACGGGTTCTTCGAGAAGACCCTTGCCGACGACGGTGACCCCGTGGACGCGCTGCTGCTCCTCGAGTACCCGACGTTCCCCGGTGTGGGCGTCAAGGTCCGCCCGGTCGGCGTCTTCAAGATGAGCGACGAGGCCGGCAACGACGCGAAGGTCCTCGTGGTCCCCGCGAAGGACCCGCGCTGGGCGCACATCCAGGACATCTCGGACGTCGACGAGCAGACGAAGGCCGAGATCGCGCACTTCTTCGAGCGCTACAAGGACCTCGAGCCGAACAAGTGGGTCAAGGCCGAGGGCTGGGGCGACGCCGCCGAGGCCGAGGCGATCGTCACGGCCGGCCAGGCCGCGTACGTGCCCGCCGGTCACTGACGCTCCCGGTCCCGTTCCGGCTCGACCGGGACTGCACCGCCTGACGACGAGTGCGCACGATCCCTCGTGCGCACTCGTCGTCTCTGCGTGCGGCTAGAGCGAACCGCTCGGCCGTGCGACGTAGGGCAGCAGCTGGCCCGGGGTCCAGATCGCCCGCTCGAGCACGCCGCGCTGCGGGTTCGCCGCCTCGACCATCATGCCGTTGCCGGTGTAGATCGAGTCGTGGTACGCCTCGTTGACGGTGCCGTTGTACGAGTAGAAGAGGATGTCGCCGGGCTGCCGCTGCGACATCGGCACGAGGCGCCCGATCGACTTGAAGTAGTTGTACTGCCAGACGACGTTGTGGCCACCGGTGGCGATACCTTGCGAGCTGTAGGCCATCATCACGAGGCCGGAGCAGTCCCACGTGTTCGGGCCCGCACCGCCGAACTGGTACGCGTCGCCGATCTGTGCTCGGGCGTAGGCGATCGCGCCGGCTGCCTTCGAGGGGGTGCTCGGTGCGGTCGGGGTCGTCGGGGTGGTGGGCGTGCTCGGCTTCGACGGGGTGGTCGGAGTGGTCGGGGTGCTCGGCTTCGACGGTGTGGTCGGGGTGCTGGGCTTCGACGGTGTGGTCGGGGTGCTGGGCTTGGTGCCGCCGGTGGTGCCGCCGCCGGTGCTCGGCTGGGTGCTCGTGCCGCCGCCCGTGCTCGGCGTACTGCTCGCGGCACCCCCACCCGAGCCGGTGCCGGTGCCTGCGGCCGCGGTCGCCCCGGAGCCACCGGTGGTCGACGCGAGCTGCGCCTCCGCCCGCTTCGCCTGCTGCGCGGTCCAGTAGGCGGCCTCGGTGGCGACGCTCGTGCCCTTGAGGTACGCGAGCTGCTGCAGCACCTCGTCCTGCTGGTCCTGCTCCCGCTGCACGCGTGCCTGCGCCGACGCCGCGGTGTCGTTCGCCTCGGCGAGGGCGGCCTTCGTCGTGTCCGTCGCCTTCGCGAGGGCCTTCGTCGCGGCGGACTGCTGCGCGGCGATCGCGTCGACGGTGTTCTGGTCCGCCTGGGCCTGGGCGAGGACGGTCGCGGACCGCTCGGACAGGTGCGACATCGTGCCGACCCGGTAGAGCAGGTCCTTCGAGTCCCGCGAGTCGATGAGCATCGCCGCGGACAGGTCCCCGCCGCCGGTGCGCGACAGCTCGACCACGAGGCCGGCGACCTGCTGCGCGGAGGCGTCCGCCGTCCGCTCCGCCCGCTTCGACTGCGCGGTGAGGTCGTCCAGGGTGGCCTGCGCGTCCTGCTGCTGCGACGACGCGAGGGCGTACGTCTGACCGGCCTGGAGCTCGGCGACCTGTGCGCTGTCGGCAGCGTCCTGCAGGGTCTGCAGCCGGGCGCTCAGCTCGTCGACGGTGGACTGGGCCTCGGCGGTGTCCGCCTTCGCCGCTCGCACGTCGTCCCAGCTCGGGGCGGACGGTGCCGCCTGGGCCGGGCCGGCGACCACGACGGAGAGACCGATCCCGAGGACGGCCACCACCGCGATCCCACAGGACAGGGTGCGAGCGGAGTGCTTCACGGCGTTCAGGGCCTTTCGGGCGCGCACACGGTCATACCGAGATCCCCCGCGCTGCCATGAAGGGGACCGGGTCGACGGCGGAACCGTTCACCCGGGTCTCGAAGTGGAGGTGGCAACCCGTCGACCACCCGGTCGAACCGACCTTGGCGATCTGCTGCCCGGCGGTGACGTGCTGGCCGACCGACACGAGCGTGCCGCCGTCGACGATGTGCCCGTACGCGGTCGAGATGCCGCCGCCGTTGTCGAGCACGACCTCGTTGCCGTAGCCGCCGCCGTTCGCCGCGAAGGTCACCGTGCCGGACGCCGCCGCGTAGATCGGGGCGTAGCAGGCGGGAGCGAGGTCGACGCCGGCGTGCAGGGCGTAGTTCTTCGTGTACGGGTCGAGTCGGTAGCCGAACGGGCTCGTCTGGTACCCGCCGGTCGGGCGGACCCAGCCGGACGAGTTCGGCGAACCGCCGCCGGTCCCGCCCTGGCTCGTCGCCGCGGCCTTCGCTGCCGCTGCCGCGATGCGGGCCAGCCGGGCCTTCTCCACCTGGACGCCCTTGTTGTAGCGCGCCTCGACGTTCTGCTCGCTCGTGGTGAGCAGGGTGAGCTGCGCCTCGAGTCGCTCCTTGTTGTCCGCCTGGGCGTCCACGGAGGACTGCGCCTGGTCGGCGGCGGTCTGTGCGGCCTGCATCTTCTGCTGTGCCTGGTCGGCGAGGTCGCCGAGGGCCTCCTTGGCGCGGTCCGCCTTGTCGGCGAGGCCCTGGGCCACGCCGCGGTCCTGCGACGCCTGCGCGTAGATGCCGTCGGCCTGCTCGCTGAGCTTGGACATCGCACCGAGCTCGTACAGCAGGTCACCCGACTTCGTGGGGTGCGTGAGGATGTCGGTCGTCACGTCGTTCGCGCTCGCCCGCCCGAGCTGCGCCGCGAGCTGACCGGCCTGCGCCTCGGACGCGGTCGCGGTCTTCTCGGCGTCGTCCGCCTGGGACTGCAGCTTCTTCTGGGTCAGCGTCGCGTCGTCGTACTTCGTCTGCGCGGTCTGGTAGGCCGTGCCGGCGGCCTCGGCGGACTTCTGCGCCGCGGAGGCCTTCGCCGTGAGGTCGGCGATGAGCCCCTTGATCTGGGTCACCTTCGCCTGCTGGGCCGACTTCGACGCCTTGGCCTTCTCGACGTCCGACCAGCTCGGGTACGACGCCGCACTGGCCGAGGTCACCGGGGCGAGGGCCGCGAGGGTGCCGGCGGTGAGCGCGACGGCGACCGCGGCGGCGAGGAAGCGGCGGCGGGGACGGGGGCGGAGTGAGAGCGATGGTGAGGTCGACATACATCTCGATTTCGTAACAGCGCGGCAAGGCTCACGCACGTAACACTGTTAACAAGCGCAACAGTAACAACAGGTGTCGCACCCGCACACCCCCTCGCACGAGGGGCACGGGACCGACGACGATGGTCGCATCGGAACATCGACAGCACGAATCGGGGCCTGGTGCCCCAGGGTGAGTGAAGCCCTGCGCCCGGGCGGCGACACCGCGACACGCCGGGGATTCCGCGGTGGAGCGGCTCGATTTGTGAATCCCGGGAGGCATCCGTATGCTTGTCCATCGGTAGCGCGAAGCACCGCTTGCGGCCCTATCGTTTAGTGGCCTAGGACACCGCCCTTTCACGGCGGCAGCACGGGTTCGAATCCCGTTGGGGTCACTCCTCGCAGAGTGAGCAAGCAAGCAGAGCGAAACCAAAGCAAGACAGTAATTCAACATGGCCCTGTAGCGCAGTTGGTTAGCGTGCCGCCCTGTCACGGCGGAGGTCGCGGGTTCAAGTCCCGTCAGGGTCGCCACGGCTGGATAGCTCAGTTGGTAGAGCGTTCGACTGAAAATCGAAAGGTCCACGGATCGATGCCGTGTCCAGCCACGGTGAAAGGCCCCCTACTCCGGTAGGGGGCCTTTTTGCGTTGGTCGTGACGCGACCACGTCCAGGAGGCGGGGGGGGGGGGGGGGGCCCCCCCCCCCCCCCCCGGGGGGGCCCCCCCCGGGGGGGGGCCCCCCCCCCGGGCCCCCCCCCCCGCGGCCCCCCGGGGGGCCCCCCCCCCCCCCCCCGCCGCCCCCCCCCCCCCCCCCCCCCCCCCGCCCCGCCGGGGGGGGGGGGCGCGCGCCCCCCCCCCCCCCCGGCGGGGCGGGCGCCCCCCCCCCCCCCCCCCCGCCTCCTGGGCCCGAGACGGTCGCGTCGACAGCCGACGGCCGGTCCGCGCGGATCAGCCCGTGTTCTGCAGGCCGGCCGCGATGCCGTTCACGGTCAGGAGGAGCAGCCGGTGGTCACCGTCCGTCGGGTCCGTGCTGCCCGAGGTGCGGATCGCGCGGAGCGCCCGGAGCTGCAGGTGCGAGAGCGCGTCGACGTACGGGCTGCGGAGCCGGACGGCGCGTGCGAGGACGGGACGGTCCTCGAGGACGTCGCTCCCGCCCGAGACGCGCAGCACCCACTCGCGCGTGCGGAGCATCTCGTCGAGGACCTTCGCGGCGAGGTCGTCGCGGTCCGCGAGCTCGAGGTACCGGCGGGCGATGTGCTCGTCGGTCTTCGCGAGCGACATCTCGACGTTCTTGATCATCGCGCCGAAGAGGGGCCACTCGGCGTACGCGGTGCGGAGGAGCTCCACGTCGCCGACGGCCTCGAGCGCGGAACCGAGGCCGTACCACCCGGCGAGGTTGATGCGCGCCTGCGTCCACGAGAACACCCACGGGATCGCCCGGAGGTCCTCGAGCGACTCGACGCTCAGACCACGGCGGGCCGGACGGGAGCCGAGCGGGAGCAGACCGATCTCCTCCATCGGGGTCACGCGCGCGAACCACGGCGCGAAGCCGTCCGCCTTCACGAGGCCGTAGAACGCCTCGCGCGAGACGTCGTCGAGCTGCTGCGCGAGGTCGGCGAAGCGCGTGGCGGCGACGGCCGTGCGGTCCTCGTTCGACGGCGAGGACGCGAACAGCGTGGCCGAGGCCATCTGCTCGAGGTGCCGCGCGGCGATGTCCTTGTCGCCGTACTGGGCGAAGATGACCTCGCCCTGCTCGGTGAGCTTGAGGCGTCCGTCGATGGAACCGCGGGGCTGCGCCAGGACGGCCTCGTTCGCCGGGCCACCACCGCGGCCGAGCGAGCCGCCGCGGCCGTGGAACAGCGTGAGCTCGACGTCGTGCTGCTTCGCCCAGTCGGCGATCCGGGCCTGTGCGTCGTAGAGCGCGAGGTTCGCCGACACCGGACCGACGTCCTTGGAGGAGTCGGAATAGCCGAGCATGACCTCGAGGCGACGACCGGTCGCTGCGAGGCGACGCTGGAACGGCTCGGTACGGACGGCCTCGTCGAGGATGTCGACACTGGCGTGCAGGTCCGCGAAGGTCTCGAACAGCGGGATGACGTCGAGCACCGGGGCGGCCTCGGGCGACCCGAGTGCGGCGACCGCGAGCTCGTGGACGTTCGCGAGGTCGGCTGCCGACTGCGTGAACGACACGATGTAGCGGCTGGCGGCGCGGACGCCGTAGCGGGCCTGCAGCGCGGCGATCGTGCGGAACACGGCGAGGACCTCTTCCGTGGTCTCGCTCAGCTCCCCACCGGCGCGGATCTCGGCGAGGGCGTTCCGGTGCACCTGCGAGTGCTGCCGGACCTCGAGCTCGGCGAGGTGGAACCCGAAGGTCTCGACCTGCCAGACGAGGTTCTGCAGCTCGCCGTTCGCGGGACGGGTGGCCCCGGCGGCGACGAGCGACGTCTGGATGGTGCGGAGGTCGGCCAGGAGCGCGTCCGGCCCGGGGTAGGCGAGCTCGGCCTCGCCCCGGCGCGTGGCGTCGATGCGGGCGGCGACGAACAGGAGCGCCCGACGGTGCGTCTCGTTCGGTGCACGGACCCCGATGCGCTCGGCGATCCCGGCATCGAGGGACTCCTGCGCGGCGACGAGCGCGGTGAGACCGGCGTCCGCCGGGGTCTCGCTCGCGTCGAGCGTCAGGGTGCTGCCGATGCGGGTGGCGGCACGGGAGAGCCCGAGCAGGATGTGCTCGGCCGCGATCTCCGCCGCCTGGCGGGTGACGTCCGCCGTGACGTGCGGGTTGCCGTCGCGGTCGCCGCCGATCCAGGTGCCGAAGCGCACGAACGCCGGTGCGGTGACCGGCACGCGGCCGGCGTCGTCACCGAGCAGCCGGTCGTCGAGCAGGCGGTAGACCTGCGGGACGATCTCGAACAGCGTCTGGTCGAACACGCTCATCGCCGTGCGGACCTCGTCGAGCGGGGTCGGGCGGGTCGTGCGGAGCGGCGAGGTGCGCAGGAGGGTCGTGATCTCCTCGAGCAGCCGGCGCTCGTTCTCGGCGAGGGCCGTGGCGTTCGTCGTCCGGTCGCGCTCGTCGATGAGGTCGGTGATGCGCCGCACGGCCGTGGTCACCGCGCGTCGGCGGGCCTCGGTCGGGTGCGCCGTGAGGACCGGGTGGAACCGGAGTTCGCGCAGCCGGGCCGCAGCGGCCTCGTCGCCGACCTGCTCGACGAGCGAGGCGTACGTCGCCGGGAAGGAGTCCCCCGCGAGTCCGCCGTCGTCACCGCGGTGCCGGAGCACGCGGACGCGGTGGTGCTCCTCGGCGAGGTTCGTGAGGTGGAAGTACGTGGTGAACGCCTGGGCCACGGCTTCGGCCCGCTCGGCGGACAGATCCGCGACGATGGACTCGGCACGCGCGGCGCCCTCGGCCTCGCCGCCCTCGTACGCGTCGATGACCGCGGCACGGAGGCTCTCCACGTCGTGCAGGAGGTCCTCGCCGCCGGTCTCCCGCAGGACGCGTCCGAGCAGCTTGCCGAGGTACCGCACGTCGGAGCGCAGGTCGCTGTCGACCGCGCCACTGACGTCGTCCCGCGCGCGTCCGTGGCGCGTCTGACCGTCGATCGTCATGTGGTCCTCTCCGGGTCTCGGCCGGGAAGGTCGTCCCGGTATCCCAGCAGCGTATCGGCCCGTCGGGACCGGTGACGACAACCGTCCGGACGGACCGCGGCGGGCGGGTACGCGGCCTCGCCCGTTCCCATCGCACCCGGACGGACCACGGCGAGCGTTCGTAGAATACGGCCAGGGATGCTCAGCATCCGTGGGTGGAGGGACGCCATGGACGAGACGGCCGAGCCGGCAGACCGCGAACCCGCCACGGGGCGGACGCAGGACGACGTGGGGACGGGATCCGCGCCTCCTGGCCCGCCGGCCGACACTGCGGTCCGGAAGCCGCCCGTCGAGCGCTGGGTCTTCTGGCCGGCCGCGGGGATCGTGCTCGCGTTCGTCGCCGTCGCCCTCGCCGCGCCGCGTGCCACCGAGGACGTCTTCTCGGCCGTCCAGGGGTGGATCGTGCGGGACTTCGGCTGGTACTACGTGATCGCCGCGGCCGCGTTCGTCGTCTTCGCGATCTGGATCGGGTTCAGCCGGTTCGGCGACATCGTGCTCGGCCAGGACGACGAGGCGCCCGAGTTCTCGACGCTCTCGTGGCTCTCGCTGCTGTTCGCCGCGGGCATGGGCATCGGGCTCGTGTTCTACGGCGTCGCCGAGCCGCTCAGTCACTTCGCCTCACCACGGCCCGGGGTGACGGGCGACGACGACGCCCTCGCACAGCAGGCACTCACGCAGACGTTCCTGCACTGGGGCCTGCACGCGTGGGCGATCTACGTCGTGGTCGGGCTCGCCCTGGCGTACGCGATCCACCGGCGGTCGCGACCGGTGTCGATCCGCTGGGCGCTCGAGCCGCTGCTGGGCAAGCGCGTGGTGGGCGGGTGGGGCAACCTCATCGACGTCCTCGCGCTGATCGGCACGCTGTTCGGCGTCGCGACGTCGCTCGGGCTCGGCGTGCTGCAGATCGGGTCGGGGCTCGAGTACACCGGGGTGGCGGAGAACACCCGGGGCCTGCAGATCGGGTTGATCGTCGTCGTCACGCTGATCGCCGTCGGGTCGCTGCTGAGCGGTGTGGGCAAGGGCATGAAGATCCTGTCGAACATCAACCTCGTGCTGGCGGCCGTGCTGCTCGTCTTCGTCCTGTTCGTCGGGCAGACGCAGTTCCTGCTCGGCGAGTTCGTGCAGTCGATCGGGCAGTACGTGCAGGGCTTCGTCGGTCTGGCGTTCGACACGAGCGCCTTCGCGGGTCAGGCAGGGCAGGAGTGGCAGGGCGCGTGGACGACGTTCTACTGGGGCTGGTGGATGTCGTGGGCGCCGTTCGTCGGCATCTTCATCGCGCGGATCTCCCGCGGACGGACCGTCCGGCAGTTCGTGCTCGGCGTGCTGTTCGTCCCGACGCTGCTGACCTTCCTCTGGTTCGCGATCATGGGCGGCACCGCGCTGTACGACCAGCTGCACGGCACCGGCGACCTCGTCGGGGCGGACGGCAGCGTGTCCGTCGAGCAGGTCCTGTTCCAGCTGCTCGGCGGGATGCCCGCCGGATCGGTGCTCGTGATCGGGGCGATCATCCTGATCGGGGTGTTCTTCGTGACCTCGGCGGACTCGGGTGCGCTCGTGATGGGCATGATCGCGACCGGCGGGCAGATCGAGCCGAAGAACTGGATCCGGGTGTTCTTCGCCGGGGTCACGGCCCTCGTCGCGGTGGCGCTCCTGCTCGCGGGCGGGCTGGACGCGCTGAAGACCGCGGCGATCACGACGGCGCTCCCGTTCAGCGTCGTGATGGTGCTGATGTGCTGGTCGACGGTGATCGCCTTCACGCGGGAGCGTCGGGCGTACGCGCGGGCGGAGCGTCGGGCGTTGATGGCGGACCTCGCGGACTTCTACCAGCAGGAGGTCGTCGAACCCGCGGAGCGCGCGCCGAAGACGGGCCCGATCCAGAAGCTCGCGCGCCGCATGCGGCACTGAGGCGGGGGCGGGGGCGCGGGGGCGGGCGGCGGGCGCGCTTCGTGAACAGAAATGGTCGCCTGGGCTGCCCGCACCCGACAGTTTCTGCTCACCAAGCGCCCGCGGCACGCGCGGCGCCGGCGAGGGAGCGCCGGGATCGCGGCGCGTGGCGGAAGCACCCCTGCGAAGCGACGCGCTCCGCGATCCCGGCGGGTCTGGTGGGCGGCGCGTGGCCGCTCGGGTCAACTCGGCTCGGTCACGCGATCACGGCCACGTCGTCGCCCGCGCCGTGCGGCCCGTCGTCGTCGGACCACGCCCCGGGGCGTCCGAGCACCGGCCCCCGTGTCGCGTCGAGCCCCGCGAGCAGCCCGCTGTCGAGCCGGTGCGCCAGCTCGACCTCGGCGATCACCCGTTCGCGTTCCTCGGCCGACCACGGAGCCGCGTCGAGCTGCGCCCGGTAGGTCTGCTCGAACGCGCTCGGGTCGGCGACCTGGTCGAAGATGTAGAACAGGACGCCGTTCGTCTCGAAGCCGAACTGCTCCGCGAGCAGCCGCCCGATGAGCCGCCCCCCGGACAGGTCGCCGAGGGACCGCGTGTAGTGGTGGGCGACGAACCCGCCCGGCCACGTCGCCGCGACCTCGTTCAGTCGTCGGACGTACGCGGTGGTCTCGGGCAGCGGGCACACGAGCTCGGACCAGTCCGGACCGATGAGGTACTCGAGGTCCGCCCGGATCGCCGGCATCCGCGTCAACTGCGACGTGACAAAGGGGGCAGCCACGGGGTGGTCCGCCATCCGCTCGGCCGCGCGCTCGAGGGCGTCGTACACGAACGCGTACTGTCCGAGCAGGGCCGCGTACTCGCCGACGTCGCACCGCCCGGCGAGCAGGTCCTGCATGAACCCGTCGCCACCCGACGACCCCTGCGAGCGACGCGTGCGCCGGCGCAGCAGCTCGGAGAACGGGATGACGGTGTCCATGGAGGTAAGGCTAACCTTACTGAGCGGTACGTCAAGCACAGCGCACCCAGAAGTCGAGAGAGGAAGCTCGCACCGATGAGCTCGAAACCCAAACGCCCCCAGCACGTCTTCGTCGTCGACCGCACGGAGCGTCTCTCGCCGCACATGGTCCGCGTCCACCTCGGCGGTCCCGCCTTCGACGAGTTCGTCGCGGCAGCGGACCCGGAGCGGCTCGCCACCACGGACAAGTACGTCAAGCTCCTGCTCGCGAAGCCGTCGCTCGGGCTCACGCCGCCGTACGACCTCGAGTCGCTGCGCGAGTCGCTCCCGAAGCACGACCGGCCGGCGCGCCGTACCTACACCGTGCGCGCCGTCGACCACGAGGCGAAGACCATCGCCGTCGACTTCGTCGTGCACGGCGATGACGGCCTCGCGGGTCCCTGGGCCGCCTCGGCGCAGCCCGGCGACCTCCTCGCGCTCTCCGGTCCCGGCGGCGGGTTCACCCCGTCCACCGACCCCGCCGTCACCCACGTGCTGCTCGGCGACGACAGTGCGCTCCCCGCGATCTCCGCCGCCCTCGAGGGCATGGCCGACACCGCCACGGGCGTCGCCCTCGTCGAGGTGGCGGGTCCGGCCGACGAGCAGGACGTCGCGCACCCGGCCGGGGTCGACCTGCGGTGGCTGCACCGCGACGCCACCGGCGCCGAGCCGGGCACGCTGCTGCTGGAGGCGGCTCGCTCGCTGGAGCGCGCCTCCAGGCCGGTGCAGGTGTTCGCGCACGGCGAGCGGACCGCGATGAAGGCGATCCGCCGACTGCTGCAGGACGACTGGGGACTCGAGAAGTCCGAGATGTCGCTGTCCGCGTACTGGGCGCTCGGGCGCGCCGAGGACCGGTTCCAGGAGGAGAAGCGCGAACCGATCGGCGTCATCTTCACCGAGTAGCGCTCGGGCCTGGAGGCGCGGCTGGCGTCGGTGGGTCGGGCTAGCGTTCCCGGCATGGTCGCCCACTCGTGCTGCGCGCCCGGTTGCGACGCCGGTGCGGTCGCGGGGTCGGCGGTGCCCGCGGTGCCGCTGTGCGCCGGACACGTCGCCCTCGTGGTCGACGCCGCCGCCGAGCACGTCGGCGTCGAGGACGTGCTGCCCGGCCCGTGCCCGGTGTGCGGGTCGCGGGTCGGGGTGCGCTTCCCGTCGGGTGCGGTGTGTGCGGCGTGCGAGTGGCGCTGGGGCGACGTGCCGGACGGGGACCTCGCTCCCCCGCGCGTCGACGTCGTGTACTACCTGCGGATGCGGGACGACTTCGGCGACCGGGTCAAGATCGGGACGACGGCGAACCCGCGGCAGCGGCTCGCGGCGATCCCGCACCAGGACCTCCTCGGGTTCGAGCGCGGCGACCGGGCCCTCGAGCGGCGGCGGCACGCGCAGTTCGCCGGGTCGCGGTACCCCGGCACGGAGTGGTTCCGGGTGACGCCGGAGTTGCTCGAGCACGTCGCGGTCGTCGTCGCGGGCGTGAGCGACCCGTGGGAGCTGCACGCCCGGTGGCGGAGCGAGGCGCTGGCGCTGCGCGGGTGAGGCGCGGCGGGGGTGAGGCGCGGCGGTGGCGCGGTGCGGCCGGCGGGAGCTGCGCACAACGCAAGGCACGCCGAACCGCGGGGAACCGCGGTTCCGGCGCACTGTGGTTGCGCGGCGGGTGAGCGCACGCCGCCAGCGGGCGCCCGCGCGCGTCGAACCACGAAAACGACGTCGCACCAGCCGTCGCACGCGGTTCGACGTCGTTTCCGTGGTTCGACGCGGCGCCGCCGGCGGCCAGCGGCCGCTGCGCACAACGCAAGGCACGTCGAGCCGCGGGGAACCGCGGTTCCGGCGCACTCCGGTTGCGCGGCGGGCGAGCGCACGCCGTCAGCGGGCGCCCGCGCGCGTCGAACCACGAAAGCGACGTCGCACCAGCCGTCGCACGCGGTTCCATGTCGCTTCCGTGGTTCGACGCGCCGCCGCCGGCGGGCGGTGGGTGCTGCGCACAACGCAAGGCACGCCGAACCGCGGGAAACCGCGGTTCCGGCGCACTGTGGTTGTGCGGCGGGCGAGCGCACGCCGTCAGCGGGCGCCCGCGCGCGTCGAAGCACGAAAGCGACGTCGCACCAGCCGTCGCACGCGGTTCGACGTCGTTTCCGTGGTTCGACGCGGCGCGGCCGGCGGGCGGTGGGTGCTGCGCACAACGCAAGGCACGCCGAGCCGCGGGGAACCGCGGTTCGGGCGCACTGTGGTTGTGCGGCGGGTGAGCGCACGCCGCCAGCGGGCGCCCGCGCGCGTCGAACCACGAAAGCGACGTCGCACCAGCCATCGCGGCCGGTTCCATGTCGCTTCCATGGTTCGACACGGCGCCGCCGGCGGCCGGCGGGTGCTGCGCACAACGCAAAGCACGTCGAACCGCGGGGAACCGCGGTTCCGGCGCACTGTGGTTGTGCGGCGTCGACGCCCGGCCGCCAGCGCGTCAGCGCTCGTAGGCGTCGACGAAGAGGGCGCCGCGGACCTCGCGCAGCGTGTCGGCCAGGCGCGCGATCGTCCGGCCGGAGATCCCGGAGACCTCGAGGTCGTACGGCCCCAGCGCCTGCAGCCGCCCGGTCCGGATGCGGACGACCTCCCACCCGACACCGCGCACGGCACGGTCCTTCCGGCGGTCCGTCTCCTGCCGGGGTCCGACGTGCTCGAGGCCGTGGCGTCCGGTGGAGTCGTACTCGATCGCGACGCGGAGCTCCGGCAGGATGATGTCCGGCCAGACCTCGACGTGGTCGAAGAACGGTCGATCGAGGCGGATCGCGGAGTGGTCGAACGTGAAGGCGAACCGCTCGGCGAGGGCGGCACGGAGCTCGGCCTCGACCGCGGAGGCCGTCGCCGGGGCGCACACGCTCGTGAACGACTCACCCGAGGGCAGCCGCGGCGTCTTCGGGCAGATCGACCGCGGGACGGCCGGGGGCCGGGGCCGGCTGGGTGCACCGGGTTCCGGGCGACGAGGGCGGGACCGCGTCGACGCCACAGCACCGGCCGGTGTTCCTCGAGCCGGAGCCGCGGGCAGGGTCTGCCGACCGGTGACCCGCACGACCCGCTGCGGCACCGGCACCGCGGTCGGCCAGTCGGAGGGCAGCACGGGCCAGCGCTGCGGCTGGGCCTGGACGGCGCACTCGGGGCACCAGACCGACCGGCGTCGTTCACGACCCGGACGGGAGCGCTGCTCACCCGGGGTCGCGACGAACACGTGCCCGACGTCGCACTCCCACGTCAGCAGGACCTCGGCAGCTGGTGGCACCTGGCTGAGGACGACGCCGTGGTTCCACTCCGGGTGGTACTGCCGGACGAGCACCGGGTACGAGGACCACTCGGCACGGAACTCCCCCACGGCGTACGGCACCGCCACGCCGCGCGACCACTGTCGGCGGCGCCACCACGCGTCGACGGGTCCGGCCACACTGCCACGCTAGGCAGCACCACCGACAACCGCCACGGCGACGGGGATCAGTCGGCGAGGGCGTTCCGCACGTAGCCGACGAGGGCGTTCGCGTGCCCGTGTCCCATGCCGTGCTCGGTCTTGAGCCAGGCGACGACCTCCATGTGCTTCTGGCCGTCCAGCCGGTCCGCGACGAGGTCGAGCCACTCCTGCACCGGGCGCCCGTAGGTCTTCTCGATGCTCGGGAAGTACGACGCCGGCCCCTTCGGCTTGCTGCCGTCGGCCGGGGGCTCCGGTGCGGTCACGCGGTGTGCGGTCATGGGGGTCACGATAGCCGCCGTCCCGCGTCACAGAGCGTCATCCGATCCCCGCGTGTGACGCCGGGTTCCCTCCCGTGCCGATGTGTTTCGCGCGGCGTTGTCGCGCCTCGGCGCACCTCCTACGGTCGCGACATGACCCAGACCACCGACACGGAGCGGGATGCCGTGACCCGCCCCGACGGCGCGAGGAGCGTGGCGGACGCACACCGCGCCTCCAGTCCGACCGGAAGCCCCGCCGGAAGCACGACCGACGCGACCATCGACGCCGCCGGCCGCGCCGCGCTCGACCGCCCCGTCGTCCCGCTGCGCCACCCGCTGCGGTGGATCGCCGCGGCGGTCGTCCTCGTGGTCCTCCTGAACTTCGTCGAGACGCTCTTCACCAACGAGCAGTGGGGCTGGCCGGCGGTCGGCAAGTGGCTGTTCAGCCCGGCGATCCTGACCGGCCTGCAGCTCACCCTCGTCGCGACGGCACTGAGCGCGGTGATCAGCTTCGCCGGCGGCATCGTCGTGGCGATCGGCCGGCTCTCGCGCAACCCGGTGCTGTCCGGGCTCGCCTGGGGCTACGTGTGGCTGTTCCGTTCGGTGCCGCTCATCCTGGTGCTCGTCTTCCTCTACAACCTCGGGTCGCTGTACCCGACCATCGGCATCGGCGTCCCGTTCGGACCGCAGTTCGAGGTCCCGACCGCGAACGTCCTCGGCGACCTGGCGATCGGCGTCATCGGGCTGAGCCTCAGCGAGATCGCCTACGCGTCGGAGATCGTCCGCGCCGGTGTGCTCGCCGTCGACCACGGCCAGCACGAGGCCGCGCAGGCCCTCGGGCTCCCCCGCCGCCGCCAGTTCGTGCGGGTCATCCTGCCGCAGGCGCTCCGCTCGATCGTGCCGGCCTTCGTGAACCAGATCGTCGGCCTGCTCAAGGCGTCCTCGCTGCTGTTCTACGTGTCGCTCCTCGACCTGTTCGGCGTGGTGCAGAACCTGTCGAGCACCTACCCGACGGACATCATCCCGCTGCTCGTCGTGGCGACGATCTGGTACCTCGCGCTCACGAGTGCGGTGTCGATCGTCCAGTACTACGTCGAGCGATGGACGGCGCGCGGCTCGGTCCGCGCGCTCCCGCCGACGCCGTTCCAGCGGCTCCGGTCGGCG
Organism: Curtobacterium sp. NPDC087082; assembly: GCF_044745045.1. NCBI lineage: Bacteria > Bacillati > Actinomycetota > Actinomycetes > Micrococcales > Microbacteriaceae > Curtobacterium > Curtobacterium sp. NPDC087082. The sequence continues at coordinate 718,177 of NZ_JBIUZN010000002.1, read as the reverse complement.
GTGCGCCGCGGTTCCGGGCGCGGCCGGGGAGGCCCAGGAGGCGCGGATCGCCCCTCCTCGTCGGCACGCGCTGCACAGGTGGTCGCCGCCGACCGCGTGGTCGCGTCCGGCAAGAACGACGGGAAGGCCATCTGATGAGCGCCACCATCGGCATCCACGGCGCCGTGAAGGCCTTCGGCGACAACGTCGTCATCGACGGCGTCGACCTGTCGCTGCCGTCCGGGAGCGTCACCGTGATCCTCGGCCCGTCCGGGTCCGGCAAGTCCACGCTGCTGCGGGCGATCAACCACCTCGAACCCCTCGACCGCGGTGTCGTCACCGTCGGTGGCGAGACCATCGGCGTCCGGGTGCGGACCGGCCGCGACGGGGTCCCGCGCTACAAGGAGCTGCCCGAGCGCCTGATCCTGCGGCAGCGCTCCCGGATCGGGTTCGTGTTCCAGCACTTCAACCTGTTCCCGCACCTCACCGCGCTCGAGAACGTGGCCGAGGGACCGATCGCCTCCGGGGTCCCCGCCGCCACCGCGAGGGCCCGAGCCCAGACGCTGCTCGAACGCGTCGGCCTCGGCGACCGCGGTGCAACGCGCCCGCGCCAGCTCTCCGGCGGGCAGCAGCAGCGCGTGGCGATCGCCCGGGCGCTGGCGCTCGAGCCCTCGGTGGTCCTGCTGGACGAACCGACCTCGGCCCTCGACCCGGAACTGGTCGGCGAGGTGCTCGGCGTGATCGCGGACCTCGCCGAGTCCGGCACGACGCTCGTCATCGTCACGCACGAGGTCGCCTTCGCTCGCGAGGTCGCCGACCACGTCGTCTTCCTCGACCACGGCCGCATCGTCGAGCAGGGCCCGCCCGCGCAGCTCATCGACGACCCGCAGCACCCCCGCACGCGCGACTTCCTGTCCCGCGTCCGCTGAACTCCCCACCCGATCCGACCCGACCCGACCCGACCCCTGGAGAACCATGTCCCCGATCACCCCCTCCCGCTGGCGGCACCGCGCCGGCGCCCTCGTCCTCGCCGCCGGCGTCGTCGTCGCCCTCGCCGGCTGCGCCGCGAACGCCAGCGCCGGCACCGGCTCGGACGACGGCACCGTCACGATCGGCGCCGCCTCGAACGGCGCCGCGACCGAGACGAAGGTCTCCGTGCAGGAGGACTCGAAGCTCCACGACGAGCTCCCCGCCGACGTCAAGCAGTCCGGCAAGCTCGTCATCGGCATCGGGGCCCTGCCGTCCGGGTACCCGCCCCTCGCCTTCACCGGCTACGACCAGAAGACGCTGACCGGTTCCGAGCCCGACCTCGGCCGTCTCGTCGCGGCGAAGCTCGGCCTCGAGCCCCAGGTGAAGAACGCCACGTGGGACAACCTGTTCGTCGGCATCGACGGCGGATCGGTCGACGTCGGCCTGTCGAACATCACCGTGACGGAGCAGCGCAAGGAGAAGTACGACTTCGCCTCGTACCGCCAGGACAACCTCGCGCTGCAGGTGAAGGAGGGCAGCTCCCTGCGGTTCGACGGAGACCCGTCCGTGCTCGCCGGCAAGACGATCGCCACCGACTCCGGCACGAACCAGGAGAAGATCCTGCTCGGGTGGAAGGCCGACCTCGCGAAGCAGGGCAAGACCATCACGGTGAAGTACTACCCGGACGCGAACGCGAAGCTCCTCGCCGTGCAGTCCGGCAAGGTCGACGGCTACCTCGGCCCGAACCCGACGATCGCCTACCAGAACAAGCAGAACGCGGGGACGGCGAAGGCGACGACGACCGCGGGCACGTACTCGGGTGCCGGCGCCGACCTGCAGGGGCTCATCGCGGCGACGACGAAGAAGGGCGACGGGCTCGCGAAGCCGGTCCAGGAGGCCATCGACGAGCTCATCGACGACGGCACGTACGCCAAGTGGCTCACGGCCTACAACCTGTCGAACGAGGCCGTGAAGCAGTCCGAGCTCAACCCGGAGGGCCTGCCGCTCGACGCCAGCTGACGCGCACGCGCTGTCCGACACCCCCGTGGCCGATCTGGCCGCGGGGGTGTCGTCGCGCGTGCCCTCGGGGCGCGGTGCGGTGCGGTGCCGTGCCGTGCGACAAGGTCGACGTCCTACGACAGCAGTCACGTCGCTCGTTGCGCACGCGGGCATCCGCGGACGCACGACAGCGACACGGTCGACGTCGTACGACAACGACGATGTCGCGTCGAGTCGGCAACCGACCAGCCGTGCGCGGGACGCGCGCGCACGACGGACGGGAGGCGCGGTGCCAGCTGGCACCGCGCCTCCCGTCCGTCGGCCGGCCACGTCTCAGACCGCGGCCGGCACCGCCTGCTCGGCACGCCGCGCCCACTCGGCCGCGAGCAGCTCGTAGGAGCGCACCCGCGCGTCGTGGTCGTGCGTGATCGTCGTGACGAGGAGCTCGTCCGCCCCGGTGGCGCGGCGCAGCGTCTCGAGCCGGTCCGCGACCGTGCCGGCATCGCCGACGAACCGCGTGGCGATGCGGTCCGCGACCGATGCCGCCGCAGCGTCGTCCAACGGGTGCTCCCGGGCCCACTCGGGTGTCGGGTACTCGATCGCCCCGACGCCGGAGCGGATGGAGTGCACCCACTGGCCGTAGCCGAGGGCGAGTCCGGACGCCTCGTGGGTGTCCCGGCCGACGACGACGTCCGCCGACACGATGACGTGCGGCGTGTCGAGCACGCCGGGGCGGAACGCGTCGCGGTACGCCTCGACCGACGCCAGGACCGTGCCCGGCGACGTGTGGTAGTTCGCGCCGTAGGGCAGGCCGAGCGCGCCGGCCGCCCGTGCGCTCGCACCCCCGGTGGAGCCGTGGATCCAGAGTTCGACGGGGGTGCCGGCGGCGGGCGGCGCCTCGACGACCGCGCCGTCGTGCGACCAGGTCCCGTCGAACAGCGCCCGGATCAGGTCGAGTTCGCCCTCGAACCGGTCGACGTCGCCCGGCACGCGACCGAGCAGCTCGCCCTGCAGCGCGAACCGGCTGCGCGGGGCGATCCGGAAGTCGAACGGTGCCGGGATGAGCAGCCCGTCGACGACCTCGTCCTCGCGCGGGGCGAGCGACGGCGGCTTCGGGGCACCGGGTGCGGGGGCACCGGACCGGCCGAGACCGAGGTCGATCCGCGGCCCGTACACCGCGGCGAGCGTGCCGAAGGCCTCGGCGATCTGCAGTCCGCGGACGTTGCCGACCAGCGTCGCCGCGCTGCCGACGCGGATCGTCGAGGTCGCGGCGGCCACGGCCCCGATCACGATGTTCGGTGCGCTGCCGGCGACACCCGGGTTGAGGTGGTGCTCGGCGAGCCAGTACCGGGCGTACCCGGCACGCTCGGCGTGCTGCGCGAGGTCGATCGTGCGGTGCAGCGCCTGCGCGGCGGTGGACCCGGCGCTGACCGGGACGAGGTCGAGGACGGACAGGGGGACGGCGGTCATGCTGCGTCCGTCCAGGCGCCGGTGAGCTGGTCGAGGCGGGTGTCCGCGCCGAACGCGATGCCGTGCACGTCCTTCGTGGTGGCGATGATGCTGGTGAGTTCGTGCACGGGGACGAAGTCCACCTGCGACGCGATCCGTTCCTGGATCGCCGCGAACGTGGCCGCACGCTCGGTGGCGGACGACTGCGAGAGCTCCTTCGTGAACAGGGCGTCGAGCGTGCCGTCGGCGGCGCCGATCGACTGGGCGCCGTCGCTCGAGAACTTCGAGCGGAGGACGTCACCGTCGGCGCGGGAGCTGTTGTCCCACGCGAGGTCCCAGTCCCCGCTCGTGGTGTTGGCGAGGTACTGCGGGACGGTGCCGCTCTCGAGGGTCAGGCCGACGCCGACCTTCCGCAGCTCCTGCTGGATGAGTTCGAGCGAGGTCTGGTTCGGTCCGAAGTTCGTGATCCAGATGAGCTTGAGCTGCAGCTTCCGGCCGTCCTTCGCGCGGATGCCGTCGGAGCCGGTCTTCCACCCGGCCTCGTCGAGCGCCTGCTCGGCCGCGGCTGGGTCGTACGAGATCGCCGAGGAGGTGTCGGTGTACCCGGGGGTGGTCGAGCCGAGCACCGACGTCGCGACCTCGAACAGGTCGTTCAGGGAGGTGTCCCGGACGGTCTTCGGGTCGACGGCCTGCGCGATCGCCCTGCGGACGACGAGGTCGGACACGAGCGGGCGCTTCTGGTTGAACGTGAGCCCGAACACCTGCCCGGGGTTGGCGCGGGTCACGAGCTCGTACTGCGACTTGAGCGTGTCGACGTCGCTCGGCTGCACGCTGCTGATCGCGTCGAGCTGGCCGGACTGCAGGCTGCCGGTGCGGACGCTCGCCTCCGGGACGACCTGGAACGTCACCTTCGACAGGTGCGCCGCGCCGGTGTTCGACCGCGCGGCCGGGCCCCAGTCGTAGTCCTTGCGCTTCGTCAGGACGGTGGAGGTGTTCTTCGTGTACGACGACAGCGTGAACGGGCCCGTCCCGATGACGGCCGTGCCGTCGGCCCGGTCGTCGAACGGCGTCTCGGTGGTCTTCGGCGCGACGATGCCGAGCGCGACCGACGCGGTGGCGTTCGGGAACGCGGCGTTCGGCGTCGTGAAGTCGACCTCGACGGTGTCGTCGTCGATGACCTTCGTCTCCTGGTACCCCGAGAAGTACGCGGCGGCGGTGCTGGACGCCCCGGCCTTCGCGATGTCGTCGAAGGTGTCCTTCACGGCGGTGGCGTCGAAGGCCGACCCGTCGGAGAACGTCACACCGGAGCGCAGGTCGAACGTGAACGCGGTCGCGTCGGCGTTCGCCGAGTACTTCGTCGCCAGCCAGGGCTTCAGCGAACCGTCCGACGGGTCCTGCCAGAGCAGCGAGTCGACGAGCTGCCGGGTGATGGCGAGGGTGTCGTTGCCGGCGCCGGTCCCGGTCGGGTTGAGCGTGATCGGGTCGTTGGCGATCGCGTAGGTCAGCGAGCCGCCGTCGACGGGCTTCGACGAGGACGACGACGCGGTGCCGCCCGACGAGCAGCCGGCCATCACCAGGGCCGCCGCGGTGCCGGCCGCGATCGCGACCACCAGACGGATCGGGGTGCGGTGGATGGTCATGAGACTCCTTCGGAGGGGGTGAGGGGTGCGACACGCCGGGATCGACCGGGGATCGCGTCGAGCAGGGCACGGGTGTACTCGTGCTGCGGGTGGTGGAGGACCTCGGCGACAGCGCCGTGCTCGACCACGCGCCCGCCCCGGAGGACGGACACCTCGTGGGCGATGCGGCGGACGACGGCGAGGTCGTGCGAGATGAACAGGTACGAGACGCCGAGCGTCTCCTGCAGCGACGCGAGCAGGTCGAGGATCTGCGCCTGGACGGACACGTCGAGCGCCGAGACCGGTTCGTCCAGGACGACGAACGACGGGTCGAGCGCGAGCGCCCGGGCGATGGCGACGCGCTGCCGCTGACCGCCCGACAGCTCCGACGGTCGCCGACCCGCCGTCGATGCCGGCAGGGCCACGAGGTCGAGCAGCTCCGCCGCACGGGCCGCACGCGACCGCCGGGTGCCGATCCCGAACGCCGCGAGCGGGTCGGCGATGATCGACCCGACCGACAGCCGCGGGTGCAGGGCCGCGTACGGGTTCTGCTGCACGATCTGCGCGCGGCGCCGGTACGCCCGCAGCGCCGCACCGCGGGCAGCGGTCACGTCGTCGCCGTCGAACCGGACGGTGCCCGCGTCGGCGCGCTCGAGACCGAGCACGAGGCGCGCCGTGGTCGACTTCCCGGACCCGGACTCCCCCACCAGCGCGAGGGTGCGGCCGCGCGGGACGGTCACGTCGACGCCGTCGACGGCGGCCACGCGGGCGAAGGACTTCCGCAGGCCCGTCGCGACGACGAGCGGGTCGTCACTGCCGGACGGGAGGCGCGGGTCGGCCCCCACGGACACGGTCACGTCGTCGAGACTGGGCGCCGCGGCGATGAGCGAGCGGGTGTACGCCTCGCGGGGAGCGCCGAGCACCTCGGCGGGGGTGCCCTGCTCGACGATCCGTCCCTCGGACATCACGACGATCCGGTCCGCCCGGTCCGCGGCGACCCCGAGGTCGTGCGTGATGAAGAGGACGCTCGTCCCCCGCTCGGCGACGAGTCGGTCGAGGTGGTCGAGGATCGTCCGCTGCACGGTGACGTCGAGGGCGCTCGTGGGCTCGTCGGCGACGAGGAGCTCCGGGTCGCCGATCAGTGCGATGGCGATGAGCACCCGCTGCCGCATGCCGCCGGAGAGTTCGTGCGGGTACTGCTGGGCGCGCAGTTCCGGACGGTCGATCCCGGCGCGACGGAGCTCCTCCACGGCGCGCTGGCGGGCGTCGGCCCCGGTCGCGATCCCGTGAACCTCGAGCACCTCGGCGACCTGCCGACCGATGCGCGTGACGGGGTTGAGCGAGACGGTCGGGTCCTGCGGCACGAATCCGATCCGGACGCCGCGGACACGACGGACCTCGGCGTCGGACGCGGTGACCAGGTCGAGGTCCGCGGAACCGGCGGCGGTCCCGGAGAGCCGCACCGTGCCTCCCGTCAGCTCGGCCGCTGCGGGCAGGAGCCGCAGGACCGCGTGCGCCGTCGTCGACTTGCCCGAACCGGACTCGCCGACGATCGCGACGCGCTCGCCGCGACCGACGTCGAGGGAGACGCCGTGCAGCGCCGTCCGCGCGTGCCGGCCGTGGCCGTACGCGACCGTGAGGTCGCGGATGCTGAGGAGGCTCATCGGACGGCCCGCCGTTCGGTGTCGAGTGCCCGGGCGACGCGGTTGCCGGCGAGGACCGTGACCGCGATGACGAGACCGGGGATGGTCGTCAGCCACCACGAGGTGGCGATGAAGTCGCGGCCGGTCGAGACGAGCGAGCCCCACTCCGGTGCCGGCGGCTGGGCGCCGTAGCCGAGGAAGCTCAGGCTGGAGACGGCGAGGATCGCGGTGCCGAACTCGAGCGCGGCGAGGACGAGCACCGGTCCGGCCGCGTTCGGCAGCACGTGCACGAGCAGCACCCGCCACCAGCGGTTCCCGTTCGCCGTGGCCGCCTCGACGTACTGGGCGGTGCGGACCCGGACGACCTCGGAGCGCATGATCCGGGCGATGGTGGCGATGCTCGCGACGCCGACCGCCACCGCGACGTTCACGGTGCCGAAGCCCAGGACGGTGACGATCGTCAGCGACAGCAGCAGGCTCGGGATGGCGAGCAGGACGTCCGCGACGCGCATGAGCACGGTGTCGACCACCCCGCCGACGAACCCGGCGAGGAGCCCGACCACCGAGCCGCCGACGAGCCCGATGAGGATCGCGAGGATCGCCGCCTGCAGGGTGAGCGCCGTGCCGTGCACGACGCGGGCGTACAGGTCGCGGCCGAGCTGGTCGGTGCCGAACCAGTGTGCGGCGTCGGGCGCGGTGAGCTTCACGGCGGGTTCCGCGGCGAGCGGGTCGAGGTGGGTCAGGGCGCCGGGGAGCAGCGCGGCGAGGACGACCAGGGCGAGCCAGAGCACGGCGAGCGTGAGGGTCGGGCGGGCGACGACGCCCCGGAGTGCGGTCGCGCCGCCGGGGACGCGGTCGGAGACGAGCGACGCGGGACGGCCGATCGCGAGCTGCGTGGTCTCGGTCATGCGGGGACTCCCTGGGGTGTCGGGGCGGTGGTGCCCGTGGTGGCACCCGCGGCGTCGCCCGTGCCGCCGCCCGGTGTCGGGCCGTCCTGCTCCCGGAGCTTCCGGCGGCTCCCGGCCAGGACGACACGCGGGTCGAGGAGCGGGTACACGAGGTCGACGACGAGGTTCGCGACGACGAAGATCGCCGCGGCGACGAGCACGATGCCCTGGACCACGGGGATGTCCTGCCCCTGCACGGCGGTCGCGGTGACACGGCCGAGGCCCGGGCGGGAGAACACCGTCTCGGTCACGACGGTGCCGGAGAACAACTGTCCGACGATGAGGCCGGTCACGGTGAGGGCCGGCAGCGCGGCGTTCTTCAGCGCGTGCCGGAGCTGCACCCGCCAGCGTCCGGCGCCCTTGGCGTACGCGGTGTCGACGTACGGCTCACGGAGCGTCGCGACCAGGGACTTCGACAGCAGCTGGGCGATCGTCGCGCCGGTCGGCAGCGCCAGGGTGATCGCGGGGAGGACGACCGACGACGGTCCCTCGCCGCCGAACGCCGGGAACACGTGCAGGCCGAACGAGAACCACTGCACGAGCAGCAGGGCGAACCAGAAGCCCGGGACGGCGACACCGACCGGCGGCAGCTGCAGCAGGAACTGCCCGAGGGCGCGGTTCCGGGTCCACGTGGCGAGGACCGCGAGCCCGCCGCCGAACACGATCGCGAGCAGCAGGCCGACGACGGCGATCTGCGCGGTGGGACCGACGGCCTCGCCGATGACCTCGGTGACGGGTCGTCCGACACCGATCGAGCGGCCGAGGTCGCCTGTAAGCAGCGAACCGAGGTGCTGGAAGTACTGCACGAGCACGGGCTGGTCGAGTCCGTACTGGTGGCGGAGCGCGTCGAGCTGCGCCTGCGTCACGTCGGTGGCGTCCGGACCGAGCATGATCCGGGCGGGGTCGCTCGGCAGGACGTAGAGGACGAAGAAGGAGATCGTCCACGCCGCCCAGAGCACGAGCACCGCTTGCCCGATGCGCGAGAGCACGTACCGGGTCACGCCGCCACCACCGTCCGCGCTGGTGCCCACCCGAGGGCCGGCGCGACCCTCGACACGACGTCCGAGACGATCTGCTCGTACTCGTCGCCGGCGAACTCGTACGGCAGCTCGATGCGGAACTCGTCGACCTCGGCGAGCGTGGCGTCCCGGACGAGCTGCTCGACGATCTGCTCGGCCGGTCCCACGAGGTCCGCCGAGAACAGGGTGCGCCGGGGACCCTGCGGTGCCCTCTGCCGGTCGAGACGCGACTCGTACCAGGTCCGGTAGCGCTCACGCGAGACGCGGTCGGCCGAGTCCGTCGGGACGACGCATCGTCCCCAGGCGACGCGGGGTGTCCGGCCGGACGGCAGCGCGGCGCGGTAGGCGGCGAGCTGGTTCCGCTGGGCGGTGCCGTAGTCGTCCGTGTCCTCGCCCGAGGTGAGGTTGCCGATGAGCAGGTTGAGCCCGGCGCTGCCCGCGAAGGCGGCCGACCGGAGCGATCCCCCGCCGTACCAGACCCGGTCGACGAGCCCCGGTGCGTACGGCTGCAGCCGCGGGCGCTGGACGTTGCCCGGGCTCTGGATGACGGTGTCGTCGCCGCCGAGGAAGTCCCCGCGCAGGTTGTCGACGAAGCGGGTGACCCGCTCGTAGCCGCGGTCGAAGGAGCGCCAGTCGCCGTCGAACACCAGGTCGCCGAGGATGTCCTCGTGCGGGGCGCTCGTCGACAGCCCGACCTGGACCCGCCCGTGCGACAGGACGTCGGCGAGCGAGAAGTCCTCTGCGAGGCGGAACGGGCTCTCCCACCCGATCGGCACGACGGCGACCCCGAGCTCGATCGCGCTCGTGCGCTGCGAGGCCGCGGCGAGGAACACCGCCGCCGACCCGATGCCGTGCTCGAGGTGACGGTGCCGGACCCAGGCGCCGTCGACGCCGAGCCGCTCCGCCGTGGCGAAGAGGTCGAGCGTGGCCTCGAGGCCGTCGACGGGTGCGTCGTCCGCGAAGTTCCCCGGCACGAGGATCGACAGGCTGCGCACCGTCACGCGAGCACCCCCCGGCGGTCCCGGATGGTCCCGGGCAGACCGAGCGTCTCGCGGAGCGTCGCGCCCTCGGTGTAGGACTCCCGGTAGACGCCGCGCTCCTGCAGCAGCGGGACGACCGTGTCGACGAACTCGTCGAGGCCGTACGGGTTGGTGTGCGGGACCACGACGAAGCCGTCCGTCGCACGTTCCTGGACGTACCGGTCGATCTCGGCGGCGATGTGCGAGGGCGTCCCGACGAACCCGCCGCGCGTCGACACCGCGATGACGAGCTCGCGGATGGACAGGTGCTCGGCCTCGGCGCGGTCGCGCCACGACCGCACGAGCGCCGGCACGTCGCGGGTGTGCCGTGCGCGGCCGCGGGTGATCGCGGCGCCCTCGAGGTCCGGCTCGACGTCGGGCAGCGGGCCGTCCACGTCGTACCCGGACAGGTCGCGGTTCCACACCTGCTCGAGGAACGCGATCGCCGTGGCCGGGCTGACCTGGGCACGCTGGATCGCCCGGGCCCGCTCGGCGGCGTCCGCGGCGGTGTCTCCGAGGACGAAGGTCGACGCGGGCAGGATGTGCAGCTCGTCCTTCGAGCGGCCGACGCGCTCGAGGCGCGCCGTGACGTCGTCGTAGTAGGACTTCGCGTCGTCGAACTCGGTGTGCAGCGAGAAGATCACCTCGGCGTGCGCCGCGGCGAGGTCGCGCCCCTCGTCGGAGTCGCCGGCCTGCACGACCACCGGGTGCCCCTGCGGGCTCCGGGGCACCGGGAACGTCCCGGTCACGTCGAACTGCGGCCCGTGGTGGTCGACGTCGCGGATCCGGGAGCGGTCGGCGAACACGCCCGAGGCCACGACGGCGTCGGACTCCCACGAGTCCCAGAGCTCGCGGGACAGCTCGATGAACTCCGCCGCCCGCGTGTACCGGTCGGCGTGGTCCAGGAACCCGCCACGACGGAAGTTCGCGCCGTGGAACGCGTCCGAGCTGGTCACGACGTTCCAGCCGGCGCGTCCGTCGGTGAGGTGGTCGAGCGTCGCGAGCTGCTTCGCGAGTTCGAGCGGCTCGTTGAACGTGGTCTGCAGCGTGCCGACGAGCCCGATGTGCTCGGTGACCCCGGCGAGGGCGGCGAGGACCGCGAGCGTGTTCGGGCGCCCGACGACGTCGAGGTCGTGGATGCGCCCCTTCTGCTCGCGGAGCCGCAGGCCCTCGGCGAGGAACAGGTAGTCGAACAGCCCGCGCTCGGCGTTCCGGGCGAAGTGCTCGAACGACGAGAACGCGATCTGGCTCTCGGCCCGGTCGTCGCTCCAGATCGTGGTGTTGTTGACGCCCGGGAAGTGGGCGGCGAGGTGGACCTGACGCTTGGCGCTCATGCTGAGACCTCCACGGGGGCGGATGCGGACGCGTACCGGCTGACCGCCGGGGCGATGCCGAGCCGCGTGCGCAGGTCGGCGGTGGGACGCGAGGCCACGTCGGCACGGAGGCCGGCCGTGACGAGCGCGGGGACGAGCTCGCGGGCGATCGCCGTGGAGTCGAGCGGGATGCGCAGCGGGCGGAGTCGGACACCGGCGAACCCGAGGTCCCGCAGGTCCCCGATGAGCGTCACGAGCTCGGGCACGGTCGTCGCCAGCACGGACGTGTCGGACGTCGACGCGTACGGGGCACCGGCAGCCGTGTCGAGCGAGGCCAGCGCGTCGGCGGCGGCGGCCGACGACGACCCGATGAGCACCGCGAGGTCGGCGAGGACCGGACGACGGACGTCCGAGCCGGCCACCTGCTCGAGGTGACGGATCTCCGACAGCAGGTCCCGCGCCTCCCGTCCGTCGTACCCGGGCGTGACCAGCACGACGTCCGCAGCGTCCACCGCGAACGCGGCCGCGTCGGCGCGGTGCGCCAGCGAGAAGACCGGCGGACGGCCCTGCGGCGACCGCGGCACGATCGACGCGCCGTGGACCGAGACGAAGGACCCCGCGAACTCGGCGTTGTGGATGCGGTCGCGGTCGATGAACCGGCCGGTGGTCACGTCGCGGATGATCGCGTCGTCGTCCCAGCTGTCCCAGAGTCGCGACACGACCTCGGCGACCTCTCGCGCCTCGTCGAAGAGGACGGACGCCTCGTCGCCGCCGGGACGGCGCCCGAAGAGCGCTGCTTCGCGGGGCGTCGGGCTCACCTGGATCCGCCACCCGGCTCGCCCCTGCGAGACGTGGTCGAGGGTCTGGAGGCCCGTGGCGACGTGGAACGGTTCGGTGTGCGTCACCGAGACGGTCGGGACCAGACCGAGCGCGCGCGTCGCGGGGGCGACCGCGTTCGCGACGAGGAGGGCGTCGAGGCGGCCGACGACCGTGCTCGTGTCGAGGTCGCCCGCCGCGTCCACCGGACCGGCGGTGAAGGAGTCCTCGATCGTGACGGCGTCGACGCCGAGGCGGTCCTGCTCCACGACGACGTCGCGCCAGTGCCGGAGGCTGGTGAGGCGCTGCGCCGCGGGGCCGGCGGTGCGCCAGGCGGCGGGGTGCCAGCCGGCGCCCTGCAGGGCGGTGACGAGGGTGATGCGGTCGGGCATGGGGTGCGCTTCCGTCGGGTGTGGTCGGTGGTCAGAGCTGGTGCGACGCGGAGGTCGCGGAGTCGGAGGGAGCCGCGGCGTCGGCGCCGAACTTGAAGCCGAGGCGGCCGTGGGCGAACCCGCCGCCGGCGCGGATGGCGGTGGCGACCCAGGCGGCCTCGGCGAGCTCGGCCTCGTTCGCGCCGGCCGTGACCGCGCGCTGGCTGTGGCCGTCGATGCAGTAGACGCACTGCGTGGTGATGCCGACCGCCAGTGCGATGAGCTCCCGGTACTTCAGCGGGATCTCGCGACCCTCGGCCCGGAACACCGACTCGTCGAACTGCACGAAGGCCGAGAGGATGTCCGGGGTCTGCTGCTTGTAGACCTTCGTGAAGGTCTTGTCGTGCTCGCGGTCGAGGTAGTCGGTCATGGTGGCGACGCTATGACCGACCGGGCCCGGGCACGACGGGTGTTGCGGAGCGTGACCGGGCGTTGCCCCGTGTGACGCGGCGGGCCTGGTCGCCACGTCACACGGCGTCACGCGGCGGGCGCCCTACAGCCCGCGCGCCCGCGCCCCGAGCCGCCCGCGCAACGTGACGTCCTCGTACTCGCGGTGGAACACACCGCGCCGCTGCAGGATCGGGACGAGCTCGTCGACCACGGTCTCGAGGCCGCGCGGGAACTCGTCGATCATGAGGTTGAAGCCGTCGGCGGCCCCGGTCCGGTACCACTCCTCGATGGTGTCGGCGGCCTGCTCCGGGGTGCCGACGACGATCCGGGCGCCGTACCCGCCGAAGCCGCGCAGGACCTCCCGGAGGGACGTGTTGTGCGCACGGACCCAGCGCACGACGGTCTCGTGGTACCCGAGCGAGGGGCCGTAGGTGACGGGGTCCACCTCGCGGTCGAGGATCGCCGCGGGGACCGGCGCGTCCGGGTCGAGGTCGGTGAGGTCGGCGTCGAGGTGCGTCCCGAGCGCCCGCAGTGAGTAGCCGTCCGGGGCGAGGGCCTCGAGCTCGTCGAACCGCTGCTGCGCCTCGGCCTCGGTGCTGCCGAGCACGAGCGACAGCCCCGGGACGATCGCCACGTCCGCCGCCCGCCGGCCGTACGTCCGGGCCGCCTGCTTGACGGTGCGGTAGTGCTCCCGGGCGGGCTCGGGCGTCAGCTCGACGGCGAACACGCCCTCGGCGACGCGCGCGGCGAGGTCCCGTCCGTGCGGCGATCCCCCGGCCTGGAACACCACCGGGTGTCCCTGCGCCGACGGCGGGACGGTGATCGTCCCCGCGAACTCGGTGAACTCGCCGTGGTGGTCGACGGGCACCCCGGTGGCGGCGGACCGCCAGAGCGCCTGCACGAGGTCGACGACCTCGCCGGCACGGGCGTACCGCTCGGGTCGCTCCGGGTTCGTCGCGACGCCGAAGTTCGCCGACACCGACCGGTCGTAGGTCGTCACGGCGTTCCACGCCACGCGGCCGCCGGAGACCGTGTCGAGGGACAGGAGCCGCTCGGCGAGGTCGACCGGGTCGTTGTAGGTCGTCGACGCCGTCCCGACGAGTCCGAGGTGCGTGGTCGCGTCGGCGATCGCCCCGAGCGCCACGAACGGCTCGAGCAGCCCGTAGGCGCGGACGTTGGGGTCGCCGAGCGCGGGGTGGTCCGCGAAGAACACCATGTCCAGCAGCCCGCGTTCGGCGGTCCGGCCGAGGTCCTCCCAGAACCCGGCGGTGAGCAGGTCGGTCGGCTCGACGTCCTGGGTCCGCCAGGCCGCCGGTCGCTGGCCGAAGCCCTGCAGGTTGACGCCGAGGACGAGCCCGGCGTCGGCGTCGGCGCTCATGCGCCGACCGGCGCGGGGACCGGCAGACCGAGCAGGTCACGCAGCGTCCGCCGGTGGGCACCGGGGCCGGTCGGGGTCCGGCAGGCACCGCTCGGCTCGGACGCACCGGCCCCGCCCGCCAACGGGACGAGCGGGCGCGCGGCTCCGCCGAGCACCAGGTCGGCACCCTCGTGTGCGACGTCGTGCCAGACCGCGAGGACGGGTTCGCTCTGCCGGCTCGACGGCGTCGTCAACGGCCCCCGGACCCGGTACCCGTCCGGCCCGCCGTCGTGGTCGAGCGGGAGGATCCGGGTCGTGTCGGCGAACCGGCCGGCCGCGCGGTCGCCGACGATGCTGTCGAGCGGCCACGTCCGCCAGAGGCCGCGCACCACCTCGGCGAACTCGGCCGGGTCGTGCTGCTCCCCCGTCGCCGGCAGGCCGTGGTCCCGCGCTCCGACGACGAGTCCGACCCGGGCGTCCAGGACGTGGTCGAGGGACAGCACCCGGCGGGCGACGTTGTACGGGTGCTCCCGGGTCGGGGCCGCGGCGACGAGCAGCCCGTGCGTGGGCAGGGCACGGCCGAGGGCGAGCGCCGCGGTGGTCGGGTCGAGCCGGTGGCCACGACCGCGTTCGGCGTCGAAGCGGTCGGTGCCGATCGCGACGACCGCGGCGCCCGAGGCCCGGATCCGGTCGGCGAGCCGGGCGATCCCACCGGGTCGGGCGACGGCGGCGGCGAGGTCGCCGTCCGGCACGGCGACGATGGTCGGTGCGGGTGTCTCGGTCACGGTGGTCCCTCCGTACGCGTGCAGAGCGGCCCGCCACCGTCGCCTCCCCAGCGTCCGTGGCGGGCCGTTGCCGACGACCGTACGGGGCAGCGCGGTCCCGGCGGGTGCAGGTGTCGTCCGGTTGCGCCTCGTGACGGCGGGTTACACGCGGTCGAGCGGGCTGGCGCCGTTCACGAGCAGGTCCCCGACGATGCGCCGCTTGTGCACGCGCGGGTTGTGCGACGCCAGGGTCCGGGCGTTCCGCCAGTGCCGGTCGAGCCCCAGGGAGCGGAACGTGCCGCTCGACCCGAGGGCGTCGAACACGAGCGTCGTCGCGTCGAGCACGGCGTCGCTGACCACCGTCTGCGCCTGGGCGACCGCGATCCAGCTCCGCTCGAGCGCGGCGCGCAGCACCGGGTCCGTCGAGGGGTCCGCGCCGGCCGCCCGGAGTCCGGCGTGGCGGTCGACGGCGGCGTCCACCGGTCCGAGGCTCGCGGTGAACGCGGCGTCGGCGGCGTACACCCGGGCCGCGACGGTGCCGATCGTGCTGAGCAGCTCGGGGTCGGCGGTCGGGTCCGTGGTCGTGCCGTTGTGGTGCCCGCGCTGCCGGGAGCGCAGCGCCTCGATCCCCTCGCGGAGCGCCGCACGCCCGATGCCGACGAGGATCGCGTGCATCACCGTCTGGTAGTACTGCTCCTGGTACGGGTAGCGCGTCGCGTACGGCAGGACCCGCTCGTCGGGCACGTGCACGTCGGTGTACGTCACGCTCCCGCTGCCGGTGATCCGCTGGCCGAACCCGTCCCAGTCGTCGCCGATCCGCACGCCCGGGTCGCGGGCGTCCACGAGGGCGACGAACCGTGCTCCGGCGTCGTCGAGCGCCAGCACCGTGATCCACCGGGCGTAGATGCTCCCCGTCGAGTAGAACTTCCGGCCGGTGACGCGCCAGCCGCCGTCCGGGTCCGGGGTGAGCCGCGTGCTGATGTCCGCTCCGGCCGGGTTCGGCGTCTCGCTCCACCCACCGCCGACGAACTCCCCACCACCGAGGCGTTCGACGATCGTCCGGTCGGAGGCACTCCCCTCGGCGTGCACCCGGTCCTCGATGAACGAGAAGTGGTTCCGCCACACGTGCGCGAGGTTCGGGTCGACCTCGGCGATCTCGGCGACCGCCCGGAACACGTCCGACAGCCGGGCCCCGACCCCGCCCCACGCGACCGGGGTGCGCCAGCGCGCGAACCCGGCGTCGACGAGCCACCCGAGCTGGTCGGTGGCGAGCCGTTCCTCGCGTTCCCGCTGCCGGGCGTCGAGGGCGATCCGCTCGATCACCGGTCGCAGCGGCGCGATCAGTTCCTCGTAGCGGGCGTCGGCAGGGATCTCACTCGGGCACATGGCGGCACGCTACCGGCGGTCGGGCGTCGTACCCGTGCCCGCTGCAACCCGGCGTCACACCCGCACGGGGACGGCCCTGGATCACCACGTGATGCGGGCGAACTCCTCGTGCAGGCGCCGTGCGCGTCCGGGGTGGACCTGCTCGACCCACCCGATCCGCCCGAGCAGGTGCGCCCGGAAGTCGGGGTGCCCAGCACGGTTCTGCGACGCCGGACCGTGCTCGGCGGCGTTGTGCAGGATCGCGTGCAGCCGGTCGACCTCGCGCCGACCGGGCGACGTCCGGTCGTTGACGACGACCCCGGTGACCGACTGCCGTGTGCCCCGTCGCCGCACCCGGGTCTTCGACGGGTTCAGCCGGAGTCCCTGCTCCGTGACGATCCGGTCGACCCCGCGGAGGAACGCGTCCGGTCGTGCCGCGAGCCGCTCGTCGCCGCTGAACGTCAGGTCGTCGGCGTACCGGGTGTAGACCGCGCCGACCGAGGCCGCCCACCCCGCGAGCCGCGCGTCCAGGTGCCGGAGTGCGGTGTTCGCCAGCGCCGGTGAGGTCGGCGCGCCCTGCGGCAGGTGGGCTTCGCGGAGCATCGCGCGCAGCGCCTGCCGTTCCTCGGGGCTGCCGCCGTCCGGCATCGCGCTGAGGACGTGCACCGGCACCCGGTGCGTGCACACGCCGGTGAGGACGTGTGCGAGCGGCTCCGCGAAGCCCGCCGCGCGGAAGACCCCGTACACGGTGGGCGCGGTGACGCTCGCGAAGAAGGACGTCAGGTCTGCCGTGACGACGATCTGCCGCCCGGTGTGCGCCGCGGCTCCGGTCACGACGCTCCGACCGCCGACGAAGCCGTGCGCCGCGTCGTGCACCGGCAGCGCGGTGAGGAGCTCGTCGAGGATGGTCCGCTGCGTCCGGCGGAGCATGTCCATCGGCTTCTCGAGCAGCCGCGGCGTGCGTCCGGGTCGACGGATCCACTCGCAGCGGTGGTGGTGGAGTGGGCTCGACGGCCCCGGTCGCCGGTTCCACGAACGGGTGTCGGCGAGCCAGAGCAGCCGCCCGACGGTGAGGTCGAGCTCGCGCGCGAGCTCGGGCAGCGTGTCGACCAGCAGTCGGCTCGCGGTCTCCGGACGCGCCCGGACCGCGGTCGCCCGGCGCGCGACGACCCGGACCGGTCGGCGCGCCTCGCGTGCGCGGTGCAGCTCGGCGAGGCGCGGCGACGCCTCGAGCACCGCCGCGAGCTGTCGCGGTGCGTCGACCGGTGGTCGCGGGTGTGCCGCGAGGGCCGCCGCGACCGCGAGCCCGACGTAGGCGCGCTCGACGCCGACCACCGCCCAGCCGGCGGCGGTCAGGTCGTCCGGACCCCAGTGCTCCGCGGTCAGGAACGCGTCGGCGAGGGCACCGGCGACGACGGTCAGTGGCGTGGGGTTCCCGGGGGACCCGTCGGTGCCTCCGTGCGGCGTCGCGCGCGGAGCGCGCCGTCCCGCTCGGGGCGTGTCGTCCTGCTGGTCCTGCGTGCCCCGGGGTGACCCCGGAGAGGTCGACGCGTCACGCGCGTCGGCCGCCTCCCCCGGGAACTCCACGCGCTCACCCTACGGCGACCCGCTGACGGACGGGAGGCGCGGGTCGGGCCCGCACCGCGCCTCCCGTCCGCCGAGTGCCGGCGTATCGTCGGTCGGCGTGACGATCCAACAGCTCACGGAGCCCCTCGCCGGACAGGGGTGGGTCCAGATCGGCGAGGTCCTGCTCGCGTTCGCCCTCGCGTCGCTCATCGGCCTCGAGCGGCAGCTCCGGTCGAAGAGCGCCGGCATCCGCACGCAGGCGATCGTCGGGACCGCGTCGGCCCTCATGCTGCTCGTGAGCAAGTACGGGTTCAGCGACGTCCTCGTGCCGGACCACGTCGTGCTCGACCCCTCGCGCGTCGCGGCGCAGATCGTCTCCGGGGTCGGGTTCCTCGGCGCCGGGCTGATCCTCACCCGGCGCGGAGCCGTCCGGGGCCTCACCACGGCCGCCGCGGTGTGGGAGACCGCGGCGATCGGCATGGCCGCGGGCGCCGGCCTCTGGCTGCTCGCGCTCGTCGTCACCGCCCTGCACTTCGTCGTCGTGTTCGGCTACACCGCGATCGTCCGCGCGCTGTCCCGCTCCGCCGAGCAGTCGATGACGCTCGACGTGGTCTACGACGCCGGCCGCGGGGTGCTGCCGGACGTGCTCGCCCTCGCGACCGCCGGCGGGTGGCGGGTCGCCCGGCTCGTGCGGCAGGACACCGACCGGGTCGACGCCACCGCGGTCCGGATCGACGTCGCCGGCCGTGCCGAGGGGTCCCTGCTCATCGCCCGGATCGGCGAGGTCGACGGTGTGCGCGTCGTCGACCCGTCGGCCGCCGACGACCTGGAGTGACGCCGTGCCCTCGTTCTTCCTGACCCACGCCGAGGTGGTCGTCGACCCCACGCGGCCGATCGAGTCGTGGGGGCTCTCCCCCGACGGGCGTGCCCGCGCTGCCGGAGCCGCGGCCGTCGCCTGGGGCCCCGGGGTCCAGCGGATCGTGTCGAGCACCGAGCAGAAGGCGGTCGACACGGCGGCGATCCTCGCGGAGGCCGTGGGGCTCGTGCCCTCGACGGACCCCGCGCTCGGCGAGATCGACCGGAGCGCGACGGGCTACCTGCCGCCCGCGGAGTTCGACGGGGTCGTCGACGCGTTCTTCGCCGCGCCGGAGGACTCGGTGCGCGGGTGGGAGCGCGCCGTCGACGCCCAGGACCGCATCGCCCGTGCCGTGCGGGCGTTGACCGACGCCGGCGACGTCACGATCGTGTCGCACGGTGCGGTCGGGGCGCTGCTGCTCGCCGATCTGCGGGGCGTGCCGGTCACCCGGGCGCTCGACCAGCCGGGGATGGGCAGCGTGTTCTCGTTCGACCCGGGCGCGTGGCGGGCGACGAGTGGTTGGGCCCGCGTCGAGGTGCCCTGAGCCGGGCGTCGCCCGCGGGTGCGTGTGCATGCTGCGACATCGCACCCGTCGATCACCTGGTGGAGTGTCGGACGATGCCCGCGCATCCGATGCACGTGCATGGTGCGACGTTCCGCGCGTCGATCCGGTGGTGCGGTGTCGAACACCGCGCGCCTTGCACCCCGCGCCGCGCCGCCGCGCCGCCCGCGCGCCTCACGCCGGCAGCTGCTCCCCCGCCTCCACCGCGACGTCGAGCCGGTTCTCCGCCGGCGGCAACGGGCACGTCGCGTGCGGCGTGTACGCGCACGGCAGGTTCGTCGCCCGGTTGAAGTCGATCGTCGTCGCGCCCGACGCGTCCGGCGCCGGGACGTCCAGGCTCCGGTTGGCCGCGTACGTCGTCACGCCGCTCGTCCGGTCGGTGAACAGCACCAGCAACCCGTCGCCGTACCCGTTGAACGCCAGGAGCGACCGCGGCCCGTCGAGGTCGAACGTCAGCACGCCGGGCGCCTCGTACACGTGCTGCAGCCCGTCGACGACCGACCCGACGGTCACCGAGCGGGGCGTGTCGAACGGCTCGAAGTGCGCCGCGACCGCGAACGACGGGTCCGGCGAGTACGACGGCGTCTCGGTGTACCCGGTCCGCGTCGGGTTCGAGGGGTGCCGCGGTCGGAGGACGTCACTGCCGCCACGCCGGGCGACCTCGATGAGGACCCGCTCGTCGCCGTCCTGCCACGCGATGGTCGTGCTCGACCGCTCGGGCAGCGAACCGAACCGGTGCGTGCCCGTCACCGCGATGCCGTCGACCTCGATCGACTCGCCGTCGTCGAGGGTGACGACCGGTCCCGCCTCCGAGGTCGACCACGCCCCGGGCGCGTCCTCGAAGCGCTCCGGCGTGCCCGTCAGCCACCGGATGCTCGTGATCGCGAGGAAGCCGTGCGCACTCGCCCGGGCCGCCTCGTGGGCGTCGTGCCACGCGGCCCACTCGGAGCGGAAGTCGGCTGCGGTCGGCGTCGTCGTGGTCATGCCACGACGGTACGTCGTGTCACGGCCGGGTGGCGACGCACGTCGTCTCCGGACGTCACGCGGTGTGCGCCACCGGTTCGGGAGGCGGGGGGGGGGGGGGGCCCCGCCCCCCCCCCCCCCCCCCCCGGGGGGGGGGGCCCCCCCCCCGCGGGCCCCCCGCCGCCCCCCCCCGCCGGGCCCCCCCCCCCCGCCGGCGCCCCCCCCCCCCCCCCCCCGCCCCCCCCCCCCCCGGGGGGGGGGGGGTGTTTTGGGGGGGGGGCCCCCCCCCCCCGCCCCGGGCGGGGGGGGGGGCGGCCCCCCCCCCCCCCCGCCTCCTGGGACGGGCACCTACGCCTCGCGCGTCTTCGGGCTGCTCTCCTCGGTCTTCGCCGGGTCGCGTTCGACCACCGAGCCGAGGGCATCATCGATGCGGGACAGCAGCTCCGCGGGGATCGTCACCCCGGCAGCGCCGGCGTTGTCGTGCACCTGCTCCGGACGCGAGGCGCCGATGATCGCGGACGCCACGTTCTGGTTCTGCAGCACCCAGGCGACCGCGAGCTGCGCCATCGACAGGTCCAGCTCGTCGGCGATCGGCTTGAGCTCCTGCACGGCGGACAGCACCTCGTCGCGCATGAACCGCTCGATCATCTTCGCGCCGCCCTTGTCGTCGGTGGCGCGGGAGCCCTCGGGGAGCGGCTGACCGGGCTGGTACTTCCCCGTCAGCACACCCTGCGCGATCGGGGACCAGACGATCTGCGAGATGCCGAGTTCCTCGGACGTCGGGACGACCTCGCCCTCGATGACCCGCCAGAGCGCCGAGTACTGCGGCTGGTTCGAGATGAGCTGGACGCCGAGGTCGTCGGCGATCTCGTGTCCCGCGCGGAGCTGCTCCGCCGTCCACTCGCTCACGCCGATGTAGAGCGCCTTGCCCTGCCGGACGACGTCGGCGAACGCCATCATCGTCTCCTCGAGCGGCGTCTCGTAGTCGAACCGGTGTGCCTGGTAGAGGTCGACGTAGTCGGTCTGCAGCCGCTCGAGCGAGCCGTTGATCGACTCGAGGATGTGCTTGCGGCTCAGGCCGGTGTCGTTGTGCCCCTTGGGTCCGGTCGGCCCGAACACCTTCGTGGCGATCTCGAGCGACTGGCGTCGCTCCCCCTTCAGTGCCTCGCCGAGGACGGTCTCGGCACCGGTGTTGGCGTAGACGTCGGCGGTGTCGAACGTCGAGATGCCGACGTCGAGCGCTGCCCGGACGCAGGCGATCGCCGCGTCGTTCTCGACCTGGGAGGCGTGGGTGAGCCAGTTGCCGTAGGTGATCTCGGAGACCTTGAGGCCCGAGTTGCCGAGGTAGCGGTACTCCATGTGCGTGTCACTCCTGTCGTGGCCGCGTCGGTGCGGCTCCGTCGGCGACGGTAGTCCTCGGGACCTCCGTACGAGCAGGTGACTGTACGCTGATGTTTCAGGAGTGGCGGGGAAAGACGAAACCCCGGCGATGTGGCCTGGGCCAGGGATCGTTCCGGGGTCTTCGTGGACAACGGTAGCAGACAGGGGTGTGATGCAGGAAGACGAGCTCGAGCGCTTGATCACGCCCGATCGGCTCCGTTCGTACACCGAGCGGACGGGGTCCTCGACCGGCGCGTTGCGGCTGTACGAGTGGAACATGCGCGCCGCGGCGTCGGTCATGGAAATCACGGGCGTCGTCGAGGTGGTCGCGCGCAACGCACTCGACCGCGAACTCAGCGATTGGGCGGCGGGTCGCACCGGGGGCCCGTGGTTCGACGTCGCTCCGCTCGACGGCCGCGGCAGTGCAGACCTGGCGAAGGCTCGAGCACGTGCGAGTCGGAACGGACGTCTCGACGAAGTCCACGGCCGGGTCATCGCCGAGCTCACCTTCGGGTTCTGGCGGTACCTCGTCGAATCGCGGTACCACACGTCGCTCTGGGTGCCGGATCTGCACAGGGCCTTCCCGCACGGGCCGGACAACCTCCGCGTGCGGCGGAGCGAGGTGACGCGGCGACTGCAGCAGCTGCACTTCGTGCGGAACCGGGCGGCGCACCACGAACCGATCCACGCACGTGACCTGCAGCGGGACCACGACTACGCGCTCGAGCTGCTCGGCTGGATCAGCCCGCACGCGGCGCTGTGGGCGGCGGACACCACCTCGCTCCGAGCCGTGCTCCGCGCCCGTCCCGACGGGTAGGTGCAGGATCGGAAGAGTTGCGGTGCAGTGGTGCACCGCCGGGAGCGAAGGAGCGTCCATGTCGGGAACCAGCGTGCTGTTCATCGGCGGCAGCGGGGTGATCAGCGCCTCCTGTGTCCGCGAAGCCGTCGAGCAGGGGTTCGACGTCACTGTGCTCAACCGGGGGACCACCGGGGGCAGGCCGATCCCGGAGGGTGTGACGCGCCTCCAGGCCGACGTGTCGGACCGGAGCGCCCTGGCGGAGGTGGTCGGCGACCGCCACTGGGACGTCGTCGTGAACTGGATCGCCTTCACGCCGGACCAGGTGCAGGCCGACGTCGACTTCTTCGCCGGGCGGACCAGGCAGTACGTGTTCATCAGCTCGGCCTCGGCGTACCAGACCCCGGCGACGCACCTGCCGATCACGGAGTCGACGCCACTGAAGAACCCGTACTGGCAGTACTCCCGGGACAAGATCGCGTGCGAGGAGTTGCTGATGGCGGCGTACCGGGAGCAGGACTTCCCGGTGACGATCATCCGGCCGTCGCACACCTACGACGAGACGAAGCTCCCGCTGACGGGCGGCTGGACCGCGGTCGCGCGGATGCGGGCCGGCAAGCCGATCATCATCACGGGCGACGGCAGCTCGCTGTGGACGATCACGCACAGCCGGGACTTCGCGGTCGGGTTCACGGGGCTGCTCGACCGGGCCGAGGCGATCGGCGAGGCCTTCACGATCACGAGCGACGAGGCGCCGACCTGGAACCAGATCGCGCACGAGATCGCAGCGGCAGCAGGCGTCGAAGACCTGCGGATCGTGCACGTGCCAGCGGATGCGATCAACGCCGTGGACCCGGAGTGGGGTGCGGCGCTCCTCGGCGACAAGGCGAACAGTTCGGTGTTCGACAACAGCAAGGTGCGGTCGCTCGTGCCGTGGTACCGGCCGCGGACGCTGTACCGGCAGGGCGTGCGCGAGGTCATCGCCTGGTACGAGGCGAACCCCGACGCGCAGGTCGTCGACGAGCGGCTCGACGCCCTGATGGACGAGCTGGCGGCGCGCTGGGCGGTGTGACGCGCGGGGCGTTGCGGCATTTGGTGAGCAGAAATGGTCGGGTCGCCCGAGGGCACCCGACCAATTCTGCTCACGAAGCGAGCGCGGAGCTCAGGCTCGCGCGCGCAACACCTCGGCGAGGGCGCCGATCGCCAGGCGCACCTCGTCGTCGGTGACGACGAGCGGCGGCGCGAAGCGGATCGTCGACCCGTGCGTGTCCTTCACGAGCACCCCGCGGTCGGCGAGGTCCTGCGCGATCTGCTTGCCCGTGCCGAGCGCGGGGTCGATGTCGATGCCCGCCCAGAGTCCGGCGACCCGGTGCGAGACGACCCCGGAGCCGACCAGGTCGTCGAGCAGCCCGCGCAGCAGCGGTTCGCCCTCGAGCGCCCGCTGCTGGAACGTGCCCTCGTCGAGCATCGCCACGACCTCGGAGCCGACGGCGGCCGCGAGCGGGTTCCCGCCGAAGGTCGACCCGTGCTCGCCCGGACGCAGGACGCCCAGCACGTCACGCCGACCGACCACGGCGGACACGGGGACGATCCCGCCGCCGAGCGCCTTGCCGAGCGTGATGAGGTCCGGGCGGACCCCGACGCGCTGCACGGCGAGGGTGTGGCCGGTGCGACCGAGCCCGGACTGGATCTCGTCGGCGACGAACAGCGCGCCGAACTCGTCGCAGATCGCCCGGACGTCCGGCAGGTAGGACGGCGGCGGGATGACGACCCCGCCCTCGCCCTGGATCGGCTCGAGCAGCACGGCGACGACGGTCTCGTCCATCGCCTCGCGCAGGGCAGCGGCATCGCCGTACGGCACGGTGCGGAAACCGGGCGTGAACGGCCCGAAGTCGTCGTGCGCCGACGGGTCGTCCGAGAACGAGATGATCGTCGTGGTGCGACCGTGGAAGTTCCCCGAGGCGACGATGATCGTGGCGCGCTCGGCGGGGACGCCCTTGACGCGGTAGCCCCAGGCGCGGGAGACCTTGATCGCGGACTCCACCGCCTCGGCACCGGTGTTCATCGGCAGGACCATGTCGGTCTCGGTCAACGCGGCGAGCGCCGAGGCGAACGGCCCGAGCTGGTCGTTCACGAACGCGCGCGAGGTCAGCGTGACCCGGTCGAGCTGCGCCCGCGCGGCGTCGAGCAGCCGGGGGTTGCCGTGACCGAAGTTCACGGCGGAGTAGGCGGCGAGGCCGTCCAGGTAGCGCTTGCCGTCGACGTCCGTGACCCACGCGCCGTCGCCCGACGCGATGACGACGGGCAGCGGGCTGTAGTTGTGGGCGAGGGAGCGTTCCTCGACGGCGAGCGCCGCAGCGGTCCGCGAACCGAGCGACGAGGCCGTCATCGCGCGACCGAGGTGCCGGTGCCGACGGGGTGCAGGTCGAGCGTGCAGCACTTCACGCCGCCGCCGCCGAGCAGCAGCTCGGACAGGTCGACGCCGATCGGGTTGTAGCCCTTCTCGCGGAGCTGCGACGCGAACGTGGTCGCGCGCGAGGCGATCACGACGTTGTACCCGTCGGAGTAGGAGTTCAGGCCGAGGATGGCGGCGTCCTCCTCCGTTGCGATGATCGCGTCGGGGAAGCGCTCGCGCAGGATCGCCAGCGACGGCTCGTCGAAGGCGCTCTCGAGGTAGGCGATGTTCGACGTGCCGTCCGCGGCGGGCTCCGGGTCGAGGACCGCGATCGCCGTGTCGAGGTGGTAGAAGTTCGGGTTGATGAGCTTCAGGGTGACGACCTCGCGGCCGTAGATCCGAGCAAGCTCCTCGTGCGAGGTACTGTCCGAGCGGAAGCCGGTGCCGGCGAAGATGGTGTTCCCGATGAGCAGGAAGTCGCCCTCGCCCTCGTTCGTCTCCTCGGGCTCGGCCACCGTCAGGCCCGCGCTGCGGAACCAGTCCATGTACGCCGGACCCTCGGGCTGACGCTCGGGGTACTGGAACTTCGCGCCGTACGCGACGCCGTCGAGCACGAACCCGCCGTTGGCCGCGTAGACCATGTCCGGCAGGCCCTCGATCGGCTCGATGTACGAGATGTCGAAGCCGAGCTGCTCGTAGACGTCCACGAGGGACTGCCACTGCTCGACGGCCTTCGACGTGTCGGTCGGGTCCTCGGGGTGCATCCACGGGTTGATCCGGTAGCTGACCGTGTAGTGCGTCGGCTTGCACATCAGGATCGTCCGCTTGGTGGCGGTACGGGCCGGTGCATCGGTGGTCGAGGGTGCGGTGTTCGACATCAGTCCTCCTGAGAAGGGACCGGGGCCCGAGCCTGCCAGGAACCGAAACGGAACGAAGGAGATGTGCTCCGGCGAGATGCAGGCTCACTCGCCGTAGCGGACCAGGTCGACGCCACGTCGATCCTGACACAGACCGTCCGGCAAGTGCAGTACCGGGAGCGAAGCGCCGTGGCACCCGTTCGGGTGACGCACGTTTCGTGCGCCGAACCCACCGGGTGTGCAAGAAGTCCGCGTACCATGGGTGCAATGGATTCGCTCGACCACCGCATCCTGGATCAACTCCGGGAGAACGCCCGCGCCGGCTACGGCGACATCGGGTCGGTGGTCGGACTCTCGGCCTCCGCCGTGAAACGTCGCGTCGACCGGCTGGTGGGCGACGGCGTGATCCAGGGCTTCACGATCAAGGTCGACCCCGCCGTCGAGGACCGCGGCACCGAGGCCTGGGTGGAGCTCTACTGCCGCGGCACGGTCTCCCCCGACGAGCTCCGCACCCTGCTCGACAGCGTGCCGGAGGTCATCGACGCCGGCACCGTCACGGGCAGCGCCGACGCCGTCGTGCACATGCGCTCGAAGGACCTCTCCGCGCTCGAGGAAGCCCTCGACAAGGTCCGCCTCGCACCCCAGGTGGACCACACGCGGTCCGCGATCGTGCTCTCCAAGCTGGTCAGTCGCGAGACCGCGTAACGTCCCGCACATGCGACGGATGTGGGCCGGGAGGCACGGATCGCCTCCCACGGGTTCGCGCACGGCCCGCCGGCTGGTCACCGCTGCGAGCGTCGCCTACGTCGCGAACTGCGCCTGGGGCACCGCCGTCGCCGTGCGGCTCATCCGGACGAGGAAGCTGCGCGTCGTCCACCACGGCCTGTTCGTCGTGACCGCCACGCTGACCGGGGTCGCGGCGACCACTCCGGTCTGGACGCGAGGCCGATCGGCGCTCTTCCTGCTCCCGGCGCTCGTGCCGCTCGCGGTCGCACCACGCACGAACCCGCGCTCCGGAGCACACTGGCAAGTCGCGGTCGCCGCGGCGCCGTCCTACCTGGGGGCGTTGCTCGCGGGCCGCCGAGCAGAGAGGTGAGCAGTGGAGCTCTTCGAGGCGATCAGACGCCGGCGGACCACCAACGGACCGTTCCTCCCCGACCCCGTGTCGCCCGAGCACCAGCGGGTGCTCATGGAGCTGGCCGGCCGGGCTCCGTCGCAGCTCAACAGCCAGCCGTGGCGGTTCGTCCTCGTCGAGGAGCGCGACACGATCGACCGCGTCGCCGAGATCAGCGGCTCGTCGATGACCCGGACCATGGCCGAGGGGACGTTCTTCGAGCGGTACAAGCCGTACTTCCGGTTCTCCCAGGCCGAGATGGATGAGCGGCGCGACGGCATGCTGTTCGACAAGCTCCCCGGACCGCTCAAGCCCTTCACGAAGCAGGTGTTCACGAAGCGTGGGCAGCTGCTCATGAACACACTGCGGGTGCCGCACACCCTCGGTGAGGAGAACCGGAAGCTCGTCGCCGGGTCGCCGCTGCTGCTCGGCGTGCTGCTCGACCGGTACGAGTACCGGAAGGAGGAGCTCTCGGGCTTCTACTCGGTGTTCAGCATGGGTGCGGCGATGGAGAACATCTGGCTCGCCACCACCGAGCTCGGCCTCGGCATCCAGTTCGTGTCCTTCCCGATGGAGACCCCCGGGGCGTGGGAGGAGATCGAGGGACTGCTCCACGTCCCCGAGTCGCTCGAGCTGATGGCCGTCTACCGGATCGGGTACCTGCCGCCCGAGCGCCGGCGTCCCGCGATCGACTGGACGTCGAGCGAGCGGAAGCGGCCATCGCAGTACGTCTTCCGGGGGACCTGCGACACCCCGCAGCTGGGGTGGGACGACGCGCCCGTGGCGGGGCACATCGCCCCTGAGGCGACCACCTCGTGACCGCGGCCGTGCCCGCCGGGGGCGAACCGCGCCTCCAGGCCGTCGCACCCGGACTGACCGGACGCCCCTGGATCTCGCAGGACTGGCTCGACGTCGTCTTCGTGCACTGGCGCGTCGACGTCTCGGCGGTGGCGCCGCTGCTCCCCGCCGGCACCCGGCCGGACACCCTCACTGCGGACGGCACCGACGACGGGGAGACCACGTGGGTCGGCCTCATCGCGTTCCGGTTCGAGGACACCCGGTTCCCGCCGATCTCGACGGGGCGGATCGGGGACTTCGTCGAGGTGAACGTCCGCGTCTACACGATCGACGACGAAGGGCGGCACGGTGTGGTGTTCCTGTCGCTCGACGCCGGCAAGCTCCTGCCGACGATCGGCGCGCGCGTCGCGACCGGTCTGCCGTACTGGTGGGCCGATGCCGAGACGCGGAACGACGACGGCCGCGTCGGGTACGCGATGCGACGACACGGGACGCACCTGCGGTCCCTCGTCGAAGTGCGGGTCGGTGCGGAGGTGACCGAGCCGACGGCCCTCGAGACCTTCCTGACCGCGCGGTGGGGCATGCACGTGCACCGAGCCGGCCGGACCCGGTTCTGGCCGAACGAGCACGAGCCGTGGCCGCTCCACCGGGCCTCGGTCGTGTCGCTCCGGGACGACCTGATCGGTGCGGCCGGACTCCCGTTCGGCCTGGCCTCGCTCGAACCGGACTCGGTGCTCTACTCGCCGGGGGTCACGACGCGGTTCGGTCTGGGGCGCTGACGCCGGACCACGGCGGGTCCGGCGTCGCCCGGGCCGCGGCGCGGAACTGGTGGACGGCCAGTGCCGACCAGACGAGGACGAAGACGCCGCTCGCGATCCAGGACGCGCTCTGGGCCCTCGACAGGCCGTCGACCGTGAGGGCGACCGCGGCGAGGACCGCGCCGCACGTCCCCACGACGACGAAGGCCCACGCAACGGCGAGGTGGTCGACGCGGGGTACGGCGCGCGCCGTGGCGTACCGCATCGGGAGTCCCACCGCTGCGAGGAAGAGGCCGAACGGGATCCCGACGAGCACGGTCGCGATCGTGACGACGGCGGCGACCGTCACCGCGACGACGACCCGCGTGACGTGGCAGCGCCAGGAGGCCTCGACGGTCTGCTCGTCGTACGCACGCCGGTTCGCCACGAACAATGCCACGGCACCGACCGTCGTGACGACCGCGGCCGACACCCCGACGACGAGGGCGAACAGCCCGCCGAACGCGATGCCGAAGAAGACGTGCGCGCCGGCGAGGACCAGCGTCAGGGCCGGGAAGGTCCAGACCTCGCTCGGCCGGACGGGCGTGCTGAGGACCCAGCCGGGCGGTGCGTCCTCCGCTGGGGCGTCTCCGGTGTCCACACCGCCATCATGGCCGGTCGGTGCGGCCCTCGTCGCTCCGGGGGACAGCGGCTGAGTGGTGCACGGTCGACCGCAGGTACAAGGGAGCCATGACTCGAGTGGCAGTGGTGACCGGTGGTTCCGCAGGACTGGGACGGGCGACGGTGCGGGAGCTCGCCGCGCGGGGGTGGGACGTCGCCGTGCTCGCGCGGGGGCGGGACGGGGTCGAGGCCGCGGTCGCCGAGGTCGAGGCGGCCGGACGACGAGGGCTGGCACTGGTCGCGGACGTGTCCGACCGGGAGGCCGTCGAGGCAGCCGCGGACCGTGTCGAACAGGAGCTCGGGCCGATCGACCTCTGGGTCAACGGCGTGATGGTCGGCGTGTTCGGGCGTTTCATGGACACCGCACCCGAGGACTTCGAGCGCGCACTGCACGTGACTTACCTCGGCTTCGTGAACGGCACCCGGGCAGCGCTGTCCCGGATGGTCCCCCGCGACCGCGGGCAGGTCGTCCAGGTCGGTTCGGCCCTCGGTTTCCGGGGCATCCCGCTGCAGGCCGCGTACTGCGGGGCGAAGCACGCGATCGTCGGGTTCACCGAGTCGGTCGTCTCCGAGCTCCTCGAGCAGGGCAGCAAGGTGCAGGTCTCCCGCGTCGACATGCCCGCGCTCAACACCATCCAGTTCCAGTGGGTGAAGTCGAAGCTGCCACACCAGCCCCAGCCGGTCGCACCGATCTACCAGCCGGAGGTCGGCGCACGGGCGATCGCCGCCGTGGCCGAGCGGCCCCGTCGCCGCACCTGGGTCGGTGAGTCGACGGTCTACACGATCCTCGGCAACCGCATCAGCGGGCGGTTCGCGGACTGGTACGCCGCGAAGACGCTGGTGTCCGGGCAGCAGGACCCCGAGAAGGACGGCTCGGCGATCGGCGTGAACCTCTACGAACCGGTTCCAGGGGACCACGGGGCGCACGGGGTGTTCGACGACACCGCGCACGCCTGGTCGCCGCAGACCTGGTGGGTGGAACACCGCCGGCTCGGGAACGGGATCGTCGGCGCGGTGCTGGCCGGTGCGGCGGGAGCCGTGGCGCTGGCGGCGGGACGACGACGATGACGTCGGGCTCCGGTGTCGAGGCCTTCCGGGCCGCCGTGGGGATCGGGCACGCGGTCCGGGCCGCACGGGGCGGTGGGCAGCCGGTGCTGGACGTCGTGCTCGCGGCGCGGCAGCTCGCCCAGGCGGGGCTGGTCGGTCGCGCCGGGACTCCCGACGCACACACGCTCAGCGCGGTCGTGGACACCCTCCACGGCCTGACGATGGTGCCGCTGGCCGTCGCGGACCGGCGGCGGCGCCAGTTCGCCCTCGGCCAGCTCGGGATCTCCCTCGTGCTGGTGATCGCCGAGTGCGCGGCCGTCGGCAGCGGACGACGTGCTGTCGGAGGTGCTCGGTAGCGTCCCGGGCATGAGCACGACCTACTCCGTCGCGTCCTCGCTGGACGGGTTCGTCGCCGCGCCCGGCGACGACCTTGACTGGCTGCTGCAGTTCGGCTTCGAGCCGTTCCAGGAACACCACGACCGCTTCTTCGCGGGCGTCGGCGCCCTCGTGATGGGGTCGACCACGTACGAGTGGCTGCTCGCCCACGACGACACCTGGGCGTACCCGGACCTGCCGACCTGGGTGTTCACCACGCGCGAGCTGCCCGTACCGGACGGCGCCGAGGTGCACTTCGTCTCGGGATCGGTCGCGGACCACCAGTCGGTCCTCGAGCGAGCGGCGGGCGAACGCGACGTGTGGGTCGTGGGCGGTGGCCTGCTCGCGGCGCAGTACCAGCAGGCCGGGCTGCTCGACGAGCTCCGGGTCACGGTGATGCCGATCGCGCTCGGCGCCGGTGCGCCCCTGCTGCCGGTGGCCGCCCCCACGCCGGTGTTCGAACTGGTCGGCACGACGCCGTTCGTGGGCGGCGCGGTCGAACTGCACTACCGGTCGACACCGGCGGCCGGTGACACGGACCCGCACTCCGTCGGCCAGGATGCGCGCACCGACGCCTGACGCCCACCAGCCGCGGCGTAGCGTCCGTGCCATGAGCGACAACGAACAGACCGAGCCCGTCATGGACGGCGCCACCGAGGCGACGAACCACGAGAAGCTGCACGGCCTCATCGAGCAGGTCGACCACGACCACGCCGGCGAGGGCGCCGGAGCGATGGCCGATCACCTCCGTGACCGGATGGACGAGACCGGCGTCGTGGACGAGGAAGCCGGCGACACCGAGGACTGAGCCCCGCCGGACGCCACCGCGCGCGTCCGCGGACGGTGCCCGTCGGTCAGGCGACGTCCGCGCGGAAGGTGCGCAGCGCCTCCAGGTCGTCCGCGTCGAGACCGGCACGCTCGACGAACCGGTCCACGTCGAACGCGGCGAGGGCCGCGCGGAACGCCCCCTCGACCGTGGTGCCGTGCTCGGCGCACAGCGCCTCGATCTTCGCCTCGTTCGAGGGGACACCGATCGAGGCGAGCAGAGCCGGGGCGTTGTCGACCGTGACGAGGTGGTCGGCGACGATCGCCTCGGGTTCGACGCCGGCGAGGGACAGCAGGACGAGCGCGATGATCCCGGTGCGGTCGCGTCCGCCCGCGCAGTGGAAGAGGACACCGCCCGGTTCGGCTCGGGCGATCGCACGCAGGACGGAGCCGGTGCGCTCCGGCAGCTCGGCGAGGTGCGGGCCGTAGTACAGCGGTGTACCGACGAGCCCGGTCTCCCAGTACGCCTGCCAGAACGCGGGAGCCGCGTCGAGTCCGTCGTGGTCGATCACGACGGTCGTCACCCAGTCCGGCCGGGTACCGGTGTCCTTCTCGGTCTCCCACGGCGCGCGCAGGTCGACGACCGTGCGGACCCCCGCGTCGCGCAGCGCCTGCCAGCCGTCGGGGCTCACGCGGTCGACGTTCTCGGACCGGAAGACCTGCCCGGACGGGGTCGCCCCGCCGTCCTGCAGCGGGAGCCCGCCCAGGTCGCGGGCGTTGAACAGCCCCTCGGCGTGCAGGGTGCGATCGACGTCAGACATGCAGCTCCGCGAGGTCGGGGTCGGGGTCACCGAAGCGGTGCGCCGTGATCGACACCGTCTGTTCGCGCAGGAAGGGCAGCATCTCGATGATCCCGGACTCGACCACGGGGGCGTCGTGGATGGCCACGTCGACGCTGGCGCCGAGGGCTTCCTCGAGTGCGAGCGGGTCACCGCCCACGAGTCGGATCCGGGCGCCGGGTCCGCCGAACGCCGTGTGCGCCGGGCGGTCCTGCCCCTGGGCGAGCACGGCGTCGAGCGCATCCTGCTCGACCTCGTCGCCGGAGGACCAGTCCGGCCGGAACAGGTCACCGGAGGCGGCACGGCGGAGGAACTCGTCGTCCGACTCGACCAGGTGGTCGACGACGTGCAGCGGCGATCGGCTCGACGCGAGCAGCTGCGTGAGCGGTCCGGGGAGTGGCCGAGCCGTGCTCACGAGCAGGTCGGCCCGGGCGGCGGTCGCGGCGGCGAGCACGCGCACGAGGTCGCCGGACGAGGCGCCCTCGGCCTGCCGGACGATGACGGACTGCGGTCGCCAGCGCAGCACGTTCCGCTCGACGACGAGCCCGGCCGGATCGTGCGCTACACCGAACTCGGACTCACGTGCGCGGACGTCGCTCAGTGCACCGGCGCGCACCTGGTCGAACTCCTCGAACGACAGGCCGCTGCGGGCCGCCTCGATCACGGCGGTGACCCGCGGCGGCAGGCCGTGCAGCTGGATGCTCTTGTGCACGGTCCGGGGCGTGGGCTCCCACCGGCCGAGCGTCGCGACGGACATCGAGCCGCCGGGTTTCGTCCCGGTGCCGACCGACGAGCGCTTCCACCCGCCGAACGGCTGCCGGTGGACGATCGCGCCCGTGGTGCCGCGGTTGACGGACAGGTTGCCCGCGCGGACCCCGGCGATCCAGTCCGCGACCTCGTCGGTGTCGAGGGAGTGGAGGCCGGCGGCGAGCCCGTGGTCGGTGCCGTTCTGGATCGCGATCGCCTGGTCGAGGGTGTCGGCACGCATGATCCCGAGGACCGGCGCGAGGTACTCGGTCTGGTGGAAGTCGCTGCCGGGCCGGACACCGTCGCGGATCCCCGGCGACCACAGCCGGCCGGAGTCGTCGAGCGGGACCGGCTGCACCAGCCAGGACTCCCCCGGGCCGAGCTCGGTCAGCCCGGCGCGTACCGTGCCCTCGGGCTCGGCGATGAGCGGCCCCATCTGCGCCGTCGGATCGTCCGGCCAGGCGACACGCAGGGTGCGGGTGGCGTCGACGAGCTGTCGGCGGAAGCGCTCGCTCTCGCCGACCGCCCCCACGAGGATCACCAGCGAGGCCGCGGAGCACTGCTGCCCGGCGCGACCGAACGCCGACCGGACGATGTCCTGCACGGCGAGGTCGAGATCCGCACTGGGAGTGACGACGATCGCGTTCTTGCCGCTCGTCGCGCCGGTGAGCGGCAGACCTGCCCGCCACCAGCGGAAGGAGCGTGCGGTGTCGGCCGAGCCCGTGAGGACGATCCGGTCGACGGCGGGGTGCGCGATGAGGTCGCGGCCGAGCTGGTCCTCGTCGAGGTCGACGAGCTGGAGCAGGGAGTGCGGGACCCCGGCGTCCCAGAGCACGTCGGCGAGCACCGCCCCGGAGCGCTTCGCCTGGGGCGCGGGCTTCAGGACGACCCCGCTGCCCGCGGCGAGTGCGGCGAACACTCCCTCGGCCGGGTTCGCGACAGGCGACGTCCACGTCGGCGCCACGACCGTGAGGCGCGGCGGCACGTACCGGGTACCGTCGCCGTCGAGCACGGCCAGCCGCCGGGCGCTGTCGGCGGCATGGTGGGCGGAGTCGATCGCGGCACTCACGTCGGAGTCGGCCTCGCTGAAGGTCGCGCCCGTCTCCGCCGCCGACACCTCGATGAGGTCGGCACGCCGCGTCTCGAGCTCGTGCGCGATGAGGTCGAGGAGCTCGGCACGGTCGGACGGGTCCTGCCGTCCCCAGTTCACCCCGGCCTGCGCCGTCCGGGCGACGATGCGCTCGAGCTTCGACCGGTCGGCGACCTTCGACCCGCGGATCGTCTGCGCACCGAGCTGCGAGCGCGGCACCCGCCGGAGCACGTCGATCGCCCACTCGCGGTTCGCGGCGGTCGACGGGTCGGTGTCGGGTGCGTTCGTGAAGGCGTCGCGGTGCACGGGGTCGCCGATCGGGGCACGGCGGTCCTGCGTCCGGTTCGTGGCCGGCACCGGACCGGGAGCGTCGAGGGCCGCGACCGCCGCGAGCCACCGGCCGCGTTCACGCTCGAAGACGCTCTCGTCCTGACCGATGTCGCCCGCCGCGGCGACGAAGCCGTCCGGACTGGCGCTCTCCTGCAGCCGCCGGGCGAGGTACGGGATCGCGGCGTCGAACTGGTCGGGGTGCACGACCGGGGTGGAGACGACCACCCGTCCGACGTCGGCACGGACGGCGTCGGCGGACGCGGACGCCATCCCGAGCAGCACCGCGACGTGCACGCCGTCGGTGACGCCGCGGCGCTGGGCGAGGGTCCACGCCGTCGCGAGGGTGAAGAGGTTGTGGCTCGCGACCCCGATCCGGACCGCGTCGATGCGCTCCGGCGTCAGGGCGGCCTCGAGCAGCCGGAGGTGGGCGGTGTCGGTCTCCTGCTTCGACCCCCACGTGGCGAGGGGCCACCCGTGCAGGATCGCGTCGACCCGTTCCGTCGCGAGCGAGGCGCCCTTGACGAGTCGGACGGTGATCGGCGCACCGCCGCGGGCGCGCCGCTGCTGCGCCCAGGCGGTCAGGGAATCGAGTGCGCCGGCGGCGTCGGGCAGGTACGCCTGCAGCACCACGCCGGCGTCCAGCCCGAGGAACTCGTCGCGGTCGAGGAGCGTCCGGAACGCAGCGAGCGTGACGTCGAGGTCGCGGTGGTCCCCGGCGTCGAGCGTGACGGACTTCGCGGTCGGGGACGACGCGGCGAGCCGGTACAGGGGGACGAGCCGGTCCACCACCCGTTCGACGGTCTGGTCGAACGCCCACGCGGACATCTGCGGCACGACCGAACGCACACCGATCGACACGTGGTCGACGTCGTCACGCGCCAGCAGGTCCATCGTCGCCTGCAACCGTCGGTCGCTCTCCGCGCTGCCGAGCACGGCTTCGCCGAGCAGGTTCACGTCGACGACCACACCCGGGCCGCCGACCTTCGCGAGGGCGGGCCCGAGCTTCGCGTCGGTGGCGTCGACCACCAGGTGCCCGGTCATCCGCCGCAGGATCTTCCGCGCCGTGGGCACCACGGCCCACGGCGCCATGGTCGCGAACCCGCCGCCGAGCGTCACCGCGCCGCGCAGGGACCAGGACAGGAAGTCCGGGACGTCGCGGCTGACCTGCTCGAGGTTGCGGGCCACGACGCGCGGGTCCTCGGGGCGGATCACCTTGTCGACGAGACCGCGCGTGAAGTCCAGCCCCCGGTCGTCCCGCAGGGCCTCGGCCAGACGGACCGCCCCCGCGTCGGGCTTCGTCCCCGCGGACGCCGCCAGCCACCGCCGCACGAGGGCGACGGCGTCGTCGGTGCAGTCCTGCAGTCGGGCGCTCGGCATGCACCGATCGTATGCTGCGCCACCGACCGCACCTCGGAGCGAGCCGTGCGCCACCGGCGAGTCATCCGAGCGGATGATCATGCCGTCGAAGCGTCCGGAGGTCGATACGCTGACGCCATGTCGAACGAGGGCGCCGAGGGCCACGACTGGGCGACGTGGGACGCCTACCACGACGTCTGGCGACGTCTCGACCGAGCGCTCGACCAGGCCGTGCAACACGGCGCAGGCATCTCGATCCCCGAGTTCGAGATCCTCATCGGACTGCACCGCGAGCCGGACCACCGGTTGCGGGTCCGCGACATCGCGGCCGGGATCGGCTGGGAGAAGTCACGCGTCAGCCACCAGGTCACGCGCATGGTGGCGCGGGGCCTCGTCGAGCGCGCGGACTGCCCCACCGACGGACGGGGCAGCTGGGTGGAGATGACCCCGGACGGTCGCCGCGCGGTGCTCGCCGGCATCCGTGCGCACACCGGTGCGCTCGAGGACCTGTTCTGGAGGCCCGTGGGGACCGACGCGGACACGCTGCGGTCCGTCAGTGCTCGCGTCGACGCCGCGATCGGCCCCGACGAATCGGATCCGGACAGCGCCGACTGAGACGACGAGCACTGAGACGACGAGCACTGAGACGACGACACCCCCGCCCCGGGACGGCCGGGACGGGGGTGCGACGTGCGGGGGGTGTTACTTGATCTTGGCGGTGATGGTGGCGGTGCCGACGAGGAGGCCGGACTTCACGGCGTCGGTCTTGAAGGTGCTGTTGAGCAGCTTCGCGGCGTCACCCGAGACGTGCACCGTGGTGCCGGTCAGGATCGCGTTGTCACCCTCGAGCTGCAGCGGCTTGAGCGTGCCACCGTGCAGCGAGAACAGGTACGCGTTGTTCACCGCGACCTTGCCGTTGACCAGCACGTCACCGTAGAGCTTGGACGAGCCCGGGTTCACGACGAAGTTCTCCAGCGTGACCGTCGTCTCACCGGCGGTGAGGGTCAGACCCGAGTCGTCGTGGTTCAGCAGACCCTGCACGTACGGACGGTAGTCACCGTCCGGCGACCAGTACGTGACCGAACCGGACGTGATCGGGAACGACACGGACCCGTCGGCGAGCTTGGCGTCACCGGAGACACCCGGGGTCAGCTTCAGCGCGGTCAGGGCGTCGGTGAAGCCGGAGTCGAGCTTCACTGCGGTGTCGCCACCGAGGACCTCGGGCACCGACGCGACGGGGCCGGGGATCTTCGACGAGGACGACGACACGGTGTGCACCGACGGGGTCGAGGCCTGCGCCGAGGTGATGCCGAACGCGGCACCACCCAGCACGAGCGCACCCGTCGTGGCGAGCGTGATGGAGGTCTTGAGGCTCTTGCGCATGGTGATCAGTCCTTTGCTGTTGTCGCGCTCGGCGCGGCTGCTGTGTGCGCGCCGAACACACCCTGGTGCAGGGTGGAGAACCAGCGATGTGCGGCTGGTGAGCGCTTCCGGGGTGTTCCCCGGTCGATGTCAGTGATTCGGCACCCTCGCCCAGCCGGATTGGTCCGGATCGGGATCCGTCAGAGATCGACGTCCGCGAGCACCCGGTCGTCGCCGCGGAGCCGTACCTGCACGCTGGCGATGTCGTCGCGCTGCACGTCGGTCGAGGCGGACAGTCCCCGGGCGTCCTCGCCCGCGGCCGACCACGACGCCACGGTCTGCACGGACCCGTCGTCGCGCACGACCACGAGGTCGTACATCACGGACCCGTCGGCGGCCCAGGACTTCCCGCCGTAGGAGCAGCCCCAGTCGAAGCGGGTGCCCCACGGTTCGCCGCTGACGGACAGGTCGACGTCGAGGCCGCGCTCCCCCACGAGCGCGTACCGGTCGGCCGACGCCGTGGCGGGGCCGGCCTGGACGGACGGGTCCACCCGTGCGGTGCCGACCGCGAGTCCGCCGAGGACCGCGGCGACCACCGCGGCGGCGGCCGTGGCCGCGACCCAGATCCGGCGGCGACGGCGACGGTGTCGAACGCGGTGCGCGACGGAGGCGAGGGTGCTCTCGGAGCCGGTGTCGCGCCTCCCGTCCGGGTCTGCGATCTCGACCGCCTGGTCGGCCGGCAGCTTGGACAGCAGGCCCGGGAGACCGACCAGCTCCGCGACGGCGGCCGCACAGCGGTCGCACGTCTCGAGGTGCCGCTCGTACTCGAGCCGCTCGTCCGGCGGCAGGGAACCGAGCACGTAGGCGGCGTCCCACTCGGCGTAGCGGTCGTCGCTCATCGCGTCACTCCTCGTTCCTGCAGTGCGAGCCGGAGGGCCCGCAGCCCGTAGTGCAGCCTCGACTTCGCGGTGCCCTCGGGGATGTCGTGTCGCCGGGCGATCTCGGGGACCGTGTGTCCGAGCCAGTACGCGTCCACCACCACCCGACGGTGGTCGGGGCTGAGCGAGGCGAGGGCGTCCGCGACGACGATGCGGTCGAGGACGGCGTCGGTGCGGTCCGCCTCGACCCGGTCGACGGGGGACTCGGTGCCGTGCTCACGGCGGTTCCGCGCGGACCGGGCATCGTCGACGACGAGGTTCCGGGCGACGGTGAAGAGCCACGCCCGAGCGCTGTCCGGAGCGCGTTCGAGCACGGCCGGGCGCTGCCACGCGCGGACCATCGTCTCCTGCACGACGTCCTCGACCGTGTGGCCGTCCCGCGTCAGGTGCCGGACGTACCGGGTGAGCGCATCGCCGTGCTCCCGGTAGAGCGTCGCGAGCAGCTCGTCGGCGGACCGGCCCGTGGCCATCACTTCGCCAGGTCGAGGGAGAACTCGACGGACCCCTTCGGGTCCACCGTGACGAAGCCGAGGGACGGTGCTTCGACGCCGTAGTCCTCGAAGGTGATCGGGATGCTGCCGGCGACCTGCACGGTGCCGTCCTTCGCGACGGCGACCTGGGCGTCGGCGGTGACGGGCTGCTCGACGCCGTGCAGGTCCATCGTGCCGGTGAGCGTGACGTCCTGCGTCGAGCCGTCGAGCGCGCCGGACACGTCGACGGGCTTCGTCAGCGTGAACGTCGCCGAGGGGTGCTGGTCCGTCTGGAGCGCGGTGTCGCGGAAGTAGGCGTCGCGGGCGGACTCGGGCGTGCTGATCTTCGCGACCTCGACCGTGACCGTCGCCTTCGTGAGGGAGCCGCCGCTGACCTCGGCGCTGCCCTCGACGTCCTTCGTGCGTCCGACCACGTTCACATCCTGCCCCTGGAGCTTCTCGTGCACGCGGTAGCCCGCGAACGAGTCGCCGGTGCTTGTCCAGCTGCCGTCGGCCTCGGCGGCGGTGAGGGTGCCGGAGCCGCCGGACGGCGCGGCGCTGACGGAGGGGGCCGCGGCGGCCTGCCCGTTCACGGTGTTCGCGTAGATGACCGGTCCGGCGATGGCTGCGGCCGCGCCGACGACCACGACGCCGGAGGCGATGCCGATGATGACCTTGGTTCGTGTGCGGAGTCCCATGCCCTGACGACGAGACAGCGGGCCGGATCGTTCACCGGCGTTCGGCATGAGCGGCGGATCGTCCACCGGTTCGGCATGAGCGGCGGATCGTCCACCGGCGTTCGGCATGATGGGGCGGTGGACATCGTCATCGCCGGCTGCGGCGACCTCGGGATCGAGACCGGCCTGCGCTTCGCCGCCGCCGGACACCGCGTGGTCGGACTCCGGCGGCGGGGCGAGCTGGTCCCGGCCCCGCTCACCGGGCGGAGCGTCGACCTGCGCCGGTCGGTCCCGGAGATCCCTGCGAGCACGGCGGTGGTGGTCGTGGCCGTCGCCGCGGGGAGCCGC
Organism: Curtobacterium sp. NPDC087082; assembly: GCF_044745045.1. Lineage (NCBI taxonomy): Bacteria > Bacillati > Actinomycetota > Actinomycetes > Micrococcales > Microbacteriaceae > Curtobacterium > Curtobacterium sp. NPDC087082. Next base: position 679,049 of record NZ_JBIUZN010000002.1, on the reverse strand, counting down.
GACGTGGACGAGTACCGCGCGACGTACGTCGACGGGCTGCGGAACGTCCTGGACGGCATCGACGCGTCCGGAGCGAGCCCGCGCCTGGTCGTCGTGTCCTCGACCGCGGTCTACGACGTCGACGACGGCGGCACGGTCACCGAGGACACCCCCGCGGACGGCGGTTCCCCCACCGCGGACGTCCTGCTGGAGGCCGAGGCCCTCCTCCGCGAACGAGCCCCGGGGGCGGTGCTCGCTCGGCTGTCCGGTGTGTACGGTCCCGGGCGGGAGCGCCTCATCGACCAGGTCCGGCGCGGAGGCGCGCGGTCGGCTCCGGCCGACGGGTCGTCCCCGCACACGAACCGGATCCACCGGGACGACGCGGCCGCGGCCCTGGTGCACCTCGCGACGCTGGACGACCCCGCACCGACGTACCTCGTGACCGACGACGAACCGGCTCGGCTCGACGACGTGTACGCGTTCCTCGCCGCCGAGCTCGGGGTCGCGGTGCCGCCGAGGGCCGAGGCCGGCGCCGGCGCTGCCGGTCGGCAGGGTGCCGGTGACAAGCGTCTGTCGAACGCCCTGCTCCGCTCGATGGGCTGGGCACCGCGGTACCCGACGTTCCGCGAGGGCTACCGCGCCGTGCTCGCCGGCGTCGGCACCCGGCACCCCTGAGCCGCCGCGCTCGGTACGATCCGGACGTGCACGAACTCGCCGTCCGGCCCCACGCCACCCCCACGCTCGTCGTCGCCGTGGCGATCCTGTCCATGTCCGGGACGGCGTTGGCGTTGCTCTGGTCGGTCATGTGGGTGCCGGTGCTCGTCACGGGGACGGGGGCGTCGCTCTTCCTGTGGCCCCTCGTGCTGGCGTTGTCGCTCCTCCCGTGGGGCGGGGTCGTCGTGGCGCTGGTGCTCGGTGTCGTCGCGCGCCGGCGTGCGGAGACCCGCGGGTCGACCGCCGTGGTCGTCGCGAGCGCTGTGCTGTCGGGGCTCGCGCCGATCGCGCTGTGGTTCGGCGGACCGTTCTCGGCGGTGGCCTGACCCGCGGCGAGCGGCCGGGCGCCGGCGCGGCGCGCGCGGCGGCGCGGCGCTCGGCGCTCCGCACAACCAAAGGCACGTTGCGCCACGCGGATGCATGGCTCGGGCGCACTTCGGTTGTGCGAACGCCTCCGGCGCCAGGCGGCGCGCGGCGGAGTGCGGCCGCGGCGGCGGCCGCGGCCGCCCCCGCGGCTCAGTGGTACCGGTGGTCCTGGATCGTCAGGCGCGGCCCGAACGACGGCTTCCGGAAGCCCGACCCGCCGATGAGCCGCACGACCCGCTCCCGGTGCCCCCGCCACGGCTCCAGCAGCTCGAGCATCCCGTCGTCGTCCACCGGTCCCCCGGTCAACGCCCACCCGACGAGCGCCGGCACGTGGAAGTCCCCCACGCTCGGGGAGTCCGGATCGCCGTGGGCGCGCTGCGCGGTCTCCGCCGCCGTCCACTTCCCGATGCCGGGGACCGACTGCAGCCGTGCGGACACGAGGGCCCCGCCGCGGCCGAGCGTCAGCGTCCGTTCGAGCGCCGGAGCCACCCGGACCGCCCGCATCACCGTCGCCGAACGACCGGGCTCGATGCCGGCGCGGTGCCACTCCCAGCTCGGGATCGCACCCCACCCGGCAGCGGTCGGCGGGACGAACATGTCCGCCGGGGCCGGTCCGGGCGCCGGCGTCCCGTACCGCCGCAGCAGGTACCGCCAGGCACGCCAGGCCTGTCGCGAGGTGACCTTCTGCTCCATGATCGCCGGCACCAGGGCCGCCATCACGGTGTTGGTGCGGAGCAGGCGGAGGCCCGGTTGCCGGTGCCGGGCGTCGACGAGGAACGGGTGCCGGGACACGTCGAGGTCCGACCAGTCGTCACCCCGGCCGAGCAGTTCGGGAGCGTGCGACACCGCCCACTCGGCACCGTCGCCCCACGCCGAGACCGCGATGGCGTCGGGACCGGCACGGCGCACGAGCACCGAGGCCGGGCCGTCCGGTGTGCGGAGCGCGAGCCACGTGTCGGAGCCGACCACGCGGAAGGCGGGGTCGCCGGAGCCGCGCTGCAGGGGCCGGAGCGTCGCGCGGACGTCCACCGCGCCTCCTGGCCGGTAGACGGTGTCGGCACGCGACACGGCCTCGCCGACCCGCGCCGCAGCCTCGCCGACCCGCGCCGCAGCCTTGCCGACCCGCGCGGCCTCGCCGACGCGCGCCGCAGACCCACCGACCCGCGCCGCGGCGCCCTCGACGCCACCGGCGGAGGAGGACGGAACGGCGAGGGACACACGCAGGATGGTAATGCGGAACCACCGTCAGTCATGATGGGCGTGTCCCACTGCACCCCGACGACGGAGTTCCCCATGCGCATCGGCATCCTCACCTCCGGAGGCGACTGCCCCGGCCTGAACGCGGTCATCCGCGCCATCGTGCTGAAGGGCATCGCGATCTACGGACACGACTTCGTCGGCTTCCGCGACGGGTGGCGCGGCGTGGTCGACGGCGACATCGTCCCGCTCGGCCGCAAGGACATCCAGGGCATCGCCAAGCAGGGCGGCACGATCCTCGGCACGAGCCGGACGAACCCCTTCGAGGGCCCGAACGGCGGCGTCGAGAACATCGAGCGCACCCTCGAGCGGCACGGCATCGACGCCATCGTCGCGATCGGTGGCGAGGGCACGCTGGCCGCCGCGAAGCGCCTCACGGACGCCGGGCTGAAGATCGTCGGTGTCCCGAAGACCGTCGACAACGACCTCGGCGCGACCGACTACACGTTCGGCTTCGACACCGCCGTCGCGATCGCGACCGAGGCCATGGACCGCCTCCGCACCACGGGCGAGTCGCACTCGCGCTGCATGGTCGCCGAGGTCATGGGCCGGCACGTCGGCTGGATCGCCCTGCACTCCGGCATGGCCGCGGGTGCCCACGCGATCCTCATCCCGGAGCAGAAGACGAGCATGGAGCAGATCGCCGCGTGGGTCCGGGCGGCCTACGACCGTGGTCGGGCGCCGCTGGTCGTCGTCGCCGAGGGCTTCGTCCCCGACCACGAGGACAACGCGCACACCGAGCGCGGCCTCGACGCGTTCGGGCGTCCGCGGCTCGGCGGCATCGGCGAGCGCCTCGCGCCGCTCATCGAGGAGATGACGGGCATCGAGACGCGTGCCACCACGCTCGGCCACATCCAGCGCGGCGGCACGCCGACGGCGTACGACCGGGTCCTCTCGACGCGGCTCGGCCTGGCGGCCATCGACTCGGTGGTCGAGGAGCGCTGGGGCCGCATGGTGGCGCTCCGGGGCACCGACATCGAGCACGTCTCCTTCGAGGAGGCGCTCGGCGAGCTGAAGACCGTGCCGCAGGCCCGGTACGACGAGGCCGCCATCATGTTCGGCTGACACGCGTCCGCAGGTCCGCCGGTCGTGGTCCTGGAGGCGCGGGTAGCGTCCGACGCGTGACCCGCGCAGTCCTCGTCTCCAGTTCCGCCCCGCCCACCGTCACCGAGGTCGACGTCGCCGACCCGACCGAGGGCGAGGTGCTCGTCGACGTCACGTACTCGAGCGTCAACTACAAGGACGGCCTGGCGCTCGCCCGGAACCCCGGCGTCGCGCGGGTCGACCCGCTCGTGCCCGGCATCGACGTCGTCGGCACCGTCTCGGCCCTCGGACCGGGCGTGCACGACGTCGCGATCGGCGACCGGGTCGTCGTGAACGGCGCCGGGCTCGGCGAGACCCGGCACGGCGGCTGGGCGGAGCACGCGGTGGTGCCGTCGGGGTCGCTCGTCGTGCTGCCCGGTTCGATCGACGACTCCTTCGCGGCCGCGATCGGGACCGCGGGGTTCACCGCGATGCTCAGCGTGCTCGCTCTCGAACGGTTCGTCGAACCGGGAAGCGGTCCCGTCCTCGTGACGGGTGCGTCCGGCGGCGTCGGCACGGTCGCGATCGCCCTGCTCGCCGCCCGTGGGTACGAGGTCACTGCCTCGACCGGACGCGCCGCGAACGAGGCCTCGCTCCGGGCACTCGGCGCGACCGACGTCATCGACCGCGCGACCCTGTCCGAGCTCGGCCGGCCGATGCAGCGGGCGCACTGGGCGGGCGCGGTGGACAGCGTCGGGGGCGCGACCCTGGCGAACGTCCTCGCGGCGACCCGGTGGGGCGGGGCCGTGACGGCGTGCGGCCTGGCGCAGGACTCCGCGCTCCCGACCTCGGTGATGCCCTTCATCCTGCGGGCGGTGTCGCTGCTCGGCATCAACTCCGTCGACGCCCCGCTGGCCCTCCGGCAGCAGGCGTGGCAGCGGCTCGCGACTGATCTCGACCCGGCGCTCCTGGCGGGCGTGACGCGGGTCGCCGGGCTCGAGGAAGCCATCGCCGTCGGACCAGAGGTCGTCGCCGGCAAAGTGCACGGGCGCACGGTCGTCGCGGTCGATCGCTGAATACTAAGATTTCACAAGCGTTTGCATATTGACACGTTAGGATTTGAGTACAGAACACCTGAGCCTGTGAGGAGTCCGGCATGCCGGTACCCAAGTCCACCGTCGAGAACTCACCGCGGAAGCTCCTGCGCGACGTCGTGCTCGAGAAGATGCTCGCCGCGATCCAAGACGGCACGCTCCAGGCGGGCGAGCGCCTCAACGACGACGAGCTCGTGCAGTGGCTCGGGGTCAGTCGCACCCCCATCCGTGAGGCGATCGCCAAGCTCGTCGACTACGGCCTGGTCGAGATGGAGGCGAACCGGTACACCCGCGTCGCCACCCCGACCGGCAAGCAGGCCGCGGACACCACCCAGGTCCTCGGCGGGTTCGTCGAACTCGCTGCGCGCTGGGGCGTGCCGAAGCTCGACGCCTCCGCCGCCAAGGCGCTGACCGAGCACCTCGAAGCCGTGCGCTCGTACTCCGAGCAGCAGGACAAGCGCATGGACGCCGAGCTCGAGACGGTCATCTCGCTGCTCGTCGACGCCGCCGACAACGAGCTGCTCGACAAGTTCGCCGAGTCGCTCCTGCCCCGCGCACGGTTCCTCTCGCTCGCCCAGGGTGCGTGGCAGTTCTGGGACTACAAGCACTCGGTCGACCCGCTGCGTGCGGCCATCGCGAAGCGTGACGGCGACGCCGCCGCGGCCGCGATCCGTGCGCTGACCACGACCGCCGAGCAGCAGGCGGACGAGCTCCGCGCTGCCGGGACCGCCGCCGCCGGCTGACCCGTCCAGCGATCCCCGGCCGCCTGGGCCACGATGGACGCGTGAGCAGCAACGACGACGTCCTCATCCGAGCGGCCGGGGTCCGGGTGACCCGGTCCGGCCGGGACCTCCTGCACGACATCGACCTGACCGTCCGGCGCGGGGAGCACTGGGCGCTCCTCGGGCCGAACGGTGCGGGGAAGTCGACGCTGCTCGCGGTCCTCGGCGCCACCGGGCACCCGACGGCCGGCACCGTCGAACTGCTCGGCCGGCGACTCGGACGCGTCGACGTCCGGGAGCTCCGCGAGCACATCGGGCACGTCGACCCCCGCCACCGGATGCTCTCGCCGTTGACCGTCCTCGAGACCGTGCTCACCGGGCTCACCGGCACGACCGACCTCATGATGCGGTGGGAGCCGACGCCCGCGCAGGTGGCCACCGCCGAGCAGCACATCGCCGACGTCGGTCTGACCGCGCGTCGGGACGCCCGCTGGCCGGTCCTGTCGCAGGGCGAGCGCGGACGGACGCTCATCGCCCGGGCGCTCATGTCCGAGCCGCAGCTGCTCCTGCTCGACGAACCGGCGACCGGACTCGACGTCGCCGCGCGCGAACACCTGCTCGAGACCGTCGACGCCCTGCGCCACCGGCACCCCGAGCTCGGGAGCGTGATGGTGACGCACCACCTCGAGGACCTGCCCGCGTCGACCTCGCACGCGATGCTGCTGCGCGACGGCGTCGCGGTCGCCCAGGGCACCTCGGACGAGGTCATCACGTCGTCGGCGGTCTCGCACGCCTTCGACTTCCCGCTCGCTATCCTCCGGGCCGAGGGACGCTGGGCCGCCCGCCGCGCGTCCTGAGCCGCGGCGCGCGGTGCGCCGCCCGCACGCCGGAGCCGACCCGCGCCTCCCGACCCGCGCCCGCGCCTCCCAGCCCGCGACTGCGCGCCCTGACGACGACTGCGCACGGTGGACCACGAGCACTCGTCGTCACGCTGCGCACCACACCCGACCCGCCGCGCGTCCTGAGTCGCGGCACAACGGACTCCGGGGCGGTGCTGTCCCCTGTCCCACCCTCGGCGATCCGGTCGGTACGCGGTGATGCGTGGTGCCTCGTGCCCCGTCGCCGGTGCGCGGTGCTGGGCTGCGTTGTGCCGGCTCGCGCCACGGCGCTGCCCACTGCGCCACATGAGGACCGGTTTGCCCGCCGGTCCGTCGGGTCCGTACCCGCCCCGGTCCGCCTACCGACGCACCGCCCGTCCGATCAGTCCGTCGTCTCCAGGAGCGCCACCTCCCAGTTGCTGCGCTGGATGGTCGCGTCGAGCTCGCGGAGCTCCTTGGCGAGGTCGTCCGCCCGGGACCGCAGCGTCGCGGTCGGCAGGGCGGCGAACGTGCGGAGCTCGCTGCGGAGCTGTCGGTACCCGCCGCCTCCGCCCGCGGTCGCGTCCGCGGCGCCGGTCACGAGCGCGTGCCGGAGGCGCAGGGCGTCCCGGCGTGCGAGGAGCGTCGTGACGGTCTCGCCCGAGGCCAGCCGGGTGGACGCGTTCGTCGCGTTGATCCGGGCGAGCAGCACCTCGAGGTCGTCGACGGCCCGCTCGGCCTCGGCGAGCAGGGACGCCGCGTCCTCGTCGGGCTCCTCGCCCTCCTGGTAGCGGGCGTTGGCGGCGATCCGCGAGCGCAGCTGCTCGATGCGCTTCTGCAGGTCGGCGCGCTCGATGAGGGCCTCGGCGAGTTGCATGTCGCCATCCAACCAGCGCACGCGGCACACCGCCGGGTGCGGCGGACGGGAGGCGCGGGTCCGGCCCGACCCGCGCCTGACGTCAGGTAGGTGGTGGCGTCACGCCGTGGCGCGCGCGGCCGCCTTCGCCGCGGCGGGGAGTGCGTCGAGCACCCGTCCGACGGCCCGCTCGTCGTGCGCCGCCGTGACGAACCACGCCTCGAAGACGCTCGGCGGCAGGGTCACCCCCGAGTCGAGCATGGCGTGGAAGAACGGCGCGTACCGGAACGCCTCCTGCGCTCGGACGTCGTCGTAGTTCCGCGGGGCGGTCTCGGTGAACGCGAACGAGAAGAGGTTCCCGGCGTGCTGGACGGTGTGGGCGACGCCCTCGGCGGACAGGGCGTCGCTCGTCGCCGTCGCGATGGTCGCCGCGGTCCGGTCGAGGTGCGCGTAGACCTCGGGCGTCGCGGCCCGCAGCGTGGCGATGCCCGCGGCGACGGCGAGCGGGTTCCCCGAGAGCGTGCCCGCCTGGTAGACGGGGCCGAGCGGGGCGAGGTAGTCCATGACCTCGCGCCGACCACCGAGTGCGGCGAGGGGCATGCCGCCGCCGATGACCTTGCCGAACGTGACGAGGTCGGGCTTCCACCCGGCGCCGTCCGGCACGACCTTCGACGCCTCGAGGCCCCACCACCCGGCGGAGCCCACCCGGAAGCCGGTCAGGACCTCGTCGACGATGAGCAGCGCGCCGTGCGCCTGCACGATCTGCGCCAGGGCGCGGTTGAACCCACGCTCGGGGGCGAGGACCCCCATGTTCGCGGCCGCTGCCTCGACGATCACGCCCGCGATGCGCTCGGAGTGCTCGTCGAACGCGCGACGGACGGCATCGAGGTCGTTGTAGGGCAGCACCAGGGTCTGCGCGGCGGTCTCGGCGGTGATGCCGGCACTGCCGGGGAGCGCGAGCGTGGCAACACCCGAACCGGCCTCGGCCAGCAGGGAGTCCGAATGGCCGTGGTAGTGCCCGGCGAACTTCACGAGCAGGTCGCGGCCGGTGTACCCGCGGGCGAGCCGGATCGCGGTCATCGTCGCCTCGGTGCCCGTGGACACCATGCGGAGCTTCTCGATCGGGCCGTCGCCGTCCACCGACACCCGCTGCTTCACGAGCTCGGCGAGTTCGGTCTCCCCCGGGGTCGACGCCCCGAAGCTCAGCCCGCGCGCCGCCGCCTGCTGCACGGCCTCGACCGTCGCGGGGTGGGCGTGCCCGAGGATCGCGGGCCCCCACGAGGCGACGAGGTCGACGTACTCCCGCCCCTCGGCGTCGGTGACGTAGGCACCCTTCGCGCTCGTCAGGAAGCGGGGCGTCCCGCCGACGGAGCCGTACGCCCGGACCGGCGAGTTGACCCCGCCGGGGATGCTGTTCTTCGCGCGGCCGAAGAGCTGGTCGTTCGTGGTCATTCTGGGGCCTTCCCGGTCGAGGCGATGCCGTCCACGGCACTGGTGCTGCCGGAGGTGCGGAGTCCCGCCTCCTCGTTGAGCTTGCGAGCGATGTCGACCGCGAAGTAGGTGAGGATCGCGTCGGCGCCGGCGCGCTTGATGCCGACGAGCGCCTCCATCGCCGCGGCGTCGCGGTCGATCCAGCCGTTCTGCGCGGCTGCGGTGATCATCGCGTACTCCCCGGAGATCTGGTACGCCCAGACCGGCACCGGCGAGGTGCGTGCGGTCTCGGCCAGCACGTCGAGGTAGCTCATCGCCGGCTTCACCATGACGATGTCGGCACCCTCGGCGATGTCCTGCTCGACCTCGCGGAGGCCCTGCCGACCGTTCGCGGCGTCGATCTGGTACGTGCGGCGGTCGCCCACGAGCGAGGAGTCGACGGCCTCGCGGAAGGGACCGTAGAACGCGCTCGCGTACTTGGCCGCGTACGCCAGCAGCGCCGTGCCGCTGTGCCCGGCCGCGTCCAGCGCGTCCCGTGCGGCGGCGATCTGGCCGTCCATCATGCCGCTCATGCAGACGAGCTCGGCGCCGGCCTCGGCCTGCACGACCGCCATGTCGCGGTACCGCTCGAGTGTGGCGTCGTTGTCGACCGAGCCGTCCGCGGCCAGGACGCCGCAGTGCCCGTGGTCGGTGAACTCGTCGAGGCACAGGTCGGACTGCACGACGAGGGCGTCGCCGACCTCCTCGCGCGCGACGCGGATCGCGACGTTGAGGATGCCGTCCGGGTCGGTCGCGCCGGATCCCAGCGCGTCCTTCGACGTCGGCACGCCGAACAGGTTCACGCCGCCGATCCCGACCGACGCCGCCTCGTGCAGGGCACGGCGGAACGAGTCGAGCGAGTGCTGCTGGACCCCGGGCATGCTCGTGATGTCGATCGCCTCGGTCGCCCCCTCGCGGATGAACATCGGCAGCACGAGCTCGGCGGGGTGGAGCCGGGTCTCGGCGACGAGTCGACGCATCGCGCCGGTCGCGCGGAGTCGTCGGGGGCGGACCTGGGGGAAACGGCCGGTCACTTCGGTGCCTTCCTGTTCGGGGCGGTGGGGTTCAGGGACTCGACGACGGCGTCGAGCAGGGCTTCTGCGGATCGGGTCCGGGCGACCACGTGCACGGGCAGGCCGGCGGCGCGGGCTTCGGCAGCGGTCCCGGGTCCGATGCACGCGACCACGGTGCGGGGGTCGAGCGGGGTCATCCGCCGGGCGATCTCGCGAGCGACGCTGCCGCTCGTCACGAGCACGGCGGCGGGCGGGGAGTCGAGGACGACCGGCTCGTCGCCGGTCCCCACGGTACGGTACGCGACCACGTCGTCCACGTCGATCCCGCGGGCGCGCAGGGTGTCGACGACGGTCGGGGCAGCGAGGTCCGAGCGTGGGAAGAGGACAGTGCCGGAGGTGTCCGGCAGCGCGTGGGCGAGCGCGGCGCCCGAGGACTCGGACGGCACCAGGTCGACGACCCAGCCCGCAGCACGCGCGGCACGGGCGGTCGGCTCGCCGACCGCCGCCACCCGCAGGTCGGACGGGAGGCGCGCCACCCGTTCCGCGACCACGCGCACGGCCGTCGCACTGGTCACCACCATCCACGCGTACCCGGCCACGTCGGTGCCGCCGGTGCCGTCGGTGCCGCCGGTGCCGTCGGTGCCGCCGGTGCCGTCGGTGCCGCCGGTGCCGTCGGTGCCGCCGGTGCCGTCGGTGCGGGCGGTGCCGTCTGCCGCCGCTCCCGAATGGGCACGATCCGGCTCGGTCGACGCGGCCGGGCGGCCGGTTCCGCCCGCTCGCCGACCGGCCGACGGCGTGTCCTGCCCGCTCGCCGACGGCGCGTCCTGCCCACTCGCCGACTGCGGACCGGACCCGGCCGGCGGTGGTGCGTCGTGCCTCCTGGACCCGCCGGACGCGATCAACCGGTCGACCGCAGCCTCGAGGGCGGACCGATCCGTGGGTGCCGCGTCCGCGATCAGCGGGACGACGAGCGGGTCGAGCCCGCGCTCGCGGGCGGCCGCGGCGACCCGGTCACCCCACGCCCCGCCGCGCGGGACCAGGACGACCGGCTGTCGTGCCGCGTCCGCGGTGCTGACGTCGGGGTGCGTGGCGACCGCCTACTCCGCCGAGGTCGCGAGGTCCGCCAGGTCGGCCGCACCGTTCTCGAGCAGTTCGGCGGCGACCCGGCCACCGAGCTCGAGCGCCTCGGTCAGGCGGTCCTGTGCGGAGCCGTCGAGCACGGCGGCGTGTGATGCGGTGCGGTACTCGGAGCCGTCGGGCCGGTAGACCGTCGCGGAGACGAGGAGCATCTCGGCGTCGACGATCGCGGTGGCACCGATCGGGGCGGAGCACCCGGCCTCGAGCTTCGCGAGCACCTCGCGCTCGGCGGACACGGTCAGTCGGGTCGGCGCGTGCTCGATCTTCCGCAGGGCCGCGAGGAGGTTCCGGTCCGTCTCGTCCGCGCGGGTCTCGATCGCGAGCGCTCCCTGCCCGGGGGCACTCGGCCAGAAGCCGAGGTCGAGCAGCTCGGTCGCCGCGTCGAGCCGGTCGATGCGCGTCAGGCCGGCGGCGGCGAGGACCACCGCGTCGAGGTCGTCGTCCACGCGTCCGAGGCGGGTGTCGATGTTCCCACGGATGTCCACCACGTCGAGGTCGGGCCGCTTGGCCTTGAGCTGCGCGACGCGGCGGGGCGAACCCGTGCCGACCTTCGCGCCCTCGGGCAGGGTCTCGATGGTCGCGGCGTTCCGGGCGACGAGGACGTCTCGGGCGTCGGCACGCTTCGGCACCGCGGCGATCGTCAGCCCCGGGTACGGCGCGGTCGGGAGGTCCTTGAGGGAGTGCACGAGGACGTCGACCTCGCCCGCGACGAGTGCTTCGCGGAGCGCGCTGGCGAACACGCCCGTGCCGCCGAGGCTCGCGAGCGAGGCGCGGTTCGTGTCGCCCTCGCTCGTGACCGTGACGAGCTCGACCGGTCGACCGGACGCCGTCGCCAAGCGGTCGGCGACGTCCTGCGACTGGGCGACCGCGAGCCGGCTGGCACGGGTGCCGAGCCGGATCGGGGCCGGGCCGTCGGAGCTGCCGGTCGGCGCGGACGCGTCGGTCACGGGGCGAGTCCGGCCGCGGCGGGCTTGAACCCGGCGCGCACGTTCTCGCAGCACCCCGGACGGCAGACGTCGTACCAGGGACCGAGGTCGGTCAGGTGCGGGCGCTCGCTCGTCGGGGTGCCGTTGACACGCTCGAGGACGAGGTCCACCAGACCGGAGACGTAGGCCGGGTCGACACCCGGGGTCTGCGTGCGCACCGACCAGAAGCCGAGCTCCTGAGCGGTCTCGGTGGCCTCTTCGTCGAGGTCCCACATGACCTCCATGTGGTCGCTCACGAAGCCGAGCGGGACGATGAGCACGGCGCGGGTCGGGCCGCCCTTGAGCTCCTCGTTCATGTAGTCGTTGATGTCGGGCTCGAGCCACGGCTGCGTCGGGGGGCCCGACCGCGACTGGTACACGAGCTTCCACGGCGGCGTGCTCGTGCCGCGGAGCGACGCGTGCTCGGGCTGCTCGAGCAGCTCCGCCCACGCCTGGTCGAGGACGACCTGCGCGACGGCGAGGTGCTGGGCCTCGTACGCGCCGTGCTCGTCGAAGCCCCGGTAGTCCGGGCCGGACTTGGCGGCGTCGGTCGACGGGATCGAGTGCGTCGAGAACAGCACGTGCAGCTCGGTCGCGACGTCGAGGCCGTCGTTCTCGGCGATCGCACGCGCCATGCCGTCACGGACGCCGTCCACGAACGGGCGGACGAAGCCCGGGTGGTCGAAGAACTGCCGGACCTTGTCGATCTGGATGGTGTCGATCAGACCGGTCTCGGACAGCACGCGGGCGTAGTCCTCGCGGTACTGGCGGCAGCTCGAGAACGACGAGTAGGCGCTCGTGGCGATCGCGATGAGCTTGTTGTAGCCCTTGTCGGCCGCCTCGGTGAAGGCCTCTTCGAGGTAGGGCTCCCAGTTGCGGTTGCCCCAGAGGACCGGCATGTCGATGCCGCGCGAGGCCAGCTCGGCCTCGAGCGCGGCCTTGAGCGCACGGTTCTGCGCGTTGATCGGGCTGACGCCGCCGAAGTGCCGGTAGTGGTGGGCGACCTCTTCGAGGCGCTCGTCCGGGATGCCACGGCCCCGGGTGACGTTGCGCAGGAACGGGATGACGTCGTCCTGGCCCTCGGGTCCGCCGAAGCCGGCGAGCAGGATCGCGTCGTACGCGACCGGGACCTCGACGTGCTCGGGACCGTCGGCGGCCGCGGGGGTCGCGGCGAGGACGGCCTGACCGTTCGTGATCATGCTGGTGTCGGTCACGAGAGCACCTCCGGCAGCTCGGTGGTCGTCACGCGACGACCGGTGAAGAAGGGCACCTCTTCCCGCACGTGCATGCGGGCTTCGGTGTAGCGCAGGTCGCGCATGAGGTCGACGAGGTCGACGAGGTCCGGGCTCTCGAGCGGGAGGATCCACTCGTAGTCGCTCAGCGCGAAGGTGGCGATCGTGTTCGTCAGCACGCGGCGGTACTTCGCACCGGCGATGCCGTGGTCGCGGAGCATCTTCGAGCGCTCCTCTTCCGGCAGGAGGTACCACTCGTAGGACCGGACGAACGGGTAGACCGTGATCCAGGCCTCTGGCTCCTTGCCGCGCAGGAAGGCGGGGGTGTGGCGCTTGTTGAACTCGGCTTCGCGGTGCATTGCCATGACGTGCCACACCGGCTCGGCGTCCTGGAAGAGCGCCGTGCGGCGGATCTCGCGGAGCACCGCCTGGATCGCCTGCGCGTCGTCGCCGTGCAGCCAGACCATCACGTCGGCGTCGGCGCGGAAGCCGGACACGTCGTAGAAGCCGCGGATCGTCACGCCGCGCTCGGCAGCGGCGGCGATGACGGCGTCGAGCTCGGCCACCGCGTCGTCGCCGACCGTGTGGATCGGCCCGAGCGGACGGCGGAAGACGGCCCACAGGGCGTAGGCCGTCAGCATGTTGGGGTCGATGCCGTCGGGGGAGGTCTCGTGTGCGTCGTGCGTGGGCACGGTGGAACTCATGTGTCCATTGTCCTATCGGTCACAAAGGTGACGCCGCTCCCCTTTCGACGGCGAGCGCTACCGCCGTCGGAGCACCGCTACGACGATACCCCCGACCACTGCCACGCCCGCTGCGAGCCCGGCCAGGTACGGCACCGGCTTCTCGTCGATCCCGCGCTTGACCTTCGACGCGGCGATGCCGATCTGCTTCGGGACGTTGAGCTTGTCCTCGATCGCGTCGAGGGTGTCGAACAGCTGGGCGCGGGTCGACGCGACGCGGTCGGCCAGGTCGTCGTGCTGATCGGTCACGTGGGTCCTCCGGGGTGTGGGGTGGTGGACGGGGCGGTCGTCGCTAGAAGCGGCCGCCGACGTCGGGCTTGCGGGTGCCGTACTGGGTCGGCGGGGTCGGCTTCTTGCCGAGGCCCTTCACCGCGTTGACGTCGTTCTTCACGCTGTCGATGGTGCGCTTCGGCGTGATCGGGAGCCCCTTCTTCAGGCGCTTCCAGCCGAGCAGGCCGAGGATGCCGGCGACGATGAGCATCACGACGGCGATCACGAGCGCTGCGAGCCACGCGGGCATCACGGTCGCGAGCCCCATGACGGCGGCGGTCAGCAGCACGCCGATCGCGTAGAGGACGATGACGAGCGCGCCCACGAGCAGACCCGCGGCGAGGCCGAAGATCTTCGCCTTCGTCAGCATCTCGGCCTTGAGCAGGTTCAGCTCACCCGTCACCAGCTCCTTGACGAGCTTGGGGACGTCGCCGACCAGGCCGAACAGCGAACGCGGCTTGCGGTCGCGGGTGTCTGTCATGAGGCCTGGCTGTCCTTCTTCTGCCCGACCTTGCGGACGACCTTCTTCGTCTGCTCACCGACGAACTCGGCGACGTCGGGGGTCTTGTCGGCGATGAATTCCTCGGCGACGTGGACGCCCTTCTGGACGCCGTTGCTGTTCCAGATCTTGCCGCTGACGGTCTTGATCTGCTCGTACCGCGCCCGTCCGGCTCGCGATCCCAGGACGTACCCGAGAGCGGCGCCGGCGACGAACAGGAGCTTGCCTCGCATGTGCGATTCCTCCGTTGGGTCAGTGTGCGTGGTCATGCGCCGAACGGAATACGTCCGGCGTTCCTGCAACAGTAGCCCTCTCCCAGTGTGCGGTCCGCTCAGGAATCCAGGATCTGCTCAGCGGCGCTCCGTGCCGCCGCGACGATGCCGGCCAGCCCCCGGCCCGTCGACGCCTCGCCGATCCCGACGACCCCGTCGGCGAGCCCCGCGGCGGTCGTGTCCGGACCGTGCCACCGGACACGTGCGGCACCGACGACGGCGGACGGCGCGATCGGCACGCCGAGCAGGGCAGAGGCGTCCTGGGCGGCGCGAGTCCCGATCGCGTCGTACGGGTCGACCGGGAGGCTCCTCCCGGTCTCGACCGCGTCGGCCACGGCTCCCGGGGTGGTCGCCGCGACCCCCGCGTCCGTCGTCGCGTAGCTCAGCCGCAGGACGTGCCGGCCCCCGGCCGCCTCGGCCAGCCACGGCCACTTCACCGTCGCGTGCGTGATCGCCTTCGCCCGGACCCCGGGTGCGTCCGGGTGCACGAGCATCCCGGTACCGCGCGGCGCCGCGTCGAGTTCGTGCTGGTCGACCACGAGCGTCACGAGCTCGATGCCCGTGCGCACGGGTCCGGCCGTGCGGGCGGGGTCCGCCGTCGAGGCGAGGACGTGCTCGGCCACCAGTCGCTCGGTCTCGCCGTCGTCGGTGCGGACCTCGACGGCGTGCTCCTCGATCGCGGTGGCCCGGGTGTGCAGGCGGACGTCGACCCGGTAGGTCTCCATGTCGGCCACGAGCTCGTCGACGAGCCGCACGGTGCCGCCGCGGATGCCCTGCACGGCGGACCCGGCCGTCGCACGGGCCCGGAGGGCGAGGACCGCGCGGGCGAGGGAGCCCTCGCGCAGCAGCGCCGCCCGGAGCCCGGGAGCCACCCGGTCCGGGTCGAGGTCGTCCGGGTGCGTCGAGTGCACGCCGGCGACGATCGGTACCACCAGGTCGTCGAGGACCTGCTCGCCCATGCGCTTCCGGACCAGCTCGCCGAGCGACGGCGCCTTCGACCCGACGAGGGACGGCAGCAGGGAGTCCATCTGCGCCCGGAGCGCCGCCTTCTGGCCGACCACCGCGAGCACGTCGGCCGCCATCGGGCTCCCCGGGATCCCGAGCAGTCCGGTCTGCGGGATCGGGGACGTCCGGCCGTCGCGGGTCATCAGCCACGCACCGCGCGGGTCCGGCGTGGTGACCTCGTTGCCGAGGCCGAGTTCGATCGCCAGCCGGCCGACGGCGTCGTTGCGGGTCGCGAACGAGTCCGCCGCCATGTCGAGGTCGAGTCCCGCGACGGTGTGCCGACGGACCATGCCGCCGAGCACGCCGGAGCCCTCGACGAGGACGACGTGCGCGCCGCCCTTCGCCAGGTCCCGCGCCGCGACGAGTCCGGCGACCCCGCCGCCGACCACGACGACGTCGGTCACGCGTGCGCTCCGGTCGCCGCGGCCGTCCCGTCCCCGAGCTCGTGGACGAGGGACACGATGCGGGTGAGCACGGTCGGGTCGGTCTCCGGCGGCACACCGTGCCCGAGGTTGACGACGTGCGCCCGGGCCGCACCACCGCGGCGGACGACGTCGCGCACGTGGGCTTCGAGCACCTCCCACGGGGCGGAGAGCATCGCCGGGTCGATGTTGCCCTGCACGGTGACCCCGGTGCCGACCCGGCGCACGGCCTCGTCGAGCGGCAGCCGCCAGTCGACGCCGACCGCGTCGACGCCGACCCGGTCCGTGCCGAAGGTCGTCATGTCGTGCAGGACCTCGCCGCTGCCGACGCCGAAGTGGATGCGCGGGACGCCGAGGTCGGCGACGTGGGCGAGGGCGTCGGCCGAGTGCGGTGCGACGCGGGTGACGTAGTCCTCGCGGGAGAGCGAGCCCACCCACGAGTCGAACAGCTGTGCGGCGGAGGCCCCGGCGAGCACCTGGGCCCGGAGGAACGCCCCCGACACCCCGGCGGCCCAGGCGAGCAGGCGCGACCAGGTCTCCGGGTCCGAGTGCATGAGCGTCCGGGCGCGGATGTGGTCCTTCGACGGTCCGCCCTCGACCAGGTAGGCCGCGAGCGTGAAGGGCGCCCCGGCGAACCCGATGAGCGGGGTGTCGCCGAGCTGCTCGACCGTGCGCGCCACGGCGTCCGTGATCGGGGCGAGGGCAGTCGCGTCGAGCTGGCCCAGCGCGTCGACGTCGGCCGGGGTGCGGATCGGGGACGCCAGCACCGGCCCGCGTCCGGGGACGATCTCGACGTCGACGCCCGCGAGCTTGATCGGCACGACGATGTCGCTGAAGAAGATGCCGGCGTCGACCCCGTGCCGGCGGACCGGCTGCAGCGTGATCTCCGACGCCATCGCCGGGTCGAGGCAGGCGTCGAGCATGGCCGTGCCGACGCGCAGTTCGCGGTACTCCGGCAGGGACCGGCCGGCCTGACGCATGAACCACACCGGCAGGGTCTCCGGCCGGTCGCCGCGGAGCGCCCGGACGAGGGGCGAGCCCGACGTCCGCCCGGAGACGAGCGGGTGCGAGGCGGGGAGGGCGGTCGTGGATGCGTCGGTCACCGCACGATTCTCCCATCGGCGAACGGAACGTATCCCGAGCACGCACGATGGGAACGGGAGCCGGGCGCAACGCGAGTTACCATGGAAGACGTGCTCATCTGTCTCACGGCGTCGCATCGCAACGCCAGCTTCGATCTCCTGGAGCGACTGAGCATCGGCGCACCGACCGCCGCGAGCCGTCTCGTGACGGACTCCGACGTGCTGGACGGGGCCGTCGTCCTCGCCACGTGCAACCGCTTCGAGGCCTACCTCGACATCGCCGGCGACGACCGCGACTCCGCCGTCTCGGCCACCGTCGACGCCGTCGCCACCGCGAGCGACCTCGACCCCGCCGAGGTCCTGCGGTCCGTCAACGTGCTCGGCGGCAAGGACGTCGTGCAGCACCTCTTCGCCGTCTCGAGCGGCCTCGAGTCCGTCGTCGTCGGCGAGACCGAGATCTCCGGGCAGGTCCGCCGCTCGCTCGAGGACGCCCGCTCGAACGGCACCACCACCTCGGACCTCGAGCGGCTCTTCCAGGAAGCCGCGCACACCTCCCGCGGCGTCAAGACCCGCACCCGCATCGGCGCTGCCGGCCGGTCGCTCGTGCGGCTCGGCCTCGAGCTCGCGTCCTCCCGCGTGACCGACTGGGGCCGGACCCGGGTGCTCCTGATCGGCACCGGCAGCTACGCCGCGACGACCATCGCCGCCCTGCGCGACCGCGGCGCCGACACCATCCAGGTCTTCTCCCCCTCCGGCCGGGCGCCGTGGTTCGCCGCGAAGCACGACCTCGTCGCCGCGCACGACCTCCGCCAGGCCATCGGTTCGAGCGACGTCGTGATCACCTGCACCTCGAGCGAGGTCCCGGTCGTCGAACCGGCCGACCTCGACGACGGCGTCCGGCGCATCGTCATCGACCTCGGACTCCCCCGCAACGTGGACCCCGACGCGGCCGCCGTCGACGGCGTCGAACTGCTCGACCTCGAGACCATCAGCATCCACGCCCCGATCGCCGAGCTGAACGCCGAGTCCGAGGCCCGCGCGATGGTCGAGGACGCCGTGTCCCGCTTCCGCGCCCAGGCCCTCGAGCAGTCGACGACGCCCGCACTCGTGGCCTTCCGCAAGCACGTCTTCGACATCCTCGACGACGAGATCGACCGCGCGAAGCGTCGTGCGGACGGCGACGACGCCTCGGCCGAGCAGACCGAGCGCGCCCTGCGGCACCTCGTCGGCGTCCTGCTCCACCGTCCCTCGGTGCGCGCTCGCGAACTCGGTCGCGCCGGTCGCGGCGAGGAGTTCGTCGGGGCGCTCGACGCCCTCTTCGGTGTCCGTCCCGAGCCCGAGGCGGAACTGCCGTCGCCGGTCGTGCCGCTCGCGGAGCGCACCGCGCCCGAGCGGATCGACCGCGACCGCACCGACGAGGCGGACGCGAGCTGAGCCTCCAGGGCCACCCCGCGACCCTGCGTGTCAGTGCGCTGCTGCTGGTGCGCGACCGCCGCGTGCTCATGGTGCGCGCGCGGATGCGCGACGTCCTGTACCTGCCCGGGGGCAAGGCGGAGCCGCACGAGAGCGACGTCGAGGCCGCCGTCCGCGAAGCCTTCGAGGAGACCGGCCTGCGGCTGACCGCCGACGACGTCGAGCCGTTCGGCACCGTCACCGAACCGGCGCACGGGCAGGCCCCGGGCACGATGGTCGCGATGGCGCTGTTCCTGGTCCGTCCAGGAGGCGCGCTCGACTCCGCCACGCCGGTCGCCTCGGCAGAGGTGGACGAGGTCGAGTGGGTCACCTCCGCGGATGCGGACCGGTGCCCGCCGGCGGGCGTGGAGACGCTCCGCCGCCTCGTGGCGGCGGAGCTGATCGACTAGGTCAGACCTGGTCGCGGTCGGTGTAGTGCCCGACCTCGCCGTCCGGGGTGGGTTCGGCCTCGCCGGGGATGTCCGACTCGACGTACTCGCCCTCGCCGTCGCCGCCCTCGGGACGGGTCTCGCCGGGGATGTCGCTCGAGACGAACTCGCCCGCGGGCTCGTTCGACGCCACGGGGGGCTCGCCCGGGATCTCGCTGTCCGTGAAGGACCCGGCACGGGGCTCGACGCCGTCCGACCGACCCTCGTCGCCGCGTGCCTGTTCGTGCTTGCCTGCCATGTCGACCTCCGTTGCTCGTGCGCTGGCGCGTGCCCTGGAGTGTCCTCGGGGCGGCTGGGCGCCACCCGAGTCGTGTACCCCGGGGCGGTGGTTGCGTTGGCTCATGCAACGTCGCGCTGGTTCCCTACTGCTCATCGCCGTCGGCATCGTCGCCGTCGGTCTGCTCGCCGGCTGCTCGTCGGGCGGCACCACGACCCCGTCGGCCACGACGACGGAGACCGTCACGGCGACACCGACGTCGGCACCGACGCCTTCGTCCGCGTCGTCCGGCTCGGCGTCGTCGCCGAGCGCGTCGGGCGGATCGTCCGGCGGCTCCTCGGGTGGTTCCTCGGGTGGTTCCTCGGGCGCTGGGTCCTCGGCGTGCGCGACGTCCTCGCTCGCCGGGAGCATCGAGGCCGGCAGCGGTGGCGCTGCCGGGAGCACGTACGTCCACCTCGTCCTGCGGAACACCGGGTCGTCGACCTGCACGCTGCAGGGGTGGCCGGGGGTGTCCTTCGTCGGCGACACGAACGGCACGCAGATCGGCAACGCGGCGACGCTCGACCGTGCGGCGCCCCACCCGACCGTCACGCTGGCGTCCGGGCAGGAGGCCGTGGCACCGCTCAAGGTCACGAACTCGGAGAACTACCCGGAGTCGACGTGCGACCCCACCTCGCCCGACGGCTTCCGGGTGTACCCGCCCGGGTCGAAGGCGTCCCTGTTCGTCCCGTACACCGCGTTCGCCGCGTGCCGGTCGGAGGACGTGACGGAGCTCGACGTGCAGGCCTTCGTCCCCGCGGGGCAGGCCGCCGACTGACGTCTGCCACGATGGGACCGTGGTGGTGATCGCGGAGGAACGACCGGGCGGGGACGAACTCCTGGCGCTGTACCGCGACGTCGGGTGGACGGCGTACACGCGGGACCCGGAGACCCTCGTCGCCGCGGTCCTCGGATCGCACCTCGTGCTGACCGCCCGGGACACGGCGGGCTCGCTCGTCGGGCTGGTCCGGACCGTGTCCGACGGCGTGACGATCGTGTACGTGCAGGACGTCCTCGTCGCACCCGAGCACCACCGGGCCGGTATCGGCGGGGCCCTGCTCGACCGCGTCCTCGAGCGGTACGCACACGTGCGCCAGACCGTGCTGACGACCGATGCCGAACCGGGGCAGCGGGCGTTCTACGAGTCGCGGGGCTTCGTCGAGGTGCACGACGTCGTGCCGACTCCGCTCCGCTCGTTCGTCCTGCTCCGCTGACCGGAGTCGGCCACGGGGAACACCATCGTGCCCTCGTCGAAGGAGATCAGGTACTCGGTCACGAGCGTGAGGGTACGCTCAGCGGGCCGCGGGCTCGTGCACGGTCTCGAGCACCTCGGTGCCCATCGTCCGCAGGGCGTCGATGACCGCCAGCCGCCGCTGCAGCGAGTCGTCGTCGAACGTCACCGTGACGGCGTAGCTCACCGACGACCCTGGCCCGCGCAGGATCCCGGCCTCCGCCCGCACGCCCGTGCTCGACCCGGTCGCCGAGACGACCTGCAACCCGTGGTCCAGTGCCCGGTGCGCGAGCGGGTCCAGCCCGAACGACCCCGCGACGAGGCTGAGGTCGGACGCGAGGGACAGCCATCCGAGCACCCGGTTCGACACCGCCTCGTCGACGACCTCACCGAGTGCCAGGCCTCGCATGAGCCAAGCGAGCTCGCCCGTCGGCGCGACCGAGGCGTCCGGAGCGTCGTCCGGCCCGCGACGGTCCCGCACCCGGTCGATGAGGGCGGTCCGTTCGATCCCGAGCGACTCGGCGCGCTCGCGGACGGCGTCGATCCCGACGGTCGAGAGCAGCGCGTTCATCGCCCAGGCGTCCGCACCGGCACCGACGAGGGTCGCCAGGTCGGACACCTGCATGGTCGGCTCCTGCAGGAACTGCCAGAGCCCGGCACCGGTCGCCGTGTCGCGCGCCATGCGCTGCAGCCGGTCGCCGTGCAGCCCGCCGTCCTCGAGCCGCGCCGCGACCTCGACGAGGAGCAGCACGCGGCCGAGGCTCGCCACCGGTTGGACGAGCGTGTCGTCCACGGCCAGCAGGGCCTTGCCCGTCGAGGTGTCGATCACCGAGGCGCTGACGGACGCGCCGTCCCGGGCGATGGCGCCGAGCGCCTGCAGCGTCGCCGCGAACCGGTCGTCGGCACCACCGCGGTGCCGACCGCGCGCACGCCCGTCGGCCCCGCCGGCGTGCTGCCGTCGCCGCGACCGGCGAGCCGCTCCCGGCTCCGACGACGGAGCCGCGTCCGGCTCGGCCATCACCAGATCGAGACGCGCTCGGCCGGGTCGAGGTACATCGCGTCCCGCTCGGTCACGCCGAAGGTGTCGTAGTAGACGTCGATGTTGCGGACCACCTGGTTGCAGCGGAACTCGGTCGGCGAGTGCGGGTCGATGCTCAGCAGACGGGCGGCTTCCTCCGGACGGATCGCCATCCGCCAGGCCTGCGCCCAGCTGAGGAAGAAGCGCTCGGCACCGGTGAGGCCGTCGACCACCGGCGGCTCCTGCCCGTCGAGGGACAGCAGGTACGCCTTCCACGCGATCGACAGCCCGCCGAGGTCGCCGATGTTCTCGCCGATCGTCAGGGCGCCGTTGACGTGGCCGTCCGGGACCTCGGTCGGGACGAGCGCGTCGTACTGCGCGATGAGCGCCTTGGTGCGCTCCTCGAACGCGGTGCGGTCCGCCTCGGTCCACCAGTTCTCGAGCCGGCCGTCGCCGTCGTACTGGGAGCCCTGGTCGTCGAAGCCGTGCCCGATCTCGTGCCCGATGACGGCACCGATCGCGCCGTAGTTCGCGGCGGCGTCACGCCCGGCCTCGAAGAACGGGAACTGCAGGATCGCCGCCGGGAACACGATCTCGTTGAACCCGGGGTTGTAGTACGCGTTGATCGTCTGCGGGGTCATGAACCACTCGTCGCGGTCGATCGGCTTGCCGATCTTGCCGAGCTCGCGGTCGACCTGGAAGCTCGCGACGGCGCGGACGTTGCCGATGAGGTCGTCGGCGGACACCGGCAGCGCGGAGTAGTCCCGCCACTTGACCGGGTACCCGATCTTCGGCGTGAACTTGTCGAGCTTGTCGAGGGCCCGAGCACGCGTCTCGTCGGTCATCCAGTCGAGGGCGGTGATGCTCTGCCGGTAGGCCTCGACCAGGTTCGCGACGAGGTCGTCCATCGTCGCCTTCGAGGTCTCGTCGAAGTGCTCCTGCACGTAGATGCGGCCGACGGCCTCGCCCATGGCCCCCTCGACCAGCGAGACCCCGCGCTTCCAGCGCTCGCGCTGCTTGGGCGCACCGGTGAGCGCGGTGCCGTAGAACGAGAAGTTCGTCGCCGAGAAGGCGCTCGTCAGGTAGGCCGCGGAGGCGCGGATCACCTGCCAGCGCAGCCAGTCCTTCCAGACGTCCAACGGCTGGTCGCGGAGCAGCTCCGCCAGACCGGTCACGAACGACGGTTCGCGGACGACGACGGTCTCGAAGGCGCCGGCCGGTGCGTCGATCGCTTCCCACCAGAGGCGGAGGTCGATGCCGTCGGCGAGCGCCGCGACCTCGGCCCACGGCAGCTTGTTGTAGGTCTTCTGGCTGTCGCGGGTGGTGACGTTGTCCCAGTGCTTCGACGCCAGTGCGGTCTCGAGGGCGATGACGTGCTCGGTGCGGTCGCCGCCGTCCTCGAAGCCGGCGAGCGGGAACATCGCGGCGACGAACTCGCGGTACTTCGTGCGGATGTCGGCGAAGCGGTCCTCGCGGTAGTACGACTCGTCGGGCAGCCCGAGGCCGGACTGCTCGAGGAAGACCACGTAGGACTCCGGGTCGCCCGGGTCGTTGTCGACGAAGAGCTGCAGGAAGCTCGGCAGGCCGAGGCGCTCGAAGCGTCCGACCATGCGGATGACGTCGTCGACCGAGTCCACGGCGGCGATCTCGGCGAGCAGGGGCTCGATCGGCGCGGTGCCCAGGGCCTCGAGCCGGTCCTCGTCGGTGAAGGAGGTGAAGAGGTCGCCGACCTTGCGGTCCTCGGTGCCGGGCGCGGCCTGCTGGGAGCGCTCGATGATGTCCCGCACGGCGATCTCGGCGGCCTCGGCCAACACCGTGAACGAGCCGTACCGTGCCTTGTCGTCGGGGATCGGCGTCGATGCGATCCACGAGCCGTTCACGTGGCGGTACAGGTCGTCCTGCGGGCGGACCGTGGCGTCCAGCTCGTCGGTGTGGATCCCGGAGGTGCTTGCGACGTCGGTCATGCGGTCAACGATAGCCACCGTCGCCCTGATCGAGCGGTGTCAGCCACGGTGGGCACCCCGGCGCCCGAGTGCCCGCGCTCCCGCGAGCCCGCCGAGCCCCGCTGCGAGGAGCACCCCGGCGACGCCGAGCGGCACCGAGGGGTCGCCACCCGTGTACGCGAGCCGCCCGCTGGGCACGGCGGTGATCCGGCCCGCGGTGGCCTGCGGTGCGGCCCGGTGGTTGCCGGTGGAGACGCCGGGACCCGCGCCGGGACCGTGCTCGGGTGCGGGGCGGACCGGGAGCCTCGGCAACACGAGTCGGAGCGCACCCTGCTCGACCCCCTGCACCCGCTGCCGGGCGACCACGACGTCCCCGGGCAGCGTCGCGCGCGGGACGACGAGTTCCCAGCCGCGACCGATCGCGGCGGTGATCGGTCGGCCGTCAACCCCGTCCACCGGCGTCCCGCTCGCGGTCTCGAGCGCCACCACACCGCCGGGCTCGCCGGTGCCGGAGAGTCGCACGGAGCCGTCGGTGAGCTCCTCGACCGAGCCGGTGATCGCGATCGGCACGGTGACGAGGGCGCTCGTCGTCCCGAACGGTGTCCCGTCGTCGAACGTCGTGACCGTGATCCGGTGGAACCTGACGGTCTCGGGGAAGGGCAGCTCCGCGCGCCAGGTGGTGTCGGTCGAGGTGGTGGCGACGACCGGCGCGCCGTCGGCACCGAGGACCGGCCCGGAAGCGTCCGCGAACCGGAGCGTCGTGCCGACGGGCGCCCGTCCGGCGAGGGTCGTGCGCCGGGTCTCGCGGGAGGCCGAGGCGGTGCCGACTTCGGCCGCTCCGGAGAGCTCGTACGAGTCTCGGCCGATGCCGTTGACCGTGCCGTCGAACACGCGCTCCACCACGATGTCGTGCCGGCCGGGTGCACGGTCGCGCAGGACCGCACGCCAGGGTGCACCGGCTTCGGCGGTGACGTCCGCGACGGGTTCGCCGTCGTCGGTGACGACGTAGCGTGCCGGACGGCTCACCCCGCTGCCCTCGAGCGTGATGGTGCGGGCGAACGGATCGATCGTCGGGACCCACGTCGGCGGGAGCAGCCCGAGCACCTCGACGGGCAGGTCGACCGTCTCGCCGGTCACTTGCGACGTCACGTGCAGCACGCGGGGCCCGGGGCCGACCCGGAGTCCGGCGCTCCACACGCCGTCGCGGACCTCGGTCCAGAGGGTCTCTGCGCCATCGACCGCGATCGCGACGCTGCCGCCCGTGGGTCCGGTCCCGGTCAGCTCGACGCGTCCGGTGGCGTGCTCGATCGAGCGGACCTGCGCGGTGAAGTCCGCCGCGGGGGCCGTCCGCTCGTGGGCCGGTGCGGCAACGGCACCGGTCAGGCCGACGACGGGCGAGAACGCCACGGCGAGCGCGGCGCACCAGGCGGCGATCCGCCGGTGCGGTGTGGATCGGACGGACTTCGACATGGGCAGCGCTCCTCGTGTGGTACTTCACACACCATATACGGAGCGACGGACATCCTCGGCGGGATCGTCACGAGCGGTGGACTGCCGCTAGCGTCGACCCCATGGGACTTCCGTGGAAGCTGCACGGGGACGGCGCGACCGTCTCCGCGACGACGATCGTCGCGCCGGACGAGCGCCTCACCTGGGGCCGGACGATCGGCCTCGGCGTGCAGCACGTCGTGGCGATGTTCGGCGCGACCTTCCTCGTGCCGCTGCTCACCGGCTTCCCGCCGGCGACGACGCTGCTCTTCAGCGGTATCGGCACGATCCTGTTCCTGCTCATCACCGGCAACCGGCTGCCGAGCTACCTCGGGTCGTCCTTCGCCTTCATCGCCCCGATCGCCGCCGCGACGAAGATCGGCGGCATCCCGCTGGCGCTGTCGGGGATCATCGTCGTCGGGGTGCTCCTCGCGGCCGTCGGCGCCGTGGTGCACCTGGCCGGCGCCGGGTGGATCGACCGCCTCATGCCGCCGGTGGTCTCCGGCGCGATCGTGGCCCTCATCGGCTTCAACCTCGCCCCGGCCGCCCGCGACAACTTCACGAAGGCCCCGGTCGTCGCGGTGATCACCCTCGCCGCGATCATCCTCGTGACCGTGCTCTTCAAGGGGCTCATCGGACGCCTGTCGATCGTCATCGGCGTCGTCGTCGGGTACGTGGCGGCACTGATCGCCGGCGAGGTCTCGTTCGACGCCGTCGGCAAGGCCGCCTGGATCGGTCTGCCCGAGTTCACCGCGCCCGCGTTCGACCCGTCGCAGCTCGCGATCTACCTGGCGTTCGTGCCGGTCGTCCTCGCGCTCATCGCCGAGAACGTCGGCCACGTGAAGGGCGTCGGACAGCTCACCGGTCGTGACCTCACCCCGCTCACCGGGCGAGCACTCTTCGCCGACGGCATCTCCACCGTCCTCGCGGGCGTCGGCGGCGGCTCGGCGACGACCACCTACGGCGAGAACATCGGCGTGATGGCCGCCACCCGGGTCTTCTCGACCGCGGCGTACTGGGTGGCCGCGATCGTGGCCGTCCTGCTCGGCCTCTCCCCCAAGGTGGGCGCCGTCATCTCGTCCGTCCCGCCGGGGGTCCTCGGCGGAGCGACCACCGCGCTCTACGGGCTCATCGGCGTCATCGGCATCCGGATCTGGGTCGAGAACCGCGTCGACTTCGCGAAGCCGAAGAACCAGCTGACCGCGGGGATCGCGCTCATCATCGGCATCGCCGACTTCACGTTCTCGTTCGGTCAGGCGAGCTTCGGCGGGATCATCCTCGGCACGGTCGCGGCGATCGTGGTCTACCACGTGATGGACCTCGTGGGTCGTGCCCGCGGGACCGACGAGGCGACGCCCGAGGTTCCGGACGCGGCCCACGCCGCCACCGGCGGGGTCCCCGCCGAACCGCGCGCCGACTGACGCGAGCACCCGCCGGACGGGAGGCGCGGGTCGGCGCCGACCCGCGCCTCCCGTCCGACCCGTCACCGGTCCGGGCGTGCGCGCACCACGCGTGGTCCGCTTCGCCGCCAGAATGGGTCAGTGCCCGGACCGACGCGACCCGCAGTGACCACCGAGCGGCGCGCGGTCGACCGCGACATCGTCCGCCTCGCGGTGCCGGCGCTCGGTGCGCTCGTCGTCGAGCCGCTGTTCCTGCTGACCGACACCGCGCTCGTCGGGCACCTCGGTGCGACTCCCCTCGCTGCCGTCGGCCTCGCCGGCGCCGTCCTGCAGACCGTCACGGGGCTGCTCGTGTTCCTCGCGTACTCGACGACCCCGGCCGTGGCCCGCGCGCTCGGCGGCGGGGACCGACGCGGAGCCGTGCACGCCGGCATCGACGGGATGTGGCTCGCGCTCGTGCTGGGCGTGGTCCTCGCGCTCGTGGGCTGGCCGCTCGCCGGACCGCTGGTCGACCTGTTCGGTGCGTCGGCCGACGTGTCGGCGGCGGCGACCGCCTACCTGACGGTGTCGCTCGTCGGGCTGCCCGGGATCCTGGTCGTCACCGCCTCGACCGGGCTGCTCCGAGGGCTGCAGGACACGAGGACGCCGCTCGTCGTCGCCACCGTCGGGTTCGTCGCGAACGGGCTGCTCAACGCCGTCCTCATCTACGGCGCGGGCTGGGGCGTCGAGGGGTCGGCCGCCGGCACCGTCATCGTGCAGTGGGCGATGGCGGTCGTCTACGTCCGGATCGCGGTCCGCGCGGCGCGTGCGTCGGGGGCTCCACTGCGCCCGGGCGCCTCGGGCGTCGCGCGGGCGCTGCGGTCCGGTGCCTGGCTGTTCCTGCGGACGGCCTCGCTGCGCGTGGCGATGCTCGCGACGGTCGGCGCCGCCGCGGGGCTCGGGACGACCGGACTCGCGACCACCCAGGTCGGGTTGACCGTGTTCTCCACCCTGGCGTTCGCGCTCGACGCCCTGGCGATCGCCGGGCAGGCGCTCGTCGGACACGGGCTCGGGGCGCGGGACCCGGCGCGGGTGCGGCTGGTGACGCGGCGGCTCGTCCTGCTCGGGATCGCCGGCGGTGTGCTGCTCGGGGTGCTGACCCTCGCCGTGAGCGGGGTGCTCGGGCCGGTCTTCTCCGACTCGTCCGCAGTGCGTGGCGCGCTGCCCGTCGTCCTCGTCCTCATCGCCGTGGGGATGCCGGTCGCGGGCTACGTGTTCGTGCTCGACGGCGTGCTGATCGGCGCAGGGGACGCGCGGTACCTGGCGATCGCGGGTGGGGTGAACCTCGTCGTGTACCTGCCCCTGCTCTGGTGGGCGGGTGGGACCCTCGCGGGGCTGTGGGCCGCGTTCGCGCTCGGGTACATCGGGGTGCGGGCGGTGACGCTCGGGGTGCGGGCACACCGGCGCGGGTGGGTCGAACAGGCGTTGGCGCGGTGAGCGTGCGACCGGCTCCCGCTCCGGCCGCGGCCTCGTCCGTCGCGTCGTCGGCCGCGCTCGCCACCGTCGGCATCGGGGTGCAGGGCGTCGCGAAGCTGCTCGTGACCGTCGTCGTCGGTCGGGTGTTCGGTACCGAGACCCTCGGGCAGACCACCGCGCTCCTGTCGCTCTCGGTCTTCGTCGCGCTGCTCTGGCCGAACGCCGCGGGCAACACGGCATCGCGGTACCTGGCGATCGCGCTGCGCGGACGGCACTCCGACGCCGCGGTGAACCGGCTGCTCGGGCTGTCCATGCTCGTCTCGACCCTGGTGCTCGCCGCCGTCACCGTGCCGATCGCCCTCGCGTGGGGCAGCGGCCCGGGCACGGTGCTCGGTGGTGTCGCGGTCGTCGTCGGGTACGGGCTGTACTGCTACGCCCGCGGAGCGCAGCTCGGCTACGGCCGTGCTCCGAAGGTCGCGCTGTGGGACGGCGTGACGAGCGTGCTCGCGCTCGGGCTGCTCGTGCTCGCCTGCGTCGCCCGGCTCGAGCCGTTCGTGCTGCTGCCGCTCGCGATCGGGTACACCGTCTTCGCCGTCGCCTGCTGGCCGCGGGGGAACGGGTTCGGGCCTGCTGCTCGCGAGCCCGTCGGCGGGGTGCTCGGATTCGCGGCGTGGAACGTGCTCGCAGTGGTGACCTCGAACGGGCTGCTCCAGCTGACGATGATCTCGGCGCAGGTCACCGTCTCCGCCCACGACGCCGGCGTCTACGCGGCCGCGTTCACCCTGGCGACCCCGGCCTCCATGCTCGGGCAGGCGCTGGGGCAGGTGCTCGTGCCGGCGTTCGCCCACCGGACGGACGGCGGGTCGCTCCGGTCCCGCGGGGCCGTCCTGTTGGTGGTCGGCTTCGCTGCCGGCACCGCCGTGGTGTTCGGCCTCGTGGCGCTGCTCGCCGGGTGGTTCCTGCCGATCGTCTACCCGGCCGAGGGCGCTGCGGCCGTGGCCGACCTGCGGTACCTGATGGTCGGGGTGTGGGTGTTCACCGTCGGGCTCGTGCCGGCGGCGCTGTTGCTCGCGGCGGGGCGGTCGCGGCAGGTGGCGCTGGCGTCGGTGGCCGGGTTCGTCGTCGGGGCGGTGCTCATGGCCGCGCTCGGGCCGGTCGCGGGGGTGGCCGGGGGGACGACGGGGTTCCTCGTGGGGAGCGCGGTGAACCTCGTGGCGGTGGTGGGGCTCGGGGTGCGTCGAGGGAGCCCGTAACCTGCCGTCGGCGACTCGTACCGTGGGACGATGGACCTCGAGCGAATCTGGCCGCTGTTCGGATTGCGGCTCACCACTCCACGGCTGGAGCTCCGGCCGCTGCGCGATGACGACCTCCCGGGCCTCGTCGACGCAGCGCTCTCCGGCGTGCACGATCCCGCTCGCATGCCGTTCGGTGTCCCGTGGACGGACGCTGAACCGGATGCCCTGGCTCGTTCACTGGCGCAGTACCACTGGAAGCTCCGGTCCGGGGTGACCAGCACTGCGTGGGGCGTGAGCTTCACGGTGCTCCACGACGGCACACCCATCGGCGTGCAAGAGCTCCACGGCCGACGCTTCGCGGCGCGGAAGACCGTCGAGAGCGGTTCTTGGCTCGCGCGGGCTCATCAGGGCCTCGGATTCGGCACCGAGATGCGGGCGGCGCTCCTGCTGTTCGCGTTCGACCATCTCGGTGCCGAATGGGCGGAGTCGAGCGCGGCGGCGTGGAACCACGCGTCGCTGCAGGTCTCGGAGAAGCTCGGCTACCTGACGAACGGTGTGACTCGTGCGCAGACCCGCGACGACGAAGTCGTCGACGAGGTCCGGGTCCGGCTGAACCGGGACGACTTCGTCCGCCCGCACTGGACGCTGCGGACTACGGGGACTGCAGCCGCGATCGAACTGCTGCGGTAGCCGTCCGCTCGGACGACGGAGGCACGGCCACGGCCTTCGAGCCGCAGGTCCACCCACGGACCTACGAGCCGGCGGTCTCGATCATCGCGAGCACGTGTGGGGCGCTCCAGCGCAGGAGCGCGTCGGAGGGCGGTGCTTCGAGGTCCTCGCCCCAGATCGCGACGGCCGCCCCCGACATCGGACCCGCCAGACGTGCGCCTGAGTCCCCGTCCCAGGCCCGGAGCGACCAGTGCTCGCGGAGATCGGCGACGGTGTACTCGCTGTCGGCCGCATCGAGGTCCGTCGGCACCTCGTACAGGTAGTACGAGTTGTAGTTCAGCAGGTCGATCCCGGCGGCGTACAGGTCGTTCGCACCCGCCCGTCGCTCGCGGCGCTCGCGGCGTTCCGTCGCGTCCTCGGTGTCGCCGTCGAAGCTCCAGTAGGTGACGTGGATACGCGGATCCAGTCGCCCGATCGCAGCCCGGTCGATCCCGTCGTTCCACGCCCACACCGCACGGTTGCCGACGGCCGCCGCCATCGTGTTCAACCATCGGACGCGTTCGTCGGCGGTGACGTCGTCGCCCCACTCGTCGCCGCCGATGTGGACGGTGCGGCTCGACGGGAAGGTCCGCGTGACCTCCTGCAGGAGTCGTGCGGCCAGCGCGGAGCTCCCGGGCGCCGATGTGTCGAGTTCGCTCTCGCCCGAACGGATCCGGTCCACCCACTGCTTGCCGTGTCCGGCCTCGAGGAGGTCGAACGCCGCAGCCATGTGACCGGGGGTGTCGATCTCGGGAACGATCGCGATGCCTCGTTGCGCGGCGTACCGGGAGATCTCCCGTGCCTGCGCCGCGCTGAGGAACGGCCGACCGGTGATCCGACTCGTGTAGACGCCGTCCCGGAGATCGGCGTTCGCAAGGGTCTGCCCGAGGACCTCGCTCTCGATGCCGACGTTCTGGTCGTCGGTGAGGTGGAGGTGCAGGAAGCGACCACCGTGATCAGCGAGGAGCGCGATGTACTGCTCGATCAGCGCCACCGGGTAGTACGCACGAGCCACGTCGAGCATCACGCCGGTGTCGGGACGTGCCCGGGTCGCGCGGGCGGTGGTGACGCTCGTGGCCGAGGTGCCGCACTTCGACAGGGAGAACGCTCCCGTGCACGCGAGGACCGCGTACTTCCCGGCCGGCGCACGAGGAGGCGCGGTGTGCGTCGCGTGGATCGTCGCGCTCGCACCGGCAGCGAGTGACTGCACCGAGACGTGTCCGAGCGTGTACCGCTTGCTCCCAGCCGTCAGGGAGAGCCACGCGTCGGCCGCCGGCTTGCGGGCCACCGAGGTGTTCTTGACCGTCAGCGTCGTGCGCACCGTGGTGCGTGTCGACGTGGTGGTGCTGCTCGCGGTGACCTTGGTGACCACCAGCCGCGGAGCTCCGGACGCATCAGCAGTGCCCGCCGACCCGCCGATCGCGTCCGCTCCGATCACGACTGCCGCCGACATCGCGATCACCAGGCCGACGGCGATGCTGCGCTTCACGCGCGACCCCGAGGCTGCCGTCGTCCTCGCATCCGGATCGCGTCTCCCGAGCCCCACAGCACCCCACCCTCGAACCGCTCCGGCGCGGACGGTCCGAGCAGGATCGCACGATCGTACTGGACGCCGTCCCCTGCGACGAGGCTGGCCCGGCACGACGGGTCGCACCCTAGGGTGATCGGGTGTCTTCCCCCGCCGAGGCCCCCGGTCCCACGACCACGACCACGACTGAGACCGAGGCGACGGGCACACGCCGGACCCTGCTCGCCGTCCTCCCGTTGACGACGGCGTGGGCGGGAGCGGCGGCCGTCGTGGTCGTGCCGACCGCGAGCGTGGTGGTGGGTGCCGTCGTCGAGCGCTCCCCCGCCGCGTTGCCGTTCATCCTCATCATGGTGCCGGCGATGATCGGCGGAGCGGCAGCGGTGTTCGTGTTCGGACTCGCAGCGGGCGCACTCGCGGGTCTGCCCGACCGGTGGCTGGGTCGACGCCGTCCGAGCGTCACCGGCGACGTGGCCGCCGTGCTGATCCTGACGCTGCTCGTGGCGGGGACGTCGGGTCTCGCCCAACTGCTCGTGCCGTACCTGTTCCCGTGGCCCGTGACGGCTCAGGTGATCGGTGTGGCAGCCGTGACGGCCGTGTCGACGCTGCTCGTCGTCGCGGCCCACCGCAGACGCGAACGTCGGCGGCACGACCTCCGACCGACTGCTGCAGCACAGCCGACGACCGAGGCGCGACGCTAGCGCGCTCGTCCCCGCCGGAGTGCGACCAGTCCGGCGATGCCCAGGACGAGGCCCACGACGCCGCACAGCATCCCTCCGAGGTACACCGCCGCAGCACCGAAGTTCACGCCCCCGCCGATCGGACTGAGGATCACCCAGACCGACCCGGCGGCCGTCGCGACGAAGCCGATCCCGAGGACGACGACACCCGTCGTCACGAGTCTCCGGCCGTCAGTCACGGTCGGCTTCGCGGTCTGCTTCGCGGGCTGCGCGCTTGGCAGCGCGTCGTGCTCGCGCCTCGGCGTCCTGTTGCTCCTGGAGCGGGCTCTTCTGCATCGATCCCCGCGCTGCGAGCACGATCATCACGACGACCAGCACGAGCACGACCGGGACCAGGAAGGTCAAGAACACGCAGCGCCCCCATCGGTCACGAGGCTCTCGGTCGAGCCTCGTGTGCAGCGTAGCCCGCGGGACACCTCAGCGTCGGCTCCCGTCCGCCGGCCCCTCCGCCCGCGGCGGCCCCGTCGTGTCCCCGATGCGGAGCTCCGATCGGAACGCCGCCGGCTGGGGCTCAGCCCCCTCGAGCATCGCCAGGGCAGCACGGGCCGCCGCCTGCCCCTTCTGCACGAACGGCTGCACGAGCGTGGTCAGCTGCCGGATGCGGGTGCGGTGGAACAGGCTGTCGTCCACGGTGATGCCGTCGAACCCGACGACGCTGACGTCCTCGGGAACACGGAGTCCGGCGTCGAGGGCGGCCGAGATCACCCCGACGGCGAGGACGTCGCTCTGCGCGATGACCGCGGTCGGCCGGGGCCCGTCGGGGGCGAAGAGCGCGGTGCCGGCGATCCGGCCTTCCTCGACCGAGCTGCCGGCAGCCTCGATCGCGACCGAGTCGGGGTAGACCCCACGGACCCCGCGCAGGCGTTCGAGGGACGTGAAGGCGATGCCAGCGGCCTCGCGCTCGGCGTCGATCGGCCCGCGGCGGTGCGCACCGTCGAGCGGCAGCGACACGACGGTGACCGCCTCGTGCCCGAGGTCGCGCAGGAAGGCGGCCGCGCGGCGGGAGGCCTCGCGGTTGTCGAGCTGGATCGGCACCGCACCCTCGATGTCGTCCGCCTCGATCGCGACGACCGGGATCTGCCGGCGCCGGAGCACGGCGACCGCGGGGTCGATCCGCACGTTGCACCCGACGAGGACGACGGCGTCCATGGGGGCGTCGACGAGGGGGACGGCGCCCTGTTCGTCGTCGAGGGGGCTGCGGACGAGCAGCAGCGAGGCACCGGCGGCACCGGCCACCTCGGCGATGCCGTCGAGCGTCAGGACGTTCACCGGGTCGCGGAAGGCATCGCTCAGCCGTTCGTCCATGACGACGCCGATGACGCCGGAGCGACCGCGGCGCAGCGAACGGGCACGCGGGTCCGGGCCGCCGTAACCGAGCTCGGCGGCGGCGGCGAGCACGCGGGCCTTCGCGTCCTCGGAGACCGGGCCGCTGCCGCTGAACGCAAGCGAGGCCGTCGAGGGCGCGACCCCGGCAGCGCGGGCCACCGCGGTGAGGGTGGGACGGCGGGGGCGGACCGGGACGGGACCGGCCGGGACCGCACCGGCGCGCGGGGCATCGGCGGCGTCCTCGCGGTGGTGCTCCGTCCGCGACGCGCCGGGTCCTGTTGCCGGTTCGTCCATCGCCCGTTAGCGTAGCCGGAAACAGCGGTCGAATCGATTCGACCGAGCCGCGACACGCACGGCAGCACAGCAGCGAAGCACGATGGGACCACCATGACGACGACGTCCGCCCGCACCACACCCTCGACACGGGCCTGGATCACCGCGGTGTTCGTCGTGTTCACCCTGTCCGGCCTCGACATCGCGACCTGGCTCGGCCGGATCCCGAGCGTCCGCGACTCCCTCGGAGCGAGCACCTTCGAGATGGGCCTGCTCGTGCTCGGCATGGCGGTCGGCTCGATCGGCGGCCTGACCTTCGCCGGGCACATCGTCGCGAAGCTCGGGGCTCGCCGGGGCGTCCAGGTGGCCGCAGCGTGCCTGGCCCTCGGGATGGTCTTCGCCGGGCTGGCGGTGAGCCTCGGGTGGGGCTTCGCCGCCATCTGGATCGCGCTCATCGCGTTCGGGTTCGGCAACGGCCTGTGCGACGTGTCGATGAACGTGTCCGGCGCCGCGGCGGAGAAGGCCGGCGGCCGCACGATCATGCCGCTGTTCCACGCCGCGTTCAGCCTCGGCACGCTCGCCGGTGCCGGCCTCGGAGCCCTCGCCGAGGCGCTCGAGGTCCCGGTCGCGTGGCACTTCATCGTCCTCGTCGTCGTCACGAGTGCCGCGATGCTCGTCGCCGTCACGCACTTCCAGGACGAGCACCGCTTCGAGGAGCACGTCGCCACCGACACCAGCCCGGTGCCGACGCCGGTCAGCCGCTGGCAGGTCTGGGCCCAGCCGTCGACCCTGCTCATCGGCGTGATCGTGCTCGGCATGGCCCTGGCCGAGGGCTCGGCGAACGACTGGCTGCCGCTGGCCATGATCGACGGGCACGGCCTCGACAACGCCGCGGGCGCCGCCGTCCTCACGGTGTTCCTCGCCGCCATGACCGTCGGCCGGGTGGCCGGCAGTCCGCTCATCGACCGGTTCGGGCGGGTGCCGATCCTCCGCATCAGCGCCGCCGTCGCGGTCGTCGGCCTCGGCATGCTCATCTTCATCGACAACGTGCCGCTCGCCATCGTCGGGGTCGTGCTGTGGGGTCTCGGGGCGAGCCTCGGCTTCCCGATGGGCATGTCCGCCGCGGCCGACGACCCCCGGACCGCCGCCGCCCGGGTCAGCGCCGTGGCGACGATCGGGTACGTGGCGTTCCTCGCGGGACCGCCGCTCATCGGGTTCCTCGGCGAGCAGGTGGGGCTGCTCGGTGCGCTCCTGGTGGTCTTCGTGTTCATCATCGCGGCGGGACTCGCGTCGGGTGCCGCCCGTGAGCGCGGCGCCGCCGCCCGGCCGACCCGCCGGGGCGGCGACGTGGACGGCGGGGACGAGCCGCGCCTCCAGGCCCAGCGCGCCGACGCGGCCAGGAGCGCCGACAGCACCACGGGCGGTCGCGACGCCGGTTAGGCTCTCCGGGTGCGTCTCGTCATCGCCCGCTGCTCCGTCGACTACGCGGGCCGGCTCTCAGCCCACCTGCCGCTCGCGACCCGTCTGCTCATGCTGAAGGCCGACGGTTCGCTGCTCGTCCACTCCGACGGCGGCAGCTACAAGCCGCTCAACTGGATGAGCCCGCCGTGCTCGATCGAGATCACCGAGCCGGACGAGGAGCAGTCGAGTGCCGGCATCACGCAGGTGTGGACGGTCACGCAGAAGAAGACGCAGGACAAGCTCATCGTCTCCCTGTACGAGGTCGTCTCCGACGAGTCCCACGACCTCGGCGTCGACCCGGGCCTCGTGAAGGACGGCGTCGAGGCGCACCTGCAGCAGCTCCTCGCGGAGCAGATCGAGCTGCTCGGCGACGGCCACACGCTGGTCCGCCGCGAGTACATGACCGCGATCGGCCCGGTGGACATCCTCGCCCGCGACGGGGCTGGGGCGAGCGTCGCCGTCGAGATGAAGCGGAACGCCAACATCGACGCGGTCGAGCAGCTCACCAGGTACCTCGAACTCATGAACCGCGATCCGCTGCTGCGGCCGGTGCAGGGTGTGCTCGCCGCGCAGACGGTGGCGCCGCAGGCGCGCACCCTCGCCGAGGACCGCGGGATCCGCGTCCTCGTGCTCGACTACGACGCGATGCGGGGCATCGAGGGCGGCCACACCCGCCTCTTCTGAGCGGTCGGACTGGAGGCGCGGCTCGCGTCCGCCGGTGCCGTCGCGCCCGCCGGGCGGTCGCCACCAGGGCCCCGGCTAGGCTGAGTGGGACATGACCAGCCCGTTCTCCGCCATCCTCTTCGACCTCGACGGCACCATCAGCGATTCCGCGCCGGGCATCCTCGAGAGCCTCACCCACACGTTCCGGAAGGTCGGGGTCCCCGTGCCGGACCACGCGACGCTGCTGTCGTTCGTGGGCCCGCCGATCATGGACACCTTCACGACGGCGATGGGCATGGACGCCGAACAGGCCGAGCACACGCTGTCCGTGTACCGCGAGCACTACTTCTCGCACGGTGCCCTCGACTCGGCGATGTTCCCCGGGATCGACGTCGTCCTGCGCACCCTGCACGACGCCGGGCTGCCGATCTCGACCGCGACGAGCAAGCCCGAGACGCCGGCGACGTACATCCTCGAGCACTACGGCCTCACCGGCGACATCGACATCATCACGGGCGCCAGCGACGACGAGGTCCGCTCGTCGAAGGCCGACGTGGTCGAGGAAGCCCTGCGCCGCCTCGACGCCCGCGGGTTCGACACGAGCCGCCCGGTGCTGATCGGGGACCGCCTGCACGACGTCCAGGGGGCGGCCGTGCACGGGGTCCCGACGATCTTCGCCGAGTGGGGCTACGGCTCCCCCGCCGAGGCCGAGGGCACCATCGCGCAGGCTGCGACCCCGCTCGACCTGCTCCCGATCCTGCTGCCGTCCTCGTGACGACCGGGGCGGGCGGCCGGGCGGCGGCGGGACTGCGCGGTGCCGCCTGGCTGCTGCCGGCAGCCATCGTCCTCATCGCGCTGAACTTCCGCGGGCCGATCGTCGCGACGGCCCCGGTCATCGGCGACGTCCGTGTGGACCTCGGCCTGACCGCGACGGTCGCCGGGCTGCTGACGACGATCCCGGTCCTCTGCTTCGCGCTCGCGACGCCGTTCGCCAGCTGGGTCATCGCGAAGGCCGACCCCGAGCGCGCGGTGTCGCTCTCCCTCGTCATCGTGCTCGTCGGCACCGTCGTCCGCTCGATGCCGTCGTCCGCGGCGCTGCTCGTCGGCACCGCCGTGATCGGCATCGGGATCACGATCGGCAACGTGGTGATCCCCGTCGTGATCCGGCGGGACACCTCGCCCGAGCGGGTCGGCCTGGTCACCGGCGTCTACACGTCCGCGCTCAACGTCGGGTCGATGATCACCTCGCTCGGCACCGCGCCGATCGCCGCGAGCTGGGGCTGGCCGGTCGCGATCGCGGTCTGGGCGGTGTTCGCCGTGGTGGCCGGGCTCGCCTGGACCTACGCGGTCGGTGCCCGGGCCGCGTGGCGCCGTCCGACGGCGTCCGAGCCCGTCGTCGAGACGGGGCCGATCGACCAGGTGCTCGGCACGGGTGCGGTCCGGACGGTCGACGGCGGTGCGGGGTCCGCGCAGGTGCGCCCCGCTCGTCGGCTCATCACCTGGGGGCTGACCCTCGCGTTCGGCGGCCAGGCGTTCTCGTACTACGCCCTCACCGCGTGGATCCCGACGCTGCTGCACGACGAGATCGGCTTCTCGAAGGCGTCGTCCGGGGCGAGCTCGTCGGTGTTCCAGATCCTCGCGGTCGTCGGGGCGCTCGGTGTCCCCGTGCTCGCGGCGAAGTGGCGTCCGCGCGCGATCATCGCCCTCGTCGCGTTCCTCTGGCTCGCGATGCCGCTCGGGCTGCTGTTCGCCCCGCAGCTCTGGCTGCTCTGGTCCGTCCTCGGCGGCGCGGCACAGGGCGGCGGCATCACGGTGATCTTCATCGTGATCGTCCGGATCGTGTCGAGCGACGCCGACGCGCGGCGGATGTCCGCGTTCGTGCAGGGTGGCGGGTACCTGCTCGGTTCCGCGGGGCCGCTCGTCGCCGGTTCGTTGCACGGGATCACCGGCGACTGGACGGCACCGTTGCTCGTCGTGCTCGTCGCCGTGCTGACGCTCGGGATCGTGGGGACGTTCGCGGCCCGACGGGTGGCCTGAGACCACGTTCCGGCTCGACCGGGGATCCGCTGGTGCGGCCCGGTCGCACCCGCACGTCGTCTCAGCGCCGCGCGTGACTTCGGGGCGAGCTGGCGGCGCCGTCCCGGTCCACCGTCATCCCGGGCGGCCAAGGTCCGGAGGGTGGACACTCGACGACTCGCACGGTGGCGGGACCAGCCGCTCGCGGCACGCTGCGCCCTGCTCCTGATCGCGGCGGGCATGACCGTGCTGCTCGGGTGGAACCTGGCCCGCGGCGGTGACTCCGGGTTCTACGAGGCGTCCGCCCGGTCGATGTCCGAGTCGTGGCCGGCGCTCTTCTCCGGCGCGTTCGACCCCTCGGCGACGGTGACCCTCGACAAGCTCAGCGGGTTCGCCGTTCCCCAGGCGCTCAGCATCCGGCTGTTCGGCGACTCCACCGCCGCACTCGCGCTCCCCCAGGTCGTCGAGGGTCTGGTCACGCTGTGGGCTTGCTCGCTCGTCGGACTCCGGTGGGCCGGGGTCGGGACGGGGCTCGTCGCCGCGGGTGCAGCGGCGACGACGCCGATCTTCGTGTCGATGTTCGCCCACCCGATGGAGGACGGGATGGTCACGGCGGCCCTGGCGGTCGCCCTGCTCTGCTGGCAACGGGCGGCGATGACGGGCCGGTGGTGGCCGCTCGTCGCCGCCGGGCTCGCGGTCGGCGTCGGGTTCCAGGCGAAGATGCTGCAGGCGTGGTTCGTGCTGCCCGCACTGGTGCTCGGCACGCTCGTCGCCACGGCCGGCCGGGACGGCACCCGGCTCGGCACCGGCGCCCGCATCGGTCGCGCGGTGGTCCTCGGTGCGGTGTCGGTCGCGGCGTCGCTCGCGTGGGTGGTCGGGCTGGCCCTCACCCCGGCGGGCGCCCGACCGTGGATCGACGGCTCGACCGACGACAGCCCGTTCGCCATGGTGTTCGGCTACAACGGCATCGACCGGTTCCTGCCGGGAGCGGTGCCCGGCTCCGTCAGCACGACCGAGGGTCCCGCCGCCCGGCCGGCACGCCTCGGCGGTCCGGGCGGTGTGACGAAGCTCATCGAGCCGCACCTGGCGTCGCAGGTGGCCTGGCTCCTCCCCGCAGCCCTGTTCGCGGTCACGCTCGCCGTCGTCCTGCTCCTCGTCCGCCGGACCGGCACACGGGTCGGCAGCGTCTTCGGTCGGGCGTTCGACACCCGTGCCGGTTCGGCCACGCTGCTCGTGGTCACCGTCTGGCTCCTGACCGCGGCCGCCGTGCTCTCGGTGGCGAAGGTGCCGCACACCGCGTACGTCGCTGCGGTCGGTGTGCAGCTCGCCGTCCTCGCGGCCCTGGGGTGGCGCGGCGCTGTCGGCCTGGTGCGGGCGCAGTCGGCGTGGCTCCGGGTGGTGCCGGTGGTCCTGGCGACCGCGCAGCTCGCGTGGTGGGCGTTCCTGGCCCGAGGTGCCGCGATGCCGGCGGTGCTCGCGACGCCGGCCCTCGTCGTCGGGGTCGCGGCCGTGCTCGCGACGGTGGTCGCGTTCCTGTGGCGACCACGCTGGGAGGGGACGCGCGGGCCGGGCCGGCACCGCGCCTCCCGGGCCGCGATCGCCCTCGCAGCCGGACTCGCTCTCGTCGCCGGTCCCGCGGCCTTCTCGCTGCAGGCGCTCGACGCCGCGCGCGACGGGAGCGGGAGCGACGCCTCGGTCGGCTCGTGGGTCCCGCGCTGGCGGGTTCCGGACGGTCGGGCCGAGGCCTTCCGGGTCTCCCGGCCGGACTGGTGGGGCGGGTCCTCGGCGCCGTACCCGGTCGTGTTCCGGCACCTCGTCCGGACGGCGCGGCGCCTCGACGGGTACCGCGACAGCGTGCCGCTCTTCCTGACCGACACGTGGCGCATCTCGTCGCCCGTGATCGACGCGACCGGGCTGCCGGTGCTGACCGACGGCGGGTTCTCGGGGACGGTGCCGGTGTTCACGGCGCGGCAGGTGCGGCAGCGGATCGCCGGCGGGCTCCGGGTGCTGGTGGTGCAGGCCGGGGCGCCACGGACCGATCCGGTGCTGCGGGCGGCGCTGGCGGGAGGATGTCGGGCGGTCGCCGACGTCGACCCGGGGGCGCGGGTGCCGGCGCACCCGTGGGCGGTGACGGGCATCGGGTGGACGGTGTGGCGGTGCGGGCTGCCGGGCCGGTCGGTGGACCGGCTGGGCGGGCCGGCGGCGCCGCGGTCGCGGGCGGGGGTGGCGGTGGCGCGCTCGGGGACGCGCTCGGCGGAGTCGCGGGCGGGGTCGAACCACGGTTACGACATCGAACCACGCCGATCACGTGGTTCGGTGTCGGGATCGTGGTTCGACACCCGAGCCGCCGGCGCGGGCACCGTCAGCCGGCGAGCAGCACCTCGCGCAACGACATCGGCCGGCGCCCCGTGACCCGCTCGACGTCGCCCGACACCCGCGCGAGCGCCCCCTCGGCGATCGCCGTGTAGGTGCTCACCCACGCGTCCGCCTGCCACGGCTCCGGGTTCCACCGCGCGCGCGAGGCGTACGCCTCCTCGAGCGTCTCCGGGTGGTAGGTGACCTCGCGCCCACGGACCTCGGACACGGTGGCAGCCGCCTCGTGCAGGGTGATCGCCGCGGGCCCCGTCAGCTCGTACGTCCGGTCGAGGTGCGCCGCCGGGTTCCGCAGGACCTCGGTCGCGACCCGGGCGACGTCGGCTCGCGCGACCGCTGCCATGGCCCCGTCGCCCGCCGGCCCCCGGATGACGCCGTCCTCGCCGACGAGGTCCTCGACGAAGTCCAGGTAGAAGGAGTCCCGGAGGAACGTGTGCGCCATCGAGGTCGCCCGGATCGCCTCCTCGGTCGCCCAGTGGTCGCGGCCGAGCGTGAAGGTCGCGTCCGCCGCCGCGCCCACGAACGACGTGTAGACCACGTGCCGCACGCCGGCCGTCGCGGCAGCGGAGACGAACGAGCGGTGCTGGGCGAGACGGTCCACCGCCTCGGCGCCGGAGACCATGAGCAGCAGGTCGACGCCCTCGAGCGCCGCGCGGCTCGCCTCGGCGTCACCGAACGACGCGATCGCGACCTCGGCTCCGGGGAGTTCCGGCGCCCGGGAGGCGTCCCGCACGATCATCCGGAACGGCACACCGCCGTTCGCCAGGGCGCGCGCCACGGCGCCGCCGATCTTGCCGGTCGCGCCGGTGAGTGCGATGGTCATGGTCGCTCCTGTCGTGGTCGTCGCTGGGATCTCGTGGTCACGTCCGCACGGTCCTGGAGGCGCGGATCACCGTGGGAGCGACCCGCACCGCGTTCACACCGTCGACCTCGACCGCCCAGGTGCGGGCCGCCTCGTGGTCGCGGCCGTGCCGCATGTGCCGGCCCACCAGACGATCGACGCGCACGGTGTCGTCCACAGCGCAGAACCACGTCTCGGTGAAGAGGTCGGCGAGCGCTGCCCAGGGATCGCTGTCGTCGAGCAGGTAGTTCCCCTCGGACACCACGAGCCGGGTCCGCTGCGGGACGGCGATGCTGCCCGCGACGGGTTCGTCGACGCGCCGGTCGAAGTCGGGTGCCCACACCACGGCCTCGTCGCCTGCGACCAGCCGACGGACGAGCGCGACGTAGCCGTCCCCGTCGAAGGTGTCGATCGCGCCCTTGCGGTCGTGGCGGCCGAGGGCGTCCAGCGCCGTGTTCGCCAGGTGGAACCCGTCCATCGGGACCTGCACGGCGGTGCCGGCACCGAGCGCTGCGTCCACCCCTGCGACGATCCGGCGTGCCAGCGTCGACTTGCCGGCACCGGGAGCGCCGGCGATGCCGAGCACGGAGCGCTGCCCGTCCGTGGCGAGCCGGATCGCGCGGTCGACCGCGTCATCGACGGACATCTCGGGCGGGAGCACGGCTTCATCCTGGCAGAGCGCGCCGACACCGGTCCCGGGTGGTTCACTTGCCGCATGGTCGATGCGACGAAGGCGTTCAGCGGGTTCTCGGTGCGTGACGTGCCCGAGGCGAAGGCGTTCTACGAGGACGTCCTGGGGGTCGAGGTCACCGAGGACCACGGCATGCTCTTCCTGCAGCTCGGAGACGGGCACGGTGTGCTCGTCTACCCCAAGGGTCCCGCGCACGAGCCGGCGTCCTTCACGGTGCTGAACTTCCCGGTGCCGTCGGTCGACGACGCGGTGGACGAGCTCACGGCGAAGGGTGTGCCCTTCCTGCACTACGAGGGGATGACCGACGAGAAGGGCGTGAACCGCAAGGGCGGCCCGCTCATCGCTTGGTTCACCGACCCCTCGGGCAACGTGCTGAGCGTCCTCGAGCAGTAGCGGGAGTCGCGCGACATTCTGTATGCAGAAAGCTCGCGCGCGCGTCCAAGGCCGTCCTACGCTCGCTCTCCCGACGAAGGAGAGAGCCGTGGAGATCCGGATCGTCAATCGCGACGAACTGCGTGCTGAGCGCGCGGAGTTGTACCGCAAGTGGAACCTGGACGAACGCGAGTTCGCCCCCGTCGAGGCGTGGCGCGACCTCGACGAAGACGAGTACTGCGCTCGTGAGGCCCTCGCTGACATCTCGTTCGTGTTGGGCGACCGATGATCGCCGAGTTCGTCGACGCCGCGACGCTGCAGATCGATCGCGCTCAGGTACTGCTCGACGCGGTCCTGCCGGACCACGGCGCCGAGCTGAGCGTCATCCACGAGGTACCGAGCAACTCGATCATGCTCGGAACCGGCGATGAACGCGGTGCTGCCGCGATGCTCCACGCGGGGGGCGAGCACGTCGCCCGGCTCCGGATCTTCTTCAGGTACCGCTGGCACCCGCATCATGCCGTGCTGGCAGTGGAGGAGAGCCGGTTCACGCTCTTCCTCACGACCGACCGGCAGCCGCTCGTCCGCTTCGAGTTCCAGGACTCCCTGACCAACACGCCCCCGTCGCACTGGCACCTCCATGCCGAGCGCGGGTCGTTCAGCGCTCTCCTGTCGCGCACCGGCGACCGCGGGGCCGGGCGTCGCGATCCGGCACGGCTCTCGTCGCTGCACTTCCCGCTCGGCGACCCCCACTTCCGGCCGAGCCTCGCGGACGTCGTCGAGTTCGTGGTGACGGAGTGCGGCGTCGATGCTCGTCCGGGCTGGGAGCGCGCCGTGCACGAGTACCGGAAGCACTGGCGGCGAGACGAAGCCGCCACCACCGCCCGGCAGTTCTCGGCCGAGACGGCAGCTGCCCTCCGGGCGCTCGGGTGGCAGGTGCGCCCACCCGTGCCGAACCACGTGCCGGCGCCGTTCGTGAGTCTGCTCGCGAGCTGACGAACGGGCGGGTCAGCGGGGCAGGACGCCGGCCCAGCCGAGAGCGATCGGCACGACGAGCCCGTGCCGACGGTGCGGCAGGTCCGCGATTGGGATCCACGCGGCCTCGTCGGTCGAGCCGTCCTCCTCGGAACGCAGCGCCCCGCCGGTGATCGACGCCCGGAAGACCACCTGCACGGCCTTCATCGCCCGGCCGTTCGCGTGGATGCGACGCTCGGCCGGCACGATGTGGTGCCGCACACCGAGCAGTTCCCCGACGGACGCCTCGTACCCGGTCTCCTCCCGGATCTCGCGGACGACGGCCTGCTCGACGCTCTCGTCGAACTCGACCCCGCCGCCGGGGAGCGTCCACGTCCCCGCCTCGGGGATCCGGAGCTTGGCGAGGAGCACCCGGTCACCGTCGGTGATCACGCCGTAGGCGGCGAGCCGCGTGTCGTAGTCCGTGTACTCCATCAGCCGACCATGCCAGGTGCGTGCGCCGACGTCGGCGAGCCGCGCCGCGCCTCCAGGACCGACGCGTCGGGACCGGACTACCGTGACCGGCACCGACGCTCTCCCGGACGGTGACGATGACGACCTCGACCCCGACGCCCCTCGGCGCGATCACCTGCCTGCCCGCGAACGAGGCGGCGTGGACGGACCTCGAACTGGTCTTCGGCGAGTGCGGCGATCCGGCGCACTGCTGGTGTCGGTGGTTCAAGGCCTCGGCGGCGGAGTTCCGGGCGATGCCGAACGACGAACGCCGCGAGCGCTTCCACCGGGAGACCGGCTGTGACGACCCCGCGGCGCGCACGACGACCGGAGTGGTCGCCTA
Source organism: Curtobacterium sp. NPDC087082 (assembly GCF_044745045.1). Taxonomy (NCBI): domain Bacteria; kingdom Bacillati; phylum Actinomycetota; class Actinomycetes; order Micrococcales; family Microbacteriaceae; genus Curtobacterium; species Curtobacterium sp. NPDC087082. The sequence continues at coordinate 635,345 of NZ_JBIUZN010000002.1, read as the reverse complement.
CCGCGACGGCGAACCGGTGGGGTGGGTGGCGGTCGAACCCCGGCCCGGGCTGGTGCGGCTGCGCGGCGCGAAGGTGCCGTGGAGCGGGCGTGACGAGGACCCCGACGACCCGGCGGTCTGGGTGGTCTCGTGCTTCGTCGTCCGGCGGGGCTTCCGCCGGCAGGGCGTCAGCCGTGCGCTGCTCGGCGGGGCGGTGGACCACGCGCGTCGATCGGGTGCGACGGCGGTCGAGGGGTACCCGACGGAACCGGCTCCGGGTGCGACGGACGGCGGCGGCGCGATGTTCGTCGGGCCGCGGTCGGTGTTCGAGGCGGCGGGCTTCACCGAGGTGTCGCACCCGACGCCGCGTCGCTGGGTCTACCGGAAGGACTGCTGACGACCAGGCCCGTGACCGCTCAGACGGTCGCGGCGGCAGACGCCCAGCCGACCCGCATCCGTGCGACCGCGCGGTCGAACCCGGCGAGGGGATCGGCGTCGTCGCGCAGGAGCGACTGCAGCTGCAGCCCCTCGTAGAGGGCGACGAGCTGCTCGGCGGCGTGCCGGGGCGAGGTCCCGCGCGGCTCCCGTCCGGCGACGACGTCCCGCACGAGGGCGAGCGTCACGTCCTCGAACGAGCGGGTGTACTGCCCGCGGAACCAGCCGGCCGCGGGGTGGTCGGGGCTCGAGGCGGCGCTGAGCAACGCGACCCGGAGCCGGACCAGTGCGGGGTCGTCCCGGCCGACCTCGAGTCGCGCGCGGAGGTACGCGACCGCGCCCGAGCGCTCGGCGACGACCCACAGCGCACGACGGCTGCCGTTGTTCCACCGGTCCATGACCGCGACGACGAGGAGCTCCCACAGCGGGTAGACCCGTCGGACCTCGGCTTCGGGGACCTCGGCGTGGGCGGCGACCTCGGCGGGACCGACGGTGTGGAAGTCCGACGCGCGGTACGACTCGATGGCGCCCGTGACGATGCGGGCGCGCAGGTCGGCGTCGGACTCGGGCATGCCGTCGATTCTCCGGGGGACCCGGCGGCCCCGCGAGTCGCCAGTTCAGGGGTGGTACCAGGCGCCCGGCCGCACCGTGCCGGCCCCGCCGGAGGGGCAGGTACCAGGCGCACCACGCCGGCCCCGCCCCGCGGACCTCCGCCACGCCAGCACGAGGCCGCCCGTCAGCCCCGGTCGAACGTCAGCGTCTCGTCGTCCGCCGCGGTGACCCGACCGGTCCGCGCGAAATCCGCCCAGATCGCCCGGAAGGCCCGCCCGCGCCGCTCGACCTCGGGCCAGTCCCGCTGCGGCACGAAGCGCGAGCCGGCCCAGGCCTCGCGACCGCCGAGCAGCAGCGGCAGGTCGCTCATGTGCACGGCCCCGGTCGGCTGCACGGTCACGCCGCGGTGCAGCCGGTACGAGGTCGCCCGACCACCGGCGGCCCGGTGCCGCGCGGCGAACCGACGGACGTCCCGCCCGTAGATGACCTCGGACAGCGGGCGCACGAGCAGCCAGCGCAGCAGCGGTCGCACGGCTCGCACCCGGGCGAGTGATCGCAGCCCGGGGATCAGCGGCACGTACATCGCGGTCTCGTCCGCACCGGAGCCGATCAGGACGTCGACGTCCGGAGCCGCGTCGCGCCAGGCCTGCCCGGTGTCACGCTCGGCGGGGAGCGGCGCGAACCCGTACTGGGTGCCGTAGGGCATGCCTCCGGGCAACCCGAAGGGCGCGGCGGCGCGGCTGCCGAGGGCCTGGCGATCGAGCACCTCGTCGAGCGGGGTGTCCGGGAGCACGGCCCCGACGGCCCGGACCATCGCCCGGTTCATCCGCGCCCGACCCCGCGACAGCCCGAGCGGTGCACTCTGGACGATCACCCGCCGGAAGAGGCCGGCTGCTCCGTCGCTGATCATGAGGTGGGCCGCGGCGTCGCCCCCGGCGGACTGACCAGCCACGGTGACGAGGTCCGGGTCACCACCGAAGGCCGCGATGTTCGCCTGCACCCACCGCAGCGCCTCGACGAGGTCGAGCAGCCCGAGGTTCGCCGGGACGGTCTCCCCGTCGCCGAGGAACCCGAGCACACCGAGCCGGAACGTCACCGAGACGAACACGACCCGCTGCTCCGTGACGAGGTCGCGCGCATCGTAGATCGGCAGGTCACCGCCGCCGATGACGTAGGAGCCGCCGTGGATCCAGACGATGACGGGCAGCCGCTCGTCCGGCCGGGCGTCGGCGGGCAGCGTGATCGACAGCCGCTGGCAGTGCTCGTCGACGACGAGGCCCTCCACCGGGTGGAGCAGCTGGTCGACGAAGGTCGCCTGCGACTGCGGCGCCACGGGCGACGGGGTGGTCGCCGGGAACGGCTCGGCGAACGCGGGGACCGGCTCCGGGACGGCGAAGCGCTCGGCGCGGGCGTAGGGGATGCCGAGGGCCCGGACGACACTCCCGTCCGCGACGCCGGTGATGCGTCCGGCAGGTGGGTCCCAGGTCAGCGATGCGGCGTCGAGCATCCGTCCACGCTAGCCAGCGTGACCAGTGGACGGCCTGGAGGGACGGTGCGGGCCCGCACCGCGCCTCCCGTCCCGCAGTCCCTCCGTCAGTCGCGGCGCACGACGGGCCGCAACGAGCCGGACGCGGCGAACGCCGCGACGAACAGCACCGCCACCAGCCAGAGCGCGCTCAGCGCGCCGACGTGCTCCGCGATCGCACCGATGACGGGCGGCCCCGCGAAGTTCGCGAAGTACCCGATCGAGGCGACCACGCTGACACGGGCCGCCGGGTTCGGGCCGCTCTGCGCCGCAGCCGACATCCCGAGCGGGAAGCCCATGGAGACGCCGACCGCCCAGAGCACGACGCCCACGAGGGTGAGCCACCAGCTCCCGCCGACGATGAAGAGCACGGCGCCGACGATGCCGAGCGCGGTCGTCCACCGCACGGTCCGCACACGTCCGAGCCGGTCAACGACGGGTCCGGCGAAGACGCGGGTGGCCGCCTCGGAGACGGCGAACACCGTGAAGAACAGCGCACCGACGGCGGCGGTCTGCCCGTGCCCGTCGGTGGTGGCGAGGGCGAGCCAGTTGTTCGCCGAGCCCTCACCGAGTTCGACGCCGAGCATGACCACCCCGATGAGGAGCAGTCGGACGTCCGCCCACCCTCGTGCCCACTGCCGGAGTCGCTGCCGGGGTGTGAGCGTCGTGTCGTGTTCCTCGGCACGGGTGCCGTCCGGGATGCCCCGCATCGCGAGCACACCGACCACGAGGATGACGGCGGCCTCACCGAGGAGCTGCGCCGACGGGGTGATGCCGAGCCACGCGCAGAGGGCGGCGATCCCGGCGCCGAGGGCCGCGCCTCCCGACCAGGCCGCGTGCATCAGCGGGAGCAGCGTGCGCCCGGCGAGCGCCTCGATCGCGGTGCCCTCGACGTTCGCCATCACGTCCAGCGAGCCGATGCCCGCGCCGGCGACCACGAACCCGACCGCTGCCAGCGGGACGGAGTGGAGCGCGGCTGCCGTCCCGATGACGGCGATCGCGACCGGGACCAGCACGACCACCGCGGTGAGCGCCCGGCGCCCGCCGAGTCGGCGCAGCAGCGGGGCCGCGCTGAGCAGGCCGCCGATGGACCCGATCGTGACCCCGCCGAGCATGAGCCCGATGGTCCCGACGTCCACACCGAGCTCGAGCCGGAGCTCGGGCAGCCGCGGACCCCACGCAGCGAGGCTCACCCCACCGATCGCGAAGGCGATGACGATGGCGTTCCGCCACCCGGCGAGCTGTCTGCGGTCCTCGTCGACCCCGAGCTGGTGCATCCGGCTATCGAACCCGCTTGATGGGGATCACCACAAGGGCGCCGAGGAGTGCGACGACACCCGCGGCCCAGCACATGAGGACGTAGTTGTCGGCGTGCGAGCTGCCGATGGACAGGAAGAAGAGCGAGATCGCCGGCGCGAGTGACTGGGGCAGCGCGTTCGCGATGTTGATGACGCCGAGGTCCTTGCCGGGACGGTCGGCGTTCGGGAGCACGTCGACGACGAGTGCGGTGTCGATCGCGGAGTAGATCCCGTAGGCGAAGCCCATGATGACCTCGGCGACGTAGAAGCCGTTCACGGTCTCGGCGTGCGCGAGGACGACGAGGCCCACCGCGAAGAGGGCCGTCGAGCCGCCGACGAACACCTTGCGGCGACCCAGCTTGTCGGACGCCCACCCCGAGAGCGCCGCGCTGACCAGGAGCGCGATCGTGTAGAGCAGCACGCCGAACGCGACGGCCTCGGTGGCCTGCTTCGCGTCCTCGATGCCGATGTGCTCCTGCATGTAGAGCAGCCGGTACGTCGTGAACATGAACGTCGCGAGGATGATCAGGAAGCGCGACCACCACGCGAACGCGAAGTCCGGGTTCTTGATCGGGTTCGTCCAGAACGACGAGATGAGGTTGAGGAACGTGAACTTCTTGAGCGTGTACGTCGGCAGCTCGTCCCGGGCGACGACCGCGTAGACGGCGACGAGGATGATCGCCAGGATGCCGGGCGCGATGAACAGCACGGGCAGGTTCGCGACGAAGAACACCGACAGGTAGGTGCCGGCGAGCACGGCGAGGTTCTGCGCGAGCGCGATGATGCTCGACGACCGGCCGCGCTGGAGCTGCGGGACGTTGTCGGCGAAGCTCGCCAGCAGGGTGGCGAGGGTCGCGTTGGCGGCGAGCTGTGCGAGCAGCCACGCGAGCGTCAGGTTGAGCACGTCGGGTGCGTAGGCGATCCAGGCGAGTGCGATCGCGAAGACGACGACACCGCTCATGAGCCACGGACGACGCCGGCCCCAGCGGGTGCGGGTGCGGTCGGACAGCGCGCCGGCCAGGGGGTTCATGATGAGCGCGCCGAACGCACCGATCGGCAGGACGGAGCCGATGACGTTCGCGGCGTCGTCCCCGACCAGGGCCTGCGCCTTGAGCTGCATGCTCACGTAGACCGGTGCCATGAGCGCGACGAAGAGGCCGAACTGTCCGAGGAACAGCGCGATCTGGTAGCCGATGCCCACCCGCATCGTGCTGACCGGCTGCGTGATGCCCTCTTCGGGGTTCAGCAGTGCCGGGCTGCCGGGTTCGGGTGTGCTCATGACGCCTCCTTGAGTCGATGCTTCGCCGTCCAAAACCATCTTGCGCACGGTTTTGACTGGCTGAGCATACATCGACAGGTGTCGTTCATGCAGCGGCGTGCGTCACGGAGCGCAGCAAAAACTACACACCGGGTGGTTTTTGGGGTAGCGTCGTCATCGATCTCGCCGTGGAGCATCGCTCCTCGACGGACTGCGACACCCGGTGCTGCGACACCCGGTGCCGCGACACCCAGTCAGGACCGAAGGAGCCTCACGCAATGCCCACCACCTCTGTGCAGCTGTACTCGCTGCGCGACGCCATCGCGGAAGACCTCGACAAGGCGATCGCCCGTGTCGCCGAGATCGGGTACGAGAACGTCGAGCCCTACGCGTTCGTCGAGCGTGCCGCGGACCTCGAGCGTGCCTTCGCCGCCACCGGCCTGAAGGCCCCGTCCGGCCACGTCGCTGTGATCGACGCCGACGACACCGCCCCGATCTGGGACGCGGCCGAGCGCCTCGGCATCCAGACCGTCATCGACCCGTTCATCCCGACCGACCGCTGGCAGACCGCCGACGACGTCGCGAAGATCGCCGAGCGCGTCAACGTCCTCACCGCCGAGGCAGCCTCGCGCGGCCTCAAGTTCGGCTACCACAACCACCAGTGGGAGTTCACGAACAAGGTCGACGGCCGCACGGTCTACGACCACTTCGTCTCGCAGATCAGCCCGGAGACGGTGCTCGAGCTCGACACCTTCTGGGCGACCGTCGGTGGCGCCGATGCCCCCGCCGTCCTGAAGTCGCTCGGCGACCGCGTCGTCGCGATCCACGTCAAGGACGGCAAGGTCGACGGCGACATCCTCACCGCGCTGCCCTCGTCCGAGAGCGCGCTCGTCGTCCCCGAGGCGCTGCAGCGTGCCTTCGAGAACCAGACCCCCGCCGGTCAGGGTGACGTCGACGTCCCGGCCATCCTCGCCGCGGCGCCGCAGGCCATCCGCGTCGTCGAGTTCGACGCGTACTCCGGCGACGTCTTCGAGGGCATCACCGAGTCCCTCGCCTGGCTGAAGGACAACGACAAGTGACCCGTGTCGGGATCGGCATCATCGGTGCCGGCAACATCTCCACGCAGTACCTGGAGAACCTGACCAAGTTCGCCGACGTCGAGGTCCGGTTCGTCGCCGACGTGCTGCTCGACCGCGCAGCGGCCCAGGCAGCGGAGTACGGGGTCGGCGCGTCCGGCTCGGTCGAGGAGCTCCTCGCCCGCGACGACATCAGCATCGTGATCAACCTGACGATCCCGGCGGCCCACGCCGAGGTCGACCAGCAGATCATCGACGCCGGCAAGCACGTGTGGAGCGAGAAGCCGATCGCGACCGACCACGAGTCGGCCGCCGCGGTGCTCGCCTCCGCTGCGTCGAAGGGACTCCGGGTCGCGACCGCGCCGGACACCGTGCTCGGCGCGGGCATCCAGACGGCGCTCCGTGCCATCGCCCGCGGCGACATCGGCGAGCCGCTGACCGCGACGACGCTGTTCCACGTGCCCGGACCCGAGGCGTGGCACCCGAACCCGGACTTCCTGTTCGCCGAGGGCGCCGGTCCCCTGTTCGACATGGGCCCGTACTACGTGACGACCCTCGTGCACGCGTTCGGTACCGCCAGCCGCGTGCAGGCCGTGTCCTCGAAGTCGCTCGACCGTCGCACGATCGCGTCCGGCCCCCGCGCCGGCGAGACGTTCCCGGTCGAGGTCCCCACGCACCACGCCGCGCTGATCGAGTTCGCCGGCGGGCAGTCCGCCCAGTCGACGTTCTCGTTCCAGCACGCGCTGCCGCGCATGGGCTTCGTCGAGATCAACGGCACGCTCGGCACGATCTCGCTGCCGGACCCGAACACGTTCGAGGGCTCGTCGCAGCTCTGGCGCTACGGCCAGGAGGAGCCCGAGACCCTCGAGGCGATCGGCTCCACCTGGGGCCGTGGCACCGGGGTCGTCGAGCTCGCCCGCGCCATCGCCGAGGACCGTCCCGAGCGTGCCTCGGGTGCGGTCGCGCTGCACGTCCTCGACGTGCTGCTCGGCATCCGCGACGCGGCGGCGTCGGGTTCCGCGGTCGACATCACGTCGACGGTGGACCGTGTCCCGCCGCTGCCGGAGGACTTCGATCCGTCGGCTGCGGTGCTCACCGCGTAGCTTCTGCGCTCCGCAGGACGGCCGGCTCCGACAGGGGCCGGCCGTTCTGCGTGCTGGGGCCGGGAGGCGCGGTGCGGCTCCGGTGCGTCGGCTACGGCCGTGCGGTCGCGAGCCACTCGTGGAAGGTCGGGCCGGAAACCGGCAGAACTCGACTCCCGCGGTCTGTCTAAACGACTCTAGACACCCGCGAACTACATGATCGGTCGCGCCGTCCAATATCCGATCCTTTGTCAACTCACTCAATCGGGGGCCGGTTGCTCGTTCGTCTCTTCAAGTCCACTTAGGAGGACATCGAGGTATCGACGCGTGTCTGTGACTAGCCTATCAAGCGTCGGGATTACGTCATAAATGGTGTCACGGTACTCGAGCTGCATCTTGACAGCGGGCCGAACGATTAATTGGTCAGCCGCCCGGACGGTTGCGCCAGCATCCAGCGTACCAAGTACGGCTCCGTCTTGAAATTTCACATCGGGGCGCATATCTATCGTAGGCACAGCAGCAACCAACGCATCCTCGTACTCGTAGAAGCCACCCAGCTGGACTGTCGGCACGTCGAACGATACCAAAAGCAGATCTCTATGCTTATCCTGCAAGTCCAGCTCGTGACACCATCGACAATATAGATGGGTTTCCCTTCGGCGTGTAGGTGAAGGGTTGCATCGCCCGGAGTCGCTCTTGAAATTCCGGATGAATGTCACCCACCCATCCCTTCAATGCACGCTTCCAATCGGACTCCGAAGAACATATGGGAAAATACACAGACTTGGGGTTGGCGGGCGTTCGTCCCTGGAAATGTGCCATTCCCCATGCGATCGCATCAAAGGAACTACGCAACCCATGAAGGGTATCGCCTAGATCAAGAGACCACTCATGCTTCGGGATGCCCTTCGGTACTCGCGCAACCAAATCGATACTGATCCGGTCCCCCTGAGGATCGTCTCGATTGAAACGGGAGCACTCGCTGTCCACTCGTCAAACTTCGACCGAAGTGTCGATGCGTGAGAGCTGCCACGAGTCCACTTCAGGTCCGGCCAAGTGCTGAAGTTGACTCCTCCAATAAGTTGCAGGGGTTGCCGCACTTCTGCAGCAAGCGTTGGGTGGGAGGCGAGGTCATCGGACATGCTCATAAGCATGCCTCGTTAAGTGATCGGTGCGCAGCCAGTACGGAGGGTTTGGGCCGCACGCGACGTTCGCATCTGCGCCGTCCGTCTGTAACGGAGGTGCCCGGGGCACGGGACGGACACGCGGACTGGACATCACCCGTCATGCGTCAACCGGCGGAGTCCCCCGTGTTGCCCAGACGAAACCGACCCCCGATGATTGGGCCGATCAGATTGACAGCTACTCCCTTTCCTGCGCTAATCTTCATGCCGAGCGCCGGCCGCAACTCAAATGCGTTTAATAATTGGAGAATTCCACCGCAACGGCGAGAGCTATTGTCAACATGGCAAACAGGTGTCGCCAAGCGTGCTTGCTCGTCACCCTTTGAATGCCCCGCAGCCGCGTCCGATAAGAGCCCAACAACTCCGGGCGTGGCCCTCTTCAAGGAAAGATAGAAGCCCGCCAACGCGAGACGGCTGATTACGCGCTTCCTTGCCGCGCTGTCGTCGGCACTCTTCGCTTTTCTCGAGCTACGGCAGACGCCTGAGCCAAAGCACCAGGAAAAATGTCCCACCGCCGCCAAACAGCACGAGCGGGACGGATGTGCCTGCGGCGATCGACCACGCTGCCGCTGGGTTATGCACTGCCGTAAAAACGAGAACGATAAACGCAATGGGGATCATTGCCACTGCAAGCCCAACAATCGCGAGAGTTAGGCACACTGCACTTTGTCTACCCGCCCAGTTGCGCATCTGAATACCTTCCCCTAGGGAGTGGATTTTGGGCCCGTGATGAATTGCGTTGAGGAAAATCCGCAGTCGGCGCCGACTCCACCAGAACCGAACCCGTCACTGTACCCTCCGGAGGAACTAAAGTCGTAGGCGCCTGAGTACGGTCCGAGAGCGCCATTACACGTGAAGCTATTGAGACTATTACCCGCGTCCCCCGGCGCGCCTGTCACCGAGCCACTAGCGCCCGGAGCGCCCGGAACGCCGAACACGCTGGCACCATAGTAGCCAGTGACGGCAACACCGGTGCTGTCTGTCGTGATACCGAAGCTCGCACATATAAAGGCACAGGCCCCAAGGGAGTAAGTAGTATAGCGGCCCGTTGCGTCACTACTGTTGATGGGATCGTCGGCGGCATAGGCGTATCGCGCAGCGTTACTGGGGCTGAGGGGTGCGTCGAGGGTGTCTCGCTGCATCCATCCGCCGGTTTCGGTCGTTTGCCACCGGTATCCGAATTTGGTAAGCCCGACGTCGGTGCTGGACGAGCGGAGGCCGCTCTTGAATCCATACGGGTTTTGCTGCCATTGCGCGCTCGAACCGCCGTTGACTGTTTCGGCGCCGTAGGGGTCATAGCTGACGGTGTAGGCGATGTTGCCGGTGTCGGCGATCGCTGCTGCGGGGTTTCCGATCCCATCGACGACCCACATGCTTGTGACACCGTCAGTCGTTTGCAGGTCTAGTGGCTGTCCGGTGGTCGGGTCGCTGATCACCGATGCGGTTCCGGTACCGGCCACGGTGCGGGATGTGATGCCCTTGCCATACGTGTAGTCGTACTCCGCTCCTCCGTCTGTGGACTGCTTGAGGAGTTTGTTCATGTCGGCGCCGGCGTACTCGTACCGGGTGGTGACGCCGTTCTTCGTCGACGCGGTCAGCTGCTGCGCGTCGTTGTAGATGAACGTCTCACCCGGTGCCGCGGTGAGGTTCCCGACGCCGTCGTACGCGTACCCGGCCGAGGTAATCTGCCCGATCGAGTTGAACGTCAGCGTCTGCGAGCTCGTGGCGTCACCGGTCTGCTTCGCGGTGAGCCGGTTCCCCGCCGCGTCGTACGTGTACGCCCACGTTGTGTTCGTCGCACCGCCGGCCTGAGCGGCCTTGGTGAGGCGGCTGTTGGAGTCGTACGTGTACGAGGTGGTCTTCTGACCGCTGCCGGGGAGGTCGTTGCGGGACCACTGCAGCTTGTCGCGGTCGTTGGCCTTGTCCGCAGCGCAGTCGCCGCTGGTAGCGGCGCCGGCGATGTAGCAGTAGAGGGTGTTCACGACCGGGGTTGCGTCGTTGTCGCCGGCCCAGGCGTGGACGCGGGTGACCTTGCTGGAGGAGTCGTAGTCGATGTGCTGGTGGCCCTGCCACGACGCCGGCTTTACGCCGGGTGTTGCGGCGCTGGAGGCGCCAAGCCAGGTGTCGGTGCGGCGGCCGTGATCGTCGGTGAGGTAGATCTGCTTCGCCGTCCCGGCATCGGTCGGGTACGTGGTCGCGGTGAGCACGTTCGACGGGTCGTAGTTGTGCGTGACGTCACCGTGCTGATCCGTGACCCGGACCGTGTTCCCGGCGAGGTCGTATCCGTAGGAGACGGTGCCGCCGCCGGCGGTGTTGACCGTGGAGATGAGGCGGTTGCGCTGGTCGAACGTGTTCGTCACGGTGCCGGTCGCGGACTGCTGGGTGAGCTGGTTGCCGTTGCCGTCGTACGTGTTCGTCACAGTCAGAGCGCTGTCGGCGAACGTCGTCGTCAGGAGCCGGTCGTCGTTGTCGTACGTGTATGAGGTGACGCCGCCACCACCGTCGGTGTGGGACGAGACGCGGCCGAAGTCGTCGTAGGCGTACTTCTGCTGTCCGACCGTGTTCGCCGGCGCGTCGATGGTGAACAGCTGGTTGTAGTCGTCGTAGTTGTACGTCGTCTTTACCGTGTTACCGGGAGCGGTCGCGGACTTCACCGCACCCCACGCGTACTTGTCCCCGTCCTTCTTGTTGTTGTACTCGAGCTTCGCCTCAGCAGCTTCCGGACCACTGCCGGTGCCCGTCGAGGTCTGGTTCCCGGGGCCGTCGTAGCCGTACTTCGTCTCGTTGCCGGAGCTGTCCGTCGTGGAAGCCGGCAGGTACGCCGTCGGCGCCGCGTTGCCGTACTCCCCGATGCTGGTGCTGCCGGAGGCGGACTGCGACTGCGTCAACGACTGGCCGTTGTTGCCGTCGAACTTGTTGTTCGTCACCGAGGCGTCAGTACCGCTGCCTACCGTCGAGCTCTCCACGCCGTTATTGGTGGACTTGTAGGTGCGCGATCGGTCGCGGCCGGCCGCGTCCTTGACGTTGGTGACGAGGTCGCGAGCGTTGAGCGTGTACGTGGTGTGGTCCGCGGTCGCGACGGGCTGCGACTGGTTCGAGCGGGGGTCGGCGACCTGCGTGGTGTCACCGTCCGTGTACGCGAAGCGGGTCACCGCGGTCCCCGGGGATCCGGCGGTGGTGTTCGCCTGCGACACCTTCGTGACCCGCTTGGTGGAGTCGTACGTGAACGAGGTCACCCCGCCGGTCGGTGCGGTGATCGAGGTGAGGTCCCCGCTCGTGTATCCGAACGTGGTCGTCGCTCCGGTCGCGTCCGTGTACGTCGTGATGTCACCCGCGGCGTTCTTCGTCCACGAAACACTCCGCGACGACGAGCCGGAGGTCTGCGTGAACGTCGTCTTCCCGTTCGCGTACGACACGTTCGCCGTCTTCGCGCCATCAGTGCCGGCAGTGGAGACCAGGGTGCCGAGCGAGAACTTGTCCGCCGCCACGTTGAAGCTGACCTGGTTGCCGTTGCGGTCGTTGACCGACTTGGGCTGGCCGCCGAGGGTGAAGTGGATGACCTGGTTCGTCGTCCACGACGTCAGCGTGTACTCCCGCGTGTCCGCGTTCGCGACCCGCGCCAACGTCATCTGCAGGCCTGGCGGGGACGTGAACCCACCCGCGGTCCCGGTGGGCTTGAACTGCCACGCCGTCCCGACCGCGTCCGTGTAGACCACACCGGCAGCGTTCGCCGACAGGTCCCCGGCACCCGCGAGGGCGTACTGCCACCGGTTCGCTTCCATCGTGTTGCTGTTCGCCGTCGTCGTCGACCGCGAGTTGTACGCAGCACCGATCGTCGTGCTCTGCGTCACACCCGGCAGCGTCAGCGCACTCGTGGTGACGAGCAGGTTACCTGTGCCGACGTCGACGCTCGCGTTGGTCTGGTCCGAGATCGGGAACGGCAGCGTCGTCGCGGACGTCCGCTGCCCGGTGACGTTCGTCGACACGGGTCCGCCCGGCAGCCAGTTGTAGGTGCCCTGCAGGTCGAGGACGAAGTCCGTGGTCCCCGATGAAACGTTCTGGATCCGCACCTTCCCGTTCGACCCCACGGGCAGGATCGCCGTCGTCGTCCGGATCGACGACGTCGGCGCATACCCGATGACCGCGCCGGTGGGCTCGGAGGAACCGTCCGCCCATGCCTTCGCGTACCCGCCGGTCGTGCCCGAGTGGATCGCCGTGACCGTCACCGCGACCGCCGACAGGCCACCCTCGACCGTCCCGATCCCAGCAACTCCCGCGACCTGCACCGCGACCGACGCATTCGCCCCGACGCTCGAGGACGTGCGGGTGTCGACGATGCGGCCCGTTCCCGGAGTGAACCCGCCACCCGGATTGCTGGGGACGAAGTACCCCTGCACGTCGACCTGGATCTGCACCGTGCCACCGTCGGGAGCGTTGTCGATCGTGATCTTCCCATCGGAGCCGACAGCGACCTGCGCGCTCATCGCCGTGGTCAGCTTCGTCGACGGGTAGTTCAACGACCCCGTGCTCTTGGGTCCATCGGACGGCGACGGACGCACCCACCCGGCCCCACCGCCGGTGTTCTGCACCACGACACTGACCGCGACCGCGGCCGCGTTCGTCGGAACGCCACCCTTGCCGGTGACCTGGAACGTGATGCTGTCCCCACCCGACAGGGCACCCTGCCGCACGTTCGTGCCGTCCGCCGTGTTCGCGATCCGGGTCCCGGACAGCGGAACGAACCCGCCAGCGCCGACACCGTTCGCCGTGGACGTGTAGTAGCCGGTCACGTCCAGGATCACCCGCGACTGCGCAGTCGTCGTGTCGATCCGGATGGATCCGTCGTCCCCGACCGCGAGCAACGACGTGTTCGACGTGTTCCCCGCCACTCCGCTGCCGTAGATCATCAGCAGCGTCGGCCCGTCGCTCGACTCCGCTCGACCCTTCAGCTGCCCGGTGCCGTTCGCGTCCGCGACCGTCGCCAGCACACTGATCGCGCCGACACCGTCAGCGGGGATCCCCTTCACCCCGGCTACCGGCACCGTCGTCGACGACCCGGCAGGCGTGGCGCCGTCGAAGATCCTGGCGTTGGTCGGCATCGGCACGAACTGCCCACCCGTACCCGTCGCGACCGCCTGCGCCGGAGCAGGTGGCGAGACCACCGCCAACAACGACCCCAGCAGCGCCACCAGCGTGACGACGGCCAGCACGACCCAAGGAGAACGAACAGACAACGGCGACGTCGCGAACACGCGCAGAACCCCTCAACAGGTCACCACCAGCGAATCCGCCCCCATGACGGCACTGTGCAACCACACAGAACGCTACGGAGCATCCCTCACCACTGCTCCCCCACTACAGGGGGTAGAAAGTTCCGCGTCCGAACCGATAGGGCTCCGGCCCTACCGGATCACGAGGTCGTCGAGCCGAGCTCGAGTGTCGGTGATCCGGACACCGCTCCTCGTGGCGGACCCGTTGAAGCTGTCCGCGCTGGAGTACACGGCGGGACCGTCGACGTAGACCTTGATCTTCGCGCCGTCGGCCCTGACCCGCACGGTCGAGCCGGGCTTGACCTCGCGGCTCAGTGCCTTACCGATCTGGATGAACCGCCCGTTGACCCGCTTGTAGACCTTCGCGTTGCCCTTGCCCGACCCGTGGACGTCGAGCACGAAGTAGTCCTTGGCGCTGCTCAGTCGCCACACCGGCCCCGCACCCTTCGAGGAGATCGCCGTCATGGTGAGGCTGATGTCGACCGCAGCCTTCTTCGTGTCGACGGTAGCCGCGGATTCACGAACGGCCCCGCTGCTGGCTCGGTAGGCACGGCCACCAGAGATGCCGTACTTCACTCCGCCGACCGTGGAGTAGGACCGGCCGTGCAGGTCCTTGCCGAGTCCGGTGATCATGTCGGGCCGGTTGAACGAGTCGTAGCGAACCGCCGGCGCCGGCGTCAGGACGTTCTGCCCCTCACGGAGCCGCACCCCGCTCAGTGCTGAGGTGATCGTCTCCGTGATGTGCGCCTGCCCGACGTCGTTCGGGTGCTGCCCGTCGGGCCCGATCATCGTCGCCTTGTTCCACCCGGTGAAGGCATCGGCGATGATGACCGATCCGTCCTTCGGGTAGGCCGCGACGACGCTGCGGAGGTAGCGGTTGTACCGGACGACGTCAGCGTCGGTCGGGGGTGACGAGTACCACGCGTAGCCCTTCGTCGTCGACGGGGTGTCGAGCACGATGACGATCGTGGGTGGGAACGGCCCGGTTCCCCGCACCCAGTCGATGAAGCCCCGGACGTTCGCCTTGAACGTGGCCTCGGGCACGTGGCGGCCGACGTCGTTCTGGTTCCCGAGGTACGAGACGACCCCGTAGTCGCCGCGGTTCCACGTCGAGCGCGCGCGGTCGAGGATCTGTGCCGTGGAGGCCCCGCTGATGGTCTCGTTCGACCAGAGCGTCGGATCCGCGCCGAGGCTCGTGCGGACCATGGACGGGTACATCCGGCTCGGCACCGAATCGGAACCGAGTTGGACCTGTCCGAACGAGTGACCGTACGCTGCGTACCGCACACCACGCAGCGCGTCGTTGCCGGGCGACGGAGCGGCCTGCACACCGCTCGGTAGGAGCGCACCGATGACCGCGAGGACGGCAGTGGCCGCCGTGATCACGGCAGAGCGGTGTCCACGGGTCGTGCGCATGTTCGTCCCCCTCCGGACGCCCCATGCGCCGCGACAGATACAGGCACATCGATCGCACCCCCGCCTACGCTAGGGCAGAAACAAGCTCACCTTCTGCTCCCCGTTCGCGTGACACGCAGAGGAACGGGGCAACGCCCCGCCTGGAGATGACGACCGGACCGGACCGTTCGGTCGGGCGAGCGCTACCGGTCGCGAGCTGCGAGCCACTCATCGAACGTCGGGCCGACCACCTCGACGTCGTCCGCGGGCAGGAGTGCACCGTCACGGAACGCCCGGCCCGTGCGGCCCGGGATCGGCATCGGGACGGGCACCACGCCGGGATGCGGCAGCGCCGTCGTCATCGCCCACAGCGACGTCGTCTCGGGCCCGGCGACCTCCACGACCGGCGCGGTCCGCTGGCCCGTCGCGACCTCGGCCACCACCGTCGCCACCGCTGCGAGCGACACCGGAGCGATGGTCATCCGCGGCACGAACGCGATCGGCCCGACGCGCAACCGCTCGAGGTTCTGCGCGGCGAACTCGAACCACTGGGCCGAACGGACGATCGTGGCGCCCCGGCCCGCCGCTCCCGCTGCCTGCTCCTGTGCGGTCTTGCCGGCGAAGTACCCGTAGCCCTGCACCTCGGACCTGGTGCAGTTGACGATGGACAGCAGCACGTGTCGCGCCCCGGACCGTTCGGCCGCCGCACCGACCACCGCCGTCGAGCGCGTGAAGAAGTCCGTCGCACGCCGCCGACTCGTCGTGAACCGCCCGGTCGCCTCGACGATGACCTCCGGCCGGACCGACGCCAGCCGATCGACCGCGTCGTCCGCGAGCACGTCGAACCCCGACGACCGGGACAACCTCGTGACCGAGCAGCCGTGCGCCCCCAGCGCTGCCTCGATCGCGACTCCGGAGATCCCGCCCCCGACCACTGCAACCCGCATCGTGCCCCCTTCGGCTCTACATCCGTAGAGAACACTACGATGGTAGAGGCGAGAGGGGAAGAGCATGGGGCGACGCGAGGACCTGGCGGACGCGGGAGTACGGCTCACCGCTCGCGGTGGGGTCCGAGCCCTGACGCACCGGGCTGTCGACACCGAGGCCGGAGTGCCTGCCGGATCGACGTCGTACTACGCGTCGACGCGGCGCGAACTGACCGCGCTCGTCGTCGCGCGCATCACGGAGCAGCTGTCGACGGAGCTGCGCGCGTTGCGTCTCCCCGAGCCACTCGACGACGCGACGGTCGTCGAGGTCGCCGCCACGTTCCTCCAGGGCCTCGCAGAGCGGGCGGAGGCGCAAGCCGCTCGCCTGGCCCTCCTCCTGGAGCTCCGGGACGACGAAGCGCTCCGCGCACCCCTCACCGGCGCGGACCCGGTGCGCGCCGCGCTGCTCGCCACGGCGGAGGACCTGCTCGACCGCATCGGCGTCGACCACCCCCGGCGATCCGCGGTCGACCTCGTCGGACTCGTCGATGCACTGCTGCTCTACCGCGTCGCGGGGGTCGCGCCCGTGGACGACCGAGCGGTGCTCGGCGCGTACGTCGCAGGGCTCCCGCGCAACTGAACGCCCCCTCACCGACTCGCAGCTGCACCGCGCGATCGCCGGGTCCACCCCCTGCCAGGATGAGCGCGTGGGGAGACGTCGACTCGTGCTCCGAGGGGTGGTCGCCGCCGTGCTCGTGGCGGCCGGCACGGTGACCGTGGTGTCGGTGACGCACGCGCAGACCTTGGCGGTGCGGCTCCCGCCCGCGAGCGCGTCCTCCGAACAGGTCCTCCGCGTCTACCTCCGGGCCGCGAAGGCACACGACTGTGCTGTCACCGAGGCCCTCACCGACGAAAGCGGCGGCTCGGACACGGCCTGGTGCGGCGGACGGTCCCCGTCCTCGTGGTTCGACGACCACCCCGACCTGCTCGGCTACCGGCACATCGGGGCGGTCTCGCGACTGAGCGCGAAGGAGACGGGCCGGTCCGCGGAGGAGTGCATCCCGGTCGACGTCACCGAGACGAACATGACGGGCGCCGAACCCGGCGACCTCCCCGGGTGGCAGTTCTGCTTCCTCCACACGCCGGCCGGCTGGCGCCTGACCGACGAGGGCTACGGCTGACCCGATGCCGTCGCCGGTTCCCGAGAGCCTCAGTCGGGGCGGACCGGTCCCGCTGCGAGATCGCCCACCACGGTCGTCCACGGTCGCGCGGTCCACGACGTCACGAGTCCCCCGGTCACGTACGGGTCCGTCGCCGCGAACGCCCGCGCACGCCCGAGCGCGTCGTCGCCGACGAAGACGATCAGCGCGGTGAACGGTCCGCTTCCCTCGCCGACCGCACCGCCGAGGAGCAGCTCGCCGCGCTCCGCCGCAGCCCAGGCCGCCCGGAGGTGCTGCTGGCGGAACGCGTCTCGGCGCTCGAGGTAGTCGTCGACGTAGGTGTACTCGAGTACGGCGTGCATGGTCCTGCTCCGATCCGGTCGTCAGCGGGACCCACGGCCCCGCTGACACGAGTGTGGCAGGACCGGCTGGTCCGGTCAGCCCGCCGGCGGCACGATCTGCTCGAGCAACCGCAGCACCCGCTCGCCGTCGACCGCGTCGGGGTCGAGCAGCCACTGCACCTGCAGTCCGTCCGACGCCGCGATGCTCAGGGACGCCAGGTCGACGGGGTCCAGGTCCGCCCGGATCCGCCCGGACGCCTGGTCCGCCTCGATCAACTCCGCCAGGTCCGCCCGCAGCCGGGTGAACCGTTCCCGCATGAACTCCCGCGTGGCGGGGTGCCCCTCCTGCACGGCATCGGCCGCCAGGGTCGTGTACAGCTGCACCAGCCCCGGGACCGCGCGATTCCGCGAGGCGCTCTCCCGCATGTCCCCGATCGCGGACTTCATCCGGTCCGGTGCCCCCTGCTCGCGGACCTCGTGCTCGCGGTAGACCGCGAGCAGCAGTTCGTCGCGGCTCGGGAAGTAGTGCCGCAGCGCCGCGTGGGTGATCCCGAGGGCGTCGGCGACGGATCGCAGCGAGGACGCGTCGACACCCTGCTCGGCGACCATGCGGATCGTCTCGTCGAGGATCTGCGTCCGTCGTTCGGCACCCTTGCGGTAGCCGCGTCGCGGCAGGGCCGCGTCGTCGTCGGCAGGGTGCGTCATGCGCCCAACTTACCGCTGGAAGGTTTTTTCCGGGAGGCGCGGCTCGGCGCCGTCACGGACCGCCCGCTTCAGGAGTCGTACAGCTCCGCGTCGCCGTCCGGGTCGACCGTGTACTCGTCGACGGGAGCGGGCGCGCCACCGACGAGGGCCTCGGTGATCTGGACGAGGCAGCGGGCGAGGACGTCGTTCTCCTCGGAGGACAGGTGGTCCATCACCTCGACCACGGCTTCGTGGAAGCGTGCGTAGGACGCGTCGATCTTCTTCGCCGCCTGCACCGTGGGCTCGAGCACCTGTGCCCGACGGTCGCTGGGGTGCGGCGCGCGGACGAGGTCGCCCTTCTCGACGAGCCCGTCGACGATCTTCGTCACCGACGCGTTCGAGACGTTGAGCATGACGGCGAGGTCCTTGGGCCCCATCGCCCGGCCGTCCCGGTGCGCCTGGAGCATGTACCGGACGGCGAGGAACTCGTTCTTGGTGAGACCGCTCTCCGACCGCGCCTGTTCGAGCTGCTGTTCCTCGGCGTGCTGCAGGCGGAGGAGCGCGTCCACGGCGCCCTTCGCGGCACGCGACCGGGGTTCCCGGGCGTAGAGGTGCATGTGCTCACGGCGGACGACGGTCAACGGCATCTGGTCGGGTGTGCTCTCTGCCTGGTGCGAATCGGGGGTGCGGGGCCTAGGCCGCCGGGACCGAGAAGAAGTCGGCGTAGGACGGTTCGGAGCGACCGGACAGGAGCGACGGGTCCTGGATGCGGCGCTCGACGTAGGCGTCGATGATCGCGGGGTCGGTCAGACCGACGCGCGTGTGGGTGCCGCCGAGCCGTGCCTGTCGCGGCATCCCGGTGTACGTGCTGTGCATTGCGATACCGCCCCTCGTCGTCGTTGCTGTCCCCATCGGACGCCCGAAGTCTTTCACAACGTGAACGATCAGCAAAACGAACAATTCGTGTTCTGTACGGTTCACGCACTGAACAGTCAGCCCAGCCGAACTACATCACTGTCATTCACCGTCGCCGGGGATCCCCGACTCCGAGCGGATTCCGAGCGTTCTTTTGGCACTCGCCAGGCTTGAGTGCTAAAACATCTCGCAGTTGAGTCGAGGGGACTCAACCAGACACGAAGGAGTTGACACCGATGACGATGAACTTCGATCCGTTCCGCGAGCTGGACCGTCTCGCCGGCTCCCTCCTCGGCACCGCCGGCCCCCGCTCGATGCCGATGGACCTCTACCGCACAGGTGACCACTACGTCCTCGACGTCGACCTGCCCGGCATCGACCCGGGTTCCGTCGACATCGACGTGGACGGCTCGGTCCTGACCATCCGCGCCGAGCGCACCCTCGGCGCTCCCGAGGGCTCCCAGTGGCTCACCCGAGAGCGCCAGCCGGGCACGTACGTCCGTCAGCTGACGCTCGGCGACGGCCTCGACGCCGAGCGCATCACGGCGGGCTACGACAACGGCGTCCTGAGCGTCACGATCCCCGTGAAGGAGTCGGCGAAGCCGCGCAAGATCGCCGTCACGACGGGTGGCGGACGCGAGCAGCTCGCCGTCGGCAGCGGGGAGTAGGAGCGGCAGCCGTGTTCGACCTCGTCAACGCCCTGGTCGCGATCGCCGCCGTGACGGTCGCGCTCGCGCTGTCCAGTCTCGACCG
Organism: Curtobacterium sp. NPDC087082; assembly: GCF_044745045.1. Lineage (NCBI taxonomy): Bacteria > Bacillati > Actinomycetota > Actinomycetes > Micrococcales > Microbacteriaceae > Curtobacterium > Curtobacterium sp. NPDC087082. The sequence continues at coordinate 615,512 of NZ_JBIUZN010000002.1, read as the reverse complement.
ACGGACCGCGGTCCTGCTCGGGGCGACGGGCGGCCTCGCGGGGAACTTCCTGACGTGGCTGGCCGTCCCGTCGCTCTGGGACCGGTGGGCCGTGGTGCCGTGGGTCGCCGCCGTCGCCGGCACCGTCCTGCTCATCGCGGGCTGGAGCGCCGTCCGGGCGTACTCGGGCCTGTTCGAGCCGCCGCGTGCGGACGAGACCGACACCGGCGCCCTCCTGACGGTCGGCGGGAGCGGGCGCCGCAGCTGATCGAACCGACGACGCCTCGGGCTCGGTGCACGACGTGTGCCGAGCCCGAGGCGTTCCGGGCGTAGCGTGACGGCGTGGACCTCGAACTGCAGAACCGTGTCGCGCTCGTCGTCGGAGGGAAGGGGTACATCGGCGCCGCCGTCGCCGATCGACTCCGGGCCGAGGGGGCGACCGTCGTCGTGGCCTCCCGGAGCGCCGGCGACTCCCCCGACAGCGTCGCGATCGACACCGCCGACCAGGCCTCCGTCGACGCCGGAGTCGCGCGGGTGCTCGAGCAGCACGGCCGCATCGACGCGCTCGTCGTGACCGCGGCCCCGAGCGCCGGCACCCTCGACCCGGCGAAGAAGTCCGACCCCGAGCAGGTCCTCACCGCGATCGACGGCAAGGCACTCGGATTCCTCCGCGTCGCCAACGCGGTGCTGCCGGCCCAGCGCGAGGCCGGGTTCGGACGCGTCGTCGTGATCAGCGGACAGAACGCCTACCTGTCGGGCAACATCACCGCGTCGCTCCGCAACACCGCGGTGAGCGTCATCGCGAAGAACCTCGCCGACGAGGCCGCCGGCTCCGGCGTCACGGTGAACGTCGTCAATCCGGGGCTGGTGACGGACACCCCCAGCACCGAGGTCCGCCCCGGCGGCCCCGGCGACTCGAGCCCGCAGCAGATCGCGGACCTCGTCGCGTTCCTCGCGTCGCCGCTGTCGGTGGTGTCCGGTGAGTCGATCTCGATCGCCCACCGCGTGCTGGGCCAGATCACCATCTGACCGACGGGCGGGTCCGGCAGATCGGTGCCACCTGCGGGCCAGGAGGCGCGGTGCGGGCCCGACCCGCGCCTCCAGGCCGCCACCCGGTCGCGTCGCGACGGACCAGACGCCTTCATCCGTGCGGATGAACGCGTTCACCCGTGCGCCCGATGCCCTGCGCGCCCCGCTCGGCGAGGCTCGGAGCATGGAGTCCTCGACGAAGCACACGATCGCCACCCTGCTGGTCTGCGCCGCGATCGTCACGGTCACGGCCACCGCCCTCATCGCGATGTCGCCCGTCCCGTGACCGGCGGACGACGCCCCCGTGCGATGATCGTGCCGTGACGGAACGGCGCACGTTCATCCGGCCGCTCGCCACCCGCTCGATCATCATCGACGTGGCCTGGGCGGTCTTCGCGGCGTTCGTCTTCCTGCTCCCGATCGACCTCGAGCTCGAACACGCGAGCTTCTTCGCGGTCCTCGCCGCGGCCGGGGCGATCGCGCTCCGACGGGTCTCGCCGTCCGCGGCGATGCTCATGGTCGTCGTCCTCGGCATCGTCCAGGTCGGCGGCGGTGAACGGCCGTCGCTCGTGGACGTCGCCATCTTCGTGGTCATCGGCACCGCGGCGGTCGTCGGCAGCCGCACCGAGGTCATCGTGTCGGGCCTGCTGGCGTTCGTGGCCGGCATCAGCGCGACGCTCTACCTCGCACTCACCGGCTTCCGGTTCCTCGTCCTCATCAACGGCCCGCGCGACCAGGCGTTCCTGGCGATGGCCGCACCGGTGACGGCGCTCCTCGGAGTCTGGGCGGGCGGGGTCGCCGTCCGGGCCTTCCGTTCGCGGGACCGCGAGTCCGAACGCCGGGCGGACGCCGAGGCCGCGGCGTCCCGAGCTGAGGCCGTCGCCACCGAGGCCGAGGCCACCGCCACCCGGGCCATCGACGTCGCCGAGTCCGAGCGGATCCGTGCGGACATCGCCCGCGACGTGCACGACGTGGTCGGCCACTCCCTCGCCGTGATCATCGCGCAGGCCGACTCGGTGCCGTTCCTCGCCGACGAGGCCCGCATCCGCGAGGTGAGCGCCACGATCGCGAGCACTGCCCGGAGCTCCCTCGTCGAGGTCCGGCAGGTGCTCGGGCACATCGACGGCTCCGGCGCCTCGACCGACCCGGGGTCGCTCGAGGAGATCGTGCAGGGCATCCGCGAGGCCGGGGTCGACGTCGACCAGGCCGTCCGCGGGGTCCCGGTGGTGCTCGGACCGGAGAGCGGGACCGCCGCCCGCCGGGTGCTGCAGGAGATGCTCACGAACGCGCTCCGACACGGTGCCCCCGGGATGCCGGTCACGGTGCGGGAGACGTGGCGGTCGGCCGACCTGGTGCTCGAGGTCGAGAACCTCGTCCCGACCGCCGGCACCGTCGGGACGGCCGCGCCCGGCGCCGGCACCGTCGGGACCGGCCCGATCGCCGTCGGGACCGGCCCGGTCGCCGTCCCGCCGGTGAGCACCCGCGGGTCCGGCCGTGGCCTCGCCGGCATGCAGTCCCGGCTCACCGCACTCGGCGGGTCCTTCGACGCCGCCGTCCTCGACGACGTGTTCGCCGCACGTGCCCGCATCCCGTTCGACGTCCTTGGGGGGACCAACCGATGACCGATCCGATCCGCATCCTGCTCACCGACGACCAGGCACTGTTCCGAGCCGGCCTCCGCGTCGTGCTCGACGCCCAGGACGACATGGTCGTCGTCGGCGAGGCGTCCGACGGCGCCGAGGCCCTGGCGCGCATCCCCGAGCTGCGACCGGACGTGATGCTCCTCGACATGCGGATGTCCGGCATGGACGGGGTCGAGACCGTCCGGCAGCTGTTCTCCGGTGCGGTCGAGGGGCCGCTCCCCCGCGTGGTCGTGCTGACGACGTTCGGCCTCGACCCCGCTGCCGCCACCGCGATCCGCCTCGGCGCGAGCGGGTTCCTGCTGAAGGACACCACGCCGCCGTTCCTGTTCGCGGCCGTCCGGGCGGTGCACGAGGGGAGCTCGGTGATCGCGCCGAACGACCTCTCCCAGCTGTTCGGCGCCGACGTCGAGCACGCGCCGGCTCCGCAGCCCGAGGCGTTCCAGTCGCTGACGGACCGGGAGCGCATCGTGTTCGGCTGGGCCTCGCGCGGGTTGTCGAACGCGGAGATCGCGGCGAAGGAGTTCGTCACGGAGTCCACGGTGAAGACGCAGATCTCGAGCATCCTCGGGAAGCTCGCGCTGCGGGACCGGGTACAGCTCGTGGTCTACGCGCACGACCACGGGCTGGCGGGCGCTCGCGACGCTTGACGCGCCGGGCGTCGAACTAGCGCTGGCCGGCCACCCGGTCGAGCCACTCGGCGAGCACTGCGCGCTCGGCGACCGACAGCACGTCGAGGTCCGACGCGACCGCCCGCAGCGTGATCGCGGCAGTCGTCACAGCGTCCGCAGTCGGCGAACCCGACGGCTCCGGCGGGCCCGCCACGAGGATCCTCCCCGACACCGCCGCGAACGCCTCGTCCGCCAGGCTCGGATCGCGCTCGTCCGCCGGTGTCGACAGCATCGCCAGCACCGCCCCCGTCCCGGCCGCGTGCACGAGGTCGACCGCCAGACGTTCCGGGACGGCGAGCCGTCCGGCTTCGGCGACGCGCCGGATGCGCTCGGCGAGCAGTGCGGTCCCGGCGCGTGCCGCCGCCGAGCGACGTCCTCGCTCGGGGTCGCTGAGCAGCACGAAGAGGTCGGGGTTCGCGAGACCGAAGCCGATCGTCATCGACCACCCGTGCCGGAGGTCATCGACGGGATCGGTGCGCTCGTCCCGTGCAGCCCGGACCGCCTCGGCCTTGACCGCGGCGAAGGTGGACATCGCGTGTTCCGCGACGGCCTCGAGCAGGCCGTCCTTGTCGCCGAACAGTCGGTAGATCGTCGGTGCCTGCACCCCGGCACCCTCGGCGACGGCGCGCGTGGTCACCGCCGCGGCCCCCCGCTCACGGAGCATCGCACCGGCGACCTCGACGATCCGTGCCCGCGTCTCGTCTCGCTGCGTTGCCTGCTCGATCACGGAACAACGATAACAAAACAGCGATAGCAGTGTGTTACCTTCGATCACACCAATCGGTTACCAACGGTACGGAGCAACCATGATCGTCATCACCGGCGCCACCGGCGCACTCAACGGCGCCACCGCGGACCACCTCCTCGAGCACCTCGACCCGTCGGCACTCGCCGTGGTGACCCGCGACCCGAGCCGGGCGCAGCGCTTCACCGATCGCGGGGTCGCGGTCCGCCGGGGCGACTACGCCGAGCCCGACTCGCTCCCCGCGGCCTTCTCGGGTGCAGACCAGCTGCTGCTCGTCTCCTCGAACGACCCGGGCGCCGACGCCGTCGCGCTGCACCGCGCGGCCATCGACGCCGCCGTGCACGCCGGGGTGGGACGGATCCTGTACACGAGCCACCAGGGCGCAGCCCACGGCTCGCCCTTCGCCCCGGCCGACGGCCACGCCGCGACCGAGGACCTGCTCCGCGCCTCCGGGGTGCCGTGGACGAGCCTGCGCAACGGCTTCTACGCGCACAGCACGGCCTGGTTGATGGGACCGTGGCAGTCGACGGGCACGGTCTCGGTCCCCGTCGACGGTCCGGTGTCGTGGACCGCTCGCGAGGACGCCGCCGAAGCAGCCGCCCGCATCCTGCTCGCCGACGAGCCGTACGACGGCCACGTCACGCTCACCGCGCCGACGGCACCGACGTTCGGCGAGCTCGCGGAGTTCGCGTCCGAGCGCTCCGGCCGCACGATCGGGTTCGAGGTACTGGGCGAGGACGAGTGGCTGGCCCGGTCGACCGCCGCCGGCCAGGACCCACACATGGCCGGCTTCCTGCTCGGCATGTACCGGGCAGCGGGACAGGGCCGCTTCGCCGGGACCGACCCGCTGCTCGGCCAGCTGCTCGGGCGTGCACCGCGACCCGTCCAGGACCAGATCAGCTGACGTCGAGCGCCGCCACCTCGTCGAGGATCGCGGCGATCGCCGCCGGGTCGTGCGCGAACCGCCCCAGGAACAGACCGCCGATCCGCCCCTGCCCGCGGGTGAGCAGCCCCGGCCCGGCACTGCCGCCGTAGATCACGACCGACCCGGCGAGTTCCGGCCGCGTGGCCAGGTGCTCCTCGATCCCCGCGAGCACCCCCACGACGTGCTCGTCGGGCGCCGGTGCCGGGGCGCCGATGGCCCACACCGGCTCGTACGCCACGACGAGCGGCCCCGCCAGTCCGTCCGCGACCGCCGTCGAGACGGCCCGGTCGAGCTGCGCGGTCACCTCGGCGACGGTCTCCGCTCGGGAGGCGCGGCTCGTCTCCCCGACGCAGACCAGCGGCCGCAGGTGGTTGCGGAAGGCGGCGTGCACCTTCCCCGCGACCTCGTCGTCCGTCTCGTGGAACAGGGAGCGCCGTTCAGCGTGGCCGATCTCGACGAGGTCGACGCCGATCTCGCGCAGCTCCGCACCGGTGACCTCGCCGGTGTACGCCCCCGCGTCGGCCCACGACAGGTCCTGGGCGCCGAGCAGCACGGGAGCACCGGCGTCGGTCAGGATGCGGCGGACGGGGACGAGCGCCGGGAACGTCGGCACCACGAAGAGCGACGCGGCACCGGACGTCATCGCGGGGTGCCGCCGGGCGACGTCCGCGACCTCGGCGGCCCACGACAGGGTCCGGGCGTGCGAGAAGTACGTCTTGAGCGACACGCCGATGGTGATCACGGCGCGACGGCCTCCACGATCAGCGCGAAGGACACCGCTCCCGGGTCGACCGTGCCGACGGCGTGCTCGGCGTGGGTCCGTGCCCGGCCCTTCCTCGGCAGCAGCTCGGCGGTACCCTGCGCAGCGTCCTGCGCGGCGGACACCGCCGCACGCCAGGCATCGGGGAGCGCCGCACCGTCGTCGACCCGCGAACGGAGGGCCTCGCGGAACGGGACGAGCGCGTCCACCATCGTCTTGTCCCCGGGCACCGCGCCGAAGGCGAGGACCGCCTCGGTCGCCGCACCGACGGCCTCGACGACGTCCGCACCCGTCGGACGCGAGTCGTCCCCGAGCACGCGACCCAGTGCCTCCAGGGCCGCGCCCCAGATCGCACCGGACGTGCCACCGGCCTTGTCGGACCAGGCGTCACCGGCGATCCGCAGCACGCTGCCCACGCCGGCTCCACGCTCGACGGCGTCGGACGCAGCCTCGGCGGCGGCGTGCGATCCCCGCTGCATGCCGATGCCGTGGTCCCCGTCACCGGCCACCGCGTCGATGCGGCCGAGTTCGTCGGCGTGCTCGTCGATGACCGAGCGGACCGCGGCGAAGCCGGCGGCGACCTGGACGGCGACGGCCCGGGAGTCCTCGCTGGCCGGGCCGACCTCGTCGGGTGCCGCGTCGGCCGCCACCACGGAGGGTGCGACGCGCTCCGCGGGGACGGCACCGCCCTTGCGGTACGCGGGGGTGTCGGCCGGGGCGGCCCAGAGCTCCTCGAGCTCCGTGTCGAGCCAGAACAGCGTCAGTGAGACGCCGGCCATGTCGAAGCTCGTGACGAGCTCCCCGACCTCGGGCTCGACGACGACGACGCCCGCGTCGACGAGCCGACGCTGCACCGAGCGGTAGACGACGAAGAGTTCCTCGTACTTCACGCTCCCGAGCCCGTTGAGGATCGGGACGACGCGGGAGCCGGCGGCGGTGACCCCGGCCGGCAGTTCGTCGAGCAACCGGTCGACGAGCAGCGCGGCGAGTCCGTCGGCGGTCGGGACGTCGGTCTCGTCGATGCCGCGTTCGCCGTGGATGCCCATGCCGATCGCCATGCGGCCCTCGGGGACGGTGAACAGGGGTTCCTCGGCGCCGGGCAGCGAGCAGCCGGAGAACGCGACGCCGAAGCTGCGGGTGCGGTCGTTCGCCCGCTCGGCGATCGTCGTGACGGTGTCGAGGTCGTCGCCACGCTCGGCGGCGGCTCCGGCGACCTTGAACACGCAGAGGTCCCCCGCGATCCCGCGCCGTTCGTGCGCGCGGTCGGCGGGTGCGCTCACCACGTCGTCGGTGACCCGCACCGTGCGGACGCTGATCCCGGAGGCCTCGAGCGCGCGTGCGGCCGCGTCGAAGTTGAGGACGTCGCCGGCGTAGTTGCCGTAGCTCAGCAGCACCCCGCCGCCGTGCTCGGATGCATTCGCGACCGACGTGACCTGCTGGGCGCTCGGGCTGGCGAACAAGTTCCCCATCGCCGCACCGGCCGCGAGCCCGTGCCCGACGAGCCCGCCGAACGCCGGGTAGTGCCCGGACCCGCCGCCGATCACGAGCGCGACCGTGCCGTCCGGCGACGTGGTCGACCGGGCGACCCCGCCGTGGACCTTCCGGACCCACCGCTCGTTCGCGGCGACGAACCCGTCGGTCGACTCATCGGCGAAGTCAGCCGGGTCGTTGAAGAGCCGGGTCATCGCTCATCCCCCTGGGTGCGCACGTGCGTGGTGTCGAGCAGCTCGTCCGCCTTCGCACCACGGAAGTACTTCGTGCAGAAGATCATCACCGCGGCCACGAACGCCAGGACCCCGAGCGACACGATGCCGAACGCTCCGCTGTCCGTGGGCACCACGTCGTTGATCGCCGTGCGCATGATCGGCGCCACGAACCCGCCGAGGTTGCCGAGCGAGTTGATGAGCCCGATGCCCGCGGCCGCTGCGGCCCCGGTCAGGAAGGCCGTCGGGTACGCCCACGTGATCGGTCCCACTGCGAGGAAGCTCGCGACCGCCAGCGTGATGAACAGGATGCCGAGGATCGGCTGCCCGTTCGCGCCGGCCCAGGCGGACCCGAGGATCGACAGGCCGGTGGTGATGTAGAACCAGGTGCCCCAGCGTCGACGACGCCCGACGGTGTCCGCCCGCGAACCGACGAGGTAGCAGGCGACGAGCCCGACGAGCCACGGGATCGCCGCGACCAGCCCGACCTGCCAGCCGACGTCCTGGCCGAGCAGCGACGAGACCTGCTGCGGCAGGTAGAACGTCGTGCCGTACACGGCGACCTGCAGGCAGAAGTAGATGATCGTGAAGTACCAGACGCGACCGCTGGCCAACGCCTTCCAGATGCCCGTCGGGCCGTCCTCGCTGCGGGCGGTGTCCTCGCGGGCCATCGCTGCCGTGAGCGAGTCCTTCTCCCCCGGCTCGAGCCACTTCGCCTGCTGCGGACTGTTCGTCAGGAACACCAGGGCCGCGATGCCGGCCAGGACCGCGAGGAGTCCCTCACCCGCGAACATGACCTGCCAGCCGTGGAACGGGGTGGCCTGGTCGCCGAAGCTGATCAGTCCGCCGGACAGCGGTGCGCCGATCATCTGCGAGAACGGCTGCGCCAGGTAGAAGATCGCGAACATCCGCACGCGGACCTTGTTCGGGAACCACTCGGACAGGTACATGATCACGCCGGGGAAGAGCCCGGCCTCGGTCACGCCGAGGATGAACCGCAGGATGATGAACATCGTGTCGTTCGTCGTGAACGAGAACAGCGCGGCGACGATGCCCCACGTGATCGCGATGCGGGCGAGCCAGAAGCGTGCACCCAGGCGCTTGAGCAGCAGGTTGGACGGGATCTCGAAGATCGCGTAGCCGATGAAGAAGATGCCGGCGCCGAGCGCGAAGGCGGCGTCGGAGATGCCGCGGTCGACGCTGAGCGCCTCCTCGGCGAACCCGACGTTGGTGCGGTCGAGGAACGCGACGAAGTACAGGATGACGAGCATCGGCATGAGGTGCTTCGTCGCCTTGCCGATCGCCGACTTCAGCGCCGGGTCGTGCGTGGACCCGAGCGCGGGGGCAGGGGGAAGTGACACGGGTTCGCTCCTTTGCGAGCACGGTGCGGTGGTTGGGAGGGGACGGTGCGGTGGGTTGGGAGGGGACGGTGGACCCGTCAGTGCATGTACAGGCCGCCGTCGACGTTCAGCGTCTGGCCCGTGACGAACCCGGCGTCCTCGCTGATGAGGTAGGCGATCGCGGCGGCGATGTCCCTCGGGGTGCCGATCCGCGGCAGCACGCCGTCGGAGGCCATCGCGGTCTTGCGCTCCTCGGTCAGGGTGCCGCCCATGATGTCGGTGTCGATCGGCCCGGGGGCGATCGCGTTGACGGTGACGCCCTGCGGCCCGAGCTCGCGGGCGAGGCCGCGGGTCAGACCGATCACGCCGGCCTTCGCGACCGTGTACGGGGTCTTGCTGAAGGTGCCGCCGCCGCGCTGGGCGGAGACCGACGACAGGTTCACGATGCGGCCGTAGCCGTTCCGCACCATCGACTCCGCCGCCCGCAGGCTCGCGAAGTGCACGCCGTCGAGGTTGATCGACAGCACGCGGTGCCACTCCCCCTCCGGGAGGTCGAGGTACGCGTGCGCCGAGGACACCCCGGCGAGGTTGACCAGGGCGACGATCGGGTGGAGCTCGGCCTCGATCGTGTCGAAGGCGGCCCGGACGGCGGTCTCGTCGGCGACGTTCGCGCCCACCCCGACGGCCCGGACGCCGTGCTGCTCGCGGATCTCGGTGGCGACCGCCGCGCTGGCGTCCTGGTCGAGGTCGATGATGCCGATGTCCCACCCGGCCTCGGCGAGGTGGTGGGCGGTGGCGCGGCCGATCCCCCGGGGCGATGCGGCCCCGGTCAGGACGGCGGTGCGGTGCTGCTGTTCGTTGTCCATGGTGTTCCGCCTCAGTGGATCGGGGCCGGGCCGAGCTCGTCGAGGAGCTTCTGCATCGCGACGTAGGCCTTGTTGCGGTAGGCGACGAGTTCCGGCGTGCGGTCGGCGGGCACCTCGAGGTACCCGGCGCCCGACTTCGTGCCGAGCTCGCCCGCGTCGACGTGCTGCTGCAGGGACGGCGGGGTCGCGAAGCGCTCGGGCCAGCGGGTCTGCAGCGACTCGAAGCAGAACGCGTACACGTCGAGTCCGGCCATGTCGGCGATCGCGAACGGGCCGAAGAACGGCAGGCGGAAGCCGAACGTGGTCCGCACGATGGTGTCGATGTCGTCGGGGGTCGCGATGCCCTCGTCGGCGATCTTCGTGGCTTCCTCGAAGAGCGCGTACTGCAGGCGGTTCAGCACGAACCCGGTCGAGTCCTTCACCCGCGCGGACTGCTTGCCCGTGGCCGCGACGACGGCCTCGCCGACCGTGATCGCGTGCTCGTTCGTCGTCGGGTGCGGGATGAGCTCGACGCCGGGGATGAACGGCGCCGGGTTCGAGAAGTGCACGCCGAGGAACCGCTCCGGACCCACGACGGCCTCGGCCAGCGACTCGATGAGGATCGTCGACGTGTTCGAGCCGATGACGGCGTCCGGGCGGGCGGCCTCGCTGATGCGCCGGAGCGTCGCGTGCTTGATCTCGAGCTTCTCGGGGACGGCCTCCTCGATGAAGTCGGCCGAGGCGACCGCTTCCTCGATCGAGGCGGCGGCGCTGAGGTGGGCCTCCACCCGCGACACGGCATCAGCGGGGAACAGCCCGTCCGCGACGAACTGCTCCGTCTCGGTGATGAGCCGGGCGCGGTTGGACGCGGCGATCTCCGCCGAGACGTCGGCGATCCGGACGGTGTGACCGGCGAGGGCGAGGACCTGGGCGATCCCGCCGCCCATGTAGCCGGATCCGACGACGGCGATGTCGAGGGTGCTCATCGGGTGACTCCTTGCTTCGTCGCCCCGACCACCGAGGTGGCGAGGACGGAACGGATGTACTGCTGGTTGGTGGCGCAGACGCCGAGGCTGTCCCCGCCGTACTGCTCGGTCATGACGATCCCGCGGAAGCCGTCGGCGACCGCGTCGCGCAGGACCTGGCGGTAGTTGATGAGTCCGGCCTCCATGGTGCTCGGCGCGCTCGTCGCCCAGCTGCCGTCGCCGGCCTCGTCCCGCGTGTAGTTCTTCACGTGGAGGTAGTTCGTGTACGGCAGGGTCTTCGCGAACAGCTCCTTCCAGTCCTCGACCGGACGGTGCAGGCGGATGAGGTTCGCGACGTCGGCGTTCAGCCCGACGTTGTCGAGGCCGATCTCCTCGACGAGTCGGACGGCGCTGTCCGCGGTCCCGAGGTACGTGTCCTCGTACAGCTCCAGCGCCATCGGGAGTCCGACGCTCGCGGCGTGCTCGCCGAGCTCACGCAGACGGGACACGGCAGCGGCACGGACCTCCGCGTCGTCCGGGTCCTTCGGGCCCTGCGCGGTCCAGAACCAGAGCGCCTTCCGCTGGGCCTCGTTGAACGGCTGGTGGAGCCCCGTCGAGAACACCTGCATGCCCCACTCGGCCGCCGCGTCGATCGTGCGGTGGGCGTAGGCGAGGTTGTCCTCCTCGTGCCCGGGCTGGACGACGCTCTTGCGCTGCAGGTGCACCGACGGGATGCCGACACCGTGAGCCGTCGCGATCGCGAACAGCTCGTCGCGGCGGGACCGTTCGAGGTCGGCGGGCCGGATGTGGCTGTCGGCGAGTTCGGCGAGCGAGAACCCGACGGCCTCGATCTGCGCGAACACGTCGTCCCACACGGCCGGGTCCGCGTCGTGGAAGGCAACGCCGTCCCGCGTCACCTGCGGGAACCCGTGCAGACACGTCGCGATCGGCCAGGTGTCGGCCGTCCAGCTGCTGGAGTCCCAGTCTTGGTCGACCCAGTCCTGCGGTGTGCTCACGGGATGCTCCTTCGCATGTCGGGGTTCGTCGTCGAACCTCTTTCCTATAGGAAAGATACTCCGTCGTCGGAGATTCGCAACCGATCGGACCAAACCCCTCGTCCGGGGGGCTCCGAAGGAGGGCGGGCACGGAGGATCAGGACGCCCGTCCCGTTGACCCGAACCTCGGGACGGGCGTCCGCCCGGGCCGGATCAGGCGGTGTGCGACGCGTCCGCTCGCGACCGGAGCCGCACGGCATCGATGTGGTGCCGCATCGCCGCGACCGCCGATGCGGGGTCCTCTGCCAGTGCGTCGAGGACGGCGCGGTGCTCCTGCACGGCACGGTCGGTGTCGTCGCCACCACCCTCGACGATCTGCCGCATCCGGTGGACGCGGGTCGTGATGATCTCGGACATCTCCTCGAGGAACGGGTTCCGCGTCGCGTCGAAGACGACCTGGTGGAACTGCCAGTCGGCCCGGAAGAACCGCGCCATCAGCTCCTCGGACGCCGCACCCGCACCGATCGCGGCGATCTCCTCGGCCACGGCCGCCTGCTCGGCGAGCGCCGTCGCCAACCGTGACCGCAGGGCGGGGACGTCGCCGCGCGCAGCCAGTTCGACGGCCCCCGACTCCACGATGAGCCGGGCGTCGAAGAGGGCCTCGAGCTGGTCGCCGGCGAGCGGCGGGGACACCCGGTACCCCTTGTTGGCCTCACGCGTGACGAGCCCGGTGCGTTCGAGCTGCACGAGCGCCTCGCGCACCGGAGTCGGCGAGACCCCGAGGGAGCGGGCCAGTCCGTCGATCGACAGGCGCATGCCCGGTTCGACGTCGTGCCCCATCAGGACCTCGAGCACCCGGTCGTAGACGCGGTCGCGCAGCCCGAGCTGGGTGATGCGCTCGGTCCCGAAGCCCGGCATCGTGGTCGACATGCATCGATCCTAGAGAATCCAGGATCACGGGCGCCTCGCCCCGGTCCGGATCAGTAGAGCGCGTCGATGCCGATCAGGTCGCCGAGGCCGAGGGTCCGCTGGCCGGTCTCGCACGTCGTCGACGCGGGCTTCATCACGAGGCCGCTCGTCGCCGCGGTGTGCCCGAGGCCGTACGCGTGCCCCCATTCGTGCGTGGCGACCCCGCGCAGGTCGAAGCGCTTCCCCGAGCAGGTCGACGCGGCGGACCAGTCGACCGACGTCGAGTACCGCTGGTCGGCCTCGACCGCGACGCCCGATCGCGACCAGACGCAGGTCACCGCGAGGGTCCCGGAGCGCAGCGATCCCCACCCGACCATGTTCGAGCCGTCGGACGCGCCGCAGCCACCGGTCGCGGTGACGCCCATCGCCCGCTTCCGGCTGCCGAGGGGCGTGTCGTCCGCCGTCGACTTCACCGTCCGGCCGCACGCCGACGTGGTCCCGGTCCAGGCGTCGGCACCGGCGCCGATGGCTGCTGCGCCGGACACCTTCTGGTTGTTCGGGTTGTAACTCCACTCGACGGTGTTGGCCCAGCGGAAGCCGAGCTTCGTGTACGCCGTCGCGGAGCAGCTGGACGTCCCGCCCGTGGCCGCCGTCGACGATGCCGCTCCGCCCGTGGCCCGGAGTCCGGAACCGCCCGGGAGCGTCCGGTGCGCGAGGGCGGCACGCTCCTGGCGGATGGCTGCCGGCGCCCCGGACCACTGGTCGTGCACGAGGACCGCGACGCCTGAGCGGCCGGTGTTCGTCACCGACACGTCCCCGTCATCGGTGCTGCCCGCTGCGCCGACCGGCATCGCGGAGACCGTCGTCCCGACCGGCGGCACCCGGAACTGCCGACCGTCCGGCAGCACGACCGTGCCGGACGAGACGGCACACCCCGACGACAGCGCGGCGACGGTGATCCGGTCCCCGCGGCAGGACGGTGCGGCATCGGCGTGCGGGACGCCGACCGACGTGGTGACGACCGCGGCGAGCGCGATCCCGAGCACGACCGCCCCTGCGGTCACGGTGGACATCCGCACGTTGTCGACCCTCCTGGTCCCCTGTACCGGCAGCCCCTTGCCGGGCGCAGTCAGTGTGCGGACCCCCGGACGGCGCGGTCAACCCCCCGAACTGGCCGTGCACACGCACCGAGACTGTGCTCAGGGCACCTGCACGAACCGCGGCGCACCCCGCTCCCGCAACCGGAACCCGAGGTGCTGGTACAGCCCGATCGCCCCGGTGTTGCCGGCGGCGGCGTGCATGAGCGGCGTCTCGCCCCGCGCGCGGATGCCGTGCGCGACGTCGAGCACGAGGCGCCGTCCGAGCCCCTGCCCGCGGAAGTCGGCGTCCGTGCACACCGCGCTGATCTCGGTCCAGCCCGGCGGGTGCAGGCGCTCCCCGGCCATGGCGATGAGGCGGCCCTCGCGCCGGACGCCGACGTACCGGCCGAGCTCGATCGTGCGGGGCAGGAACGGCCCGGGCTTCGTGCGGGCGATGAGCTCGACGATCTCGGGGACGTCGTCCGGGGTGAGCTCGACGGCCTCGGGGTCCGGAGCGCCCTCGATGTCCTCGCCGGTGAGCTGCACGCCCCCGGAACCCTCGACGGCGTGCCAGCCCTCGGGGAGGACGGCGGACGCACCGACGCCGAAGACCGCACCGGGTCCGAGCAGCGCGCGCACGTCGTCCCAGTCCGCGGCCGTCGGTCGCTCCGGGATCCCGGTCCAGACCGACACGTCGGGCAGGTACCGCGCGATGTCGCCGCGACGCTCGGCGAACCGGGCGTGCTCGCCGTTCAGGGACGCGAGCGCGGGGTTGTCGAGCAGCCGGGTCGGGGTGCCGTCGTCGGCGATCGTGAGGTCGAGCGTCCGCACCGCCGCGCCGCGGGGGTCGCCGCCGCGGAAGCCGAGGTCCTCGAGGCGGCGCCGGTCCCCGTCCTCCCAGCCGGCCGTGTCCGCGACGACGGCGGCGGCGTAGGTGTTGCGGGCGTGGTCGACGACGCCCTCGACGTCCGTCGCGGTGGTCAGGACGACCGCTCCGGGTCGGGTCAGGTCGGTCGTCGGGGCATCGGTCGTCATGGGTCCATCCTGCGACGCCGCGGACACCGACCGCACATCGTTGCACCGCGTGACACGGCGCCCGGGGGCCAGCGGCCAGCGGCCAGCGAGCAGCGGCAGGCGCTACGCCAGCCGCGCCGCCACGAACGCCACCATCCGCCGCACGAGCTCCGCGCGCGACGTGGCCCGGCGGTACTCGTGCCCCTCGCCCGCGAGCTCGAGGTACTCCACGTCGTGCGACCTCGCCGTGAGCGCCTCGACCACCTGGTGCGCCTCACCGATCGGCACGTTCGTGTCGAGCTCGCCGTGCACGACGAGCAGCGGCGCGGTGACGTCGTCGATCGCCCGCATCGGCGACAGCGAGTCGAGCAGCGCGGCGTCGTCCACGGGGTGGCCGTACTTCGTCGCGGCCGCCGAGGCGATCCACGGCTCGGTGTCCCGGTAGAACGTCGCGAAGTCGCTCATCCCGCAGACGGCGACCCCGGCCGCGAAGACGTCAGGGGTGAAGGCCAGTGACGCGAGGGTGGCGTACCCGCCGTACGAGCGGCCCTCGACGGCGACCCGGGAGCGATCCGCGTACCCGTTCGACACGAGGAACCGCGCGCAGTCCACGACGTCGGCGAGCGCGTTCCAGCGCAGCCCGAGGTCGTCCGCGTGCACGAAGTCGCGTCCGTACCCGCTGGACCCGCGGATGTTCGGCGCGAACACCGTGATGCCGGCGGCGGCGAGCGCCTGGTGCTGCGGGGAGAAGGTGGGTCGCTCCTGCGACTCCGGTCCGCCGTGCAGGTGGACGAGCGCTGCGCGCGGCTCGGGAGGCACGGCACCGACGTCGGGACCACCACCGGTCGACGACGTGGCCGGCTCCACCGCCCGGTACAGCCAGCCGGTGATCTCCAGTCCGTCGCGCGCCGCGAAGCGCTCGAGCGTCGGCTCGACCAGCGGCACCTCCGGCAGCCCGGGGACGCCGGTGACCCGGCTCCACGTCAGCGCGTTCGTGTCGAGGCGCCAGAGCTCCCGCGGCCGCAGGGGTCCCTCGACGGCGAGCAGCACGCTGCGCCCGTCGCGGCTGAGGACCGGGTCGGTGACGACGTACCCGGGCAGGTCCGGCACGGGCGTCCGCGAGGCGTCGTGCGTGTTGATGAGGTCGAGTTCGCTCCGGCCGTCGACGTTCCAGACGAGCAGCAGGGTTCGGCCGGCGTCGTCGGCGTCGAGGTACTCCAGTTCGGCGTCGTCGCGCTCGGTGATCCGCCGGGGTGCGCCGCGCCAGCCGTGCGGGCCGACCGGCTGGGCGACGAGCCCGCGGCGGGGCAGCCCGGCCTCGGTGGCGACGTAGGCGACGAGCGGACTGGTCTCGCTGGCGGGTGCCGGTCGGAGGAAGGCGATCTCCGCCGAGCCGTCCGGCGAGTCGGCGAGCAGCGCGTGGCTCTCGTCGGTGAGCCGGTCGACGACCACGACGAACTCGTGGCCACGCTGCCCGTCCCGGAGCACGACGAGGCGCTCCTCGACGCTGAGGTCGAGGATGTGGATGAGCTCCCCCACCGCGAGGTCGTCGCGGTCGCCGGAGACGGGGTCGACGAGGTAGGAGCGGGCGGGCTGGTCGGCCTCGGTGGACGGCAGGGTGATGACGACCCGGTGGCCGCTGCGGCTCCACGGACCGAGCTCGGCGTGCTGGTACCGCGACCCGGCGATCTGCGCGGCGTCGGTGCCGTCGGGTCGGACCACCCAGACCTGCTGCTTCACGCCGCCGTCGGTCGCGATGGCCACGGCGAGCCACTCCCCGTCGGAGGACCACGTCACCCGGATCACGGGGTCGTCGGACAGCCGGATCCGCACGGGCTCGGGTGCTCCGTCGCCGACGACGACGTCCTGCACGAAGACCTCGGGGGTGCCGTGCCGGTCGCTCACGAACGCGACGCGGCGGGCGTTCCGCGTCATGGTGGGCCCCCACGATCCCCAGGCCGCGACGAGGCGCTCGCCCAGGTCGGCCGCCTGCCGGGCGCGTGCCGACGGCTCGAGGTGGGTCGCGCCTCCTGGCCGCACGGCGGGCCCGCTCACCGCACCCCCTGCTGCTGCAGCCACATCTCGATCAGGCCGAGCTGCCAGAGCGCGTTCGCGCCGATCTCGGTCCGCGTGCTGTTCGGGTCCTGGAGCATCCGCTCGACCGTACCCGGATCGAAGAGCCCGCGCTCCCGCGCCTCCGGGGCGTGCAGCGCCTGCCGGACGCGCTCGAGGTACGGACCCTCGAGCTGCCGGATCGCCGGCACCGGGAAGTACCCCTTCGTCCGGTCGATGACGGCGTCGGGGACGATGCCGCGGGCCGCGCGCTTCATGACGCCCTTGCCGCCGTCCGCGAGCTTGAGCTCGGGTGGGATCGCGCCGGCGAACTCGACGAACTCGTGGTCGAGGAACGGCACGCGGGCCTCGAGTCCCCACGCCATCGTCATGTTGTCGACGCGCTTCACCGGGTCGTCGACGAGCATCGTCATCGTGTCGCTGCGGAGCGCGGCGTCGACGCTGGTCTCGGCGCCCGGCACGGCGAACGCGGCGTCCACGAACGCCGAGGGCGTGTCGTCGTCGCTCCGCCAGCGCTCCCCGAGCAGGGGTTGGAGTGCCGGCCACCGGCGGTCCATGAACACCGAGCGGTAGACCTCCGCGGCCTGGTCCCGCGGGACGGAGGCGAGCGGCGGGTACCAGCTGTAGCCGCCGAGCACCTCGTCCGCACCCTGCCCGGACTGCACGACCTTGACGTGCTGCGACACCTCTTGCGAGAGCAGGTAGAAGGCGACGCAGTCGTGACTGACCATCGGCTCGCTCATCGCGCCGATCGCGCCGTCGATGCCGTCGAGCAGGCGCGACGAGGGGATGCGGATGCGGTGGTGGTCGGTGCCGAAGTGGCGCGCGACCTCGTCGGAGTACTCGAACTCGTCGCCGGACTCGCCACCGGCCGACTCGAAGCCGATGCTGAACGTGGCGAGGTCCTGCTGCCCGGCCTCGGCGAGCAGTGCCACGACCAGCGAGGAGTCGATCCCGCCCGAGAGCAGCACGCCGACCGGGACGTCGGCGACCATGCGGCGCTCGACCGCGGTGCGGAGCTTCGCGGTGAAGGCCTCCTGCCAGTCCTGGTCGTTCCAGTCGGCCTTGTCCGGGTCGCGCTCGAAGCGGGGCTCCCAGTACGTCTCGTCGCGGGAGGTCCCGTCGCGCTCGATGACCCGGACGGTCGCGGGCGGCAGCTTGCCGACGCCGGACAGGATCGTGCGGGGCGCCGGGACGATCGAGTGGAAGGTCATGTACGACGCGAAGGCGACCGGGTCGATGCTCGTGTCGACGCCACCACCGGCCAGGACAGCGGGCAGGGAGCTCGCGAACCGCACCCCGCCGGGGACCTCGGCGACGTAGAGCGGCTTGATGCCGAGCCGATCGCGGGCGAGGACGAGCCGGCCGCTGGCGTGCTCCCAGATGGCGATCGCGAACATCCCGACCAGGTGGTCGACGAACCGGGTGCCCCACTCGGCGTAGGCGGCGAGGATGACCTCGGTGTCCGAGGTCGAGAAGAACTCGTGGCCACGGCCGCGCAGCTCGTCGCGGAGCTGTCGGTAGTTGTAGACCATGCCGTTGTAGGCGATGGTCAGTCCGGCACGGGGGTGCACCATCGGCTGCGCGCCCGCGGTGGACAGGTCGACGATCGACAGCCGTCGGTGCCCGAGCGCGACCGGTCCGCGCGCCCACAGCCCGTCGCCGTCGGGGCCGCGGTGCACGAGGCAGCCCGTCATCCGCGCCACGGCCGCAACGTCCGGTGCCGTCCCGTCGAACCGGAGTTCTCCCGCGAGTCCGCACATCAGCTGTCCCCTGCCGTTCCGGTGATCCAGGTGTCCTTGGCGCCGCCGCCGCGCGAGGAGTTCACGACCATGCTCCCCTCCGGCGCGACCCGCGTGAGCGCGACGTCGGCGAGGTGGGTGTCGTCCGGCCCCGTGCCCGTGACGTAGACGAAGGCACGCAGGTCGACGTGCCGGGGGTCGAGGCCGGCCGGGCCGATGGTCGGGTGCGACGACAGCTGCACGACCTCCTGCCCGACCCAGCGGTCGGGCTCCGCGGCGATCGCCCGGCGCCGCTCGGCGACCTCGGGAGCGCTCGCGCTCGGACCGATCAGGACGTCCCGACCGCCCTCGCCGTCGACGGGCTTCGTCACGAGCTCGCCGACGCGGTCGAGCACGGAGAGCCGTTCGCCCTCGATGCTGGTCCGGTACGTCGGGACCGAGTCGAGCAGCGGCTTCTCGTCGAGGTAGTACCAGATGAGGTCCGGCACGGTGACGTACATCGCCTTGTCGTCGACGAGCGCGTTGCCCGGCGCGTTGGCCAGGTGCACACCGCCGACCTCGGCGACGTCGAGGATGCGCGCACCGAGGTCCGGTGCGTGCTCCGCCGCGAGCGCGCTGACGTCGCGGTCGATGCGCAGGTACAGCCCGTGCAGCACGTCACCCGTCCGCGCCTCGACGACGTGTCCGTCGCGGACGTCCAGGTCCGAGCCGGCCAGGAGGCGCAACCCGGCCCCGTCGGCCAGCCTGCGGTGCTCGAACCACGCGCCGGCGGCGGGGCCGTCGCTGATCAGCGCGATCACCGGGTCCGGTTCGCCGGTCACAGCGGTCGCGTTCGTGCGGAGCGTGTCGCGGAGGCGGTCGACCACACCGTGCGGGTCGAGCAGGTGCTCCGGCCGTGGGGCGTCCGGCACCACCTCGTCCATCAGCTCGCGGAGCGCGATGCCGTACGCGACGCCGGAGGGCGACCGGACGTTGTCCTCGAGCACGCGCCACCCGCCGAACTCGTTCCGGACCAGGTCGAACCCCATCACGGGCGCACGCACGGCGTCCTGCGGCAGCCGGGCGGCCGCCGGGTCCCACCCGTTGGCCCCGACGAACTGGCGCTCGTCCATCGCGCCGTCCGCCACGATCCGCCGGGGACCGTACGCGTCCCGGAGGAACAGCTCGATCGCGCGGGCGCGCTGCCCGAGGCCGGCGGCGAGCTGGCTCCACTCGTAGGCGCTGACGGTCCGCGGGACGAGGTCGCAGCCGAACGCCTGGACGCCGCCGTCGACCACGAAGCCGACCTCGTGCTCGCGGGTCCAGGTGTCGCGGGCGGCGCAGCGTTCGATGGTGGTCTCGGCGTCCCACCCGCGGAAGAACACCGCGAGGTCGCGGAACGCGGGGCGGGGCCGGGCTCCCGGGCCGACGGCCTCGTCACCGGCGCGGACGCGGTACGACGGCAGCGTCACGGTCGGGTGCTCGGTGCGGCCGGAGGGCGTCCCGGCGGTGTCCTCGACGACCGAGGCCACGACGTCGTCGAGCTCGCCGCGCTCGGCGTACGCGGTGCGCTGCCGGTCCGTGGAGTTCCCGCGGGCGAGGGTGTCCTCGACGAGCTCCGCCACCGTGCCCCAGTCGCCGAGCTCCTCGAGCTCCGGACGGAGCCGTGAGACGAGCTGGCGGACGGCGGTCTCGGCGGGCAGCCGCTCCGGGTGCTGCCCGAGCCCGAGCAGTTCGCCGGTCAGGCCACCTCGGGCGGCCTGCCACATCGCCGCCCGGTGCAGGGGCTCGCTGCGCGGTCGCCACTCGGCTCCGGACTCGACCGCCTTCTCGGCCTTGCGGACGGCGGCGCGGAACAACCCGGCGATGAGCACGGCGTCGTCCACGATCGGCGTCGCGTCGCACACCCGGAGCTCGAGCGTCGGGGCGTGCGAGGACGGCCGCACGTCGAAGTACGCCATCTTCTTGTCGGCGATCACCCCGGACGCGATGAGGTCGTCGAGCATCGCGTCGTACTCGGCGGCGTCCTTGACACGCCCGAAGCTGCCCGCCGAGGGCCAGCGCTGCCAGATGATGCTGCGGAACGACGAGTACCCGGTGTCCTGCCCGTTCCAGAACGGACTCGACGCACTGAGCGCCAGCAGCACCGGCAGCACCGGGGCCACCCGCTGGGCGATCTGCACCGCCAGGTCGCGGTCGCTCACACCGACGTGCACCTGCAGGCCGCAGATGAGCTGTTCGTCGACGAGCATCCGGTACTGCTCCTGCATGCGGCCGTACCGCCCACCGGAGGTCAGCTCGAAGTCGGCGTACTCCGACCGCGGCGCGGTGCCGGCAGCGGCGATCGTGACCCCGGCGGGGGCGATGGCGGCGCTCAGCTCGCTGCGCAGGTCGACGATCACCCGTCTCAGGTCGTCGAGGGTGCGCACCACGGGGGTGTTCGTCTCGATGGTCGTGCGCTGGAGTTCAGCGCCGAACCGGTCGGCGGGCAGTTTGGGCAGAAGGCGCGGGGCCTTCGCGGAAAGTCGTCCGGAATCGAGGTCGATGAGGTGCAGTTCTTCCTCGGCGCCGAGCGTCAGCTCTGCACTCATGGGCCGAACCTATCGCCGCACCTTGTGGAAGGCCCCGCCCGACGGCAGATCGTCGCATGCTCGAAACAATGCCGCACGGGGTACACCCCGCTGGGAGCGCCGGCGCCGCGGCACGTAGGAACGAAGGATGCCCACCACCGTGTTCTGCCTGCACGCCCTCGGATCGAGTTCCGAGGAGTTCGTCGGGCTGCGGTCCCGCCTCGCCGGGACGCTCGACCTGGTCGGGATCGACCTGCCCGGGTTCGGTACCAGCACGGCCGCGACCGGCACCACCGTCGAGGAGATGGTCGTGCTCGTCGAACGTGCGATCGGCCGGAGCGGTGCCACCGACTGGGCGCTGATCGGGCACTCGATGGGCGGGAAGGTGGCGTCCGTCGTCGCCTCGCGCACCGTCGACGGCAGCAACGGCCTGTTCGGCCTGCGCGCCGTGGTGCTGCTCGCCGCGTCGCCGCTCTCCCCCGAGCCGATGGACGACGAGCGCCGGCAGACCATGCTCGACTGGGCGTCGGACGGCGAGATCGGCCCCGACGAGGCGGATGCGTTCGTCGACGCCAACACCGCGTCCCGCCTCGACCCGGAGCCGCACGCCATCGCCGTGCACGACGTCGAACGCGCCGTCCCGCAGGCCTGGACCGACTGGCTCGTCCGCGGCAGCCGCGAGGACTGGTCGACCGTCTTCCCGCCGAACCCGGTCCCCGCCCTGGTGCTGGCCGGCGCCGAGGACGGCGACCTCGGCCCCGAGGCCCAGCGGACGCTGAACCTGCCGCACTGGACCGCGGGCGAGTTCGACGCGGTGCCGGACGCCGCGCACCTGCTGCCGTGGGAGCAGCCCGACGCCGTCGCCGACCGCATCCGCGACTTCTGGCACCGTCGGGTCGACCACGGTCCGCTCGTCCCCGCCGAGACCGCCCGCGTCATCGCCTCCCCCCGCGTGAGCGCACGGACCCGCGGCATCCTCGCCGTCCGAGCGCTCCCCGACGCCCCGGATCGCGACCCGCGTGCCCTCACCCGCGAGCAGCTCGACACGTTGCGCGCCGTGGCCCGCGTCGTCGTCCCGCAGCCGGGCGACCGCCACCTCGACCTCGCGCTCCGCGTCGACGACCAGCTCGCCGACGAACTCGGCGACGGCTGGCGACCGGACGGTCTCCCCGCCGACGTCGAGGCCTACCGAGCCGGACTCGACGCACTCGAGGCCGACGCCGCGCAGGGCGACGAGCACCTCGCCGGGGTGCTCGACGCGGTCACCGCGGGCGAGTACACACCGACGACGGGTCCGCTCGACGGTTCGCAGCTGCGAGCCTGGCTCGAGGACGCCAGCGTCGACCTCGCCAAGCAGTGGATGGCGCACCCGGCGACGATGGCCGCGGTGGACTACGACGGCTTCGCCAACGGCGGCGACGGGCTGCGCAAACAGGGCTTCCTGCTCCTCGGAGCCGGCGAGCGCGAAGCATGGGAACCGACGGGAGCCGGACGATGAGACTCGACCACCAGCGCCACCACAGCGAGGACGAGGTCGTCGACGTCGTCGTCGTCGGGACCGGCGCGGGCGGCGCACCGCTGCTCGCGACCCTCGCCCGCCGAGGCCTCAGCGTCGTCGCGCTCGAAGCCGGCCCGAACACCGACCCGGAGCAGTACACCCCCGACGAGGTCGAGGCCCCCGGGGACATCAACTGGATGGACGAGCGGATCAGCGGCGGCAGCGCCCCGACCGCCTTCGGCCCGAACAACAGCGGCACCGGCGTCGGCGGCTCGACCCTGCACTGGGGCGCGTTCACACCGCGGCCGAACCAGCACGACATCCGGCTGCGCACCGACTCCGGGCAGGGCGAGGACTGGCCGATCGACCACGCCGAGCTCACCCGCTGGATCGAGCAGGCCGAGCACGACGTCGGCGTCGCCGGACCCGCGCACTACCCGTGGGACCCGGAGCGCCGCTACCGCATGGGCCCGCCGCCGCGGAACGCCTCGTCGGACATGATGATCCGGGGTGCCGCCGCCGTGGGCATCACCGCCACGGACGCCCCCGTCGGCCTCACCACCGAGGACCGGCACCAGGAGCACCACGGGCTCCGCCAGGCCTGCGTGTCCTGCGGTTCCTGCCACCAGGGCTGCCGGAACGGGGCGAAGGTGTCGATGGACACCACCTACCTGCCCGCCGCCGTCGCGTTCGGTGCGGAGATCCGCGCCGAGGCGTTCGTGCACGGCATCGAGCTCGACGCCAGGGGCCGGGTCGAGGCCGTCGTCTACCGCCAGGACGGCCGCGACCACCGGCAGCGCTGCCGCACGCTCGTCCTCGCCGCGGGTGGCATCGAGACCCCGCGCCTGCTGCTGCACACCGGGATCGCGAACAGCAGCGGCCAGGTCGGCCGGAACTTCACCGCGCACGGGGCCACCCAGGTCTGGGCGACCTTCGACGAGTCGATGCGGTCCTACCGCGGGTACCCGTCGTCGATCATCACCGAGGACTTCGTCCGCCCCACCGACGCGGACTTCGCGGGCGGCTACCTGATCCAGAGCCTCGGTGTGCAGCCGCTGACGCTCGCCACCTCGCTCGTGCGGGGCGGCGGGCTCCGCGGTGCCGCGCTCGTCCGGGCGCTGCAGGACTACCCGCGCATGGCCGGCGTCGGCATCAACGCCGAGTGCCTGCCGTACGACGACAACCGGCTCGTCCTCGCCGACGAGGTCGACGCGAACGGGGTGCCGAAGGCCCGCGTCACGTTCTCGCCCGGGTCGAACGAGGAAGCGATCACCCGCCACGCGGTCCGCACGATGACCGCGATCGTCGAGGCAGCGGGCGGCACGGACGTCCGGGTCCTCGACCGCACGGCGCACACCGTTGGCACGGCGCGGATGGGCACCGACGCGGGGAACTCGGTCGTGGACGCCGCCGGCCGGTCGTGGGACGTGCCGAACCTGTGGGTCGTGGACAACTCGGTGTTCCCGAGCTCCCTCATCGCGAACCCGGCGCTGACGATCATGGCGCTGTCGCTCCGCACCGCCGACCGGCTGCTCCGCGACGACGCCTCCGCCGACCGCGAGCAGGCCGCGACCGCCGTCGCCTGACGCGCGAGCCGAGGGACGGGAGGCGCGGTGCGGGCTCGCACCGCGCCTCCCGTCCGTCATCGGTGACGGTCAGTCGTCGGCGGGTGCCCGATCCCGGGTCGGCACGACGACGGGATCCGCCCGGCGCGCACGCATGCGCGCACGGCGGTCGACGTCGAGGTCGTCCTCCGGTGGGTCGTTCGCGTCGGAGCCCACGAGCCAGGTGAGCCCGCGCAACCCGCGCCGGTCGTCGGAGACGAGTGCGATCGACCAGAGCGCGCCCTCGTGCTCGGCGGCGCGGCGCTGGGCCCAGTCGACGGCCTGCAGGACGTCGGCCTCGAGCAGGTCGGTCGTCTCCGTCGCGAACACGTCGCCGTCGGGGCGCTGGACGTACACGCGGAGGCGCGGGCGCGGGTCCTCCCACGTGCTGTCGCGCTCGTCGACCTCGATGACGTCCATCCCCCGAGCCTACGAGTCCGGGTCAACCGCGGGTGCGCGCCAACCGCCGGTTCAGCGCCCCGTTCAGCAGCGCCACGAGCAGCCCCACCGCGAAGACCAGCGTGCCGAAGCACAGCACCTGCGGCGGCATCCCGGCCTTGGCGGCGCCGTACACGAACAGCGGGAACGTGACCGAGGGCCCGGCGACGAACGAGGTGATCACGTAGTCGTCGATCGACATCGCCAGCGCGAGCAACCCCGCGGCCAGCATGCCCGGCGCGAGCAACGGCAGGGTCACGAGCCGGAACGCCTGCAACGGCGTCGCCCCGAGGTCCCCCGCGGCCTCCTCGAGCGCCCGTGACGTCCCCGCGATCCGCGCCCGGAGGACCACGACGACGTAGGCGACGTCGAACGCCACGTGCGTGAGCAGGATCGTCAGGAACCCGGTGCCGAGCCCGACCGACAGGAAGAACGACAGCGACGCGGACCCGACGACGATCGACGGCGCCGCGATGTCCGCGAACACGACGGCGTTGACGGCACCGCGCCCGGGGAACCGGTAGCGCTCGAGCGCCAGGGCCAGCGGGAGGCCGATCGCGACCGAGATGATCGCGGCGAGGAACGCGATGACGACCGAGGTGACGAACGCCTGTCCGAGGCCGGAGACGTTCACGAGGTTCGCGTACCAGTAGGTCGTGAACCCGTTCCACGCGAACGACAGCCGGTTCGTCGGGGCGTCGTTGAACGAGTACACGATCATGTAGACGATCGGCACGAGGGTGATCGCGATGGTGACCCAGTACACGATCGCGAGCCACGGCCCGCGGCGGTTCACCCCGTGCCGGCCGGGTCGGCGCGCGGCCGTCCCGGTGGCGGGTGCGGCGGGAGCGGTGACGCGGGGCGGTGCGACGGCGGTCATACGAGGTCCTCGAGGTCGTCGGTGCCGGAGACGCGGGCGTAGATGAACAGGATGATGCCGAGCACGACCATGAGCACGGTCGAGAGCGCCGCGGCGACGTTGTACTGCTGGTTGCCGGAGTAGGCGTCCTGGATCGCCTGCCCGATCGTGTACGTGTTCGTGCCGCCCAGGAGCGCCGAGTTCACCGGGTCGCCCACGCTGTCGATGAAGACGAGCAGGACACCGGCGAAGATGCCCGAGCGGGACAGCGGCAGCGTGGTGTGCCAGAACGCCCGGACCTTGCCGGCGTAGAGGTCGTTCGCCGCCTCGCCGAGTCGGGGGTCGATGCGTTCGAGCGCGGCGTAGATCGGCAGCACCATGAACGCCAGGTCGTTGTAGGCGTCGCCGAAGATCACCGCGCCACCGGTCCCGAGGATGTGGAAGTCCTTGCCGGCCAGGCCGATCGCCTGCAGCGCCGTGACGACCGGCCCCTGCGAGGCGAGCACGAACGCCCACATGTCGGTGCGGATGACGAACGACACGAGGAAGCTGACGAACACGAGCATCAGGAGCGGGTTCTTCCACCGCGGCGACACCCGGAACGCGATGAAGTACGCCACCGGGTACCCGACGATGATCGTCACGACGGTCGCGGCCGCGCCGTACCAGAGCGACCGGCCGAGGAACGTCAGGTACGGCACCTGCGGGTCGATGAACAGCGAGCCGTAGATCCCCCAGTTCCACGTGAACGTGTAGCCGTCGTCCGGGTTGCCCGACATGAGCGAGACGATGAGTCCCGACACGAGCGGGATGACGAAGAACACGGCCAGGTACGCGGTGCCGACGACGGCGAGCAGGAACGGCACCCGCAGGCGACGACCGTGCCGCACGGGCGCGGGTCCCGGTCCGGCCCCGAGACCGGCGGTCCCGGCCGTCCCGACGGCGCTCACGACTGCACCACCGCGTTGAAGACGCCGTTCCACTCGGAGTACTCGTCGTAGTTCTCGAACACCCGGAACTCGTGCGACTTGTCGAGCACCTCGGACGACGGGAACACCAGCGGGCTGTCCGCCACGGTGGGGTCGTCCAGCTCGTCCCGGACGTAGTCCTCGGCGGCGGGCACGGGGCAGACGTAGTTGACGTAGTCCTCGACGATGCCGGCGATCTTCGGCGTGTAGTAGAAGTCCATCCACTCCAGGGCCGACACCGGGTTCGCCGCCTGCCGGGGGATCATGAGGTTGTCGTGCCACATCATCTGGCCTTCCTCCGGCGTGACGAACTTCAAGTGCTCGAACCCGGACTGCTGCGCCTGGAACACGTCGCCGGACCACGCCTGGGTGATCCAGGTGTCACCGTTCTCGAGCTTGTTGATGTAGCTCTGGTCGTAGAACCCGGTGACGCTCGGGCGGAGCTTCCGCAGCCAGTCCTGGGCCGTCCGCCAGTCCGCGGGGGTCGAGGTCTCCGGGGCGATGCCGTTCGCGAGCAGCCCGAGGGACCCGAGCTCGGTGTTGTCGCTCATCAGCCCGACGCGGCCCCGGAACGCCGGGTCGAGCAGGTCCTGGAACGACGTGATCTCGCGGTCGATGTACTTCGGGTTGTAGGCGATCCCGGTGAACCCGGTCTGCCACACGACCGAGTGCTTGTTCCCGGGGTCGTAGGTCGGGTCCTTCACGGAGTCACCCGCGTTCGCCGCGAAGTTCGGCAGCCGCGAGTGGTCGAGCTCGCACACGAACCCGTTCTTGATCATCTGCGTCAGCTCGAAGCCGTTCGTCATCACGACGAGGTCGTAGCCGGTGGCCCCCTGCGCGCGGAGGATCGGCGACACCGTCGCGTAGAACGTGGCGTTGTCCTGGATCACGGCCTGGTAGTCGACCGAGATCCCGGTGGCCCGCTCGAACAGCTGGATCGACTCGGACTTGCCGTGGTCGGAGTCGATGTAGAGCGGCCAGTTCGCGAAGTTGAGCTGCTTCGTCGCCTGCTGGTCCTTCCAGAACCGCTCCCAGTCCACCGGGTGCTCGGCGAGCGACGCCGCCGACCCCTTGATGCTGCAGCCGGCGAGCAGGGCGGCGACCGCGGCGGCCCCGCCGCCCGCGAGGAATCCGCGACGGCTGACGCGTGCGGACGTCAGTCCGCGCACCAGGTCCGGCCGCGGACTCACGCGACGACCCCTGCGGTGGCGGGTGCGGACTGGAGGCGCGGGTCGGCTCCGGCGGTGACGGTCGCGTCGGACGCGGGGTGCGCCTCCAGTCCGAAACCGTGGTCGACGCCCCACGTGAGCCACACCTCGGTACCGGTGGCGATGCGCGGTCCGCCCTTGGAGTTCTGCGCGAAGACGGAGACGCGGCCCGCGCCCGGCACGTCCACGAGGTACTGGGTGCTGACGCCGGAGAAGGACACGTCGACCACACGGCCGGGGCCGAGGATGTTGCGACCGGCCTCGGGTGCCGGCTCGGCGGTGCGGATCTTGAGCTTCTCGGGACGGACGCCGACCACCACGTGTCCGGTCGTCGCGACGGCCCGGTCGGTCGGGACGGCGATCGTGCCGGCCGCGGTGGCGACGACGAGGAGTCCGCCGTCGGTGCCGCGGACCTCGCCCTCGAGCAGGTTCGACTGCCCGAGGAAGTTCGCGACGAACGCCGTACGGGGCAGCTCGTACAGGTCCTGCGGGCTGCCCATCTGCTCGATGCGGCCGCCGTTCATGACGGCGACCGTGTCGGCCATCGTCATCGCCTCCTCCTGGTCGTGCGTGACGTGCAGGAAGGTGAGACCGACCTCGGCCTGGATGGTCTTCAGCTCGAGCTGCATCTGGTGCCGCAGCTTGAGGTCGAGGGCGCCGAGGGGCTCGTCGAGCAGGAGCAGGGCCGGGCGGTTCACGATCGCGCGGGCGAGGGCGACGCGCTGCTGCATGCCGCCGGACAGCTGCGCCGGACGCTTCGACGCCGAACCCTCGAGCTCGACGAGCCGCAACGCCTCGGTCGCCTTCGTCATCGGGTCCGGGATGCGCCGGCGCTTCAACCCGAACGCCACGTTCTCGAGCACGCTCATGTGCGGGAACAGCGCGTAGTTCTGGAACACCGTGTTGACCGGCCGCTGGTACGGCTTCGTGTCGGTGACGTCCCGTCCGCCGATCGTGATCGTGCCGCTCGTGGGCTCCTCGAGGCCGGCGACGAGCCGGAGCGTCGTCGTCTTGCCGCAGCCGGACGGCCCGAGCAGCGCGAAGAACGAGCCGGCCGGGACGGTGAGGTCGAGGGCGTCGACCGCGGTGTGGCCGGGGAAGGACTTGGTGATCCGGTCGAGCCGGAGATCGGCTCCCGATTCGGCGAAGGTGCCGGTCATTGCCATGGTGCCTCCTGCTGCTCGTGCTGCTCGGGGTCGGGTTCGGGCTCAGCCGATGTAGGACATGACGTGCTTGATGCGGGTGTAGTCGTCGAACCCGTACTGGGACAGGTCCTTGCCGTAGCCGGAGTGCTTGAAGCCGCCGTGCGGCATCTCGGCGACGATCGGGATGTGGGTGTTGATCCACACGCACCCGAAGTCGAGGTCGCGGGCGAAGCGCATCGCCCGCGCGTGGTCCGTCGTCCACACCGAGCTCGCCAGGCCGTACTCGACGCCGTTCGCCCACGCGAGGGCCTGCTGCTCGGTCGAGAAACGCTGGACGGTCTGCACCGGGCCGAAGATCTCCTGCTGCACGGCGCGGTCGTCCTGCCGGAGCCCGGAGACGATCGTCGCCTCGTGGTGGAAGCCGCGGTCGCCCAGGCGGTGGCCGCCGAGCTCGATGGACGCGTGGTCGGGGAGGGTGTCGATGAACGACCGGACCTGGGCGAGCTGGGCCGCGTTGTTCACCGGGCCGAAGTACGGGGTCGGCGCGTCCGGGCCGGTCTGCGCGTCGGTCCGTGCCGCCTCGGCGAGCGCCGCCACGAACTCGTCGTGGATGCCGTCCTGCACGAGCAGGCGGGTGGCGGCGGTGCAGTCCTGCCCGGCGTTGAAGAAGCCGGCGGCGACGATGCCGGCCACGGCAGCGGGGACGTCGGCGTCGTCGAACACGATCACCGGGGCCTTGCCGCCGAGTTCGAGGTGGGTCCGCTTGAGGTCACCGGCGGCGGCGCGGGCGACCTCGATGCCGGCGCGGACGGAGCCGGTGATCGACACGAGCTGCGGCGTGGGGTGGTCGATCATCGCGGCGCCGGTCGTCCGGTCCCCCACGACGACGTTGAGGACACCGGGCGGCAGGAACTCGGCAGCGACCTCGGCCAGCAGCAGGGTCGACAGCGGGGTGGTGTCGCTCGGCTTGAGCACGGTCGTGTTCCCCGCGGCGAGCGCCGGCGCGAACTTCCACACCGCCATGTTGAGCGGGTAGTTCCACGGGGTGACCTGGGCGACGACACCGATCGGCTCGCGCCGGACGAACGACGTGTGGTCGGTCATGTACTCGCCGGCGCTCCGCCCCTCGAGGTTCCGGGCGGCGCCGGCGAAGAAGCGGATCTGGTCGACGGAGAGCAGGATCTCGTCCTCGACGAGGGTGGCGCGGGGCTTCCCGGTGTCGAGCGACTCGAGGTCGGCGAACTCCTCCGCCCGCTGCTCCATCGCGTCGGCGATCCGGAAGAGCGCGAGCTGTCGTTCCGCCGGTGTGGTGCGGCCCCACGTCCCGAACGCGCTGCTCGCCGCACGGAAGGCCGCGTCGACGTCGGCGGCGCTGGACACCGGCGACGTGCCGTAGACGTGCTCGTCGGTCGGGTCGATCAGGTCGAAGGCCGCGTCGGCACGGACCTCGACGGACGCGCCCCCGATGAAGTTCCGGACCTCGCTCGTCTTCGTGGTCTCCCGCATGGCGGCGATACTGGCACGGAAAAAGCCGGTTCGGAAGACTTGTAACAACGGAAATCGTCGTGAAACACGGTGTTCACAACGGATTCCCTTGCTTTCTGGGCGATGGCGCTGCAATGCTGTCCGGCATGGCGGCAGCACCACGACGTCCGGGACCGATCGACGACACCTCGAAGCGGATCATCGAACAACTCCAGGCGGACGGGCGCCGTCCGTACGGCGAGATCGGCAAGGCGGTCGGTCTCAGCGAAGCGGCGGTCCGGCAGCGCGTCCAGAAGCTGACCGAGACCGGCGTCATGCAGATCGTCGCGGTGACGGACCCCCTGCAACTCGGGTTCCACCGCCAGGCGATGATCGGCATCCGGGTCAGCGGCGACACCCGAACCGTCGCCGACGAACTCGAACGGCTCCCGGCGGTCGACTACCTCGTCATGACCGCCGGGAGCTTCGACCTCATGGTCGAGGTCGTCTGCGAGGACGACGACGACCTGATCGAACTCCTGAACGGCACCATCCGGGCGATCCCGGGCGTCGCCGGCACCGAGACCTTCGTCTACCTGCAACTCCGCAAACAGCTCTACGACTGGGGAACGCGATGACCATCTCCGAACGACCCACCACCCGTCTCGGCTCGTACGACCCGTTCGCACCGGTGGACGACGCCGCGCTGCAGCAGAAGTCGCGCGACCACCTGTGGATGCACTTCGCCCGGCACGGTGCGAACCAGGCCGGTGCCGACGTGCCGATCATGGTGCGCGGCGAGGGGCACCACGTCTACGACAGCCACGGCAAGGAGTACATCGACGGGCTCTCCGGCCTGTTCGTCGTCGCCGCGGGCCACGGCCGGAAGCGCCTGGCCGAGATGGCCGCCAAGCAGGCCGAGACGCTGTCGTTCTTCCCGATCTGGTCGTACGCGCACCCCGCGGCGATCGAGCTCGCGGACCGGTTGGCCGACCACGCCCCCGGCGACCTCAACAAGGTGTTCTTCTCGACCGGCGGCGGCGAGGCCGTCGAGACCGCGTTCAAGCTCGCGAAGTACTACTGGAAGCTCCGCGGCAAGCCGATGAAGCACAAGGTGATCTCCCGCGCGGTCGCGTACCACGGCACCCCGCAGGGAGCACTCGCGATCACGGGCATCCCGGCGATGAAGCAGATGTTCGAGCCGCTCGCGCCGGGTGGCTTCCGCGTTCCGAACACCAACTACTACCGCGCCGCCGAGATGGGCTTCGCCGGCGAGAGCGAGGAGGAGTTCGGCTTCTGGGCGGCCGAGCGCATCCGCGAGATGATCGAGTTCGAGGGTCCGGACACCGTCGCCGCGGTCTTCCTCGAGCCGGTGCAGAACTCCGGCGGCTGCTTCACCCCGCCGCCCGGGTACTTCCAGCGGGTCCGCGAGATCTGCGACGAGTACGACGTGCTGCTGGTCTCCGACGAGGTGATCTGCGCGTTCGGTCGGATCGGCACCATGTTCGCGTGCGACACCTACGGCTTCGTGCCGGACATGATCACGTGCGCGAAGGCGATGACCTCGGGCTACTCCCCCATCGGCGCGACGATCATCAGCGACAAGCTCTTCGAGCCGTTCTCCACGGGCGACACGACCTTCTACCACGGGTACACGTTCGGCGGGCACCCGGTCTCCGCCGCCGTCGCGATGGAGAACCTCGACATCTTCGAGGAAGAGGGGCTCCTGCAGAACGTCCAGCAGAACGCCCCGCTCTTCAAGGCCGAGCTCGACACGCTGCGCGACCTGCCCATCGTCGGGGACGTCCGTGGTGACGGGTACTTCTACGGCATCGAGCTCGTGAAGGACAAGGCCACCAAGACGACCTTCGACGACGCCGAGTCGGAGCGCCTGCTCCGCGGGTTCCTCTCGAAGGCGCTGTTCGACGCCGGGCTGTACTGCCGTGCCGACGACCGCGGCGACCCCGTCGTGCAGCTCGCGCCGCCGCTCACCATCGGGCAGCCGGAGTTCCGCGAGATGACCTCGATCCTGCGGAGCGTCCTGTCCGAGGCCTGGACGAAGATCTGACCGTGACCGGCTACCGGGGCGTCTCGTTCTGGCTCGACGCGCTCGTCACGAGTGGCCGCGACGACCTGACGCCCCGGCCGCCGCTCGACGGCGACACCACCGCGGACGTCTGCATCGTCGGCGGTGGACTGACCGGTCTCTGGACCGCGTGGTACCTGCACCAGGCCGACCCGCGCCTCCAGGTCGTCGTCGTGGAACGCGAGATCGCGGGCTTCGGCGCGTCCGGACGCAACGGCGGCTGGTGCTCCGCACTGTTCCCGCGGTCCGCCGAGGCGATCGCCCGCGAGCACGGCCGCGACGCGGCCCTCGCCCTGCGTCGGGCGATGCGCGACACCGTCGTCGAGGTCGGGCGCGCAGCGTCCGAGGCCGGAGTCGACTGCGACTACGTCAAGGGCGGCACCGTCCTCTACGCCCGCTCCGCCGTGCAGGAACGCGCGGCCCGCGACGAGGTCTCCGCCTCGGCCGCGTGGGGCGACGACATGACGTACCGCGATGCACGCCCCGGCGATGCGGCCGGATCGGCCGGTGTCGCGTGGACGCCGGACTGCGCGCGGGTCCAGCCCGCAGCGCTGGTGCGCGGCCTGGCGGCGGCCCTGGAGGCGCGGGGCGTCTGGATCGCGGAGCACACGCCCGCCGTGTCGTGGGGTCCAGGGCACGTGGTCACGTCGCGCGGGACCGTCACGGCCGGTGCCGTGGTCATCGCGGTCGAGGGCTACGGCGCGCAGCTCGAGCAGACGAAGCGGCGCATCCTGCCGCTGTACTCGCTCATGATCGCGACGGCACCGTTGCCCGCGGCGGTGTGGGACCGCGTCGGGCTCGAGCACGGGCAGACGTTCTCGGACTACCGGCACCTGCTCGTGTACGGGCAGCGCACGGCGGACGACCGACTGGCGTTCGGCGGACGCGGAGCCCGCTACCACTGGGGGTCCGCGATCACCCCCGGCTACGACCGGGTACCGCGCGTGTTCGAGCACCTGCGGCGGTCCTTGGTCGAGCTGTTCCCCGCCGTCGCCGACGCCCCGGTCACCCACACGTGGGGCGGACCACTCGGGGTGCCCCGTGACTGGTGCGCCTCGGTCACGTGGGACGGCCACGTCGGGACCGCCGGCGGCTACGTCGGCGACGGCCTGTCCACGACGAACCTCGCCGGACGGACGCTCGCCGACCTCGTGCGGGGTGTGTCCTCGCCGCTGACCGCGCTGCCGTGGGTGAACCACCGGTCGCCGGACTGGGAGCCGGAGCCGCTGCGGTTCCTCGGGGCGAACGCCGGGCTCGTGGCCACCGACCTGGCCGACCGCGAGGAAGCACTGACCGGGCGGCCGAGCCTCGCCGCCCGCCTGATGGCACCGCTGACCGGAGGACACTGATGGCTGCACTCGATGCCGACGTCGTCGTCGTGGGGGCCGGGGTCGCCGGGCTCGCCGCTGCTCGAGCGCTCGTGCAGGGCGGGCAGCGAGTCGTCGTGCTCGAAGCCCGCGACCGCATCGGAGGCCGCACCTGGACCGACGACGAGATCGGGGTGCCGGTCGACCTCGGAGCCTCCTGGATCCACGGCATCGAGGGGAACCCGCTCTGGTCGCTGGCGTCCGCGTTCGGGATCGAGACCGTCGAGTTCACCGTCGGCAGCTTCCAGTTCGACGGGCGGCCGATCGGCTGGCACGCCCCGTCCGGACGGCGGTTGACCGCGCCCGAGGCCGCGTCGTTCGTCGCGGACCTGCACACCGTCGACGCGGCCCTCGCCGCGGTGGTCGCCGACGCCCCGCCGCCGGCGACCTACGCGTCCGCCGTCGACACCGCGCTGCGGTCCCTGCAGTGGCAGGGCGACCGGGCCGCGCGGATCCGCGAGTACACGGCGCACCGCTCCGAGGACCTCTGCGGCGCCCCGGTCACCGTGCTCGACGCGCACGGGCTCGACGAGGAGCACGTCGCCGGCGACGAGGTGGTGTTCCCCGGCGGCTACGCCCAGTACGCGCACGCCCTGGCGGGCGGGCTCGACGTGCGGCTGTCCTCCGTCGTCGCCGCCGTGCGCTCGTCGTCCTCGGGCGTGGTCGTCGGGCTCGCCGACGGGACGACCGTGTCCGCTGCGGAGGTCGTCGTCACGGCACCCCTCGGCGTGCTGCAGGCCGGCGCGATCACGTTCGAGCCACCGCTCGGGCCCGCGGTGCTCGACGCGATGGGCCGACTCGGGATGGGCGTCTACGACAAGGTGTTCCTGCGGTTCCCGTCCCGGTTCTGGGGCGAGTCGTGGGTGGTCCGCCAGCAGGGGCCGGCCGGAGTCGACTGGCACTCCTGGTACGACATGTCCCGCGTGACCGGTGAACCGGTGCTCGCGGCGCTCGTGGGCGGTGCCGGCGCGCGGCGGATCGAGTCGCTGCCCGATGCCCTGGTCGTCGACGAGGCGGTCGAGGCGCTGCGCCGGATGTTCGGGCCCTCGGTCCCGCAGCCGGACGGCGTGCGGATCACCCGGTGGGCGGCGGACCCCTTCGCGCGCGGGTCGTACTCGTACCTGCACGTGGGGGCGTCACCGGACGACCACGACCTGCTCGGCAACCCGTCGGGGCGGGTGCAGCTCGCCGGTGAGGCCACGTGGGGCGACGACCCCGCGACCGTGCACGGGGCGCTGCTCTCCGGGCTGCGGGCGGCGGGGCGGTTGCTCGGGCACGAGGTGTCGGCCGGGTCGTTGGCGGGGCCGCTGCCCGGCTGACGGGCGGGCCGGTGTCGGCCGGTTCCGGCCGACACCCGCCGGCCGGTTCCGGCCGGCACCCGCCGGCCGGTCGGGCGTGACGCTCCGTCAGTCGAAGGCCGGGGTGTCCGCCGAGCACCGCACCGCGTCGCCCGGCCGCGCCGACGTCTCGCTCGCGATCTCGCGCTTCCCGTCGAGCAGGATCCGGCACGTCGCCGTGGCTCCGGCGCCCGGCGTCGCCCGCACCGACGCCCGCTGCTCGGCGAGGACGATCGCGTCGTGCTCCCAGCGCGACCCCTCGCCGTCCGAAGACCCGATCTCCTGCGCGTCGAGCCGGTGCACCTCGGGTGCTTCGCCGCGCCGCTCGGCACCCTCGACCCGCACGTCGGTGAGCGCGGCCCCGCTCGGCTGGTCGACGCGGACCTCGTAGGTCACGGACCAGGCATCGCCCGTCTGCTGCTGGACGAAGCTGCACCCGGTCGCGAGCACCGCGACGGAGCCGGCGACCACGGCGGCGGCGAGGAGACGGACGGTGGGACGGTTGCGTTCGGACATGCCACCAGCCTGCGCACCGACCGCCCGCGGATCGTCCTCCGGGCGACGCGACCCCGTGCGACGACGGATCGATCCCGGGTCCTCCGAGCGGTTGACATCGGCTCCGTCCGCCCGCGCGGTCAGTACCGTCGACCGCATGGGAACCGTGCTGCCAGGCGTGATCGCGTTCGTCGTCGGGGTCGTCCTCGCCGTCGGGGCGCTCGTGCCGTGGACGGCGTGGGAGTACCGCCGTCACGGGCAGCTCGGCTTCCGACGCTCGCTCGTCGCGTTCGGCACGCTCGGACGGGTGCCCCGCGCCGGCAAGAGCGCGGGACACCCTGGGCTCAACCCTTGCGCCACACGTCGTGCAGGAGCCGGGCCAGGGTCACGAGCAACGTCGCAATCCCCAACCACGGCACCTGACGGCGTCGACGCGGTTCGTCGTCGGAGGACATCCGAACCACCTTCCGTGTCAGCGCCGGCGGACACGAAGAGCAGGGGCCGAGGGACGTGCGACCCGACGGTGATCGGGTTACACTGGTTCCGAGTTCAAGCTCGGGACGCATCGTGTCCCTCGTTCTCCACTCGGAGAGCAAATCGAAGCCCATCGCTGTTTCCCGAGCGGTGGGCTTCATCCTTGCTCGGGCCACGATCCGGCGGTGACGCGGCCCGCCACCAGCCTACTGATGTTCCATGTTCCGGTGAGAGCGACACGGGGGTCGCGCTGACCGGACCCTCACGGGTCGCACGGGCCCGGAACGGTGTTCGAGTGCCACACTCGGAGCCGTGACGACGACGCGGACCACACCCCGGCACGAGCACCGCGGGCCGGTCGCCGTCGCCGTGCTGGTGAACCTCGCGCTGAGCCTGTTCCTGCCCGACGAGGTCCTGTTCTTCCCGTCCTGGGTGGTCCCGCTCCTCGGGGTGCTGCTCCTCACCCCGCTCATCGTGTTCAACCCTCGGCGGCTGACCCGTGAGACCACCTGGTCGCGGTGGCTGTCCACGGGCCTCGCGGTCCTGCTGACGGTCGCGAACCAGCTGACCGTCGTCCGCACGATCGACGAGCTGCTGCACGGGCACCCCGACGGCGGCGCGGTGCTCCTGACCGCCCTGCAGGTCTGGGTGAGCAGCATCATCGCGTTCGGGCTCGTGTACTGGGAGCTCGACCGGGGCGGCCCCGTCGCCCGACGGCAGCCGGGGCTGTGGGTGACCGACCGCGCCGACTTCCAGTTCCCGCAGGAGACCGACCCGAAGACGGCGGCCTGGCGGCCGGTGTACCTCGACTACCTCTACGTCGCGCTGACGAACATGATGGCGTTCAGCCCGACGGACACGATGCCGATGACCATCCGGGCGAAGATGATCATGGCCTACCAGTCGATCGGCGGGTTCATCCTGCTGGCGCTCGTGATCTCTCGCGCGGTGAACATCATCAGCTGACCGAACTCCCGACGAGCGACTCCGACACGTCCCAGAGCCGAGCGGCGTCCTCGTCACGGAGCAACGGCGCCCACGGCTTCCGACGGCCGGCCGGTCCGCCGAGCTGCCCGGGTCCGGTCGGACCGACGAAGCCTCCGTCGAGGTCCGCGTCGGTCGCCGCGAGCAGGGCCGGCTCCGCCGCCGAGGCCGGTGTCCCGACGAGGAGCCCGCGCGCCGACAGCCAGCGGATCAGCCGGACGGCCACGGTGTCGCCCGAGCGTCCGATCTCCGGTCGTGCGGCGAGCAGGCTCGTGGGTGCGACGCCGGGGTGGCTGACCGCACTCGTGATCCCCCACCCGCCGGCCCGGCTCCTCCGACCGAGCTCGAGGGCGAACAGCGCGCACGCGAGCTTCGACTGCCCGTACGCCCGCGCGACGTCGTAGTCCCGCTCGGACTGCAGGTCGTCCCACCGGATCGAGGCATGCTGCGCCGCCACGCTCGACTGCATCACGACCCGACCGTCGGCGGCACGGAGCAGGGGGAGCAGGGCGCCGACGAGTGCGACGTGCCCGAGGTGGTTCGTGCCGAACTGCAGCTCGAAGCCGTCCCGGGTCGTCTGCCGCTCCGGCGGGTTCATCACGCCGGCGTTCCCCACGAACACGTCGATCGGCGTGCCCTCGGACCGCATCCGCTCCCCGAGCGTCGACACGGACTCCAGCGAGGACAGGTCCAGGTCCTCGAGCAGCACGGATGCATCCGGGTGCTGCGCGGTGATCCGGGCGACGGCCGCCGCTCCCTTGTCGCGGTTGCGCACCGGCACGACCACCTCCGCCCCGGCGCCGGCGAAGCGCGCGGCGATCTCCAGTCCGATGCCGTCGCTCGCTCCGGTCACCAGGACCCGGCGCCCGCCGAGGTCCGGCAGGGTGAGTCGTTCGTTCCGTGCCATGGTCCGCCTCTTCCGTCGTGGTGAGCACCCGATCTGGCACCCGAGACGATCGTCGCCGCGTCGTGCACACGCAACCACGGCCTGACGATCCGTGGCTGCGGTCGACGCCCCGGGAGAGGATGGGCGCATGATCGACCGAGCGTCCCTCGCGGACTTCCTCCGCAGCCGTCGGACGGCCCTGCAGCCCGAGGACGTCGGCCTGCCCCGGGGCCAGCGCCGTCGCACGAGCGGGCTGCGGCGCGAGGAGGCGGCGCTGCTGAGCAACATGTCCGTCGACTACTACGCGCGGCTGGAACGGGAGCGCGGACCGCAGCCGTCCGACCAGATGCTCGCGTCGATCGCGCAGGGCCTGCGCCTCACGATCGCGGAGCGCGACCACCTCTTCCGCCTCGCCGGACACGAGCCCCCGACCGCGGCGTCCGGCGGCGACCACGTCAGCCCCGGCATGATGCGCATCTTCGACCGGCTCGCCGACAGCCCGGCCGAGATCGTCACCGAGCTGGGCGAGACGTTGCAGCAGACGTCCCTCGCCGCCGAGCTCACCGGTGACGCCAGCGGCCGACGGGGCGACGACCGGAGCATCGGGTACCGGTGGTTCGCCGACCCGGCGTCCCGGGACGTCCACCCGGTCGAGGACCACCCCTTCCTGTCCCGGATGTACGCCTCGGGTCTCCGCACCGTCATCGCTCGCCGCGGACCCGACTCCCGGGCCGCACACCTGGCCGAACGGCTGCTCGCGACGAGCGAGGAGTTCCGCGAGGTCTGGGCGCGCCACGAGGTCGGCATCCGCCCGCGTGACGTGAAGACCTACCGCCACCCGGAGGTCGGGCTGCTCACCCTGCAGTGCCAGGTGCTGCAGGACCCCGACAGCTCGCAGAACCTGCTCGTGTACACCGCCGAACCCGGCAGCGAGACCGCCGAGCGACTCCGGCTGCTCGCCGTGGTCGGCTCGGCGGTCGGTCGCGCCTGACCTCGGAGGTCGTCAGGCGCCGTGCGCCTCCTCGGCCACCGGCTGCCACTCGCGCCAGGTCGCCAACCGCGACTCGTAGTCACGCTCCGCGATGCCGAGCGGCGCCTTGCCGAAGAACACCCGCAGCGGCGGCTCGTCCGCGTCGACGACCTTCAGGATCGCGGACCGGGTCGCCTCTGGCTTGCCGGGATCGGCAGCGGACGGGCGCTTGGACGCGGCCTCGCGCACGTCGGCGTAGGCGGCGATCTCCTCGCTGTGCTTCGAGGACGGACCGGACCAGTCCGTCGAGAACCCGCCGGGCTCGACGAGGGTGACGTGGATGCCGAAGCCCGCGACCTCCTGGGCCAGCGACTGCGAGATCCCCTCGAGCGCCCACTTCGACGCGTGGTACGCCCCGACCGTCGGGAACGCGCTGATCCCGCCGATGCTCGACACCTGGATGATGTGTCCGGACCCCTGCTCGCGCATGATCGGCAGCGCCGCCTGGGTGACCCAGAGCGCACCGAACAGGTTCGTCTCGAGCTGCGCGCGCACCTCGTCCTCGGCGAGCTCCTCGACCATGCCGAAGTGGCCGTAGCCGGCGTTGTTGACGACGACGTCGAGGGAGCCGAAGTGCTCGGCGGCACGCTGGACCGCGGCGATGTCGGCTGCACGGTCGGTGACGTCGAGCTGCAGTGCGAGGAACGTGTCCGGGTACTGGTCGACGAGGTCGTGCACGTCGTCGGGGTTGCGGGCGGTCCCGGCGACGGAGTCCCCGCGCTCGAGTGCCGCTTCCGTCCACTCGCGGCCGAAGCCCTTGGACGCGCCGGTGATGAACCAGGTCTTGCTCATGTGTCCTCCTGTTGTCTGACCGGATCAGTCAACGCCCGGGGCACGGTTGTCACCTCGACGCCCGGGGGACGCGCGCGCCGACCGGACAGCCGCCGCCGGTCAGCCGATGGAGCGGTCGATCGCGAGGAGCCCGAGCAGGAAGACGGCGATGATCGACCCGAGACCGATCGTCGGCGTCCACACCCGCCGCCGCAGTGTCGGAGCCCCCGCGGCGCCGAGGGTCCACGTGGTGATCGAGATCGCGAGCGACACGAGGGGCACGACGATCAGCGCGGTCTCCCCGACCCCGTACGAGCACCGCATCGCGTCGACCGAGGCGCACGGCGCGTACAGCGTCTGGGCGACCAGCATCCCGAAGAACGTCGAGAAGGACGCGAACACCTCGACGAACACGAGGAAGACGAACGCGACCCCCAGTGCCCGTCCACCGCGGCGGCGGAGGCCCTGGGTCACGACCGGGTCCAGCTCCGCGTCGCGTACCAGGCGATGACGCCGAGGAACGGTGCGACGAGCAGGGCGACGAGGGAGAGGGAGGCTCCGGTCCCCATCAGGTTGTCGAGCATCCCGTGATGCTCCCAGGACGGCGACGGCGCGGACAGCCCCTCTTGGCGTGACACACCCGCCGAACGACCGTCAGGGTCTGGGCGCCGCGAACTCCAGGTTGACGTCGTCCGGGTCCTGCACGGACAGGATCACGAGCCCGAACGGCGGCAGGTCGGTCACCTCGCCGTGCTCGATCCCCACCGCGTCGAGCCGGCCCACCGCGGCGTGCAGCTCGTCGACCGAGGCGACCCGGAACGACACGTGGTCGAGGCCGACCCGGTCGGCGTCGAACCGGTCCCCCGCCGGCGCGACCGGCCGCAGGCCCAGCGTCTGCCCGCCGAACGTGAAGGAGCACCCGCCGTAGGTCCGCCACGGGTCGTCGTGGATCGTCGGGTCGTCGATCTGGTCGCTGAAGTCGCTCCCCGGAGGCATCCCGAACAACTGCTCGTAGAAGGCCTTGCTGCGTCGGATGTCGGTGACCGTCAACCGGACGTGCGAGAAGCCGAGCGGCGTGACGATGGGTTCGCTCATGCGTCCACACAACACCTCGAGGGGGTTGCGCTCGTTGATCGTGCGATCAACAATGGCGTCATGGACGTCATCACCGGCACACCGCAGCGGTCTCCCCTGCACGAGGACACCGGCCGACCCCGACGCCGCGTGCGCGCCGGCCTCGTGCAGTCCCGGTGGCTCGAGGATCCCGCTGCCCACCGTGCCCAGCTCGCGGACGGCATCGCGACGGCAGCGGCGAACGGCGCCACCGCGGTGTTCCTCCCCGAGCTGACGCTCTCGCGCTACCCGGGCGACACCCCCGCGACCGGCGCACCGAAGGAGTCGGCCGAGTCGCTCGAGGACGGCCCGACGGTCGCGTTCGCTCGCGCCCAGGCGGCGGAGCACGGGGTGTTCGTGCACGCCTCGCTGTACGAGCGTCCGGCCGCCGACGACCGGCCCGAGGACCCACGCGGCTACAACACGGCCGTCCTCGTCGCGCCGGACGGCACGCTGGTCGGTCGGACGCGCAAGACGCACATCCCGATCAGCGCCGGCTACTACGAGGACACCTACTTCCGCCCGGGCACCGACGCCGACGCCTTCCCGGTGTACGAGCCGGCCGGACTCGGCGCCCGTGTGGGCCTGCCGACCTGCTGGGACGAGTGGTTCCCCGAGGTCGCGCGGTCGTACGGTCTCGCCGGCAGCGAGGTCCTCGCGTACCCGACGGCGATCGGGTCCGAGCCGTCGTTCCCCGCGTTCGACACCGCCCCGATCTGGCGGCAGGTCATCGTGGCGAACGGCATCACCTCGGGGCAGTTCATGGTGGTCCCGAACCGCTGGGGCGACGAGGGCGACATCACCTTCTACGGCTCGTCGTTCATCTCCGACCCGTTCGGCCGCGTCCTCGTCGAGGCACCGCGGGACGCGAGTGTCGTGCTCGTCGCGGACCTCGACCTCGACGCCCGCACGGAGTGGCTCCGGCTCTTCCCCTTCTACGTCACGCGCCGTCCGGACCTGTACGGCACGCTCGTCGCCCCCGTCGACGAGGAACGCCACGCGTACGGCGCACGCGACGCGATCGACGCGGCCATCGCCGTGGCGGCGACCCCCACCGGACGCGAGGTGCGCGCATGACGTGGGCCATGCCTCCCGAGACCGCCCCGCAGGAACGCACCTGGATGGCGTTCCCGCGGCCCGGACTGACGCTCGGCGACGACCTGGCAAGCGCCGAGGCGGCGCGTACCGTCTGGGCGGCGACCGCGAACGCGATCAGCGAGTACCAGGCCGTCACCGTGGTCGTCGACCCGGTCGCGCGCGACGACGCCCGACGCCTCCTGTCCGGCGCCGTGGACGTGCTCGAGGCGCCCCTCGACGACTTCTGGATGCGCGACATCGGTCCGACGTTCGTGGTCGACGACGTGACCGGGGCCCGTGGCGCGGTGGACTGGGTCTTCAACGGCTGGGGCGCGAACCCGTGGTCGACGTGGACGCGCGACGCCGAGGTCGCCGCCACCGTCGCCGCGGCCGCCGGGGTGGAACGGATCCCGTCACTGCTCGTGAACGAGGGCGGGGCGATCCACGTCGACGGGACCGGACGCGTCCTCGTCACCGAGACGGTCCAGCTCGATCCCCGACGAAACCCCTACGCCGACCGCGCGCGGGTGGAGCAGGAGCTGGCGCGGACGATCGGCGCGACCGACGTGGTCTGGCTGCCCCGCGGTCTTACCCGCGACTACGACGGCTTCGGCACCCGGGGGCACGTCGACATGGTGGCGACCTTCGCCGGCGCCGCGATGGACACCGTGCTGCTGCACGCCCAGCCGGACCCGGGCCACCCGGACCACCTCGTGATGCCGATCGTCCGGCGGGCGATCGAGGACGCGACGGACGCCACCATCGTCGAGCTGCCCGCACCCGCAACGCTCGCCGACGCCGACGGACCCGTCGACTGGAACTACGTGAACCACGTGGTGGTGAACGGCGCGGTGATCGCGTGCGGGTTCGGGGAGCCGGTGGCGGACGAGCGGGCGCGGGGGATCCTCGCGGACGTGTACCCGGGGCGGGAGGTGCGGACGATCGACGCGCGCGAGGTGTTCGCGCGGGGCGGTGGGCTGCACTGCATCACGCAGCAGGAGCCCTCGGCGCAGTAGACGTCAGGCCGCCGGCGCCCCGAGCCCCACCCGCGGCTGCAACCAGTCGAGCCCCGCGGCGAGCGCCGCCCGCGCCGTCACCCAGCTGTGCCGCCCACCCGGCACCACCCACGTGGCGACGTGCATCCCCGCTGCCCGCGCCCGCTCGGCCATCACGGGCATCACCGGCCCGTAGGTGGTGTCGAGGGCCCCGGCTGCGAAGAACGCGTTCGAGTCCCGGAACGGCGCACCGGCACGCAGCAGCGCCGCCGGCTGCGCAGCCGCCCACGCCGCCCGGTTCCCGGCGAACCCCTCGTCGACGGTCTTCGTCTCGCTGCCGAGCGTGGGCCCGTCCTCGCCGGAGACGTCGATGAGGTTGCCGAACCGCGAGGGGTCCCCCGCCCCGAGCTGGATCGCGCACGTCCCGCCCTGCGAGAACCCGCCGATGGTCCACGCGGAGGCCGCGGTCTGCACCCGCAGGTGGCTCGTCACCCACGCCGGGACGTCCTCGGTGAGGTAGGTCCGGCTGTTGCCGAGCGCCCCGTCGACGCACATCGGGTTCGCCGACCGCGGGCCGAGCTGGTCGGGGACGACGACGATCGGTGCGAGGCCGCGGTCGACGGTCGCGAGCGCGTCCATCGTCTGCTCGATCGCCCCGCCGGTCTGCACGTCCTCGGGACCGGCTCCGCGGGACTGGCCGGACAGGAGCACGTCGACGGGCAGCGCCGGCGGGTCGGCGGTGAGCGCGGCCGGGGGCAGGTACAGCAGGGCCTGGCGTGCGACGAAGTGCGATCGCGTGGCCGGGATGGTCACCCGGAGCAGCCGCCCCTGCGTCGGCAGGTCGGCCGGTGCGGTCCACGTCCTCGCCAGGTCGACGCTCGCCGGAGCGGGAGTGGACCCGGGTGCCTCGGCAGCGGGGATCCCGCCGGCCGTGGTCGCGATCGGGGCGTGCGCGGAGGAGCGTGCGCTCGGCACGGTCGTCGCGCGGGCCGTGGAGGCGCGGCTCGGCTCCGCGACGACGACGGCCCGCCCGCCAGCGGCGGAGCCCGTCCCACCCGCACCGGTCGCGTGGGCGACGCCCCACCCACCGGCCGCGCCGAGCGCGAGGCCGACCACCAGCCCCGCGGCGACCAGTCCTCGTGTCCGTGTCATCGGTCGTCCTCGTCCG
Source organism: Curtobacterium sp. NPDC087082 (assembly GCF_044745045.1). Lineage (NCBI taxonomy): Bacteria > Bacillati > Actinomycetota > Actinomycetes > Micrococcales > Microbacteriaceae > Curtobacterium > Curtobacterium sp. NPDC087082. Next base: position 571,582 of record NZ_JBIUZN010000002.1, on the reverse strand, counting down.
TCGGCGTCCGGCCCGGTGCCGGTCGTGCCGAGCCGATCGTAGGGAGCCGTGCCGGGAGTGCGCCCGCGGTTCCGGCACCGTGGCTGAGCATCTTCCCGGCCGGTCCCAGGCTCCGGTCGGCAAGCGACACCGCGTACATCCCTGCCTCGCATCGTGTACTCCGTGGCGGGTCCGACGCTGCCCACGGCGTCGGTATCGTCAGCGGATCGGTCCACCCGATCAGGTCCGCGCACCGCCGCGCGGACCCCGGCCCCCGCAGCTCCGGCTGCGAGCAGGAGGAACTCCCCATGGCGTCACCGACCATCGTCACCGCCCCGCCCGGCACCGCGCGCGGTGGGTCCCTGAAGCGGAGTCTCGGGCTGTGGGCGATCGTCGGACTCGGCCTCGGGTACATGACGCCGACCGTGGTGTTCGACACCTTCGGCATCGTCTCCGGTGAGACGAACGGCGCCGTGCCGAGTGCGTACCTCATCGCCCTCGTGATCATGCTCCTGACGGCGATCAGCTACGGGAAGATGGTCCGCGTCTACCCGGCGGCGGGTTCGGCCTACACCTACGTGCGGGAGTCGATCCACCCGAACGCCGGCTTCATGGTCGGCTGGGCGTCCCTGCTCGACTACCTGCTGCTGCCGATGGTGAACGCGCTCATCATCCGTCTGTACCTCGAGCAGGTCTTCCCGGCACTGCCCGCGTGGGTGACGGTGGTCGTCTACACGCTGTTCGTCACGACGGTGATCTGCCTGTCGATGCGCGGGACGTCGAACCTCAACATGGTCCTGCTCATCGGGGCGATCCTCGCGATGATCGCGTTCGTCGTCTTCGCCGTGATCGAGCTCGTCGAGGGTGCCGGTGCCGGCACGGTGGTCAGCGCCGAGCCCTTCGTGCACGACGGCGTGACGATGTCGGCGCTCCTCACCGGGGCGACCGTCGTGTGCTTCTCGTTCATCGGGTTCGACGCGGTGACGATGTACACGGAGGAGGCGAAGAGCATCCGCATCATGCCGAAGGCGATCCTGCTGACCGTCCTCATCGGCGGGCTCATCTTCCTCGTCTCGGCGTACTTCGCCCAGCTCCGCTTCCCGACCAACGCCCCGTTCGGCGAGTTCACCGACGACCCGCTGCCCCAGATCGGGCTGCTCGTCGGCGGCAGGGTGTTCCAGGCGATCCTCGTCGCCGCCGGGTTCGTCGCCGCGCTCGCCTCGGGCCTCGCCTCGCACGCCAGCGTCGCCCGCATGCTGCTCGTGATGGGCCGCAACAACGTCCTGCCGAAGAAGGTCTTCGGGTACGTGAGCCCGAGGACCCGCACACCCATCCCGAACGTCGTCATCGTCGGGGCGGTCACGCTCCTCGCGATGACGTTCTCGCTCGACACCATCTCGGCGTACATCAACTTCGGCGCCCTCATCGCGTTCACGTTCGTCAACCTGACGGTCATCGTGCACTTCGCCTGGCGCGAGGGCCGCCGGCACACCGCCCGTGACCGGTTCGCCTTCATCGTCCTCCCCGGGGTCGCGATGCTGCTGACCGGTGTTCTCTGGTCTCAGCTGCACGCCGACGCCCTCATCGCCGGCGGCGTCTGGGCCGCGATCGGCTTCGTGTACCTGCTGGTGATCACGAAGGGGTTCCGGATCCAGCCGAAGGGCTTCGACGAGAACCAGCCCGTCACCGGCGTCAACAAGCAGCTGACCGACCAGGTCTGAACCACACAGGAGACACGATGAACGACACGGCCACCGTCTACGCGGTCACCGACCCGGCCACCGGCCAGACCCTCGCCACGTTCCCGACGATCACCGACGACGAGCTCCGCGCGGCGATCGACACCGCCGACCGCACGCACGCCCAGTGGTCGCGCACGAGCACCGTCGCCGACCGCGCCGCGCTGCTGCACCGCGTCGCCGAGCTGTACCGGGAGCGTCGGGACGACCTCGCCGCCACGATCGTCCGCGAGATGGCGAAGCCGATCGACCAGGCCGTGGGCGAGGTCGACTTCTGCGCCGACATCTACGACTACTACGCGGACCACGCCGAGGAGTTCCTCGCCGACCAGCCGATCACCCTGGCGGACGGCAGCGAGGGCAGCGCGTTCATCCGGAAGTCCTCGATCGGCGTCCTGCTCGGCATCATGCCGTGGAACTTCCCCGCGTACCAGATCGCCCGGTTCGCCGGTCCGAACCTCGTCATCGGCAACACCGTCCTGCTCAAGCACGCCCCGCAGTGCCCGGAGTCCGCACTCGCGATCGAGCAGGTCTTCCACGACGCGGGCTTCCCCGAGGGCGCGTACACGAACGTCTTCGCCACGAACGACCAGGCGGCCGACGTCATCGCCGACCCGCGCGTCCAGGGCGTCTCCCTCACCGGCTCCGCACGCGCCGGTGCCGCCGTCGCCGAGATCGCCGGCCGCAACCTCACCAAGGTCGTCCTCGAGCTCGGCGGCTCGGACCCGTTCGTCCTGCTGTCGACCGACGACCTCGACGCCGTGGTCGAATCAGCCGTCGCCACCCGCCTCGAGGGCAACGGCCAGGTCTGCAACGCCGCGAAGCGCTTCCTCGTCGCCGACCACCTGTACGACGACTTCCTGGCGAAGTTCACCGACGCGATGGCCGCGGTCTCGCCGACCGACCCGACCACGCCCGGTGCCGAGCTCGGTCCGCTGTCCTCCCCCGCCGCTGCCGACCGGTTGCAGGAGCAGCTCGCGGCGGCCACCGCCCAGGGCGCCACCGTCGTCACCGGCGGCCAGCGTCAGGGCAACGCCTTCACGCCGACGATCCTGACCGGCGTCACGCCCGACAACGACGCCTACCGCGAGGAGTTCTTCGGCCCCGTCGCCGCCGTCTACCGGGTCGAGGACGAGGACGCCGCGATCACGATCGCGAACGACACCCCGTACGGCCTCGGCTCGTACCTCTTCACGACCGACGCCGAGCAGGCGCTGCGCGTCGCCGACCGCATCGAGGCCGGGATGGTCTACGTGAACATCGTCGGCGCGGACAGCCCGGAGCTCCCCTTCGGCGGCGTCAAGGCGAGCGGCTTCGGCCGCGAGCTCGGCCCGCTCGGGGCCGACGAGTTCGTCAACAAGAAGCTGATCCGCATCGGCGGCTGACGCCCTGGACCCGGCCCACGGGCGGACGGGAGGGGGGGGGGGCCCCCCCCCCCCCCCCCCCCCCCCCCCCCCGGGGGCCCCCCCCCCCCCGGGGGGGGCGGGGGGGGGGGGCGCGCCCCCCCCCCCCCCCGCGGCCCCCCCCCCGGGGGGGGGGGGGGGGGGGGGGCCCCCCCCCCCCCCCCCCCCCCCGCCCGCCCCCTGGTCTAGACCAAGGCCGTGAACGACGCGTCGCGCACCAGCACCGTCGCCGCGTCGTCGCCGACGGCCTGGTCCGGGTCGCTCGACAGCCCGAGGGACCAGCGCCCGCCACCCGGCTTCTCCGGCAGGGTGAACTCGACGGTGGTCTCCGACGCGTTGAGCAGCACCGCCACGGTGTCGTCGCCCTGCTGCAGGACGAGCATGACCGCCCGGTTGCCGCCGTCCGCCCAGTCGGCGTCGTCGAACCCCTTCGCGTCGGCACGGAGCACGTCCACCGTGGACGCCGAGTCGCCCGGGGCCGTGCGGTACCACTCGGGACGCAGGGACACGTGGTCGCGGCGGAATGCGATCGCCTCGGTCGTGAAGGCCAGCAGGTCCCGGTCGGCCGCGGCCCAGTCGAACCACGAGATCTCGTCGTCCTGGCAGTAGGCGTTGTTGTTGCCGCCCTGCGACCGGGCGATCTCGTCGCCGCCGAGGATCATCGGCACGCCCGCCGACAGCAGCAGCGTGCCGAGGAAGTTCCGGCGCTGCCGGTTCCGGTAGTCGTTCACCACGCCGTCCTCGGTCGGACCCTCGACACCGCCGTTGAACGAGGTGTTGTCGCTCTCGCCGTCGTTGTTGTCCTCGCCGTTCGCCTCGTTGTGCTTCTCGGCGTACATCGTCAGGTCCGCCAGGGTGAAACCGTCGTGGGCGGTGACGAAGTCGACCGAGCACAGCGGGGAGCGCCGGGAGCCCTCGTAGACGTCCGGGCTGCCGAGCACCCGCTGCACGGCGTCGCCGAGGGTGCCCGCATCGCCGCGCCAGAACGCGCGCAGGTCGTCGCGGTACTTGCCGTTCCACTCCGACCAGTCCGCCGGGAAGCCGCCGACCTGGTAGCCGGCGGTGTCCCACGGCTCGGCGATCATCTTCACCTCGCGGAGCACCGGGTCCTGGTGGATGATGTCGAGGAACGCTGAGTGCTTCTCCGCCTCGCCGCCCTGACGGGTCAGCGTCGTCGCGAGGTCGAAGCGGAAGCCGTCGACGTGCATCTCCTCGACCCAGTACCGGAGCGAGTCCATGACGAGGCCGAGCGCCGCGGGGTGCGACACGTTGAGGCTGTTGCCCGTGCCGGTCGTGTCGAAGTAGTTCGCCTCGTCGCCCTCGACCAGGCGGTAGTACGACTCGTTGTCGATGCCCTTGACCGAGAGCGTCGGGCCCATGTGGTTGCCCTCGGCCGTGTGGTTGTAGACGACGTCCATGATGACCTCGAGGCCGGCGGCGTGCAGGGCCTGCACCATCGCCTTGAACTCGGCGACCTGCTGGCCGGCGGTGCCGGACGACGAGTACTCGTCGTGCGGGGCGAAGAACCCGATGCTGTTGTAGCCCCAGTAGTTGCGGAGGCCCTTGTCGGCGAGGGTCGAGTCCTGCACGAACTGGTGCGTCGGCAGCAGCTCGACGGCCGTCACGCCGAGGTCGGTGAGGTGCTTGATCGCCGCCGGGTGCGCGAGTCCGGCGTACGTGCCGCGGATCTCCTCGGGCACGTCCGGGTGCTGCTTCGTGAAGCCCTTGACGTGGACCTCGTACACGACCGTGTCGGCGAGGACCGTGCGGGGTCGCGCGTCGTCGCCCCAGTCGAAGTCGCGGTCGGCGACGACGGACTTCGGCATCGCCGCGGCCGAGTCGGTCTCGTCGATCTGGTCGGGGTGCTGCATGTCGTGGCCGAACAGCGCCTGGCCCCACTCGTACGTGCCGTCGACGGCGGTGGCGTACGGGTCGAGCAGCAGCTTCGCCGGGTTGTGGCGGAGGCCCTTCGCCGGGTCCCATGCGCCGTGGACGCGGAAGCCGTAGCGGGTCCCCACGGTTACGTCCGGGACGACGTCGTGGAAGGTGTAGCCGGTGCGGTTCGTGAGCTCGGTGCGGTGTTCGGTGCCGTCCTCGTCGAACCGGCAGAACTCGACGCGCTCGGCGGTGCTGGAGAAGAGAGCGACGTTCGCGCCGCCGTCGACGAGTGTCACGCCGAGCGGGGTGCGGGAAGAAGTGGTCATGCCGTCGTTCTACCGGTCGGCGACTGTGTCCCCGGCTCGCCGACGTACCCCGTCGCCGAGCGTGGTGCGCAGCGCAACTCCGGTCCTAGGATCACCACGTGACCACCGGTGTCCCGCGCTCCCGCCCCGTCCTCGTGACCGCTGCCGTCGTGCTGTGGCTCGTGCTGTTCGCGTGCGACCTGGTCACACGGCTCGTGGACCTGCCCGGAACGGTGTCGTCCGGTGACCCCTGGGCCCTCGTGCCGGTCGCCATCGGCCTGGCGATCCTCGGCTGGTTCGTGTTCGGTGCACTGCGCGTCGGCCGCGGCTCCGGACGCGCGCGGTTCTGGATGGCGGTGCTCGGTGTGGTCGGAGCCATCGGCGCCCTCCTGCCGCCGTACGGACTCACCACCGCGAACGGCGTACTGGGTGCCGTCGCCGCGTTCCTGCCGTACCTGCCCGCTGCTCGCGGGTACTTCCCGCCACGCCAACGCCCTGCTGCCCGGGTCGCGCAGCCGCGGGTGGTCGGTTGGGACCCGGACACCGGCGAGCCCATCCGCGCCGCCGACTGACGAGGGCGCGGACCAGACCGCGCTACTGCGGGTCGACCGGCTCGCCGCCCGAGTCGTGGTCGCTGTCCTGCTCCGGGTCCTTCGTGGCGTCGCCCGAGGGCGAGCCGTCCGGCAGGTCCTCGGTGTACTGCCGCTCGGCGTCGGTGGGGTCGCTGGTTCCGCTGGTGTCGCTCATGTCCCGGACCGTACGCGCGCGGCGTCCGGTGTCCGTCCAGGACGGGCGTCGCTCAGCGGACGAGCCGCACGGTGGAGCCGATCGGGCCGAAGCTCGACGTCGCGCCGTCCGGAGCGAATCCGTTCCGTCGGTAGAAGGCGTGCGCACGCGGGTTGTCCTCGGCGACCCACAGCGATGCCGGACGGTCACCGAGGACCGCGTCGAGGAGCGCTTGACCGCTGCCGTCACCGTGGGCGCGCCCGAGCACGTACAGCATCGTGAGTTCCTCGGGTCGGACGGCGTCGGGCTCGGGCGTCGCCTCCACCGCGGCGAAGCCGACGATCCCGTCAGCGCCGTCGGCCACCACGGCCGCGAACGTCCCCTGGGCGAGGTTCGCGCGCCACATGTCGAGTCGCCGTCCCAGGTCGAACCACGGGTCGGTCTCCGGATCGTCCACGAACCGGCCGTAGGTCTCGCGCCACGACGTGGTGTGCACGCGCGCGATCCCCTCGGCGTCGGCGGTCGTCGCCGGGCGGATCACCACGGCCTCGTCGTGCGGGTCTCCCATGGGACGACCGTACCGGCCGCGCAGGGAGGCCGACCCGGACCGTAGGCTCGCCTCGTGCACCGACGCATCCGCTTCGCCCGGCCCGAGGACGCTCCCGCGGTCGAGCAGATCGAGAACGAGGCCGACCGGCTGTTCGACGACCGCTTCCGTCCGGAGACGTGGCCTCCGGCACCGACCGGCACCGAGCGGCTCGCCGAGCCGGGCTTCCTGCTGGTCGTCGAGGGCGACGACGGCGGGCCGGCGGGCTTCGTCCACGTGCTCGAGCGGGACGGCGTCTGCCACCTGGAGCAGCTCTCGGTGGCGCCCGGGCACGCGCGGCAGGGTCTCGGTCGAGCGCTGGTCGAGGCGGCGAAGGACGAGGCCCGAGCGCGCGGTCACGAGGCCATCACACTCCGGACCTACGCGGACGTGCCTTGGAACGCTCCCTTCTACGCGACCGCCGGGTTCGTCGAGCAAGCACCGTCGACGCCGTTCGACGACGGGCTGGTGGTGACCGAGGCACGGCTCGGGCTCGACCGGTACGGTCGCCGCGTCCAGATGGTCGCCTCCCTGACGGAGGCGGACGCCCTGGACCCACACCGATGACGGACGGGAGGCGCGGTGCCAGCCCGCACCGCGCCTCCCGTCCGTCTCGGCGTGGGTCTACTGCACCGCCGGCTGCGGCAACGAGGCGAGGATCTCCGCCGCCGCTTCGCGGCCCATCCGCACCGCCCCGTCCACGTGCTGGTACCCGTGCCCGGCGAGGTCGCTCGACGCGAACCGGATCGGGCCGACGGCAGCGCGCTGGTCGGCGCCGTACCGGACGAGGCCGCCCAGGTCGAAGCTCGCCGCGTAGGCGCCACGGGTCCACTCCTCGGTGCCCCAGTCGCTCTCGTAGTAGACGACCGGTCGGCGCGCCTCGTCGCCGTAGTAGTGCGCGAGCGAGTCGAGCACCCGGGCCTTGCGCTCCTCGGCCGAGAGGGCGAAGACGTCGTCGGCGTGCTGGTCGGACACGAACCCGACGAGCGTGCCCTGCTCCTGCCCGTACGAGGTGTTGTCGTACGCCTCGTGCACGAGTTCGTACGGGCTGAACGCGGTGCCGGACAGCCCGGCGCCGCGCCAGAACGGCCGGTCGTAGACGGCGTGCACCTTGATGACGAACCCCATCGACAGGTGCTGGTGCAGCTGGTGCTGGCGACGCGGCAGCGGCGGCTCGTACGAGATGCGGGAGTACAGGGGCGGCGGGACGGCCACGAGTGCCTGGCGGGCGCGGACCTCGATGCCGCCGTCGGCGAGCGCTGTGACGCCCTCGTCGTCCCAGCGCAGGGTGCGCACCGGGGCGTTCAGGTGGACGTCCGCACCGAGCCGGGCGGCGAGCCGCTCGGACACCTGCTGCATGCCGCCGACGACGCGCTTGTCGAGGATGAAGTCGGCGTCGACGAGGTTCGAGAAGCTCCCGGCCGAGGCGGCCATGAGCAGGGCCTGCAACGCCGAGAAGGCGTGTGCGGGTTTGGTCAGCATGGCGCCGGCGATGAAGAGCTCGACGTTGTCGGTCGCGACCCGGTCGTCGCTCAGCGTGTGCAGCCAGGCGCGGAACGAGGTTTCGTCGAGCGCGGCGGCGTGGGGCGCTTCCCAGGGGCGCGCCGGGTCGACCGTCGCCACGTACTCGTCGACGACGGCGACGAGCCGCTCGATCTCGGCGGCGGTGGCCTCCGGCAGCGGGAAGATGTCGCCGGTGTACTCGGTGCGGGTGCCGTGCTCGTCGATGTAGACGCTGGAGCCCTCGCGGTAGCGGTCGTACGTCCCGAGTCCGAGCTCGTCGAGGGTCTCGAGCAGGGCGGTCTGGTCCGGGGAGACCCACTGACCGCCGATCTCGAGGGTGACGCCTTCGATGTCGTTCGTCCACGTGCGGCCACCGACGCGGTCGCGGGCCTCGAGCACGGCCACGCGCTTCCCCTCGGCGACGAGGCGGTTCGCGGCGATGAGGCCGGTGACCCCGGCGCCGATGACGACGACGTCCTTCTCGATGGTCATCGCTGCGCTCCCTTCGTGCGCCCGAACGGGTCGGGCGTCAGCGTGTACATGGTCTCGAGGTACTCGGCGATGCCCTCGCCGCCGCCCTCGCGTCCGAGGCCGGACTGCTTGACCCCGCCGAACGGTGCCGAGGCGTTCGAGACGACACCGGTGTTGAGCCCCAGCATGCCCGTCTCGAGCCGTTCCGTGAGGCGCTGTCCGCGTGCGGGGTCCTCGGTGAACGCGTAGCCGACGAGCCCGTACTCGGTGTCGTTCGCCGCCGCGACGGCCTCGTCCTCGGTCGAGAACGTCCGGATGGCCAGGACCGGTCCGAAGATCTCGTCGCGGAGCAGGTCGCTGCCGGGCTGCACGTCGGTGATGACGGTGGGCGCGTAGAACGTGCCGGGGCCGTCGACGGGGTGGCCGCCGGTCCGGAGGGTCGCACCGCGGTCGAGGGCGTCGGTGACGAGCCGGTGCGCCTTGTCCACGGCGCGCTGGTCGATGAGCGGGCCGATGGCGACGCCGTCCTCGGTCCCGCGGCCGACGGACATGGCCGCGACGCGGTCGGTGAGCCGGCTGGCGAACTCCTCGGCGACGTCCTCGTGCACGAGGAACCGATTGGCCGCGGTGCACGCCTGCCCGGTGTTCCGGAACTTCGCGGCGAGCGCCCCCTCGACGGCGAGGTCGAGGTCCGCGTCGGCGAACACGAGGAACGGGGCGTTGCCGCCGAGCTCCATGCTCGTCCGCAGCACGTTCTGCGCCGCCTGGGCGAGGAGGGTCCGGCCCACCGGCGTCGATCCCGTGAACGAGAGCTTCCGGAGTCGCGGGTCGGCGATGATCGGCTCGGACAGCGCACCGGCGTGCGTGGTCGGCACGACGTTGACGACCCCGGCTGGCACGCCCGCCTCGACCAGCAGGTCGGCGAACAGCAGGGTGGTGAGCGGGGTGAGCTCGGCGGGCTTCACGACGACCGTGCACCCGGCGGCGAGCGCGGGGGCGACCTTGCGGGTGGCCATCGCGAGGGGGAAGTTCCACGGGGTGATGAGGAACGCCGGGCCGACGGGCTTGTGGCTGACGATCGCACGGCCGGTGCCCTCGGGGTTGGTGCCGTAGGAGCCGCCGATGCGGACGGCCTCCTCGGAGAACCAGCGGAGGAACTCACCGCCGTAGGTGACCTCGCCGTTCGCCTCGGCGAGCGGCTTCCCCATCTCCAGCGTCATGAGGAGGGCGAAGTCGGCGCGGCGCTCCTGGAGCAGGTCGAAGGCGCGGCGCAGGACCTCGGCTCGCTCGCGCGGCGGGGTCGTCGCCCAGCCGTGCTTCGCCGCTTCGGCGGCGTCGAGGGCCGCGACACCGTCTTCGGGGGTTGCGTCGGCGATCTCGAGGAGCGTCTCGCCGGTGGCGGGGTCGACGACGCCGAACGTGCCGCCGTCGGCCGCCGGTCGCCAGGTGCCGTCGACCAGGAGGCCCGTGGGGACCTTCGCGAGCAGCTCGCGCTCGGCGTCGGTGCGCTGGGTGGCCTGCTGGGTGGTCTGCTGGCTGGTCTGCTGGGTGTCGGTCATGCTGCTGCGAGTCCTTCCAGGACGATGTCGAGCCCCTCGTGGAGCAGGTCGTCGTCGATCGCGAGCGGGGGGAGGAAGCGGAGGACGTTGCCGTACGTCCCCGCGGTGAGGGCGATCACGCCGTGCTCGTACGCGTACCGTACGACCCGTCCGGTGAGCGCGGCGTCGGGTTCCCCGGTCGCCGGGTCGACGAGTTCGATCGCGATCATGGCGCCGCGGCCGCGGACGTCGCCGATGCGGGGGTCGGTCGCCTGTGCGGCGCGGAGTCGTCCGAGCAGCACGTCGCCGATCTCGGCAGCGCGTTCGACCAGGCCGTCGTGCTCGAAGGCGTGGATCGCGGCGAGTGCTGCGGCGCACGCGACGGGGTTGCCGCCGTACGTGCCGCCGAGGCCGCCGACGTGGGCGGAGTCCACGATCTCGGCGCGCCCGGTGACGGCGGAGAGCGGCATCCCGCCGGCCATGCCCTTGGCGGTGGTGACGATGTCGGGGACGATGCCCTCGTGCTCGCTCGCGAACATGGCGCCGGTGCGGGCGAACCCGGTCTGCACCTCGTCGGCGATGAACACGACGTCGTTCGCGGTGGTCCACTCCGAGAGCGCGGCGAGGAACCCGGGTGCCGGGACGACGAAGCCGCCCTCGCCCTGGATCGGCTCGACGAGCACCGCGGCGGTGTTCTCCGCGCCGACCTGCTTCTCGATCTGGCTGATCGCGCGCTTCGCCGCCTCGGCACCGGACAGTCCGCCGTCGCGGAACGGGTACGACATCGGGACGCGGTAGACCTCGGGCGCGAAGGGACCGAAGCCGTTCTTGTACGGCTGGTTCTTCGCGGTGAGCGCCATCGTGAGGTTCGTCCGCCCGTGGTAGGCGTGGTCGAACACCACGATCGCCTGCCGACCGGTGTGCTTGCGGGCGATCTTCACCGCGTTCTCGACCGCCTCGGCGCCGGAGTTGAAGAGCGCGCTCCGCTTCTCGTGGTCGCCGGGGGTGAGCCGGTTGAGCGCCTCGGCGACCTCGACGTACCCGTCGTAGGCGGCGATGGTGAAGCAGGTGTGCGTGAACGCCTGGACCTGCTGCTGCACGGCGTCGACCACTCCCGGGTGGGCGTTGCCGACGCTCGTCACGGCGATCCCGGAGCCGAGGTCGACGAACGAGTTGCCGTCCGCGTCGACGACCACGCCGCCACCGGCCGCGACGACGGCGATCGGCACCGCGACCCCGACGCCGGACGCGACGGCGGCGGCCTTGCGTTCGAAGAGCGCTCGGGAGCGGGGGCCCGGCACCTCCGTGACGAGCCGCCGTTCCTGGGGCAGCGAGGGGCCGCCCGCGGCGGCGCTGGTCGAGGGTGCGACGGTGGAGGACATGCCGCGATCGTAGGAGCCACTCCCCTGCGGCACCGCTGTCCACCGTGTACACCGGCGGCCACCTCGATCGACGCAGCGGATAGGGTGCACCCATGCCCGCGACCCTGCGCTCCCTGCTCCACCGCGCCGACCTGCGGCTCCGGCTCCTGACGGCCACCGACGCAGCCCTCGATGCGCCGCTGTCCTGGTTGCACAGCTCCGACCTCGAGGACCCGACGCCGTTCCTCGCCGACGGGCAGGGGCTGCTCACCACCGGCACGCAGTTCGGCGACGACACCGAGGTCACGGCGGCGGTCGCGGACGCCTACGTCGCCCGACTGCTGCGCCGGGGCGTCGTCGCGCTCGGCTTCGGGGACGAGGTCGTGCGCACCGGTACCCCGCCGCAGCTCGTCGACGCCTGCACGGAACAGGGACTCGCACTCTTCGAGGTCCCGTACGAGACCTCCTTCATCGCCGTCGCGCAGGCGAACGCGGACGCCGTCGCCCGTGACGCCAACGCCCGCAACGCGTGGGCCCTCGCCGCGCAGCGGGCCATCTCGCTCGCGGCCATGCGCCCCGACGGCCTCGGGGCGACCATCGCCGAGCTGTCCCGGCAGCTCGACGGGTGGGTCGGCCTCTTCGACGTCTCCGGACGGCTCGACCGCGGTCACCCGGCCGACGATGTCCCCGTCGAGGACCTCGAGGTGCTCCGGACCGAGGCGCTCCGGCTCCTCCGAGCCGGCCAGCGGGCGAGCCTGCCCGTGACGACCGAGCACCGCACCGGGTTCTCGCTGCAGACCCTCGGCAGCGGCGGCCACCTCAGCGGCGTGCTCGCCATCGCGAACGGCGGCGCGCTCGACCGGGCCGGCCGCGAGGTCGTCACCGCCGTGATCGCCCTGGCCGGACTCGCACTGCAGCAGAACCGCGAACTCGCCCGTGCGCGCGGGCTCCTCCGCACCGGGCTCCTCACCATGCTGTCGGTGGGTGACCCCGCCGTCGTGGACACGACCTCGCGCGAGGTGTGGGGACCGCTGCCGGCCGAACCCGTCCGGATCGCCGCCGTCGACGTCCCCGACCAGGACCTCGACACCGTGGTCGACTGGCTCGAGCTGTGGGTGCAGGACCGCCCCGGCCGGCTCTTCTTCGCGGCGGACGACGAGCTGTTCCTCTGCGTCGGCGCGGAGGACACCGCGATCGTCGAGGAACTCGTGGACCGCTTCGACCTGCACGCCGGGCTCTCCGACGGCGCCTCGTACCGGTACTTCGGCCGTGCGCGGACCGAGGCGGTGCAGGCACTGGATCGTCGGCGCGAGGGGCGACCCGGCACCACCGAGTTCGGCGACCTCGCCCGCGAGGGGGTGCTCGCCCACCTCGCCCACGTGGACGTCGACGCCGGTGCCGTCGCCCGCGCGTTCCTCGCACCCCTGCTCGACCACGACCGGACGGCCGGCACCGAGCTGACCCGCACCGTGCGGACCTGGCTCGAGCAGAACTGCGAGTACGACCGCACCGCCCAGGCACTCGGCATCCACCGGCACACCGCCCGCGCGCGGGTCGAGCACGCGGGACGGCTGCTCGAACGGGACCTGTCGGCGTTCCCCACCCGCGCCGACCTCTGGGCGGCGTTCGTCGTCGAGGGCGCGTGAGGCGCGCCTAGGCTGGCGTCGTGCCGACCACTCCGACCCGCCGGCGCCTGAGCCCGGCCGAGCGGGAGGCCCAGATCGCCGACGCGGCCGTCGCCGTCGCCCGCGCCGAGGGCCTCGCCGCCGTGACCCTGCGCGGTGTGGCCGCTGCGATCGGCGTGGCACCCTCGCTCGTGGCGCACTACCGCCCGGTGATGGAGGACCTCGTCGGCGACACCTTCCGCACCGTCGCGAGCGCCGAGGTGACCGAGGTCCGCCGGATCGTGCACGAACGGTCCGACCCGACCGCGCGCCTGGGGACCCTGCTGGCCTGCATCGCCGACCCCACCCGGGACGACGTCGCCGCGCTCTGGGCCGACGCGTGGAGCCTCGGCCGGACCAACGGTGCGCTCGCCACCGCTGCGCGTGACGTCATGGACGACTGGCAGGCGCTCGCGACCGGGGTGGTCCGCGACGGCGTCCGCGACGGGGTCATGCGCACCGACGACCCGGACGCGGTCGGCCGGCTGCTGTTCGCGCTCGTGGACGCCACGAACGGGTACGCCCTCGTGGACTACCTCGACCGGCCGACGCGCGAGGGCCTCGTCCGCACGACGATCGCGCACGCCGTCGGACTGGACGCCGCTGCCCTCAGCGCTGCAGGGCCACCCACTGCAGGAGCATGATCGTCTTGCCGTCGGCGATGCGCCCGTCCGCGACCATCGCCAGGGCCTCGTCCAACGGGAGCTCGAGCACCTCGATGTCCTCGCCCTCGTCCTCCAGCCCGCCGCCGGCGTGCACGAGGTCGGCGGGCGTGTAGGCACCGACGTACCCGTGCACGCGCTCGGTCACGGACCCGGGGCTCATGAACGCGTCGAACACCTTCGTGACGGTGCCGAGCCGGATGCCGAGCTCCTCCGCCGCCTCGCGCCGCACGGCCGTCTCCGGGTCGTCCTCGTCGAGGAGCCCCGCCGCCGCCTCGACGAGCATCCCGTCCGGGTGGCCGTTGACGTAGGCGGGCCAGCGGAACTGCCGGGTGAGCAGCACGGTGTCGCGCTCGGGGTCGTGGGGCAGCACGGCAGCGCCGTTGCCACGGTCGTAGGTCTCGCGCTGCTGCCGGTCCCAACGACCGTCACGGCGCCGCACGTCGAGCGTCGTCCGGCGGAGCACGTGCCAACCGTCCGAGACGACCTCGACGTCACGGACGACCACGTCCGGGTTGCGGTCGAGGTCGCGGCCGACGGCGTCGAGCCCGGTGCGACCACGGGCGTCCGGGACGGTGGTGCCGGGTCGAGGGTCGGTCGTGCGCGCGTCGTCCACGTCGTCACGCTAGCGTCCCGCCGGCGCGGGCAGGCCGCCGGTACGATCGTCACGCCGCACCAGGGAGCGGCGGGGACGGGGAGCACATGACGACGACGGACGACCTGCGACGTTCCCGACCGACCCCGCCTCCGGTCGTCCGGACGGCGGTCGTCCTCTGGGCCGTCTGGCTGGTCGTCGGCGTCGTCTCCACCGTCGTCGTCTCGGCGTCCGGGTCGGGACTGACCGGGGTCGGCGGCGTCCTCGCACTCGTGCTGTCGTTCGTCGTGTGGGCCGCCGTCGCCGCTGCGATGATCCTGGTGCTCCGCGGCTCCGCAGTGGCCCGGATCGTGCTCGTGGCGATCGCCGCGCTCCGTGCCGTCCTGAGCATCACCGACGGGGGCCTGTCCACCGCGCTGATCCTGGTGTCGGTCGTCGCCGCGGTGCTGCTCTTCCTGCCCAGCGCACGCCCGTTCTTCCGCCGCGCCGACGGTGCCGAGCCGAGCCGCGCCTCCAGGCCGACGGATCCCGACCGCCCTCGGAACTGACGCCGCTGCGGAACGCGAAGAGGCCCCCGGATCTCTCCGGGGGCCTCTTGCGTTGTCTGGTGCGCGAGGGGGGACTTGAACCCCCACGCCGTTTCCAGCACACGGACCTGAACCGTGCGCGTCTACCAATTCCGCCACTCGCGCCAGCCCGAGAATACTACCACGCACAGACGCTGCCAGACGCCAACCACTACCATGCAGAGGTCGACGACCGAGAACACTGGAGACCCATGGGCCTGTTGGACAGCTTCGAGCGAGGGCTGGAGCGCGCCGTGAACGGCGCGTTCGCGAAGACCTTCCGCTCCGGCGTGCAGCCCGTCGAGATCTCGAGCGCCCTCCGCCGCGAGCTCGACACCAAGGCAGCCGTCGTCTCCCGCGAACGCATCCTCGTGCCGAACGAGTTCACGGTGCGACTCGCGCCGCCGGACTACACGCGCATGAACGACATCGGTCGGCCGCTCGTCGACGAGCTCTCGCAGATGGTGCAGCAGCACGCGGTCGCGCAGAACTACTCCTTCTCCGGACCGGTCACGATCCGCCTGCAGCAGGACGGCACCCTCTCCACCGGGATCCTGCAGATCGACTCGACGACGGTGCAGCGCGACGTCGCCTGGGTCGCGGTGCTCGACATCGGTTCGCAGCGGCACAAGCTGCAGCGCGGTCGCACCGTGATCGGTCGCGGGACGGACGCCGACATCACCGTCGCCGACACCGGCACGAGCCGCAAGCACGTCGAGGTCATCTGGGACGGCAAGCACGCCCAGGCCAACGACCTCGGGTCGACGAACGGCTCGAAACTGAACGGTGAGCGCTTCCAGCAGGCCATCGTGGAGCCGGATTCCACGATCGAGATCGGTCGTACCCGTATGGTGTTCCGGGTGATACCCGAGAACGACGGAGGTACCAGGTGACCACAGGGCTGACCCTGCTCGTCCTGCGCTTCGCGTTCCTCGCGGTGCTCTGGCTGTTCGTGTTCGTGATCGTCTTCGCCCTGCGGAGCGATCTGTTCGGCCAACGCGTGCGCACGATCCCCACCGATCCGAAGGCCGGTGCGTCGGGTCCGACGACCCCCGCGGTGCCGGCAGCAGCGGCCCCGGCGGCCGCGTCAGCCGGTGCCTTCACGGACCTCATCGGTCAGGCGACGGGGGCGCAGCAGTCCGCCACGCCGGCTGCGACCCGCCTCGTGATCACCGAGGGCTCGCGCGAGGGCATGGAGATGCCGCTCGGTGGCGGCCCGATCACGATCGGCCGGTCGAGCGAGTCCAACGTCGTCATC
The DNA here is from genome assembly GCF_044745045.1 of Curtobacterium sp. NPDC087082. Classification (NCBI taxonomy): domain Bacteria; kingdom Bacillati; phylum Actinomycetota; class Actinomycetes; order Micrococcales; family Microbacteriaceae; genus Curtobacterium; species Curtobacterium sp. NPDC087082. The sequence goes on along the minus strand of NZ_JBIUZN010000002.1, from coordinate 555,348 downwards.
CGCGACGACTACACGTCCACCAACCACGCCCGCCTCGACCTCCGGGCCGACGGCTGGCTCCTCACCGACCTCGAGTCCACGAACGGCACGTTCGTCAACGGTCAGAAGGTGACCGTTCCCGTGATCATCGCGGAGCGGACGCCGATCACGATCGGGACGACGACGTTCGAGCTGCGGCGGTAACCCGGGATGACCGCTCGCACGCTGAGCGCCGCTGTGTCCCACGTCGGACGCATCCGCGCGAACAACCAGGACTCCGGCTACGCCGGACAGCACCTGTTCGCGGTGGCCGACGGCATGGGCGGACACGCGGGCGGTGACGTCGCCTCGGCGATCGCGATCCGCCGCATCCGGGAGGTCGACCGCGAGTTCCCGTCGGCGCACGACGCCGAGTTCGCACTGCAGTCGGCGCTGATCGCGGCGAACCAGCTCATCACCGAGACGGTGTTCGAGCACCAGGAGCTCACCGGCATGGGCACCACGGTGTCCGCGATGATCCGGGTCGGCGAACAGATCGCCATCGCGCACATCGGCGACTCGCGCATCTACCGGCACCGCGACGGCGAGCTCCAGCAGATCACGTCCGACCACACCTTCGTGCAGCGCCTCGTGGACAGCGGCCGGATCACCCCGGAAGAGGCCGCGGTGCACCCGCGGCGCTCCGTCCTCATGCGGGTGCTCGGCGACGTCGACGCCGCGCCGGAGGTCGACACCGCCATCATGGACATCCAGCCGGGCGACCGCTGGCTGCTCTGCTCCGACGGACTCTCGTCGTACCTGGCCGAAGAGCGCATCCGGCACGCGCTCGCGTCGAACATGGACGCGAACCAGGTCACGCAGCGCCTCGTGAAGGAGACGCTCGACCACGGCGCGCCCGACAACGTGACGGTCGTCGTGATGGACGTCACCGACACCGAGCCCGACGACGACGACGATGCGGCCACCACGGTCGGCTCCGCGGCGGCACCGCTCACGTTCGAGGCGTCGACCGGCCGCAAGCCGATCCGCCTCCCCACGATCCTGCTCCACCCGCTCAAGGTCACGACCGCCCCCGAGGACTCGCACTTCGAGCCCGAGTCCGACCAGTTCTTCGCCGAGCTCATCGCCGAGGACCGCCGTCGCCGGATCCGCCGTCGTGTCTCGTGGACCATCGCGCTCGTCGTGGCCGTCGCCGCACTCGTCGGCGCCGTCTTCCTCGGCTGGCGGATCATCCAGGACCACTACTACGTGGGGACCGACCGCGGCACCGTCGCGATCTACAAGGGCGTGCAGCAGTCGATCGGGCCGATCGCGCTGTCCGACGTGTACGAGGACACCGACATCTCGGTGTCCGGGCTGCCGGAGTACACCCGCGAGAACGTCCGCTCGACGATCAACGCGCAGTCGCTCGACGACGCCCGTGACATCGTCGACCGGCTGCGGAAGGCCGCCGAGACCGGGCAGGACCAGGCGGGCACCGGCGGAGACGGCGGATCACCGTCCCCGACGCCCTCCTCGTCCCCGACGAAGTCGCCGTCGCCGTCGCCGTCACCAGGGGCGAAGCGATGAGCAGCGCCACCGCCCAGTCCTTCACGCAGGCGATCACGATCAAGCTGCGGGAGCCCGCCCGCGCCCGCAACCTCGAGCTCGTGCTGCTCGTCATCGCGTGCGGCATCTGCGCCGGCGCGATGGTCCTCGTGCAGCTCGGCACGAAGGGCAAGCTGTTCGACACCTCGGTGCTCTGGGTCGGCGCCGGCATCCTCGGGCTCGCGCTCGTGATGCACGTCGTGCTGCGCATCGTCGCGAAGAACGCCGACCCGTTCATCCTGCCGGTCGCACTCGTGCTGAACGGCATCGGGATCGCCGAGATCTACCGCATCGACGTCCACAACGGCCTGACCGGCTGGGGCGCGATCGGCGTGAAGCAGATCGTCTGGACGATGCTCGCGATGGTCCTGGCGATCATCACGGTCTCCGTCGTCCGGAACCACCGGTTCCTGCAGCGGTACCGCTACATCTTCATGTTCCTGACGATCCTGCTGCTGCTGCTGCCGATGCTGCCGGGCATCGGACTCAACGTGAACGGCGCGCGGGTCTGGATCAAGCTCGGCTCGTTCACCTTCCAGCCGGGCGAGCTCGCCAAGATCACGATGGCGCTGTTCTTCGCCGGCTACCTCGTCACCGCGCGGGACTCGCTGTCGATCGTCGGCCGGAAGTTCCTCGGCATGACGTTCCCGCGGGCGCGTGACCTCGGGCCGATCCTCGTGATGTGGGCCGCGGCCATGGGCGTCCTGGTCTTCCAGCGCGACCTCGGCACCGCACTGCTCTACTTCGGCCTGTTCCTCGTGATGATCTACGTCGCGACGGCACGGCTGAGCTGGGTCCTCATCGGGCTGGTGCTGTTCGTCGGCGGCGCGCTCGTCGCCCAGTCCGTGCTCGTCTACGTGCACGGCCGGTTCGAGCAGTGGCTCGACCCGTTCAACCAGGAGATCTTCACCAGGCAGACCCAGGGCAGCTACCAGCTCGTGCAGGGCCTGTTCGGCTTCGCGAACGGCGGGATCACGGGCACCGGTCTCGGCCAGGGGCGTCCGTACATCACCCCGGTCGCCAACGCGGACTACATCATCGCGTCCCTGGGTGAGGAACTCGGCCTGATCGGCGTCTTCGCGATCCTCGCCCTGTTCATCATCCTGGCGTCCCGCGGCCTGCGCGTCGGGTTCATGGCGCAGGACGACTTCGGCAAGCTGCTCGGCGTGGGCTTCGGCTTCATCATCGCGCTGCAGGTGTTCGTCGTCGTCGGCGGCATCACCCGGGTCATCCCGGTCACCGGCCTCACGACGCCGTTCATGGCGGCCGGTGGTTCGTCCCTCGTCGCCAACTGGATCATCGCCGCGATGCTGCTGCGCCTGACCGATGCAATCCCCGCCGAACAGCGCGTGCAGCAGGGTGCGATCCCGGCTGCTCGTGGTCGCGGGACGACCAGGAAGGAGCGCAGCCGGTGAACCGACAGCTCCGCGGTGTCTCGACCGTCATCGTGCTCATGTTCGTCGCACTCTTCGTGTCGACGACCTCCATCCAGTTCTTCTCGGCCGACTCCCTCCGCGCGGACTCGCGGAACTCCCGGACGATCCTCGCCAGCTACTCCACGAAGCGCGGCGCGATCCTCGTCAACGGCAGTCCCATCGCCGAGTCGACCCCGGTGGACGACCAGTACCAGTACCAGCGGAAGTACACGAACGGCGACCTGTACTCGGCCGTCACCGGGTACTTCACGATCGGCCAGGGCAACTCCGGCATCGAGGGCGCCGAGAACACCGTGCTCTCCGGCAACTCCGACGCTTCGTTCTTCCAGAACCTCAACGCGATCCTGACCGGCCAGGACGTCCAGGGCGACAACGTCAACCTGACGATCGACCCCGACGTCCAGAAGGCCGCCTACGACGCACTGGGCGACAACACCGGTGCCGTCGTCGCGATCCAGCCGAAGACCGGCAAGATCCTCGCGATGGTGTCGAAGCAGAGCTACGACCCGAACACGCTGACGTCGCACGACACGCAGAACGTCATCGACCAGTACAAGGCGCTCGAGTCGAACACCGCGAAGCCCCTGCAGAACCGGGCCATCGGCGGCGACCTGTACACGCCCGGGTCGGTCTTCAAGCTCGTCGTGGCGTCCGCGGCGCTCGAGGGCGGCAAGTACAACCTCGACTCCGAGTTCCCGAACCCGTCGCGGCTGCAGCTGCCCGGCACGAGCACGTACATCAACAACGCCGAGGGCGGCTCGTGCGGCGGCGGCGACAAGGTCAAGCTGCGCACGGCGATCCAGTACTCGTGCAACATCCCCTTCGCGGAGCTCGGCCAGAAGCTCGGCTACGACGCGATCAAGAGCATGGCCGACAAGTACGGCTTCGGCGACGCGATCGAGGTCCCGATGCGCGCCACCGCCAGCCAGTACCCCGACGTCAGCGACGACACCGCGCAGCTCATGCTGAGCTCGTTCGGCCAGGCCAGCGTCCGGGTGTCCCCGCTGCAGATGGCCATGGTCTCCGCCGGCATCGCGAACGGCGGCAAGGTCATGCAGCCCTCGCTCGTCGACTCGATCACGACGAGCGACCTGAAGACCGTCGAGTCCTTCTCCCCGAAGCAGTACAGCGACCCGCTCTCGGCCTCCGAATCGAGTGACCTCACCGAGGCCATGCAGAGCGTCGTCAGCTCGGGGACCGGCACCAATGCCAAGATCGACGGTGTCGACGTCGCAGGGAAGACGGGCACGGCCGAAGGCGGCACGGGCGATCCCTACACACTCTGGTTCACGGGCTTCGCCCCGGCGAAGGACCCGGAGGTGGCCGTCGCGGTCGTCGTCGGGAACGGCGGCGGACTCGGGCAGTCCGGAGTCGGCAACACGGTCGCGGCCCCGGTCGCGAAGAAAGTCATGGAGGCGGTGCTGAACAAATGAGACCCACCAGCGGACTCACCTTCGGTGGGCGGTACCAACTCTCGTCCCGCGTCGCCATCGGCGGCATGGGAGAGGTGTGGCAGGCCACCGACCTCGTCATCGGCCGGACCGTCGCACTCAAGATCCTCAAGGACGAGTACCTCGGCGACCCGGGCTTCCTCGAGCGCTTCCGCGCCGAGGCCCGTCACGCTGCGCTCGTCAACCACGAGGGCATCGCCAACGTGTTCGACTACGGCGAGGAGGACGGCAGCGCCTACCTCGTGATGGAGCTCGTCCCCGGCGAGGCGCTCTCGACCATGATCGAGCGGGAGCACACGCTGCCGGTCGACAAGGTCCTCGACATCGTCGCGCAGACCGCGAACGCCCTGCAGGCCGCGCACGCCGTCGGGCTCGTGCACCGCGACATCAAGCCGGGCAACCTGCTCATCACGCCGGACGGCCGCGTCAAGATCACCGACTTCGGCATCGCGCGCATCGCCGACCAGGTGCCGCTCACCGCGACCGGACAGGTCATGGGCACCGTCCAGTACCTCTCGCCGGAGCAGGCGAGCGGGCACCCGGCGTCGCCGTCGACCGACATCTACTCGCTCGGCATCGTCGCGTACGAGTGCCTGGCGGGCCGTCGTCCGTTCACGGGCGAGTCGCAGGTCGCGATCGCCATGGCGCACATCAACGAGCAGCCGCCGGCGCTCCCGGGGGACATCCCGGAGCCGGTCTCCGCCCTCGTGATGTCGTGCATCGCCAAGAAGCCCGCCGACCGTCCGGCGACGGCGGCGAACCTGGCCCGTGCGGCGCAGGCGCTCCGCCGTGGGGACGTCGCGGCCGCCACCGTCGCCGTCCCGGCCATCGCCGCCGGCGGAACCGTGGCGTTCAACCCGCCGCAGACGCCGGGGAACGACGCCGCGACGGCGCTCATCGGCACCCAGGCCGGTGCGGTCACGGGCGGTCCGGGCACCCCGGGCTCGCCGGTCGACGGCGAGGACGAGGAACCGAAGAAGAAGCGCGCCTGGATCTGGTGGGTCGTGGGCATCGTCGCGGTGCTCATCATCGCCGGTGTGGGGATCGCCTTCGCGGTGACGAGCAACGGGAACGGCGGCGCCGACCCCTCACCGTCGCAGTCGTCCGCGAAGCCGACACGCTCCCAGACGCCGACGCCGAGCGCGACCCCGACCGAGACCCGCGTGACCGTGAACTCGGCGGACTTCGTCGGGCTGTCGGTCGCCGACGCGCAGGCCAAGCTCGAGGCGCTGAACCTCACCTCCCGCGTCGAGGACGGCGACCCCGCCCCGAAGCCCGAGCAGGCGAACACCGTCCAGTCGATCAGCCCCACCGGCAGCCTGGCGCCCGGCTCGCTCGTCGTGCTGCAGCAGTACACGGCGCAGCCGACGGTCAACCAGCCGAACTCGGCGTCCCCGGGTGCGGTGTCCGCCGACGGCGTGGTGACCTTCAGCTGGGCGGCGGCGACGTGCCCGACCGGGTACACCGTGGAGTCCTACGCGTACACGATCACCGGCGGCAAGGACGGGTCCAAGCAGACCTCGGGCACGCTCGACCAGGATCACCGCTCGGTAGCCGTCCAGATCGACAAGATCGACACCTCGGCCTCGCTGAGCTACACCGTGACGTGCGGCAACCTCGCGGCCTCGGCGGCCTCCGAGGCCGCATCGAGCGACGTTTGGCAGGCCACGGACGAGCCGACCACGGACCCGACCGAGGGCAACAACCCGAGCCAAGGAACGCAAGACCCGCTGTGATCCACCCCCGGACGGGGGCTCGCGACACCGTTGCGTAACGGTTCGGTCGAGCCCCCCGTCACCAGCGTCTCACCAGCGAAGCCTGCCGTACACTTGCCCGGACGGACATTCGGAGGAGTACGTGCCAGAAGGTGTGACCGCGGGGATCACCCTCCTCGCCAACCGCTACGAGATCGGTGACGTCATCGGTCGGGGCGGCATGGCCACTGTGCATCTGGGCAACGACACCCGGCTCGGACGCAAGGTGGCGGTGAAGCTGCTGAAGCCCAGCCTCGCCAACGACCCGGCGTTCCGCACGCGCTTCCGGCAGGAAGCCCAGGCGGCCGCCCGCATGGCCCACCCCACCATCGTCCGCGTCTACGACGCCGGCGAAGAGACGGTCACCGAGACCTCCGGTGCCGAGGTGCAGGTGCCCTTCATCGTCATGGAGTACGTCGAGGGCCGTCCGCTCTCCGACATCATCGGCGAGGGCCCGGTCGCCCCGGACGAAGCCGTGCGCATCACCGAGGGCATCCTCACCGCGCTCGAGTACTCGCACCGTGCCGGCGTCGTGCACCGCGACATCAAGCCCGCGAACGTCATGGTGACGCACTCCGGCCAGGTCAAGGTCATGGACTTCGGCATCGCCCGCGCCATCACCGACACCTCCGCGACGGTCGCCCAGACGACCTCGATCCTCGGCACCGCGTCGTACTTCTCCCCGGAACAGGCCCGCGGCGAGACCGTCGACGCCCGTACCGACGTCTACTCCACCGGTGTCGTGTTCTTCGAGCTGCTCACCGGCCGCCCGCCGTTCCTCGGTGACACCCCCGTCGCCGTCGCATACCAGCACGTCAGCGAACAGCCCGTCGCGCCGTCGTCCCTCACGCCCGAGGTTTCGCCGGCGCTCGATGCGGTCACGCTGCACGCCCTGGTGAAGGACCGCACGCGCCGCTACCAGAACGCGGCGGAGTTCCGGACGGAACTGCAGCAGGCCGCGGCGGGCAAGGTCCCCGCGTCGACCCGCAAGCTGCAGCAGCAGGCCGCCCACGACGCCTCGACGGTGCTGTTCGGTGTGAACCCCCGGACGACCTCGAACCCCGCGGTGGCCTTCCGCGAGCTCGACGACGACACCGCCGAACACCGCCCGCAGCGCACCCAAAACCGCCCGCCCGTGGCCTGGATCTGGGTCGGCATCATCCTGACCGCGGCGGTCATCGTGGCGGTCGTGTTCTTCGTCGCGAACCTCGGTCCGGGCAAGCCTCCCGTCACGTCCTCGGTCAGCGTGCCGAACGTCGTCGGTGCGACCTACGACTCCGCGGCCTCCGCGCTCGGCAAGAAGGACCTCGTCCCCGTCAAGGTCGAGGAGAACTCCGACGACGTCGACCGGGGATCGGTCATCCGCACCGAGCCCGGCTCCGGCACGAACGTCGCGCGCAAGCAGAACGTCCGCGTGATCGTCTCGCTCGGCCCCGAACAGGTCGCCGTCCCGGACCTCGCGGGGCAGGCGCAGGACGCGGCGCAGAAGACCCTCGAGCAGGCGGGCTTCGCCGTCGGTGCGATCAACTCCGACTACTCGCCCGACGTGCCCGAGGGGACGGTCATGAGCACCGACCCCGCCGCCTCGTCGCAGCACACCAAGGGCACGGTGGTGAACCTGACGGTGTCGAACGGCAAGGTCGAGTTGCCGAACGTCACCCAGCAGCCGTTCTCCACGGCGAACGCGACCCTCGCCCAGCTGGGGCTGAAGGTCACGCCGGCGCCGTCGTACTCATGCATCGGTGGCACCGTGACGCAGCAGAGCGCCCCCGCCGGCGACATCGCGCAGGGCAGCACCGTGACGCTCACGTACTGCGCCGGCTCGGCGCAGCCCTCGCAGCCGCCGGCGACGGATGCACCCGCCGATGGTGGCAAGGACGGCGGCGACGACGGTCAGTGACCTGACCGCGTCCTGACGGATGCTCCGCGGCGGGGCTGCGCCGCGCCTCCTGTCCGGCGTCGTGTCGGCCTGCCTTCCCGGAGGCGCGGCTCGACCCCGCCACGTCCCGACCGTCCCGCAGCGCGGTCGCGTCAGTGGCGCGCCGCTGTCAGGCCCGGTGGGCCGCGATGAGCGGGTTCAGGCCCGCAGCGCGTTCCGCTGCACCGGCGAGGCCGGTCGTCTCGAGCCAGTTGCCGACCATCCGGTAGCCGCCCTCGGTGAGGACCGACTCCGGGTGGAACTGCACGCCGTACACGGGGTGCTCGCGGTGCTGCACGCCCATGATGACGCCGCCACCGGTCCGGGCGGTCACCGTAAGCTCGTCGGGGACCGTGCCGTCGACGATCGCGAGCGAGTGGTACCGCGTCGCCGTGAACGGGTGCGGGACGCCCGCGAAGAGGGGGCTGTCGTCGTGGTCGACCTGCGAGGTCTTGCCGTGCATGAGTTCCTCGGCGTGGGTGACCGTCGCACCGAGTGCCTCGGCGATGGCCTGGTGCCCGAGGCACACACCGAGCAGGGGCTTGTCCGCGGCGATGGCGGCGTGCACGGTCTCGACGGAGACGCCGGCGTCCGCGGGCGTCCCGGGGCCGGGAGACAGGAGCACACCGTCGTACTCGGCGATGCGGTCGGCGATCTCGGACGCGGGGAAGGCGTCGTTCCGGACCACGTCGGTCTCCGCCCCGAGCTGCTGCACGTAGCCGTTCAGCGTGTAGACGAAGCTGTCGTAGTTGTCGACGACGAGGATCTTGGTCATGGTCGGTTCACCGTACTCGTGGGGGATGTGTGCGGCGGGCTGAGAGGCTTCCCACACCCGCGGTCACGGTAGGATACCGGCCATGGCCAAGGACAAGGACCGCACCAAGCCCGCCCGGACGACCCGAGCCGACTCGGTCGACACCGCGGGGGACCAGCCGAACCCCGTGTGGTTCAAGCCGGTCATGTTCGGTTTCATGCTCATCGGCCTCGCCTGGGTGATCGTCTTCTACATCTCGAACACGACGCTGCCGGTGCCGTCCCTCGGTTCGTGGAACATCCTGATCGGCTTCGGCATCATGTTCGTCGGCTTCCTGATGACCACGCGCTGGCGGTAGCACCCCGGCCACACACCTCTCGACGCCCGTCGCACCTGCTGGTGCGGCGGGCGTCGTCGTTCGTGCCGTTGTCCACAGTGCACTCGCCCCGCCGTGGCCCTTGTCCCCACCTCCGCGTACGTTCTCCACAGTTCTCCACACTCTCCACACACCCATCCACACCCCCGTCCCGGAGTTATCCACAGCGGACTCCACAGTGGGGATAATCACATGCGTGTAACTCACCGCGTTCTCCACAGCTGTGGACAACTCAGTCGTGCACGTGTGGAAAAGCCCCCGTGGACGCACGAACGCCCCGCCGCTGAGCGACGGGGCGATCGGTGGAGCTGCTGTGCGGCTGTCAGCCGATCGTCACCGCGTACCCGACGGCGGTCAGGGCGATGCACACGACCGCGGCGGCAACGAGCAGCGCGATCTGCAGCGGACGCTGGCGGATGTTGCGGGTCCGTGCGAACACGAACCCGACCACGAAGCCGCCGATGATCCCGCCGACGTGCGCCTGCCACGAGATGTTCGTGCCGGGCAGGAACCCCACGACGAGGTTGAGTCCCATGATGACCAGCAGCTGCACGGCGTTGTTGCCGAGACTGCGCTGCAGGACGAAGAACGCCGCGAACAGCCCGAAGATCGCGCCGGACGCTCCGACCACCCACGTGCCGGGGGCCAGGAACGTCACGAGCATCGACCCGAAGATCCCGGTGATGAAGTAGAGCGCCAGGAACCGCCACGCCCCGAGCATGTTCTCGAGCATCCGGCCGAAGATCCACAGCGCCCACATGTTGAACAGGATGTGGAAGAGGCCCGAGTGCACGAAGAGCACCGTGACCGCTCGCCACGGCTGCGAGGGCAGGAGCAGCGAGTTGTAGGCGAACAGGTTCGTGAAGAACCCGCCCGAGACCTGGTCGAGCAACCAGATCGCGACCGAGACGGCGACGATCACGACCGTCGCCTTCTGGTCGAGCATGGCGAAGCGCCGCCGGGCGACCGTCAGCCCGCTGGGGCCTCCGGACGCCCGACGGTTCGCCTGGAACTGCGCACGCTGCTCACGCACGCACTCAGGGCAGTGCACCCCGACCGCCGCCGGCGTCTGGCACTCCGGGCAGATCGTCCGCCCGCAGCGCTGGCAGAGCACGAAGCTCTGCCGGCCCGGATGCCGGTAGCAGGTGTTGTTCGGGTTGTACGCCTGATCGGTCACGTGGTGGCTCAGACGTCCTCGACGTCGATGCTCTGGATGACGACGTCCTCGAGCGGCTTGTCACGGCCGTCGGTCGCCACACCCTCGATCGCGTCGACGACCGCGCGGGACTCGTCGTCCGCGACCTCGCCGAAGATGGTGTGCTTGCCCTGCAGCCACGGCGTCGCCACCGTGGTGATGAAGAACTGCGAGCCGTTGGTGCCGCGGCCGCCCTGGATGCCGGCGTTCGCCATGGCGAAGATGTACGGGTTCTGGAAGGTGAGCTCCGGGTGGATCTCGTCGTCGAAGCGGTAGCCCGGTCCGCCGATGCCCTGACCGAGCGGGTCGCCGCCCTGGATCATGAAGTCCTTGATGATGCGGTGGAAGACGACACCGTCGTACAGCTTGTCGGTCGAGACCTTGCCGGTGCCGGGGTGGGTCCACTCCTGCTTGCCCGTCGCGAGGTCGACGAAGTTCTTGACGGTCTTCGGAGCGTGGTTGCCGAACAGGTTGACGCGGATGTCGCCCTTGTTCGTGTGGATCGTTGCGACAGCGGTGTGCAGAGACATGTTCCGATTCTCGCATGTACTGCTGACGGTCAGACGGATCACACAGGTGAGGCTCCGTGACCTGTCAGGCACTGCGGTGGCAGGATGGGGGTCACGCCGTTCCGATGGAGGTACCAGATGACGACGATCGAGATCCCGCGCAAGCGCCGGAAGCAGATCAAGAAGCTCAAGGGCCAGACCGCCTCGCTCCTCGGCGAGCAGCGCAAGGTCCTCGAGCACGCGAACGCGATCCTTGCGGAGGCGCGGTCCCACGCCGTGGACACCGCTCGCAAGGACATCGCTCCGCGAGTGCAGAACGCGATCGACAACGGCATCCGTCCGGCTGTCGCCACGGGGGTGCACGCTGCCACGAGCGCAGCGCAGAGTGCTTCACACCGCTTCCAGTCCGAGGTCGTCCCCGGACTCGTCGCGACGGCGGGCTCGGTCCTCAGCGTGGGTGACCTCGCGAAGGACCCCCGCGTCAAGAAGATCGTGAAGAACGCCCAGAAGAAGGGCAAGAAGGCCAAGAAGGCTGCGGAGAAGTACGTGCCGCACCAGAAGAAGGGCATCGGCTTCGGCGGTGTCGCGCTGATCGTGGTCGGTGTCGTCGCCGTGGCGGGTGCCGCCTACGCCGCGTACCAGACGCTCCGCGCGGACGACGACCTGTGGGTCGCCGACGACGCTGACACGGCGGAGAAGCCTGCCGCCTGACCTCCCGGTTCGCACGAAGGGCCCCGGCACGCGCCGGGGCCCTTCGTCGTCCGTGGGCGGAGCGGCGAGCAGGCAGAATACGTCCCGTTCACCGCGCAGAAGCGGCCGTTCGTGCCCACTCGGCGCCCGACGCACGGCATGTCGTGCCCGCTCACCGGCCCGGCGACGGACTGGAGGCGCGGGTCGGCCCCGCCACGCGCCTCCCGTCCGTCGTCGCGTTCGGCCCACCCCGCCACGCGGCGAGGTCGCACGACCCAGCACGCACGTCCGCCGGGGTCCACCCGGAGCCGTGTCGCGGTCGCACGACGCACCGCTCACGTCCGCCGAGGTCTCAGGAACGGCCGTTCAGCCCGCGCGAGATGCCACAATCGGCAAACCTCGAGCCCCAGACCAACGGAACCGATCGCGGAGCGGCGCGCCGAAGGCGCCGACGAACACGACGACCGAGCGAGGCGAAGCGAGGAACGAGCGGAGCATCGCTCACGCCGAGAGAGTGGAGCCTGGGAGAATCGAACTCCCGACATCCTGCTTGCAAAGCAGGCGCTCTACCAACTGAGCTAAGGCCCCGTGACACCCATCGTACGGAGTGTCAGAGGAAGTGGTGGGGCTACAAGGACTTGAACCTTGGACCTCTTCGTTATCAGCGAAGCGCTCTAACCGCCTGAGCTATAGCCCCTCAGACCGGATGAAAGCCTACCGTACGGATCTCGCAGAACGAAATCGAGGCGGTCGGCCCATCCGGCCCGGGAGTGTCAGTTGTTCGTGAAGCCGACGAGCAAGCCGCCGGTGATCCGCACACTGAGGTTGTAGAGGACACTCACGATGGCGCCGAGCACGGTGCCGACGACCACGTTGAGGATGCCCACGACGATGGAGAACCCGAGCACCTGGCCCAGTGAGAACTGGTCCATGATCGAGTAGTTGTTCTGCCCGGTGACGTCCTTCAGCAGGGCGTCGATCTGGGTGAAGACACCGGTCTGGTTCAGGATGACCCACACCAGCGCGGTGGCGACGACGATCACGATCGAGCCGGCCAGGGCGATGAGGAAGCTGAGCTTCACCATCGACCAGAAGTCGACGTACACGAGCCGCAGTCGCACCTGACGGGTGCCGACGGGCCGCTTCGCCTTCTTCTGGAGCTTCTCGGCGACACTACTCATTGCTTGACTGGTCCTCTCCGGCCACGGTGTCCGTGGGCACTGTGTCGGCGGGGTCGGCGGCCGCTTCGTCCGGGCTGACCGTCTCCACCGGGCCCGCAGGCTCGATCTCGGCGTCGTCCTGGTCGTCCAGGTTCCGCTCTGTGTTCCGGGCCACCGCGATGATCCGGTCGTTCTCCGCGAACCTCGCGAAGACCACACCCATCGTGTCGCGACCCTTGGCGGGCACCTCGGCCACGGCAGACCTTACCACCTTGCCCGATTGCAGCACGACGAGCACCTCGTCGTCCTCGCCCACGATGAGAGCACCCACAAGGTCGCCTCGGTCAGCGGCCAGCTTGGCCACCTTGATGCCGAGACCACCACGGCCCTGTACGCGGTACTGGTCGACCGACGTGCGCTTGGCGTAGCCGCCCTCGGTCATGACCCAGACGTAGCCGTCGTCCGAGACGACCCGGGCTGCGAGCAGCGAGTCATCGTCGCGGAAGGACATGCCCTTCACGCCGGAGGTCGATCGACCCATCGGGCGCAGGGTGTCGTTCGTCGCGGTGAAGCGCAGCGACATGCCGTGCTTCGACACGAGCAGGAGGTCGTCGTGCTCGTCGACGAGGAGCGCCTGCACCAGGGTGTCGCCGTCGCGCAGGTTGATCGCGATGATGCCGCCGGTGCGGTTCGTGTCGTACTCGGTGAGCGGGGTCTTCTTCACGAGACCGTGCGCCGTCGCGAGCACGAGGTACTGCGCCGCCTCGTAGTCGCGGATGTCGAGCACCTGCTGGATCTGCTCGTCCGGCTGCATGGCGAGCAGGTTCGCCACGTGCTGACCCTTGGCGTCGCGGCTGGCCTCCTGCAGCTCGTAGGCCTTGGCACGGTAGACCCGCCCCTTGTCCGTGAGGAAGAGGAGCCAGTGGTGCGTCGTCGTCACGAAGAAGTGCTCGACGATGTCGTCGGCGCGCAGCTGCGCACCCTTGACCCCGCGGCCGCCGCGGTGCTGCGAGCGGTAGTTGTCGCTGCGCGTCCGCTTGACGTACCCGCCGCGGGTGATGGTGACGACCATCTCCTCTTCGGGGATGAGGTCCTCGATGGACATGTCGCCGTCGAAGCCGAGCAGGATCTCGCTGCGGCGGTCGTCGCCGAACCGCTCGACGATCTCCTCGAGCTCGTCGCCGATGATCGTGCGCTGACGGGTCTCCGACGCGAGGATGTCCTGGAAGTCGGCGATCTTGCGCTCGAGCTCCTCGGCCTCGTCGTGGATCTTCTGCCGCTCGAGGGCGGCGAGACGACGGAGCTGGAGCTCGAGGATCGCGCGCGCCTGGATCTCGTCGACGGACAGCAGGTCCATCAGACCGGTGCGGGCCTCTTCGACGTCGGGCGACCGGCGGATGAGCGCGATGACCTCGTCGAGGGCGTCGAGCGCGGCCAGGTAGCCACGGAGGATGTGGGCGCGCTTCTCGGCCTCGCGCAGCCGGAACTGGGTTCGGCGGACGATGACGTCGATCTGGTGGTCGACCCACGCCGAGATGAACCCGTCGAGCGCGAGGGTGCGGGGCACGCCGTCGACGATCGCGAGCATGTTCGCGCCGAAGTTCTCCTGCAGCTGCGTGTGCTTGTACAGGTTGTTGAGGACGACCTTGGCGACGGCGTCGCGCTTGAGCACGATGACGAGGCGCTGACCGGTACGACCCGAGGTCTCGTCGCGGATGTCCGCGATGCCGGCGAGCTTGCCGTCCTTCACACCCTCGGCGATGCGGATCGCGAGGTTGTCGGGGTTCACCTGGTACGGGAGTTCGGTGACGACGAGGCAGGTGCGACCCTGGATCTCCTCGACGTTGACGACCGCGCGCATCGTGATCGAGCCACGACCGGTGCGGTAGGCGTCCTGGATGCCCTTCGTGCCGAGGATCTGCGCCCCGGTCGGGAAGTCCGGGCCCTTGATCCGCTGCATGAGCGCGCCGAGGAGCTCTTCACGCGTGGCGTCGGGGTGCTCGAGCGCCCACTTGGCGCCCGCAGCGACCTCGCGCAGGTTGTGCGGCGGGATGTTCGTCGCCATGCCGACCGCGATGCCGACGGACCCGTTGACCAGCAGGTTCGGGAAGCGTGCCGGCAGGATCGCGGGCTCCTGCGTGCGACCGTCGTAGTTGTCCTGGAAGTCGACGGTGTCCTCGTCGATGTCCCGGACCATCTCCATGGCGAGCGGCGCCATCTTGGTCTCGGTGTACCGCGGGGCAGCGGCGCCGTCGTTGCCCGGGGAACCGAAGTTGCCCTGGCCGAGCGCGAGCGGGTACCGGAGCGACCACGGCTGCACCAGGCGGACGAGGGCGTCGTAGATCGCGCTGTCACCATGCGGGTGGAACTGCCCCATCACGTCGCCGACGACGCGCGAGCACTTCGAGAAGGCCCGGTCGGGACGGTAGCCGCCGTCGAACATCGCGTAGATCACGCGGCGGTGCACCGGCTTCAGTCCGTCACGGACCTCGGGCAGGGCACGACCGACGATGACGCTCATCGCGTAGTCGAGGTACGAGCGCTGCATCTCGAGCTGCAGGTCGACCTGCGAGATGCGGTCACCGGAGACGACGATGTCCCCGCTGTCGCCGTGGACGATCTCGGGCTGCTCGTCGGCGCCGTTCTCGTTGTCGTCAGCCATGTGGCTTCGTTCCCTTTCTGGACAGCCTGGAGGCTGTGGTTCCGTCAGTCGCGCCGGGCGCGACCACAGGTGGTCAGGACTGGTCCGCGCGACTCACGCCGCGCCTCCAGGCCAGGATCAGATGTCCAAGAACCGGACGTCCTTCGCGTTCTGCTGGATGAACTGACGACGGGACTCGACGTCCTCACCCATCAGCGTCGCGAAGACGCTGTCCACCGCGGCGGCGTCCTCGAGCGTGACCTGCAGGAGCGTCCGGGTGTCCGGGTTCATCGTGGTGTCCCACAGCTCCTTGTAGTCCATCTCGCCGAGACCCTTGTAGCGCTGGATCCCGTTGTCCTTCGGGATGCGCTTGCCGGCGGCGAGGCCGGCCTGCATCAGGGCGTCGCGCTCCCGGTCGCTGAACACGTACTCGTGCGCCGAGTTCGACCACTTCAGGCGGTAGAGCGGCGGCTGCGCGAGGTACACGTAGCCGCGCTCGATGAGCGGCCGCATGTAGCGGAACAGCAGGGTGAGGAGCAGGGTCGTGATGTGCTGACCGTCGACGTCGGCATCGGCCATCAGCACGATCTTGTGGTACCGGGCCTTGTCCGGGTCGAAGTCCTCGCCGATGCCGGCGCCGAACGCCGTGATCATCGACTGGATCTCCTGGTTGGCCAGGGCACGGTCGAGGCGGGCCTTCTCGACGTTGAGGATCTTGCCGCGCAGCGGCAGGATCGCCTGCGTCATCGGGTTGCGACCCTGCACGGCGGAACCACCGGCGGAGTCACCCTCGACCATGAAGATCTCGGAGACCGTCGGGTCCTTCGACTGGCAGTCCTTGAGCTTGCCGGGCATGCCGCCCGACTCGAGGAGGCCCTTGCGACGGGTGGTCTCGCGCGCCTTGCGTGCGGCGAGACGGGCCTGCGAGGCCTGGATCGCCTTGCGCACGACGTCGCGGGCCTGCGTCGGGTTGCTCTCGAACCAGTGGGTGAGCTCGGTGCCGACGACGCGCTGGACGAAGCCCTTCGCCTCGGTGTTGCCGAGCTTGGTCTTCGTCTGCCCCTCGAACTGCGGCTCGCCGAGCTTCACGGAGATGACGGCCGTCAGCCCTTCACGGATGTCGTCACCCGTGAGGTTGTCGTCCTTCTCCTTGATGATCTTCGCCTCGCGCGCGTACTTGTTGACCAGGTACGTCAGCGCTGCGCGGAAGCCCTCTTCGTGGGTGCCGCCCTCGTGCGTGTTGATCGTGTTCGCGAAGGTGTGGACGCTCTCCTGGTAGGAGGTGTTCCACTGCATCGCGACCTCGAGCGCGATCTTGCGCTCCGGGTCCTCGGCCTCGAAGCCGATGACGTCCGGGTGCACCAGGTCTGCCTTCTTCTGGGCGTTGAGGTACTCGACGTAGTCGGCGAGCCCGCGCTCGTAGAGGAAGGAGTCGTGCCGTGCCTCTTCACCCTCGGCCGGGGTGCGCTCGTCGGTCAGGGTGATCCGCAGGCCCTTGTTGAGGAAGGCCATCTGCTGGAAACGCGTGCGCAGGGTCTCGTAGTCGAAGACGACGGTCTCGAAGATGTCGGCGTTCGGCCAGAAGGTGATCGTGGTGCCGTGGCCGTCGTCTTCCTCGTCCTTCGACAGGGGCGCGACCGGGACGCCGTCGGTGTAGCTCTGGCGCCAGACGTGGCCCTGCTGGCGGACCTCGACGTCGAGCTCGGAGCTCAGCGCGTTGACGACCGACGAACCGACGCCGTGCAGGCCGCCGGACACCGCGTACGCGCCGCCGCCGAACTTGCCGCCGGCGTGCAGGACGGTGAGCACGACCTGGACGGTCGAGACGCCCTCGGCAGCGTGGATCCCGACGGGGATGCCACGGCCGTTGTCGACCACGCGGACGCCGCCGTCTTCGCGGATGGTGACGTTGATCGTGTCGCAGTAGCCCGCGAGTGCTTCGTCGACGGAGTTGTCGACGATCTCCTGCACGAGGTGGTGCAGACCGCGGGGACCGGTCGACCCGATGTACATGCCCGGACGCTTCCGGACGGCTTCGAGTCCCTCGAGCACCTGGATCTGGTCTGCGCCGTACGCTGGATCGCTCTGCGGGGTCGCCTCGCCGGACGAGTTCTGTCGGTCGTCGTCAGATCCGGATGTCATTCGAAGGTGCTCCTGCCTGCGCGCGGAACACCCGCGCACTGCACCTCTCAGTCTACCGCAGGACCCCCTCCTCCGAGGGCGGATTCCGGCCGTGGACGGCCTTTTTTCGTCCTCCCGGACGATTTCGTCGCCCTACCCGTAAGTGTCGCGGGGACCGCGCCCCTGAACCGTCCTGGGACCGCGTTTCCAGGTGGGGGCGTCGGGGCCCGAAACCCGGATCGACTGCACCCCCGCCTCGGGGTGCCGCTCGGCGATGGTCGTCGTGACGGTGCTGCGCATCAGTCGGAGCTGGGTCGCCCAGGCCGTCGAGTCGCACCGGATGACGAGTGCACCGTCGTCGATGGTCACGGGTCGGGAGTGCTTCGCGAGTTCCTCCCCCACCACGGCGGGCCAGTCCACGAACAGCTCGGACCGGGCGAGGGGCTCGGTCCAGCCCAGTTCCTGCGCGAGCGAACCGACGACGTCGCCGAGTCCGGCGGGCTCGCGACCGCGACCGTAGGGCACGGAATCGGGGTCGAGTCCCTTCATGCGGCGCCGGCGTGCGTCGACGCCGCGCTTCGAGGGGTCGCCGAAGACGGCGCGGAGGTGCCGGTAGACCCGCGAGGGTTCGGTCGGCTTCGACGGCTTCGGCATCAGACGCCCGCTCCGGTCGGGTCGGCTTCCGCCCGGTGGTCTTCCGGTTCTCCGGTCGGACTGGAGGCGCGGCTCGGCTCCGCCTCGTCGGTCACGATCGTGCCCGCTTCGATCCGGACCGTGTGCGCGGCCAGCTGCTCGGGCACGTCACCGAACACCGCCGCGGTGATGAGCACCTGCTCGTAGTCGGCGACCGCCCCGGCCAGGCGTTCCCGGCGGGACTCGTCGAGCTCGGCGAACACGTCGTCGAGGATGATGATCGGATCGCCCAGGCTCGACTCCGCGCGGAGGATCGACGCACTGGCCAGCTGCACGGCGAGCGCGAACGACCACGACTCCCCGTGACTGGCGTAGCCGCGCGCCGGTAACCCGTTCAGCTGGAAGAGGACGTCGTCGCGGTGCGGACCGACGAGCGTCAGGCCGCGGTCGAGCTCGTCGCGTCGACGCCGTTCGAGTGCTGCTCGGAAGGCATCGGCAGCTGCGGTGACGGTGACCGGCTCGTCGGGTGTCCCGAGGACGGGATCCGTCGCGGCCGCGTCCTCCGGGTCGCCGCCGCGGACGCTCAGGACGCCGGTGATCGACGCCTCGTGCCGTTCGCCGGCGACGGTCGCGTAGGCCTCGGCCACGACCGGGGCGAGCCGCCGGGTGAGGTGGTCACGAGCAGCGATGATCTCGGCGCCGAAGGCCACGAGACGCTCGTCCCAGACGTCGAGCGTCGCGAGCGAACCCGCCTTCGCACCGGTCGCCCGGGCCGACTTCAACAGGGTGTTCCGCTGCCGGAGCGTCCGGTCGTAGTCGGCGAGGACGCCCTGCATGCGCGGGGCGATCTGCCCGAGGAGCTCGTCGAGCATCCGGCGTCGGCCGGCCGGTTCGCCGCGGACCAGCGCGAGGTCCTCGGGAGCGAAGAGGACGCTCGTGCAGTAGCGCGGGAGCTCGCGGGGCTTGATGGCCGAGCGGTTCACCTGCGCCCGGTTCGAGCCGGTGCGGTTGATCTGGACCTCGGCGAGGATGCTGCGGTCCTCGTGGGCGAGCCGAGCGCGGACGATCGCCGCGTCGCAGCCCTGCCGCACGAGTGCCGCGTCCGTCGGGACCCGGTGCGATCCCAGGGTGGAGAGGTAGCCGATCGCCTCGACGAGGTTGGTCTTGCCCTGTCCGTTCCGGCCGACGAACAGGTTCGGCCCGCGTGCGAGGTCGACCTCGGCCTCCCGGTAGTTCCGGAAGTCCGTGAGTTGCAGGTGGTCGACGTGCACGCGGGCCGTGGCCGGGTTGCCCCGGTTGGACTACGCCTTCTTGACGGCGTGGCCGCCGAACTGGTTGCGGAGCGCCGCGACGGCCTTCATCGTCGGGGACTCGCTGCCCTGACGCGAGACGAAGCGGGCGAACATCGCCGCGGAGAGCGCGGGCATCGGCACCGCGAGCTCGATCGCCTCTTCGAGGGTCCAGCGACCCTCGCCCGAGTCGTCGACGTAGCCCTCGAGCTCGTCGAGCTTCGGGTCCTCGTTGATCGCGAGGACGAGGAGGTCGAGCAGCCAGGAGCGGACGACCGTGCCGCGCTGCCATCCGGCGAAGACCGCCGGGACGTCGTGGACGATGTCCTTCGCCTCGAGGAGCTCGTAGCCCTCGCCGTAGGCCTGCATGATCGCGTACTCGATGCCGTTGTGGACCATCTTCGCGTAGTGGCCCGCGCCGACGCCGCCGGCGTGCGAGAAGCCCTCTTCGCGCGGGCCCTCGGGACGGAGCGCGTCGAAGACGGGCATGGCGAACTCGACGTCCTCGGGGGCGCCGCCCACCATGAGGCCGTAGCCGTTCTCCTTGCCCCAGACGCCACCGGAGACGCCGGCGTCCATGTAGCGGATGCCCTTCGCGTCGAGCTGCTTGGCGTGCACCTCGTCGTCGAGCCACTTCGAGTTGCCGCCGTCGATCACGAGGTCGCCCTCGCTCAGGACGTTCGACAGGTCGGTGATCACGTCGTCGGTGATCTTGCCGTGCGGGACCATGACCCACACGAGCTTCTTGCCCTCGGGGAGCGCCGCGGCGAGTGCGCCGAGGTCGGCGACGTCCGAGACGGCGGGGTTCGCGTCGTAGCCGGTGACCTCGATGCCTGCGTTGCGGAGACGGGCACGCATGTTGTTGCCCATGCGACCGAGGCCGACAAGACCGATGTGCATGATTTCCTCTTCTGTTCGTCGTCGCGCTGATGCAGGGATGGCGCGTCAGCGCAGTGTTCGGCTGTTGCGCTTACCGCAGCAGGAGATTGGGCTGCAGCAGGTACCGGTATCCGTCCGCGGCCGGGGCCTCTTGCGAGGTCTGGCCGGTGATGAGCACCGGGCCCGGCTTGTTGGGGTTCTCCGTCTTGGTGAAGGAGATCCGGACGAACTCGGAGTGCACCGCGTTCAACCCGTCCAGGAGGAAGGCGGGCTTCAGCGAGACCACCGTTTCCTCACCGGTCAGCAACGCACTGATCGACTCTGACGCCTGCGCTTGTTCGGAACCGATCGCTTCGAGCGTGAGCCCGTCGACCGTGAAGGAGAACCGGAGGGCGGCTTCGCGCTCCAGGACGAGGGAGACCCGTCGGACCGCCTCGACCAGTTCCGCGGTGTTGATCACCGCGTGGTCCTGGACGGTCTCGGGGAAGAGCCGGCGGACCGGCGGGTAGTTGCCCTTGATGAGCAGCGACGTGACGGTCTTGTCGTCCGCGTGGAACGCGATGAGCTCGCGGTCGGACGAGCCGCTGATCGACACCGAGACGGTGGACGCCGAGCCGAACGTGCGGCCCACCTCTTGCAGGGTGCGGGCCGGGACGAGCGCGTGCAGCGGGTCCGACCCGACGCGGCCGGAGTCCCACGCGATGGTGCGGACGGCGACGCGGTAGCGGTCTGTCGCGATGAGCGAGAGGTCGTTGTCGCCGACCTCGAGCTGGACGCCGGTGATCACCGGGGTGACGTCGTCGCGGCTGGCGGCGACGGCGACCTGGGACACGGCTTCGGAGAAGGCGTCGCCGGGGATGACGCCGGTCTGCTCGCCGATCTCCGGGAGCGTCGGGTACTCCTCGACCGGCATGGACAGCAGCGTGAAGTGCGCCGAACCGCAGGTGACCGAGATCTTCGAGTCCTCGGTGGTGAAGGTGACCGGGGCGTTCGGCAGGCGGCTCGCGATGTCGTTGAGGAGCCTGCCGGAGACGAGCACCGTGCCGGGGTCGTCGATCTGCGCGGCGATGGACGTCTGCGCCGAGACCTCGTAGTCGAACGACGAGAGCGTGAGTCGATCGCCGTCGGCGTGGATGAGGACGCCCGAGAGGATCGGGAGGGTCGTGCGCTGTGGGAGGAGCTTCACCGCGAAGGAGACGGCTTCGGAGAAGACGTCCCGGTTGACCTCGAACTTCACAGCTGGAACCCCTGTCGATCGGTTGGACTGTCCGGCCGCCCCATTGTGGCACAGCCCGGCGAGGCCCGGATTTCTTGTCATCCCGCCGTCCACAAGGTTGGCCCGCTGAGATCAATCGTTAACCAGGAGTAATGGTGTTAACGCCTGTGCACACTGTGGATAACCCTGTTAACACCGCTTGTCCACAGGGAACTACACACGTGTGAGTTGTGAGCGGTGTGTGGGCGGCGTCTGGATGAATGAATCTCATCTATCCACTTCCATCCCCAGTCTCCACAGGTGGCCCCTCCGCTGTGAACAACCGACCGGCGTGTCCTCCACAGTTATCCACAGGCTTTCCACACTGTGTGAAGTCCGGCGCATGGAACCGTCTCAGATGGTGGATGCGCGCGGAAGCAGGCCGATCTGACAGTCGTCAGCCGCGCCTCCAGGGCCGTACCAGATGTGCGCAGCGCGACGCAACGCGACGTGCGTCAGCGGTAGCGGCGGTCCTGCTTGATGCGGCTGGTCAGCTCCGTGACCTGGTTGTAGATCGAGCGACGCTCCTTCATGAGCTCCGCGATCTTCTTGTTGGCGTACATCACCGTGGTGTGGTCCCGGTTGCCGAAGAGCTGTCCGATCTTCGGCAGCGACAGGCTCGTCATCTCACGGCAGAGGTACATCGCGATCTGCCGTGCCGTGGCGATCGCCTGCGAGCGGGAGGACCCGTAGAGGTCGTCGACGGAGAGCTTGAAGTACTCCGCGGTGTGGTTGATGATGTCCGTCGGCGCGATCACGTTGTCGTCGTCGAGCGTGATGAGGTCCTTGAGGACCGTCTGCACCAGGGCCATGTCGACGGCCGTCCGGTTCAGGCTCGCGAACGCCGTCACGCGGATCAGGGTGCCCTCGAGCTCGCGGATGTTGCTCGACACCTTCGACGCGATGAACTCGAGGATGTCGTCGGGCACCTGCAGGTGGTCGGACTGCGCCTTCTTGCGGAGGATCGCGATGCGGGTCTCGAGGTCCGGCGCCTGGACGTCGGTGATGAGGCCCCACTCGAAGCGGGAGCGCATCCGGTCCTCGAACCCGGTCAGGTGCTTCGGTGCGACGTCCGACGTGATGACGACCTGCTTGTTGTGGTCGTGCAGCGTGTTGAAGGTGTGGAAGAACGCCTCTTGCGTGGAGTCCTTGCCCTGCAGGAACTGGATGTCGTCGATCAGCAGGATGTCGATGTCGCGGTACCGCTGCTGGAACTGGTTCGACCGGTTGTTCGCGATCGAGTTGATGAAGTCGTTCGTGAACTCCTCGCTGGACACGTACCGCACCCGGATCCCCGGGTAGAGGCTCTCGGCGTAGTGGCCGATCGCGTGCAGGAGGTGGGTCTTGCCGAGACCCGAGTCGCCGTAGATGAAGAGCGGGTTGTAGGCCTTCGCCGGCGCCTCAGCCACCGCGACCGCCGCCGCGTGGGCGAAGCGGTTCGACGAGCCGATGACGAAGTTGTCGAAGTTGTACTTGGGGTTGAGCCGGGACTCGGGGCGACCGCTGGTCCCCGGGGAGTCGATCTGGCTCGGGACGAACGGTGCCTCGATGTACTGACGGGGGGCCGCACTCTGCTCGACGGCTTCCTGCACCGGCTCTGCGTACTCGGGGACGTTGCTCGTGACCTGCGTGTCGACCCGCGGCTCGGACGCCATGTCCGGGTTCACCGTGATGGCGAAGTTCGCGACCGTGTCGTCACCGATGCGGGAGACGGCCTCGGTGATCGGGATGCGGATCCGCTGCTCGAGCATGCCGCGGGTGAGGTCGTTCGGCACCTCGAGGTAGAGGGTGCCGGCGAGCACGCCCTTCGGCTCGACCAGGTTGAGGAAGCCGTGCAGCTGCGGGGTGATGCGGTCGTCCTCCGAGAGGAGTCCGAGGACGGATGACCAGAGGTCCTCGACGGGGTCGGCCGGCATCGTCATGTCGCGCTCGTCTCCTGATGTCGTGTCGTGCTCGTCGCTGGTGCTCGTCTGCACTGGGTGTCCACCGCCGCCGGACGGACCGGCGCAGCGTCGACCGCCGGATCGTTCCTGGCGGGTCGTCGTGAGTCCGGGTGGCATCGTCGACGTCCCGGACGCGTGTCGTCCCGCATGGTGGTCCACAGGGTTGTCCACAGTCTTGTCCACGACCGGCGCGAGCCGCACGACGAGGGGAATCCCCCGTCGTACCGGGCCGCTGGCCGGTCAATCACCCCACTGTAAAGGACTCGAGCGCGTCGTACCGAACGCACGTTTTCCCCAATGTGGATAATGAACGTGCGCACCGCTCTGGAGGCCGGGTCGACGACGGCGTTTGACCTGCTCGCCCCTGTCACGTACCGTTAACCAGTTGACTGCGGCCGTTCGGTCGCGCCCATCTGCGTCGTTCGGCACCGAGCGACTACACATACGTGACGGCTCGCCGCGAGCAGCCGTGTGGAGAACATCATGAGCAAGCGCACCTTCCAGCCGAACAACCGCCGCCGCGCCAAGAAGCACGGCTTCCGCGCCCGCATGCGCACCCGTGCCGGCCGCGCCATCCTGGCCGCACGTCGCGCCAAGGGCCGCACCGAGCTCAGCGCCTGATCAGGCTCCCCGCCTGATCTCGTCCTCCGGTACCGACTCGTGTTGGCCCGCGCCAACCGGATCGTCCGAGGTGACGACTACCGGTCCGTCGTGCGTCGTGGTCGCAGAAGCGCCACGGCGCACGCCGTCGTATCGGTGGTCCGTCGCACCTCGGGCGACCCGTCGAGCGGTACCGGTCCGACACGGTTCGGGTTCATCGTCGCGAAGACGGTGGGCAACGCCGTGACCCGGAACCTGGTCAGGCGTCGCCTCAAGGCGATCGCGCACGGGCTGCTCGCCGACATCCCCGTCGGCTACGACGTGGTGGTCCGCGCACTGCCAGCCGCTGCGCAGGCCGGATGGCCTACCCTGCTCGAAGACGTCTCGCGCTCCTGTGCGCGTGGTGTGGAGAAGGCAGCATGAACCGCAACCTGTGGACCCGGCTCGCCTGGGCCGTCGCGTTGCTCCCGCGCAACGTGTGCGTCATCGTGCTGCGCGCCTACCGTGCCGTGATCTCACCGCTCTACGGCAACGTCTGTCGGTACCACCCCTCGTGCTCCCGGTACGCGCTCGAGGCGATCCAGCAGTACGGCGTCGTCCGCGGGTCCGCAATGGGTGCATGGCGCATCGCACGGTGCAACCCCTGGGCAGCCGGGGGCATCGACGACGTCCGTGCACGGCGTCGCCCCTACGACGTCAACCGGTTCGGGTTCGTGCTCGCACCGACCCAGCCGCAGCCGCAGCCCACGGGTGGTTCCACCCTGCCGGTCCTGCTCCCCCAGCGCACTCGAAAGGCGTGACAGTCCCCATGGACCTCGGATTCATCGGAACGATCCTCTGGCCGCTCAAGTGGGTGGTCTCGGCCATCCTCGTGGGCTTCCACTGGATCTTCGAGAGCATCGGCATGGACCCCGGAGCCGGCATCACCTGGGTGCTCTCCATCATCTTCCTGACCTTCGTGGTGCGCGCCGCGCTCATCCCGATCTTCGTGCGCCAGATCAAGTCGCAGCGCCGCATGCTCGAGGTGGCGCCGCAGCTCAAGAAGATCCAAGAGAAGTACAAGGGCAAGAAGGACCAGTTCTCGCGTGAGGCCATGAGCCGCGAGACCATGGCGCTGTACAAGGAGACCGGGACGAACCCGCTGAGCTCCTGCCTGCCGCTGCTGATCCAGATGCCGATCTTCTTCTCGCTGTACTCGGTGCTGCACGAGGCGCAGATCAACAAGACGGGCATCGGCCTGCTCACGAACGACCTCGCCGCGTCGTTCGGCAACGCATCGCTCTTCGGCGCTCCCCTGCACGAGACGTTCACGAACGCCTCCGGCTGGGAGGTCCGGGTCATCGCCGGCGTCATGATCGTCGTGATGACCGCCTCGCAGTTCATCACCCAGCTGCAGCTCGTCGCGAAGAACATGTCGCCGGAGACCAAGGAGTCTCCGATGTACCGCCAGCAGAAGATGATGCTGTACATCCTCCCGCTGGTCTTCGTCATCTCCGGTCTGTCGTTCCCCCTCGGCGTCATGTTCTACTGGCTCGCCTCGAACGTCTGGACGATGGCGCAGCAGTACTTCGTCATCCGCAGCATGCCGACCCCCGGTTCCGAGGCCGCCCTCGCTCGTGAGGCACGTCTCGCGAAGAAGGCGCAGCGTCGCGGTGCCGCCACCCCGGTCCTCGCCGAGGCCGGCGCAGGGGCCGGTGCCGCCGAGATCGAGGCCGTCCGCGTGACGACCCAGCGGCAGCAGCCGGTCGGCAAGAACCGTGCCAAGAAGAACGGGAAGAAGTAAGTGACCGAGCAGGACACCGCGGACGCCGTGGACACCACCGTCGACACCTCGACCGCGACCGTCGACGACGACGCCCGCGACGAAGCCGACATCGCGGCGGACTACATCGAGGAACTCCTCGACATCTGCGACCTCGACGGCGACATCGAGATCGAGGAGCGTGCGGGCCGCGTGTACCTGTCCGTCACGGACGAGGGCGACGCGCTCCGCGTGCTGTCGAAGCCGGACACCGTCTCGGCCCTGCAGGAGCTCACGCGCATCGCCGTCCAGGCCGAGACCGGCGAGTTCAGCAGGCTGATCCTCGACGTCGGCGGCTCGCGCGATGCTCGTGCGTCCGAACTGCAGCGGCTCGTCGATACCGCCATCGAGCGCATCGAGGCAGGTTCGACCACGGCTGCACTCCCCGCGATGTCGTCGTACGAGCGCAAGCTGGTCCACGACCTGGTTGCCGAGAAGGGCTTCCACTCGGAGTCCGAGGGTGAGGGTCGGGACCGCCACACGGTCGTCACCCGATGACCGAGACCGCACCTCCCGTCCTCGAGACGGAGCCGGTGGCTGCTGCGACGCTCTTCGGCGATCGCCTCGACCTGGCGCGTTCCTTCACGAACGAGCTTGCTCGACGCGGCGAGGAGCTCGGCCTGATCGGCCCGCTCGAGCTGCCGCGCTTGTGGACGCGACACATCCTCAATTCTGCGGTGCTCGCTCCACTCCTGGAGGAACGGGGTCGGGTCGCGGACGTCGGTTCCGGTGCTGGACTCCCCGGCTTGGTGCTCGCGATCGCCCGGCCGGACGTGCACCTCACGCTCATCGAACCGATGGAACGGCGAGTGGATTGGCTGACGTCGGAGGCCTCGCGCCTCGGTCTCGACAACGTCGAGGTCGTCCGTGCCCGTGCTGAGGACGTCGCCGACGACATCGTGGTCGACCAGGTGACTGCGCGCGCCGTGAGCGCGTTGTCGAAGCTGATCCCCCTGACCGTGCCCTTGGTTCGGTCCGGTGGCCAGCTCATCCTCATGAAGGGCGCCCGCGTCGAGGACGAGATGGAGAAGGCCCGAAAGGTCATCCTCCGGAAGCGTCTCGCCGATGTCGAGGTGCTCGAGCTCGGAGTCGGTGTGGTCGAGGAGACCACGCGCGTCTTCCGGGCTACAGTTGACTGACGCTGCGGCTCGGGCCGGTTCGACCGGCCACCAGTGGCTCCGCGTTCCACGTGAAACACCGAACCGGGGAAGAGGCACTCGTTGAGTTCATCGACCGATTACGACGCGTCGACACCGCTCGCCCGTGAGATCGCTGATCTGAACCGTCGTCGCCGTGCGATCGCGACGCAGCAGTTCCCGCTGCCGCCGAAGACGCGCGTCTTCACGGTGTCGAACCAGAAGGGTGGCGTCGGCAAGACCACCACCACGGTCAACCTCGCCGCTGCGTTGGCGCACGGCGGAGCGCGCGTGCTGGTGATCGACCTCGACCCGCAGGGCAACGCCTCCACGGCGCTCGGTGTCAACCACCAGGCCGAGGTCCCGAGCATCTACGACGTGATCGTCGACGAGGCACCGATCGCGGACACGGTCCAGCGCTCCCCCGAGTCGGACACACTCTGGTGCGTACCGGCCACGATCCACCTCGCCGGCGCCGAGATCGAACTGGTGTCGCTCGTCGCCCGCGAACAGCGCCTGCGGACCGCGCTGGACCAGTACCTCGAGTCGCTGGACGAGCCGTACCACTACGTGTTCATCGACTGCCCGCCGTCGCTCGGGCTGCTCACGATCAATGCCTTCGTCGCAGCGCGCGAGGTCCTCATCCCGATCCAGTGCGAGTACTACGCGCTCGAAGGGTTGAGCCAGCTGCTCCGGAACATCGAGCTCATCGAGCGGCACCTGAACCCGAACCTCGCCGTGTCGACCATCCTCTTGACGATGTACGACAGCCGGACGAACCTCTCCAACCAGGTAGCAGCAGACGTGCGGGAGCACTTCGGCGAGCAGGTGCTCGAGGCCGTGATCCCCCGATCCGTCCGCGTCAGCGAAGCCCCGAGCTACGGGCAGAGCGTCGTTGCGTACGACGTCAACTCAACCGGCTCGCTTTCCTACCTGGAGGCGGCAGCCGAGATCGCAGCACGAGGAGCGCAGCACTGATGGCACCGAAGCGAACTGGACTCGGACGGGGCATCGGCGCCCTCATCCCGACGGCGTCGGAGCAGCAGGACCGTCCCGTCGACGTGTTCTTCCCGACCGGCGGATCGCCGGCGTCCGCGCCGCTCGTCGACGGTGCGACCGCGGAGGAGCTCGTCGCGGTTCCCGGCGCGCGTCTGGCGAACCTGAATCCCCTCGACGTCGTGCCGAACGCGCAGCAGCCGCGCAAGGAGTTCCGCGAAGAGGAACTGCAGGAACTCGTCCACTCGATCCGTGAGATCGGTGTCCTGCAGCCCATCGTCGTGCGCCCGATCGCCGGCGCCGCTGGGACGGAGCCGCAGTACGAGCTGATCATGGGTGAGCGCCGACTCCGCGCCACCAAGGAGCTCGGGCTGAGTACCATCCCCGCCATCGTCAAGGACACTCCCGACGATGCGATGCTCCGCGACGCGCTGCTCGAGAACCTCCACCGCGCGAACCTCAACCCGCTCGAAGAGGCTTCGGCGTACCAGCAACTCCTGGCGGACTTCGGGATCACGCAGGAGCAGCTCGCCCAGCGGATCGGCCGTTCGCGTCCGCAGATCACCAACACGATCCGACTGCTGCGCCTCCCCTCCCCCGTTCAGCGGCGTGTGGCAGCGGGCGTGCTCTCGGCTGGACACGCACGTGCGATCCTCGCTGCGCCCGACGCCGAGGCCATGGAGTACCTCGCAGAGAAGATCGTCAACGAGGACCTGTCCGTCCGGGCCGCCGAGTCGATCGCGCAGCAGCTCGCGGCGAAGACGCCGGTGAAGCCCAAGGCGGAGCCGTCCAAGCGGCAGGTGCACTTCAACGACCTGGCGGAGCGGCTCGGGGATCGGTTGAACACGCGGGTCAAGATCGCTGTCGGGGCGCGGAAGAGCTCGGTGACGATCGACTTCGCGAACGGGGATGACCTCAACCGGATCCTCGGGGAGCTCGGCATCGAGGACGTCGCGGGCTGACGTTCGGCCGCCTCCTGCCGCGGAGGTCTCTGTACGGCGCTGTGCGGCCGCCTGCCGGCTCGACGGCGTCGTCGGGTCCGTGGGTCTGACGGCGGGTCTACTGGGCCCTGAGTGAGCCTGCTGTGGCGTCTCGGGTACCCCGTTGTTCGGGCCCTGATCGTGCAGGCAGCGTTTTACGTGGAACATCGAGTCGAAGCGCCGAGGGTGGTTCGTGTCGTCCAGCAGACGCCATTCTGGCCGATCGCGGCGCCGTGCTTGCGCCCACCGGAGTCGTCAGACCGAGCGATCTCGCCCCTGCACGGAGCGGCCAGGCGTCGAAACCAGCGGCTCGCGTGTCCCCGCCGTGGCGGTCATCCGGGCCATGTACTCGCGGTGGGGCAGTCGAGCGGCTGCGGCGCGTCTCGAATCCGGTCTCGAGCCGAGCTGCACGTTCGCACGCGTATGGGTGGCGGAACATGGGGCGGGATGTCGGACGACCCGCACGATACGAGGAGGAGTTGGCCCCCGGGGTTCCTTCGCGGCAACGGCGCGATCCGTGATGGGCGGGGCGCTCGGGACGGGCCGCTCCCCCGTTCGTCGATGAGCTGCGAACGATCTCCTCGGCGCTTGGCATGGATCCCTCGGTCTGCGAGCCGCTGCGAAGAGCTCCTGCTCGAGTGCGATGAGATGGGCGCGGGCCAACTGATGGCTCCGTCGAGATCCTGCGTCACGGCCGCACGCAGGGATCCCGCACCCATCCCGGGATGCATGGAAGTGAGGGCTGTGGCTCCGGGCCGGCTCGCTCTGTGTGCGGCCCTCCGGCGGCGAGTGGGGGATCGCGGAGAGATCGAGGCCGATGTCTTGCGCGCGGGCTTGGGGGAATGTTCCACGTGGAACGGGTGGATCAGGCCGGAGGTTTCACGTGGAACACGGCACGAAGCTTCCACAGCCCCACGGCAGCGAACACGGGCTTCAGCAGGCTCATCTCTCCGAACCGGTAGTCATCGGCAGCAACGAGCCGCTCAACGAGCTCCGGTCGCTGACGCCTGAGGTAGATGCGCGCCTTCTCAGCGTGCAACCCGTTCGATGCGAAGGCGACCCATTCCGCCGACTCAATCCACGGGAATGCGTTCCGGACGTTCTCCCACGTCGAACGACTCTCCGACTCGATCGATACCGGGCCATCCCACCCGAGGGACTTCTCGATGTAGTCCCGCAGGAGCACTGCCTCCGCGACCGTCCCGCGCACAGCTCCCCCACTGCAGAGGATCTGAACGGAAGCGCCGGCCGCGCGAGCCGAGCGTGCTGTGCGGACAGCGATCCGAGCCCGCCACCGATTCACGACGTTGATGCGACGGCCCCGATTAGCGAACCCCGGGACGACGACGAGCCCAGTCGAGCCCCTGGTCGGTCGTGGAAGCCGTCCTGCCCGACGAGCGGCCCGCCAGTGCACGGCTTCGCCCACGGTCAGTGTCCCGAGGCCCACGGCCGCCAGGACGGCGGCGAGGGATGTTCCACGTGGAACGTGTCGGCATCCCACGATCGCAGCGTCAGGCCCGGTGGTCGCGGATCGCCTGCTCCGCGAGCTCGGCGTAGGTCCATCCCAGGTCGAAGCCCGACGCGGAGAGGGCCTGCGGCACGAGAGAGGTCTCGGTGAGCCCGGGGAGGACGTTCGCCTCGAGGAACCAGGGCGTCCCAGCGGCGTCCACGATGAGGTCAACGCGCGAGATGTGTCGCAGACCGAGGGCCTCGTGGGCTGCCACGGCGGCGGCGGACGCAGCAGCCGCGAACTCCTCGGACAGGCGGGCCGGCGTGTAGAAGGTGGTCTCGCCGGCGTTGTACCGAGCCTCGAACCCGTAGATGCCGTTGCGGGGGACGATCTCGACCGCGGAGAGCGCCACCGGACCGTCGCCGGTGTCGATGATGCCGACCGCGACCTCGGTCCCACGGATGAGCTGCTCGACCACGACGTCGTCGCAGTACGTGTACGCGGTGACCATCGCGCGCGGCAGGTCGTTCACGTCGTCGACGAGGGTGACGCCCTGGGCGCTGCCGCCTCGGGCCGGCTTGACGGCGAGTGGGACCGGGTGCTCGACAGCGATGCTCTCGAGGACGCCGACCGCGCCGAGCTCCCGGAAGACGTCGTGCGAGAGCGTGACCGAGCGCGGGGTCCGGACGCCCGCCCGCGCGACCAGCGCCGACGCGGTGGGCTTGTCCCATGCCAGCCGGGCCGACGTCGAACGTGAGCCGACGAACGGGATGTCCAGCGCCTCCAGGATGCCCCGCAGGGCGCCGTCCTCACCGGAGGCGCCGTGCAGAGCCGGCCACACGACGTCCGGGCGGCTCTCCCGCAGGGTCGGGAGCAACGATGCGTCTGCGTCGCGGAGGTCCACCTGCCAGCCGTACCCGGTCAGCGAGTCGGCCACCCGGCGTCCGGACCGCAGGGAGACGTCACGCTCGTGCGAGATCCCTCCGGCGACGACGACGACGTGACGGCGGGTGAGCTCGGCCATGCGGATGGACCTCCGGTACTGCGGGTGGAACGGTGAAAAGTGCTGATCAGGAGATGTTCGGCGGCGGAGCGCTCACCGACGATGCCGGTCGGACGACCGCGTTGGGCCGCGTCGCGGACCCGAAGGTCTCGACCAGCTCGAGCTCGTCGTTGACGACGTTCGCGAGCCGCTTCACGCCGACGCGGATCTGCTCCGGCGTCGGGTAGCAGAACGACAGGCGGATGTGCCCGCCGCCGCGTCCGTCGGCGTAGAAGGCCGTCCCCGGGGTGTAGGCGACGAGCTCCTTGACCGCCCGCGGCAGCATCCCCTTGGAGTCGAGCGACTCGGGCAGGGTCAGCCAGACGAAGAAGCCACCGTTCGGCTTCGTCCAGGACAGGTCCGGCAGGAACTCCCCCAGCGCGGACAGCATGGCGTCACGACGCTCGGCGTAGAGGCCCCGGAAGGTGTCGACCTGACCCTTCCAGTCCGCGGCGTCGAGGTAGGCGTTCACCACGTACTGGCCGAAGGAGTTCGGCGCGAGGACGGCCGACTCGTTGGCGAGGACGAGCTTCTCGCGGATGGCGTGGGGTGCGAGCGCCCAGCCGACGCGGAAGCCCGGCGCGAGCGTCTTGGAGAACGAGCCGAGGTAGACCACGCCCTCTTCGTCGATCGACCGGATCGCCTGCGGCGCCGGCTCGTCGAACCAGAGGAGGCCGTAGGGGTTGTCCTCGAGCACGAGGATGTTGTTCGACCGGCAGATGTCGAGGATCTCGATGCGACGCTCACGGCTGAGGGTCACACCGGCGGGGTTGTGGAAGTTCGGGATCGTGTAGAGGAACTTGATCCGCTTGCCCTGGGTCCGCAGGTTCGCGATCGCTTCGCGCAGCGCTTCGGGGACGAGACCGTTCTCGTCGGTGGTGACGTGCACGGTCTCGGCCTGGTACGACCGGAAGACCCCGATCGCGCCGACGTAGGACGGCGATTCGGCGAGCACGACGTCACCCGGGTCGATGAAGAGCCGGGTGACGAGGTCCAGCGCGTGCTGCGACCCGGTGGTAACGACGACGTCCTCGGCGCTGGCACGGATGCCCTCGAGGCTCATCACGTCGACGATGTGCTCGCGCAGGGACCGCAGGCCCTGTCCTCCGCCGTACTGGAGCGCCATGGCGGCGTCCTCGGCCATCACACGGTCGAGGGAGCCCGTGACGAGCTCACGCGGCAGCGCGGAGACGTACGGCATGCCGCCGGCGAGCGAGACCACCTCGGGCCGCGACGCGACGGCGAACAGGGCTCGGACCTCGGAGGCGCTCAGCCCGGCGGTGCGCTGGGCGTAGGAGTCGTACCAGGGGTCGAGGCTGTTGCCGTTCGTCATCTTGGCTCCGTTCCAGCGGGACCTGCCCGCCACTCACATTCCCGCCACACTACGACATCGACCCCGGAAACCCGGGCCCCGCGACGGGGCCGATCCTGAACCAGTGGCCCGGAAACGCGAGCGGCCCCGCACCCGGTGGGGTGCGGGGCCGCTCGGTGGGGCAGGTGCCTACGCGAGGAACTCTGCGAGGTCGGCCTCGAGCGCCGGCTTCGGCTTCGCGCCGATGACGGTCTTGACGACCTCGCCGCCCTTGAAGACCTTCATCGCCGGGATCGACGTGATCTGGTAGTTCATGGCCGACTGGGGGTTGTCGTCCACGTTGAGCTTCACGATCTCGATCTTGCCGGCGTGCTCTTCGGCGATCTGGTCGAGGATCGGCGAGACCGCGCGACACGGGCCGCACCACTCGGCCCAGAAGTCGACGAGGATCGTCTTGTCGGACTTGAGGACCTCGTCCGAGAAGGTGGCGTCGGTGACTGCCTTGGCGTTGGACATGTGTGCTCCTTCGAGAAGTCGATCAGTGGGTGCAACGCCCGGGGCACTGCGGTATTCCGTGGATCAGGCGTGGGCGGCTTCGACGTCGACCGTGACGGGCGACTCCGGGGTCACGCCCTCGGCGGGGCCGGTCAGCGCGTCGTCGAGTTCGGCGAGGTACTTCTCCGCGTCGAGCGCCGCGACGGTGCCGGAGCCGGCAGCCGTGATGGCCTGGCGGTAGGTCGGGTCGATGACGTCACCGGCGGCGAACACGCCGGGCAGGTTCGTCTTCGAGGAGCGACCCTGGACCGCGATCGTGCCCTCGGGGGCGATGTCGATCTGCCCGTGGATCAGGTGCGTGCGCGGGTCGTTGCCGATCGCGATGAAGAGGCCGTCGAGGGCCAGCTCGCTCTCGGTGCCGTCCACCGTGTCGCGCAGCGTGACGCCGGTCACCGCGGAGTCACCCGTGATGCCGGTGACCTCCTTGTTCCACGCGAACTCGATCTTCGGGTCGTTCATCGCCCGGTCCTGCATGATCTTCGACGCGCGCAGGGTGTCCTTGCGGTGGATGACTGTCACCTTGTCGGCGAAGCGGGTGAGGAATGTCGCCTCTTCCATCGCGGAGTCGCCACCGCCGACGACGGCGATGTTCTTCTGGCGGAAGAAGAAGCCGTCGCAGGTCGCGCACCAGCTGACGCCGTGGCCGGACAGCCGCTCTTCGTCGGCGAGGCCGAGGTGGCGGTACGCCGAACCGGTCGCGTAGATGACCGCGAGGGCCTCGTACGTCTCCCCGGAGCCGACCGTGACCTTCTTGACGTCACCGGTGAGGTCGACCGACACGGCGTCGTCGTACAGGACCTCGGCGCCGAACTTCTCGGCCTGTTCCTGCATCTTGATCATGAGGTCCGGGCCCTGGATCCCCTCGGGGAAGCCCGGGAAGTTCTCGACCTCGGTCGTCTTCGTGAGCTCGCCGCCGGTCTCGACGCTGGAGGCGACGATCAGGGGCTTGAGCTCCGCGCGTGCCGCGTAGATGCCGGCGGTGAACCCGGCCGGGCCGGAACCGATGATGATGAGCTGGCGCATGCCTCGCTGCCCTTCCGTAGATAGCTGACCGGGTCAACACATGTTACCGGCGTGGCATTCCGCATCACCCGGGAGCGCGTCAGCGACCGAGCCGCTTCCGCAGGATGTCGACGGCGCCCCTGATCTCGCCGTTCTTCGCGACGACGAGCGCCCCGAAGTAGACGAGCACCATCACGGCGCCGGTGAGGGCGATGGTGATCAGTGCGCCGGAGACGTCGGACATCGCGAACCCGTCGGCCGAGAAGCCGCCGAAGAAGTTGACGACGACGAGCCCCACGACGCCGGAGATGAGCGCGGCGATGACGAACTGCACGTGCGACCGGGTGACGATCGGCCCCTCGATGCCGTTCAGACGCTTGCGGACGAGGACGAGCGCGATGATCGTCTGTACGGTCCCCGCGACGGTCGTGCACACCGCGATCGAGACGCCGATCACGTTGCCGGGGAAGGTCGCGACGGCGAGGGCGCCGATGACGAAGAGCACCGACTGGACGCACTGCATCAGGAACGGCGTCCGGTGGTCGTGCAGGGCCCAGAACACTCGCTGGATGATGAAGAGCATGCTGAACAGCACGAGACCCGGCATGTAGGCCCACAGGACCTCGGCCATCGCCTGGGTGTGGTCGAACCGGTTCTCCCAGATCCGGGCGAACGGCATCGCGAGCACGATGAGCGCGACGCTCGCGAACACGGTGAACAGGCCGACGATCCGCAGCGAGAGCGAGAGGTTCCGGCGGACTGCTCCGAGGTCGCCGCGTTCGGCGTCGTGGCTCATCCGCGTGAAGTACGCCGTCGCGATGGAGACCGCGATGATCGAGTGCGGGAGCATGAACAGCAGCCACGTCGTGCCGAGGGTGGCGATGCCGGCGCCCCCGGCGAGCGATGCGACGCGGGACTGCACGATGCCGGCGAGCTGCGTCACGAGGATCATCGCGAAGAGCCACCCGGCGGCCGTCCCGGTGGAGCGCAGCCCGACCCCGCGCCAGCGGAAGTCCGGTCGGAAGGTCAGTCCGGCACGCCGCCAGAAGAACGGCAGGAAGGCGGCCTGCGCGAACACGCCCAGCGACGCGCTGCCGGCGAGGACGGCGATCTTGATCGCCGTCCACCCCTCGGTGGAGGAGTTGACGTCGCGACCGCCGAACAGCGCGATGAAGACGATCAGTCCAGCGATGGCGATGACGTTGTTGAGCAGCGGCGCCCAGGTGAAGGGCCCGAACACCTGCTTCGCGTTGAGGACCTCGCCGAGGAGCGAGTACATCGCGTAGAAGAGGATCTGCGGCAGGCACCAGAACGCGAAGGCGACGGCCAGGTCCGTCTGCGCGTCGGTGAAGCCCTTGCTGTCGCCGGACGCCTGCTGGCTGTACACGGAGACGAGGAACGGTGCGAGGAGCGTCGCGACGATCGCGATGACGATGAACACCGACGCGCCGAGCGTCACGATCTTGTTGACGTAGGCCACGCCGCCGTCGGTGTGCTGCTTCATCGAGCGGACGATCTGCGGGATGAGCACGGCGGACAGCAGGCCGCCGGCGATGAGCGCGTAGATGTTGTTCGGCAGCTGGTTCGAGATGCCGAAGGCGTTCGCGGCGTCGGAGCCGGTGTTGCCGATCGCGAAGGCGAGGACGAAGGTCTTCGCGAAGCCCAGGATGCGCGACAGC
This sequence comes from Curtobacterium sp. NPDC087082, assembly GCF_044745045.1. Classification (NCBI taxonomy): domain Bacteria; kingdom Bacillati; phylum Actinomycetota; class Actinomycetes; order Micrococcales; family Microbacteriaceae; genus Curtobacterium; species Curtobacterium sp. NPDC087082. Next base: position 519,225 of record NZ_JBIUZN010000002.1, on the reverse strand, counting down.
ATCGTGCCGGCGGCGAGCATCGCGCTGGCACGGCCGAGACTGCGCTCGGCGGCCGGCTCCGCGTCGACGGACGGCTCGGGCTGGGTGGCGCTGATGGTCGGCTCCTCGGGGTCGGCTGTCGGTGCGTCGCGCACCGCGGTGTCGGACTGGAGGAACGGTGCCCGCCCGTCGTGCGGCGATGCGGCGGGCACGGGGTCCCCACCGACCACCGGCTGGACCTCGAGCAGCCGGTTCGGGTCCTCGTCGTCGTCCTCGTCCACGTCGCCGTTCCGGCGACGGCGACGCTTCCGGATGCTCCGGAAGATGCCGAACCCGAAGATCGCGACGAGCGCCACCGCCGCGGCCGCGGTGATCACGGTCTCCCACTGCGCCTGGACGTTCAGCTCCACGGTGGCCGGGGTCGCGATCTTCACCCCGGTCGGACTCGTGAGGGAGAGGGTCAGGTTGACCTTGCCGTTCGCGACCGACTGGACCGGCACCGTCGTGCGGGTGGAGGAGTCCGGCTGGATCTTCACCTCGATGTCGTTCCGCACCACCCGCAGCGCGGAGTTGGACGGCTGCACGGACAACAGCACCGTGACCGGGAAGTCGGAGCGGTTCCGGATGGAGATCGGCAGCGAGGACCGGTCGCCGAGCAGGGTGAGGCTGCTCGAGTCGGGGATGCTGATCTGCGAGGTCTTGCCCGCCCAGTTCGCGACCTGGGCGTCCACGGCGGTCGCGAGGCCGTCCGTGTCGGTGCGCCAGGCGTTCGAGGCCAGGGCGAGCAGCCGGAGTCGAGCGGGCGCGGTCAGGTCGGTCGGGGTGTCCAGCGCGGACGCGAACCCGGCGAGGTCCTGCTCGCCGTCCACCAGCCGCTGCAGCTGGTCGATGCGGGCGTCGCCGTTCGTCCCGGCGGACAGCGTGAGGGAGCCGGCCGTCGCGGAGGCCGCGGTGGAGAGGTCCGCCGGGGCGACCCAGGCGGTGTCCTCGAGCGCGTCGAGGGCCTGGCTCAGCCGCGCGGAGTTCGTCGGCCAGTCGCGACCGAGGGTCAGCAGGATCGGTGCCTCGGCCGTGCCCGCCCGGGCGGAGGTGGCGAGCGTCGCGGTGAGCTCGGACATGGCCGTCGACCACTCCTGCTGGCTCGACGCGGTCGCCGCGGTGCGGAGCAGGGCGGACATCGACTGGTCGGACACGAGGACGTGCTGCCCGGCGATCTGCTCGGACGCGGCGATCGTCGTGTCCGCGCCGGCCGACGTGTTGCCGCTCGACACGATCGTCGTCTTCGAGCCGGCCTTCGCGAGCGCCGGCAGGTCCGCCGCTGTGACGGTGCCGTCCGACGGCCAGGCGATCCCGTCCATCGAGTAGGGGAAGTCGAGCAGGGAATCGGTGGTGGGCAGCGTCGCGGGTGCCTCGTCGTCCGTCCCGGGGTCGGCGGTGGCGTCGTCGGTCGGTGACGTCGAGGCGGAGGGGTCGGCCGTCGGGCTCTGCGGATCCGACGTCGGGGTCGGGGTGGACGCGCCGGGGAAGTTCTGCTGCTTGATCTCCTGGTCGAGGGAGATCGGCGAGAGGACCCCGTCGGCTCCCGCTTGCCGGAGGCCGGTGACGTCGGCGTCGGCGTACGGGAGCGCGAAGGTCTCGTTCCGGAGCGACTCGAGCCGGTCCAGCCACGCGGTCGCCGACGACGGTGCGTTCTCACCGAGGATCCGGATGGACGCGATGATCCGCGGGTCGATCGCGACGGCGACGTTGTGGTCCTCGGCCGCGTCGAGCTGCTGCGTGAGCGTGCCGTCGACGGCGGTCGCTGAGGCCAGGACGCCGGCCGTCAGGACGCCCTGGTTCGTCGCCGGGACGGTGATGGGCATCGCGACCGAGACGCTCACCGGCGTCTGGTCCGTCTCGGGGTACCAGGTGATCGCGGACCGCGCCACGGCGTAGGTGTCACCGGCCGTGTACTCGGCGGCGATGCGTCGGGCACCGAACGACGAGTACCCGCCGAGGGCGACGTTGCCCGAGACGATCTTCACCGAGCCGAGCGTGACGGATCGGTGTGCCGGGACCGCCGGGACGTCCACGGAGTCCATCGGGGCGCCGAGGTAACCGGTCGTGCTGGTGTCGGCGAGCCAGTCGGAGAGGACGTCGCGCGTGCTCACGGAGCGGAAGATGTCGAGCTCCGCGGTGCCGGCGGGGACGTCCGCGTCGGTGTCGTTCGTGACCGTGACGGAGAGCTCGAGGTCCTCGTCGCGCTGGACGATCCCGCGGTTCGCCGGCGCGATCGTGATCGTCGTCCGGCCCTGCTCGGCCGCAGCGGGGTGTGCGGCGTGCGTCGTGGTCGTGGAGGCCGTCGTGGCGAGTGCACCGTCGGCCGCAGCGGGCGCGACGACGAGGCCGAGCGCGACGAGGGCCGACGCGGCGGCGGCGAGCGTGGTGCGGAAGATCTGCATGCGGGAGGGGCCACGGGGTCGGTTCGGGCCGTCCACGAGTGTATGAGGCCCGACCATGAACGCTCCCGTGCGCGCGCACGTTGTGGAGAACTCAGGCCTGCGATCTGGGAGGATGAGGACCGTCATGCAGTCCGTTGCCCAGGCCGTCGAGCGACTCGACGCACTCGCCGCCACCGAGCCCGTCGCCATCCTCGCTCGGGCCTTCGCCGACGCCGGACACGAACTGGCCCTCGTCGGTGGGCCCGTCCGCGACGCCTTCCTCGGGCGTGCGGTCACCGACCTCGACTTCACCACCGACGCCCGTCCGGACGACATCCTGCGGATCGTCGGACCGATCGCGAGCAACACCTGGGACGTCGGTCGGCAGTTCGGCACCATCGCCGCGCGGGTGGCCGGCGAGCAGGTCGAGATCACCACCTACCGCAGCGACGTCTACGACGGCGAGACCCGCAAGCCCGAGGTCGCGTTCGGCGACACCATCGAGGACGACCTGCTCCGCCGCGACTTCACCGTCAACGCGATGGCGCTCCGGTTGCCCGCACGGGAACTCGTCGACGTGCACGGCGGCGTCGAGGACCTCCTCGCCGAGCGCCTGCACACGCCCCAGGCCGCCCGGGTCTCCTTCCGCGACGACCCCCTGCGGATGATGCGCGCCGCCCGGTTCACCGCGCAGCTCGGCTTCACGGTCTCGGACGAGGTGCGCGAGGCCATGACGGACCTGGTCGACTCGATCGACATCGTCTCCGCCGAGCGGGTCCGCGACGAACTGGTCAAGCTCCTGAACACGGACGAACCGGTGGACGGCGTGCGTCTGCTCGTCGACACCGGGCTGGCCGAGCGGTTCCTCCCCGAACTGCCGGCGATGCGGCTCGAGATCGACGAGCACCACCACCACAAGGACGTCTACGAGCACTCCCTCACGGTCCTGACGCAGGCGATCGGCTACGAGGCCGAGCGGCACCCCGGCGAGGCCCCCGACACGGTGCTCCGGCTCGCCGCGCTCCTGCACGACATCGGGAAGCCCACGACCCGCAAGCTCGAGCCCGGCGGCGCCGTGAGCTTCCACCACCACGACCTCGTCGGCTCGAAGCTCGCGAAGAAGCGGCTCCGTGCCCTGCGCTTCGACAACGACACCATCGCCGCCGTCAGCCGCCTGATCGAGCTGCACCTCCGCTTCTTCGGCTACACGGACGGCGCGTGGACCGACTCCGCCGTCCGTCGCTACGTCCGGGACGCCGGCGACCAGCTCGAACGCCTGCACGAGCTCACCCGCTCCGACGTCACCACCCGGAACCGCCGCAAGGCCGACCGGCTCGCCTTCGCCTACGACGACCTCGAGGACCGGATCCGGGAACTCTCCGAGCAGGAGAAGCTCGACTCGATCCGGCCGGACCTCTCCGGCGACGACATCATGCGCATCCTCGACATCCCGCCGGGGCGTGCCGTGGGCGAGGCCTACCGCTTCCTCCTCGAGGTGCGGATGGACGAGGGCCCCCTCGGCCCCGACGATGCCGAAGCGCGCCTGCGCGACTGGTGGGCCGCCCGCGACGCGACCGCCTGACGGACGCGATCGGTTCTGCACAGCCGGTGGCGCGCCTCCAGGCCGTCCGCTAAGCTTGCCGGGTTGTCCGCACGCACTCTGCGTGGCGGGACACATGCATCAACCCTCCTGCCCCGAGAACTGCTCGGGGCCGCTGAGACCAGAGGAGGTGGGTTCCGCATGCACCAGTACGAACTGATGGCGATCCTCGACCCCGAGATCGACGAGCGCACCGTCGCTCCCAGCCTGGACAAGTTCCTCGCTGTGATCCGCAACGACGGTGGCACCGTCGACAACGTGGACGTCTGGGGCCGTCGTCGTCTCGCCTACGAGATCGCGAAGAAGTCCGAGGGCATCTACGCCGTCGTGGACTTCACGTCCACCCCCGAGGCCGCCAAGGAGCTGGACCGTCAGCTCGGCCTCTCCGAGGCCGTGCTCCGCACGAAGGTCCTCCGCGCCGAAGAGGGCATCGCGCAGGTCGCCGCCCAGAAGCAGCGCGACGAGGCCCGCGCGGCCCGCAAGGCCGCCAACGCAACCGCGACCGCGAGCGCCGAGTAACCCGTGGCCGGCGAAACCGTCATCACGGTGGTGGGCAACCTCACCGCGGACCCGGAGCTGCGGTACACGCAGAACGGGCTCGCCGTGGCGAACTTCACCATCGCGTCGACTCCTCGCACGTTCGACCGTCAGGCGAACGAGTGGAAGGACGGCGACGCGCTGTTCCTCCGTGCGAGCGTCTGGCGCGAGTTCGCCGAGCACGTGGCGGGCTCGCTGACGAAGGGCTCGCGCGTCATCGCGCAGGGTCGTCTCCGTCAGCGCTCGTACCAGGACCGTGAGGGCCAGCAGCGCACGAGCATCGAGCTCGAGGTCGACGAGATCGGCCCGTCGCTCCGCTACGCGACCGCGCAGATCACCCGTGCTGCGGGTGGCTCCGGCGGCGGTCGTGGCCAGGTCGGTGGCGGCAACGCCCCGGCGGGCAACGGCGGCAACGGCGGCGGCTGGAACAACAACGGCGGCGGTCAGTCGGACGCGCCCTGGTCCCCCCAGGGTGGCCAGCAGGGCGGCAACGCACAGTCGAACGACGTGTGGAGCACCCCGGGCGGCACGTACGACGACGAGACCCCGTTCTGATCCTCCGCGGTTCAACGGACACAACTTCCACTTCTTAAGGACAAACAATGGCTGGAAAGAGCACCGGCGATCGCCGGAAGCCTCGCGGTAAGGGCGGCAAGAACGCCGCTCCCGCGAAGTCGATCAAGGTCGGCGTCATCGACTACAAGGACGTCGCGACCCTTCGCAAGTTCATCTCGGAGCGTGGCAAGATCCGCGCCCGTCGCATCACCGGCGTCTCCGTCCAGGAGCAGCGCCTCATCGCCCGTGCCGTGAAGAACGCCCGTGAGATGGCGCTCCTCCCCTACGCCGGCTCCGGCCGCTGATCGGAGGTCGACACATGTCGAAGCTCATCCTCACCCACGAGGTCTCCGGCCTCGGTTCCGCCGGTGACGTCGTCGACGTCAAGAACGGCTACGCCCGCAACTACCTGATCCCGCAGGGCTTCGCTGTCGCGTGGTCCAAGGGCGGCGAGAAGCAGGTCGAGTCGATCCGTGCGGCACGTGCCGCTCGCGAGCTCGCCACCATCGAAGAGGCACAGGACCTCAAGATGAAGCTCGAGAACGCGACCATCAAGCTGACCGTCAAGGCCGGCAAGGACGGTCGTCTGTTCGGCTCCGTCCGTCCGGGCGACGTCGCTGACGCCGTCCAGGCGCAGGGCGTCGGCTCGCTCGACAAGCGCAAGGTCGAGGTCCCCGCGACCATCAAGACCGTCGGTGACCACGAGGCCACCGTGCGTCTGCGCGAGGACATCACTGCCGTGATCTCGCTCCAGGTCGTCGCCGCCAAGTAACACTGGCTGCGGTCTTCCGCTCACGACGGGCGGGTCTCCTCCGGGAGGCCCGCCCGTCGTCGCGTTCCGGGGTCGTCGGTGGCGGTTCCGACCCAGGAGGCGCGGCTCGTCCCGCGCTGACCGGTTACTTCTCAGACAGGGTCGCGCTTGCTGGGAACGGCTTGGGAAAGTTGTCTTCAGGTTTCCGTTTGTCAACTGTTTTTACACAGGCGAAACGGTCGGATCGGCAACCTTCAACGCATACTTGAACCCCACTTCTCCACACATGGTGTGGAACACGAAACCCCAGGTCAAGCGCTCGAAAGTGTGTTCCCCAGCATATTTGTCCACACCCCTGTCCACAGTTGTCCACACAGCATCCCGGCGTGTTCCGCAGGCTCTCCACAGAGTTATCCACAGGGCCGTTTGCTGGGGATAACTCTGTCCCCGTAGCTTGGCCCAGCGACTCGGCGATGTCGGTCGCCCGGGGTAGAACAGGGACGGTCGGTTCGTCACGGCCGCCGTCGGCGGACCCGTCGCAGCCACTGGACGAGCCGTCACTGAACAAGAGGAGCAAGTGTGTCGATCGCGCATCTCGAACCCGCGCCGCAGGACTACGCGGATCGTGGTGGCGCGGAACGCACTCCCCCGCACGACATGCTCGCCGAGCAGTCGACGATCGGCGGCATGCTCCTGTCGAAGGACGCCGTGGCCGACGTCATCGAGACCGCCCGTGGCGTGGACTTCTACATCCCCAAGCACGAGGTCATCTTCGACGCTATCCTGTCGCTCTACTCGCACGGTGAGCCGACCGACGTCATCGCCGTCACCGACGAGCTGACGAAGACGGGTCTGCTGTCCCGCGCCGGCGGCGCCGAGTACCTGCACAGCGTCACGAGCATGGTGCCCACCGCGGCGAACGCCGGGTACTACGCGGCGATCGTGGCGGAGAAGGCCGTCCTGCGCCGCCTGGTCGACGCGGGCACCCGCATCGTGCAGATGGGCTACGCGTCCGAGGGTGAGGTCACCGACCTCGTCAACAGCGCCCAGGCCGAGGTCTACAACGTCGCCGGTGGTGTCCAGACCGAGGACTACGTCCCCCTCACCGACGCCATCTCCGCCGCCCTCGACGAGATCGAGGCCGCGAAGGGGCGCGACGGGCAGATGACCGGTGTCCCGACCGGCTTCGCCCAGCTCGACGGCCTCACCAACGGCTTCCACCCCGGCCAGCTCATCATCATCGCCGCCCGCCCGGCCCTCGGGAAGTCGACGCTCGCGCTCGACCTCTGCCGCGCGGCCGCCATCAAGCACAACGAGACCGCCGCCTTCTTCTCGCTCGAGATGGGTCGCGCCGAGATCGCGATGCGTCTGCTCTCCGCCGAGTCCAGCGTGCCGCTGCAGAACATGCGCAAGGGCACCGTCGACTCCCGCGACTGGACGACCATCGCGCAGACCCGTGGGCGGATCAACGACGCCCCGTTCTTCATCGACGACTCCCCCAACATGACGCTCGTCGAGATCCGGGCGAAGTGCCGGCGCCTCAAGCAGCAGCACAACCTCCGCATGGTCGTCATCGACTACCTGCAGCTCATGACCTCCGGCAAGAAGGTCGAGTCCCGCCAGCAAGAGGTCTCCGAGTTCTCGCGTGCACTGAAGCTCATGGCGAAGGAGCTCCAGGTCCCCGTCGTCGCACTGTCGCAGCTGAACCGTGGTCCCGAGCAGCGTGCCGACAAGAAGCCCCAGATCTCCGACCTGCGTGAGTCTGGGTCGATCGAGCAGGACGCCGACATGGTCATCCTGCTGCACCGTGAGTCGGCGTACGAGAAGGACAACCCGCGGCAGGGTGAGGCGGACCTCATCGTGGCGAAGCACCGCAACGGGCCGACGGACACGATCACGGTGGCGTTCCACGGGATGTTCTCGAGGTTCGTGGACATGCCGCAGTAGGCGGTTGTTGTCGTTCGCCAGCTAACTTGTCCGGCTGCGAGTCAACGTGTCTGAAACACGGATATCGACCAGGAGTCGGCTCAGTGTTCGTGCGTCGTGAGGCGGCCGTATGGCGTGCGTGAACTGAGATAGTCCGCGGACCACCTATGTGCGACGGGTTCGCGCCGGAGTAGCGCCGTAGGAGTCCGAGGCCGTCCACAAGCACCCGGGGTCCACTGGAGGACCGACTATCGGACGGCCATCAGGATCCCTATCAGAGACGCTGATGGGTAGCGACGGCTCTTGCGAGATCGGTCGCGGCCGTACTCTGACCTCCTCGCGTACTACGGTTCGAACGTGCCCGCGTTCTCCACCGACGACATCCTCGGCAACAGGCTGGACTTTGAGATTGCCCGCGACGGATTCGTCCGCAGGCTGCGAGACGATGCTGCGTTGCGCAATGCCGAGACGTGGCTTCGGCGCGAGGGCTATCGGGTCATCGAGCTGGACGCCGGGGCTTGGCAAGAAGGCAAGCAGATGCACATCGCCTTCGCGACGGCCCTTCAGTTCCCCAGCCACTTCGGGAAGAACCTGGACGCGCTCAACGACTGCATGTCAGACGTAGCCGAGGCGGACTACGGGTGGGATGCGACCGAGACAGGCCTCGTCCTGATCCTCTCCGGCTTCGAGCGTTTCACTCAGCGACTCCCACGGATAGCCGACGATGTGCAGCACATTCTGAGGAGGCAGGGACGCTACGCAGCACTCTTCGGGAACCGGCTCCTCACGATCTTGTCCTGAAGAGGATCCGCTGCCGGGCTGGTCGGGCGATGCAATTCGATCCGAGTGACTGTTGTTCTAGTCGGTGGCTTTGCTGGCGGCGATGGCGGTGAAGACGCTGACGATCAAGAAGGCGATCGCGACCAGGATCGCAACGATGCCTTGTGCGTTGCCGTTGAGCAGGACTGCTCCGCCCAACCAACCGAGCCCTACAGCGACCACGGCGACGGCGGCTGCCCAGACAGCAACGGCGATGTTGCCGTGTGCCTGGTGACGGAGACGGGTCGCGTTTCGAATGTTCGCGATGGTCGAGATGACGGCGCTGATGGTGAGGATGAGGAACGCCACGATGACCACGTCGGAGGCGCGCGTGGCGAGCTCGAAGTACGCCAGGAACACGGCAATAACCGCCGCACCGATCAGCGGGCGGATCGGATGCGTCGGTGTTGTGGTCTGAGCGTCGGTGGCGGCCATCGGGGTTCCTTTGTCGGCGATAGGTGTGTGGAAATGCTACGGGCCAACAGGTTGGTCTCAGAGTTCCCCGATTTGACCCTCACGCCGCGTGAGGGCAGAACGTGGACCCATGAGCAGCTACTACAACGCCTTTGAGATGAGCCCGGTCCCCGCCCCCGGCCCTGACGTGGTCGTGCCTGAGCCATTCCACGGGATCTACGGGATGCCGTCGTTCGTGACGGTCCCGACAACCGACCTGGCCGCTTCCGTCGACTTCTGGACCCGCGGCCTGGGCTTCTTCGACCTGTTCAGCGTGCCGGGCAAGCTCGTGCACCTGCGCCGGTGGGCCTTTCAGGACGTCCTGCTGGTCCCAACCGCGTCCGCTCCGGATCAGGCGCCGGCGGTGAGCTTCAGCTTCGCGTGCGTCCTGAACCAGATCGACGCCCTCGTCGCCGCGTGCCGAGCCCACGAGGCGGGCGTGGTGAGCGAGCCGCGGGACACTCCCTGGGGCACCCGCGATGTCGAGGTGATCACGCCGGAGAGGGTGCGAGTGGTCTTCACTGCCGCGAAACCCTTCGAGCCGGCCAGCCAGACCGCCAAAAACCTCGAAGCGATCGGTATCACCGCACCTGGCGCCGACGGCGAGAAGAATGGAGCGCATGCCTGATGACAGCGACGCCGTGGACCTGACTGTTGGTCAGGCCGCGGCGCGCCTGCGCGTGACGGTCCGGACGTTGCATCACTGGGACGAGATCGCCCTTGCGAGGCCGTCGTCACGGTCAGCTGCCGGGTACCGGCTCTATGCCGAAGGCGACCTCGAGCGGCTGCGGCGCATCGTCGTCTACCGCGAGCTGGGGCTCGACCTGGAAGCCATTCGGAGCGTTCTCGACGATCCGAGTGCGGCTGTTGTCATTGCGCTGCGCGCCCAGCAGTCCCAGCTTGCGGCGCGGATCGAGCATCTCAGCGCGCTGGGCGATGACCTGGCCCGGATGGCCGACGCCCACGAGCACGGGCTGCTCATGACCGCTGAGGAGCAGACCGCGACGTTCGGGCCTGGATGGAATCCGCAGTGGCCGGCTGAGGCACGGCAACTCTACGGCGATACGCCGGAGTGGCGGCACTACGCCGAACGCTCCGCGTCACGAACCGTGGACGACTGGCAGGCCGTCGCCGATGCGTCGGCGGCGTTTGATCAGGCCCTTGCCGACGCAATGGATGCTGGTGTCGAACCCGGCAGCCCGACCGCGGACGCTCTCGTTGAACAGCACCGCGAGGTGTTCTCCGCCTACTTCCCGATTACCCGGCAGATGCAGGTCGTCCTCGGCCGCGTGTACGAAGCCGATCCCGCGTACGCCGCACACTACGACGGCGTCCGAACCGGCCTCGCCTCGTGGTTGCGTCGCATCATCGACGCCGGCGCACGCGCCCGCGGCATCGACCCCGACACCGCCACCTGGCATTAGGAGTCGCAGCTCACGGTGGCGCGCGTAGCAGCCGACGTCAACGTGGGAGCGAACGCTACCCTGAGCCACCGTCTCGATGATCGATCGCTCAGCGAGCGACTAGAGGCTGATGAACTCCGTCGCCCACGCGACGATCACGCCCACGCCGGCGAACACTGCCACAAGGGCTCCGACGATGACCGTGAGCTGCTGGTCCTTGTTCATCCCCATGCTCGGAGCATATGAGATCCGCCCGCTGCAGCGGTCAGTGGCCGTCTCGACGGCCGATCGGCTCACGAGACGGATCGGGGCGGCTGTTGCGCGCTCAAGACGAGGTGTACTGCCTGTCGCGCTTCGTCAGGAACAAGCCGTTCCTCGTCGAGTGACATTGCGGCGATCCAGCTCGGGTCGTACTCGTTACCTGCCGACGCACGGCGCAGCTCAGGTCCTCCGAGCGACACCTCCGTGGAGGTCACTCGCACCGCAAAGTAGGCGGCGGGCACGTCGCCGTCCACGGGAACGTCGAGCAGATCGCCCACGTCGCCTTCGAGCCCGGTCTCTTCGCGGAGTTCACGGAAGCAGGCCTCGCGCAGGTTCTCGCCCTCTTCGACGCCGCCTCCGGGGAGCACGCAGTAGCTCCGACCGTCCTTGCGTCTCTTGATCACCAGCACCTGCTCATCGAGCACGACGACTGCGGCTGATCGAATACGCATGATCTCAGTTCACCATCCACCACCTCGGTCCGGCAGGCGTCACGACGTCCGATCGGCCTCTGAGCGCTGGTAGCGTCCAGAGATGGCGCAAGCGATCGGCGGTCCGGCTCGATCGAAGATCCGCGAGCTGCTCGCGATCCCGGCGCCGGAGTCGATCCACCCGACGGCGGTCCGCCGTTCGCCGCTCTGCCACGAGGGCTCGGTGTGGAGCGAGCGCATCGAGCTCGACACCCTCGACGGCGACACGATCCCGTGCCTCCTCCTCACGCCGGATGATCCCGCCGGCGTGGACGTCATCGCCGTTCACCAACACGCGGGGGCGTTCACTGTCGGCAAGAGCGAGCCGGCGGGGCTGACGGGCGACCCGGCACTCGCCTACGGTGCAGCGCTCGCGAGTGCCGGAGCGCGAGTGATCCTGCCGGACCTCGTCGGATTCGAGGAGCGACGACGCGACTGGACCGACGACCCCGCCGCTGACGAACGGCTCGACGCATTGTTCCGGGTGTCGAACGGCAGCAGCCTGCAGGCGAAGCACACGCGCGACATCGCAACGGTGACGAGCTGGATGCAGGACACGGGTGCGGTCGGCACCGACCTCGGGATCATCGGGCACTCGCTCGGCGGTCAGGTCGCGCTGTTCTCCCTCGCTGTCGACCCCCGCCTGACGCGGGGCGTCGTGAGCTGCGGCATCGGGACGCTGGCCTCGTTCGAGTCGGAACGCATTCGCCACAATCCCGCGTGGTTCGTTCCGGGGCTCACCGCGGCCGGCGACGTTCCGCTGGTCGCCTCCGCCGTCGATCAGCCGGTCTTCGTCGCCGCCGGACATGACGACGGCCTCTTCCCGCTCCACGGCGTGCAGCAGGTCCTCGAAGCGTTCCGGCCAGGCATCCTGACCACCGAGGTGTTCAACGGCGGACACGCGATGCCGGCGTACGTCCTGGACGCAGCCGTCCGGCATCTGCTCCGAGAGCGGAACGCAGACTGACCTCCTCGCCCGTCCGGTCGTCGATCGACCGGCCCTCCGTCACGCCCCGATCTGCACGACCCCGATCGCGGACAGCACGAACGCCACGATCGCCGCGCTCGACCGGACCACGTCGATCCTTTCCCACCGCACCACGACCCGCTTCCAGTCCGCCGGCGGGTCGAGCGGATCCCAGTCGTTGACCCCGATGTTGATCGGGACCGTACCGAGGAACGACGCGAGGACGAACACCCCGAGCGCCACTGCGGCTGCCACTCGCCACCTGAGACCGTCGCCCGCGCCGGCGACGACCAGGACGGCGAGGGTGGCGAGCACTGCGGGCACCATCAGCATCGGCACGACGACCTTGAGCGACTTGACGAGCGCGATCCGCGTGCGGAGGTGGGCATCGTCCGGCTGGGAGGCCATCGCGGGTTGGACGCCCCACCGCACGATGAACTCCTCACCGGCGAGGAGACCGACGAGGACGAGCTGCACGACCAGGACCACGTTCACGGACCACAGCCTCGTCCGAGCCACTCACACCACGCTGACGTGGCGCTCACACAGGTTCGACAGAACCGTCACCGGTGCCTGGGAGCCGCGACGGCGCGCATTCGACCACGAAACGGAACAGGAGCGGCCCCGCTGCCTGCGGGGTCGCTCCTGTTGACCGTGGCTCTTACGACTGCGCGACGCAGACCTGCTTGACGCTCGTGACGTGGCCCGTCGAAGCGCCGATCTGGAACGTGTACGTGTGGTACCCGGAGTTGTAGCTGTACGAACCGCTCTTCGTGACCACGCGGATCAGGTTCGTTCCGGCCGAATTGCGGTCTGGTGAACCGAAGATGTGGACTTCACCCGTGCTCGTCCAGTTCAACTGGGCGGTCTTGTTCCCGCACCCGATGGTCAGGAGTGACCCGATCTTCTCGGCGTGTGCCGGACCTCCGGTGAACAGGGCGGCGGTGACGAAGGCCACGGCGACCAGCAGGAGAGCGCCGAATCGCTTTCGACCGGTAAAGGTCGACGTCGTTTCTCGGGAGATTTGGCTGGTGATGTTCATGTTGCCTCATTCACTTCCGCTCGGGGATTCCCCGAAATGCCTTCGGGATCCCGTTCGGACGCTAACACCGGCGAGATGCGGTCAACAGTCCGCTGTTCTGTGGACTGCAATTCCCGGAGCATTGCGTATAGGGTCTCCGCCACAGCCGCAGCAGTCGTGCAACAACGCTGTGACAGTGCCGACTACCCATCCAGGGCAAACCACGTTCCTCGGACTGGCGGCCGGCGCCGTGGCCGGCAACGGCGACGTCGGGCAGTCGATCGCGACGGCCGGCTGGTTCGAGCGACTGCGCCGACGCAAGCTGGACTGAGCACCGCGATCGAGGTCAGCGCACCGCTGCGAGCACCGCCGCCTCCTCGGCCGCCCCGAGCCCCGCCCGCCGCGGCCGCTCCAGCCCGCGATCCCGCTCGTCGTCGAGCACCCCAGCGAGGGTCTCCGCCAGTGGACGACTCCGACCCCCGGCATCGCGGAACGCCCGCGCAGACCGGTGCATCAGCGCCGCATCGGAGTGCGGAAGCCAGAGCGGCAGCGACCTCGGCCCCGCCCAGTACCGCACGTCGTGGGCGAGCAGCACGTCGTCCTCGACCTCGACGAGCTCGCCGTCGAACCCCGTGGCCTCGACGACCAGGCGGAAGAACTCATGCATCGGCGCGACCTCGCCGACGGCGTTCACGACCCCGGTGTGACCCGTCCGCCAAGCACGTCCGACCCACGCGGCCAGGTCCGCGACGTCGATGACCTGCACGGAACGCCCTTCCGACGTGGGGACCAGCACCGGCCCGGGTCGGCTGAGTCGGGCAGGCCAGTACCCGAACCGGTCGCTCGGGTCGCCCGGGCCGACGATGAGGCCGGGTCGGGCGACCAGGAGCCGCGGCCCGAGTCGGTCGGCGCTGCTCCGCTCGGCGGCGACCTTGGCGTCCGCGTACTGCGTCAGGTCGACGGGTTCGACGACCTCGGCGGTCTCGTCCGCGCCCGGTTCGTCGTTCCGGGCGTAGACCGAGGTGGTCGAGACGAGCGTCCAGTGCGCGGCGGAGTCTGCGAGCGCGTCGAGCGCGGGACGGACGAGCTCCGGGTCGGACGAGAGCTCGACCACCTCGTCCCATGCGCCACGCACGGGTTCGTAGGCGCCGTCCGCGCGACGATCGGTGCGGACGAGGCGGGCGCCGTCCGGGACGTCACCCGTCGCACCGCGTGCGAGGCAGGTGACCTCGACGCCGTCCTCGAGGAGGCTCCGGACGATCGCACGCCCGAGCCATCCGGTCCCGCCCAGCACCAGTGCCCGCATGGACCCATTCAACCGTGGTCGACCCCGAGCGTCCGGCTCGTCCACCCGGCCAGCGCGGCGGTCGCCGTCCTCGAGATCGTGGCGTCGGGGAGCATGCTCGTGAAGCCGTGGAAGGCTCCTGGCCACACGTGCAGCTCGGCGTCGACGCCCGCCGCCCAGAGTCCGCTCGCGAAGGCCACGGTCTCGTCGCGGAAGACCTCGGCGCTGCCGCAGTCGATGTAGGTGCGCGGGAGTCCGGCGAGGTCCGTCGCCCGCGCGGGAGCGGCGTACACGGACACGTCGTCGGTGGCGCGTCGGCTGCCGAGGTAGGCGTCCCAGCCGAACCTGGTCAGCTGGCGGTCGGCGACGCCGACACCGTCGATCTGCACGGTGGAGACGGTCTCGTCGCGGTCGTCGAGCATCGGCGACACGAGGATCTGGGCCAGTAGCGACGGCCCGCGTCGATCGCGGGCGAGCAGGGCCGTGCCCGCTGCGAGGCCGCCGCCGGCGCTCTGCCCGGCGATGACGATGCGGTCCGGGTCGATGCCGAGCTCCTCGGCGTGCTCGGACACCCACACGAGCCCGGCGTAGCAGTCCTCGACCGGGAACGGGTCCGGGTACTCGGGCGCGAGGCGGTAGTCCACGCTGATGAGCACGACGTCGTGGACCAGCAGCCAGTCGTCGTAGGAGTCGAGGTTGCCGAGGTGATGGCCGAACACCATGCCGCCCCCGTGGATCGTGTACACCCCCGTGGTCGCGCCGGTGCGACCGATGCGCTGGATCACCGCGAGGTCGATCGGGTCGCCGCGGTGACCGGGGACGGTGATGCGTCGACGCTCGTACCCGCGGGCGTGCAGCCGTGCATCGAGTTCGGCCTCGGTGACGTCGAGCTGCCGCATGTGCGGCAACACCTCCGGCGTGATGGTGACGGGACCGCGCGCTGCGAGGGCGTCGAGGAACGGCACGAGTTCGGGGTCGAACGGCGGGCGGGCGATGACTTCGGACACGGGTGCACTCCTTCGATGAAGAAGTGGCGACCCCCGTGAGCCGCGTGTGCGTGCCCGGCAGCCGATGGGGCGCGGGCCTTTTCCCTCTGCGCCCGACGATAGCGCATCCCCGACGGGTGCCCACCCACGCCGATCAGGTCGGTCGGTGCTGCTCCGCGTACCGACGCGCACGACCGATCCGCCGTACCGAGAGGGGGATCGCCCAGGCGAGCACGACGACCATCGCGACCAGGAAGACCACGGGCAGCAGCCCCAGGTCGCCGCGGACCGCGGACGACACGAACTGGAACGCGATGGCGACGTACAGCAGGCCCGTGAACACCAGCTGGAACTGCAGGGCGAGCGGGACGATCCGGGCGTACCGGACCGCTCCCGCGCGGTCGGCCTCGTCGAGGGGGAGCTCCTTGCCCCGCAGCACCACCTTCGCGTACCGCTGCAGGCGGCCGAGGTCCCGCCCACCGCTGTCGCGGAGCGCGCGGTTCAGCGGGAGCGCCACGACGATCGCGGCCATCGCCGTCGCGGTGAAGGTCAACTGGCCCCCGAGCAGGACGACCTGGAGGAGCGCGCCGCCCCGGTCCGAGAAGGCCGCAAGGAGCGTCACCCCGATCGTGCAGACCACCGCGGCGATGACGAAGGTCGTCACGATCGAGCGCACCCCGCGTCGGACCACCCCGACGCCGGGGACGTCCTCGCCGTGGTCGGTGATGGGCGCCTCGGTGCGCCGGAACAGCGCTCCGAGCGGGCGGGCGACGGCGAGGAGCACCCCGGCCCCGACGACGAGCAGCACCGGCACCCAGAGGGGCGCCTGCGCCGACAGCGCCGTCAGCACGAAGACCACGGCGGCCACGACGTCGACGGCGGCGACGACTGCCGAGACCCGGAACAGGGAGCGCTGGCTCTCGGGGGACGAGCGGTGGTCGTAGTAGCCGGCCAAGGCCCCGACGAGGACCGGTCCCATGACGACGAGCGGCGTGCAGACGGCCGCGGCGACGAGCCACCCGTGCGCCGCGCTCCCGAACTCGAGCGCCACGAGCAGCCCGCCACCGAGGGACAGCGCCGTCGCGACGACGATCGTGGCGATGTACAGCAGGACCCGGATCACACCGTCGCCTCGGTCCCCCGGATCCGCCCGACGACGACGTCGACGATCCCCGCGAGCAACGCCGCCGCGACGAACCCGAGCGCCACGCCCAGTCCGAGCGGCAACCCCTGCGCGTAGTCGCCCTTCGAGCTCGCGAGCGCCGAGTAGAAGACGCTGCCGACGGCGGCGATCCCGATCGCGGACCCGACGCGCGCACCGACCTGGATGAGCCCACCGGCCGAGCCGCCCTGCTCCACAGGCACCTCGGAAAGCGTGAGCGTCTGGTTCGGCGAGATCGTCAGTCCGGAGCCGACACCGGCGACGAGGAGCGGCACGACGAGCCACCACCCGAGGTCGGATCGGTAGTGGTTCGCGACGACCCAGATGACCCCACCGAGGCCGATCAGGACCAGTACGGTCCCGACGACGATGAGCTGTCGGCCGAACCGCGAGACGACGCGACCGCCGATGGTCGACGCGACCCCGGATCCGATCGCGAACGGCACGGACGACAGGCCGGCGAGCAGCGCGGAGTACCCGAGGCCGGACTGCAGGGCCAGCGTCAGGACGAAGAACAGCGGCGTGAACCCGGCGAAGTACAGCGTCGCGAGCCCGACACCGAGCGAGAACGACCGGCGGCGGAACAGCCCGAGGTCGATGACGGGCTCCTTCGACCGCGCGTACCGCCGCTCCCACAGGACGAACAGCGCGCCGAGCACGACGGCGGCGACCACGAGCCACCACTTCGCCGTGCCCTTCCACTCCTGCGACTGCACGAACGGCAGCAGCAGGGCGACCACCGCGGCGCCGAGCAGGACGATCCCGACCGGGTCGAAGTCGTGCTTCCGACCGCGTTCCGCCCGGCTCGCCGCCGGCAGGTACCGGAAGGCCAGGAGGATCGTGACGAGTCCCACGGGCAGGTTCACGAAGAAGACGAACCGCCAGCCGTTCTCGGTGCCGAAGGCCGTGATGAGCAGACCACCGACGAGGGGGCCGATCGCCGTGGCGATGCCGACCGTGGCGCCGAACAGCCCGAAGGCGGTGCCGCGCTCCTTCCCGCGGAACAGCTGCTGGATGAGCGCCGTCACCTGGGGTGTGAGCAGACCACCGGCGAGGCCCTGCACCAGCCGAGCGACGACCAGCACGATCCCGTTCGGGGCGAAGCCGCAGAGCGCGCTCGCGAGGGTGAACAGGCCGACCCCGATGACGAACATGCGCCGGCGGCCGGAGGCGTCGCCCAGTCGACCTCCGGGGACGAGCAGGAGTCCGAACGACAGTGCGTAGCCGGACAGGATCCACTGCACGGCCTCCGGGGTGGCCCCGGGGAGTCCGGACGAGATCGACTGCAGCGCGACGTTGACGATCGACACGTCGAGCAGGACGATGCCGCCGCCGAGCAGGCAGATGACGAGGGCCTTCCACCGGTTCGGGTCCGGCTGGTCGCCGGATCCGGCGTCGGAGTGCTCGGATCGCTCGGGGGGCGCGGCGGTGGCCGCGTGGTGCGCATGGTGGTGCGCGACGGTGGGAGCCGCGTCGGGCTCGGCGGGGAGTCGGTGTTCGGGTGCCATGACGCTCTCACGCTAGGCCGCAGCGGAGGCGCTGGTCCGGCGAGCACGGATCTTGTCCACACCTTCAGGAGGCGCGGTGCGGGTCCGGTACGCCGGCTGGCAGCATGGCCTGGTGACGACCGATCCGGACCCCGCCCTCGTCCCCGAGCTCCTCGTCACCGACGTGGACGCGAGCGTCGCCTTCTGGTCCGGCCTGTGCGGGTTCACCGTGGCCTACGCGCGTCCCGAGGAACGGTTCGCCTACCTGACGCTCGGGTCGGCGCACGTCATGCTCGAGCAGGCCGGGGTCGGTCGGAACTGGCTCACCGGGCCGCTCGATCGACCACTCGGCCGCGGGATCAACCTGCAGATCGGTGTCCCGGACGCGGACGTCGTCGCGGCGTCGCTCCGCGCCGGCGGTGTCGAGCTCTTCATGCCGGCGGAGACGCGCTGGTACCGCGTGGGCGACGAGGAAGCCGGGGTGCGGCAGTTCCTGGTCACCGATCCCGACGGCTACCTGCTGCGCTTCCAGTCGTCCGCGGGGCGTCGACCGGTCGCGCCGTAGCGCGACTCACGCGTCCTCGCGCAGCGACCGCACCATGCTCCGCAGTGCTCGGAGCGCCGCGCCCTGCTCGTCGGCCGACATCCCGCTGAGCATCCGGACCTCGACCCCGCGGACGGCTGCCGAGGCCTCGGCGAGCCGCTCCCGCCCGAGCGGGGTGAGCTGGACCGGCAGCGCCTTGCCCACCGGGGCCTCCGATGCGCGCGACACCGAGCCGTCCCGTTCGAGCGCCTGCAGCAGGACGTTCATCGACTGTCGTGTCACGAACGCCCCGCGCGCGAGGTCGGAGTTCGACGACCCCGGCCGCTGCGCGAGCAGCTCGAGGCACGAGTAGTGCGTGACGGTCATGCCGAGCGGGCGCAGGACCGACTCCATCGCGGTGCGGAGCGCGCTCGCGGCCTCCTTGAGCAGGTACCCGAGGGACGTGTCCAGGTCGATGCCGTGTCCGTCTTGACGCATGTCAGTAGTCTGACATATGTTCGTACGTGTCAGATAACTGACACCAACGAAGGAGACCCCATGCCCGTCACCGGCCCCGACTTCATCTCGCTGCAGACCCGCGACCTCGACGCGTCCCAGGCGTTCTACGAGCAGTACCTCGGCCTCGTCCGGTCGCAGGCGGGTCCGCCGCACGCGGTGGTCTTCGAGACCACGCCGATCGCGTTCGCCCTGCGCGACCTCGTGCCCGGCACCGACCTCGACGCCGTGGCGCAGCCGGGCATCGGCGCGGCGATCTGGCTGCACGCGACCGACGTCCAGGCGATCCACGACGCCTTGGTCGCCGACGGCCACCGGATCGTGTCCGCGCCGATCGACGGCCCGTTCGGTCGGACGTTCACCTTCGCCGACCCGGACGGGTACCAGGTGACGCTGCACGACCGCGCCTGACGCCCTGGCACGGGCGGACCGGACGGTCTACGGTGTCGCCATGAGCGATGGCGCCGGGGACGAGCAGCTGTGGCGGTCGATCGTCGGGCGCCCGGCGCTCTGGATGGCCGTGGCGTGGACCGCCCTGGGCGTGGTGTGGCTCGTGTTCGCCGCGGTCGAGGGCGGCGACGACGCGTGGCGGTGGATCATCGGTGCGGTCTGGATCGCACTCGGCGTCGGCCGGATCGCCGTCGCGGTCTGGGACCGGCGGCACCACCGTGGGCGGTACGCCGGGCGCTGACGCGGCGGCGCGCCTCGTGTCAGTCGTCGTCGGGGGTGGTCCGGCGACGGGCGACCAGCAGGACGGCGACGAGCGCGGCGGCGACCACGATCGCGATCCCGCCGAGGATCCACGGCGTCGCCCCGGGCCCGGACGATCCGGCCGTGGCGCTGGTCGCACCGGCACCGGCACCGGCACCGGCTGTGACGCTCGGCGTCGGGGTGCCCGCGCTCGGGGTCTGCGTCGGTCCCGTCGCCGTCGGGGTCGGGGTCGGGGTCGGCGCTCCGGTCGACGTGAACCGGTAGCTCCCCGAGATCGGGTGTCCGTCCACCGAGACGCTCCGCCAGGTCACCGTGTACGAGCCGGCAGCCGTGAGGTCGGCGGCCGTGCGCAGCGTGCTGCCGTCGACGTCGACACTCCCCGCGCCGACCTCGGCGCCGTCCGGGCCGGTCACGCTGACGACGATCCCGGACTCGAGCCCGGCCAGCGGCGGCTCGGAGAACGTGAGTGTGACCTGGTCGAGGTCACCCCCGACCGTCGTGTCCGCAGCGGGTGCGGTCGAGGCGAGGACGTCGTGGGCGGACGCGGGGGCCGCCGTGACGAGGACGAACGCCAGGGCGACGGCCGACGCGGCGGTGGCGAGCAGGGCACGGAAGGGCACGGTCCATTGTCGCCGATCCTGACCGGACGCACAGGCGTCGGCGTGGACGACGGACCCCGCGACGGCTCAGTCCATCGCGTCGTCGTAGACCCCGATCAGCCGGTCGAGGAAGGTCTGCACCGTCGCACGCTCCGCGGGGTCCAGGTCGTCGACGATGTCCTCGATGCCCTCGATGAGCGGCAGCACGAGGTCGTACGCACGGTCCGAAGACTGCTCCGCCGCCGTGACGACGAGCTTGCGTCCGTCGCTCGGGTGCCGTTCCCGTCGGACGTGCCCGGCGCCCTCGAGCCGGTTCAGGACGAGCGTCATCGCGGCGGTCGAGATCTCGAGCCGACGGGCGAGCTCGGTCGGGGTGGCCGGCCCGGTCGCGATGAGGTGGTCCATCGCCTCGAGTCCCGCCGCGTCGACCGACAGCGCCGCGGCGAGGTGCCGCTCGAAGCGCTGCTGTCGGACACTGACCTGCTGCACGCGGGACCGGATGTCGTCGTGGGGGAGTGATCGCCCGTCGCGTCGCGCCGTCGCCCGGTCGTGGCGGTCCTGCCGGTCGTCGGGGCGGTCGGTCGCTGGGTGCTGGTCGTCGTTCGGCACGTCCACCATGGTAGTCGTGTACATTGCCAATCTCATTGGTAATCAACGACGTGAGGGACCATGACCGATCACACCCGCGGACGCGTGCTCATCTCCGGCGCGAGCATCGCCGGCCCGGCGCTCGCCCACTGGCTCCACCGCTTCTCGTTCGAGACGGTCGTCGTCGAGCGGGCGCCGTCCCTCCGCACCGGCGGGCAGAACGTCGACGTGCGCGGAGCCGGGCGTGAGGTCGCGCGCCGGATGGGCATCGAGGACGACATCCGCGCTGCCACGACGGGCGAGGTCGGCACCCGGTTCATCGGTCCGAGCGGCCGGACGATCGCGGCGTTTCCGGCGGGGACCTCGGACTCCGGCGGGGCCACCGCCGAGCTCGAGGTCCTGCGCGGTGACCTCGCGCGGCTCCTCGTGGACGGGACCTCCGACGCCACCGAGTACCGCTACGGCGACCGGATCACCCGCATCGACCAGGACGACGACGGCGTGACCGTGGGGTTCGAGCACGGCCCGGACGACCGGCTCGACCTGGTGGTCGCGGCGGACGGCATCGGATCGAGCACCCGTCGGCTGGTGTTCGGCGACGAGCCGGAGATCCGGTCGCTCGGGCTCGAGACGACGTACGGCACGATCCCCCGGACCGCGGCGGACGACGACTGGTGGCGCTGGTACAACGCACCGGGTGGCCGGTCGATCACCCTCCGTCCCGACCCGCACGGGACCATCCGCGCGGCGATGTCGGTCGTGACGGACCGGAAGCGGGAGCGAGCCGGTTCCGAGCGCGGCGACCTCGATGCGGTGCGCCGCCGCCTGCACGCGGTGTTCGGCGACGCCGGGTGGGAGGCCGAGCGGGTCCTCGCGGGGTTCGACCACTCCGAGGACCTCTACTCCGAGGCGATCGGACAGGTCCACGCCCCGCGCTGGTCGGACGGCCGGGTGGTGCTCCTCGGGGACGCCGCGTACTGCGCCTCGCCGGTGAGCGGCATGGGTACGAGCCTCTCGCTCACCGGTGCCTACGTCCTCGCCGGGGAGCTCGCCGCCCATGTCCACCACCGTGACGCCCTGCGCGCGTACGAGCGCATCATGCGCCCGTACGTCGCGAAGGCGCAGCAGCTGCCGCCGGGCACACCGCGGATCGCGAACCCGAGGTCCCGGCTCGGGATCGCGGCCTTCGGCACCGCCGTCCGCGTGGCGTCGCTGCCCCTCGTCGGGCGCCTCGGCGCCCGCTTCGCCACCCCACCGGCCGAGGCGATCGACCTGCCGGACCACGCGCACCTCGAGTGAGCCGGTGGCGGACGGGAGGCGCGGTGCGGGCCCGCCACGCGCCTCCCGTCCGTCCCGTCCTCCCGTCCCGCAGCGATGTGCGCTACGGTCCGGTCATGATCGTCTGGATCAACGGGACGCACGGCGTCGGCAAGACGACCACCAGCAGGCTGGTGCAGCCGCTCCTGCCGGACGCTCGCGTGCTCGATCCGGAGAAGGTCGGCGAGACCCTCATGGACGTCCGGCCCCCGCTGCCCGAGTCCGGCGACTTCCAGCACTGGGACCCCTGGCGACCGCTCGTCGTCGAGACCGCCCGGCAGGTCCTGGCCTTCGCGGGCGGCACGCTCGTGATGCCGCAGACGGTCCTCGTCGAGCGGTACTGGCGGGAGATCGCGGACGGGTTCGCGGCGCACGGGATCCCGGTCCGGCACTTCGTGCTGCACGCGGAGGAGGACACCCTGCGGGACCGGATCCAGAACGACGCCGTGGTGGGGCCGTCCACGTTCCGGTCCAGCCGCGTCGAGCCGTACGCCGAGGCGGCACGCACCTGGCTGCACGCCGCGGCCGAGGTCGTCGACACGACGGACACCCCGCCCGAGCAGGTGGCACGGAACATCGCCGACGCGGTGCTGCAGGTCGCACGGTGAGCGCCTTCGTGCAGCGGTCGCAGTGGTCGGTCGTGACGTCAGAGCCGGCGGACGCGGCAGAGCTCGTCACGCGGATCCCCGACGTCCGACGGGCCACGGTCGAGGGCGCGCCCTCGGGGTTCTCGTTCGAGGAACGGCGACGTGGCTCCGAGCTGCTGTCGCTCGTGTCGATGGCGAGCACCGGCGTCGTCGAGGGAACGGTCGAGGCCGAGTCCGCGATGGTCCTGTTCTGGCTGAAGTCCGGCAGCGGTGCGGTCGACGGCGACGGGGTGCCCACCGGCCGTCCGGTCCTGTTCCGCCACGACCCGCAGCAGGTCCGGTGGGACGGGTTCCAGCTCGACCTCATCCGCATCGACCGGACCACGGTGGAGCAGGTCGCTGCCGAACGCGGCGCCTGGCAGCCGGGGCCGATCGAGTTCCAGCCGCACCACATCCCCGAGGGGCCGACGCTCGCCGCCTGGTGGTTGATGGTGCGCGCGGTGGCGGCCGACGTGCTGCGCGGTCCGGAGGAGGTCACCGAGGAGCACGAGCGCGAACTGACCCGCTTCGCGGCGGGCGGCCTGCTCACGGCGATCCCGCACTGGCCGGTCGGGCAGGACCAGCCCCGCACGGCGGCGGCGGCACGGTTCGCCCGGGCCGAGGCGTACCTGCTCGAGCACGCGACCGAGCAGATCACCGTCGAGGACGTCGCGGCGGCCGCGGGCCTGAGCATCCGCGGGCTGCAGGACGCGTTCCGGCGCCACCACGGCATCACGCCGACGACCTACCTCCGGCGCATCCGACTGCTGCTCGCGCGGGAGGGCCTGGAGTCCGGGGACGACCGGAGCGTCGGGGACGTGGCGCGGGACTCGGGCTTCGCGCACCTCGGACGGTTCGCCGGCAGCTACCGCGACGAGTTCGGGGTGCTGCCGCGGGAGACCTGGCAGGCCGCGCGCCGCCGCTGAACGGCGCGGCCGCTGATCACGCCGCCAGCGGCTGGTCCCGCAGCGCCGGGCAGTGCTCCGGCGTCGGGTGCTCGGTGATCGCGATGACCTCGTCGAGCCGGTCCCGAGCGGCCTCGAGCTCGGCGAGCTGCGCCGTGATCCGGTCCCGCTCGGCGACGAGGAGCGCGAACGACTCCGGCGTCGCCACCCCCGCGTCCACGCAGGGCAGCAGCTGCACGATGGTGCGGCTCGGCAGTCCGGCGGCGAAGAGCTGCTGGATGAGCTGGACCCGCTCGACGGCGGGCACGGCGTAGGAGCGCTGGCCGCTCGCCGTCCGTCCGGCCGGCAGCAGGCCCTGCTCCTCGTAGTACCGGAGCGACCGCACGCTCACGCCGGTCGCCGCAGCGAGGTCTCCGATGCGCACGATCTCCTCCTTGCACCTGACATCGATGTGAGGTCTTAGCGTAGCCGAGCCGCTGCGGGAGGTGCCCGCTCGGCAGGAGGAACACCATGGACATCGCTGGATCGGTCGCACTCGTCACGGGCTCGAACCGGGGCATCGGACGACGGTTCGTGCAGCAGCTGCTCGAGCGCGGCGCCGCCAAGGTCTACGCCACGGCCCGGCGCCCCGAACTGGTCGACATCGAGGGGGTCGAGGTGCTCCCGCTCGACATCACCGACCAGGCGTCCGTCGCGGCAGCAGCGGCTGCGGCGTCCGACGTGACCCTGCTCGTCAACAACGCCGGGATCACCACGCAGGGCTCGCTGCTCACGGACGACCTGACCGACGTGCGGCGGGAGATGGACACGCACTTCTGGGGCAACCTCGGGATGGTCCGGTCGTTCGCGCCGGTGATCGAACGCAACGGCGGGGGCGCGATCGTGAACGTCCTGTCGGCGCTGTCCTGGTTCGCGTACCCGGGCTCGGGCGGGTACGCCGCCGCCAAGGCCGCGGAGTGGAACATGACGAACGCCGTCCGCCTCGAGCTGACCGGCCGGGGCGTCACCGTCCAGGGGCTGCACCTCGGAGCCGCCGACACCGACATGATGGCCGGGTACGAGGGGCCGAAGGTCGATCCGGCCGAGGTCGCGCGGCTCTCCCTCGACGGTGTGGAGCGGGGCGCGGCGGAGGTCGTCGTGGACGACTGGAGCGCCGGGGTCAAGGCGTCGCTCGCCGAGGCGCCCGAGCGGTTCTACGCGCAGTTCGCGTGATGCGGCCAGCGTGACCCGGGGGGGGGGGGGGGGGGGGGGGGGGGGGCCCCCCCCCGCCCCCCCCGCCCGCCGCTCCGCACGGTCCGCGCGCTCGTCGCGTCCTCCGCGCTCGCCGCGTCAGGACCGCGCACGGGATCGGACCGACGGCGTCAGCGATCCGTCAGGACGCTGTCCGCACGGCCGCCCCCGCCGGATCGTGGAGTGGTGACCCTGACCGCGATCCTCCCGACGCTCCGCGCGTCCCTCCCCGACCCCGTGGACCCGACCCTCTGGCCCGCCCACACCGAACCCACGACCGGCGACGTCCTGGTCGCCGCCGTGTCGATGGTCCGGCTGGCCGAACTCGCCGGCACCCCGTGCGTGCACACCGCCGAACAGGCACCGCCCCGCTACCGACCCCGCACGTGGACGCCGGGCGAGGTGAGCGTCGCCGTGGCGTCGGTCTTGCGCGTGCGGCGCCCCCGGACCGGTGTCGTCCTGCTCGAACTCGACGCGGTGCTCCCCCGGTTCGCCGTCCTCGACCAGGTGCGGCTCATCGGCCGGGTGAGCACGGCGCCCCCGACCGGGACGTACGTCCTCACCCCGTGCGCCGGCGCGGAGGACGGTCCCTTCCACCGGCTCCCGGCCCCGTTGCCCGCGGACGTCCGCGAGGGCGACCTGCTCTGCTTCCCCTGCGTGACCGCGATCCGGCACCGCGACGTCGTGGTGCCGGTCCGTGCCGAGGTCGTCCGGTGAGCGCCGTCTCCGACCTGCGCGCACGCGTGGTCGACGGCCCGCACGTGTGGGGCCGGTACTCCGTGCGCCCCGTCGACCGGACGATGTGGAGCACGAGGACCCTCGTCGTCTACCCGCCTGGTACGACCCGCCGCGAGCGTGCGGTGCTCCGTGCGTGGTCGGCGTGGCCGGCCGTGGGGGCACTGCTGGCGATCGCCGTGATGGCCGCGCTCGCTCCCCGCGCCGCCCTCGGGACCGTCGCCGCCGTCGGGGTGTACGCGGGCGGCTTCCTGGTGCTCGGGCGGGCCGCTCGTCGACTCCGTCCCGGTGTCCGGACGTTGACGGTGACGACCTTCCACGGCACCGGGCGACCCGAGGTGCACGGGGACGTCCGGTTGCTCGGCGCCTCGCTCGACGCGTTGACCGTGCCGGAGCGGGCGCTCCGTGCCGGTGCGATCCGACCGGTGGACTTCGAGTCGATCTGGGCCGACGTCTGGGACGACCTGCCGAGCGGCCCGCGGTCCCGGGTCAGTCGTGCAGGAACGCCTCGAGCTGCCGGGCCACGAGGTCCGGTCGGGTGATGAACGGATGGTGCCCCGTCGGGAGTTCGACCGACCGGGTGGCCCGCGCCGCGTGCTCCCGCTGGAGTGCGACGGTCGTCGAGCGGTCCTCGGCGCACACCACCGCGGTGGAGTCCACTCCGGCCCACCCCTCGGCGCTCGTCGGCGTGCCGAACGCGCGGACGTCCTGCGAGGTGACCCGGTCCCACGCCGCCCGCTGCGTCGCGGCGTCGGCGTCCTGCAGGAACCGGGCGCCGAACGACCGCTCGTCGTACCCGTCGACGACGATCCGCCCGTCGGCGTCCGGACGCACCGCGACGGGGTCCGGCTCGCCGGACATGATCGACCCCTGCGACGCCCCGACGGGCGGCAGGTAGCTCGACACGAGCAGCAGGTGCCGGACCGCGGGGTGCGGGCCCGCCTCGGCGATCACGGTCCCGCCGTAGGAGTGTCCGACGACGATGGCGTCGGGGACCTCGTCGAGGGCGCGGCGCAGTGCGGCGGCGTCCTCCTGCAGGCCGCCGCCGGCGTCGGTCTCGCCGCACGACGGCAGGGCCACGGCGCGGCTGACGATCCCGGTCCGTTCGCGCAGCAGGTCGCCGGTCGGAGCCCACCACCAGTCGCCGTCACGGACGAGGGCGCCGTGCACGAAGAGGACCGTCGGGCTCGTCACTCCATCACCATCGCGGACATGCGCGTCATCAGGCCACGGGGGACGAAGCGGTGCGCACTCGCCAGCACGGCGTTGCGCGCGCCGGAGACGACCGTCGGTCCGCCGGCACGGGCGAACGCCCGCAGACCGACGCGTGCGACCTCCTCCGCCGACTGCCGACCGCCCTCGAGGAACGACCCGCCGCCCGCGGCGTCGAAGAAGCCCGTCGCGGTCGGTCCGGGGCACAGGGCGAGCACCCGCACGCCCTGCCCGCGCGTCTCCTGCCAGAGGGCCTCGGTGAAGGACAGGACGAACGCCTTCGTCGCGCCGTAGAGCGCCATGTGCGGGGTGGGCTGGAACGCCGCGGTCGAGGCCACGGTCATCACGCCGCCGACGCCGCGGGCGAGCATGCCGGGCAGGAACGCCCGCGTCAGCCGGACCAGCGCGGTCTCGTTGAGCGCGATCTGCTGCACGATGCCGTCCTCGGGCTGCTCGGCGAAGGTGCCGTGCCACCCGACCCCGGCGTTCGCGATCAGGACGTCGACGCGGGTGCCGTCGAGGGCCGTGATCACCTCGTCGACGCCGTCGGCCGTCGCCAGGTCGGCCGGGAGCACCCGCACGCGCACACCGTGGCGTGCGTGGATGCCCGAGGCGACGGCGTCGAGCTTGTCGGCGGACCGGGCGACCAGGACGAGGTCGGCGCCGCCCGCGGCGAGGCCCTCCGCCAGCGACTCGCCGATGCCGCCGCTCGCACCGGTCACGAGGGCCAGTCGGCCCCGGAACGGTTCGGGGTTCCGTGCCACGGCTCAGCCCGCCGTGCGGAGGAAGTCGGCGATCGGGGTGGAACCGGTGTTGAACCGGATCGTCCGGCCGATCGTCTCGTCGCCCTCGACCGCGTCGGCCACCACGTGCGCGACGTCGCCGCGCGGGACCTGCGTCGAGGAGCCGTCCCAGTCGACCGAACCCGTGGGCTCGTCGTCGGTGAGGGTGCTCGGCGCGACGACCGTCCAGCGGAGCCCCGAGTCGCGGAGCACGGCGTCGGCGATCATCTTCGACTGCGCGTACGCGAAGAAGTCGTCGTCCTGCGGCACCCCGTGGTCGAGGAGCGAGCCGGACCAGGAGACCATGACGTAGCGGTCGACACCGGCCTTCGCGGCACCCTGCACGGACAGGATCGCCGCGTCGCGGTCGATCGCCCAGGTGCGGTCCGCCGATCCGCCGCCGGCACCGGCCGACCAGACCACGGCGTCGTGTCCGTGGATGAGCTCGGCGAAGTCGGTGAGGGTCTGCTGCTGGATGTCGGCGACGTGCGGCTGCCCGCCGTGGGCGCGGATCTCGTCGGCCTGGTCGGGGTCGCGGATGACCGAGGTGACGGTGTGGCCGCGGTCGGTGAGGATGCGGGTGGCGAGGAGTGCGACCTTGCCGTGGCCGCCGAGGACGATGACGTTGCTCATGCGTCGGACGCTACTCGCGGCGGCTCAGCGCGCGAGGTGCGCACCAGGACGACAGGTGCTCACGGTGGAACGCGAGCACCTGTCGTCGAGGTGCGCACAAGCGGACGGGAGGCGCGGTGCGGGCCGGCACCGTCCCTCCCGTCCGGCAGCCGGTCGCGTCAGCCGACCCGCCGGCGCTGCACGAGGGTCGCGACGCCGAAGGCGGCCAGCAGGATGCCGACGCACCACGCGAGGGCCACCCACAGGTCCGCGTCGAGCGGCTGCCCGGCGAACAGCGCACGGATCGAGTCCACGATCGACGTCACCGGCTGGTGCTCCGCGAACCACCGGACCGGCCCGGGCATGGAGTCGGTCGGCACGAACGCCGAGCTGATGAAGGGCAGGAAGATCAGCGGGTAGGAGAACGCACTCGCGCCGTCCACCGACTTCGCCGAGAGCCCAGCGACGACCGCGATCCAGGTGAGCGCCAGCGTGAAGAGCACCAGGATCCCGAGCACCGCGAGCCACGCTCCGACGCCCGCGCTGCTGCGGAACCCCATGAGCAGGGCGACCCCGACCACCACGGTCACCGACACGGTGTTGGCGACGAGGGACGTGAGCACGTGCGCCCACAGCGACGCCGCGCGCACGATCGGCATCGACCGGAAGCGCTCGTCGATCCCCGCCTGCAGGTCGAGGAACAGCCGGTACGAGGTGTACGCCACCCCGGACGCCACCGTGATGAGGAGGATCCCCGGCAGCAGGTAGTCGATGTACGGCGTGCTCCCGGTGTCGATCGCGCCGCCGAAGACGTACACGAACAGCAGCAGGAAGGCGATCGGCATCACGGCGGTGGTGATGATCGTGTCCGGGCTCCGGAGCACGTGTCGCAGCGAGCGCCCGGTCAGGACGGCGGTGTCGTGGATCGGGTGGGCGGACATCAGGCCACCTCCTTCGTGGTGTCGGCCTTCGTGGTGTCGGCGTCGGGACGGTGTCCGATGACGGCGAGGAAGACGTCCTCGAGCGTGGGGCGCTTCTCGACGTACTCGACCGTCGCGGGCGGGAGCAGTCGCTGGAGTTCGGCGAGGGTGCCGTCGGCGATGATGCGGCCCTCGTGCAGGATGGCGATCCGGTCGGCGAGCTGCTCGGCCTCGTCCAGGTACTGCGTCGTGAGCAGGACCGTGGTGCCGCTCGCGGCGAGGGCGCGGACGGCGTCCCAGACCTCGATGCGGGCCTCGGGGTCGAGGCCGGTCGTCGGCTCGTCGAGGAAGACCACCGACGGGTCGCCGATCAGGCTCATCGCGATGTCGAGCCGGCGGCGCATCCCGCCCGAGTACGTCCCCGCGCGGCGGGACCCGGCATCCGTGAGCGAGAACCGGTCGAGCAGCTCGTCGGCGATGCGCGCGGCGTGCCGGAGGTGCCGGAGTCGTGCGACGAGGACGAGGTTCTCGCGGCCGGTCAGCACCTCGTCCACGGCGGCGAACTGCCCGGTGAGGCTGATCGCCTCGCGGACCGCGCCCGGGTCGGCGGCCACGTCGTGCCCCGCGACCGACGCGGTGCCGGCGGTGGACGTCGTCAGGGTCGCGAGGATGCGGATCGCGGTCGTCTTGCCCGCGCCGTTCGACCCGAGCAGGGCGACCACGGAGCCGGCCTCGACGTCGAGGTCGACCCCACGGAGGACGCGCAGGTCGCCGAAGGACTTCTCGAGCCCCCGGACCCGGATCGCCGCGGTCACGACGGCTCCCCGTCCGCATCGGCCGCCGCGATCGCGTCGACGAGGCGCTGCTGCTCCTTGCTGAGCCACGACCCGAGGCCGTAGTTCGCCTTGAAGTCCTCGGCGAAGGCGATCGGGTCGTCGCCGACCACCGCGCGGACGCTCGTGCCGTCGGCGGCGCTCTGCTCGAACAGGTCCGCGAGGTCGTCGAGCATGCGCATGAGCTGCTCGCCGTCGCTCGGGCCGGTGTACATGAGGTACCGCTCGATGCCGTCGACGGCGGTGCGGTGGCTCGTCGGCAGCGCTGCCGTGCGGGCCTTGTACTGCTTCCAGCGCTTCTTGTCGCCGATGAGCTTGGTCGTGATGTCCGAGATCGAGATCCCCATGATCAGTCCTGTCCGTTCGTGCTGCTGGTGGTGCGTCGGAGGTGGTCGAGCCGCTCGGCGAGGAAGGTCCACGCCCGCCAGAAGTCGTCGAGCTGCTCCTGCCCGCGGGCGTTCAGCGTGAACACCTTGCGGGGCGGCCCCTTCTCCGACGGGACCTTCTCGACGTCGACGAGGCCGCGCTGCTCGATGCGGACGAGCAGGGCGTAGACGGTGCCCTCGGCGATGTCGGTGAACCCCTGCTCCCGGAGCGAGGCGGTGATGTCGTACCCGTGGGCCGGGCGGCCGGCGAGCACGGCGAGGACGATCCCCTCGAGGATGCCCTTGAGCATCTCGGTCTCCTGCTTGGGCATGCGTGCCTCCTGCGGTCGGTGCCGTGTGTCGTGGTGCACTGTACTCAGTGACGCTGACTACTGGTACATAG
This sequence comes from Curtobacterium sp. NPDC087082, assembly GCF_044745045.1. Classification (NCBI taxonomy): domain Bacteria; kingdom Bacillati; phylum Actinomycetota; class Actinomycetes; order Micrococcales; family Microbacteriaceae; genus Curtobacterium; species Curtobacterium sp. NPDC087082. The sequence goes on along the minus strand of NZ_JBIUZN010000002.1, from coordinate 488,266 downwards.
TAACGCTGAGTACCAGGAGCGCAAGAGTAGTTTCCGAACCGACACGACAGGAGCACCGATGAGCACGAAGAACGAGCAGCACACCCTGGTCCGCACCCTGGTCCTGGGCATCCTCAGCGGCGGCCGGAGCGCCACCCCGCTCGCCGTCATGGCACTGAACCACGACCGCTCCTCGCTGAAGGGCTCGTGGCAGGACTGGAAGGTCTTCAGCACGCCCCTCGGCCGTGGCGTCCTCGTCGCATCGGCCGTCGGTGAGCTCATCGGCGACAAGCTGCCGGGGACGCCGAACCGGATCTCCCCCGCCGGCCTCGCCGGGCGCGTGGCGTCCGGAGCGCTCGTCGGGGCCGCGCTCGGCACGACGGGCAGGCGCGACCTGCGCATCGAGGGCGCGATCCTCGGCGGCGTCGGCGCGATCGTCGGCAGCTTCGTCGGCTGGGGTGCGCGCAAGCTCGTCGGCGCCACGACGCGCCTGCCCGACCCGGTCGTCGCGCTCGCCGAGGACGCCGCGACCATCGCCGGCTCCGTCAAGGTGATCACCACCTCGTGACGGCACCGCGTCGGGCCCTCGTCACCGGCGGCAGCATCGCCGGGCTCTCCGCCGCCTACTGGTTGGACCGGACGGGCTGGGACGTCACCGTCCTCGAGCGCTCGGCGGGCTTCCGCACCGGCGGCCAGAACGTCGACGTCCGGGGCGTCGCCCGCGAGGTCCTCGACCGCATGGGGCTGACCGAGGCGATCCGCTCGGCCAACACGGGCGAGACCGGCACGGTGATCGTCGACGAGCAGGGAGACACCATCGTCCGGCTGCCCGACGACGGCTCCGGCGAGGGGGCGACGGCGGAGCTCGAGGTCCTGCGCGGCGACTTCGCGGACGCGATCCGGCAGGCGCTGCCGGACCGCGTGCGCCTGGTCTTCGACGACGCCGTGGTCGCGGTGGACGAGGACGGCTCGGACGGACGACCCGTCACCGTCCGTACCCGGAGCGGCGCGACGCTCCAGGCCGAGCTCCTCGTCGTCGCCGAGGGTGTCCGCTCGAGCACACGCGACCTGCTCTTCACCGTCGAGCCCCGGCGGCTCGGCATCACGATGGAGTTCGGGACGATCCCACGGATCCCGTCCGACGACGACACCTGGCGCTGGTACAACGCCGTCGAGGGTCGACAGGTGCACCTGCGGCCCGACAACCACGGCACGACGAGGGCGATGCTCGCGTACACGAACGACGACGGCGAGGTCCCCGACCGGCGCGACCGCTACGCCGGCGCCGGTTGGCAGACCGACCGGGTGCTCGACGGGTTCGCGCATTCGGACGACGTCTACGTCGACGACCTCACGCAGATCCACGCCCCGACCTGGCACCGGGGTTCCGTCGTGCTGCTCGGCGACGCGGCCTGGTGCGTGACACCGATGGGCGGCGGCGGGAGTTCGCTGGCGCTCACCGGCGGGTACGTCCTCGCCGCGTCCCTCGCCGACGAGTCCGACACCGCCTCGGCACTCGGGGCCTTCGAGGCGTGGATGCGGCCGCTCGTCGACCGGATCCAGACCATGCCGTCCGGGATCAAGCACTTCGCGTACCCGCAGACGAAGCTCGGTCTCGCGGCGCAGCGCGCCGCGCACCACGTCCTGACCTCGCGCCCGGTGGCGCCCCTCATGGCGCGACTGACGCACACGGCGGACTCGGACCAGCCGCTCCCGGCCCTGGAGCCGACCCGCTGAAGGACGGGAGGCGCGGTGCCAGCCCGCACCGTCCCTCCCGTCCGTCACAGGGGTTCCGTCCGGGCCTGCCACGCCCAGTCGCGTGCGCCTAGCGTGACCGGCATGCGCATCGTCGTCATCGGAGCCACCGGCCACATCGGCACGTTCCTCGTCCCCCGTCTCGTCCGCGCCGGTCACGACGTCGTGACCGTCACCCGCGGCAGCAGCACCCCGTACGCCGACTCCCCCGAGTGGCAGCAGGTCGAACGGGTCACCGCCGACCGCGAGCAGGAGGACCGCGACGGCACGTTCGGCGACCGGATCGCCGCACTCCGTGCCGACGCCGTCGTCGACCTCGTCTGCTTCACGATGTCGTCGGCCGACGCCCTCGTCACGGCTCTCCGCGGGAGCGGCACCCACCTCGTGCACTGCGGGTCGATCTGGCGTGCCGGGGTCTCGCACGTGCTGCCCGTCACCGAGGAGAACGCGACCGAGCCGTTCGGCGACTACGGCGTGCAGAAGGACGCGATCGCCCGGATGCTCAAGCGTGAAACTGCCGAAGGGGGTTTGGTGACGACCTCGTTGCACCCCGGCCACATCAGCGGACCGGGCTGGATGCCCATCGGTCCGCTCGGCAACCTCGACCCGACGGTGTGGACGAAGCTGTCCGCCGGCGAGCCCGTCGAGGTCCCCGGCCTCGGTGCCGAGACGATGGCGCACGTGCACGCCGACGACGTCGCGCAGGCCTTCCAGCTCGCGGTCGAGCACCGGGACGCCGCGGCCGGCGAGGACTTCTTCGTCACGGCTCCGACGGCGCTCACGGCACGCGGGTACGCGCACCTGGTCGCGTCGTGGTTCGGCCAGGAGGCGCGGCTCGAGCCCGTCTCGTAGGACCGGTTCCGCGAGACCACGGTTCCGGAGCACGCCGGTGCGAGCTGGGAGCACCTGTCGCGCAGCCAGGTGTTCAGCACCGAGAAGCCGCGGCGGCTGCTCGGCTACGAGCCCGCCTGGACGGCCGAGGCGACGGTCCTCGACGCGTTCCGCTGGCTGGTGGAGCACGGCGAGGTGGACGTCGCGGGCCCCCTCGTCGTCTGAGGTTGTGCTTGCGCCTGTGATCAGTTGCGGCTAATATCAGCCTTGGCTAATGTGCGCTGCATGCAGATCGACTGGCCTCGAGAGTTCAACGCTCAGCTCGACCGTCTCGAAGCCGACACCACCGAACGGGGTCGGCGGCGGCTCGAGTTGCTCACGTTCATGCTCAAGCGGCTGCGGGACCTGGATGCAGCGCCGACGCACGACACCGCAGTGATCAAGCGGGTCCGGCAGTCGAAGGAGCACGTCGTCTGGCGGGTGTCGCACCCGTACGTCCAGGGGATCGCGCTCCGGTTGATCTGCTGGTTCCCGCCGGACACGGACCGTGTCGTCATCGCGCTGTTCTCCGGCGACAAGGCCGCGATGGGTGACGTGTTCTACGACACGGTCGGCGTCCGAGCCGACCGACTGATCGACCGGTGGGTCGACGAGACGAAGGAAGCATGATGGGCGAGAAGGACTTCGTGCACGGCAACGACCGACTCGAGCGGATGCTCGACCGCCCCGGCATGGCCGACGCCGTGGCGGCGCTCGAGACGGAGGCGGACGAGCTCGACCGGATCCACGCCATGAGCCTCGCGATGGTGCGGGAAGCCGGCAAGCGGACCCAGGTCGAGATCGCACACGAACTGGGGATCAGCCAGGGCGCGGTGTCCCAGATGGAGCGTCGGGAGGACATGCTCCTCTCGACACTCCGGAGCTACATCACCGCGGCGGGGGCACAGAACCCCCGGATCATCGTGACGGTCAACGGACACGACGTCGAGCTCGCGATCTGAGGTCAGGCGCGGGCGGTGACCACCAGCCCGCGGCGGCGGTGGACCGCCCAGACCGTCAGGGCGAACCCGACCAGGACCGCTCCGCCCACCGTGACCGCGGTCCACCCGCCGGCGTTCCACAGCACCGAGGCGAGTGCCGAGCCGATCGCCCCGCCGATGAAGTTCGCGGTGACGAACGCGGTGTTGAGTCGGCTGCGCGCCGCCGGGTCGATCGCGAAGAGCCGGGTCTGGTTGAGGACGTTCGTCGCCTGCACACCGACGTCCAGCAGGACGACCGCGACGAGGACGACCACGATCGACCGCGCTCCGAGGCCCGCGACCACGAGTGAGACGAGCACGACGGCGATCGCCGCACCGGTCACGGGCACGGACACCCCGCGGTCGTGCAGCCGACCGACCCGCTGCGCGGCGACCGCCCCGGCGAGCCCGGCCAGGCCGACGAGCCCGATCGCGCTCGTGGAGTACCCGAACGGCTCGGCGCTGAGCAGGAACGTCAGCGCGGTCCAGAACATCGTGAAGACGGCGAACATCGCGGAGCTGATGACGAGGGTCACACGCACGGCCCGGTGCGCGGCGACGGCACGGAACACCGAGGCGATGAGCGTGGGGTACCGCACCCGATCGCGCCGGTCGAGCTCGGGGATCGCCCGCCGGAGCAGCACGGCGAACAGCAGGGCCGCGACGGCGGCGACGACGTAGATCGCGCGCCAGCCGAACGCGTCCGCGACGAGCCCGCTGACCGTCCGAGACACGAGGATGCCGGTGAGGACCCCGGAGGCGATCGTCCCCACCACCCGACCGCGGGACGAGGGGTCGGCGAGGTCCCCGGCCAGCGGGACGAGCAGCTGCCCGGCGACGGTGGTGAGGCCGACGAGCGCGAGCGCCACGAGGAGCACGGCGAACGACGGGGCCACGGCGGCGAACAGCAGCGCGACCGCGGACGCGACGAGCACCCCGGGGATCAGGCGTCGTCGGTCGAGCACGTCGCCGAGCGGCACCACGAGCAGGATGCCCAGCGCGTACCCGACCTGGGTGAGCGTGACGAGCAGCCCGGCGACCGCGGCGGACGTCCCGAGCGAGGACGCGATGTCGTCGAGGAGCGGCTGCGCCCAGTAGAGGTTGCCGACGGCCGCGCCCCCGGCCACCGCGAACAGCAGCGTGCGCGCGGGCGTCATCCCCGCACCGGCGGTCACGGACGCCGCCGGAAGAGCTCCGCGAGGTGCCACGGCCCCGGTGCGAGTCGGACGGCCGCCTCGGCGCGGATGCGGTCCTCGCGCGCACGGTCGCGCGTGAGTTCTTCGATCTCGCGCTCGGCACGCAGGCGGAACCGGACCCGCTCGAGGAACGTCAGCGGCTCCGCGGGGCGGGTGGTCCGGATCGAGTCGGTCTCGCTCATGCGTCCTCCGTCTCCGGGACGGCGGCGACCGTGGTCGCCGCGAGGTTGGCGAGGAGCTGCAGGCGCTCCTCGGACGGCGAGCCGGGCTCCGCGCCGTAGACGATGAGCGTCAGCCCGGTGTCCGTGACGAGCTCCATCGTCTCGTACGTCAGGTCGAGGTCGCCGACCTCGGGGTGGTGCACGTGCTTCGTGCCGGACCGGTGCCGCATCACGTCGTGCGCGGCCCAGCGCTGGCGGAACTCCTCGCTGCGGGTGGAGAGCTCCCCGATGAGGTCCGTCAGCCCGCGGTCGTACGGGGACCGGGCCGCTTCGGCACGGAGCACGGCGACCATGTCCCCGGTCACGCTGTCCCAGTCGCGCCAGAACTCGCGACCACGGGGGTCGAGGAAGGCGAAGCGCGCGGTGTTCGGGGTACCGGACGGGTCGAGGAAGAGCGGTGCGTAGACCGCACGGGCGAGAGCGTTGCCGGCCAGGAAGTCCGACCGGCCGTTCCGCACCCACGCGGGAGCGGTCATCGAGTCGAGCACCCGCTGCACGTTCGGCCGGACCTTCGACGTCGGGGTCTTCCGACGCGTCGTCGCCGAGGCGTTCTGCGCACGGGCGAGGTCGAACAGGTGCGCGTTCTCGGCGTCGTCGAGCCGGAGCGCCCGGGACAGGGATCCGAGGACGCTCTCGGACACCCCGGTGAGGTTCCCGCGCTCGAGGCGGATGTAGTAGTCGACGCTCATGCCCGCGATGAGGGCGAGTTCCTCGCGGCGAAGGCCCTTCACCCGTCGCGCGCCGCCGAAGTCGGGCAGCCCGACCTGCTGCGGCGTGACGCGCTCGCGGCGGGTGCGGAGGAAGTCGCGGACTTCGTCTCTCGTGTCCATGTCCTCCACGGTAGGTCCGATCGACGGGTCGGAGCAGGGGCTGCTGGTACCCGTCAGGTCGGTCCGGGCGGTCGTAGCGTCGTGGACATGGACACACTCACCCTCAACAACGGACTCGAGATCCCCGCGATCGGGTTCGGCGTCTTCCAGAGCGCGCCGGCCGAGACGGTCGACGCCGTGCGCACCGCGCTCGAGACCGGGTACCGCCACATCGACACCGCCGCCGCGTACGGCAACGAGCGCGAGGTCGGCGAGGGCATCCGCGCCTCGGGTGTCGACCGCGACGAGATCGTCGTCGAGACGAAGATCTGGGTCTCCGACTACGGCCTCGACGAGACCCTGCACGCGTTCGACAAGGCGACCGGCAAGCTCGGCTTCGACCACGTCGACGTCCTGATCCTGCACCAGCCCGCACCCGACCGCTTCGAGCGGACCATCGCGGCGTACCGGGCGCTCGAGCGGCTGTACGCCGAGGGCCGTGTCGGCGCGATCGGCGTGAGCAACTTCATGCCGCACCACCTCCGGTCGCTCCTGGACGCCACGGACGTGATCCCGGCGCTCAACCAGGTCGAGCTGCACCCGTACTTCACGCAGCCGGACGTGCAGCGCGCCGACGCCGAGCACGGCATCCTCGACCAGGCGTGGTCGCCGATCGGTGGCATCACCTTCTACCCGGGTTGGGGCGACGAGCGGGTCAGCGTGCTCGACGACCCGACGATCCGGGCCATCGGCGAGGCGCACGGCAAGACCCCGGCGCAGGTGATGCTCCGGTGGCACGTGCAGCAGGGCCGCAACGCGATCCCGAAGTCCACGAACCCCGGGCGCATCGCCGAAAACTTCGACGTGTTCGACTTCGTGCTCTCCGACGACGAGCTCGCAGCGCTCGACGCCCTCGACACCGGTCGTCGCGGCGGGCCGGACCCGGACGGGACCGACACGAGCCGCTTCGAACGGGTGATCCCGGAGGCCTGACGCGACCCGGGTCCGTCGCTCGGGCTCAGCTCGTCGCGAGCGGCACCGACACGATCCGGTCGTCGCCGTCCGTCGGGTCGCCACGCCCGTCGGTGTTGTTCGTGACGAACCACAGGGCACCCTCGGGACCCTCGAGCACCGTGCGGATGCGGCCGAAGTCCCCCGCGAAGTACTCGGTCGACGTCGAGGGGGCGTCGGCCGGCACAGCCCTGACGACCTCGCCCTGGAGGTTCGCGATGAACACGGTGTCGTCGATCACCGCCAGGCCGCTCGGCGAGGCATCGTCGGTGGCCCACTGCTGCACGGGGTCGACGAAGCCCTTGCTCGTGCCGCCGGTGCCCTCGACCTCAGGCCAGCCGTAGTCCCTCCCCTTCTCGATGACGTTGAGCTCGTCCCAGGTGTCCTGCCCGAACTCCGACGCGAACATCGTGCCGTCGGCCGTCCACCCCATGCCCTGCACGTTCCGGTGCCCGAGGCTCCACACCGGGGACCCGGGGAACGGGTTGCCGCCGGGGACCTGGCCGTCCGGGGTCAGCCGCAGGATCTTCCCCGCGAGCGAGTCCCGGTCCTGCGCGTCCGAACCGGTACCGGCGTCGCCGACGCTCGCGTAGAGCATGCCGTCCGGGCCGAACGCGATCCGCCCGCCGTTGTGGAAGCTGTTCGACGGCAGCCCGTCGATCACGGTCGTGGCGTCCCCGAGCGCGTAGGACCCGGCGCTCCCGGACAGGTCGTAGCGCTGGATGCGGTTGCCGTCGTCGCCCGTCGAGTACACGAACAGGTCGCCCTCGTGCAGCGCGAGTCCGAGCAGACCGCCCTCACCGCCGTGCCGGACGCCCGCGATCGTGCCGACCTCGCGCGTCTTCCCGGCGCCGGTCAGTTCGAGCACCGTCGCCGAGTCCCGCTCGCTGATCAGGGCGTCGCCGCCGTCACCGGTGCGGACCACCGACCACGGGGCGTCCAGTCCGGTGGCGATGTCGGTCGTCTCGCCCCCGGGCTCGAGCTGTCCGGTGGCGCTCGCCGCGGGGGTCGTGGCGCTCGACGAGGGGCTGCTCGTGGCGGTCGCCCGACCCTCGAGCGTGCGGGCGTCGTCGTCGGTGCAGGCTGCGAGGACGAGGGCCGCGGCGGCGAAGGCGCCGAGGGCGGACAGGGTGCGGCGGGTGCGAGCGGTGGTGTGCACGGTGGTCCTCCCGGGTCGTGGGTCGATTGCACACGCGGCGGTCGGGAATCCCCTGGGTGGCCCTGGCATCCCCTCCCTCGGGTGCGCGGAGCGGCCTACGGTCGGGTCCACGCCCCACGGAAGGACCACCTCATGACCACCATCGCCATCGTCGGAGCCGGCAAGGGCCTCGGCCTCGCCGTCGCCGAGCGCTTCGCCCGCGAGGGCTTCTCGATCGCCCTGCTCTCCCGCAACCAGGACCGCCTGGACTCCCTCGCCGCCGGCCTCCGGGAGCACGGGTACACCGCCGCCGGCTTCGCCGCGAACGTCCGCGACGGGGACTCCCTCCGCGGCGCCCTCGAGCGTGCGACCGAGCAGCTCGGGCCGATCGAGGTGCTGCAGTACAGCCCGCTGCCCGCCAAGGAGTACATGCGCCCGGTGCTCGAGACCACGGCGGAGGACCTGGTCGGCCCGATCGAGTTCTCGGTCTACGGCTCGGTCAACGCCGTCCGCCAGGTGCTGCCCGGCATGCGCGCGATCGGGCACGGCACGATCCTGTTCGTGAACGGCGGCAGCGCGGTGCGCCCGGGTGCTCGGGTCACCGGCACGTCCGTGGCGTTCGCGGGCGAGAGCGCCTACGCGCAGCTGCTGCACGACGCGGTCCGTGACGAGGACGTCCACGTCGGCCAGCTCATCATCCCGTTCGGCATCGACGACGGGCAGCCCGAGCACTCCGGTGCGTCGATCGCGGACCGCCTGTGGGCGATCCACACCGAGCGCGGTGCGTTCCGGACGTACGCCGAGCCGCTGCCCGAGTGACCCACTGACGGACGGGAGCGCGCCCCGCTCAGCGGCAACGCGAAGCGTTGCGCGGGGCGCGCCGACCGAGCCTGCGAGGGAGGAGGGCCGCCCCGCCCCTCCTGTCCGACCCTGGTCGCGTCTCGATCAGCGCGCGGCTCGCGTGATCGCCGTCGCCATCACGCGCGCGACGACGACGTTCGTCGCCGCGTCGCCGTGGATGCCGTCCGCCGACGCGCCCCGGACCCAGGCCCCGTCCGCCTGCCGGAACCCGGCGAACGGGTCGACGTACGACCAGCCGTGCTCCGCCGCGTCGCGCTCCAGCGCCCGGCTGAGGACGAGCTGTCCCGCGCGGCGGTCGGCGCCCCACTGGCTCCAGGTCCAGTTCGACGGCGGGCCGGAGACGACGAGGACGTGCCGCGCACCGACCTTCCGGACGACGGCGTCCACGTTCGCGATCGTCGTCGCGGTCGGGATCGCCTGGTTCACGTCGTTCGTGCCGAGCTCGACGACGAGGACGTCCGCGTCCGGCACGGGGCCGATCTCGTGGAGGACCTCGTCGGACCGGTACCCGCTGTGCGCGTAGCCGCCGACGGCGTGGAACCGGGTGTCCGGCACGAGGTCGTGGAGCCAGGAGTCCGGCCGTGCCGTGATGGAGTCGCCCGCGTACGCGAAGGTGACCGCGCCGGACCGGTCGCCGGAGCCGAGCGCCCCGGTCACGGCGTCGTCCGGTGTGGCGGCACGGACAGCTGTTCCGCCGGCTGCGGCTCGGGTGTCCGCACGTTCGACCGGCGCGGCGGAGGCGCGACCCACGGACGGGGCGCGCTCGGCTGCGGCGGTGCTCGCCGACACGACGGCCGTGCCGACGACGAGGGATCCGCCGGCGACGAGGCAGGCGGCGGTGACGATGCTCGCGACGAGGGCGAGACGACGGGTGCGGGACACGACATCAGGTATCCCCCGGATCGGCCTGCCGTACCAGTCCCCAGACCTGGGGAACCGCGCCGCTGGCTGTGGGTCTTCGCGGCCGTTCCCAGCCGGCCTCCCCGGTCGGGTCCGGGACCCGCCACGTCCGGTCACGGTGTGCGTCGCAGTGCCACGCGGTGGCGGCGGCCCGCGAAGACCCACGTCCCCGCGGTGACGAGCAGCGGCAGCCCGAGCCCGAGGAGGGCGAGCACGGGCCAGTCCGCCACGAACGGCAGGTGCGTGGTGCCGGCTGGTCCCGCCGAGAAGCGGAGGGTGAGCGCCCGGATGGGCAGCAGCCCGAGCAGCGTGCCGATCACCGCGCCGACGGTCGTCAGGATCGCGGCCTGCCACGCGGACACCCGGCGACGGAGCACGGGTGCCGCACCGACCGCGTCGAGGACCTCGTCGTCGCGTCGGCCGTCCGAGCGGGCCAGCCCGATGGCGACGGCGGTCGCGCCGATCGTCACCGCCGCGGCGAGGGCGAGGACGATCGCCTTGACGATGCCCTGCGCGTCGACCGGGCCGGCCTCGTACTGGAAGTACGGGCCGCCCCACCGTTCGCGGTCCGCGCCGCCGAGGCTCTGCCACGCCGAGGTCAGCTCGTCGGACTGTGCGGGGGTCAGGTCCGCGGACTGCTCCGTGACGAGCATGCCGTCCACCGCCGGGACCCGGTACCGCTCGGCGGTCTCGCGGGTCATGAAGACGCCGACCTGGATGCGGGGGGTCTGCACGTCGAGCACCGCGGGGATCGTCGTCGTGGCGTCCGGACGGGTCTTGGTCGTGATCGCGGGGCTGTCCGACGTCTGGTCGCGGAACGCGTCGATCCGGACCTGGCCGTCGTGCGCGTACTCCGGCCACAGGGCGACGGCGCGGCCCGAGGTGAGCGCGTCGCGGACCTCGGCGGACGGACGGTGTCCGGTGAGGACGGCGTAGTCGTCCACCGTGCCGGTCCAGATCTTCGGCGCGGAGGTGTCCTGCGACTCCAGGTAGCGCGAGCACGACGTGGTGTCGTTCGCGCGGCAGTCCGTCCGCCCCCACGAGTGCAGGAGCGAGAGCGTCGACGGCTGGTCGCCGGCGACGTCGGGCGCGACGCCGAGCACACGCACCCGGTCGTGGTCGAGGACACCGGAGACGATCTTCGCCGCCTTCGCCGTGACGGAGGCGTCGTAGCCGCCGTCGCTGCCGTCCTCGTTCGAGAGCCAGACGTCGGCCGTCGCGACGCCCACGGCGGTGCGGTACTCGTAGTCGCGGACGAACTGCGCGTGCTCGGACGCACTCCACGTGATCGCCACCGAGGCCACGAACACGACGCTCATCACGCTCGCGAGCACCGGCACGGTCCGCACCGGGTTGCGCCGGGCGTCGCGGGCGGCGATGCGGGCGGAGAGCCCGAGCCGCGTCGCGGTCCTGGAGACGAGGGCGAGCAGCCACGGCGACGACATCGCGACCCCGAGCTGCATGAGGCACGGGCCGATCGCGACGCCGGCGCCGACGATCCAGGCGAGGTGGTCCTGCTGCACCGGGCGGTCGTTGAGGAGCAGCACGCCGGCACCGCACGCCAGGGTCATCACGGTGCCCGCGACGACGAGCACCGGTGCCCAGATCCGGCGACGGCGCTCGGCGCGCGGGTTCACCGCCGCGGGCCGCAGCGAGCCGCGCAGCGCGGCGAGGACGTTCATCCGCGTGGCCGCACGGGCCGCGACGAGCGCCGACACGAGCCCCGCGAGGACGGCGGCGGCACCGATCGACAGGACCAGGCCGACCGGGACGTGCAGCCCGGGCCACGAGCCCACGTTGCCGTCGTCGGCCAGGTGGAACGCGAGCACGCCGACCCCGGTGCCGAGCGCGACGCCGAGGACGGCGCCGGTGAGCCCGAGCACCAGCCCGGAGCCGGCGACGATCGACCGGACGAAGCGTCGGTCCCCGCCGACGCTCGTGACGATCGCGTACGAGCGGGTGTCCGCCCGGGTCCCGACGAGGAAGGCGGCACCAGCGAGCAGGGCGACCTCGAACATCGCGAAGACGCCGAGCAGCGCCATCGCCCCGAGGAACCAGCCGATCGGGCTGCTGAGCCCGGCGCCGTGCAACCGCTCGTCGGGCGGGTCGAGCACGACGGGACGCGACTGCACCGTGATCCCGTGGGCGTTGAGCGCGCGGATCTCGGACCACGTCGGGGCGTCCGAGGCCAGGTACACGGTGACGTCGAACGGCGCAGCGGCCGTGCCGGTCGTCGGCTGCGTGGTGCCCCACGGCACGAAGACGCCCTGGGCGTCCGGGTCGGACGCGGCGTCGCGCATGGTGCCCGTGATCGTGAAGCGCTTCGTCACCGGGTCGGTCAGGTCGACCGTGTCGCCGATCGACGCGCCGAGTCGCTCGAGCGTCGCCGGGGTGACCATGAGCTCGTCACGGCTGGTCGGTGCGGCGCCGTCGAGCACGTGCCAGTGCCCGTCGAGGACCCGCGACCAGACCGCTCCCTCGACGGCCTGGATCCCGATCGGCCCCTTCGGCCCGGTCAGCACGATCTGCGCCGAGGTGACCGGGATCGACACGGCACCGGCGGGCACGTGGTCGAGGACGTCAGCGAACCGGGCCTCGCCGTCGGACTTCGCGACCGGGCTGTCCTTCGCGGACTCGGTGTACTGCCACTGCACGGGGTCCTGCCGCATGCCCGGGAGGTCCGGGCCGACGACCTGCATCTGCGCTGCCGCGTGCCCGAGGTCGTACCGGAGGCCCTCCGCCTGGGTCGGCTGCGTCGACTGCACGACGACCGACACCGCGGCGAACCCGGCGGTCGGGATGCCGATGAGGGCGACGATCAGCGCCGCCCGCCCGGCCTTCGCGAACGCCAGCCGACGGCCCAGCCGGAGCGCCGGTCGCAGCGCGAAGGGCGTGCGGCGGTCACGCCCCGAGCGGGCTCCGGCGTCGGCGCGTCGCCGACGCGCGTTCACGAGGCGGTCCGGCCCGTGAGCGCCATCTCGACGCCCGAGTACACGGTCTCGTCCACGACGCGGCCGTCGCGGAGGAACACGATCCGGTCCGCCCAGGCCGCGTGCCGGGCGTCGTGGGTCACGAGCAGCGCGCCCGCCCCGGAGTCGACGTGCCGGCGCAGCATGCGGAGCACGACCTCGCCGGTCTGCGAGTCGAGGGCACCGGTCGGCTCGTCGGCGAGGACCAGCCGGCGCTCGCCGACGACCCCGCGCGCGATCGCGACCCGCTGCTGCTGGCCACCGGACAGGTCGTCCGGGAAGGCGTCGGCGCGGTGCCCCAGCTCGACGTTCTCGAGCGCGAGTTCGGCTGCGCGGCGGGCACGGCTCGCCTTCCAGCCGTCGAGCTCGAGCGGCAGCGCCACGTTCTCGACCGCGGTCAGCGAGGGGATGAGGTTGAAGTCCTGGAACACGAACCCGACGAGGCGCCGACGCAGGGCGGCGAGGTCCTTGGCCGGCCGGTCGGACACGAAGTCGCCGTCGATGACGACCTCGCCGCTGGTCGGCGGCAGGAGCGTGCCCGCGCAGGCGAGCAGCGTCGACTTGCCCGAGCCCGAGGTCCCCATCACGGCGACCATCTCACCGCGGGCGATCCGCAGGTCGATGCCGGCGAGGGCGGTGACGGCCTTCGCGCCGGAGCCGTACTGCACGCTCACGGCGTCGAGCTCGAGGAGCGGGGCGACGGCGTTCACCGGGCGCTCCGCACGGTGGCGTCGGACGACTCGGCAGCGACCGTCGAGTCCGGTGTCGGGGACGGTCGGTGGCGCGCGACGCTCGACTCCACGTGGTCGAGCCAGCGGACGTCGGCCTCGGCCTGGAAGAGCATCGACTCGAGCACGAGCGACCAGGCGAGGTCGTCTGCCGGGTCCGAGGAGCGCTTCAGCCGGGTCAGGTCCTGCAGGTTCCGCACGGCGGCGGCGCGCTGGACCTGCACGAGGCGCGGCACGTCGACGCCGGGCACCGTCACCGCGAGGGCGAACTTGATCGCGAGCTCGTCACGACCGCGCTTCGGCGGGACCGGCTCGCTGAACCAGCGTGCGACCTCCTCGTGACCCGCGTCGGTCGCCGTGTAGACGACGTGTCCGTCGTCGTCGGCGTCACCGCGGGCCACGAGGCCGTCGCGTTCCAGGCGGTCGAGCGTCGTGTAGACCTGGCCGATGTTCAGCGGCCAGCTGCCCCCGGTCCGGTGCTCGAACTCCCCCCGGAGCTGGTACCCGTAGCCGGGCCCGGCCACCAGCAGCGCGAGTACGCCCATCCGTACGCTCATGACGTCTTCCCCCTCGTTCCGTCCGCCTTGGACATACCGAGTATGCACATACCGCGTATGTGAACGCAACCCCATGACGGACTGGAGGCACGGTGCCAGCTGGCACCGCGCCTCCAGTCCGTCACCGTGTCGCGTCAGTGACCCAGCTTCGACAGCTCCTCGAACTCGTCGTCGGTCAGCTCGACGGTCGCGCCCGCGAGGTTGTCCTCGAGGTGGGCGACGCTCGACGTGCCGGGGATCGGCAGAACCACGGGCGAGCGCTTGAGCAGCCAGGCCAGGGCGAGCTGGGCCGGGGTGGCGCCCTTGCGCTCGGCGATCTCGGTCAGCGGGGAGTCGCTGCCGGTGAGACCGCCGGTCGCGAGCGGGAACCACGGGATGAAGCCGATGCCCTGCTCGGTCGACCAGTCGAGGAGTTCCTCGGCGTCGCGCTTCTGCAGGTTGTACAGGTTCTGGACGGAGACGATCGTGGCGATCTCCTGCGCAGCCTGCACCTCGTCGACCGACACCTCGGACAGGCCGATGTGGCGGATCTTGCCCTCGTCCTGCAGCTTCTTCAGCTCGCCGACCTGGTCCTCGAGCGGGACCTTCGGGTCGATGCGGTGGAGCTGGAACAGGTCGATGCGCTCGAGGCCGAGGCGGCGGAGGCTCATCTCGGCCTCCTGGCGCAGGTACTCCGGGCGGCCGACCGGCGGCCACTCGTTCGGCCCGGTGCGGGTGAGGCCGGCCTTCGTCGCGATGACGATGTCGTCGCCGTAGGGGTGCAGCGCCTCGCGGAGCAGGTCCTCGGCGACGTAGGGGCCGTAGGAGTCGGCGGTGTCGAAGAAGTCCACGCCGAGCTCGACGGCGCGCTTGAGGACGCGGATCGCCTCGTCGTGGTCCTTCGGGGGTCCCCAGACGCCGGGGCCGGTGAGCTGCATGGTGCCGTAGCCGAGGCGGTGGACCTCGAGGTCACCACCGATGCGGAAGGTGCCGGAGGCGGCGGCCGGACGGTTCGTGGTGTCGGTGCCAGTGGTCATGTCCCCGGTCTACGCCTGTTTCGTTGCAGGTCTGGTGAACCGGTGTCCCCCGGGATCTGTCAGAAGCGGTTCCTATGCTCCTCGGCGTGCCCCTCCGCTCCCGCAGACGGAGTCCCGGCCGCTCGTTCGTCATCGGTGTCGTCGGGATCGCGTTGCTCGCCGGGATCGTCGTCCTCCTCGTCCCCGCCGTCCTGGGCGTCCTCGGGAGCTCGGGGTCCGTGATCGGCTCGCTGCTGCCGTGGCTCGCGCTCCTGCTCGTCCCCGTCGCCGGTGCGGCACTCGGCACCCGGTCGAAGCGGCTCGCCGTGCTGTCCCTCGCCTTCGCCGCCGCGTGGGCCGTCGCGGTCCTGCCCGGCGTGCTCGCTCCCGGCACCTCGGGGTCGCCGCAGTTGACGGTCGTCACCGAGAACATCGAGGCCGCCAACCCCGACCCGGCCGCCACCGCGAGGTCGATCGCGGCGCGTGACCCGGACGTCATCGCGCTCGAGGAGCTCACCCAGACCTCGGGCACGGCGGTCGCGGGCGTCCTCGACGAGCGGTACCCGCACCACTACCGGGTCGGGTCGATCGGGGTGTGGAGCCGGACGACCCTGCGCGACGGCGAACCCCTCACGCTCGGTCTGGGCTGGGCCCGGGCGCTCCGGGTGACGGTGGACACCGGGGTCGGCGACGTTCGGCTGTACGTCGTGCACATGGACTCACTGCGACTGGGTGGCGAGGACGGTCGGCCGCGGATGCTGGCGTCGCTCACCGAGGCGGTCCGCGACGACGAATCGGAGCGGCTCGTCGTCGCCGGGGACTTCAACGGCGGTGCGGCCGACCCGGAGATGCTCCCGCTGACCCGGATGCTCGACGAGGGCGGCGGGTTCGGGGCGACCTGGCCGGCGCAGTTGCCCGTCGTGCGGATCGACCACGTGTTCACCCGGGGGCTCGGGACGACGTCGACCGAGGTCCTGCCCGCGAACGGCAGCGACCACCGGGGCGTGCTCGTCGGCCTGCGCCGCTGACGCTGCGCGCGGGCGCCGGCGCGGGTGCGTCGGCCGTCGGTGCGTCGAACCACGTCTCCGACATCGAACCAGCCCGCGCGCCTGGTTCGACGTCGTCTTCGTGGTTCGACAGGGGCCGTCAGGGCTTCCGCGGGTACGGGGTCTCGCCCCGCTCGAGCCCGCCGACGAGCTTCGCGAGCCGGTTCGCCCGCGCCGTCGCACTCGGCGCGGTCGTGATCCGGTGGAGCACGGCGTACCGGTTCGTGGCGTCGAGTTCGGCGAACAGCGCTGCGGCCGCGGGAGCGGCGTCGAGCGCTGCCCGCAGGTCGTCGGGCACGGTGGCCGTCGCGGCACCGGCGTAGGCGCGGTCCCACCGGCCGTCGCCCTTCGCGCGTTCGACCTCGGCCCGGCCCCGGTCGCGCATGCGCCGCGCGGACTCGAGGGTGGCCACGAGTCCGATGTTCCGCTGCGACCAGATCGACGCCTTGCGCCGCGGGGTGAACCGCTGGCGGAACGTCGTGGTGTCCCGCCCGCGCTTCTGGCCGTCGATCCAGCCGGAGCAGAGCGCTTCGTCGAGCGCCTGGTCGTAGGTCAGCGTCGTCGGCTCCGTGGTGCCCTTCTTCGCGAGGACGAGCCACACGCCGTCGGGGTCGTCCTCGTGCGCGTCGAGCCAGGCGCGCCAGGCAGCGGCGTCGGGGAGTACCAGGTCGTCCGCGTCCATGCGGTCATCGTAGGGCGGCCCACCGGCGTCCCGGGGGCCGCGCCGGACCGGTGCCGCGCCTCCGGGAGCGGCGCTCCGGATCCCGGTTCCCCGACGTCCCCGCGATCGCGACTCCGTGCGGGTCCGTCTCGACGGTCGCGGGCTCGCCCTCGATCGTCCGTCGCAGCGCCTCGAGGTACCCGAACCCGTCCCGCACGTTCGGGATGAGGCCGGGTCCGCCCTCGGCCCACTCCGACACGTTGTACACCGTCATCACCCGCGGCAGGTCGTGCTCGTCGACGTAGGCGCGGGCTCGGTCGAGCTGCTTCCGGAAGAGTTGCGGGGTCGACCCGGTGTAGTGGTACCCGGACGGGTGCGGGTGTGCGGTGTCGAGCGCCGTGAAGGTGCCGATCGCGGCGTTCTCCTGCAGGTCGGGGACGGCGTCGTACTCGACGTGTTCCGTGTAGTCGGCGTAGGTGTCGTGGTCGGTGCCGTCGTCGTAGTTGCCGTCGTAGGACGCGTTGACGATCCGGATGCCGTCGCCCACGTACCGCTCCCACCGTGCCCCGAGGACGCCGGGGTGGCGGCCGAGCACGGCGACGCCGTCGTACCCGAGGTCGCGGAACGACGATGCGAGGGACCGGAGGAACGCGAGCGTCTTCGGCATGTTCAGGTTCGCGTACCCGTCGAACGCGCCGCGCAGCGACTCGAGGTCCCACGCGTTCACGGTCGCGTAGCGCTTGCCGTCGTCCGCGAAGACGTACACGTTCGGGTGGTCACGCACGGTGGTGACGAGCTGTTCGGCCCGGCGCTGGATCTCGGCCGCCGAGCCGACGCTGCCGATCGGCAGGACGTAGTCGAGCGCCCGCGAGTTCGGCGTCTGCTCGAAGTACGCCTCGAGCCAGTCGCGGCCGTTCCCGCTCCAGCCGTCGGTCGTGAAGCCGCGCGACTGGGGGAAGCTCACCGCTCGGACGCCGGCGCTCCGCAGCCAGTACGCGATCCACCCGAGGACACGGGGATCGTCGCCCTCGTAGAACCCCAGCGTCGGGTGACGAGCCGGGTCGTAGCCGAGCTGCGGATCCGTCCCGCCCCCGTCGCGGTTCGTGGGGAAGTTCCACCGCCAGTCGTACCAGCCCTTCCACCCGGACCCGCCCACGAGGCCGAAGTCGTTGTACCAGTGCGCGATCACGTCGATGTCGTCCGGCCCGGACCCGGCCGCGTGTTCGACGGTCGGCGGCTCGGTGAGCTCGCCGAAGTCCAGCGGTGTGCCGGCGTACACCGCGCAGTCCTCGTGCTGTGGCGTCCCGACGTCGGTGCGGTACGGCGGGTCGAACTCCGCCCAGGCCGCCCGGTCGGCGGGGTCTGCCGCGCACGGCGCTGCCGACCGGAGTTCGACGGTGGTGGTCAGGACGAGCGGGAGCAGCGCCACGATCGACAGCACGCGGCGGGCGGTCGTCGCGACCGGGACGGAGGGGGTTCGCACGACGGAATACAAGCACACCAGATGTGCCGTTTCAGAACATTCCGCATGCGCGCGGTGCTCACACCCAGTTCGGCTGCGCCAGCACCCCGTCCGGGTCCACCTGCTCGGCGATCCGGTGCAGCCGCGAGGTGTTCACGTCGAAGTAGTCCGCCGGGTCCGTGATCGCCGCGTCGCAGTAGTTCGCGTACGCCGCGTCACCCCACGCCGGCCGCATCGCCTTCCGGAACCCCCGGACGTAGGCGTCGAAGGGTGCCGGGTCCGATCCGTCCGCGAACACGGCGGTGTACTGCACGGTCATGAGCGCCGACCGCCACGGGAACGCGGTGTCGGTCCGTCCGACGTCGGAGACGACGCCGCCGAGGGCGTCGAGCGCGACCCCGCCCTCGAGGTTCCCCGCCACGTCACCGGCCGCCTCGGCGTGGGCGACGAGCACGTCGATCTGGTCGTCGGACAGTTTCACCGATCCGATCGAGGACGTCGCCGCCTCGGACACCCGCTGTGGCTTCCCCGCCAACGCGGACATCGCGGCACCGTAGGTGAGCTGCCGCGCGGTGTGGGCGAGCGGCTTCGCTCCGGTGGCGGCGATGAAACCGTCGACGGTGGTGTCAGCGCCGGTCTTCGAACCCGTCCACACTCCCGTCACAGTGACCGTCGGGGCGGTGTGCCGGCTCCCGTTCAGCAGCTTGAGCGTCGACCACAGCTCCGGGTCGGCGGTGGGCGCCCAGTCCTGCCAGGCGCGCACGACCGCCGCGGCGGCCGACCACGCGAAGGTGATCGAGAAGAGCAGGACGCCGGGCGCGGCCTGGGTCCGGTACGTCAGTGCCGTCACGACGCCGACGGTCCCACCGCCCCCGCCGCGGCAGGCCCAGAACAGGTCGGGGTCGGCGGTCGCGGAGACCTCGTGCACGGTGCCGTCCGGCGTGACGACGGTCGCACCGGTGAGCTGGTCGCACGTCAGCCCGAAGGAGCGGACGAGCACACCGACCCCGCCGCCGAGCGTCAGGCCGCCGATCCCGACCGTGGGGCAGGACCCGGCGCCGATCGCCCGTCCGGCGGCGGCGAGCGTGGCGTAGACGTCGCCGAGCTGCGCGCCGGGACCGATCGTCACGGTGCCGTCGTCGTGCACGTCGATGCCGTCGAGGTCCTGCGTGCTGATCACCAGCGACCGCGGGACGTCGGTGCCGCTCGCGCCGCCCGCCGACCAGCCCGTGTACGAGTGGCCGCCGGAACGGAGCGCCACCGGTGTGTTCGTGTTCCGGGCGAAGGCCAGCCCGGCCTGGACGTCCGCGGTGCCGGCCGCGCGCAGGATGCCCTGCGGGTCGGCGTCGTCGTACCGGGGGTTCTCGACGAGCCGGGCGCTGTTCCACCCGTTCGATCCGGAGCGCAGCAGCCGTCCGGAGACCGCGGCGGCGAGGGCGTCCCACGAGTCGGGGCCGCCCGGCGTCGGTGACGCGGTCGGGGTCCCCGTGGGGCCGGGCGTCCTCGTGGCCGACGGGGACGGGGACGGGGACGGCGCCGGTCGGCTGCACGCGGCGAGCACCCCGGCGATCCCGAGTCCGACTCCCCCGGCGAGCACCGCTCGCCTGGTGGCGGGACGGGTCACGGTCCGGAGACCCCACCGCCGGCGCCGGTGACGCCCGGGTGCGCGGCCTTCGACAGCCCTTCGGTCACCGAGTGCGCGGCCTCGGCGTCCGCTCGCGCCTGTGCCCCGAGCCGCGGGTCGGCCGGTCCGAGGTGCGCGAGGCGCTTCGCTCGTCGGTGGTTCTGCACCTCGAGCACGGTGATGACGGCGGCGATCAGCACCGCGACGCCGATCACGATCCACACGATGGTCATGACGTCCCCTCTCGTCCCGGGGTCTCGGACCCCGTGCCCGCGAGCGTACCCGAGCTGCTGATCCGGATGGCCCCGGCCCACTCGTGCACCCACTCCGGCACCGACAGGTCCCGGTCGGTCGCGCCCGCGGCCTCGAGCAGCTCCGACGGGGACACCGTCCCGCCGGTGCGCAGCAGGAACCGCGCCTGCACCACGGCCCGTGCCACCACGGCCCCGCGGCGGACGAACGTCTGCTCCAGGTAGGCCGCGCGGTCGTCCATCCCGAGCACCCGGGTCACGAGCTCGAACCGCTGCCCGAGCGTCAACGACCGCTTGTACGTGATCGTCTGCGCCGACACGACCGGGTACCAGCCGCGCTCGGCGATCGCACCCCAGAACCCCGAGCGCAGCATGAGGTCGAGCCGCCCGAGGTCGAGCATCGACAGGTACTTCCCGTTGTTCACGTGCCGCAGCGGGTCGAGGTCGGTCAGGGTCACCCGGAACGGCGTGCGGACCTCGTCCCAGAGCGTCGGTCGCCGTCCGCCGATCGCGGGGCGGAGCCGGACGCGCAACTGGAGCAGGAACAGCCGGAAGTACAGGTTCACGCCCCGATCACACCAGGGTCGGGCCACGAACGCGCGGAACCTTGGAGGAACCGCACGAACCGGCATTCCCGGCTGACGGGTCCGGTCAGTGCCTCCCTCCAACCGAGGGACCCGGAGTAGACCTGCACCCATGCAGACACGCAAGCTCGCAGACCTCGAGGTCGGACCCGTCGGCCTCGGCACCATGGGCATGAGCGCCTTCTACACGGGCGCCGGCACCGACGACGACGAGTCGATCCGCACCATCCACCGCGCGATCGACCTCGGCGTCACCCTGTTCGACACCGCCGAGGCGTACGGCCCCTACACGAACGAGGACCTGCTCCGCCGGGCCCTCGGAGACCGCCGCGACGACGTCGTCATCGCGACGAAGTTCGGCCTCATCACGCACACCGCCGGCGAGGAGACGCCCGCCACGGGCCGTGGCATCAGCTCCGCACCGGAGTCCGTGCGCGAGGCGCTCGAGGGCTCGCTCCGCCGCCTCGGCACCGACCACATCGACCTGTACTACCAGCACCGCGTCGACCCGGCCGTCCCGATCGAGGACGTCATCGGGCAGCTCGCCGGCTTCGTGCAGGAGGGCAAGATCCGCCACATCGGGCTCTCCGAGGCGAGCGCCGCGACGATCCGGAAGGCCCACGCGGTCCACCCGATCACGGCCCTCCAGAGCGAGTACTCGCTGTGGACCCGGGACCCCGAGGGCGACGTGCTCGACACCCTCCGCGAGCTCGGCATCGGCCTCGTGCCGTACTCGCCGCTCGGCCGCGGGTTCCTGACGGGAGCGATCACGAAGCCGTCCGACCTGGACGCCGACGACTTCCGCCTGGCGAACCCGCGTTTCCAGGAGGAGGCCTTCGCCGAGAACATGCGCATCGTCGACGCCGTCAAGGAGATCGCGACCGAGGCCGGCGGGACCCCGGCGCAGGTGGCGCTGGCGTGGCTGCTCGCGCAGGGCGACGACGTCGTGCCGATCCCCGGCACGAAGCGGGTCTCGCGACTCGAGGAGAACGTCGGCGCAGCCGACCTCACCCTGACCGCGGACCAGATCGCGCGCCTGTCGGCGCTGCCGGTGCCGACGGGTGACCGCTACCCCGACATGTCGACCATCGGTCGGTAGACGCGACCGGATGACGGCCTGGAGGCGGGGGGGGCCCGGGGCCCCCCCCCCCCCGCCGGCGCGGGGGGGGGGGCGCCCCGCGCGCGGGGGGGGTGCGGGGGGGAAAGCCGGCAGCCCCGGCGGGCCCCGCCGCCGCCCCGGG
>NZ_JBIUZN010000002.1:208962-466418 GCF_044745045.1 Curtobacterium sp. NPDC087082 | reverse complement strand
GGCGGGGGGGGGGGGGGGGGGGCCGGGGGGGGGGGGGGGGGGGCGGGGGGGGGGCCCCCCCCCCGCCGCCCGGCCGGGGGGGGGGGGCCCGCCGCCCCCCCCGCCTCCAGGCCGTCTCGGCGTGCGTTCCGGGCGTCGGTCCGGCGACGGACGCGACACACGCCCGACAGCCCGGCTCGGCGAGCGGGCGGAACATGCGCCGTTCGCCATGGGAGCCGCGCACATTTCGCCCGCTCGTGCGCTGCGGGCGGGACACATGCCCCGCGCGGCATGGGATCAGCTTCCGCGGTAGGTGCTGTAGGCGAACGGGCTGAGCAGGAGCGGCACGTGGAGGTGCTCGGTCCCGTCCACGGTGAAGGCCACGACGACGAACGGGTGGAACGTCGGTACGCCGGCGGCGCGGTGGTACGCGCCGGTGTCGAAGCGCAGCTGGAGGTCGCCTCGCGGCAGGACGTCCGGCCCGAGGGCAGCGCGTCCGTCGGTGTCGGTGGTGCCGGTCGCGAGGACGTCGCCGTCGACGGTGCTCAGCACGAGGCTTACCCCCGCGGCAGGTGTGCCCCGGGTCGCGTCGAGGACGTGCGTGGTCAGCTGGGCGACGGCGAAGGTCGCGCGGATGCGGTGCAGTGCGATGTCCGCGAGGGCACCGGCGGCCTCCGCGACCTCCACGTCGGGATCGTTGCCGAGCCGCCGTCGGAGTTCGGCGAGGAGCTCCTCGGGCGTCCGGCCGGCCGCGCGCACGAGGAACACCCGGCCGAACCGCCGCTCGTACTCGGCGTTCCCCGCGGCGATCGCCCGGGCGACGTCGTCGTCCGCGGTGCGCATGGCCGACTGCTCCCGGGCTGACGAGGCATCGCTGCCCCGCTCACCGATCCGCGGGTGCTGGGCGAGGGCGGCGTCGAGCTCGGCGGCGCCCCACCCCCGGGCCTCGGCGGCGGCACGCGCCAGGAGCGCGGCGACGGAGCCGTACGGTCGTCCGGCGGCGAGTGCGTCGGCCCACGCCGGGACCGCCGCCCACCCGGTGGCCGTGGCGACCGCGTCGGAGACGGTCGCGTCGTCGAGCTCGCCGATGTCCATGCCGCCACGCTACGGAACGCCCGTTTCACGGGGGTTACGCGGCGGTTTCCCGCGCGACGTGGCCCACGGTCCCGGAACGGTCGCAGCTGCGGGACGGGAGGCGCGGGTCGGACCCGCACCGCGCCTCCCGAACCGCAGGTGCGCATCTCGACGACGTCTGCGCGCGCTGCACGCCGCGCACTCGTCGTCCGCGTGCGCAGTCGCGACTAGACCTCCGCGGCGAAGGACGCCGCGCGGAGCTGCAGGTCCTCGATCCGCTGCAGCCGTGCGGCCTCGACGTCGTAGCCCTCGTACGCGAGCGGCGGCGTCCGCCGGACGTTGCGCGAGCACTGGAAGTCCTGGCAGACGAGCGTGCCGACGGTGTTGCCGTTGCGACCCGCCTTGCCGGACCGCTTCGCGCTGTAGAACACGACGTCGTTGGGGAGCTTCACGTCCTGGCACCACGAGCACTGTGCCCGGGCACGGGGCGAGGCCTCGGCCTGCCGGAACAGGATGCCGACGAGGTCGCCCTCGAGGGTCGGCACGACGGCGTACGCGCGCCGGGCGAGCTTCGGGTCGCGCCAGCCGAGGTAGTCGAGCGCGTCCCAGTCGACGGTCTCGAGGTCGGCGGGCAGCGTGAGGTCGCCGGTCTCCTTGCGGGAGGCGTTGACGAAGGACGTGCGGATGGTCTTCTCGCTGATGGGCAGCATGGTGGTTCGCTCTCGGACGGGCCCGGGGCACGCGGACGCATGCCGCACCGGGCGGAGGGTTCAGGGTTCGATGACGGCGGCCGCACCGAACGGTGCGACCGGGGGCATCACGCCCTGATGTCGGCGAAACGGGCGCCGACCACCTCCTGGAAGCTCACCCGACCAGCCTACGTCGACGTGTCAAGCCGGGCGCGGCTGCGCGGTGAGGAGGACGAGCGAGCCCTCGAACGTCGGCTGCGTGCGGAGGGCGCCGTGGGCTCGGTCCCACTCGCCGGACTCGAGGGCCGTGCGGAGCGCGGCGACGGATCGCCGTGCGGTCATCTCGTCGACGGA
Organism: Curtobacterium sp. NPDC087082; assembly: GCF_044745045.1. NCBI lineage: Bacteria > Bacillati > Actinomycetota > Actinomycetes > Micrococcales > Microbacteriaceae > Curtobacterium > Curtobacterium sp. NPDC087082. The sequence continues at coordinate 464,322 of NZ_JBIUZN010000002.1, read as the reverse complement.
GCTCCACGCCGGGTCCGCCCGTCGCGCGCCCGGGTCGAGGAGGCGTTCCGGTCGCGCGTAGTACGCCTCGGAGAACCCGTCGACGCACGTGAACGGGATCGGCAGGCGCGTGGTCGTCACCGCGTCGTCGGCGAGGGCGGCCGCGATCCGGGCGAGCGAGGGGTACCGCCGGGCCTCGGTCGCCATGACCTCGGGGGCGTACTCGGCGAGCCAGAAGTCCTCGACACGGTCGGGGTCGCACGTCAGGATCACGATCGGGCCCCGCGTCACCCGGCGCAGCTCGGCCAGCCCACGCTCGAGGTCGCCCCACTCGTGCACGGAGAAGGTCGTCATCGCGGCGTCGAACGTGTCGTCGGCGAACGGCAGGTCCTCGGCGGTGGCGTCGACCGCGGTCACCTCGCGGTCGGTGGGCTCGTAGGACCCGGCGCCGGCGCCCACGTCGAGGACCGTCCGGGCGTCACCGAGGGCCTTCGCGATCGCCCGGGCGAAGGACGGCTCCGGCCGACGGTACTTCCGGTGGTCCTGACCGATGCGGGCGGAGTCGGCATCCCCCGCTGAACCGTCCGTCGTCCTCGTCACGGCCCCAGCCTACGGACCGGGCCTGTTACGGTCGGGCCATGGTCTCCGGGGGATTCGCCGTCGTCAGTGTCCTGTACATCGCGTTCGTCGTGGCGCTCGCCGTGCTGACGGTCGCGCTCATCGTGCTCGTGTTCGCCGCGATCCGCGTGCTGCGGCTGTCCGCGACGGAGCGGCAGCTGCGCATCGAGCGGCTGCGGTACGACGCCGTCGTCGACGGGATCGAGGACGGTGGCGCCGGCCCGGACGCGACCGGTCCCACGACCTCCACCGTCTGACGCCCGTCGGGCGGGGGGTCAGTCGACCGACTCGGTCTCCGACTCGCGCAGCGCCGCGTAGTGCTCGGCACGCTCGGTCGCAGCCCACGACCCGAGGAGCGCCAGGGACCGCTCGGACTCGCTGCCGGGTTCGGCCGAGTACGAGAACATCACCAGGCCCGGGTCCGCGACGAGTTCCAGCGCCTCGTAGTCGAGCCGGAGCTCACCGACGATGGGGTGCACGAGCCGCTTCTTGCCGGTGCGGTGCATCCGGACGTCGTGGGCGGCCCACCACGTGCGGAACTCCTCGCTCCGGGTCGACAGCTCGCCGACGAGGGTCACGAGTCCGGGCTCGCACGGGTTCGAGACCGCGGCCGCACGGAGGATCGCCACCGCGTCCCGAGCGGTCTGCGCCCAGTCCGCGAAGAACTCCTTCGCCGCGGGGTCGAGGAACGTGAAGCGCGCGGTGTTCACCGGGCGACCGGGACCCGCGAACATCGGCGCGTACAGCGCGCGACCGAGCTCGTTCGTCGCGACCACGTCACCGCGCTCGTTCCGCACCCAGGCGGGCGCTCCCGTGATCGAGTCGAGCAGCCGCTGCACACCGGGGCGCACGCGGGTCGGGACGTTGCGGTGCATGACCTTCACGCCGGCGTTCGCCAGGCGGGCGAGGTCCCACAGGTGCACGCGCTCGTCCTCGTCGAGCTGCAGCGCACCGGCGAGCCCCTCGAGCACGCTGTCCGAGACGCCCTTGAGCGAACCCCGCTCGAGCCGCGTGTAGTAGTCGACGCTGACGCCGGCGAGCATGGCGACCTCGTGCCGACGCAGTCCCGGCACCCGTCGGACACCGCCGCCGAACGACGGCATGCCGACCTGCTCGGGAGTGAGCCGCGCCCGCCTCGAGGACAGGAAGTCGCGGATCTCGTTGCGCACGTCGATACCCATGCGACGAGCGTACGTCCCGTGGCTGGTACCGCGGCAGGCCCTGCCCGTACCCGGGACGGGACGGACGGGAGGCGCGGGGCGGGTCCGCGCCGTCCTCCCTCGCAGGCTCGGTCGGCGCGCCCCGCGCAACGCTCCGCGTTGCCGCCGAGCGGGGCGCGCCCGCGTCAGGCGGTTGCGTCGGCCGTGATGCGCACGCGCGCCACGCGGTGACCGTCCATGGCGGTCACCTCGAGCCGGTGGCCGCCGACCTCGACGACGTCCCCGACCTCGGGCACGCGGTCCAGCGCCACCTGCACCAGGCCGCCCACCGTCTCGTAGTCGCCGTCGGGGAGGGCCGGGCCGCCGTCGGCCACGAGGTCCTCGAGCACGGTCGCCCCGTCGACGCCGTCGTGCTCGGCCGCGGGCTCGTCGTACTCGTCGCGGATGCGTCCGACGAGGTCCTCGAGCAGCGCCTCGAGCGTCACCATGCCCGCGCTGCCGCCGTACTCGTCGACGACCAGGGCGATCTGGTGTCCCTCGGTGCGCATGTCCGCGATCGCGCTCGACAGCGACTTCGTCTCGGGCAGCGCGAGCACCGGACGCACGAGGGTCGACACCGGTGCGGTGGGGTCCTCCGGGCGCAGCAGGTCCCGCAGGTGGACGAACCCGTCGACGTGGTCCCGCGTGCCGTCGGTGACGAGGTACCGGGTGTGCCCGAGGTCGATGGCGTGGTCGGTGGCCGCGGCGATCGAAGTGCCCGCGTCGATCGTCGACACGTCGTACCAGGGCCGCATCGACTCGCGGAGGATCCGGTCGCCCGCGTCGAGGGCGCTCCGGGCGATCCGGCGTCCCTGGGCGTCGATGGCGTCGTGGTCCTCGACGAGACCGCGGAGTTCCTCGGTGCTCATCGACTCGCTCCGGGCGTTCGGGTCCCCGCCGAGCAGCCGCACGACGGTGTCGGTCGACTTCGAGAGCAGCCAGATCACCGGGCGCATGAGCGTGGCGAACCGGTCGAGCGTCGGGGCCACGGCCATCGAGAAGCCCTCGGCGCGCTGCAGGGCGAGCCGCTTCGGCACGAGCTCGCCGAAGACCAGCGACAGGTAGGCGATCACGAGGGTCATCAGCACCAGTGCCACCGTCTCGGCAGCACCCTGCTCGAGCCCGAGGCCCGTGAACAGCGGGGCGACGTCCGGAGCGATCGACGACGCGCCGTACGCGGCCGAGAAGAACCCGGCGACGGTCACGCCGATCTGCACGGCGGAGAGGAAGCGGTTCGGGTCGCGGCCGAGCTCGGCGACCCGCATCCCCCGGGACCCGCGGCGCTCGAGCTGCTGCAGCTGCGACTCACGGAGGGAGACGAGGGCGATCTCGGCTGCGGCGAACACGCCACCGACGAGCACGAAGAGGACCACGAGCCCGAAGGCGATCCAGGTGTCGGGTCCCATCAGCGGGCTGCCGGCTCAGATCGGCGACGGGCGGGCGGTCTGTGACAGTCGTCCATGCCTGTGAGCATGCACAGGGAACCTGATCAGGCGGTGAGGGAACGCCCGATGCGCGCTTCGAGCCAGGCTTCCGGGTCGATCGGGGTCTCGCCGTCCATCAGGACCTCGAGGTGGAGGTGCGCCCCGGTCGAGACCCCGGAGGAGCCGACCTTGCCGATGAACTGTCCGGCCTCGACGGTGTCGCCGACCTTCAGTGGCGAGGAGCCGGGGATCATGTGGCCGTAGAGCGTCGAGACCTCGCGCCCGTCGATCACGTGGTCGATGATCACCGCGGTGCCGTACGAGAAGTACGTGCCGGAGACCCGGACGGTCCCCGCGGCCACGGCACCGATCGGCGCGCCCATGCCCGGGTTGAAGTCGAGGCCCTGGTGGAGCGACGAGCAGGCGCCGCACGGAGCCGAGCGGTAGCCGAAGCCCGAGCTCATCCGTACCGGCCCGGGGAACGGCGACCGGACCTCGCCGCCGTAGGACACCGACGTGCCCGGGGCCCCGGCCGAACCGCCGCCGACCGTGAAGCCGTCGCGGTCGAGGGCGGAGGCGGAGATCGCCTGCGTCACGGCGTAGTCCTGCGTGCGGACAGAGGGTGCGAGGGTCGCGGTCGCCATCGAGGTGCCGGCACTGGCGTGCGCGGGCATCGCGGACGCGGCGAACATCGCGAGGGCGGCGAGGGCGCTCGTGAGCGTCACGCGGCTGGCGCGGCGGGACCTGGAGGCGCGGGTCGCCCGGGCGACGGCGGGCACGCTGGGTGCGGGGCGACGGACGACGCGCTGGATGCGGGCGTCGACGTGCTCGGTCGTCGCACGCGCGGCGGCCGCTCGGCGACCGGTGCGCTCGGGCTTCGGCGCGCGAGGCGGCGCGGGCGTGCGCTCGGCCTTCGGCGTCCGCTCGCGGCGGGCCGGCTTGCGGGCTGCGGCGCGCTCGGCCTCGAGGGCGGCGCGACGGGACAGGTGCACCACCGGGGTGTCCGGGTGCTGGTCGAGTTCGCGTGCAGTCGTCATGGCCGCCCACCATTCTGCACGACTCTGTCGCTTTGTACAGGTCCTTTCGTGATCTCATCGTTACCGAAGTGCTGGGAGGCTGCTGATCCCACAGCCCGCCCCGGCCCCGGATGCCGCCCGATCAGTAGTGTCCGCAGTGAGCGAGCGGAAAGGACCCTCCACATGGCCCGAACACCGCGCGAGCGGCACGAACCGGTCGACCTGGCGTCGGCGCACGTCGTGCTCGCCGGGACGCAGGAGCTCCTGCCGGTGCTCCGGACCGCTGCCGTCCGGGCCGGGGTCGACGCCGCCCGGATGCGCGTGGTCGGGGTGGACGACCTGCCCGACCCCGAGGAGACCTGGGACGCCGAACTCGCCGTCATCGCGATCCGTCGGCCCGGTGACGACCCGGCGTTCCACCGTGCGCACGAGGCCGCCGAGATGATCGACCCGCTGCTCGCGCCGCACGCGGTCCGGATCGTCGTGACGGTCTCGGGGCTGACCCGGCTCGCGCCGAAGGTCGAGCGGACGCTGACGTCCGAGGTGCTCCACCAGATCGGCGCGGCGTCGGCACCGTCCGGGTTCGAGCGGCCGTTCCGGAACTTCCGGATGCGCGTGGGACTCGCGGCCCTGAAGACCGCCGGCGTCCGGGTCTTCCGGGTGCGCATCGGCGAGTGACCCTCACCGCGCGGGAGCGCCCCTGAGCTCGAGGGCGATCTGCTCGGCGTCGAGGTTCTGCAGCATCGACTCGAGCACCTCGGCGTCGAAGCTGCCGTCGTCGCGGGCATCGAGGATCGCGGCGCGCTGCGCTTCGAGCACCGCCAGGCGCCGAGCCTTCTCGCGCCCCATCCACGCCCGGAGTTCGGCGGGGTCGGCGGCCTCGAGCTCTTCCCGCGCGCGGGGTCCGGCCTCGCTCGTCCCGGGGACCTGCTCCGCCGCTGCCCGCATGAGCTCGAGGAGCCGCTTGCGTTCCTCGGTGTCCTGCGCGGCGGTGTCCGTCGTCGGTGCGGCGATGCGACGGAGGAGCGGCCCGATCGTCCCGCCCTGGACCACGAGCGACAGCAGTGCGACGGCGAACGCGACGAAGACGAGCAGCGACCGCTGGGGCGTGCCCTCGGGGAGCGTCTGGGCCGCCGCGACGGTCACCGCGCCGCGCATCCCCGCCCAGACCACCGCGGTGCCCTCCCGCCAGCCGAGCGGCGCCTTCGTGTAGTACGCGATGTCCGCCAGGGTGCGACGGACCCGCACCGCGAACCGGTCGAGTTCCCGTTCGGACGGCGCCCGGTTGCCCGGTCGGTGTTCGCGGATCACCTCGCTCATGGCGTCGCGGTCCTGCGCGTGCATCTCCGCGAAGCGGGTCTGCATCCGTTCGCCGCGCTTGGCGCTGGCGGACAGGGCGAGCAGCAGCGGCACGACGTAGGCGGCCCGGACGAGGACGGTGAGCACGAGGGCGCCGACGGCGATGAGGAGCGCCGGCCCGATCCCGGCGTGCTGGTCCTGCACGTCGCCGAGGATCGACGCGAGCTGCAGCCCCATCGTCAGGAACACGGCACCCTCGAGCACGAGCTCGATCGTCTGCCAGTTCTGGGCGTCCGACAGCCGGTGCCCCGGGGGGAGCCTGCGCGGGCCGACGATGCCCGTGAACAGCCCCGCGACGACGGCCGCGACCAGGCCGGACCCCTCGAAGTGCTCGGTCGGGATCGCGGCGACGAACGGCACCGCGAAGGACAGTGCCGTGTTCACCGCGGCGTTCGGCACCCGGGACCGCACCCAGACGTTGAGCCAGCCGACGAACCAGCCGATGACGACGGCGATCGCGACCGCCCGGGCGAAGTCCCCGAGCGCGCCCCAGAACGAGAACGACGCGCCCGCGGCGAAGATCGCGGTGCGGAGCAGCACGAGCGCGGTCGCGTCGTTGAGCAGCGACTCGCCGTCGAGGATCGAGATCGCCCGCCGTGACACCGAGGTCTGCTTGACGATCGAGGTCGCGACGGCGTCGGTGGGGCTGACGATCGCCCCGAGCGCGATGCCCCACCAGAAGCCCAGCCCCGGGACGACCCACGCGAAGAAGAGCCCGAGCACCAGGCTCGACGCGACGACGAGCAGGACCGACAGGCCGCTGATCGCGCCGAACTCCCGCCGGAAGTTCATCGACGGCATCGACACCGCCGCCGAGTACAGCAACGGCGGCAGCACCCCCGCGAGGATCCACTCCGGTTCGATCCGGGCGTGCGGGATCCACGGCACGAGGCTCGCGGCGACCCCCACCGCGACGAGGACGAGCGGCGCGGCGACCCCGATGCGCGGGCCGAGCACGGCGGCGCCCGCGATGGCGACCAGGGCGACCACACCGATGACGAGGAGTTCGTTCACTCCCCCAGCGTGGCACCGTTCCGGGCGATCAGTCCCGGTCCGGCTCCGCGCTGTGGACCGCCGAGGCGTTGACCGCGTGGTGTGGAGGAACGACGTGGGCGACGACCGCGACACTGCCGGCGGCCAGGACGAGCGCGAGCGTGCCCGCGGTCACGGCGGTCCCGATCCGCCGCAGCCGCGAGCCCGACCCACGGTCCCGCGGCGCGAAGCGGGCGAGCCCACGACGCGGCGTCGGACCGACCAACCACGGCCCGGAGCCGTCCTCGTCGTACGAGAACGGCCCGGACCCGTCCGGCGCGTACCGGTACGGCCCGCTGCCGTCCACGGCGTACGCCGAACGGAGGTCCTCCGCGGACCACCCGAAGTCCTCCGGTGTCTGCCGTGTCGTCGACATGCGCGCCTCCTGCGGTCGTGTGGTGCGGAAGACCACTCCACGCGACGTTCCTATGAGTCGACAGTGCGCCTCCAGGAAGCCATCCGAGCATCTGCTCCACGCAGGCGGCACCATGTATCTTGATGTCGAGACATCCCGTTGCGCGAGTAGCGTGGACGTACCGACGGTCGAACAAGGGAGTACCCGCCAGCATGGCCAAGATCATCTACACCCTCACGGACGAGGCGCCGTTCCTCGCCACCCACTCCTTCCTCCCGGTCATCCAGGCCTTCGCCGGCACCGCAGGTGTCGACGTCGAGACCCGCGACATCTCGCTCTCGGGCCGGATCATCGCCCAGTTCCCGGAGCGGCTCACCGCCGAGCAGCGCCTGGACGACGCCCTCGCCGAGCTCGGGGACCTCGCGAAGACCCCCGAGGCGAACATCATCAAGCTGCCGAACATCTCGGCGTCGATCCCGCAGCTCAAGGCCGCGATCAAGGAGCTCCAGGCGCAGGGCTACGACCTGCCGGACTACCCCGACGAGCCGACGACCGACGACGAGCGCGACGCCCGCGCCCGCTACGACCGCACCAAGGGCAGCGCCGTGAACCCGGTCCTGCGCGAGGGCAACTCCGACCGCCGCGCGCCGCTCTCCGTCAAGAACTACGCCCGCAAGCACCCGCACCGCATGGGCGCCTGGAGCCACGACTCGAAGACGAACGTCGTGACGATGGGCACGGACGACTTCCGCTCGAACGAGCAGTCCTGGATCGCCCCCGCCGACGACGTCCTGACGATCGAGTTCGTCGGTGCCGACGGTGCGACCTCGGTCCTCAAGCAGTCGATCCCCGTCCTCGCGGGCGAGGTCGTCGACGGCACGGTGCTGCACGTCCGCGCGCTCGAGGCCTTCCTGCAGGACCAGATCCGCGCGGCGCAGGAGCAGGGCATCCTGTTCTCGGTGCACCTCAAGGCCACGATGATGAAGGTCTCCGACCCGATCATCTTCGGCCACGTCATCCGGGCGTTCTTCCCGAGCGTCTTCGAGCGCTTCGGTGCCGACCTCGCCGCCGCCGGGCTCAACCCGAACGACGGCCTCGGCTCGATCCTCGCCGGGCTCGACGCCGTGCCGAACGGTGCGGAGATCAAGCAGGCGTTCGCGGACGGCATCGACGCGGGCCCCGAGCTCGCGATGGTCGACTCCGACAAGGGCATCACGAACCTGCACGTCCCGAGCGACGTCATCGTGGACGCCTCGATGCCCGCGATGATCCGCACCTCGGGCCACATGTGGGGTCCGGACGGCGAGGAGCACGACACCCTCGCGGTCATCCCGGACTCGAGCTACGCCGGCATCTACCAGGCCACGATCGAGGACTGCCGCGCCAACGGTGCGTTCGACCCGGCCACCATGGGCTCGGTGCCGAACGTCGGCCTGATGGCGCAGAAGGCCGAGGAGTACGGCTCGCACGACAAGACCTTCGAGGTCCCGGCAGCCGGCCGCGTCCGCGTGGTCACGAGCGGCGGCGAGACGGTCATCGAGCACGAGGTCGAGGCCGGCGACATCTGGCGCGCCTGCCAGACCAAGGACGTCGCGATCCGCGACTGGGTGAAGCTCGCCGTGACGCGTGCCCGTGCGACCGGGTCCCCCGCGGTGTTCTGGCTCGACGAGACCCGTGCGCACGACGCGAACCTCATCGGCCTGGTGCGGACCTACCTCGCCGAGCAGGACACCGACGGGCTGCAGATCGAGATCCTCTCCCCCGAGGACGCGATGCGCTTCTCGCTCGAGCGCATCCGCCGCGGCGAGGACACCATCTCCGTCACGGGCAACGTGCTCCGCGACTACCTCACCGACCTGTTCCCGATCATGGAGCTCGGCACCTCGGCGAAGATGCTCTCCGTCGTCCCGCTCCTCGGCGGCGGCGGTCTGTTCGAGACCGGTGCCGGCGGTTCGGCGCCGAAGCACGTGCAGCAGCTCGTCGAGCAGAACTACCTGCGCTGGGACAGCCTCGGCGAGTTCCTCGCCCTCGCGGTCAGCCTCGAGCACCTCGCCGGTGTGACGGGCAACGAGCGGGCGAAGATCCTCGGCGAGACGCTCGACCGTGCGACCGGCACGTTCCTCGACGAGGACAAGTCGCCTGGGCGCAAGCTCGGGTCGATCGACAACCGCGGCAGCCACTTCTACCTGGCGAAGTACTGGGCCCAGGAGCTCGCGGCGCAGACGACCGACGCCCAGCTCGCCTCGGCGTTCGCCGAGATCGCGGCGACGCTCGACGAGCAGGAGTCGACGATCGTCGAGGAGCTGAACAGCGTGCAGGGGCACCCGGCGGACATCGGCGGGTACTACCGTCCGGACGACGCCAAGACGAGCGCCGTGATGCGCCCGTCCGCCACGTTGAACGGGATCCTCGCCGCGCTGTAGACGCGGGACGCACGAACGGGAGGCGCGGTGCCGGCTGGCACCGCGCCTCCCGTCCGTCGTGTGGTCGCGACCCGGGCCGCGCTTCGTGAGCAGGAACGGTCGGGTCCGCATCACGAACCCGACCGTTCCTGCTCACGAAGGCAGCGCGTCAGGACGGGACGGGACGGGCGGGCCGGCGGCCAGCAGCGCCACGAACACCAGGGCGACGGCCACGACGCCGACGAGGATCGACACCGCCGGGTGCCGCACCACGAAGAACAGCAGGCGGTCCCAGAAGCCGACGCGCCCCTCGGCACCGTGGCGCCACGGACCCTCGAGCATCCCGCGCCGGGCCACGGCGACCTCGAACGGCACCGTCGCGTACGGCACGACGGCACTCGCCCACCCGAGCACGAGCGCTCCGGCCGACCACCGCTGGTTCACCGCGACGACGGTCGTCACGACGAGGTACGCCAGGAACACGAACCCGTGCACCCCGCCCCCGATCCGGACGCCCCAGTCGCCGGCACCGAGGCCGTACTTGAGCACCATCCCGGCGATGAGCATGGTCCAGGTCACGAGTTCGGCGACCGCGGCGGCGCGGAACAGGGAGCGGGGAGTCATGCGGACATCGTCGCGGACGCCTCCCGGGAAAGCCCCGACACTCCGATGGTCGTATCGATTCGACGACCAGGCGGACTAGCGTGGGAGCCATGTCGACGCCGACCGAATCCCGTCCCCTGAACATCGTCGTCTGGAACGAGAACGTGCACGAGAGCCGGGGTGACGAGACCGTCGTCGGGCACTACCCCGACGGCATGCACACCGTGATCGCCGCCGCGCTCCGCGAGCACCACCCCGACGCGTCCGTGAGCACCGCCACCCTGCAGGAGCCCGACCACGGCATCACCGCCGAGCGCCTGGCCACCACCGACGTCCTGTTCTGGTGGGGCCACGCCGCCCACGACGAGGTCAGCGACGCCGTCGTCGACCTCGTGGTCGATGCCGTGCACGCGGGCATGGGCCTCGTGGTGCTGCACTCCGGGCACTACTCGAAGCCGTTCAAGCGCCTGATGGGCACGACCTGCTCCCTGAAGTGGCGGAACGACGGGGAGCGCGAGCTCGTCTGGACCGTGGCGCCCGAGCACCCGATCGCCGCGGGCGTCCCGCACCCGATCGTCATCGACCGCCAGGAGATGTACGGCGAGTACTTCGACATCCCGCGCCCCGACGAAGAGGTGTTCCTGTCGACGTTCGCCGGCGGCGAGGTCTTCCGCTCGGGCGTCGCGTACCGCCGGGGCCTCGGGAAGGTCTTCTACTTCTCCCCCGGTGACCAGGAGTACCCGGTGTACCACCACCCGGACATCCAGCGGGTGCTGTCGAACGCGGCCGCGTGGGCGGCGCCGGTGTCCGAGCGACGCGAACTGACCGCCGACCCCCACCCGCGGGACTGGTTCCTGGGCGAGGGTGCGGGTAGACAGGACGGGTGACCCACCTCGACGCCGCAGCGCACCGGTCGGCCGTGGTCGAGGCGCTCGGCGTCCTCGGCAGCGGCCCCGAGGAGCGCTTCGACCGCATCACCCGCATGACGCAGGAGGCCTTCGGGGTCCCGCTGTCCTTCCTCAACCTCGTGCACGACGGGCTCGTCACGGCGCAGTCCACGCAGGGCTGGCGTCAGGGCGGCAGCGCTCCGGCGGAGCAGGTGTTCTGCTCGACGACGGTCCTGACCGACGAGCCGATGGTGGTGCCGGACGCGACGCTCGACCCGCGGTTCGCCCACCTCGCCGCGGTCACCGAACAGGGCATCCGGTTCTACGCGGGCGCGCCGCTGTCGATGCTCGACGGCACGCGCGTCGGCACGCTCTGCATCATGGACGCGACGCCGCGCACGCTGACGGCCGAGGACATCGACCTGCTCCGCGACCTCGCGCGCTGGGCGGAGCGGGAGCTCGGGCACACGATCGAGCGCGACCGGGTCCGGCGGGTCGTGGAGGGCCTCGTCCCCGGACCCGTCGAGGTCCCCGGGTACTCGCTGGAGGTGCTGACGCTCCCCCGCGAGGACTCCGGTGACGTCGCGGACTGGCGGGTCGCCGCCGACGGCCGCCTGCACTGCACCGTCGGAGCCGTCCCGGCAGCCGGTCGCGCCTCGGCACTGCTGGCAGCAGCGGTCCGGGCAGCCGTGATCGCGCGGACCGACATCGACATGGAGACCGCGATCGTCGGCCTGGAGGCGCAGGTCGCCGCCGACCTGTCGGCTGCGGACACCGTCGGGTCGCTCTTCCACCTGCGGCTCGACCCCGCGTCGGGTCACGTCGTGTACGGGGACGCGGGGCACGGCCTCGCGGCCGTCGTGCGCGCCGACGGCGGTGCCACGGTGCTCCGGTCGCACGACCTGCCGATCGGCCTGCAACCGGACGGGACGCCGCGGACCCCCGGTGCGCTCGACCTCGTGTCGGGAGACCGCGTCGTGCTGTGCACCGACGGACTGCTGGCCGCGGTCGGGGACCTCGAGACGCTGATCGGATGGGTGCGAGGCGCCGACGACACCGCGAGCCTGGTCGACCGGGTCCGGGGCGTCGCCACGGCCGGCACGCTCCTCGTCCTCACGCGCGACTGAGCGCCCGCGCCCGCGGTCGTCAGCGCTGCGCGGGCCTCGCGGTCAGGGACACGACCAGCAGCGTCGCGAGCATCCCGAACCCGGCGAGCTCGATCCCGAGGCCGGCGAGCTGCCAGTAGGCGCTCCCCACGACCTGCGGCAGCGTGATCGACTCCGGCCACCACCCGTCGATGAACGGGATCGACGACGGGAACGGATCGAGGCCGAACACGACGAGCCCGCCGAGCAGGAGCACCACCCCGAGCGCCGCCATCGCACCCCGCGACCGTCGGAGCATCCGGGCGACGAGCGCCGCGGCGATGCCGGCCAGCCCGACCACGGCGATCGCGAACGCCAGCACGACGACGGTCTGCGGCGCCAGCGCGACCCAGTCGAGCACGGCGATCGGCAGCAGCAGCCACCGACCCGTCCGTGCCCAGCGCACCGGGTTCCGCCATCCGTCCATGCCGGGAACCGTACGACAGCCCGCCGGGGAGGTTCCCGGACGTCACCCGGACACCGCCTGGGACGGCCGCATCGGTACGCTTGCAGGATCATGGCGCAGGACGGTGGCACGCGGCAGCAGCGGGCGGTCGCCACCCGTGCCGCGATCCTCGACGCGGCGGCGGGCGAGTTCGACGAGCGCGGGTACCTCGGCACCTCGATGGACGCCGTCGCCGAGCGGGCCGGCCTCACCAAGGGTGCGCTGTACTTCCACTTCACGTCGAAGGCCGACCTCGCCGGCGCGGTGATCGCCCGGCAGCACGAGGTCTCCCGGCGGTACGGCGAGGCGGCGGCCGCCCGCGGGACGACCCCGCTCGAGGTGCTCATGTGGATGTCCCAGGGCCTCGCGTCGCAGATGATCCACGAGACCGTCGTGAGCGCCGGCATCCGTCTGTCCACCGAGGCCGCGACGGCGGACGTGGCCCGGCAGGACCCGTACGCCGACTGGATCGCCGTGGTGACCGACCTCGTCCGACAGGGCATCGACGCCGGCGAGGTCGACCCCGCGTGGGACCCCGAACTCGTCGGCCGCGTCGTCATCCCCGCGTACACGGGGGTGCAGACCGTCTCGGACGTCCTCGCCGATCGGTCGGACCTGTACGTCCGGCTCCGTGAGCTCTGGACGGTCCTGCTCGCGGCCATCGTCTCCGACCGGGTACGCCCCGAGATCCCCCGGCTCGTCGCGCTCATCGCCCCGCTGCCCGACGACGCCTGACCCGACCGCCACGCGACGCGGGTCCCCCCATGGACACCCACGTCGCTGGTCCCTCGAGGCTACCGAGCGCCCGCCCCGCCCGGCTCTCCCCAGTTCACGGGTGTGCGCGCCCCCGGCTACCCTGACCCGATGGCCACCCCCGCCGCCGAGGTCGACGTCGACGTCCCGCTCGTCGCCGCCCTGCTCCGCGACCAGCACCCGGACCTCGCGGACCTCCCGCTCGCGATCGTGGCGAGCGGCTGGGACAACGTCGTGGTCCGGCTCGGCGAGCTGCTCGCCGTGCGGCTCCCCCGCCGGGCGGCCGCTGCGGCGCTCATCGAGCACGAGCAGCGGTGGTTGCCGGAGATCGCGCACCGGGTGGCGGCGATCGTGCCCGTCCCCGATCCGGTCCGCACCGGACGCCCGGCCCTCGGGTACCCGTGGTCGTGGAGCGTCGTCCGCTGGCTGCCCGGCACCCCGGCGGGCGAACGCGCCGGCGGCGTGCACGTGGCCGAGGCGCTCGCCGCGTTCGTCGAGCTGCTGCACGTCCCCGCGCCGCCGGACGCTCCCGTGAACCCCGTCCGCGCGGTGCCGCTCGCCACGCGCAGCGACAGCGTCCTGACGCGACTCGCGACGGCGGACGTGCCCCGGGCCCGTGAACTCGCGGCAGTCTGGCGGACCGCGGCGGCGCTGCCCGCGTACGCCGGGCCTCCCGTCTGGGTGCACGGCGACCTGCACCCCTTCAACGTGCTCTTCGACGCCGCGCCGGACGGCGGGACCCGCCTGGCGGCGGTCGTCGACTTCGGCGACGTGACGGCGGGCGACCCGGCCGTCGACCTCGCCACCGCGTGGCTCACGCTCGACCGGGAGGCGCGGCGCACCTTCCGCGCGCGCGTCGCGGCCGACGACGACACCTGGGAACGGGCGCGTGCCTGGGCCGTCTCGATCGGTTCGGCACTCCACCTGTCCGACGACCGCGCGTTCCGCGCGGTCGCACGCCGGGTGATCGGAGAAGTGCTGGACGACTGAGTCCGCGCGGGGCTATCGTGACCGCACCAATCCGTGCACGTGAAGATCGGAGGGGCCGTCATGACCCTCGAGTTCCGCGTCCAGCACGACGTCGCCACCGACGCCTCTCCCGTCCCGTCCACCCCGACCCGCACCGGCTTCCGCGGGCTCCTCGACCGGTTCTCCGCACGCCGTTCCGCTGCGCGCGACCGTCGCGTCGAGGCCCGGTTGCAGGAGCTGGACGACCTCGCCCGGCTGCTCTCCGGGGCGCGCGGCGTCATCGAACGGGGGTGGATCCAGCACGCGTGGTTCGCGTACGTCGACGAGCACGGTCGGATGCGGAAGGCCTCCAGCGCCGCGGCGATGGACGTGCAGGGCCGCCCCCTCGTCGCCGCGTGCCTGGTCGGCTCCGTGGTCTCCGCTGCCGGTGGCCCGCACGCCGTGCACTCGCAGCAGGTCCAGCGTGCCCTCGACCTGGTGTGGCACGCCCTCGCCGTCGACGAGGGACAGCCGGTCCTCTGGTGCCCGGCGCCGGACGTCCGGATGGGACGGGTCCGCGACCTGACCAGCTGGAACGACGCCCCGGCGCGGAACTCCGGCGAGGTCGCCGGGCTCCTCCTCACCGCCGAACGGGTCGCCGTGCAGGAGTCGGAGCGCGTCCGCGAGCGTTCGGTGGCACGATCGAGGGCATGACGAGCGCCGACCCGGTCCCCGAGGTCCACCCCGCACCGGCAGCACCGACCATCGCCTCGAGCGGCGGCTCGATGCTGTCGGACGAGGGGTCGACGACCGGCATCGACGCCGAGGTCCTCAAGCGGACGCTGCACCGGTACCTGCAGAAGCACCGCGCGGCACTGGTCGCCAAGCTCGACGGGCTCGCCGAACGGCAGGCGCGGTGGCCGGTCACGCCGACCGGGACGAACGTGCTCGGTCTCGTGAAGCACGTCGCAGGCGTGCAGGCCATGTACTTCGGCGAGGTCTTCGGACGCCCGCTGCCGGACCCGCCCGCCTGGCTCGAGTCCGAGGACGGCGACGACATGTACGCGACGCTCGACGAGACCCTGGACGACGTCGTCGCGTTCCACCACCGCAGTGCCGCGCACGCCGACGCCACGATCGAGGCGCTCGACCTCGACGCCCGCGGGGTCGTTCCCTGGTGGCCGGAGGACCGCCGGCGGGTGACCCTGCACCGGATCCTCGTGCACATGGGGTACGAGACGGCCCGGCACGCGGGGCACGCCGACATCGTGCGCGAGATGCTCGACGGGCTCGCGGGCGACGGGGACGGCAACCTCGCCGAGAAGACCCCGGACGAGTGGGTCCTCTGGCGCGAGCACCTCGTCGACGTCGCCGAGCGGTCGGGACTCCGCGACCTCGGCGCATAGCCGACGACTGCTCGGGATCGTTACCGTTCTCCCAGGGTCGGGGCGCTGCACCTGTCCTGACCGGGTGTTTCCGGCTTCGCGGATCCGCAGGGAGTCGCTCCGGCGCCCGTCCTCGGTTGTGCGGTGACCTGGCCCCCTGCGTAGGTTCGAACCCACTTGTGCCCCGACCCGTGGGCAGTTCGGCCGACCGGAGGGGAGCGTTCTGCGCGTGTTCCAGTACATCGGGGAGCGGTGGGACCAGATCTGGTTCGCGTCGTGGCAGCACTTCTCACTGGTCGTCCAGTGCACGGTGCTCGCGACGCTCATCGCCGTGGTCCTCGCCACACTCGTCTACCGCAGCGAACGGCTCACCTCCGTCGCGAACGGGGTCTCGGCGATCGGCCTGACGCTCCCGTCCTTCGCGGTCATCGGTCTGCTCATCGTTCCGCTCGGCTTCGGCGTCGTGCCGTCCGTGGTGACGGTCGTCTTCTTCGCGACGCTGCCGATCCTGCGCAACGCCGTCGTCGGCCTCGCCGAGATCCCGCCGACGGTCGTCGAGTCGGCGCGGGGCATCGGCATGAGCCGGTTCCGCACCCTGCTCCAGGTCGAGCTGCCGATGGCGTGGCCGATCATCCTCAGCGGTGTGCGGGTGTCCGCGCAGATGGTGATGGGCATCGCCGCGATCGCCGCCTACGCGCTCGGCCCCGGGCTCGGCGGTTTCATCTTCTCCGGGCTGTCCCGCCTCGGCGGTGCGAACGCCCTCTTCTCCGTGACGGTCGGGGTGGTGGGGGTCGTCCTGCTCGCCCTCGTCCTCGACCTGCTCCTCCTCGGCCTCGGCCGTCTGACCATCTCGAGAGGTATCCGTGTCCAGCACTGACTCCGCCACCACCACCGCTCCCGCCGGCGACGTCACCGGCCGCCGCATCCTGCTCGACGAGGTCACGAAGCGGTACCCCGGTCAGACGAAGCCCGCGGTCGACGGCATCACGCTCGAGATCCCGGCCGGCAAGATCGTCATGCTCGTCGGCCCGTCCGGCTGCGGCAAGACGACCACGCTCAAGATGATCAACCGCCTGATCGAACCGACCGAGGGACGCATCGTCGTCGGCGAGGACGACGTCACGGGGATCGACGCGGACGAGCTCCGTCGCCGCATGGGCTACGTGATCCAGGCCGGCGGACTCTTCCCGCACATGACCGTGGCGGCGAACATCGCGATCGTCCCGAAGATGCTCGGGTGGTCGAAGGAGAAGATCGCGGCCCGCGTCGACGAGCTCCTCGACCTCGTCTCGCTCGACCCCGACACCTACCGCGACCGGTTCCCCCGCGAGCTCTCCGGCGGTCAGCAGCAGCGCGTCGGCGTCGCCCGGGCGCTCGCCGCGGACCCGCCCGTCCTGCTCATGGACGAGCCGTTCGGCGCGGTCGACCCGATCACCCGCCAGCGCCTGCAGGACGAGCTCCTCCGCATCCAGGAGGAGTTGCACAAGACGATCGTCATCGTGAGCCACGACTTCGACGAGGCCGTGAAGCTCGGCGACTGGATCGTGATCTTCACCGAGGGCGCCCACATCGTGCAGTACGACACCCCGGAGCGGATCCTCGCGGAGCCAGCGAACGAGTTCGTCGAGAACTTCATCGGGTCCGGCGCCGGGCTCAAGCAGCTCACGCTGAACCGGGTCCGCGACGTCGAGCTCGCCCCCGCGGTGACCTGCTCGCCGGGCGAGGAGGCGAAGGCCGTGCTGCAGCGCATGCAGGAGGCCGGTGGCCACGGGCACGCCGTCGTCGTCGACCGCCGACAGCGTCCGATCGGGTGGCCGACGCGTCGTCAGCTCGAGCGGCTCGACCGGATCCCGGAGGGCATCGAGCCCGACCTGCCCGTCGTGGGCGGGGCCGCCACCCTGAACGACGCGCTCGACACCATGCTCGTGTCGAGTGCCGGCGCCGCACTCGTGACCGGCCGCGGCGAGGCCTTCCAGGGCGTCATCACCGTCGAGACGGTCATGGACGCGATCACCCGGTCGCGCGCCGCCGCCGCCCAGGAGCAGGCCTACACGCCGGTCGGGACGAACACGAACCCGATCGAGACCATGCCGTCGTCGCCCGTGGTGGCGACCAGCGGGGAGGACCTGTGAGCGCGGTCGCCGCCGGGGCGGGGACGGGCAGCCGCACCGGGTGGAAGGGGCTGCTCGTGCAGCCGATCGCCATCCTCGTGGTGCTCGCCGGGTTCGCGGTCTGGCTCGCCACGGCGAACCTCACGCCGACCGAGCGCACCACGCTCAACCCGGCGGACATCCTCGCGCTCACCGGGCAGCACCTCGTGCTGACCCTCGAGTCGACTGTGCTCGTGCTCGTGATCGGCATCCCGCTCGGCGTCCTGCTCACCCGCGGGCCGCTCCGCCGTGCGAGCGTGTACGTGCTCGCCGTCGCCAACTTCGGGCAGGCGGCACCGGCCGTCGGGCTCATCGTGCTGCTCGCCGCGTGGCTCGGCCTGAACTCGTGGTCAGCCGTCGTCGCCCTCGTGCTCTACGCGATCCTGCCGGTGCTCCGGAACACCATGATCGGCATCCAGAGCGTCGACTCGCGGTTGGTCGAGGCCGGGCGGGGCATGGGCATGAGCGCGTTCAGCGTGCTCGTGAAGGTCGAGCTGCCGCTGGCCGTGCCGGTCATGCTCTCCGGCATCCGCACCGCGCTGGTGCTGCTCGTCGGCACCGCGAGCCTGGCGACGTTCGTCGGCGCCGGTGGCCTCGGACTGCTCATCACCACGGGCGTGAACCTGTTCCTGCCGAAGGTCCTCGTCTCCGGGGCGCTCCTGGTGGCGCTCCTCGCCCTGTCCATCGACTGGATCGGCCGCGTGGTCGAGACGGTCGCACGACCGAAGGGACTCCGATGACCCACGACGCCCCGAACGCGACCCACGACGTGCCGCGCGCCGATCTGCGGGGCGCACGCCGCGCCTCCCGTCCGACCGTCCGTCGCCGGGTCGCGACCGCCACCGCCGTGGCGGGCGCGGCCGCCCTCGTCCTGACCGGCTGCGGCCTGCAGCCGGCGACGTCCTTCGTCCCCGCCGCGGACCCCGGTTCGATCCAGCGCATCGACGACCTGCCGGACGGCGCGCACATCACCGTGACCTCGAAGAACTTCACCGAGCAGCTGGTGCTCGGCAAGATCGCCGTGCTCGCCGCGAAGGCCGCCGGGTTCGACGTCACCGACGAGACGAACGTGCCGGGCAGCGTCGCCGTCCGCGAGCTGATGACCTCGCACGGCGCCGACTTCACGTACGAGTACACGGGCACGGCCTGGCTGACCTTCATGGGCCACAGCGAGGGCATCCCGGACAAGACCGAGCAGTGGGAAGCGGTGAAGGAGGAGGACGCCGGCAACGGCCTCACCTGGCTCGAGCCGGCGCCGATGAACAACACGTACGCCTTCGCCGTCCGCGACGAGGCCGTGTCGGAACTCGGTGACATCAAGACCCTCTCCGACATCACGAAGCTCCCCGTCAGCGATCGCACGTTCTGCGTCGAGTCCGAGTTCAACTCCCGTGCCGACGGCTTCAAGCCGATGCTGAAGAAGTACGGGCTCGAGCTCGGCGGCTCGGGCGACAACGGCATCCCGACGAAGAACGTCAGCATCCTCGACACCGGCACCGTCTACACGGCGACCGATCGTGGCAAGTGCAACTTCGGCGAGGTCTTCACCACCGACGGCCGCATCAAGTCGCTCGGGCTCACCGTGCTCGAGGACGACAAGGGCTTCTTCCCGGCGTACAACGTCGCGCCCGTGCTCGACTCGGCGACGCTGAAGGAGTACCCGCAGCTCGAGGACGTCTACGACCAGATCTCGCCGAAGCTCACGGACGCCGTGCTGCAGGAGCTGAACCGGCAGGTCGACGTCGAGGGTCGGGAGCCCGCCGACGTCGCCTTCGACTGGATGGTCAAGGAGGGCTTCATCACGAAGCCGTGACGGCGGCGCGCGCGCCGCGCGCCGCGCGCTCGCATCGTGAGCAGAAAAGGTCGGGTCCCCGAGCGGCACCCGACCATTGCTGCTCACCATGCGACGGACGGGAGGCGCGTGGCGGCCCCGCCCCGCGCCTCCCGTCCGCTACTGGCCCGTGATGCGCTCCCACCGATCGACCACGCCGGCGCCCACGACGGTCCGGTCCGCGCGCTCGAAGCCGAGGTCCTCGAGCGTCGCCGCGACCTGACGGCCCTCGGCGTCACCGCGCTCGTTGCCGAGGAACCACACCCGGTCGAGGTCGGCCGTCCGTTCGGGGAGCAGTCGTGCCGGGACGCCGTTCGACTCCCAGAGGTGCCCGTCACGGGCCGCGTCGGTCACCGTGCCGAGGTCGCGCATGCCGTCGAACGCCCGCGGGTAGGCGATCGAGACGAGGTGCGAGTTGGCCCAGTGCGCGTCGTCGAGCGAGCCGAACCACACACCCTCGGTGTCGCCCGGGTGGCGCTGCTCGGCCACGGTCGCGGCGGTCGGTGCCCAGTACCCGTCGGCCTTCGTCGCCGGGAGCCGCAGGGCCACGAGGTTCGGGACCGCGGTCGCCACGAGGAGGGCACCGGCCAGGACGCGGAGCCACCGGCGACCGAGCGCGAGCACGCCCGCAGCGAGGAGGACCGCGACGAACGGCGCACTCATCGACGCGTACTGCGGGGCGTAGGTCCGGATGCCGGCAGCGGTGGCGGTGATGAGCAGGAGGCTCGGCAGGAACGCGAGCGGCAGCACGAGCAGCACCGGCTCGACCGGCGCGGCGCCCGTCCGGTCGGGACGAGCCGGCGCCGGGCGAGGGCTCCGGATGCGGATGCGGTGGCGGATCGTCGCGGCCACCGCGATGCCGATCAGGGTCCAGGCGACGGGGACGACGGCGAGCGTCACGATGCCCGCGGGCGTGAAGTCGATCGCCGAGCGGAACCACCCGTCCACGACGAAGAACCGGACGGTCCGCGCGGACACCGACTCGATCCAGGCGACCTGCTGCGCCTGCGACATGAGCACGACGGCGTACGGGACGGTCGCGAGGCCGACGGCACCGGCGGCCACGGCCCAGGCGACGAGGGCTCGAGGTGCGACGCGGACGACGCCCGGGGTCGTCCCGCGCGCCGACGACCGCGCCACGAGCAGCAGCGCGGCACCGTGCGCGACGACGAGCAGCACGAGCCAGAGGTTGAGGAGGACGCCGAGGGCCGCGACCAGCCCGTACACCGCCCATGCCCGGCGCGCCGGGCCTCCGGTGCGTCGTGCAGCGGTGAGCAGCAGCAGGGTCGAGCCGACCGCGACCAGCATGACGAAGCCGTACATGCGGCCCTCGCCCGCTGCCCACACGACGCGGGGAACCAGGGCGAAGGCGAGCCCGCTCGCGAAGCCGAGGCGTGCGCCGCCCAGGGTCCGCCCGAGGACGACGAGCAGCGCGGCGGTGACGGCCACGGCGGCGGCCGAGACGAGGCGGATCGTCAGGATCGAGTGTCCGGCGACGGCCGTGATCAGCTTGACGACGGCGTAGTACAGGCCGTGCACCGCGTCGATCGTGCCGAGCTCGGCCCAGAGCTCGCGCCAGGTCCGACCGGTGCTCGTGAGGGTCGCTGCCTCGTCCGACCAGGCGGACGGTACCCAGATGCCGACGCAGGTGACCAGGAACACGAGGACGCCGATGGACACCGGAGCGCGCCACATCATGTTGTATTTCACATATTGAGTGTGTGGGATATATCGAACTGTGTCAACGGCTGCCCGTGATGCGGGCCGCGGTGTCGCGGATCGTGGCGACCACCCGCGCGCGGACCTCCTCCGGGTCCGACCCCTCGTGGCGCGCCGAGCTCCGCAGCCCGGTCATGCACATGCCGAGCAGCATCTCGGCCGCCTGGGGCGTGGCCGCGTCCGGCCCCCAGGCCGGGTCCCGCTCGAGGATCGTCCGGACCGCGCCCGTCATCGCCTCGGCGACCGTGGTCATCCGGGAGACCTGGCGGCGCATGAGCTGCGGGAAGCGCACGATCACCTCCTTCCGGGCGAGCCGCTCGTGCTCGTCACCGAAGGACTCCCCGAACACCAGGAACGCCAGGTCCACCACGGCCTGTGCCGCGGGCTCCCCCGCGACGGCGGCCAGGTGGGCGTCGAGCGTCTCGGGCGCGAGGTCGAGCTCGGTGTGCCCGAGGACCGCGTCCTCCTTGCTCTCGAAGTAGTTGAAGAACGTGCGCGGGGAGACCTCGGCGCGCGCGGCGATCTGCTCGATCGTGGTGCGGTCGATGTCCTGTTCGAGTGCGAGGGAGCGTGCCGCCTCGGCGATCCGGTGCCGGGTCTCGAGGCGTTTGCGGTCGCGGAGGCCCATCTCGGAGGCGGGCGCGGTGTCGGGCATGGCCCGACTGTAACCGGAACGTCACATCGTTTACAGCAAACGCAAACTTGCAGTCGTGCAGCGGACAGTACGGTGGGCGCATGACCACTCCCGTGCTCGAGGCCCGTGGCCTCGCCAGGACCTACGGCCGCGGCGCGACGCGGTTCGACGCGCTCAAGGGGGTGTCGCTGCAGGTGAACCAGGGCGAGAGCCTCGCGATCGTCGGCAAGTCCGGCTCCGGGAAGTCCACGCTCATGCACCTCCTCGCGCTGCTCGACAAGCCGTCGGCGGGTCAGGTGCTCCTCGACGGCACCGACGCCGCGACGCTCAGCGCGCGGCAGGTGAACCGCACGCGGAACAGCACCTTCGGGTTCGTCTTCCAGCAGTTCTTCCTCACGCCGAAGACCTCGGTGCTCGAGAACGTCGTGCTCCCGTTGAAGATCGCCGGCGTCTCCGGTGCCGAGCGGAAGCGCCGGGGCATGGCCGCACTCGACGCCCTCGGCCTGGCCGACAAGGCGAAGAACGACGCCAACGACCTGTCCGGCGGGCAGAAGCAGCGCGTGGTCATCGCGCGTGCACTCGTCGGGGAGCCGAGCGTCATCTTCGCGGACGAGCCGACCGGCAACCTCGACACGAACACCGGGCAGGTGGTCGAGGACATGCTCTTCGGGCTGCAGCGCGACCGGGGCATCACCCTCGTGGTCGTCACCCACGACGAGGAACTCGCCGAACGCTGCGACCGGCGCGTCAACGTGCGCGACGGACTCATCGTGGGCGGGAGCGACGACGCCGTCGACGCGCCGGCCACCCACGGAAGGCACTCCGCATGAACGTCCTCGACCTCTTCCGCACCGCGGTCGCGAACACCTTCCGGTCGAAGCTGCGCACGACGCTGACGGTCATCGCGATCTTCATCGGCGCGTTCACGATCACCCTGACCTCGGCCATCGGCACGGGCGTCAGCAACTACATCGACACCCAGGTGGCCTCCATCGGCGACACCGGGTCGCTGACGATCACCAAGGCCGTCGAGTCGTCGACCGACTCCGGGCCGGCGAAGTACGACCCCGACGAGTCGAGCCAGAGCGTGGACCGCGGGCCGGCCTCGTTCGCGTACCTGTCCCAGTCGGACGTCGCCAAGATCACGGACGTCTCGGGGGTGAAGAGCGTCCGCCCCGCCGTCGCCCTGAGCACGAAGTGGGTCGAGTACGACGGCAAGGGCAAGTACGTCGTCGACATCGCCGCCAACGCCGGGGAGCTCGACGCCGACCTCGCCGCCGGGAAGCAGCTCGACGACGCGTCCTCCGCCGGCAACCAGGTGCTCCTGCCGACGAACTACCTGGAGAACCTCGGGCTCGGCAGCGCGAAGGCCGCCGTGGGCAAGGAGCTGACGGTCGCGGTCGACGACTACCAGGGCAAGGAGCACACCCTGACCGCCACGATCGCGGGGGTGCAGAACGAGTCGCTGTTCGGCGGCGGTGCCGGTGCGAACGCCGCGCTCACCGACGCGATGCAGGCCGCGCAGGAGACCGGCAAGCCCTCGTCGATCGCCACCTCGTACGCCAGCGCCACCGCCACGCTCGACAGCGGTGCGTCGGCCAGCAGCGTGAAGAGCGCCCTGTCGAAGGACGGCTACACCGGGCAGACCATCCAGGACCAGCTCGGCCAGTTCCAGACGGTCATCAACGGCATCGTCGGCGTGCTCAACGCCTTCGCCGTGATCGCGCTCGTCGCGGCCGGGTTCGGCATCATCAACACGCTGCTCATGAGTGTGCAGGAGCGCACGCGTGAGATCGGGCTGATGAAGGCGATGGGCATGGGCGGCGGGAAGGTCTACACGCTGTTCTCGCTCGAGGCCGTGTTCATCGGGTTCCTCGGCAGTGCGATCGGTGCGGGCGTGGCGATCCTGCTCGGCACGGGGATCTCGAACGTCCTCGCCGGGACCGTCCTCAAGGACCTGCCGGGGCTGCAGATCATGCAGTTCGCGCCGTCCTCGGTGATCACGATCATCCTCGTGGTGATGTTCATCGCCTTCCTCGCGGGCACGCTGCCGGCGCGTCGGGCGGCCCGGCAGAACCCGATCGAGGCGCTCCGGTACGAATAGCGGAGCGCGTGCCTAGTCTCGAGGGGTGGCGGCGTTCGGACGGGACCTCGGGGACGGGTACACGCTGACGCTGCGCGACCTCACCACCGTCCGGCCGCTGCACGAGCTCGTCGTCGCGAACGCCGACCGGCTCCGTGCCGCGGAGCCGTGGGCGTGGCAGGAGCAGACCGTCGAGACGATCGGCCTGCACACCGAACACCTGCTCGGCCAGTACGCGATGGACCGCGCGCTGCCCTGCGTCATCCGGCAGGACGACCGGGTCGTGGGTGCCGCCTCGCTCGCCTTCGACCCCTACCTGGGGCAGGCATCGCTCGGCTACTGGGTGGACGCGGGCCAGGAGGGACGGGGTGTCGCCCGGCGCGCCGCCACCGTCCTCGTCGGGGTGGCCCGGGCGCGGGGCGCCGCGCGTGCCGAGATCCGGACGGCGGTCGACAACGTGCGCAGCCGGGGCCTCGCCGAGCGGCTCGGCTTCACGCACGAGGGCACCCTGCGGAGCGCGATGCCCCTGGGGCCGGTGCGGGTGGACGTCGCCGTGTACGGCCTCGTGTTCTGAGCGGGCAGCCCCGGGGCCCAGGGCCGACCGGGTCAGCGGCCCTGCGTCGCGCCCGACCACACGGCGAACGCGCCGCCCACCACGAGCAGCACGAGCAGCAGGATCCACACCGCCAGTGCGACGAGGTTCAGGAAGATCCCCCACCCGGCACGCCCGCGGGCGAACGGTTCGCGGCTCCGCGAGGCGACGCCGAGGCACAGCCCGACGATCGGCGCGACGAACGTCCAGCCGGCGAGCAACGAGCAGACGCCGAGGACGAGACTCGCCGTGCCGAGCCCGGTGCGGGGGGATTCCGAGTACGTGACCATGCACCCGACGCTACGGGTCCGTGGGAGGCGGGTCGTCCCTCCAGGGCCTGATCCGGGTCCACCTGCGGACGGATGGTCACCGGACGCCGGTATCGTCGACTGCATGGCCTTGTTCGGACGACGCAGCAAGCACGACGTGCGCGACCGACCCGTCAGTCAGGTCGAACTGAAGCGCGCCGTCGACGAGGGCTTCCTCATCGCGAAGGCCGCGGTCACCATCGCCGTGGGCAACCGGATCATCACGAACGCCCTCCGCGACGAGGGGTACTTCGACCACGCCGTCATCGCCGACGCCGCGCGCGAGGAACTCCACCGCATGGCCGAGGAACAGCGCGGCGACGCTGCCCGGATGCGCGAGATCCGCTCGAGGTCGAGCAAGCAGAAGGGCCGTTCGCGGCACCAGCACGACTACCGCCGCGGTGACGACCTCAAGCTCCGCACGCGTGAGGCGACGTACGAGCAGCTCGCGACGATGCTCGACAAGCGCCGGGACGACCAGGGCTTCGTCGACGGCATCGTCCTCGCCGCCCGTGCCCGCGCCTGGGACGACATCGGCACGACCGTCGTCGGGCGGCTCGGGTGGGCGCAGCGTCCGGCGGACGACTACGAGGTCGGGCGCGACGACCGGCTGCAGCAGATGCTCGACGAGGACTTCGCGGCGCTGCTGGCGGAGCACCCGGTGGGGTCGACCCCGGTGGACGCCGACGAGCCCGACGCAGCGGACGCGGGCGACGACGGGTCGGACCCGGCGGACCCGGACGCGGCGCGCGTCTGACCGGACCGGCCATCGGAGCGCAGCGATCTCGACGGCGTTGCGGCCCGTCGCCGGCAACCGGCCCGCGCCTGATGCCCGGCACCTCGGTCCACGCGCTGCGGCTCGGAGCGGATCTGCTGAAGTCGTCCGCGCCGTGACCGTTCCGGTTCGCGGATCACGGGGTTCGCGAACCGGAACGGTCATCTGCAGGACCGGGAACGGCCCTGGAACGGACGCGATGACGGGCTGCACGCGGGGGCGTGGCAGACCCGCGCCTCCAGGGCGCCGAACGGTGCGGAGCGCGCCTCGATCACCGTTCGCCGTGAGGGGGATGCGGGCGCGCTGCCCGAGACGGCGCGCAGCAGCGGTCCCTAGGCTCGGGGGCATGGTGGATGCGGTGGTCGTCGGAGCCGGACCGAACGGACTCGCGGCGGCGGTGACGCTCGCGCGTGCCGGGCTGTCGGTCGAGGTCGTCGAACGCGCCGACACGATCGGCGGTGGTGCGCGGACCGCCGAACTCACGCTGCCCGGGTTCCTGCACGACGTGTGCTCCGCCGTGCACCCGATGGCGCTGCAGTCCGAGTTCTTCCGGCGCTTCCGCCTCGAGGACCGCATCGAACTCCGCTTGCCCGAGGTCCAGTACGGGCACCCGCTCGACGGCGGCCGTGCCGGGATCGCGTACCAGGACCTCGCGCGCACCGCCGAGTCGCTCGGCATCGACGGCCCGGCGTTCCGGCAGCTCATGGCCCCCCTGTCCGGCAACGCCGACCAGGTCGCCGACTTCGCCACCGACGCCCTGCTGCACGTCCCGCGGCACCCGCTGAGCGTCCTCCGGTTCGGGTTGCGGGCGCTGGAGCAGGGCACGAGTGCGTGGAACCTCCGTTTCCGCGACGAGGTCGCCCCCGCCATGGTCTCCGGCGTCGCGGCCCACTCGATCCAGCACATGCCGTCCCTCGCCACGGCCGCCGCCGCGCTGTCCCTCGGCGCCTACGCGCACGCGCGGGGCTGGCCCGTCCCGATCGGCGGCAGCCAGGCGATCGTCGACGCGCTCGCCGCCGACCTCGTCGCGCACGGCGGCCGGATCGAGACCGGGCGCGAGGTCCGCTCGCTCGCCGACCTCACCCCGGCCAAGGCAGTGCTGTTCGACACGAGCGTCCCCGGGATGCTGCGGATCGCCGGGAAGCAGATCCCGACGCCGCGACGGGGTGCCCTCCGGCGCTTCCGGTTCGGCAACGCCGCCGCGAAGGTCGACTTCGCGCTCTCCGACCCGGTCCCGTGGACGAACGAGGCGCTCCGCCGTGCCGGCACGGTGCACATCGGCGGGACCCGCGCCGAGATCGCGGCCGCCGAGGGCGCGGTCGCACGCGGCCAGCACGCCGAGCGACCGTACGTGCTCGGCTCGGAGCCCACCGTGGTCGACCCGAGCCGCGCGCCCGCGGGCAAGCACGTCTTCTGGGCGTACGCGCACGTCCCCGCCGGGTCGGACGTCGACCAGACCGAGGCGATCACGCGGCAGATCGAGCGGTTCGCGCCCGGCTTCCGCGACACCGTCCTGCAGTCGAGCAGCCGCACCGCGGTCGAGATGGGCGCGTACAACCCGAACTACGTCGGCGGTGACATCGCCGCGGGGGCCGCGAGCTTCTGGCAGCTGGTCAAGCGCCCGGTGCTGTCGTCCGACCCGTGGCGCATGGGCGGCGGCATGTACCTCTGCTCCGAGGCGTCCGCCCCCGGCCCCGGTGTGCACGGCATGGCCGGCTGGCACGCGGCCCGGAGCGCACTGCGACACACGTTCGGGCTGCCCGAGCACGTCGATCTCACACCGGAGGACTGACCATGGCGAAGAACGTCCGCATCCTGCACTGCCGCCCGGAGGACGTCTTCGACGTGCTCGCGGACGGCTGGCTCTTCACGACGTGGGTCGTCGGCGCCTCGCGGATGCGCGGGCAGGACCCGGGCTGGCCGGCGGTCGGCACCCGCCTGCACCACTCGTTCGGCGTCTGGCCGCTCGTGATCGACGACGTGACGACGGTCCTCGAGTGGGACGCCCCGCACCGCATGGTCATCCAGCCGAAGGGGTGGCCCCTCGGCGAGGCCCGGGTCGAGCTCGTCGTCGAGGAGCACCGCCGTGGCTGCAAGGTCACCATCGTGGAGAACGCCGTGGCGGGGCCGGGCGCCTGGGTGCCGGACCTCCTGATGCAGCCGATGATCTGGATCCGCAACCGCGAGACGCTGCGGCGGCTCGGCTGGGTGGCCGCGGGTCGCGTCGCGACGTCCTGAGGGACGGGAGGCGCGGTGCGGGCCCGCACCGCGCCTCCCGTCCGTCCTGTGGTCGCCTCGGCACCGGCCCCGCGAACGGGGACGCTGTGGCGGGGTCCTGGGTCCGCCAGACTGACCGGGACATGCTCGCTGCACCCGACCACCACCCCCTCCGGCCCCGACGCACGACCCTCGTGGTCGGCCTGGCGCTGATCGCCGCGACCGCCGTCTCCGGGTGCTCGCACCGAGCCGAGCCCGTGGGCCTCGACGATGCGTTCCCGGACTGGGCGAAGGGCGTGCAGGACCGCTGGGCGGGACAGCCGGGCGAACTCGGCAGCGGCACCGGCTCGAACGACTCGTCGAGCCGACTGTCCCTCGGCACCGGCGAGGACGGGGCACCTGCCCGGGTGAGGGTGTCGATCACGTGCCAGGGCGACGGCACCGTCCACATGGCGGTGTGGGCCGGCCGGATCGTGGACGGGGCCGAGAGCGGCAAGCGGCTCGCCTCGGGCGAGATCCGGTGCGGACACGACGAGGACCTGTACCTGCGCACCCGGAGCGAGTACGTCACCATCGGTCCGACGTCCGGGGACTCGACCGTCGGCTGGTACGCGGCCACCTACAGCGACCTCGCGGCGACCGCCGCCGACTGACCGCGGGGCCGGGGTACACACCGGTCCGCCGCGTGCCCGACCGACCCGATCCGGTGCGGATCCGGCTGCTTCCCCGAGCCGGTGCGGATCGACGCGGCGCACGCGCCGGGGTGGGGTGCCGACCGGACCTGGCGAATGCCTCCGAGCAGGCGCGGCGCGGGTACGTCTTGGTGCGGGTGCGGCCGCGGGTGCGGGGTGCGGGTGTGCTCCGCGCTACGGCCGGGTGTCGACGAGCGCGACGAAGCGGCTGCCGATGCCCTCGACCTCGTGCCGGGTGAAGCCCGCGACGGGGTCCGGCGCCTGGTAGGGCTCGTGGTAGTCGCACATCAGGTGATCCCAGTCGGGCCACCACTTCTTCGGACGTGCCTCTTCCGCGAAGCCGCAGACCACGCACTCGAGGCGGACCCAGACCTTCTTGGTGCCGGTGCGGTTGGCTCGGGACTGCACGAGCCAGGCGGGCGGGTCCTGCTCGATCGCCGTGAGTTCGGCCTCGCTGAGGTGCGAGGGGATCCCGTGCCGGGTCGCCATCTCGAGGGAGATGTCGAGCCGGACGGCGGCGTCACGTCGGGAGAGCATCCGACCAGCGTAGAGCGCCGACATCGAGCGGTGGGGACGGGTGTCGCTGCGCCGACGCTCGCGCTACGATCCCGACATGCGTTCTCCTCGTTCTTCGTGGTGGCTGCGGTAGCAGCCTCCTGACGCATGGTCGCGGGCTGCACGGCAGCTCGCAGACCGCAGACCGCAGGACCGTCGTGCAGCCCTTTCTCTCGAGAGGGCAACTCCAGTGGACACGTTCACCGCCACACAACACCGCATGCACGACCTCGACGCCCGCATCCGGGCGCGACCGGACCGGTTCCGCGTCCTGACCGGCGAACGGCCGACCGGTCGGCTGCACCTCGGGCACTTCTTCGGCACGATCGCCGAGCGCGTCGCGCTGCAGCGGCGCGGCGTCGAGACCTTCCTGGTGCTCGCCGACTACCAGGTCATCACCGATCGAGACACCGCTGACCACGTCGCCTCGAACGTCCGCGAGGCTGTGCTCGACTACCTCGCAGCCGGACTCGACCCGGCCGCGACGACGGTCTTCACGCACTCGTCGGTGCCGGCGCTGAACCAGCTGCTGCTGCCGTTCCTCAGCCTCGTCACCGAAGCGGAGCTGCACCGCAACCCGACCGTGAAGGCCGAGGTCGCGGCATCCGGTCGCGCGCTCAGCGGCCTGATGCTCACCTACCCCGTCCACCAGGCCGCGGACATCCTGTTCTGCAAGGGCAACCTCGTCCCGGTCGGGAAGGACAACCTGCCGCACGTCGAGATGACACGGACGATCGCTCGGCGGTTCAACGACCGGTTCGGCGCGCTGTTCCCCGAGCCGGAACCGCTCGTCACGACGTCCCCCGAGGTCCCCGGTGTCGACGGCCGGAAGATGAGCAAGAGCTACGGCAACGCCATCGCGCTCGGCATGACCGCCGACGAGACCGCGGACGTCATCCGACGGGCACGCACGGACGGTGATCGGCACATCACCTTCGACCCCGAGCGCCGGCCGGGGGTCGCAGCGCTCCTCACGACCGCGGCGCTCTGCACGGGCTCGACCCCGGAGGCCATCGCCGACGGGATCGGCTCAGCGGGCGCGGCGGCGGTGAAGCGTGTCGCGGTCGAGGCGGTCAACGAGCGCTTCGCCGCGTACCGACGCCGTCGTGCCGAACTCGCTCGCGACCCGTCGATCGTCACCGCGGTGCTGGCGGCCGGGAACCGTCGGGCGAACGAGATCGCCGAGGCGACCCTCGACGAGGTCCGCACCCGGATGGGCATGCGGTACACCGACGAGCCGATCAGGCCTCGCTGCGACTGAACTCGCTCGCCCGGCGGACCTGGTCGTCCGTCAGCGCGACGCCCGTGTACCGCTCGAACTGCCGCGCCGCCTGCAGCGCGATCACCTCGGCACCGGTGATGACCTGCTTGTCCGCAGCGCGACCGGCGCGGATCAGCGGGGTCTCGGACGGGAACGCGACCACGTCGAACACGGTCGTCGCCGCCCCGACGCGATCCTGGTCGAAGGCGAGCGTGTCCTGCTGGTCGCCGCGCATGCCGAGGGGCGTGACGTTCACCAGGACGTCGGTGACCGGCGCGTCCCGCTCGTCGGCGACCCACTCGTACCCGTACTGCGCCGCGAGGGCCGGCCCCGCCTGCCCGTTGCGTGCGACCACGGTGAGGTCGTCGAACCCGGCACCCCGGAACGCCGCAGTGACCGCCTTGGCCATGCCGCCGGAGCCGCGGAGCAGCACGCTCGCGGACGGATCGACGGCGTGCGAGGCGAGCAGCGACGCGACTGCCTCGTAGTCGGTGTTCGACGCCGTGAGGACGCCGTCGTCGTTCACCACGGTGTTGATCGACTCGATCGCCGCCGCGGACTCCTCGATGACGTCGACGAGCGGGATGATCGCTTCCTTGAAGGGCATCGAGACCGAGCAGCCGCGGATGCCGAGTGCCCGGATGCCGGTCACCGCGCCGGGGAGGTCGGTCGTGGTGAACGCCTTGTAGACGAACTCCAGCCCGAGCTCGTCGTAGAGGAAGTTGTGGAAGCGGGTGCCGATGTTGCTCGGTCGAGCGGCGAGTGAGATGCAGACCTGCATGTCCTTGTTGAGGATGGGCATGTCGTCAGTCTCCCATGGCAGCAGGGATGGAGCGGTCCACATATGTCAGATGTGGAGGGGGTGGGGTTGTCCCCACCACGGATGCGGGTGTCCCCCGGATTCGATGTCGGATCGATCCTCCGTACCGTCGACGACATGAACACACTCATCCGCCCCCGCACCGGCCGCCTCCTCGCCGGGGTCTGTGCCGGCATCGCCGACCGGTTCGGCTGGTCCCGCACCGTCGTCCGCATCGCCTGGGTCATCCTGAGCCTCTTCCCGGGGCCGCTCTGGATCGCCTACGTCGTCCTCTGGATCCTCATGCCGAACCAGGGATCCCGGCGCTGATCCCCCACCCGTCCGGACGGGTTAGTGTGGCGGGGTGCCGGTCTCCGTCTTCGATCTGTTCAGCATCGGGATCGGTCCGTCGAGTTCCCACACCGTCGGACCGATGCGGGCCGGACGCGCCTTCGCCGCCCGCGTGGCCGAGGCCCCCGTCGCGACGATCGCCGTCGACCTCTACGGCTCGCTGGCCTCGACCGGCCAGGGCCACGGGACGCTCGGCGCGGTCGTCGCCGGCCTGATGGGGTCGGACCCCGAGACCGTGGACCCCGACGCGATGACCCGATCGCTCGCCGAGCTCGAGGAGACCGGCGTGCTCCGGCTCCAGGGTGGGGCGAGCGTCCCGTTCCGGCTCGCCGACATCGTGCTCCACCCGCTGACGATGCTCCCCCGCCACCCGAACGCGATGCGCCTCCGCGCCGACGACGCGTCCGGGGCGACCATCGCCGAGGAGACGTACTACTCGATCGGCGGCGGCTTCGTCACGAACGACTCCGAGGGGGACGTCGCCGAGACCGCGATCCCCGTCGACGACGCCGTGCCGTACCCGTTCTCGAGCGGCGCCGAGCTGCTCGCGGCCTGCGCGGCGAGCGGGCTGCCGGTCAGCGGGGTCGCACTCGCCAACGAGACCGCCACGCGCAGCACCGACGACGTCCGGGCCGGCCTCCTCCGCATCCACGGCGTCATGGAGTCCTGCGTCGAACGGTCCGTCGAACGCTCCGGCACGCTCCCGGGCGGGCTCACCGTGCGACGCCGCGCCGCGAACTGGTTCGAGCAGCTCACCGCCGACGACCCCGGGCACGACCCGCTCTTCGCGATGGAGTGGGTGAACCTCATGGCGATGGCCGTCAACGAGGAGAACGCCACCGGTGGACGGGTGGTCACCGCTCCGACGAACGGTGCCGCCGGCATCATCCCCGCCGTCCTGTACTACGCGCTCACCTACATGCCGACGGTCACGACGGCGAACCGCGACGACACCGTGGTGCGCTTCCTGCTGACCGCGGGCGCCGTCGGTTCGATCTACAAGGAGCGCGCCTCGATCTCCGGCGCCGAGGTCGGCTGCCAGGGCGAGGTCGGATCGGCGGCGTCGATGGCCGCCGCAGGGCTCGCCGAAGTGCTCGGAGGAACGCCCGAGCAGGTCGAGAACGCCGCCGAGATCGCCATGGAGCACAACCTCGGGCTCACCTGCGACCCGATCGGCGGGCTCGTCCAGATCCCGTGCATCGAGCGGAACGCCATCGCCGCGAACAAGGCGATCAACGCGGCGCGGATGGCGCTGCGGGGTGACGGCGTGCACCACGTGTCGCTCGACCAGGTCGTCGAGACGATGCGGCAGACCGGCGCCGACATGTCCACGAAGTACAAGGAGACCGCGATGGGCGGGCTCGCGGTGAACGTCCCGCTCTGCTGAGCTCCGCCCTCGGGCGGGTCAGCCGTGCAGCAGCGTCAGCAGCCGGGCGGTCTCGGTGGCGATGGCGTCGCGCCCCGCGGAGACGTACTTGCGCGGATCGACCACGTCCGGACCTTCGTCGAGCACCGCTCGCAGGGCCCGGGTGAAGAGGCCGTTCAGGTGCGTGGAGATGTTGATCTTCGTCATGCCCGCCCGGACGGCTGCCCGCAGCTCGTCGTCCGACAGCCCCGAGGACCCGTGGAGGACGAGCGGGACCGGCACCGTGGCGCGGAGCTGCTCGACGAGCGTCCGGTCCACCGATGCCTCGCGCGTCTGCATCGCGTGGGACGTCCCGACGGCGACCGCCAGCGCGTCCACACCGGTGTCGGCGACGAAGGCAGCGGCGTCGTGCGGATCCGTGCGCACACCGGGAGCGTGCACGCCGTCCTTGCCGCCCACCTCACCGAGCTCGGCCTCGATCGCGACCCCGGCGTCGTGGCACCGGACTGCGAGTCGACGGGTGGCCTCCACGTTCGCGGCGAAGTCGAGGTGCGATCCGTCGTACATGATCGAGTCCACCCCGAGGTCGATGCCGGCGAGCACGAGCTCGGGGTCCTCGATGTGGTCGAGGTGCACGAGGACCTCGACGTCCGCGGACCGCGCGATCGCCGCGGTCGCCGTCGTGATCGGGGCGAGGCCGCCGTGGTAGCGGACGCAGTTCTCGCTGATCTGCAGGACCACGGGGAGCCCCGCTCGCTCGGCGCCGGCGACGATCGCCTCGGCGTGTTCCAGCAGCACCACGTTGAACGCCCCGACGCCGCGGTGTGCGGTCCGTGCGGAGTCGAGCAGTCCGGTGAGGGCGAGGTCGGTGATCATGCGTGGCTCCAGGTCGGGTCGGAGGGTCGTGCGTCGGACCGGGCACCGTCGTCGTCCGCGAGGAACCGGCGGACGGCGTCGACGTCGACCTCGCC
The DNA here is from genome assembly GCF_044745045.1 of Curtobacterium sp. NPDC087082. Taxonomy (NCBI): domain Bacteria; kingdom Bacillati; phylum Actinomycetota; class Actinomycetes; order Micrococcales; family Microbacteriaceae; genus Curtobacterium; species Curtobacterium sp. NPDC087082. The sequence continues at coordinate 430,468 of NZ_JBIUZN010000002.1, read as the reverse complement.
GGCGACGGGCCGGAGGACGGCGGCGGCGCCGAACGCGGCAGCGGATCGGAGCGCGGCGTGGTCGACGCGGGGCGTGGACGGCGCGGTCGTGGTCGTGGTCGGACTCGTCGGGCCGTCGGACGACCCGCGCAACAGCGCGGCGAGGAGCCCGGCGGTGGCCGCGTCGCCGGCACCCGTGGGGTTGCCGGAGACTCCCGGGACGGCGCGCACCTCGGTGACCCCGGTGCGCGTGTGTGCCGCCAGACCGTCCGCGCCACGGGACACCACGACGGCGCCCGCGCCACGGTCGAGCAGCTGCAGGGCGCCGCTCCGCTCGTCGTCGGCGCCGGTCGCCTCGAGCAGTTCGTCGCGGTTGGGCTTGCAGATCGTCGCCCCGGCGTCGGCGGCCGCGAGGAGCGCACCACCCGGACAATCGACGAGGCTCGGCACCCCGCGCATCCGAGCGGCGGCCACCCAGTCCGCGACGACGCCCGGATCGGCGCGGTGCGGCAGGGACCCCGAGACGACGAGGAACTCGACGTCGCCGTCGAGCTGCTGACCGATCACGTCCGTGACGGCGACCCACTCGTCGGTGGTCACCTCGGGTCCGGGCTCGCCGAACATCGTCGGGTGCGCGACGTCGTCGACGACGGTGACCGTGGTGCGGGTCTCCCCCGTCACCGCGATGTCGACGTGCGTGAGACCGAGGGCGTCGAGGCCGTCGGCGATCCACCGACCGGGAGCCGCGCCGAGCGGCAGGACGGCGCGGGACGGGATCCCGACCGCGTCGAGCACCCGCCCGACGTTGAGGCCCTTGCCACCCGGACGACGGGCGACGTCCAGGACGCGCTGCGTCGTCCCGACGTGCTGACGGGCGACACGGTACGTCACGTCCACCGCCGGGTTGGGCGTCACGATGAGGATCACCGGTGCACCGCCGCGGTCGTCTGCAGGTCGAGGACGCGCCAGGGCTCCGACCGCGCGGCACTGCTGGGGCCCTCGTCGATCACGAGCAGGTCGGCGGGAGCGCCGACCGAGAGCGGCGACGGGAGACCGAGCAGGCGTGCCGGTCGCGCCGACGTCGCCGCGACGACCTCGGGCAGCGGGGTGCCACCGTCGAGGAGCCGTCGGGCGGCGTCCTGCACGGTGATGGTGCTGCCGGCGAGGGACGAGCCGTCGGTGAGTAGCGCGACGCCGTCACGGACCGAGACCGCCGAACCCGCGATCGCGTGCTCGCCGTCGCCGCAGCCCGTGGCGGCCATCGCGTCCGAGACGAGCACGAGGCGGTCCGGCGCGGCTCGCCGCACGAGTTCGACCGCCGCGGGATCGAGGTGGTGCCCGTCGACGATGCACTCGACCAGGACGCGGTCGTCGGTCAGGGCGACGCCGACCGGGCCCGGCCGGCGGTGGTGCAGTGGGGGCATGCCGTTGAAGAGGTGCGTGACGAGGGTGGCACCGGCGTCGATCGCCGCGCGCGTCTCGTCGGCGGAGGCATCGGTGTGACCGATCGCGACGACGACACCGGCGTCGACGAGGCGGCCGACGGCGTCGATCGCTCCGGGGAGTTCCGGTGCGAGCGTGACGATCCGGAGCGCGCCGTCCGCCGCTGTGAGGAAGCCGTCGAGCTCCGCCGGGTCCGGTGCGTGCAGGAGGTCCGACCGGTGGGCACCGCGGCGCGCGCGTGACAGCCACGGTCCCTCGAGGTGGAGCCCGGCGAGCGTGCCCTCGGCGACGAGGACGTGGAGGCGTCCGAGTGCTGCGATCGTCTCGGCGACCGGGCCCGTCGCGACGGACGCGATGAGCGACGTCGTCCCGCGTGCGCGGTGGTGGCCCGCAGCGAGCGCGGCACCGTCCGTCGTGGCCGTGGCGAAGTCGTGCCCGAGCGCCCCGTGGGCGTGCAGGTCGACCGCCCCCGGCAGCAGCGTTCCCTCGATCGTCACCGCGGTGTCGGTCCGCGGGGGCGTCCCGGATCCGCTCTCGAGGACCGAGCCGGCGTCGTCGACCGCCAGCCACCCGTCGTGGAGGTCGTGCGTCGCGGTGAGGATCCGCCGCGCACGCACCAGGGTGCTCATGCGTGCACCTCGGCGTCGAGCGCCGTGCGCGCCAACAGCCCGGCACCGATGGCACCGGCCGCATCGCCGTGCCGTGCCGGGGCGAGGACCGGGACGCGCAACCCCGGGAGCCGTTCGACGAGGGCGGTCCGGAGCGGATCGAACAGCAGCGGGCCGGACTCGGCCAGTCCCCCGCCCACGATGATCGTGTGGCAGCCGGCGACCGTCGTGGTCCACGCCAGGGCGTCCGCGAGCACGTCGATGCACTCGTGCCAGACCCTGGTGGCCACCGGGTCCCCGGCGCGGACGCGGAGCATCGCCTCGTGTGCCGAGGTGGAGCCCGACCGACGGGCGACTCCCCCTGCGGACGCGATCTCCTCGACGCGGCGCCCCGCGTGCGGCCCGGCGGGGATCCGGACCTGTCCGATCTCCCCCGCCCAACCGCCGCCCGCGACGACCACGCCGTCGACGACGAGGGCACTCGCGAGTCCGGTGCCGACCGGGACGAAGGCGACGGAACCACGGGTGAGCGCCGGTGCCGCGCCGGAGGTCTCCGCCAGGGCGCCGGCACGCACGTCGTGTCCGAAGGCCAGCGGGACGCCGATCCCCCGTGCGGCGAACTCGGCCCGGACCCGGTCCCGCACCGGGACGTCCCGCCACCCGAGGTTCACCGCGAGGACGACGGTGCCGGCCCCGTCGTCCACGACACCCGGCGTCACGAGGCCCACCGCATCGAGGTCGCCACGGCGCAGCGCCCGTTCGGCGAGCTCCGCCACGACGGTGGCGAGCATCGTCGCGTCGGTGTCGCCGCGCGGCGTCGGGACGCGGGTCTCGTCGAGGACGAGTCCGTCGGCGCCGGTCAGTCGGGCCTTGATGCCCGTGCCGCCGACGTCGACCCCGAGCACCGCGCCTGCACCGCGCATCAGGTGAGGATGACCGAACGGGTGAGCGAGCGGGGGTTGTCCGGGTCGAGGCCGCGTCCCTCGGCGAGGGCGACCGCGAACCGGTGCACCACGACGAGCCCGGCGATCGGGTCGAGGTCGTGCTGGACGAAGCGCGCACCGGTCGCAGCGACCTCGTCCGCGAGCCCTTCCGGCGCGGTTCCGAGCGACCAGACGAGTCGGCCGGGCTGGGCGATCGCGATCGGACCGTGCCGGTAGTCCATGGCGGGGTAGGACTCCGCCCAGAACTGCGCTGCCTCGCGCGTCTTGAGGGCGGCCTCGAACGTGAGGCCGACCGCCGGACCGCGGCCCACGAAGGTGACCTGCTCAGCATCGAGGAGGTCGTCGATCGGGAGGCCGAGGGCGGTTTCGGCCTGTACTGCGAGGGCGTCCACGTCGTCACCGATCGACGCACGGAGGAGCGCGAGCGTGGTCGTCGCGAAGCGCGTCTGCACGACCGAGCGCTCGTCCGCGAAGGGCAGTGCCACGACGACGTCGGCGACGGCGGCGGCCGGGCTGTCCGGGACCGCGGTGACGAGCACGGTGCGTCGACCGCGCAGGGCCTGCAACAGGTCCACGATCTCGGTCGTGGTGCCCGACCGGCTGATCGTCACGACCCGGTCGTAGTCGCGGCCGATCGGGTACTCCGAACCGGCGAAGGCGTCCGTCACGCCCAGACCCGCCTGCTCACGGGCGACGGCGTAGCTCATCGCGATGAACCAGCTCGTCCCGCAGCCGACCACGGCCACGCGTTCTCCGGGCTGGGGGAGCGACGCCTCGAACGACGAGAGGAGCGCGGCGGCAGCGCGCCACGTCTCCGGCTGCGACGTCAGTTCTGCGCTCACGAAGGTGTCGGTCATGGGTGCCTTCCGGTCCGGTTCGATCCGGGTGATCGATGATGAGGAAGCGTAGCGAGCGATCGTGCGCGATGGAATAGCAAAACGTCATTCCCGATCATCAGGGGTGCGCGGTAACGCCATAAGATGGCCGACATGACCCCTCAACAGCGGCTCAACGCCCTGCTCGAACTGGTGAGCGAACGCGGCAACGTGTCGATCGCCGAGATCGGGGAGCTGCTCGGGATCTCGCCCGCGACCGCCCGACGCGACCTCGCGACGCTGGCGGACCAGCGCCTGGTCACCCGCACCCACGGCGGTGCCGCGGCGCTCGGGGCAGGCTACGAACTGCCACTGCAGTACAAGATCGCCCGTCAGGCCGAGGCGAAGACCGCGATCGCCCGCGCCGCCTCGCGGCTGGTGCAGCCCGGCGACACCGTCGGGTTGAACGGGGGGACGACGACGACCGAGGTCGCCCGTGAGCTCGGCAAGAGCGAGCGCTTCACCCGGGCGGACGGCGAGTACGGGGTGACGATCGTCACCAACGCGTTGAACATCGGGTACGAGCTGTCGGTCCGCGCCAACGTCAAGATCGTGGTCACGGGCGGCGTCGCGCGGCGGCAGTCCTACGAGCTCGTGGGCCCGCTCGTCCGGGACACCCTGGACGAGTTCGCGCTCGACGTGGTCGTGCTCGGTGTCGACGGGCTGAGCGGCCAGTACGGCGCCACGACCATGCACGAGGGCGAGGCGGAGGTCAGCCGGCACTTCGCGTCCGTCGGGCGCCGGGTGATCGTGGTCGCCGACTCGACCAAGATCGAACGGGCGACCTTCGCGCGGATCTGTCCGCTCGACCGGATCGACGCACTCGTCACCGACCAGCCCGTCCCGTCGGCGTTCGCCGCGGAGCTCGCCAGTGCCGGTGTGGAGCTCGTCGTCGCCGACTGAGCGGACGAGTCCTCCGGGGGACTCCCCGGCGTAGGTCTGTGCACGACGTTTCGATCGTGTAAAACCATCCACACCCTCCCCATGAGCGTTCGTTGAGCGCCTATTGTGCATTCATGATCGATTCGGCATCATGGGCGTCACAATCACGCAAGGGAGCGAGATGAGCATGGGTGACGCGTTGACAGGACGACCACTACGGGTCGGCATCGTCGGCATGGGGCAGCGTGCGGCGATCGCCCGCCACGTGGCCGAGGCGGCTGCCGCCGCTCCCGACCTGGAGGCGCGGGTCGTCGCCGTCGCCGAGGTCACCGAGCAGGGGCGCGAGCGTGCCCGGGCCGAGTACCCGGACGCCCTCGTCGTCGAGCACCACGGGGGACTCGTCGGGGTCGTCGACGCGGCGATCGTGACGACCCCCGACTGGACGCACGCCGCGATCGCGATCGACCTGCTCCGCGCCGGCATCGCGGTCTACCTCGAGAAGCCCATGGCCATCACGGTCGAGGACGCCGATGCCGTCCTCGACACCGCTGCGGAGACCGGCACGCCGCTGTACGTCGGGCACAACTTCCGTCACGCCGCGGTCGTGCGGCTGATGCGCGAGATCGTCGACCGCGGGGAGATCGGCCAGGTCAAGGCGGTCTGGTGCCGGCACTTCGTCGGCAACGGCGGCGACTACTACTTCAAGGACTGGCACGCCGACCGCACCAAGGTGAACTCCCTGCTCCTGCAGAAGGCCAGCCACGACCTCGACGTCATCCACGCGCTCGGCGGTGGGGACACCGCGCGGGTCGTCGGCATGGGGTCGCTGTCGGTCTACGGCGACGTCACCGACCGTCGCGACCGCAGCGGCAAGCTCATGGGGGACTGGTTCTCCCTCGACAACTGGCCGCCCCTCGAGCAGACCGGGTTGAACCCCGTCGTCGACGTCGAGGACGTGTCGATGGTGATGATGACCCTCGACAACGGTGTGCAGGCGAGTTACGAGCAGTGCCACTTCACGCCGGACTACTGGCGCAACTACACGGTCATCGGGACCGAGGGACGGCTCGAGAACATCGGCGACACCGGCGGTGGCGTCGTGAAGGTCTGGAGCCGTCGTCGCGGCTGGGACGTCGCGGGGGACCGCGAGTACCCGATCGACGGGGTCGCCGCCGGCCACGCCGATGCCGACCTCCTCACGATGACCGAGTTCCTCCGGCACGTCGCGCTGGGGGAGCCGACGACCCTCTCGCCGATCGCGGCCCGTGCCGCCGTCGCCGCAGGAGCGCTCGCGACCCGGTCGCTCCGGAACGGCTCCGTCCCCATCGACGTCCCGCCGCTCGCGGCCGCGACGATCGCCCACTTCACCGACCCCACCCCGGCCGTCACCCGCTGACGGACTCGCGAAAGGACACCCGATGCACGCACCCACCTCTGCCAAGGGCCGCGGCCGTCGCCGTGCGCTCCTCGGCGCCGTCGCCGCGATCGGCGCAGCCGTGCTCCTCGCCGGCTGCAGCACGTCCTCCGGCGCCTCCAGCGCCGGCGGCGACTACGAGAAGGCCGCCAAGGACACCAAGGCGACCCTGACGTACGCCGTCTGGGACGAGAACCAGGTCAAGGCGATCAAGGCGAACCTCGAAGGCTTCAACGAGGAGTACCCGGACATCAAGGTCAACGTGGACGTGACCCCGTTCGCCAGCTACTGGACGAAGCTGCAGACGCAGGGCTCGAGCAACACCCTGCCCGACGTGTTCTGGATGAACGGCCCGAACTTCCAGCTCTACGCGGCGAACGGCAAGCTCGCGCCGATCACCGGTGAGGTCGAGGCCGGCGCGATCGACCCCGCGAAGTACTCGTCCGCCCTCAACGACCTGTACACGTACGACAAGACCCAGTACGGCGTCCCCAAGGACTTCGACACCATCGGCGTCTGGATGAACAAGGCGCTCTTCGAGAAGGCCGGGGTCGCCATGCCCTCGAAGGACTGGACCTGGGACGACTTCCAGAAGACCGGAGCCGAGCTCTCCGAGAAGCTCACGGCCGACGGCGCGTACGGCGCGGCCGGCGGCATGGACGGACAGACCACCTACTACGACACGATCTTCCAGGCCGGTGGGAACGTGATCGACGCGGACGGCACGAAGTCCGAGTACGACACCGCCGCCGCCGAGGCCGGGCTGCAGTTCTGGACCGACCTCATCGCGTCCGGGGCGTCGCCCTCGATCAAGCAGCTGACCGACACCACCGCCGACCAGTGGTTCACCTCGGGCAAGCTCGCCATGTACCAGGGCGGCAGCTGGTTCCGCTCCGCGTTGACCGGCACCGACCTCGAGAAGGACGTCGTCGTGTACCCGCTCCCCAAGGGCAAGGAGCAGGCGACGGTCATCCACGGTGTCTCCAACGTCGTTTCCGCGAACACGAAGAACAAGGCCGCTGCACAGGCGCTCCAGGTCTACCTCGCGAGCAAGCAGGCCCAGCAGCAACAGGGCGACATGGGTGCGGTGATCCCGGCGTACGAGGGCACGCAGAGCGCCTTCACGAAGACGATGCCGGACGCCGACCTGCAGGTCTTCCTCGACGCGGTGGACTACGCCAAGCCGCTCCCGGTCTCGAAGAACACGGCGGCGTGGAACACCCTCGAGACGAACCTGCTGCCGAGTGCCTTCGACGGATCGACCCCGGTCGACGACGTGGCGAAGCAGCTCGCGCAGAAGATGGACGCCGCCCTCACCAAGGAACAGTGAGCCCCACACCGTGACGATCCACACCGAGCGACACCCGACCTCGGACGCCCCGGCCCGGGCGCAGCGCGCGTCCGGGCCCGGGGCCCCGGGCTCCCGGCGTCCGTCCGCCGGCACGACCAGACCTCGGGCGCACCGGACCGACGGGTTCTGGCCGTGGCTGTTCGTCCTCCCGTTGCTCGTCGGCGTCGGGACGTTCTACATCTGGCCGATCATCCAGACGTTCTGGTACTCCTTCACCACCTGGGGTGTGTTCGGCGGCGCCACCTTCTCCGGCATCGCGAACTACGTCCGGCTGGTCTCCGATCCGCAGCTCTACCAGTCGCTGCTCAACACGGTGATCTACACCGTGATCGTCCTGCTCGGCATCCCCGTGGCGGTCTGGCTCGCCAGTCTGCTCAACACCCCGGGCCTGCGGTTCGCGCAGTTCTACCGTGTGCTCTTCTTCCTGCCCTACGTCGCCATGCCCGCCGCGATCGCACTCGTCTGGCGGATCATGTTCAACGGCGACTACGGCATCGTGAACTGGTTCATCGGGCTGTTCGGGATCGATGGGCCGTACTGGATCTCGACGCCCGGCTTCGCACTCGTCGCGGTGAGCCTCGTCGGGCTGTGGTCCTCGCTCGGGTTCTCGATGATCATCCTCGGCGCCGGCCTCAAGGACATCCCGCCCGAGCTGTACGAGGCAGCCGAGCTCGACGGCGCCTCTCGCTGGCGGCAGTTCCGGTCGGTGACGGTGCCGCTCCTCAGCCCGAGCATCTTCTTCGTGGTGATCGTCACGACCATCTCGAGCTTCCAGCTGTTCGACCTGCTCTACGCGATCCTCGGCAGCACCAACCCGGTGATCCCGAAGACGATGTCCCTCGTCTTCTACTTCTACAGCGCCGGTTTCATCGACAACGACAAGGGCTTCGCGGCGGCGATCGCGATGGTGATCTTCGTCCTCATCGGCATCGTCACGCTCGTGCAGTTCCGGTTCCAGCGGAAGTGGGTCCAGGCATGACCGCCACCGTCACACCGACCAGGACCGGCCGCCGGCCGGGGCGCCGCGGCGGCAGCCACTGGTGGATCCACGTCGTCCTCGGCGTCGGCGGGTTCGTCATGGCGTTCCCGTTCCTCTGGCAGATCATCATGTCCCTGTCGACGAACGCGCAGGTGCAGTCCGTCACACCGACGTTCTGGCCGGGGGAGCTGCAGTGGCAGAACTACGCGCAGGTGTTCGAACGCCTGCCGTTCCTGAGCCAGCTCGGGACGTCGGTGATGGTCACGATCATCCGGACGCTCGCGCAGATCGTGCTCTGCACCCTCGCCGGCTACGCGTTCGCCCGCATGCGGTTCCGCGGCCGGGCGATCCTGCTCGCGATCGTCCTGTCGATCCTGCTCGTCCCGTCGCAGGTGTACCTGATCTCCCAGTACCAGATCGTGCAGGGGCTCGGATGGTTGGACACCCTGATGGGCATCGTCGCACCGGGGCTGTTCAGTGCCTTCGGGACGTTCCTGATGCGGACCGCGTTCCTGAACCTCCCCCCGGAGCTCGAGGAAGCCGCTCGGATGGACGGCGCGAACCCGTTCCAGACCTTCTGGCGCATCATGCTGCCGTTGGCCCGCCCGTCGATCAGCGTGCTGGCGATCACCACGGTCCTCTGGTCGTGGAACGAGCTGCTCTGGCCGCTCGTCGTATCGACCCGTGCCGAGGACATGCCGCTCGCCGCAGGCCTCGCGACCCTCTCCAGCGACCGCACGATCGACTACCCCGTGCTCATGGCCGCGAGCCTCATGGCCATGGCACCGGTGCTGATCATGTTCGTCGTGCTGCAACGCCGCGTGATCGACGGCCTGGCCGCGTCCGGACTGAAGTGACGCCCGACCACGACCGGCCCGACCACGACCGGCCCGACCACGACCGGATCGTGCACGACGGGACCGAGCTCCTCGCCGCGGCGATCGGGACCGTCCCCGACCCGGGAGAGCTGGCCGCCGCACTCGAGTCGACCGTCCGCGGTCTGCCCGACAGCGCGATCGTCGACGTCCTCCGCGCCGTCCGACCCCGGACGGCGGCCTGGTTCCGTGCCCACGGCGCCTCGGCCGACCAAGCGGCCGACAGCATCGCGGACGTCGACCGCAAGCTCGCGCGGTACGGCCTCCGGGGAACCGGTCTGGACTGGTTCTGCGCGGTCCTCACCGCCCGCGTGGTGACGGTGGGGCGCCTCCAGTTCGAGATCGGCGACACGGCGGCCGACGGCTCCGCGGCCTGGGGCGTCCACGTCCCCGAGACGGGTCCCCTCGACGCCCCCGCGTGCGACCGATCGTTCGACGAAGCGCCTGCGCTCCTCCGTGCCGTGGCACCGGCGCACGTGGCCGGCTGGTGGCAGTGCCGCTCGTGGATCCTCGACCCCGGGCTCGCCGACGTGCTCGGCCCGGACGCGAACCTCGTACGGTTCGCCCGCCGCTTCGAACTGGGACCGACCTCGTCCGCTGACGCCGCCGAAGGGGACGGCGGTGTCGCGAAGTTCGTCCTCGGCACGACGCTGCCCGACGCCCGCTCGGCGGTGTCACGCGGGTCGATCCCTTCCGGCCGCCTCGCCGCCGGGGTCGCAGCCCGGTGGCGGTCGGACGAGCACTGGACGGCCCGCACCGGGACGATCCGGGTCGCCGACCCGGGGCGACCGCCCGGAGCGCGATCGTCCGGAGCCGCCCGACACGGTGCCAGCACCCCGGGCGTACCGTCCCTCCCATGACGAAGCCCGACCGCGACCACCTCGACGACGGTGTCGACATGTCCTTCGAAGAACGCCGCCAGGACACCTTCCGACGCATGTCCGGCTCCGACGAGCACGACGCCGACCCACGGGTCGAGGTGTCCCGCGCCGAGGACGGCGACGTCCGCATCGACGTCTCCGACAGCGCCGCGGTCCGCCCCGGCGGCGGGACCTCGCAGCGACCCCGCGGTGACGGGGACGCGAACACCGCGGCTTGAGGCTTCCGCGATCCGGTCCCGGCCAGTAGCGTGCGGAGCAGACCGCGTTCCGCGGACAACGGGCACCATCGGATCGACGCGAGGAGTCGACATGGCCGGCAAGTTCGAGATCTGGACCGACGCCAAGGGGGAGTACCGCTTCCACCTCAAGGCGGGCAACGGCGAGGTCATCGCCACGTCCGAGGGGTACGCCTCGAAGGCGGGTGCGAAGAACGGCATCGCCTCCGTGCAGCAGAACGCGCCCGGCGCGGAGGTCGTCGAGCTCGACTGACGGTGGCGCACGGCATGATCGTTCCGTGCACCTCGTCCTCCGCCGCGTCGACGGCGGCGTCCTCGCGACGCCCCTGACCGACGCGGGGACCGCAGACGGCGAGCCGATCCGGGTGGACGAGCCGCGCCTCCCGGCGTTCGTCGCGTCCCGGGACGCGCCCGACGTGCGCTGGGTGTGGGACGACACCGCGCGCTGGTACCCGGCCGTGCTCGCGGCCGGCGGCCGGGTCGGGCGCTGCATCGACCTGCGCCTGTGCCGCCGCATCCTGCGATCGGCCCTCGCGGCACGGGCCACCGCGCTCGCCGCCGCGCCCGTCGACGCGTGGGACGCCGCCGTCCAGGAGGCGCGGGTCACCCGCCCGACGCACGCCCGCCTCTTCGACGACGCGCTCTTCGACGTGTCGCCTCCCGACGACGAGCTGGACCCGGTGGCAGAGCTGCGGGCGCAGCTCGACGCGGTCGCGTCGTCGACCGCGCCGGGTGCGCTGCGGCTCCTGGTGACGGCGGAGTCCGCCGGCGCGCTCGTGGCGGCGGAGATGCTCCACGCCGGGCTGCCCTGGCGCGCCGACGTGCACGAACGACTGCTCGAGGACGCGCTCGGACCGCGGGTGCCGTACGGCGTGCGCCCTCGGCGGCTCGAGGAGATCGCTGCCGTCGTGCGCGAGCGGCTCGGTGACCCGTCGCTCAACCCGGACTCGCCCGCCGACGTCCTGAAGTCCCTGCGCCGGGCCGGCCTCATGGTCACGAGCACGCGGAAGTGGGAGCTGCAGGAGATCGAGCACCCGGTCATCGAACCGCTGCTCGAGTACAAGCGGCTCGCGCGGTTGCTGACCGCGAACGGCTGGACCTGGCTCGACGAGTGGGTGCACGACGGTCGGTTCCACCCGAAGTACCTGGTCGGCGGGGTCGTCACCGGGCGATGGGCGGCCGACGGCGGGGGAGCGATGCAGCTGCCGAAGGGCATCCGCGCCGCCGTGGTCGCGGACGACGGGTGGAAGCTCGTGGTGGCCGACGCGGCGCAGCTGGAGCCCCGGGTGCTCGCGGCGATGGCGGGCGACCGGGCGATGGCGGCGGCCGGCGACGGGCGCGACCTGTACGACGGCGTCGTGGCCTCCGGCGCGGTCGAGACCCGGCAGCAGGCCAAGGGCGCGATGCTCGGCGCGATGTACGGGGCGACCCAGGGCGAGGGCGGGCGGCTCGTCCCGCGGCTCGAGCGGGCGTTCCCTGCTGCCCTCGGACTCGTCAGCCGGGCAGCCCGGGCGGGGGAGCGGGGCGAACCCGTGACGACCTTGCTCGGCCGGACGTCACCGGTGCCGGACGCCTCCTGGTTCGCGGCGCGGAACCAGGCCTACACGGTCGAGGGGACGCCGGCGATGCAGCGGGCGGTGGAGTCGCGGGCACGGAGCTGGGGGCGGTTCACCCGGAACTTCATCGTGCAGGGCACCGCTGCCGAGTGGGCGCTCGCGTGGATGGGCTCGTTGCGCTCGCGGCTCGCCGAGCGCTTCCGGGGGCCGGTGACGGACGGCCCGCACCTGGTGTTCTTCGTGCACGACGAGATCGTGGTGCACACCCCGGCCGAGCACGCCGAGTGGGTGGCCGAGCAGATCCGGGCCGCCGCTGCCGATGCCGGGCGGCTGCTGTTCCGCGACTTCCCGGTGGTGTTCCCGCTCTCGGTGGCGGTCGTCGACGACTACGGCGCCGCGAAGGACTGACGCCGCGCACCTGCGCGCCCGGTGCCCGGCGCACCTGCGCGCCCGGTGCCCGGCGCACCGGCGGCGCCCGGGCGCACCGCACCCGCACACCGGGACTCGGGCAGGGTGGGTCGATGCAGACCGATCACCCCGAGGCCCCCGACCAACGCGTCGGCGACGTCGACCTCACGACGTGGCGCACCCGCGCCGGCCGGGCGTCCGCGGACGGCTGGGCAGCGCTCGGCCACCGATGGGGCGCGCTCCCGCTGCTCGTGGTCACCCTCGCGATCGGCATCGGGGTCGCCGTGACCGCGACCTGGGCGGCCTCCGAGGTCTACGACGCCGTGCGCGAGGCCGACGACGTCGCCGTGCTCGACCGCCCCGTGCTCGACTGGATGCTCACGCTCCGGTCGCCGACGGCCGACACCCTCGTGACCTGGTGGACGGACGTCGCCGGCACCATCGGGATGCCGATCGTCGCCCTGGGGTTCCTCGTCGGGTTCACGATCCAGCGTCGTGCCTGGACGCCCCTCGTGCTGCTCGTCGCTGCCGCGGGCGGGTCCCTGCTCATGACGGTCGCGGGCAAGGACCTCATCGGCCGTGCCCGCCCGCCGCTGCGCGATGCCGTCCCGCCGTACGAGCACTCGCCGTCGTTCCCGTCCGGGCACACGCTCAACGCGACCGTCATCGTCGGGACGATCGTGTACCTGCTGCTCCTCCGGCAGTCGAAGCTCGTGACCCGGGTGCTGACGATCGTCGCCGGCACCTTCTTCGTCGTGTCGGTCGGCATCTCGCGGGTGTTCCTCGGCCACCACTGGCTGACCGACGTCCTGGCGGCGTGGGCGCTCGGGCTCGCCTGGCTGGCGCTGGTGATCACCGCGCACCGCCTCTACCTCACGGCGCTCCGCCGCGGTGCGCGACCCGTCAGGTCGTCCCGGTAGGTTGCCCCGCATGGAAGAACGGGTCTTCGGCGGTCGGTACCGCGTCACGGGAACGCTCGGGCACGGTGGCATGGCCTCCGTCTACCGGGCGGTCGACGAGCAGCTCGGGCGTGAGGTGGCGGTCAAGGTCTTCCGCATCGGAGCGGTCGACCACGGCGAACGCGCCCGTGCCGAGGCGGAGATCCAGACCCTCGCGGCGCTCCGCAGCCCGGCACTCGTGACCCTGTACGACGCCGCGCTCGACGACGTCGACGGCGACTCGTACCTCGTGATGGAACTCGTCCCGGGCAGCGACCTCGCGACGCGACTGCGCGAGGGGCCGCTCGACCGTGCCACCGCCGCCGGTGTCGGGGCGCAAGTCGCGGACGGCCTCGCGGCGGCGCACGCGCAGGGCATCGTCCACCGCGACGTGAAGCCGGCGAACGTGCTGCTCGAGAGCGACGGCGTCCACGTCAAGCTCGCCGACTTCGGCATCGCCCTGCTGCGGGACGGCGCCCGGGCCACCCAGACCGGCACGGTGATGGGCACGGCGGCGTACATCGCACCGGAGCAGGTCCTGGCGCAGCCGATCACCGGCAAGGCCGACGTGTACGCGCTCGGCCTCATGCTCCTCGAGGCGCTCACCGGCAAGCAGCCGTTCCCGGGCAGCGCGGTCGAGTCCGCGACCGCTCGCCTCACCCGCGGTCCGGAGATCGACCCGCACCTGCCCACTGCCTGGCGCACGCTCCTGCACGTCACGACCGCGCAGGACCCGGCGGACCGGCCCTCGGCGGCCGAGGCCGCACAGCGACTCCGTGCGCTCGGCCACGACGACGCCGCTCCGGCCACGCAGCTCCTCCCCGGCGGTCCCGGCACGGTCACGCCGGCCGTGGCGGGTGCGGCGGCCGGTGCCGCGGCGGCGGGCGCTGCGGGTGCCGCCCGTGCGGACGAGGCGACGCAGGCGATGCCGGCGAGTCGCGCCTCCGGGGCCGACGACGCCACGCGAGCCATGCCGACCGCGCAGCCCGGCGGCACCGACGACGCGACGCGTGTCCTGGACGCGCAGCGGCCGAACGCCTCCGACGACGTCGCGACCACGGTGCTCGGCGCGCAGGGGGGCCGCAGTGCGGACGGCGCGACCGGCGCGGTCGGCCGTGCCGGAGGCCCCCGTGGCCCGGTCGCGGCCCCCCCGGCCCCGGCTCCGGACGACCGACCTCGGCGCCGACGCGGGCCGATCATCGCCGCCGTGGTGATCGGTGTGCTCGTGCTCGCCGGCATCGTCGTCGCCGTGTTCGCCCTGAACGGGGACGACGGGTCGACGCCGGTGCCGACCGAGTCGAGCTCGCCCTCGACCGACGACCAGCAGCCGAGTGAGCCGGCGGAGCAGCCGTCCGAGCCGGCTGAGCAGCCCTCCGAACCGGCCGAGCAGCCGTCCGAGCCCGCACAGCAGCCGTCCGAACCGGCCGAGCAGCCGTCCGAGCCGGCACAGCCGAGCGATCCGGCGGACGACCCCTCGGTGGGGCCGCAGCCGTCGAGCCCGGCGTCCAACCCCGTGCAGGCCCCGCAGGACGGCGCCGACCCGGCCGTCGACACGAGCGGTCCAGGCAGCTCCGGTCCCGGGAACTCGGCGAACGCACCGGGGCACAACCGGGGCTGACACGCCGAGGGTTTTCCTCCAGACGGTGGACCAAATACGCTGGGCCGGTGCGAGAACTGCAACGGAGCGGTGGCCCGACGACGGCCGTCGCCGCGCGGAACGGTGTCGGCTTCGGTTCGGCGGAGGGCTGGCTGGTCGAACGACCCGCGGGGGAGCACGTCGCCGCCGCGGTCGTCCCAGAGTTCGCCGGTCGGACGATCGAGTCGGGTGACGAACTCTCGTGGGTGTGGTTCCCGGAGCGCGTGCTGCCGGACGGTGCGACGGAACCCACCGAGGACGACCTGCCGCACTTCTGGGACGCGACGGCGTTCGCGCTCGACCTGGTCTGCACCGACGGCACGCGGCTGAGCGACGCGGCGCGCGACCAGTACGGCGACACGCTCACGCCGGAGGCGCAGGACGCCGCGCGCAAGCAGTGGGTCGACCAGTGGAACCGTCGGGCGGTGGACCTCACGCCGCTCGCGGGCCGGGTCGTCGACCGCCTGGAGGCGCGGCTCGGCTCCGCCCCGCACCCCACGACCGCAGACGGGTCGCGCCCGCACCTCCGCGGCTGGCTCGACGCCGTCCGCATCGGTCCCGCGCGCCCCGTCCCGCGCACCCCGCTCGACCACGTCCGCACGACCCGCGGCACGCAGGCGTCATCCCGGTTCTCCCGCGGCAACAACGCCCCGCTGGTCGGCATCCCGCACGGCGGGGTCTTCGGCCTGCCCATGACGGACGCCTCGAGCAACCGCTGGCCGTACGCCTACCAGGAGCACGACCGCACCGACGCGACCGGCCGGGTCCGCCCGGCGATCCAGGCCTTCGCGACGAGCCACATCCCGTCACCGTGGATGGGGGACCGGGGCGTCTTCCAGGTCATGCCCTCCCCGCTCGACACCCCCGATCCCGACCGGGCCGCCCGCGCCCTCGGCTTCGACCACGACGATGAGCAGGACGGTCCGCACCGCTACCGGGTCGACCTCGACGAGGGCGTCACGGCCGAGATGACCGCGGGGGAGTTCGCCCTCGGCTTCCGGTTCACCGGCACCCGGAGCATCGTGCTCGACCACCACGGCCGGGTCTCGGACGTCTCGGTGACGGTCACGGACGGCACCGCCGTGGTCGAGGCCCTGCTCGACGACCGTCCGGGCACCCCGCCCCACTTCGTGCACGTCCGGGTCCCCGGAGTGACGGCCGACCACACCACCGTCGGCGAGCAGCAGCTCCGCGGCTGGTTGTCGCTGTCCGACCAGGCCGAGGGCACCGACGTGCTGCTCGGGATCTCCACGGTCTCGTTCGAGGACGCCCGCGCGAACCTCGACGCCGCCGGCCCGTTCGACACCATGCGCGCCCGTGCCGAGCGGCTCTGGACGGACGAGCTCGCCACGCTCTCCGTCGAGGGTGCGACCCCCGACCAGCTGACGAGCCTGTACTCGGGGCTCTACCGCCTGTTCCTCTACCCGAACCGTGCCGGCGAGACCGCGCGCGACGGGGTCCCCCGGCACCGCTCCCCGTACGGCTCCGTGCAGGCCGAGCCGATCCGCGACGAGCCCGGACCCGAGGTCGTCGACGGGCCGTTCACCACCACGAACGGCTTCTGGGACACCTACCGGACCGCCTGGCCGCTGCTCGCCCTGCTCACCCCGGAGACGGCGGGCGACCTCGCGCAGGGCTTCGTCGAGCACCACCACGACGGCGGGTGGACGCCCCGGTGGAGTGCCCCCGGCGCCGAGGACTGCATGACCGGCACCACGAGCGACACCGTCTTCGCGGACCTCGCGGTGAAGGGCGTCACCGGGTTCGACCTCGCGCAGGCGTACCGCAGCGCACTGCGGAACGCGACCGTCCCGCCGCGCGACGAGCGTGTCGGACGCAAGGGGAGCCTCCCGGGTGCCTTCCGCGGCCACGTCGACACCGCGACCCACGAGGGGATGAGCTGGACCCTCGACGCAGCCATCAACGACTGGGGCCTCGCCGTCATGGCGGGCCTGCTCGCCTCGCGCGCCCGGACACCCGCCGACCTCGCCCGCTACGAGGCCGAGTCGGAGTGGTTCGCCCGTCGCTCCCTGCAGTACCGGAACGTGTTCGACTCCGAACGGGGCTTCTTCATCGGGCGCGACCCCGACGGGTCGTGGCGGGTCGGCACCGAGTTCGACCCGCGGGACTGGGGCGACGACTACACCGAGACGAACGCGTGGGGGACCGCCTTCACCGCTCCGCACGACGGCGCCGGCGTCGTCGACCTGCACGGCGGCCCGTCCCGCTTCGACGCCGCGCTCGACGCGTTCTTCACCACCCCGGAGACCGGCGCGACCGTCCGCTCCGGCTCGTACGGCTTCCCGATCCACGAGATGACCGAGGCCCGCGACGTGCGGATGGGGATGCTCGGGCTCTCCAACCAGCCCGCGCACCACATCCCGTTCTTCCCGATGTTCACCGGGCGGCACGACGAGGCGCACCGCATCGTCCGCGAGGCGCTGCACCGGCTCTTCGTCGGGTCCGACCTCGGGCAGGGCTACCCCGGCGACGAGGACAACGGCGAGATGAGCGCCTGGTACGTCTTCGCGACGATCGGCCTCTACCCGCTGGCGCCGTCCACGGGCACCTACGTCCTCGTGCCGCCGTCGGTCCGCAGGACGGTGCTGCAGCAGCCGGGAGGCGCGCCCACCGTCATCGAGGTCGCCGACGGCTCCGAGGGCGCGTACGTCGCGTCGGTGACGGTCGACGGCTCACCCTGGACGTCGGTGAGCATCCCCCACTCGGTGGTGGTGTCGGCGTCGCGGATCGTGTTCACGCTGTCGCCCGAGCCGCAGGGCTGGGCATCGGACACCCGCCCGGTGTCCGCGTCCGACGTGCACGGGTACCGGGACACCCCCGTCGACCTGCTGCCGGTCGGCCTGTCGTCCGCCGACCTCCCGTCGCCCGCCTCCTCGCTCGTCGACGACACCGGGCGGACGGTCACGGTGCTCGCCGCGGGGACCTCGGTGTCGTTCGACGTCCCCGACGTCCCGACCTCGCTCTACACGGTCACCGCGGCGGAACCCGGGGTCCACTCGTGGGAGGCCGCGCTCGGGGACACCCGTGTCGCCGTGCAGGACGCCGTGTTCGACTGGGCCGGGCAGACCCGGGTGTTCCGGTTGCAGGGCTCCGGGACGGCCTTCACGTTCACGGCCGTCTCCGACCTGCCGCTCACCCAGCTCGAGCTGATCGCGGCGGACGGACAGCGTTGACCCGCCGTTCACCGGGAGGGGGCATGCTCGGCCCATGTCGATGAGCACACCCTTCGATCCCGAACAGGACGGCCGCTCGATCCCTGTGGACGGCTCCGACGAGGACGAGCTGCAGATCGAGGAGGACCGCGGCGCCGACGTCGGCGAGCACTCCGCCGACCCGAGCGTCTCGCCGGTCCGTCACGACGACGAGGACGAGGCCGGCGGCGGTCCGGTGTTCCGGCGACCGCAGGCCGGCGACCGCCTGCACCCGGACGATCTCTGACGCGCTTCCAGGGCGATTGCCAAGCGGACCGGGCATGCTCGGGCGCATGTCGATCGCGAACTCGTGGGACCCGTCCGGTGGCCGTGCCATCCCCGAGGACCAGGTGAAGGAAGACGGCCTCGAGCTCGACGAGGAGTCGGCCGCCGAGCTCGGCATCACGTTCGACGTCGTCGGCGGAGCGTCGGCCGACCCCGCGGGGGTGTCGCCCGTGGACGTGGCGGTCCCGAGCGCCCCCACCCGCGCCGACTGACCCGCGCGCTGCCCGCGCGGCGCTGCTGCTGCCCGCGCGCCGCGCCCCGCGCGGCTGCCCGCCCCGCGCGCTGCTGCCCGCCCCGCGCGCTGCTGCCCGCGCCGCGCGCTGCCGCCCGCGCGGCAGCGCTCGTGCTGCGCACAACCAAACGCACCACGAACCGCGCGGAACCGCGGTTCGTCGCGCGTTCGGTTGTGCGACGGCAAGCGACGCCGCGGCCGCGGGCCGCGGCCGCGGCCGCGAGCCGCGGCCGCGGCCGCGGGCCGCGGGCCGCGGGCCGCGGGCCGCGGCCGCGGGCCGCGACCGCGGGCCCCGCGCCGCGTCAGCGCCCGGCGGGCACGCGGTACTTGAACCCGACGTGCGAGCCCGTGAACCCCAGCCGCTCGTAGAACCGGTGCGCGTCCGTCCGGTCCGCGTCCGAGGTCAACTGCACGAGCGGCGTCCCGAGTTCCCGGGCGGCGACGTCGACCACCCACCGCATCACCGCGCTGCCGATCCCGCCCGAGCGCACGGCACTGCTCACCCGGACGGCCTCGACGAGCAGCCGGGCGGATCCACGCCGGGCCATCCCGGGGATCCGCGTGAGCTGCAGTGTCCCGACGACGACGTCCCGCTCGTCCGTCACGACGAGGAGCGCGTTCGCCGGGTCCTCGACGATCGCCCGGAGCGCGGCGGCGTACAGCGGCTCGTCCTCCGGCGCGGCGACGTCCCCGCGTGCGGCACTGATCGGGTCGTCCGACAGCAGCGCCATCAGGGCGTCGAGGTCGTCGGGCGAGGCGTCCCGGACGGTGACCGGGCCGGAGCGGGCGACGAGGGTGACGGGCAGGGTGAGGTCGTGGAGCACGGGTCCCACCCTGCCCGATCCGCTCACGGGACGGTGTGCCCCGCTGCGGTGAACACGCGGTACCACTCCTCGCGCGAGAGCACGACGTCCGACCCGGCGGCCGAGTCCCGGACGCGCTGCGGGTTCGTCGTGCCGAGGACGACCTGGAAGTGCGCCGGGTGGCGGGTGATCCACGCCACGGCGATGCCCGTCGGGGTGACCCCGTGCGCGGCCGCGAGCTCCTCGAGCACGTCGTTCAGTTCGGCGTAGTGCTCGCGGTCGCCGAGGAAGACGCCGTCGAAGAAGCCCTTCTGGAACGGCGACCAGGCCTGCAGCGTGATGTCGTTGCTGCGCGAGTGGTTGAGGATGTCGTTGTCGCGGTCGATCGACTGGTCGAGGCCGCCCATGTTCGCCGTGACGCCCTGCGCGATGACGTTCGCGTGCGTGATGCTCAGCTGCACCTGGTTGAACGCGAGCGGCTGCTGCACCGAGCGGCGCAGCAGGTCGACCTGCCCCGGCGTGTGGTTCGAGACGCCGAAGTGGTGGACCTTGCCGGCGGCGTGCAGCTCGTCGAAGGCCTTCGCGACCTCTTCCGGCTCGACGAGGGCGTCGGGACGGTGCAGCAGCAGGACGTCGATGTGGTCGGTCTGCAGCGCCGTGAGGGACTCGTGCACGGACTCGATGATGTGCTCGTACGAGAAGTCGAAGTACGCGCCGTTCGGGGTCGGGCGGATGCCGACCTTGGTCTGCAGCACGATCTCGGCGCGCTCGGCGGGGGAGAGGGTGACGGCTGAGCCGAACCGCTCCTCGCAGCCGTGCCACCCGCCGTACACCGCGGCGTGGTCGAACATGGTCACGCCCGCGTCGCGCGAGGCGCGGTAAAGCGCGCGGATGTCCTCGTCGCTCATGTCGTTGATCCGCATCAGGCCGACGACGACGTCGGAGGCGGTGAGGTCCGTCTGTGGCAACTCCAGTGTCTTCACGCCCTCGATCCTGCCATCGGCGTGCCCGGGCAGGCAGGCCCTGTCCGTACCGGCATCGGCGCGAGCGACGGACGGGAGGCGCGGCTCGGCCCCGCCACGGGCGTCGCGGCCGTCAGGTGGTCCGGTTCAGGGCACCAGGACCGCGAGCACGCCGGTCCCGTCGGACCAGCTGCCGGTGAGCGTGCGACCAGCGGGCAGCTCCGCCCCGACGGCACGGGCGACGACGAGCGTCCCGTGGTCGGTCGCGACGGAGGTCAGGGCGCCGGAGGTCTGCGCGTCCACGGTCGTCACGGTGGGGGAGTCGGCGTCGGACCCGCTGCCCGATGCCGTCCCCTCGGCGTCCCACGCCCCGGATCCGTCGGCGCGCTCGAGGGTGGCCTCGTGCCCGCCCGTGGCGATCGCCCGGCGCAGGACGTCGGCGTACACCGGGTCACCCACGGCGTCGTAGACCCAGCGTCGTCCGAGCACGGAGTGGTCCATCTCGGTCACGAGGAAGGCCTCGGCGCCGTCGAGCGGTGCCCCGCGGTAGGTCAGCGGTGCCTGGAGCACCCGGCCGTCCGTGGTGCGCACGAGCACCGTCTCGACGCCGACCTCGCCCGCGGGGTCGTCGAACCGGAACTTCCCCGCGATCGCGAGGTCGTCGCCGGCGGACACCCCGCTCCAGGGCTGGTCCGGCAGCCAGGCGGCGAGCGCCTCGAGCTTCGACGGGCGGAGTTCTGCACGGTGGATGACGGCCATGCCCCGACCGTACCGGGGTCAGTGCACGGAGAACCCGCCGTCGATCGCGATCGACTGCCCCGTGACGTACGCCGAACCGGGGCCGGCGAGGAACACCGCGGCGGCAGCGAAGTCCGAGGCGAGCCCGTTCCGCCCGACCAGGGTCCGTGCCGCGAGGGCGGCGACGGTCGCGGGGTCGGCACCGAGCCGTTCGTTGAGCGGGGTCCGGACGAAACCGGGGACGAGGATGTTCGAGGTGACCCCGTGCCCAGACCAGGCCTCTGCCTGGGACCGGGCCAGCGCCTCCAGGCCCGCCTTCGAGACCCCGTACGCGCCGCTGGCGGCGAAGGGTCGGTGCGCCTGCTGGGAGCTGATGCCGATGATGCGACCGTACCCGCGGGCCGCCATGCCGGGCGCGAGCCGCTGCCCGAGCACGAACGGCGCGTCGAGGTTCACGGCCATCGTGGCGTCCCAGGTGTCCTCGTCGAGGTCGGCCATGGCCGGCCGCAGGTTGATCCCCGCGGAGTTGACGAGCACGTCGACATCGCCCGCAGTGTCGGCGAGGGCGTGGGCTCCGGCGCGCGTGGACAGGTCTGCGACGATGCCGTCGGCCGAGCCACCCGCCTGCCGGATCGCAGCGACGGTGGCGTCGATGGTCGCCGCGGTCCGGGCAGCGACGAGCACGTGTGCGCCGGCGTCCGCGAGGGCGGTGGCGATCGCTCGCCCGATGCCGGAACTGCCTCCCGTCACCAGGGCGGTGCGTCCGTCGAGGCCGAAGAGCTGCTGCAGCGACATCCGGCCAGGCTAGCGAGGCCCCGTACGCTGGGCCGGTGCGTGACGACCTGCTGCCGATGCTCGCCTGCCCCGTCTGCGCCGAGCCCGTCGGCCGTGTCGACGGTGGCCAGGTCGGCTGTGCGACCGGACACCGGTTCGACGAGGCCAAGCAGGGGCACCTCACGCTGCTGCCCGCGAAGCGTCGTGCGCTGACGGCGGACACCCCGGAGATGGTCGACGCCCGACTCCGATTCCTGGGGCGGGGGCACTACGCGCCGGTCGAACGGGCCGTGGCCCGGGCGGTCGCGTCGGTGGACGTGCCCGGTGTCGTCCTCGACGTCGGGTCCGGGCCGGGCACGTACCTCGCGCACGCGCTCGAGGCCGTCTCGCGGCTCGGGGTCGCGCTCGACCTGTCCGCGGTCGCGATCCGACGGGCCGCTCGCATCCACGAGCGTGCGGGGGCCGTCGTCGGGGACGTGACCGAGCGCCTCCCGGTCGTCGACGGCGCAGCCGCGGTCGTGCTGGACGTCTTCGCGCCACGCAACCAGACGGAGTACGCGCGGGTGCTGCACCCCGAGGGCCTCCTCGTGGTGGTGACCCCGCGCACCGGACACCTGGCGGAGCTGGCCGAGGCGACGATCACGGTGGACCCCGAGAAGGAACGGCGGCTGCACGACTCCCTCACGCCCGCGTTCGAGCAGCGGTCGGCCGAGGACCTCACGTGGACGATGGAGCTGTCCGCCGAGGACGTCCACGACGTGGTGCACATGGGGCCGAGCCACCACCACGTCGACCCGGGGCAGGTGTTCGCGCCGACGAGCGTCACCGCTGCCGTGACGGTCAGCACGTGGAGTCCCGCGCGCTGACCACCCGTCACCGCGGTCGTAGCCGGGCGTCGTGGGCTCGACCACGTGCACGGTCGACCGCGATCCCGATCCGGGCGAGCAGGAGCACGGCGCCGACACCACCCGCGCCGATCGGCGTCACGAACAGCCCGAGGTCCGTCCCCGGCAGCCGCCACCAGTCGATCGACCACGCCGCGACGACGGCAAACCCGAGCAGGAGCGCAGCGCGCCACCACCATCGCCCCGGCAGCCGTCCGACGCCGAGCGTGGCCAGCACCAGGAGCGCCCAGCACCCCTCCGGCGCGAAGGACCGCGGGTCGTTCGTCCCGCAGGTGGACACGGCGCACTCCCACCGGACCTGGTCGGCCACGCCCGCGTACCAGCGGAACAGCAGCACGGCCGCGACGAGGGCGAGGAGCGCCACCGGCGGGCCGGCCCAGCGCCACACCCGGCCGAACCGGGAGCGACGTCGACGCGCGGCCACCCACCCGTCGCCGAGCTCGTAGCCGGGCATCGGACGGAACTCGGGCATGCCGGCACGCTACCGGCGGTCGGATTTCGTGGGGAAGTGGCTCGGAAACGTCGTGGCGTGCGGCCCGGGGGTCGCCCTGGGCCGCACAGCGTCGTTGATCGAGCCGCGCTACTCGGCCGGCGCTACTCGGTCCGCGCCGCGACGTCGAGCGCCCAGATCACGCCGAAGCGGTCGCGGAGCTGTCCGGCCAGCGGCGCCCAGGCCGACGGACCGAGCGGCTGCCGGATCTCGGCGCCCTCGGACAGCGCTGCCCAGTACCGCTCGAGCTCGGCCGCGTCGTCGCCGTGCACGTACACGTAGAAGGCGTTCGTGCCCTGGTCGTACGGCTGCCCCGGCCAGACGTCGAAGGCCATCACGCGCAGCCCGGCGTCGGTGGCGACCTGACCCCAGACGATGCGGTCGGCCCAGTCCGGCTCGTCCGAGGCGCCCATCGCGCCGTAGGTCATGGACGCGACCTCGCCGCCGAAGACCGAGGCGTAGAAGTCGAGGGCCGCGCGGGCCTGTCCGTCGAAGTTGAGGTGGGTTGTCGTTTCGATGCTCATGGGACCAGCATCCCGGGCATTGCGGTCAGATCCTGTCCGCTTCTCCACCGATACTGGAGGCATGTCCGGACCGTCCTCGCGCATGCTCGCGCTGCTCTCGCTGCTGCAGGTGCACCGGGACTGGCCCGGCGACGAGCTCGCCGGACGGCTCGAGGTCAGCCCGCGCACGCTCCGCCGCGACGTCGACCGGCTCCGCGGCCTCGGCTACCGAGTGGAGGCACTGCGCGGCCCGGCCGGCGGGTACCGGCTGGCGGCCGGTGCGGACCTGCCCCCGCTGCTGTTCGACGACGACCAGGCGGTCGCGATCGCCATCGCGCTCGCCGTGGCACCCGCGTCCGGCGCGGACATCGCCGAGTCGGCCGCCCGGGCGCTCGCGACGGTGCGGCAGGTGATGCCCGCGCGTCTGCGCACACGGGTGGACGCGATCGACGCGGTCACGTCAACCGGTCGCACCCCCGTCGACCCGGAGGTCCTCGTCGCGGTGAGCGAGGCCGTCCACCTCGGCG
Source organism: Curtobacterium sp. NPDC087082 (assembly GCF_044745045.1). NCBI lineage: Bacteria > Bacillati > Actinomycetota > Actinomycetes > Micrococcales > Microbacteriaceae > Curtobacterium > Curtobacterium sp. NPDC087082. Next base: position 406,032 of record NZ_JBIUZN010000002.1, on the reverse strand, counting down.
AGGTCCTCCGCTTCGGGTACGGCCCCGACGAGACGCCCCACCGGGTCGAGCCGCACGCGGTGGTCGCCCGGAACGGCCGCTGGTACCTGTTGGACTGGGACCTCGACCGCGATGACTGGCGCACCCACCGCGTCGACCGCATCACCCCGCGGATGCGGACGCGCGTGCCGTTCACACCGCGTCCCGTGCCCGGTGGCGATCCGGCAGCGTTCGTGGCCGCGCGGTTCAAGGGGTCCGACCGCGAGGACGTCTGGCCCTGCACCGGCACCGCCGTCCTCGAGGTGCCGGCCGAGACCGTCGCGCCGTACCTCCCCGACGACGCCGTGCTCGAGCCGCTCGGCCCGGACCGGTGCCGTCTCACGCGAGGCTCCTGGTCGTGGGAGGGCCTCGCGGCGGCGTTCGCCGGTGCCACCGCGGACTTCACCGTCGAGGGGCCCGACGAACTCCGTGCGGCGACGGCCGTGCTCGCCGAGCGGCTGGGGCGAGCGAGCGGGCGTTAGCGACGCGCATGCGTGTGTCAGGAGCGCGTCAGGAAACCGTTAGGGACGGGTCTGGAGGTGCGGTGCCGGATCCAGCATCGGTTCGGCACCACACGTGGTGCTGTCCGCGTCGCCCGGCGCGGACCCCGTGAACCTCTGGAGTCCCTCGTGTTCGACGTCTTCGTCGTCGCCGGTGTCCTCGCCGTGTTCGGCGTGGTGGCACTCATCGCCAAGGCGGTGGAACGGCTGTGATCGTCATCACCATCGCCGCCGCCGTCCTCGGCGTCGCCTCGCTCGTGTACCTCGTCTGGGCCCTCGTGCGCCCGGAGAAGTTCTGATGAGCACCGCGGACACGTGGGCCGGGATCGTCCAGGTCGCCACCCTCGTGCTGCTGCTCGTCGTCGCCTACCGGCCGCTCGGCGACTGGATGGCGCGGGTGTTCACGCCGACGCGGCACAGCCGGATCGAGCGCGGGGTCTACCGGGTGATCGGCGTCGACCCCGACGCTGAGCAGTCGTGGCCCGCGTACCTGCGCGGCGTGCTGCTCTTCAGTGCCGTGGGGCTGCTGCTCGTGTACCTCCTGCAGCGCATCCAGGTCGTGCTGCCCGGCGACCTCGGGCTGCCGAACGTCGGGCCGTCGCTCGCGTTCAACACGGCGGCGTCGTTCGTCGCGAACACGAACTGGCAGTCGTACTCGCCCGAGGTCACCGTCGGGTACACGGTGCAGATGGCCGGCCTCGCGGTGCAGAACTTCCTCTCCGCGGCGGTCGGGCTCGCCGTCGCCGTGGCGCTCGTCCGCGGCTTCGCCCGTCGACGCTCCGGCACGCTCGGCAACGTCTGGGTGGACGTCGTCCGCGGGACCGGCCGGCTCCTGCTGCCGGGAGCGTTCGTGTTCGCGATCGTGCTCGTCGCCGGTGGTGTCATCCAGTCGTGGGGGAGCGGCACCGACGTCACGACCCTGATCGGCGGGACGCAGCACATCCCGGACGGGTTCGTCGCCTCGCAGGAGGCCATCAAGGAACTCGGCACGAACGGCGGCGGCTACTTCAACGCGAACTCGGCGCACCCGTTCGAGAACCCCCAGGCGTGGACGAACCTCGTCGAGGTCTTCCTCATGCTCGTCATCCCGTTCTCGCTGCCGCGCACGTTCGGCCGCATGGTGGACGACGACCGTCAGGGCTACGCGATCCTCGCCGTGATGGGCGCGATCTTCCTCGTCTCGCTCTCGGTGATGTCGATCGCCGAGCTCGGTGGCGGCGGCAGCGCGACCCACGCCGCCGGGGCCGCCATGGAGGGCAAGGAGGTGCGGTTCGGCATCCTCGGCACGACGCTCTTCGGGACGACCTCGACCGCGACGTCGACCGGCGCCGTGAACGGCATGTTCGACAGCTTCACGCCGATCGGCGGGATGATGGCGCTCGTCAACATGATGCTCGGCGAGGTCACCCCCGGCGGCGTCGGCTCCGGGCTGTACGGGATGCTCGTGCTCGCGGTCATCACGGTGTTCATCGGCGGGCTGCTCGTCGGTCGGACCCCCGAGTACCTCGGCAAGAAGATCCGGGCCCGCGAGATGACCTTCGCGTCGCTCTACATCCTCGTCACCCCGACCCTGGTGCTCCTCGGCACCGGCCTGTCCCTGGTGCTCCCGGGCGTCCGCGAGCAGGTCGTCGGCACGTCGATCTTCAACCCGGGCAACCACGGCCTGTCCGAGCTCCTCTACGCCTTCACCTCGGGCGCGAACAACAACGGCTCGGCGTTCGGCGGCCTGACGGCGAACACGACGTGGATGAACTCCGCGCTCGGCGTCGTGATGCTGCTCGGCCGGTTCGTCCCGATGGTGTTCGTGCTGGCGCTCGCCGGATCCCTCGCGACCCAGGACCGGGTGCCGGAGACCGTCGGCACGCTGCCCACGCACCGGCCGCTGTTCATCGTCCTGCTCGGCGGCGTCGCCGTCGTCGTGACCGCACTCACCTACTTCCCGGTGCTCGCACTGGGACCGCTCGCAGAAGCCCTCGCCCGATGAAAGCCGAGACCATGACCACCGCGACCTCCGAGCACGAGGCGACCAGCGCCTCCAGGCCGGCCACACGCTCGTCCGCCTTCGGACCCCGTCAACTCGTGGCGGGCCTCCCGGGTGCCCTGCGCAAACTCGACCCGCGACTGATGTGGCGGAACCCCGTCATGTTCATCGTCGAGGTCGGCGCCGCGCTGACGACGGCAGCAGCCGTCGTCGAGCCGTCCGCGTTCACCATCTCCATCGCCGTGTGGCTCTGGCTCACCGTCGTCTTCGCGAACCTCGCGGAGTCGGTGGCCGAGGGCCGGGGCAAGGCGCAGGCCGACACGCTGCGGAAGACCCGCTCGACCACGAGTGCCCGTCGGGTGCTCCGGTACGACCGGTCCGACGCGGCGGCGACCGGCAACGAGACCGAGGAGGTCGCGTCCGTCGACCTCGCCAAGGGCGACGTCGTGGTCGTCGTCGCGGGCGAGGTGATCCCGGGCGACGGCGACGTCGTGGACGGCATCGCGTCCGTCGACGAGTCGGCCGTGACCGGTGAGTCCGCCCCGGTCATCCGCGAGTCCGGCGGCGACCGGAGTGCCGTCACCGGCGGCACCCGGGTGCTCTCGGACCGCATCGTCGTGCGCATCACGTCGACCCCCGGTGAGACCTTCATCGACCGGATGATCCGGCTCGTCGAGGGTGCCGCCCGGCAGAAGACGCCGAACGAGATCGCGCTGAACATCCTGCTCGCCTCGCTGTCGATCGTGTTCGTGATCGTCTGCCTGACGATGCAGCCGATCGCCGGGCTCGTCGGGGCGACCGTGAGCGTGCCGGTGCTCATCGCCCTGCTCGTCTGCCTCATCCCGACGACGATCGGTGCGCTGCTCTCCGCGATCGGCATCGCGGGCATGGACCGACTCGTGCAGCACAACGTCCTGGCGATGTCCGGCCGTGCGGTCGAGGCCGCCGGGGACATCACGACCCTGCTGCTCGACAAGACCGGGACGATCACGTACGGCAACCGTCGGGCGTCGCGCGTGGTGCCGGTCCCCGGTGTCACGGAGCCGGCCCTGATGGAGGCGGCTGCCCTGTCGTCTGCCGCGGACGGGACCCCCGAGGGACGGTCCATCGTCGACCTCGCCGCGGGAGCGGGCGTCGCCCCGGACCTCCCCGCCGGTGCCGTCGAGGTGCCCTTCACGGCACAGACGCGCATGTCCGGCGTCGACCTGCCCGACGGCAGCTCCGTGCGCAAGGGTGCCGCGTCGGCAGTGCTCGCCTGGGCTGCAACCGGTTCAGCCGGTGTTCCCGATGCGGTCGCGCAGGCCATCGACGCCACGGTCGTCGAGGTCTCGGACCAGGGCGGTACCCCGCTCGTCGTCGGACGCCGCGCACCCTCCGGTGCGGTCACGCTGCTCGGGGTCGTCCACCTCAAGGACGTCGTCAAGGACGGCATGGCGGCACGGTTCGCCGAGCTGCGCGAGATGGGGATCCGCACGGTGATGATCACCGGCGACAACCCGCGCACCGCGAAGGCGATCGCCGCCGAGGCCGGTGTGGACGACTTCCTCGCCGAGGCCACCCCCGAGGACAAGCTCGCCCTGATCCGCAAGGAACAGGAGGGCGGCAACCTCGTCGCGATGACCGGTGACGGCACGAACGACGCCCCGGCCCTGGCGCAGGCGGACGTCGGCGTGGCGATGAACACCGGGACGACCGCGGCGAAGGAGGCCGGCAACATGGTCGACCTCGACTCGGACCCGACGAAGCTCATCGACGTCGTCCGGATCGGCAAGCAGCTGCTCATCACCCGCGGGGCGCTCACGACGTTCTCGATCGCGAACGACATCGCCAAGTACTTCGCGATCATCCCCGCGATGTTCCAGATGGCGTTCCCCGGGCTCGCCGCGCTCAACGTCATGGGGCTGCACAGTCCCGCGTCCGCGATCCTCAGCGCCGTCATCTTCAACGCGCTCGTGATCGTGGCGCTCATCCCGCTGTCCCTCCGTGGCGTCGCCTACCGCGCCGCCTCGGCATCGTCGATCCTCGGCCGGAACCTGCTCCTCTACGGGCTCGGCGGCGTGGTCGTCCCCTTCATCGGCATCAAGCTCATCGACCTCGTGGTCGGTCTCATCCCGGGGTTCTCCTCATGACGTCTGCATCTCGTTCCTCGTTCCGCTCCCTCGGGGTGGCCGTCCGGCTCACCCTCCTCAGCACCGTGGTGCTCGGCATCGCCTACCCGCTCGCGGTGTGGGGCGTCGGCCAGGCCGCGTTCCACGACCAGGCGAACGGCTCGATGGTGACGTCGTCGGACGGCACCGTCGTCGGGTCGTCGCTCATCGGGCAGTCGTTCGACGGCCGCGGAGCCGACCGGTGGTTCCAGTCGCGGCCGAGCGCCGCGGGGGAGAAGGGCTACGACGCCGGGGCGTCGAGCGGGTCGAACCTCGGGCCGTCGAACCCCGACCTCCTCCGCAGCGTGCAGGAGCGGCGTGCGGCGGTCGCGAAGGCCGACGGGGTGCCCGCCTCCGAGGTGCCGGCGGACGCGGTGACGGCGTCGGGCTCCGGCCTCGACCCGGACATCAGCCCGGAGTACGCGCTGCAGCAGGTGTCCCGCGTGGCCGCTGCTCGGGGGATGTCGGAGTCGGCGGTGCGCACGCTCGTGGAGCAGCACACCGAGGCGCGGCAGCTCGGGTTCCTCGGGGAGCCCGTGGTGAACGTGCTCGAGCTGAACCTGGCGCTCGCGAAGGCGTCCTGACCGTGCCGTCACGCCGCTGCCCAAGTCGGCCGCCCGCCGATGCCGACGACCAGGTCGTCGTGCTCGTCGACGAGGCGCCGGACGGCTGCGGCGTGGCGGTCGCACGGTCCGACCGTCTCGGCGAGGTGGGCCAGGAGCTCGAGCGAGTGCACCGGGGTCCGCTTCGGCAGGCTCGACAGTCGTGCGACGAGGTCGGGTGGGGAGCCGAACGTCGGCGGCGGGATCCGGAACTTCCGGGCCCAGATCCGCGTGTGGTGCGCGCAGCAGTTGCGCACGTGCGTCAGGTGCTGCAGGCAGGGGCGGAGCGTCGCAGGTGGGAGCCGGAACGCTGCGGCGATCTCGTCGCGGGTGGCCGGCTCGACACCTGCGGCGATCCGGGACAGTTCGCCGAGGCTGAGCGCTTCGGCGAGCATCCCGAACGGGACGCGTTCGAACCGCCGCTCGCGCCATGCCGACCCGACGGCGGGATCGGCCGCGTGCTCGAGTGCCGATCGAACGCGGCGGAGCATCGCACCGTGGTCGAACGTCGCGCGGAAGGACCGCGGGTCGACGTACCAGCGCGATCCGAAACGGGCTCCGGCTGCGACGTCGAGCCGACCACGGAGCGCGAGTTCGACCTGCTCGACCAGACCGAGCGTGACCGATCGCAGCGAGCTGTCGAAGTCGTGCACCCGCCAGACCGAGGACGCGGAGTCATCGAGCCCCTGCGCCTGCAACGCCTGCCGGAACTGCGCGTGGCGGTAGCGGGACATCGCGACCGTTGGGTCTGGCATCGATCGGCTCCGAGATCGGGGGAACGTGTGATCTCGGGCAAGCCGGCAGCAACTACAGCGCAGGGAACGAACGTGAGCGGGGAAGAACACCGTCCCGCGTCCGAGACGGACGCGGGACGGGACAGTCCCACCCGATTTGAGGAAGCTGATGCTCGAGCCTTGATGGGAACGGTTGTGGGGAGAATATCAGTCGATCGGTCGTGGAGCAAGGGTGGACGCGAGAGGATGAGCACGTGAAGCGCGGGAAGCTGCGGGTCCTGCTCGGTGCGGCGCCCGGTGTCGGCAAGACGTTCACGATGCTCGAAGAGGGGCACCGACTGCGCGCCGAGGGCCGCGACGTGGTCGTCGCCGTCGTCGAGACCCACGGCCGCGCCGCCACGGCCACACTGGTCGACGGGCTCGAGGTCGTCCCCCGACGCATCGTGGAGCACCGCGGCGTCCAGCTCGACGACCTCGACCTCGAGGCCGTGCTGGCCCGCCGGCCCGACATCGCCCTCGTCGACGAACTCGCCCACACCAACGCGCCCGGCAGCACGAACGAGAAGCGCTGGCAGGACGTCGAGGCGATGCGGGACGCCGGGATCGACGTCATCTCCACCGTGAACGTGCAGCACATGCAGTCCCTCGGCGACGTCGTCCGCGAGATCACCGGCACCGTCCAGCGCGAGACCGTCCCGGACGCCGTGGTGCGCGCGGCGGACCAGATCGAGGTGGTCGACCTCGCCCCGGCGGCGCTGCGCGAGCGGCTGTCGGACGGGCTCGTCTACCCGGCGACCCGGATCGACGCGGCGCTGTCGAACTACTTCCGGCTCGGCAACCTCACCGCCCTGCGCGAGATCGCCCTGCTCTGGCTCGCCGACGAGGTCGACGACGCACTCAAGGCCTACCGCGCCGAGCACGGCATCGACCACCGGTGGGAGACCCGGGAACGCGTCCTCGTCGCCCTGACCGGCGGTCCCGAGGGCGAGACCCTGCTGCGCCGCGGCGCCCGGATCGCCGCCCGCAGCGCCGGCGGCGAGCTCGCCGCCGTGCACGTCACGACGAACGACGGCCTCCGCGAGCGCCACCCGGGGGCGCTCGGGAAGCAGCGCACCCTGCTCGAACAGCTCGGCGGGACGTACCACCAGGTGGTCGGCGACGACGTGCCGACGACCCTGGTGCGGTTCGCGAAGTCGATCGACGCGACGCAGATCGTCATCGGGGTGAGCCGCCGCAGTCGGCTCGCCGCGGCGATCACGGGCCCGGGCATCGGCAACACCGTCATCCGCGAGTCCGGCGACATCGACGTCCACGTCGTCACCCACGAGCGGGCCGGCGGTGGCTTCGCCCTGCCGAGGCTCGGCGGCAGCCTGTCCCGCGGCCGGATCGTCGCCGCGTTCGTGCTCTCCCTCGTCGCCGGTCCACTGCTCACCTGGCTGCTGTCGTTCAGCACCGACCCCGACTCGATCACCGTGGACGTGCTCGCCTACCAGCTGCTCGTGCTCGTGGTGGCGCTCGTCGGCGGGATGTGGCCGGCCGTCTTCGCCGCCGTGCTGTCCGGGCTGAGCCTCGACTTCTTCTTCGTGCAACCCCTGCACCGGGTCACCGTGCAGCAGCCGTGGCACCTGGTCGCCCTCGTCATGTACGTCATCAGCGCCGTGCTCGTGAGCTTCGTCGTGGACCGCTCGGCCCGTCGATCGCGAGCCGCCCGCCGCGCCGCCGCCGAGTCGGGCCTCCTGATGGGGATCGCCGGCAGCGTGCTCCGTGGCGACGACGCCCTGCAGGCGCTGCTCGACCGGACGCGCGAGGCCTTCGGCTTCGCCGGCGTCCGGATCCGGCAGGGCGACGAGGTGCCGGCCACGTCCGGGACGTTCGGCGAGACGCCGGACGCCGCCACGTCCCTCCCGTCCGGCGCCGTCCTGGAGTTCGCGGGCGCCCCCGACGACCCGACCCAGCGCCGACTGCTGCGCGTCGTCGAGCAGCAGCTCGACGCCGCCGTCGAGCACCGCGACCTCACCCGCGCGGCTGTCGACGCCGAGCGCATCGCGGCGGTGGACCGGGTGCGGAGCGCGATCCTCGCGGCCGTCGGCCACGACGTGCGGCGGCCGATCGCGGCCGCCTCGGCGGCCGTGCAGACGCTGGGGGCGCCGGACATCGAGTTGTCGGCGGACGACCAGGAGGCGCTGCTCGCCACCGCCGACGAGAGCCTGCGTCAGCTCGCGGTGCTGTTGGCGGACCTGCTGGACGTCAGTCGCGTGCAGGCCGGGGTGCTCGCCGTGACGCCGGTGCCGCTCGCCCTCGAGACGGTGGTGGCCCCCGCGCTCGACGAGCTCGAGCTCGGTCCGGACGACGTCGACCTCGACCTGCCCGCCGACCTCCCGCCGGTGCTCGCCGACGCCGTGCTGCTGCAGCGCGTGGTGGTGAACCTCCTCGCCAACGCCGTGCGGTACGCCCCGGAGGACACCCGGGTCCGCATCGCCGCGAGCGCGTTCGGCGGCGGCGTCGAGCTCCGGGTGGCCGACCACGGTCCCGGCATCCCGTCGGACCGCGTCGACGAGGTGTTCCAGCCGTTCCAGCGCCTCGGCGACACCGACAACGACACCGGACTCGGACTCGGACTGGCCCTCGCCCGCGGGTTCACCGAGGGCATGGGCGGCACGATCGAGGTCGACGACACCCCCGGCGGCGGACTCACCGTCGTGGTGCGGCTGCCGATCGCCGGACACCTGGGAGTGGAGATCCGATGAAGGGCCGTGCGCGATGAAGGTCTTGATCGCCGACGACGACGTGCAGCTCGTCCGGGCGCTCGCCGTGACGCTCGCCGCCCGCGGGTACGACGTCGTCACCGCCCGGGACGGCCGGGCCGCGATCGACGCGGTCATCACCGAGCGGCCCGACCTCGTGCTGCTCGACCTCGGGATGCCCCGGCTCGACGGCATCGGGGTGCTCGAGGGCATCCGGGCCTGGTCGCAGGTCCCGGTGCTCGTGCTCTCCGGTCGGACCGACTCGTCGGACAAGGTCGACGCACTCGACGCCGGCGCGGACGACTACGTCACGAAGCCCTTCCAGATGGACGAGCTGCTCGCCCGACTCCGGGCGCTCGGACGGCGGCAGGTCGCGGCAGCGTCGGCCGCGGGTGCGACGCCCTCGGTGTCGATCGGGGACCTCGTCGTCGACCTCGTCGCGAAGCAGGTCACCCCGCCGTCCGGTCCGGCCATCCGACTGACCCCGACCGAGTGGCGGCTGCTCGAGGTCCTCGTGACGAACCCCGACCGGCTCATGACGCGCGAGATGCTCCTCACCGACGTGTGGGGACCGTCGCACGGCAACGACTCCGGGTACCTGCGGCTGTACATGGCGCAGCTGCGGCGGAAGCTCGAGCCGGACCCGGGACACCCGCGCTACCTGGTGACCGAGTCGGGCATGGGGTACCGCTTCAGCCCCGCCGGGTAGCGCCTCCGCGGGCCGGACACACGCTGTCGTGTCCATGTCGTCTCCTTGTCGTGCAGGTGACGTGTCCGTGTCGTGGTCCGTCGGCAGGCTGCTCCGTAGAGTTCACGACATGAGCGAGATGCGGATCGGCGAACTGCGACGACTGCGTGGGTGGACCCAGGAACGGCTGGCGGAAGCGAGTGGCCTCGCTGTCCGGACGGTGCAACGAATGGAGAGCGGGAAGGACGCGAGTCTCGATTCGCTCTCCTCGGTGGCGGCCGCCCTCGAGGTCACCGTGCGGGACCTGTTCGTCGAGTCGGAACCCGCTTCGCTCGACCCGGGGGTCCGTGGACTCGACGAGCGGGCCGAGCGTGAGCAGGTGCAGCGCGAGTCGGCCCAACGAGGTTGGCAGTTCCTGTACTCCGGCGTCGGGATCGTGGTGACGCTCGGCACCGTCGCGCTGATCGGGACCGGCGCCTGGGTGGGATCGGCGATCTTCGTGATCCCCGCCTACTGGGCAGGCGGGGCGGTGCTCGCCCGGTTCGTGATGGCGACGGTCGTCCACCCTGCGCTCGATCGGCGGTACCCGCTCTCCCGCCGCACCGCGGACCACTGACGGGTCATCGCGGCCGCCACCGTGCCCGGACCCGCGGGAGCGGTACCGGGCACGGTGGGAGCACGTGTCAGAGGGTGTACGTGACCGCCTCGGAGTCGAGTCCGAGCAGGGTCTGGTGGACGGTCAGCGGGCCGGTGAGCCCGGTGATGTCGATGACCCAGCGCTCGCCGTTGCCGGAGGTGCGGGTGGTGCCGTTCGCGTCGGTGATGGTGACGGTGGCGTAGCGCTCGCCGGACCCGACGAGGTTGTCGCCGGACCGGTAGTCGACGGTCGGTGCTGCGGGTGCCTCGCCCCAGGTGACCTTCTCGGAGTCGAGCCCGAGCAGGCTCTGGTGGACGGTCAGCGGACCGGTGAGCCCGCTGACGTCGATCTTCCAGCGATCGGCGTCCGCGGTGCTGCGCGTCTCCCCGTTCGCGTCCGTCACCGTGACCGTCGCGAAGCGCGTCCCGTCGCCGACGAGCAGGTCCCCGGAGCGGTACGACACGACGGGGGCGTCCGGAGCCGAACCGAACTTCACGGCCTTCGAGGTGTGCCCGAGGATGCGCTGCCGGATGACCAGCTGGGCGACCAGGCCGTCCGAGGGGACGGACCAGGAGCCGTCGGCACCGACGGTCGTCGTGAGCCGTGTGCCGTTCGCATCCCGGACGATGATCGTGGCGGACGGGGTGCCGGTCCCGACGACGGCGCCGGTCGTGACCCGCACGTCGGCGACCTTCGCGTCGCCGAAGGCCACGACGGTCGAGGCGGTGCCGAGCAGGGTCTGCCGGATCGCGAGCGGCCCGGTGAGGCCCTTCGCCGACACCTCCCACTCGCCGAGCTTCGAGACCCGGGCCTCGCGGACCTGGTCGTTCGCGTCCGTCACGGTCACCGTGGCACCGAGGACGCCGGTGCCGACCAGCTGCTTGCCGGCCTCGAGCCGGACCGAGCCGACGGGCGCGAGCGACGCCGCGGTCTGGGACTGCGAGGTCGGGGCCTCGGAGGTGGCGGCGGTCGCGGTGACGGCGGGTGCGATCGCGAGCCCGATGCCGAGGACGGCGACGGCGCAGACGCGGGAAGGGCGGATGGTCATGGTGGTGCTCCTTCTGGTGGGGAGCGCCGATCGTCTCGATCGCGGACGAACATATTCCGTGTGTCAGGGTGTCCGGGAGCTGACCGCGGCGAGCTCCGCCCGGGTCCGCGCGCCGAGCTTCCGGAGCAGGTTCGCCACGTGGTACTTCACCGTGTTCGGGCTGATCCCGAGCCCGTCGGCGATCTCCCGGTTGCCGATCCCGGTGGCGACGAGTCGCAGCACGTCCTGCTCCCGCGGCGTGAGGTCGGACGCCTCCGACGACACCGGCGTCCCCGCCGGCGGGTCGAGCGGGATCGCGATGTCGAGCACGGACCCCCAGCCCGCAGTGGACGCCACGTGCAGTTCGCCGTCGAGGGTCGCGACCCGCTCGGCGATCGGCCGGACGGTGTCGTCGTGCACGTCGAGCGTGCCAGCTCCGTCGTCGCGGAGCTGCATGAGCAGGTTCCGGCCGTCGCAGTCCCACTGGATCCGGACGCGCCGCGCAGCTCCCTCGTCCACGAGGGCGAGCACCGCCGTCCGCACGATCGCCCGGGCGCTGTGTGCGACGTCGCCGGGGAGTGCTCGACCGGTCGCCGGCGGTTCCACGAACTGCACGTCGAGGTCCCCGAACCGGACGAGCGGACGGAGGTCGGCCCGGAGCCGCGAGAACGCCCCCGTGACCGGTTCGAGCAGGGCTCCGCGCTGCCGGTCCGTCACGGTCCGGAGGTCGACGAGCGCTGCCGACGCGATCTCGACGGCCTCGGCACGGGCGGCCGCGTCGCCCACGCGCGGCGACCGGAGCACGGCGAGCACCGACTCCAGGGTGAGTGCGTGCCGGTCCGCCTGCTCCGCGACGGTGCGCGCGTGGTCGGCGGCGGCGAGGCGTCCTGCGGGGTCGCGCCGCGCCTCCTGGACGGCCGACGGAGCCGCCGTCCCGTCGTCGCGCGCGTTGTCGGTCACGTGACCAACCGTACGACTCCCACCCGAGCGGGTGGGGCCACCCGATCGGACGGGGACCCCGCCGTGTCGGGTAGCGGCGGCGGACCCGCGTCCCGACCACGATCGTTGGCATGCCCGCTGACACCGTGACCGACGCCCTCGCCCTGATCGTCCGCGAGTCCGCCGACCTCGCCGAGACGGTCCGGGGCGACACCGATGCCGCGCTCGAGCTGCTCGGCGGTGCCGAGCGCGTGTTCGTCCACGGGGCCGGCCGCTCCGGCCTCGCGCTGCGGATGACGGCCATGCGGCTCATGCACCTCGGACTCGACGTGCACGTCGTCGGCGAGGTGACGACCCCGGCCATCCGGACGGGGGACGTCCTGCTCGTCGCGAGCGGCTCCGGCACGACCACCGGCATCGTCCAGGCGGCGCGCACCGCGGTCGACGTCGGCGCTGACGTGCTCGCCGTGTCGACGACCGACGACTCGCCGCTCGGCGCGCTCGCCGCCGTCACCCTCGTCGTGCCCGCCGCGACGAAGACGGACCGGTCGGCCAGCGCCTCCGAGCAGTACGCGGGCAGCCGCTTCGAACAGGCCGTGGTCCTGCTCGGCGACGCACTCTTCCACGCCCTGTGGACCCGGAGCGGACGCTCCGCCGACGACCTGTGGCCCAGCCACGCCAACCTCGAGTGAAAGGCACACCCATGCAGATCCAGTTCGCCATCGACACCCTCACCACCGAGGCCGCGCTCGACCTCGCCGCGAAGGCCGCCCCGAGCGTCGACGTCCTCGAGCTCGGCACACCGCTCATCAAGAGCGCCGGGCTCTCCGTCATCACCGCGATGAAGGAGGCCCACCCGGACAAGACCGTGTTCGCCGACCTCAAGACCATGGACGCCGGCGAGCTCGAGGCGGACATCGCGTTCGCCGCGGGCGCCGACCTGGTCACCGTCCTCGGCGTCGCCGGGGACTCCACCATCGCGGGCGCCGTCGCCGCTGCCGAGAAGCACGGCAAGGGCGTCGTCGTCGACCTCATCGGCGTCGCGGACAAGCCCGCCCGGGCCCGTGAGGTCGTCGCCCTCGGCGCGCAGTTCGTCGAGGTGCACGCGGGGCTCGACGAGCAGGCCGAGGAAGGCTTCACCTTCTCCACCCTGCTCGAGGCCGGCGAGGCCTCCGGCGTCCCCTTCTCGATCGCGGGCGGCGTGAACGCGTCGTCGATCGCGGCCGTGCAGGCGTCCGGAGCGATCATCGCCGTCGCCGGGAGCGCCATCTACAGCGCGGACGACGTCGCAGCCGCGGCGGCGGAGCTGCGTGCGGCCGTCACGGAGGCGGCGGCGGTCTGATCCGGTCCAGGAGGCGCTGGTCGGCCCGGCAGGGTCGGCTCGCACCCGCGGGCGGTAGCGTCGGGGCGTGACGATCGCGCTGCGCCGGGTGACGGCAGATGACTGGGAGACCTGGCGGCCGGTCCGGCTCGCGGCGCTCGCGGACGCTCCCGAGGCCTTCGGGTCGACGCTCGCCGACTGGGCCGACGCGCCCGAGCACCGGTGGCGGACCCGCCTCTCGATCCCCGGAGCGCTCGACCTGCTCGCCCACGCCGAGGACGACTCCGTCGTCGGCATGGCCAGCGGCGTCCCGGGCGAGGACCCCGGCACCGCCGAACTCATCTCGATGTGGGTCGACCCCGCCGCCCGCGGCCGAGGGGTCGCGGCCGCGCTCATCCGTGCGGTCGCGACCTGGGCCGCGAGCGCCGGGGCCGACACCCTCGAGCTGTCGGTCATGCCGGACAACGCCACGGCCCGTCGCACGTACGAGCGCTGTGGCTTCACCGCGACCGACGAGCCCGGTGACCCGCTGCCCGACGGTCGGCACGAGGTCGTGATGCGTCGTGACCTCGCCGCCGAGCGCACGCTGGACGCCTACGAGCGTGCGGCCGACCGCTACGCCGAGCGCACCGACGACCACCGTGCCGGGCTCGTCGACGACCTGCTCGCACTCGTCCCGGTCGGGGCGCGGGTGCTCGAGCTCGGGTCGGGCCCGGGGCGTGACGCCCTCGCGCTCGAGGCGGCCGGACTCGTCGTCGACCGGACCGACGGAGCGCGGTCGTTCGTGGACGCGCTGCGGTCCGCGGGGCATGAGGCGCGCCTCGTCGACGTGCGCTCGGACGCGTTCGGCGGCCCGTACGACGCCGTGTTCGCGAACGCCGTGCTGCTGCACGTCGGGCGGACGGAGCTCGAGGGCGTCCTCGTGCGGCTCCGCGACGCCGTGCACCCCGGCGGTGTGCTGGCCGCCACCGTGAAGCTCGGCGACGGCGACGCGTGGAGCACGCGGAAGCTCGACCTCGCCCGGCACTTCACCTACTGGACGCCAGGACCCCTGGCCGAGGTCGTCACCCGTTCCGGCTGGACCGACGTCGACGTCCGTGAGACCACGCGCCCGGGTGCCGACGAGCGCTGGCTCACCGTCACCGCCCGACGCCCGCAGGAAGCAGGGAGACCATGAACCGAGCACTCCGCTGGACCGCGTGGGTCGTCGCCGTGATCGTGCTGATCGCGGTGGTGTTCCTCGTCTGGGCGAACATCGTCATGCAGGGCACCCGGAGCGCGGCGCTGCAGGTCTGGCGGGACGACCGTGTGGCCGTCCGGGACGCCGGGGACGCCGTGGTGATGACGCCGACCGGCACCGAGAACGGCGCGGGCATCGTGTTCATCCCGGGCGCGAAGGTCGACCCGTACGCGTACATGGCGACGTTCCGGCAGGTGGTCGCCAGCGGGACGACCGTCGTCATCACCAAGCCGACGCTGCACCTCGCCTTCTTCGACACCCGCCCGCTGTCGACCTTCGAGTCCCACGCCCCCGACGTCCGGTCCTGGGCGGTCGGCGGGCACTCGCTCGGTGGCGTGCGCGCGTGCCAGCTCGCGCCGGACGCCGACGGGCTGCTCCTGCTCGGCAGCTACTGCGCGAACGACATCAGCAAGTCCTACATCAGCGTGCTCAGCGTCTCGGGGTCGCGTGACGGGCTCTCCACCCCCGAGAAGGTCGACGCCGCGCGGCACCTGCTGCCGTCGAACGCGATGACGGTCGAGGTGCAGGGCGCGAACCACGCCGACTTCGGTGCGTACGGTGCGCAGCCCGGCGACGACACCGCGACGATCTCGCGGACCGACGCCCGGCAGCAGATCGGTTCGGCGATCGAGGAGTGGGTGCGGACGCTGCCGTCGGGCGCTGCGCTGCGCTGAACCTCCTGCACAGCGAACGAGTGTGTGAACTCTTTCCACAGGGGCCCGGCGCGCCTGAACGCCGGTCCTGGAGCGGTCCTAGACTCGTCCGGAAGCAACGTCGACGACCCCGTCCCCCGGAGGGCAGCACATGACGACGCCGGACCGGCGCACACCCGCGCGACTCGCTGACCAGCGAGCGCTCCTGTTCGACCTGGACGGTGTCCTCACCCCCACCGCCGACGTCCACATGCGTGCGTGGAGCCGGCTGTTCACGCCTTTCCTCGCCCAGCACGGCGTCGCTCCGTACACGGAACAGGACTACTTCGCGTACGTCGACGGCAAGCCCCGGTACGACGGGGTGCGTTCCTTGCTCGAGTCCCGCGGCATCGACCTGCCGCAGGGCACCCCGGACGACCCGCCGGACGCCGACACGGTGTGCGGGCTCGGCAACCGGAAGAACGCCGAGTTCACGGCCGAGCTGACCGAGCACGGGGTGGAGCCCTACCCCGGTTCGCTCCGGTTCCTCGTCGCCGCCATCGACGCCGGGTTGTCCGTCGCCGTCGTGTCGAGCTCCGCCAACGCCGTGCAGGTGCTCCGCACGGCCGGCATCCTCGAGCGCTTCCCCGTGGTGGTCGACGGCCTCGTCGCCCGCGAAGACGGTCTGGCCGGCAAGCCCGCGCCCGACACCTACCTCGACGCCGCGAGCCGGTTCGGCCTGACCGCTGCCGAGTGCGTCGTTGTCGAGGACGCCACGAGCGGGGTCGAGGCGGGACGGAACGGTGCCTTCGGGCTCGTCATCGGCGTCGATCGCGGAGCCGGGGCCGACGCGCTCCGGGCGCACGGTGCCGACGTCGTGGTCGGCGACCTCGACGAACTCGTCGACGAGCTGCCGGAACCGGCCACGAGCACGACGTAGGCGCCAGCGGCCGGGGCGATCCGCGCCTCCAGGCCCTCCCGACCCTCCCCACGAACACCCTCCTCCCCCACGGAGCACCATGAACCCCATCACCTCCGACCCGCTGGACCGCGTCCGCTACCCGATCGACGAGTGGGCCCTCGTCGAGACCGAGTACGCGCCCGACGAGCAGGGCGTCGCCGAGACGAACTTCGCCGTCGGCAACGGGTACCTGGGCCTGCGCGGCAACCTCGACGAGGGTCGTGGCGGCGTGCAGTACGGCACGTACATCAACGGTTTCCACGAGACCTGGCCGATCCGCCACGCCGAGGACGCCTTCGGCTTCGCGAAGACCGGGCAGACGATCATCAACGCGCCCGACGCCAAGGTGATCCGCCTGTACGTCGACGACGAACCGCTCGTCCTGGCCGAGGCGGACATCCTCCGGCACACCCGGCGGCTCGACTTCCGGGGCGGGTACCTGTTCCGCGAGACCGAGTGGTCGACACCCTCGGGCAAGCGCGTCCTCATCCGGTCGCGGCGGCTGGTGTCGTTCACGGACCGGCACCTGGCGGTCATCGACTACGAGGTGACCGTGCTCGACGCGGACGCCTCGATCCTGCTGTCGAGCCAGATCCTCAACCGGCAGGACGTGCAGGACGAGTACCACGCGGGGATGCGTGCGGCGGCGAACGCGTTCGACCCGCGCAAGGCCGAGGCGTTCACCGAGCGGGTGCTCGAGCCGAAGCTCAAGCGCAGCACCGGCGGCCGTTCGCTGCTCGGGTACCAGGCGGCGAGCTCGGGCATGACGATCTGCGTCGGCGTCGAGCACCACCTCGAGACCGAGAACAGCTGGGACGAGTCCTCGTCGATCGAGGACGACCTGGCGAAGCACGTCTACCGCGTGCAGGCGCGCGCCGGGCAGCCGATCCGCCTGACGAAGCACGTGGTCTACCACACGTCCCGCGGGGTCCCGGCGCGCGAACTCGCCGACCGCTGCGAGCGGACCCTCGATCGCTCGCGTGCCGAGTCCGTCGACGCCGCGTTCGCGCGGCAGGCCGAGTGGATGGACGACTTCTGGGCGCGGAGCGACGTCGAGATCGTCGGGCAGCCCGCGCTCCAGCAGGCCGTCCGGTGGAACCTGTTCATGCTCGCGCAGGCCACGGCCCGGACCGACGGGCACGGCATCGCGGCGAAGGGCGTCACGGGCTCCGGGTACGGCGGCCACTACTTCTGGGACATGGAGATCTACGTCCTGCCGTTCCTGTCGTACACGGCGCCGATCGTCGCCCGGAACGCCCTGCGGTTCCGCTACAACATGCTCGACGCAGCTCGGTCCCGCGCCCGCGAGCTGAACCAGCACGGCGCGCTGTTCCCCTGGCGGACGATCAACGGCGAGGAGTCCAGCGCCTACTACGCCGCCGGCACCGCGCAGTACCACATCGACGCGGACATCGCGCATGCGCTCATGCAGTACGTCCGCGCCTCGGACGACCGCGAATTCCTCAAGCGCGGTGCGATCGACATCCTCGTCGAGACCGCCCGACTGTGGGAGGACCTCGGGTTCTGGCGGTCGAACGGCGACAAGAAGTTCCACATCGACGGCGTCACCGGTCCCGACGAGTACACGACGGTCGTCGACGACAACCTCTACACGAACGTGATGGCCCGGGCGAACCTGTGGTTCGCCGTGAACGCCTGCCGCGAGCTCGCAGCCGACGATCCGGAAGAGTACGAGCGCATGGTGCGGCGGACCGGGCTGCAGGCGCAAGAGGTCACCGACTGGGAGCACGCGGCCGAGTCGATGGAGATCCCGTTCGACCCGCACCGTGGCATCCACCCGCAGGACGCCCAGTTCCTCGACAAGGAACTCTGGGACCTCGACAACACCCCCGAGAGCAAGCGCCCGCTGCTGCTCCACTACCACCCGCTGGTGATCTACCGGTTCCAGGTGCTCAAGCAGGCCGACGTCGTGCTCGCGCTGTTCCTGCAGGGGCACGAGTTCACCGCTGCCGAGAAGCGTCGCGACTTCGACTACTACGACGCCCTCACGACGGGCGACTCCACGCTGTCGGCGGTCGTGCAGTCGATCATGGCGGCCGAGGTCGGGTACCACGACCTCGCGCTGCAGTACTTCCAGACGGCGCTGTACGTCGACCTCGCCGACCTGCACGGCAACACGACCGACGGGGTGCACATCGCCTCGACGGGCGGCATCTGGGGTGCGGTCGTGAACGGGTTCGGCGGCATGCGGGACCACGGCGGCCGGATGACCTTCAACCCGCGGCTGCCGAAGGACTGGGAGCGGATCACCTACCGCCTGACGGTGCGCGGATCGCGTGTGCGCGTCGACCTCGAGCAGGACGCCATGACCTTCACGGTCGAGTCGGGCTCCGGGTTCACCGCGTGGGTGCACAACCAGCAGTGGGACGTCACCGCCGGTGAGCCGACCGTCGTGCCGCTGCCGCACCAGGGCCCGCGGATGTCCGGGCGCGCGCCGACGACGGCCGACATCCAGGGCACCCTCCGTGCCGACGGATCGGTCGTCACGGCGTCGATCCCGACGATCTCGCTCGACCGCGACCTGGAGCCGGACGACACGACCGCCTGACACCCTCCGAACGCGCCCAGGCGGGTGCGGGCACCATGGCTCGCCGTGCCCCGCTGGGCCGATGGCGTCTCCCCGGGCACGGATCGTGCAACGAGAGGAGACACCATGGGCAACCGGTTCGAGGGCAGGGTGGCGATCGTCACGGGTGCCGGGTCCGGCATCGGCGAGGCGACCGCGCGGGCGTTCGTCGACGAGGGCGCGTCCGTCGTCCTGACCGACAGCGTCGACGAGAAGGTGCGAGCGGTCGGCGACAGCCTGCCGAGCGACCGGGTCGTGGCGCTCCACGCGGACGTCGCGAGCCCGGCCGACTGGCAGCGGGTCGTCGACACGGCCATCGAGCGGTTCGACCGCATCGACGTGCTCGTGAACAACGCCGGCACCTTCAGCTCCGGCGACATCACGGACATCACGCCGGACGAGTGGCACCGCGTGATCGAGACCGACCTCTCCAGCGTGTTCTACGGCACCCGTGCGGCGCTGCCGTTCCTCCGGGCCACGAAGGGGTCGATCGTGAACACCTCGTCGGTGTCCGGCGAGGACGCGGACTGGCGGATGAGCCCCTACAACGCGGCGAAGGGCGGGGTCTCGAACTTCACCAAGGCCGCCGCGCTCGACAACGGGCAGTTCGGCGTCCGCGTGAACGCCGTGGCGCCCGGGCTCGTGTGGACGGACCTCACGCAGGACCAGGCGGAGGACGAGGAGCTGCAGGAGAAGTTCGAGGAGCGGATCGCCCTCGGCCGCGCGGGTCGTGCGCACGAGGTCGCGGCGGCCGTGCTGTTCCTGGCGAGTGACGCGGCGTCGTTCATCACCGGGGCGATCCTGCCGGTCGACGGTGGCACCACCGCGAGCAACGGGCAGCCCCCGCAGTCCTGATGGTGGCTGTCCGCGGCCGGTCGTCGCCGCTCAGTCGGCGACGAGTTCGACCTTGAACCGTTCGGCGTCCTCGAGGAACGCCGCGTGGTGATCCGGCCCGCCGGCGTGCGGATGGCGGTCCTCGTAGAGGCGTCGCCATCCGTGCGCGGGCGCGGCCGCCCAGATCCGGGCCACGTCGTCGGTGCCACCGGCGTGGAACGCGAGGTGGCTCAGGCCCGGGCGTCGTCGATCGTGCTCGCCCGGCAGCGGGGCGGTCTCGAGCACGACGTACAGGTCGCCGAGCCGCCAGCTCCGCCCGTCTGGCCACCGCTGGAAGGGCTCGTGGCCGAGCTCGGTCAGGAGCCAGTCCCACGCGGGACCGGACGCGTCGAGGTCGGCGGTGCGCAGTTCGACGTGGTGCAGACCACCCCGGCTCACAGGAGCTTCCGGAGCGTGTTCGCGTTGCGGGTCGTCGTCGTCCGCTTGAAGCGTGCGGCACCGGCCCGCTTGGCGAACACCGTGTCCGTGCTCGACCCCTTCGGGCACGACCAGTAGACGACCCCCACGCCGCGTGCGACGCGCTCGACGGACTCGTCGACCTCGAGGTCGGCCAGCAGGTCGTCGAGGGCGTCCTCGTCGGAGCCGAACACGACGTAGTCGTGGTGGTCCTCTGCGGCGGGGAACGGGAAGCCGTCCACGACGGCGGCGAGCTCGTCGTGGGGGACGAGCACGATCCAGGCGTCGTAGCCGAAGCGGTCCCGGAGCGACTGCTCGATGTCGGTCTTCAGGGCGGCGGCCGTGCCGTCCGAGCCGAACACCACGTTCCCGGAGGCGAGGACGGTCCGGACGTCCTGGTACCCGCGTTCCCGGAACAACGCCGCGAGTTCGGCGCTCCTGATCGTGATCCCGTTGACGTTCACCCCGCGCAGCAGCGCGACCCACCTGGTCATGCCCGAACCGTACCGCCCGCGGCCGACCCCTGGCCACTTGTGTTCAGAACGCGTTCTGAATAGCCTTGATCCGTGACGATCCTCGCCCCTGCTCCCGCACCGTCTCGGCCTCGTCGCGCGGTGCAGTCCTCCGACCTCTCGCGCCATGCGAAGGAGGTGTTCGCCGCGGCCGAGCAGGAACCGCTCGAGGTGACCCGTCGCGACGGCAAGCCGCTCGTGCTGACGACGAAGGAGCGCTCGGACGACGACGAGGCCGTGCTCGACATCGCCGCGCAGCTCATCGCCGCGGTGACGATCAACGAGCAGTTGCCGCTGCACGACCGTCTGGCGATCCCCTACCCGTGGCTGAAGCTCCTGAGCCGCGCCGATCAGCAGCGGTTCGCGAAGGAGATCGTCGAGGTCGCACGGGGTTCGTTCTCGCTGCGGCAGCCGCGCCGGCTCCTGCTCGAGATGCAGGCATGGCGGAACTCCGCCGAAGCCATCGCCGCCGGCTGGGACACCTCCGAGGTCGAGGTGACCGACAGCCCCGTCGTCGTCGAGAAGCCCTGACGGGTGGCCCGTCGTTCCGGCGTGGTGCGGCCGGTCCGCACCACCGAGTACACGATCGTCTTCGGGAACCGAGCAGCGGAGCAGGGATGGCGGGACGTCGTCGCCACGCAGCGGAACGCCGTGGCGGCAGCATGGGAACGCCTGACGACCGACCCGCTGACCGAGGACCTCGCGTGTCACGCGCTCCGTGGTGAGCTCGGGTCCGTGACGCACTCCGGGCGGGTGTGGGTCCGCCGGCAGTACGAGCTGCGTCGCGGTGCTCGGCTGTGGTTCACGGTCGACGAAG
Organism: Curtobacterium sp. NPDC087082; assembly: GCF_044745045.1. Taxonomy (NCBI): domain Bacteria; kingdom Bacillati; phylum Actinomycetota; class Actinomycetes; order Micrococcales; family Microbacteriaceae; genus Curtobacterium; species Curtobacterium sp. NPDC087082. The sequence goes on along the minus strand of NZ_JBIUZN010000002.1, from coordinate 384,655 downwards.
CGCAGATGGTCGTCCATCTCCTCGCGGTGCACACTCACCACCCGAACGCCACGAAGTGAGGCACCTCGGAGCGGTGGGAGCAGCGGTCCGGTAGACGGGACCCATGACGAACGACGCACCGCACGACGACGCACAGGGCCCCGACGAGCAGCACCGCGTGCCCGAGGGGGTCTCGGACGCCACGGTCGAGGCGCTCGGCACCCTGTCGGCAGCGGTCGAGGTGATCGAGCACGCCCGCGGACTGCTCTACGGGTTCCACCGGCTGACCGGGATGGCGGACCTGAACCTCGGCGAGGCCGTCGAGCAGCTCCGGGACGCCGGCCACACTGAGCTGGCGGACCGCATCGACTCGGAGCTCGTCGGACGCAACGTCATCGCCGGCCGGTGGACGTTCCAGGTCGTCGAGGACTACGACGACGGGTACTACGCCCTCGCGAAGGAGCTCGAACGGACCGCGCGGGACGAGCTCGTGCAGGGACGCAAGCACCTGTTCGAGGCGGGCATGAAGGAGGACCGGCGCTCCCGGGGCCGACGCCACCACGAGGCGACGCCGGCCGACCTGGCGGACTGAGGCCGCGCCTCCCGGGCACGGTGCCCACGCACAACGCAAGTCGCCCCGAACCACGACTGTCCGTGGTTCGGGGCGACTTTCGTTGTGCGAAACGCGAGCGCAGCGAGCGCCCGCGCCGCGCCTCAGCCGACGCCGAGCAGCACCTCGAGCGGCCCCCGCGCGAAGTACAGCAGGAAGCCCGCCGCCACGACGTACAGCAGCCACGACACCTGACGGCCGCGACCGGACAGCAGCTTGATGAGCACCCAGCTGATGAAGCCCGCACCGATGCCGTTCGCGATCGAGTAGGTCAGCGGCATGATCACGATCGTCAGGAACGCCGGCAGCGCCGCCCCGAAGTCGGTCCAGTCGATGTCCTTCACCTGCGCCACCATGAGCGCACCGACGACCACGAGCCCGGCGGCTGCGACCTCGAGCGGGACGACCTGCGTGAGCGGCGTGAGGAACATCGACGCCAGGAACAGCAGACCGGTGACGACGGAGGCCATGCCGGTCCGGGCGCCCTCGCCGATGCCGGCGGCGGAGTCGATGAACACGGTGTTCGACGACACCGAGGCGCCACCACCCGCGATCGCGCCGGCACCCTCGACGACGAGCGCCGACTTCAGGCGCGGGAAGGTGCCGTCGGGGTTCGCGACACCGGCGGCCTTCGCGAGGCCGGTCATCGTGCCCATGGCGTCGAAGAAGTTCGTGAAGACGAGGGTGAAGACGAGCATCGACGCGGCGATGGGGCCGATGCGGGTGAAGGCACCGAAGACGTCCGCGTGACCGACGAGCGACAGGTCGGGCACCGCGAACAGCGCGGAGGGCAGCCCCGGCGCGTTGAGGTTCCAGCCGGTGGGCGAGTCGACCGAGGTCGGTACCTTGAAGATCGCCTGCAGGATGATCGCGATGACCGTGGTCGCCACGATGCCGATGAGCAGGGCGCCCCGGACCTTGCGGGCCATCAGCGTGCCGATGATGACGAGGCCGATCAGGAAGACGATGGTCGGCAGTGCTGCGATGGAGCCGTCCTCGCCGAGCTGCAGCGGCGGCGAGGCGTTCTTCGTGGTGCGGACGAACCCGGAGTCGACCAGGCCGATGAACGCGATGAACAGGCCGATGCCGACGGTGATGGCCGCCTTGAGCTGCGCGGGCACGGCCGTGAAGATCATCGTCCGGATGCCCGTCAACGCCAGGATCACGATCACGACGCCGTTGATGACGACGAGGCCCATCGCCTCGGCCCAGGTGACCTGGTGCACGACGCTGACGGCGAGGAACGAGTTGATCCCGAGCCCCGCGGCGATGCCGAACGGCAGGTTCGCGATGAGGCCCATCGCGATCGTCATGAGCCCGGCGACGAGTCCGGTGGCCGCGGCGACCTGGGCGTTCTGCAGCCAGCCGCCGAGGACGTCCTGCGGCGCCTGGTCCTGGCTGAACCCGCCGAGGATGAGCGGGTTGAGGATGACGATGTAGGCCATCGTCACGAAGGAGACGAGGCCGCCCCGGATCTCGCGAGGGATCGTCGATCCGCGGTGCGTGATGGAGAAGAAGCGGTCGAGGCCGGTCGCGAAGCGGTTCCGGGGCGTGGTGTCGGTCTGCGGGGCGCTCACCGAACAAGCTTAAAGGGCGCTGGGTTTCCGGCACGTCACAGCTTCCTTCCAGGGGATTTCCTGGAGGCGCGGCTCGCCTCGACGGGGTACGTCACGCCCGGTGGCCGGTCGCGTTCTGCGGCCAGGGCTGGTGTTGGATGGACGGGTGAACCAACGTCTGGACCGTGCGCGCATCGAGTCCGCCGTGCGGGAGCTCCTGCTCGCGATCGGCGAGGATCCCGACCGCGCGGAACTCGCCCGCACGCCCGCTCGTGTGGCCGAGTCGTACGCCGAGTTCTTCTCCGGCATCGGGACGGACGCGGTGACGATCGCCCGCGACGGCACGGTACACGCCGAACCGGGCGACCGCGGGCAGCTCGTCATCGTGCGCGACGTGAAGTTCCGGTCCGTGTGCGAGCACCACCTGCTCCCGTTCCTCGGTGTGGCGCACCTCGCGTACGCGCCGGGGGACCGGCTCATCGGCCTCGGCACGCTGTCGCGCGTGCTCGACGCGGTGGCCTCCCGTCCGCAGCTGCAGGAGCGGCTCGGCGAGCAGGTCGCGGCGACCATCGCCGAGGGGCTCGGGGCCGCCGGCGTCCTCGTGGTCCTCGACGCGCAGCACCAGTGCGTGACGACCCGTGGGGAGCGGCAGACCGGGTCGACGACCGTGACCGTGGCGGCGACCGGCACCCTGGCCGAGGCCGCCGGTCGGGCCGAGGCGATCGCCCTGATCGGTGCAGGTGCCGGTGCAGGCGCGGACGTCGGAGCCGGCCGCGGGGCGGACGCGTGACGACCGAGCGAGGCGGGGCGCGCCAGGGCCCCGCTGCCACCGCACCCGGGTGGGTCGTCCCCGACCTGCGCGAGCCCGTGCGAACCATCGGCCGCCGGACCTTCGACTTCGACCACCGCATCGCCGTCATGGCGATCGTGAACCGCACGCCCGACTCGTTCCACGACCGCGGCGCGACCTTCGCACTCGACCGTGCCGTCGAGGCCGCCGTGCACGCGGCCGAGCAGGGCGCGGACTGGGTCGACATCGGCGGCGTGAAGTTCGCGCCGGGGCCGGAGCTGCCCGCCGCCGACGAGATCGACCGCGTCGTGCCCGTCGTCCGGCAGCTCGCGCAGGAGTCCGACGTGACGATCAGCGTCGACACCTTCCGGCCCGAGGTCGCCGCAGCGGCGATCGAGGCCGGTGCGAGCGTCGTCAACGACACGACCGGGCTGTCCGACCCCCGGATGGCGGCCGTCGTGGCGGACTCCGACGCGACGATCGTGATCACGCACTCGCTGGCGGAGCCCCGTCGTCCGCTGCCGGCCCCGCCGCAGTACGGCGACGTGACGACCGAGGTCGTCGGGTTCCTGCGCGAGCGGGTCGACCGGGCCCTCGCGGCCGGCATCCCGGAGTCGCGGATCATCGTCGACCCGGGGCACGACCTCAACAAGAACACGGTGCACACGCTCGAGCTCACCCGACGCCTGCCCGAGGTGGTCGCGCTCGGCTACCCGGTGCTCGCGGCGGTCTCGAACAAGGACTTCGTGGGGGAGTCCCTCGGGCGTCCCCGCGGTGAGCGACTGGCCGGGTCGTTGGCGGTCGCGACCGTGAGCGCGATGCTCGGCGCGCGGATCGTCCGGATGCACGACGTCGCCGAGAGCGTGGACGCGATGCGCATGGTCGAGGCGACGCTCGGCTGGCGGGCACCGGTGGAAGCGCGGCACAACACGTGAGCGTCCTCCCGCCGTCGATCGCCGACCTGTCCGACGACGAGCTGCTCGCGCTGTACACGGCGGGGGCGGTCGCGCCCTGGCTGCGGGTGAACTTCGTGACGACGCTCGACGGCTCGGCGACGGCCGCGGGTGACGGGGTCTCGGGATCGCTCGGCGGGCCGGACGACCTGCGCGTGTTCGACCTGCTGCGCCGGGTGGCCGACGCGGTGCTGGTCGCCGCGGGGACCGTCCGTGACGAGGGCTACGGGCCGATGGTGCTGCACGACGCCGACGTGGCCTGGCGGCGGGCACACGGGCTGCCCGACCACCCGGTGTTCGCGATCGTCTCGGGCTCGCTGTCCCTCGACCCGGCGTCCCGGGTGTTCACCGAGGCGCCGGTGCGTCCGATCGTCCTCACCTCGACGACCGCAGCGTCGTCGCCCCCGGCCGCGGCGCTCGCGGCGGTCGCGGACGTCGTGCCGTGCAGCTCCGACGACGACCCGGACACGGTCGACCCCGTCGCCCTGCGGGACGCCCTGGTGTCGCGCGGCCTCGGCACGGTGCACTGCGAGGGCGGACCGACGTTCTTCGGGGCGCTCGTGGCGGCGGACCTCGTGGACGAACTCACGCTGACGGTCGACCCGTCGCTCGAGGGTGGCGCGGGCCCACGCATCACCCACGGCGGTTCGCCCGACCTCCGGCGCTTCCGGCCGGCCCACGTGCTCCTCGGGCGTGACGGTGTGCTGCTCACCCGGTACGTACGGGCGCCGGACCCCGGCGAGTGACCGGGGTGGCACGCTAGGGTCGGGCGCGTGATCGACATCGTGGCGTCCGGGGTCCTCTTCGACATGGACGGGACGCTCGTCGACTCGACCGCGGTGGTCGAGGCGACCTGGACCCGGTTCGGCGTCGAGCACGGCATCGACCCCGCGGAGATCCTCGCCTTCTCGCACGGCCGCCAGGCGATCAGCACGATCCAGCGCTTCCTGCCCGACCTCGACCACGACGAGCAGCTGCGGATCGCCGCCGGGCTCGTCGCCGAGGAGCGCGAGAGCACCGAGGGCATCTCGGAGGTCCCGGGCGCCGGGGCGTTCGTGTCCCGTCTGGTCGACGCCGGGGTGCCGGTCGCGATCGTCACGAGTGCGCCCCGCGACCTCGCGGTGGAGCGGATGCAGGCCGCCGGGGTGCACGTGCCCGAGGCGCTCGTCGCCTCCGAGGACGTCGAGCACGGCAAGCCGCACCCGGACGGGTACCTGCGCGGTGCGGCGCTGCTCGGTGTCGACGCCGCCGACTGCGTGGCCTTCGAGGACGCACCCGCCGGGCTCGAGGCCGCCATCGCCTCCGGGGCGACCACGGTCGTCGTGGGGACGCTCGAGGCGGACGTCACCGCGGGGCTGTACCGGGTGGGCGGCTACGACGGCATCTCCGTGGAGCGCGAGGGAACGGCCTTCCGCATCCGCGGCTGACCTGACCGCTGCCCGCGGCTGTCCACCTGCGGACGCTTCCAGCGCTCCCCGACGACGCTGGTCGTGCGGCCGGAACGACCGGGCCGCGGAAGGAACGACCATGGCAGCACTCGACGGCAAGAAGATCCTCGTCATCGCGACGAACTACGGCGTGGAGCAGGACGAGATCGTCGTCCCGATCGACCAGCTCCGCGAGCGCGGCGCGACGGTGACGGTGGCGGCGCAGGAGACCGGGGCGATCGCGACCCTCGTCGGCGACAAGGACCCGGGCCAGCACGTCGACCCGGACACCACCATCGCCGGTGTCAACGCCGGCTCGTTCGACGCGCTCGTCGTCCCCGGGGGCACGATCAACGCCGACACCCTCCGCACCGACCAGCAGGCGGTCTCCCTCGTGCAGGCGTTCGCGGAGGCCGGCAAGCCCGTCGCCGCGATCTGCCACGGGCCGTGGACCCTCATCGAGGCCGGTGTCGTGGCGGGGAAGACGATCACGTCGTTCCCGTCGCTGCAGACCGACGTGCGGAACGCCGGGGCCGAGTGGGTCGACCAGGAGGTCCAGGTCGACGGCGGGCTCATCACCTCGCGGAACCCGGACGACCTGCCGGCGTTCGTCGACGCGATCGAGTTCGCACTGACGGCCTGACCGTCTGACCGGCACTGCGCCGGCGCGTCAGGGGAGCGCGACGGGGCGGGCCGTGCGGAGCACCGCGGGTCCGAGGGCGAGGACGCCGTCGGACTCCGGGTCGCACCGCACCCCGCCCCGCCCGCGCATCGCCCGGAACGCCCCCGGGGCCACCTCGTGGTCCATCCAGGCGCACGGGTTCGCCGGCCGGTACCCGCGGAAGCGGACCACCCCCTGCCCGGAGTCGAGCGCGAACGGCTCGCCCCGGAGCGCCTCGACGTCCACCCCGCGGAGGAACACGTTCCGCCGGGTCGCGACCGGGTCGACGGCCGCACCGAGTTCGGCGGCGACGGCGTCGAGCCCCTCGAGACCGATCACGGTCACCGAGGCGTGCACGTGCGCCCGCGACGCGAAGTACCGGTCACCGACGATCCCGAGCCCCGCGCGCAGCTCGACGCGATCGCGCAGGTCGTCCGGCTCGCCGTCCACGGCGGGCAGCGCCCCGTCCGCCGGTCGCCCCTCGTAGCGGTGCCGCCGGGACACCAGCAGCAGCGCGATCTCGACGTCGGTCCGGAAGGGCAGGTCGCCGGAGCCGGCCACGTCGTCCACGTCGGTCACGCACCCCACGCTAGCCGCGCCTCCAGACCGCCGTTCCCGCGCGGACGGGTGTCCGCTGCCCTGTCTGATTTCCGCCAGTCGATGTCGGTGAGCCGTGTCAGGCTGTGGGCATGTCCATCGCACCAGACGCACTGCACGCCGAGCGCTACCGGGTCGTCGCCTCCCGCGATGCCCGGTTCGACGGGCAGTTCGTCACCGCCGTGCACTCCACCGGCATCTACTGCCGCCCCTCGTGCCCGGCCCGGACGCCCCGGGAGTCCGGCGTCACCTTCTACCGCACCAGTGCCGCCGCGCACCTCGCCGGCTTCCGCGCTTGCAAGCGCTGCCTACCCGAGGCGACACCGGGCAGCCCCGAGTGGGACCTCCGCGAGGACGTCGCCGGACGCGCCATGCGCCTCGTCCTCGACGGCGTCGTCGAACGCGACGGCGTGCCCGGCCTCGCCGCCCGCGTCGGGTACTCCGAGCGGCAGCTCAACCGCATCATGACCGCCGAGCTCGGTGCCGGGCCCAAGGCGCTCAGCCGGGCGCACCGCGCACAGACCGCGCGGACGCTGCTCACCTCGTCCGACCTGCCCGTCGCGGACGTCGCGTTCGCCGCCGGGTTCGCGAGCGTCCGCCAGTTCAACGAGACCGTGCGCGAGGTCTTCGCGGTCACGCCGACCGAGCTCCGCGCACGCCGCACGCTCCGACCGGTCGCGGACGGAGCACTGCACGTGCACCTGCCGGCGCGCGCGCCGTTCGACGCGCAGGGGCTCCTCGACTGGCACGCGCTGCACGCCCTGGCGGGCACGGAGCAGGTGGAGGTCGACGACACCGGGCGGGTCACGTCGTACGGACGGGTGCTCGACCTGCCAGGAGGCGCGGCCTGGTTCAGCGCCTCGGCCACCGTCCCCGGGGTGGCCGGGCGGGGGACCGGGATCGACCTGCGCGTGCGGGTCACGGACCTCTCCGACCTCCCGACGCTCGTGGCGCGGGTGCGCTCGTACTTCGACCTCGACGCCGATCCGGAAGCCGTCGATGCCGTGCTCGGCGCGGTGCCCGAGCTGGCCGACGCCGTCGCCCGGGTCCCCGGCATCCGGCTGCCCGGCGCCGTGGACCCGCACGAGATCGTCGTCCGGACCCTCATCGGCCAGCAGGTGTCCGTCGCGGCGGCCCGGACGGCGCAGACACGGTTGGTCGCGGCGCTCGGTGCGCCCGTGCCGTCCGCGATCGCGCCGGACGGCCTGCTGTTCCCGTCCGCCGCCGTCATCGCGGCCCGCGGGCACGAGGTGCTCCGTGGCCCGGCTGCCCGCGTCGACACGATCCTCCGGGTGGCCGCGGCGCTCGCCGACGGGTCGCTCGTGGTCGACGGCGGGCAGTCGCTCGACGAGCTGCGCGCCGGACTCCTCGCGGTGAAGGGCATCGGGCCCTGGACCGCCGACTACGTGGCGCTCCGGGTCCGCCACCACCCGGACGTCTTCCTCCACAGCGACCTCGCCGTGCGCAACGGTGCACAGGAACTCGGGCTGCCCGGTTCGGCGCGCGAGCTCTCCCTATGGTCGGAGCAGGTGGCGCCGTGGCGGAGCTACCTCACGATGCACTGCTGGCGACCGATCATCGACCGCGCGACGGCGACGACCGGTGCGACCCACACGACCGCGGCTCCGGCCGCCCGGAAGGACGAACGATGACCGATGCGACGATCCAGACGCTGGACACCCCCGACGGCCCCTTCACCGTGCTCGAGGACACCGAGGGCCGCGTCCTCGCCTCGGGCTGGACGGACGACGCGGAGCGCATCCTCGCGCGCCTCGCCGACCGGCACCGGCCGGAACGCGTGGTCGACGGCCGGGTGGCCTCGGCGGACGCCGTCGACGCGTTCTACGCGGGCGAGGTCGAGCACGCGATGCAGGTGCCGGTGCGCCAGTTCGGCACCGAGCTCTTCGCCGAGGGCTGGCGGCAGCTCCGACTGATCCCTGCCGGTGGGACGTTGACCTACACCGGGTTCGCCGCGGCGATGGGGCGACCCGACGCCGTCCGGGCCGCGGCGAGCGTGTGTGCGCGGAACGCCCCGGCGCTGTTCGTGCCGTGCCACCGCGTGCTGCGGACCGACGGCACGCTCGGCGGCTTCGCGTGGGGGCTCGACGTGAAGCGGTCCCTGCTCGAACGGGAGTCGGTGGGCACGACGGCGCTCGTCTGAGTCGAGAGGGGCCGGACCGGTGTTCTCCCCCTGGTTGCGGGTGTCGACGCGGGGGCACGGGGCTGTCATGCTCGACACAACCGACCCGCCAAGGACCAGACCCGAAGGACCCCACGCGCGCCAGCGGCGCACCGCGGTCGACCCACCTTCGAGGACCCCATGGACCAGCACGTCGACCGCACGGTCGTCTCCGCGGACGGCACGGTGCTCGCCGTGTCCGACGCCGGGACGGGCCCCGCGCTCGTCGTCGTCGGCGGGGCGTTCGACCACCACGGCACCCCGTTCGTCACCGGCCTGACCGCGGCCCTGCAGGACCGCTACCGGGTCATCACCTACGACCGACGCGGCCGCGGCGCGAGCGGCGACACCGACCCGTGGGCGATCGAGCGCGAGGTCGAGGACCTCGCGGCCGTCGTCGCCGACGTCGAGGGTCCCGTCACGGCGGTCGGCCTCTGCGTGGGTGCGGGCGTGGTGCTGCACGGCCTCGCGGGCGGGGTCCGACTCGACGCCGCCGTGCTCTGGGAACCGCCCTACCGCGCCACCGTCGACCCGCACGCCGACGACGTCGTCTTCGCGGACGTCCTCGACGAGCACGTCGCGGTCGGACGTCGCGCCCAGGCCGTCCGGGCGTTCCTCGCGCACGTCCTCGGCGTCCCCATGGGCCAGATCACCGCACTCCGCCTGAAGGGTGCGCTGTGGCGGTCCCTCGTCGTCGACGCGCACGTGCTGAGCCGTGACGTCCGGGTCCTCAACGGTCTCGCGATCCCCGAGCGGGTGGCTGCAGCCGTGGGCGTGCCCGTCCTCGTCGCGGCCGGTGGCGACGGCCTCGAGTGGATGCGGCAGGCGGCCCGGGCGGTCGTCGAGGCCGTCCCGGGGTCGGAGTACGCCGAGGTGCCGGGGCAGGGACACGTGCCCGCGCCCGTGGCCCTCGGCCAGCTGCTCGACCGCTTCACCGCGCGGACGGCCGCACGGCGCTGACCACCGGGGCTGCAAGGATGGTCGTCGTGAACGCACCTCGCCTCGGACTCCTGCTCGACGTCGACGGGCCCATCGCCAGCCCCGTCTCGCGCACCATCGCGATCCCGAGCATCATCGAGGACCTCGTCGCGCTCGCGGCCGAGGGGATCCCCGTCGTGTTCAACACGGGGCGGAGCGACGCCTTCATCCGGCAGGAGGTCGTCGGACCGCTGCTCGCCGGCGGTCTCGCGGCGGGCGGCCGCGTGCACGCCGTCTGCGAGAAGGGCGCCGTCTGGTGCTCGATCGGCCCGCAGTACGAGGGCGGCATGGGCGAGCTGACCGTCGCCGAGGACCTGGCGCTGCCGCGGGACTACGCCGACGAGATGCGCGAGCTCGTCCGCGACGAGTACGCCGACCTGGTCTTCTTCGACGAGACGAAGCGCGCGATGGTCTCGATCGAGCAGCGCGTCGAGGTGCCGAACGCGACGTACCTCGCCCGCCAGCCGGAGTTCGACGCGAAGGCCATGGCCGCGCTCCAGCGCCGCGGGCTCGGGGTCCGCCGGCTCGACGACGTCCGCCCCGACGCCGACGGTGCCGTGCAGTGGCGGATCGACCCGACGATCATCTCGACCGACGTCGAGTCCGACCGCAGCGGCAAGGACATGGGCGCCGAGCGGTCGCTCGAGCTCCTCGCGCAGGACGGCGAGCTGCCCCTGGCCTGGCGGACGATGGGCGACTCCCGGAGCGACTACGCGATGGCGGACTGGCTGCACGCGAACGGCCACGAGGTGGCGCACGTCGACGTCCGCCCGTCCGACGGGGTCCCGGCGACGCCCTACCCGGTGCTCACGGCACCCGACGGCGTGATCCACGACGACGCCGGAGCGCGGTTCCTGTCGGACTGGCGCCGGTCCGTCTGAGCCGAGCCGCGCCTCCCGGGCCCCGGACCACGCGCTGTCGGAGGCCGCGCTGCCGGGCCACACCCGTCCACGGTGTTTGCGTGTCGGGGTGGTACACCAGTAATGTCGCGGGGTCCGCCGCCAGCCGATGACGGGATCCACCCCATGGCACAGAAGCTCCGCATCAAGTCGATCGAGGCCTCACTGGCCGACTCCGAGGAGCAGGGCCGGTCCCTGAAACGCTCCCTGAAGACGTTCGACATCGCCGCGATGGGGATCGCGGTCGCCGTCGGCGCCGGCATCTTCTCGGTCGGAGCGAACGCCGCCGCGAACTTCGCCGGACCCGGCGTCATCATCTCGTTCCTGCTCGCCGCCGTCACCTGCGGCCTCGCGATCATGTGCTACGCCGAATTCGCCTCGACGATCCCCGTCGCCGGCTCCGCGTACACGTTCACCTACGCCACGATGGGCGAGCTGCTCGCCTGGATCGTCGGGTGGGACCTCATCCTCGAGACCCTCACCGCCAGCGCCGTCATCGCGAAGTACTGGGGCATCTACCTCAGCACCGCGTTCGAGGTGTTCGGCGTCGACCTGCCGAGCACGATCCAGCTCGGGCCGATCCCGTTCACCTGGGGCCCGGTCTTGATCGTCGGCATCTTCACGGTGCTGCTCGCGTTCGGCACCCGGCTGTCGTCGCGGGTCTCGGCCGTCATCACGGTCATCAAGGTCGCCATCGTCGTGTTCGTCATCGTCGCCGGTGCGTTCTTCGTCAAGGCCGCGAACTTCACCCCCTTCATCCCGCCGGCGTCGCCCGCCCGCGGTTCGGAGGGGAGTGTCTGGACCCAGTCGCTCGTGTCCTGGTTCACCGGCTCGGAGCCCGCCCAGTACGGCGTCTTCGGCCTGCTCGCCGCGGCCTCCCTCGTGTTCTTCGCGTTCATCGGCTTCGACGTCGTCGCGACCAGCGCCGAGGAGACCGAGAACCCGCAGAAGACCCTGCCGCGCGGCATCTTCATCGGCCTCGGCATCGTGACGCTGCTCTACGTCGGCGTCAGCGTCGTCATCACGGGCATGGTGTCGTACCAGCGCCTGGCCGAGGAGAAGACGCCGTCGCTGGCATCGGCCTTCTACATCGTCGGACTGCCGTGGGCCGCCGGCATCATCGCGATCGGCTCCCTGATCGGTCTGACCACGGTCGTCATGGTGCTGCTGCTCGGCCTGTCCCGCATCGTCTTCGCGATGAGCCGTGACGGCCTGCTGCCGCGCTGGTTCTCGAAGACGAACGAGAAGACGCAGACGCCGGTGCGCGTGCAGGTCGTCGCGGGTGTCGTCGTCGCGCTGCTCGCCGGCTTCACCGCGGTCGACAAGCTCGAGGGCATGATCAACATCGGCACCCTGTCCGCGTTCGTGCTCGTGTCGATCGGGATCATCGTGCTCCGTCGTTCGCGTCCCGACGCGCCGCGTGCCTTCCGGGTGCCGTGGTCGCCGGTGCTGCCGATCGTCTCGGCGGTGCTGTGCTTCTGGTTGATGTTGAACCTCGAGGTCGAGACGTGGCTCCGGTTCGTCATCTGGCTCGTGGTCGGGTTCGCGATCTACTTCGGGTACAGCCGTCGCAACAGCCGGGTGGGCAAGGGCCTGCAGTAGGGCGCGCGGGGGCGCGCGGGCGCGGGCGCTGGCGGGCGGGTCGAACCACGTTTCCGACACCGAACCACGCGCGGGGGCTGGTTCGGTGTCGGAAACGTGGTTCCACGCGGGCGTGGGCGCGGCCAGTCGCCGCGCGCCGCGTCAGGCGCCCAGTGCGAGCGCCGCGCCGAACCCGAGCATGACGAGCGCGACGAGCCCGTCGAACACGCGCCACGTCAGCGGCTTCGCGAACAACGGTCGCAGCAGCCGTCCGCCGAACCCGAGCGCGCCGAACCACAGGCAACTCGCGAGGACCGCCCCCACCGTCCACCACCACCGCTCCGCCGGCCCCTGCTGGTTCGCGACGGACCCGAGGAACACGAGCGTGTCCAGGTAGACGTGCGGGTTGGCCCACGTGAACAGGAGCATCGTCACGACGGCCGTCCGGATGGTGACGGCGCGGTCGGTTCGTCGGGGTCCTGGAGGCGCGGTGCGCGTCCGCCCCGCACCCACCGTCGCCGAGGTGGCCGGTCCCACCGCCGCGGTCGCCACCGGCACGCCGTCGTCCGCCGCCGCCGACTCCACCCGCATCGCCGCGCCGGACGGCCACAGCGCCCGCCGAGCCGCGAGCACCCCGTAGGTCACCAGGAACGCCGCACCGACGAAGCGGATCACCACGAGCGCCACCGGGAACCGCTCGACCACGACCCCGACGCCGAGCACCCCCGCGAGGATCAGCACGGCATCCGAGAGCGCGCAGACCACCACCGCCGCTGCGACGACCCGTACCGACGAGGTCACCGCGAGCCGGAGCAGGTACGTGTTCTGCACACCGATCGCCACGATGAGCGCGAGCCCGGTACCGAGGCCCGCGAGCAGGGGAAGGAGTGTGGTCACGGTCCGACCGTACGGCCGCGGCTACGTGCAGTACAGCTCACGTTCCTGATGCTGCGTAAGCTCAGCTGCATGCCACGACTGCAGCGCGAACACCTCGAGACCCTGCTCGCCGCGGTCGACCACGGGACGCTCGACGCCGCGGCCAGAGCGCTGTCGATCACGCCGTCGGCGGTGTCGCAGCGCATCAAGTCGATGGAGCAGCAGGTGGGCCGGGTGCTCCTGCAGCGGACGACGCCGGTCCGCCCGACCCCCGACGGCGAGGTCGTCCTCCGCCATGCACGACAGGCCCGGTTGCTCGACGAGGAGACCACCCGGGCGCTCGGCGGCGGCGACTCGGTCGTCCCGTCGATCCCGCTCGCGGTGAACGCCGACTCGCTGGGCACCTGGTTCCTCGACGCGCTCGCCCTCGTGCGTGCCGACACCGAGGTCGTGTTCGACCTCCACCGCGAGGACCAGGACCGCACCGCCGAACTCCTCCGCGCGGGCACGGTGATGGCGGCGGTCACGGCCGAGGCCGAGCCGGTGCAAGGGTGCTCCTCGGTGCCGCTGGGGATCGACCGGTACCGGGCGGTCGCCTCCCCGTCGTTCGTCGCCCGGTACCTGCCGGGTGTCGACAGCGAGCAGCGGATGACACGGCTCCTCGACCGGGTGCCCCTCGTGGACTACGACCGCGACGACGACCTGCAGCAGGGGTACCTCCGGCGGGTGCTCGGCCACGCACCGTCCGGGCCGCGGCACTTCGTCCCGACCTCGGCGGACTTCGCCCGTGCGGTGTCGCTCGGCTTCGGCTGGGGGATGCTGCCGGAGGCGCAGTGCCTCGATGCCCTCGACCGGGGCGACCTCGTCGAGCTCACTCCCGGCCGTCGGGCGGACGTGGCGCTCTGGTGGCAGCGCTGGAACCTGGCCTCACCGCTGCTCGAGCGCGTGACCGAGGCCGTCCGGGCGACCGCGGCCGAGCGGCTCCACCCCGCCGGTCAGGCCGTCGCGCGGTAGCGGAGCCCGTCCACGAGCAGCCCGACGAGCAGCTGGCTCTGCTCGATCGTCGGAGCCCCGTGGCACAGGTCGGCCACCGCGTGCAGGAGCTGCTGCGCGTCGACGTCGGGGCGGATCGTCCCCGCGGCCGCCGCGGCGTCGAGGAGTCCACCGAGGGCGCCACCGAGCCGCGCGAGGAAGTAGTCCGGCAGCGCCTCGAACGCCGGGTCGCCCGAGTGCAGGGCGGCGGCGAGCCCGCGCTTCGTCGCGACGAACTCGGTGAACCGCTGCAGCCACAGGGCGAGCGCCTCGTCGGGGGCGTGCGCGGCGGCGAGCTCGTCCGCGGCAGCCGCCGTCGACTCGACCGCCCGCTGGAACACTGCGACGACGAGGTCCGAGCGCTGCGGGAACCGCCTGTACAGCGTGCCGACGCCGACCCCGGCCCGGTCCGCGATCAGCTTCGCGGGGGCGTCCACTCCGTCGGTCGCGAAGACGGCCTTGGCGGCGTCGGTCAGGGCGTCGGCATTGCGTCGGGCGTCGGCGCGCACGGAGTCCTCCTCTTGCGTAAACGGAAAGCCGTTCCGTATAGTTCCGGAAGAGCGTTCCACTTCGGGCCACGATACGGCACCGACACCCGGAACGCCATCGACAGGAGGAACCGCACATGCAGTACCGCACCCTCGGCCGCACCGGCATCCAGGTCAGCCCCTTCGCCCTCGGCGCCATGATGCTCGGCACCGACGGCAGCATCGGCAACGGCGACGAGCAGGACTCGATCCGCATCGTCCACCGCGCACTCGACGCGGGCATCAACTTCATCGACACCGCCGACCGCTACTCGCAGGGCGGCTCCGAGGAACTGCTCGGCAAGGCGCTCGCCGGCCGCCGGGACGACGTCGTCATCGCCACCAAGTTCAACGGCCCGATGGGCGACGACCCGAACCGGCGCGGCAACTCCCGGCGGTGGATCACGCAGGCCGTCGAGGGGTCGCTGCGGCGCCTCCGGACCGACCACATCGACCTGTACCAGGCGCACCGACCCGACGACACGGTCGACCTCGAGGAGACCCTGTCCGCCCTGACCGACCTGATCCGCAGCGGCAAGGTCCGGGCGATCGGCAGCTCGGACTTCCCCGCGTCGATGCAGGTCGAGGCGCAGTGGACGTCGGAGCGTCGCGGACTCGAGCGTTTCCGGACCGAGCAGCCCACGTACTCGATCCTCAACCGCGGCATCGAGCGGGAGGTCCTCCCGGTCGTCCAGCGGTACGGCATGGGGTCCCTCGTGTGGAGTCCCCTCGCCGGCGGCATGCTGACCGGCCGCTTCCGGAAGGGCCAGGACACCGACCTCGCCCGCGCGACCATGTTCCGGCACAACCGCGACGAGCGACGGATCGACGCCGTGGAACAGGTGGTCGCACTGTCCGAGGAGACCGGCATCCGGATGACCCACCTCGCGATGGCCTTCGCGATCGCGCACCCCGGCGTCACGAGCGCCCTGATCGGCCCGCGCTCCGTGGAGCAACTCGACGACCTGCTCGCCGGCGCCGACGTGGTGCTCTCCGACGAGGTCCTCGACCGCATCGACGCGATCGTCCCGCCGGGCACCGACGTCGGACGGCTCGACCAGCAGTACCAGCCGCCGGCCGTGCTCGACGCCACCCTGCGCCGACGCCCCGCCGCGGGACGCTCCGCGGCCTGACGTCGCGTCGGGGGCGGCCGCTTGCGGGAAACCGCACGATCGCCGCCCCCGGGGCCGTGTTCACACGTTCGTCACGCAACCGGCCCGATCGCGGCCCTACGATCGCAGGACCGACGGCGACGGGCCGTCGACAGCACGACCGCACCACGACACGACACACCGAACACCGCGACCGCACCCACGGTCGTGAGCACCGCCGGCGCAGGATCCCTAGTCCCTCGCCGGCCGGACCTCCCGAGGGTCCGGATCCATGTCGCCGCAGCCGCCGACGCCCGTCTCACGATGCGTCGGCGCCTGCGCTCGACCCCGCGTGAGTCCTCTCCGAACCCGACAGGAGACCACGCCATGTCCGCACCACCCGACGTCCGTCGTACCCAGACGCCACTCCGAGCACCGGAGGCGACCGACGAGCTGCAGTCCTTCGACTTCCAGCTCCCGGCACCACTCACGCCGCGCGACCGCGAGCGCGCCCGACGCCGCCGGCAGACCGAGCCGGTGCCCTACGTCCGACCACGTGCCGAGAGCCGGGCGCACAGCCCCGTGATGGTCCTCATCGTTCTCGTCGCCACGCTCGGCGTGATGGCGTACGCGGTGTTCCTCCTCGACCCGGCGAACCGGGGCGACTTCCTGCCGTACGGGCTCGTGATCGTCGCCGAGAGCGTGCTCGTGGGGCAGGCGCTCCTGTCCATGTGGACGATCCTCTCCGGCGGCTCCGACCCCCGGGACTTCGCGTTCCACCACACCCAGGACACCCTGTTCGACCGCGACACCATCGCCCGCAGCGGCGCCGCCGACCAGCCCCACCGCTGGCCGATGCACGTGCGCGGACGCCGGGTGGACGTCGACGTCTTCATCACCGTCTACGGCGAGGAGCTCACTAAGGTGGCCGCGACCGTGCAGGCCGCGGTGGCCATGCGCGGTGAGCACCGCACGTGGGTGCTCGACGACGGGCGGAGCGACGAGGTGCGGGCGCTCGCCGAGGAGCTCGGCGCCCGGTACGTCCGTCGGCTCTCGTCGCACGGCGCGAAGGCGGGCAACATCAACCACGCGCTGACGCTCGCCAAGGGCGACTACTTCGCGGTCTTCGACGCGGACTTCGTGCCGAAGCCGGACTTCCTGTTCGAGACGGTGCCGTTCTTCGCCGACGACGGGATCGCCTTCGTGCAGACCCCGCAGTCGTACGGCAACCTCCACAACCTCGTCTCGCGGGGTGCCGGGTACATGCAGACGGTGTTCTACCGGTTCATCCAGCCCGGCCGGAACCGGTTCAACGCGGCGTTCTGCGTCGGGACGAACGTCATCTTCCGCCGCGAGGCCATCGACGAGATCGGGGGCATGTACACCGACTCGAAGTCCGAGGACGTCTGGACGAGCCTGATGCTGCACGAGCGCGGCTGGAAGACCGTCTTCATCCCGATGACCCTCGCCGTCGGCGACGCCCCGGAGACCATCGAGGGCTTCACGAAGCAGCAGCTCCGGTGGGCCACGGGCGGCTTCGAGATCCTGCTCACGCACTTCCCGTTCCGCCCGAAGCACCGGCTGACGATGGACCAGCGACTGCAGTACCTCGTCACCGCGAGCTTCTACCTGACGGGCATCGTCCCCGGGCTCCTCCTGCTCGTACCGCCGCTCGAGATCTACTTCGATCTGCGCCCGATGAACCTGACGATCGGGGCCGGCGAGTGGGTGCTGTTCTACCTCGGCTTCTACGGTGCGCAGGTGCTCCTCGCGTTCTACGCCCTCGGGTCGTTCCGGTACGAGACGCTCCTGCTCGCCGCGGTCTCGTTCCCGATATACGCGAGCGCGCTCTGGAACGTCGTCTGCGGCAAGGAGCAGGCGTGGCACGTCACCGGCGCCTCCCGTGGTCGGACGCCCTCCCCGTTCAACTTCATCGTCCCGCAGGTGCTCGTGTTCGTGTTCCTGGCGTTGACGAGCGTCGTGGCGGTCTGGCGTGACCTCGACAACGGGCAGCTGACGCTCGCGACGGCCTGGAACACCACGAACACCCTCGTGTTCCTCGCGTTCATCATCGCCGCGTTCCGCGAACAGGCCCGGAACCGTGTGACGGACCGGCTGACCGCGATGCTGGACGGGGTGACGGCATGACCTGGACGAACCGACTCCGGCTGTTCGCAGGGCTCATCGTGGTGCTCGTCGTCGTGGCGGCGTGCACGCTCGTCTTCAACCAGCGGCAGAGCGCCGTGGCGAGCACCTCGGCGGCGATCGCCGCGCAGGAGTACGCCGTCGGCACCGACTACGGCGGGACCGTCACCGAGGAGTACGTCGAGGAGGGCGACACCGTCCGGAAGGGCGACCAGCTCCTGCAGGTGCAGAGCCTCCAGCTCGCGCAGGACATCCGGAAGGGCGTCGTGGGCGCGAACACGCAGACGAGCGCGTACGACATCGGCGCCGACGGCTTCATCACGTTCAAGGCCGAGGTCTCCGGCACCGTCGCCAAGGTCGACGTGAAGACCGGTGGCTACGTGCAGGCCGGCTCCGAGCTCGGCACGATCCACAAGGAGGACAGCCTCTTCGTCACCTCGAGCTTCATCGTGACGGCCCGGGACTACGGGCGGATCCGGAACGGCGCCGCGGTCGACCTCGTGCTCCCGAACGACACGACGATCCGGGGCACCGTGAAGAGCGTCAGCGTCGAGACCAACGACCAGGGGCAGGCGAAGACCACGGTCGACGTCGAGAGCCCCGAGCTCTCCGCGTCGCCGTCGAGCGGGATCACGAGCCCCGGGACGCCGGTGGACGCCACCCTGCACCTGCGGGACGACGGCCGGCTCGCGGGCGTCACGGACCTCGTCCGTGACTTCGCGCGGCAGATCGGACTGTAGCCCCATGCTCCGGCTGCCTCGGTCTGCCCGTCGCGACCAGGCGCCGGACGCGCGCCGTCGGGTCGGCGTGCGCCGTGCCTCCAGGCTGTCCACCAGCGTCACCGTCGTGACGGCCGTCGCGATGCTCGTGACCGCGTGCACCGGTCCTGGAGGCACGGATCACCCCGGCGAGACCACCTCGCCCACCACGAACGGTGCGGCACAGGCGCGCGCGGTCGCCGCTCTCGGCGACGTCGCGTCGTCGAAGGCGGGCGCGATGCGCCTCGCCGACGGCCTGCTGCCGCCGACGAACCGCTGGTTCTCGGGACTCGTCTTCGGCGCGGCACCGCAGCCGGTGTTCCCCAGCCCGATCTCGTGGCAGGTGACCGACGACGGCTTCGCGGCCGGGCTCCCCACCGTCACGGCCACCGAGAAGACCATCGCCGGCGGCGCGACGCAGCAGGTCGGACTCGACCTCGGTGCGACCTCGACCCTGGTGTCCGACTACGACTCGGTGTCCGTGACCGTCGAGCACCGTGACGGCTCCACCGTCCTCGGGCACACGGTGGTCGCCGAGGGCTCGCCGCTCGTGACGTACACCGCCGCGCGTGCCGGCACCGTCACCGCGACCACCCCGATCGACGGCACCGGGGACGGCACCGGGACCGTCACGAGCGGTGGCCGGACCTGGCAGCTCGTCGTCCGCGACGGGACGATCGACGGCGACGCGATCGACCTGCGGTCCGGCGGCAGCGTCGTGCTCCTGCCGGTCCCGGACGGCGCGACCGCGGCACAGACGGCCCGGCTCGTCGCCGCCGCCCGTCCGCTCACGGGGGTCGCGCTCGACCGCAGCGCCTCGCGGGGGAAGCAGCGCACGACGCTGACGTACGACTTCGGCTCCGGCGACCGGGGCGTGCTCGTCCCGCAGCCGGGGCAGGGCACGACCGGCCTGGAGTGCACCGGCCTGCACTACGGGACCGTCCAGGGACCGGCCCCGGTCTGCACCGGCACCGCCCTGCGGTTCGCGGTCGACACAGTCCGGCCCTCGGACACCCTCGACCTGTCGGGGCTGTCGTCCTCGGAGCGAGCGGCGCTCGTGACCCAGGTCCGCGCCGACGCGTCCACGGTGGATGCCTCGTCCTACGCCGCGGACAGCTACGGCGGCGGGAAGGACCTGTACCGCGTCGCGAACCTGTACCGGCTCGCGACGCAGCTCGACCTCTCGTCGGTGGCGGACGCGCTGAAGACCTCGGTCGTCGACGAGCTCGACCAGTGGTTCGACCCCGCCGGGTGCGGGACCCGCACGGCGCGGTGCTTCGCGTACGACCCCACGCTGCACGGGGTCGTCGGGCAGGAGGCCTCGTTCGGCTCCGACGAGTTCAACGACCACCACTTCCACTACGGCTACGTCCTGTCTGCAGCCGCCGTCCTCGCCGCCGACGACCCGGCGCTTGTCAGCCGGTGGCGGACCGTGGCCGACCTCGTCGCGGCGGACATCGCCTCGCCGGAGGCCACCGCCTCGTTCCCGGCGCTCCGGGTCTACGACCCGTACGTGCAGCACTCGTGGGCGTCCGGGTTCTCGCCGTTCGCCGACGGCAACAACCAGGAGTCGTCGTCCGAGGCCGTCTCGGCGTGGAACGGCGTCGCGCTCTGGGGAGCGGTGTCCGGCTCGTCGTCGGGGTCGTCGTCGCTCCGGTCCGTCGGGACGTGGCTGCTCTCGAACGAGGCGGCCTCGGCCGGGCGGGACGTGCTCGACCCGGACCTCTCCGCGTTCCCGGAGTTCCGGCACCGGGTGGTCTCGCTGACCTGGGGCGGCAAGCGCGACCACGCGACCTGGTTCAGCGCCGCGGCGGCCGCTCCCGCGGGGATCGAGCTCATCCCGATGCCGGCCGTGGCGGCCTCGTACGTCGATGCCGGCGGGGCGGCGCAGATCCGCCGGGTGCTGGCCGAGGCCGTGCCGGACGGCAGGTACGACGTGCAGTTCGGCGACTACCTGCTCATGTACCGGGCGCTGGCATCACGGGCCGATGCGGCCACGGCGCTGCGGGAGGCGCGGGCGTTGCCGGAGGCGGTGGTCGACTCGGCGAACTCGCGGTCGTACATGCTGGCGTGGATCATGTCGCGCGAATGATTGGACATTCTCCGCCCCTCGTGCAATGTTAACTCCGCCGGTGAAACATCAGCGGCTGAGTTGGAGGGAATCATGGGGAAGAAGATCGATCGCGCCCGCACGGTGGCGACGCTGTGTGCGGCGCTCACCGTCGGAGGGACCGCGCTGATCGCAGCGGCGCCGGCGAACGCGACAGCCGGTGGGACAGGCGTCGTCGGCGGCTGGAGCGAAGCGCAGGGAGCGTCCAGCGCAGGTGTCGGAGTCTTCGCGACGGTGAACCACGTGGGGAAAGCCGAGACCAAGACGATCTCGGGCACGTCGAACAAGCGCGCGCACGGCTGGACCACCTGGGCTGGTACCAGGCACTACACGACCGCGCAGTTGGAGCACTACTGGCCGAACAGCGGAGTGATCGCCACTTCCGGTCGGAAGTACGGCACCGGGGGTACCGAAGCGGTCTCCCCGTGGCGGGCGTTCAACCCGAACGCATCGAGCAGCGGCTTCGGGTAGGCACGAACGTACTACGGGCGCTGATCGGCTGAGCGGACGGGAGTGGACTCGTGGCCACTCCCGTCCAGCGCTCGCGGAGGGGGGAGAGCGATGACTCGGACACAGATGTGCGTCGTCGCATCACTGCTGTTGGTGGCGATGACGATCGCGGTACTCGTGGGCGTGCTGTCTGACCGGAAGACGGCCCTCGCGGCGGAAGGAGCCGATCTCCGGACGGCCGAGAGCATCTGGGTATCGGCCAGCCTGCCAGAGCTCCGACTCCAGGCGAGCCGGTTCAGTGCGGGAACACGAGTGTTCAAGTCGATGGACGACACCACTCGCGCCGTGGCGCTCCTGACAGGAGAGTGGGACGACGTCCCACTCCACCGTGGCTCACCGTTGGACGGAACTGCTGGTGAGGCGCTGGCAGGCTCCCGACGTGCCCCTGGCCACGACGTCGTCGAAGTGGACGGGAAGCGGTACAGGGTCGTGGGCCGCCTCGGCGTCCGCGCCGACAGCCTGCTCGCCGACGAGGCGATCGTCGCGGATCCCGACCTGTTCGCCGACCACCGAGAACGTCTGCGGTTGGATGGTCCGCGGATCGCTGATCAGTACCGCGTCGCGTTCGCGGGGCGTTCGTTCGAAGTCGTCGACTCCGGTGTGAACCGTCGGACCAACGTAGACGTCGTCACGCCGTTCCTCTTGGTAGCCGGAAAGGTGACCGCGCTGCTCGTCACGGTCGGTGCAGCGTCGTACGCCGTGCGTCGCGAAGGCCGGGCCGCACGGTTGCGCGTCCTGGTCGGTCAGCGGCGCCGTCGGCTCCTCGTGACGGCCGCACTGCGGGTCGCGTTGGCGACGGTCGTTCCCGCGGTCACTGCACACGAGCTCGGCCGGATGATCGGAAATTCGTTGTTCGTACGGCCTGAACTCGTCCCGCAGGTGGCCGTCATCAGCGTGGTCGCGATGCTCGTGTTCCTCGTCGGTGCACGGAACGGAGCCCGACGGTGGAGCTGATCCGAGACCTCCGCAACAACGGCACAGTGCTGCTCTCGAAGGTGGTGACACTGACCGTCCTCGCGATGTCGCTCTACAGCTACGGGACCTTCGTGCAGTCGACCTCGATCGCGGTCGACCACGGACTCTCCGACGACGCTGACGTCGACGTCTACACGGTCATCGATCGGTTCACCGGCGATCCGGATGGGTTCGAACGGTTCCGGGCCTCGCCCGAGAAACTCGAGGACCTCGCGGCGTTCGTGGAGCGCCTCGACGATGAACCGGGGATCCGGTTCATCTCCGCGTACGACCAGCCGCTCCCGGTGGCGGACTTCCGCGGCGACGAGCGGTTCGACGTCGGCTACGGCACCGAGTACTCGCTGCGAGGTGAGTACCCGGATGAGTCCGGTCGACTCGTCCGAGACCTCAAGTCGATCCAGATGAACGAGACTGCATTCGACTTCGCCGGCCTCAGCGTCGTCGAAGGGGCCGAACCGGACTGGGGAGCTGTGGACTACGGGGCAGCGTCGGTCCCGGTTCTGCTCGGAGCCGATTACGAGGGCGTCTACGCCGTGGGTGACACGCTCGACGGCTCGCTGCTCTTCCGAGAGCTCACGTTCGAAGTGCGCGGATTCCTCGAACCGGACTCGAGCATGTACTTCCGTGGCGACCTCAACCACTTCGTCGATGATGCGGTCATCCTGCCGTACCCCACGGAGTTGTCGGGGCTTGCCGCCTCCGACCAGGAGTTCGCGGGGATGCTCGAGTTCCAGATGCTGGGAGCGGACCTGGCTGTGGACAGGAACCTGACCGTCGATGACGTGTTGACACGCCTGGATCGCCTCGCCGGCGAGACGGGGTTCACTGACTACTCGTTAACCGGTGTCCCCACGTACGTCGTTCAGCTGTCGCAGGTGCGGATCCTCGTGCAGGACAACCTCGCGTTGCTCAGCACGATCCTGGTCGTGCTCGTGGTGGCCGCGGCCATCGCGAGCGTGTTCCTCAACGCACGTCTCGCCGAGCGACGGCGGCCGATCGTGAACGCGCACTGGCTCACCGGTCGGAACGGACGGAGCCTCACCTGGCTGCTCCTCCCGAGCTGGCTGCTCGAGCACGGCATGACGCTCATCGGGTTCGTCGTCGGCTGTGCACTGCTGCCCAACCAGCACGCGTACCCGTTCCTGGCCGTCGTCGGCTTCCTGCTCGTGTGGATGCTGCTCGATGGTCTCACGCAGCGTCAGGCCGTCGTCACTCGCTCCGCTGAACACCGAAAGGTCACACGATGATCCGTCTGACGTCGCTCTCGAAGTCGATCCGCGAGCGGAACGGCGACGTACGGACGCTCTTCCGCGACCTCGACTTCGACATGAGCGCCTCGGAGCGGTCGGTGGCGATCCTCGGGCGGAGCGGATCCGGGAAGAGCACGCTCCTCCGGATACTGGCCGGCTTGGACGTCGACTTCGGTGGCCTGTACTCGTACGACGGAACGCAGCTCCCGAAGTCGCCGTCGTCGATGGCCGCGCACCGGCTGGAACGCATCGGGATCGTCACGCAGGCGTACGACCTGCTGCCCGACCGGACCGTCGCGGCGAACGTCGCGATCGGGTGTGCGCGACGCCGTGGCGCATCGGCCCGCGTCGCGGAAGCGCTGGAGCTCGTCGGGATCGACCACCTTGCCAGCAAACGCCCGACGCACCTCTCCGGAGGAGAAGCGCAGCGCGTCGCGATAGCTCGCGCCATCGTGAAGCGCCCCTCGGTGGTGTTGGCAGACGAGCCGACGGGGGCTCTCGACGAAGGCACGGAAGAGGAGGTGCTGCACCTCTTCGAGCGGTTGCAGGACGGCGGTACCCAGTTCGTCATCGTCACGCACAGCGACCGCGTCGCGCAGCGCTGTGGCCGCCGGAAGCGGATCTCCGAGTACCGGTTGGTCGACGTCGACTGATGGTCAGGTCTGGCAGCGCGGACACCAGTACGTGTCCCGCAGGGTCAGCTCCGACTCACCGAGCTCCCCGTACCGGATCGGCGTCCCGCAGCGCAGGCACGGCTTCCCCGCCCGGCCGTACACCCAGAAGCGCCGACCGGGCCGATCGACCCCGGTGGTCACACGGGCACTGCGGTCACGGTTGGCGAGGATGAGCCGGCTCGCCAGGGCGATCATCCGCGCCAGGTCGTGCACCTCGCGCACCGGACGGGTCGGCAGGACGCCGCGCAGGAAACACAGTTCGTTGCGGTAGACGTTCCCGAGGCCGGCGAGCACCCGCTGGTCGAGCAGTGCGAGGCCGACCGGACGATCAGGGTCCCGCGTCAGGTTCGCCAGCGCGAGGTCGGCGTCCCAGTCCGGACCGAGCAGGTCGGGGCCGAGGTACCCGACGATCTCGGACTCCTGGTCGCGGGCGACGACCTCGAGCACCCCGAGCGCGAAGCCGACCGTCGAGACGTCCGCAGCGTCGAGCACCACCCGCGCCTGGTGCGCCGGGCGACGCCAGCGGTCCCCGGGCGCGTAGACGTCCCACCGCCCCTCCATCTTGAGGTGCGAGTGCACGGTGAGGTCGCCGATCCGGTGCAGCAGGTGCTTGCCACGCGGGACGACCTCGTCCACCGTGCGGCCGACGAGGTCGAGCGTGGCGAACGCCGGCACCCGGAAGTCGCTGCGGGTGAGGACCTTCCCCGCCAGTGCGGCGTGGAGCCGGCGGGCGGCACGGAAGACGGTGTCGCCCTCAGGCACCGGGCACCCCCGTCGTACGCTCAGACACGGAGGCGCAGCCCCTGCGGCGTGGCGGTGAACCCGGCTTCGCGCAGCGCCGAACCGAGCGGGGTCTCGAGGACGAAGTCGCCGTCCACCCGCTCGACCGAGAGCTTCCGCAGGCCGCTCCGCACGGTCGCGGCGATCGACGCCGCCGCCACGGCGAGGTCCGCCGGGTCGTCGGTGAAGGTCAGCACCAACTTGCCACCGCGTTCGACGTACACCGCGAGGTGCCCGTCGACCGTCGTGACGAGCGCACCCGCCTTGCGCCCGGGCCGGTGCCCGCGGCCCGTCGTCTTCGCGGGAGCGGAGTCGGCGGCCCCACCGGGACGACCAGCGGTACCGTCGGCGCTGCCCGGACCGTCGTCGGGCCCGGCGGCGGCGTCGGACGGCCACGGCAACGATGCCCCGTACGCGTTCGCCGGGTCGGTCGCCGCGAGGGTCAGGGCATCACGCGACCGGTCCGGGTCGGCCCGTTCGTCGTCGTCGATGTCGCGCGCGTACGTGCGGAGCCGGTCGACGGTGGGCCCCGTCGCGAACTGCGCGGCGCCGAGGCCCTCGACGAAGTAGCCCCGGCGGGCCCGGCCGGACTCCTCGAAGCGGGAGAGCACCCGGTACACGCCGGCGAACCCGCCCCGGACGCCCTCGACCTGCACGGCGCCGCGGGTGACGACGCCGTACCGCTCGAGCAGCTGTTCGGCGGTCGCGGCGGCACGGACGGTCGCGTCGGACTCGGCGAGGGGGAGCAGGGACCACCGGCCGCCGACGGACGGCGGACCGGACTGCGTCGGCATCGTCGGCCGACGACGTCCGCGGTACGCCCGTGCGCGGGGTGCGCTCGAGCTCTTCGCCTTCCCACCGAGCATCGCGCGCAACGGCGCGAAGGTGTCGTTCGTGATCTGCCCGGCCCACACCAGGTCCCACAGCGCGGTCGACAAGGCGGTGTCGTCGGTGCTGCCCACGGCCTGCCCGAGCTGCCGGAAGAAGTACGCGCCGCCGCCCGCGAGCGCACCGAGCACGTCCCGCTGGAGCTCGGTCGTCTCGTCGCCGGAGGGCTCCGCCAGAGTCGTGGCCGCGGTGTCGGCGAGGTGCAGGCGGATCCAGCCGTCGTTGCCCGGCAGGGTGCCGCCGCCGGACCAGAGGACCTCGCCCGTGGCGGTGAGCTCGTCGAGCATGCTCGGCGCGTAGTCGCCGACGCGTGCCGGCAGCACGAGGGTCTCCCACGCGCTCGCGGGCAGTGCCACCCCGGCGAGCTGGTCGACGACCTGGAGCACCCCGTCGACGCCACGCAGCCCACCGCGGGTGCCGGCGGTCCGGACGTGCTGCCACGCGGGCAGGAACCGCGCGAGGGCGTCCGGCGCGACCGGCTCGACCTCGTGCCGGAGCGCCGCGAGCGACTTCGTGCGGATGCGGCGGAGCACCTCGGCGTCGCACCACTCGGCACCCTGGCGGTCGGGACGGAACTCGCCCTCGACCACGCGACGGTCGGCGACGAGGCGGCGCAGGGTGTCCTGCACGACGGCGATCCCGAGCCCCAGCCGTCCGGCGGCGTCCTGCGCGGAGAACGGCCCGTGCGACCGGGCGTACCGGCCGACCAGGTCGCCGAGCGGGTCGGCCACCGGTTCGACGAACGCCGTCGGCACGCCGATCGGCAGGGGCACCCCGAGGGCGTCGCGCAGGCGGGAGGCGTCCTCGATCACGGCCCACCGGGTCGCGCCGGCGTGCGAGAACGCGAGCACGCGGCGGTCCCGCTCGAGCGCGGCGAGCACGGTCTGCACCTCGGTCGTGGCTGCGGCGCGGTCGTCCGCCTCCGCCAGCCAGCTCCGGTCCACGATCTCGTCGAGGTCGAGCGCGCCCACGAGCCGCAGGACGTCGACGATCCCCTCGGCGTCGCGCGCGCGGCGGTCCGGCGAGAGCCGCTGCAGGTCACGCTCGACCGAGGCGATGACCGCCGGGTCGAGCAGCTCGCGGAGCTCGGCACGACCGAGCAGCTCGCCGAGCAGCGTCGAGTCGAGGGACAGTGCGGCCGCCCGACGCTCGGCGAGGGGGGAGTCCCCCTCGTACATGAACGCGGCGACGTACCCGAAGAGCAGCGAGCGCGCGAACGGTGACGGCGTCTCCGTCTCGGTCTCGACCAACCGGATGCGCCGGCCCGCGATGTCGTCGGCGATCCCCAGCAGGGCGGGCACGTCGTACACGTCCTGAAGGACCTCGCGCACGGTCTCGAGCACGATCGGGAAGGTCGGGTACTTCTGGGCGACCTCGAGCAGCTGCGAGGCCCGCTGCCGTTGCTGCCAGAGCGGGGACCGCTGCCCGGGGTTCCGGCGGGGCAGCAGGAGCGCCCGCGCGGCGCACTCACGGAAGCGCGCGGCGAACAGCGCCGACGCCCCGACCTCGTCCGTCACGAGCGCTTCGAGGTCGTCCCGCTCGAACACGAACAGGTCGGCGCCGGGAGGCTCGGCATCGGTCTCGGGGATGCGCACGACGATCCCGTCGTCGGCGGCCATGGCGTCGCCGTCGATCCCGTGGCGCTCGCGGAGTCGTGCGGCGACCGCCAAGGCCCACGGCGCGTGCACCTGCATGCCGTACGGCGAGTGCAGGATGAGCCGCCAGTCGCCGAGCTCGTCACGGAAGCGCTCGATCACGAGGGTCGTGTCGTTCGGCACGTGTCCGGTCGCGGCGCGCTGGTCGCGGAGGAAGGTGAGCAGGTTCGCCACGGCCCGTTCGTCGAGCCCGCCGGCGGCGACCCTGGCGCATGCGTCGTCGTCGGAAGCCCCCTCGACCTCGCGCACGAAGGCCCCGGTGGCGCGGCCGAGTTCCGCGGGGCGACCGATGCCGTCGCCCTTCCAGAACGGCACGCGGCCCGGCTGCCCGAACGCGGGGCTGACGATCACCCGGTCGTGGGTGATCTCCTCGATGCGCCAGCTCGTCGCACCCAGCGCGAAGACGTCACCGACGCGGGACTCGTAGACCATCTCCTCGTCGAGCTCGCCGACGCGCGAGGCCTTCTCGCCGACCATGAACACGCCGAACATGCCGCGGTCGGGGATCGTCCCGCCGCTGGTGACCGCGAGCCGCTGGGCACCCGGACGCCCGGTCAGGGTGCCGTGCACGCGGTCCCACACCAGGCGCGGGCGGAGCTCGGCGAACTCGTCGCTCGGGTAGCGCCCGGTCACGAGGTCGAGCGTGGCCTCGAACGCGGAGCGGGGCAGACCGCTGAACGGGGCGCTCCGCCGCACGAGCTCGAACCAGTGCTCGACGTCGACCGTGTCGATCGCCCCCGCTGCCACGGTGTGCTGCGCGAGGACGTCGAGCGGGTTCGCCGGCACCGAGATCGACTCGATCTGCCCGGCGACCATCCGCTCGACCGTCACGGCGCTGTTCACCAGGTCGGCGCGGTGCTTCGGGAACAGCACGCCGCGCGAGATCTCGCCGACCTGGTGCCCGGCGCGACCGACGCGCTGGAGACCGCTCGCGACCGAGGGCGGCGCCTCGACCTGCACGACGAGGTCGACCTCGCCCATGTCGATGCCGAGCTCGAGCGAACTCGTCGCGACGACGCAGCGCAGTCGACCGGACTTCAGGTCGTCCTCGATGATGGCGCGCTGGTCCTTCGAGACGGAACCGTGGTGGGCGCGGGCGAGCACCGGCACGGCGGCGTCGGAGCCCCCGCCACCGGTCTGCCCGGACGCGCCGATCACCTGCGCCGGGGGCCGCTTCGTGCCCTGCGGGGCGACGGCGTGCGCCGAGGTCCGTGCCGGCGACTGCGGACGCCCGCGCGCGACCGGCAGGCCGTCGTCGGCGGGGGAGGCCCCCGCCGGCACCAGCGCCCCGTCACCGACCGAGCCCGCCGCCGCGAGCACGCGTTCCTCGTGGATCTCGTTCAGCCGTGCCGTCAACCGCTCGGCCAGGCGGCGGGAGTTCGCGAACACGATGGTCGACCGGTGTTCCTCGACCAGGTCGACCACGCGTTCCTCGACGTGGGGCCAGATCGACCCGTTCGTCGGTGACTCGGTCGCGTCCGCACCGACGGGCGGTGCACCGAGCTCGGCCATGTCGTCGACCGGCACGACGACCCGCAGGTCGAACGTCTTCTGCGCCGGCGGGGCGATGATCGACACCGGTGCGCGTCCGCCGAGGAACCGCGCCACCTCTTCCGGGGGGCGCACCGTCGCCGACAGCCCGATCCGCTGCACGGGCTTCTCGAGCAGGTCGTCGAGCCGTTCGAGCGAGACCGCCAGGTGGGCGCCGCGCTTGGTGGACGCGACGGCGTGCACCTCGTCCACGATGACGGTGTCGACGTTCACCAGGGTCTCGCGCGCCTGCGAGGTGAGCATGAGGTACAGCGACTCCGGCGTCGTGATGAGGATGTCCGGCGGCTGCCGCAGCAGCTTCTGCCGATCGGACGACGGGGTGTCACCGCTGCGGACCCCGACCGTGACGTCGGGTGGTTCGAGCCCGAGGCGCCGTGCGGTCTGGGTGATGCCGACCAGCGGGCTGCGCAGGTTCCGTTCGACGTCGACGCCGAGGGCCTTCAGCGGGGACACGTAGAGCACCCGGGTGCGCTGCTTCGCGGGCGGACGGTCGGTCGAGCTGATGAGTCGGTCGATCGACCACAGGAACGATGCCAGCGTCTTGCCGGACCCCGTCGGGGCGATCACGAGCGCGTGCTGCCCGGTGGAGACGGCGTCCCACGCACCGGCCTGCGCCGGGGTCGGGGCGGCGAAGGCGCCGCGGAACCACTCCGCGGTGGCGGGGGAGAAGCGCTCGAGGACGTCCGTCATGGTCCGTCCCATCCTGCCCGCCACCACCGACAGCGGCCCGTGCGGACGTACCCCTTGACAGAGCGATAGTTACCGATCTATCGTTAACACATCGCGATACGACGAAGACGATTCCGGTCAGACCGTTCGCGAGCCGACTCAGCACGACGGAAGGACGCATCATGCGACCCATGCACAACGACTTCGACACCACCCAGCACCCGCGCGGCCCCCGCTTCGGCGGCCCGCGGCAGCACCACGGCGCCGGCTTCCCCGGCCGCGACCGCGGTGACCACGACCACGGCGGACGCGGCGGTTTCGGCCCCGGCTTCGGTCGCGGCTTCGGACCCGGCTTCGGCGGCCCGGGGTTCGGCGGTCCCGGCTTCGGCCGCGAACGCCGTCGCCGCGGCGACGTCCGCCTCGCGATCCTCGGCCTGCTGGCCGAGGGCCCGCAGAACGGCTACGCCGTCATCAAGACCATCGCCGAACGCACCGGCGGCGCCTGGAAGCCGAGCCCCGGTTCGGTCTACCCGACGCTCCAGCAGCTCGTGGACGAGGACCTCGTCGTCTCCACGGGTGACGGCCGGAAGACGCTCTTCGAGCTCACCGACGCCGGCAAGGCCGAGGCAGAGGCGAAGGCGGACGAGATCGCCGCGGCCTTCGACGCGCCGGGCCTCCCGGACTCGTCCCGCGAGTTCATCGAGGCGCTCCGGAAGACCATGGGCGTCCTGCACATGTACCGCACCAGCGCGACGGAGGAGCAGGCGAAGGCGGCGACCGCCAAGATCGACCAGCTCCGCAAGGACCTCCTGCAGATCCTCGCCGACTGACGTCGGAACCCGTGACGGGAGGCGCGGGGGCCCCGGGCCCCCCCCCCCCCCGCCCCCGGGGGGGCGGGCGGCCCGGGGTCCGGACGTCGGGGCCCACCCATTCTGGGAACCCAACGGGGCGGGCGCGGCGGGCGGTGTCGGGGGCGCGGGGGGCCCCCCCCACGACCCCCCCGCGCGCCACGCCCCCCCGGCTTAGCCGCCCCGCCCCCCCCCCCCCCCGGTGCGGGGGGGGGGGGGCCCCGCGGCCCCCGCGCCTCCCGTCCGCATCGTGAGCAGCAATGGTCGAGTCCGCACGTCGGACCCGACCATTTCTGCTCACCAAGCGGGGCGAGCGCGCCGAGCGCGCCGCGGGACGCGCCGAGCGCGCCTACGCGCCGATGAACGCGGCCACGTCCGCCAGCTCCGCTGCGGACACCGCGTGGGGCAGGCCCTCGTACGTGCGATCCGTCACCGTGGTGTTCGTCGCCGCCCACGCCTGCGTCCGGGCGGTGGCCTCGCCGGGGATCACCGGGTCGAGGTCGCCGTGCCCGAGGAACACCCGGGGCCGGACGGCGGCGACGGCCTCGTCACGGGAGTCCGTCACGCCCGGCACGACGAAGCCGGACAGCGACACCGCGAACGCGAACGCAGCGGGCCGTGCCCGGAGCAGTTGCAGCGCCATCGACCCGCCCTGCGAGAACCCGAGCAGCCCGATCCGCGGGTGATCGGCCGCGACCGAGTCGATCCACTCGAGGACTCCGGCGACGGACTCGTCGACGGGCCCGAGTGCCGGGGAGCCCGGCGTGCCGAGCGGGTACCAGCTGTACCCCTGCCCGAACGGCATCGGCGCACGCAGCGACGCCATGGTCCACGACGGCGGCAGCGCCGGGGCGAGTCCGAGCAGGTCGCGCTCGTTCGACCCCACTCCGTGCATCGTCACGAGCAGCGGGGTCCCCGCACGCTCGGAGGGGCTCCGGGTCCACTGCACGGCATCGCGATCGATCATGTGGACGACAGTAGTTGACGCATCAACCATCCCCAACCCCCGCGCCTTCCGCCGAACTCGCCGCGGTGACTGGTAGACACGGTGCATGGCCTCGCTGCGCACCCCCGACCCCGACTCCGGCTGGCTGTCCGACGAGGAGCTCGCGAACGTCCGCCGTCGACTGCCGATCTGCTACGTCGAGGCGGTGCCCGTCCGCACCGACGGCCTCGGCGTCGTCACCGAGGTGGGCGTGCTGCTGCGCGTCGCCCCGAGCGGTTCCATCGCCCGCACCCTCGTGTCCGGGCGCGTGATGTTCGGCGAGTCGATCCGGACCGCGCTGTTCCGGCACCTCGAGAAGGACCTCGGGCCGATGGCGTTCCCGCAGCTGCCGTCGAGCCCCACCCCGTTCACCGTGGCCGAGTACTTCCCGCTGCCCGGCGCGTCCGTCTACACGGACGAACGGCAGCACGCGATCTCCCTCGCGTACGTCGTCCCCGTGACCGGCACGTGCGAGCCCCGGCAGGACGCCCTCGAGCTGACCTGGATGAGCCCGATGGAGGCAGCCTCCGACGCCGTCGCCGACGAGATGGAGGGCGGTCGCGGAGCGCTCCTCCGCGCCGGACTCGCATCGGTCGGCGCCCTCATGTAGCAGCCGCCGCCACCCGCACACGACGAAGCCCCCGGATCCGAATCGGACCCGGGGGCTTCGCAGCGCGGTACTGGACCGGCTTACTTGTTGTCGTTCTTGAGGCTGTCGGCCACGCCTGAAGCGGCGTCCTTGACGTTCGTACCTGCCTGCTTGGTGTCGGCCTTGACCTGATCGGTCTTGCCTTCAGCCTTGAGGCGGTCGTTGTCCGTCACGTTCCCGACGGCTTCCTTGGCCTTGCCAGCTGCCTTCGCAGCGGCGTTCTTGACGTCTTCGATCCCAGCCATAGGCTCTCCTTCCGACAGCGGACAGTTCCCCGTCAGCCGCTCGCGCGGCATCCGGTGAAGGAGAACCTACGCCCGTGGAGTGCATCCGTGCTCAGGCGGCGTGGAGGTTCCCCACGCCACAGGATCAGCGCGCGGAACCCGCCGGACCGCGGTTGGTCGACGCTGTGCGCGGCGCGAGCCGTCAGCGCGCGGATCCGGCGGGACGGGAGGCGCGGCGCGAGCCACCACGACGGTTGCCACCCGACTCGGTGCCGGACCCACGACCGGCGGCGTAGCCGCCCTCCGAGGACCAGACCGGAGCGGACCCGCCGCGGACGGTGTCGCTCGACGCACGACGGCTGCCACCACTGCGGCGACCGCCGGACGCGGCACCCGAGCGCTGCCCACCGGCGGAGCCGGTCGACGCGCCGGCGCCGGCCTCGGCGGGACGACCGCCGCGACGCCCTGCACCGGACGACCCGGAAGCCGAGCCGGTGCGCGCGGGCTGCGCCGCGCCTCCGGGACGACCGCCGCGACCACGGCGACGACCGCCGCCCGCGTTGTCGGACTCGGCGGTGCGCTGCTTGGGCTGGCGCTGCTGCTGTGCCGGCTGCTCCGGGGCGACGTGGCGGACCGGAGCGACCTCGCCGACGAGCTCCGTGACGGCGGGGGAGTTCGCCGTGACCTGCTGCGGCGTGACCTTGATCGCGGCCGCACGCATCATCTGCGCGACGTCGCGACGCTCGGCGGGCATCGTCACGGTGACGACGTCGCCGGACGAACCGGCGCGGGCGGTGCGCCCCGAGCGGTGCAGGTACGCCTTGTGTTCGGTCGGCGGGTCGACGTGGACGACGAGCTCGACGTGGTCGACGTGCACACCGCGGGCGGCGACGTCGGTGGCGACGAGCACGAGGGCCTCGCCGGAGGAGAACTTCGCGAGGTTCCGCTCACGGGCACCCTGCGACAGGTTGCCCTGCAGGTCGACGGCCGGGATGCCCTGGCTGCTGAGCTGCTTGGCGAGGCGCTTGGCGTGGTGCTTCGTGCGCATGAAGAGGATGCGACGACCGGTGCCGCTCGCGAGCGTCCGGACGAGGTCCTTCTTCGCGTCGGCGTCGGCGACCTCGAACAGGTGGTGGGTCATCGCCTCGACGGGGCTGTTCGCCTCGTCGACCGAGTGCATGACCGGGTTGTGCAGGAACTTCTTGACGAGCTTGTCCACGCCGTTGTCGAGCGTGGCGGAGAACAGCAGACGCTGCCCCTGCTCGGGCGTGGCCTGCATGATCTTGGTCACACCGGGGAGGAAGCCCATGTCGGCCATGTGGTCGGCCTCGTCGAGGACGGTCACCTCGATGTCGCCGAGGTTGACGTGGCCCTGCTGCATGAGGTCGGCGAGACGGCCGGGGCACGCCACGACGACGTCCACGCCGCCGCGCAGGGCGTCGACCTGACGACCCTGCCCGACGCCGCCGAA
This sequence comes from Curtobacterium sp. NPDC087082, assembly GCF_044745045.1. Taxonomy (NCBI): domain Bacteria; kingdom Bacillati; phylum Actinomycetota; class Actinomycetes; order Micrococcales; family Microbacteriaceae; genus Curtobacterium; species Curtobacterium sp. NPDC087082. Next base: position 350,777 of record NZ_JBIUZN010000002.1, on the reverse strand, counting down.
GACGGTCGTGGTGTTCAGGCCCATGGCCTTGGCGAGCGGGGCGAGGGCGACGTCGATCTGGGTCGCGAGCTCACGGGTAGGGGCGAGCACCAGGGCACGGGGCCGGCCGGCGCGGCGCTTGCGGCCACTGGCGGCGAGGCGGGCGACGAGCGGGATCGCGAACGCGATCGTCTTGCCGGAGCCGGTGCGGCCACGGCCGAGCACGTCCTTGCCCTGCAGGGAGTCGGGGAGCGTGTCCTCCTGGATGGGGAACGCGGTCTCCTTGCCCTGGTCGGCGAGGACGGCGACCATCGGCGCGGGGACGCCGAGGTCGGAGAAACGGATGTCTTCGTTGGTCATGGTGACCTTTCCAACCGGAGTGCTCCGGCTGTGGTCGCGCTTGCGAGGCAGCGCGCGGGCGGGATGCGCGCCAACGGGTGTGGCTGGCGCAGTCGCCGCAGCAGAGAAGCCTGGCACCTTCGGGAGGTGCTCGATCATCGGTCCGTGGACCGGGAGTTCGGGGGCGTCCGTACGACGCACGAGGCGATCGGCGCCTCGAGTACGTCCAGCATAACGTGCGCGGGTCGGATCCCCCAGGCCGAGGTGTCCGCCGGCTCGTGCGAGGATGCACCGGTGCGCACCAGAACCGTCCTGCTGACCGTCGCGACGGCCCTCGTCGCCGTCCTGGGGACGGCGTCCTGCGCCGCCGCGGTGCCCGCCGCGTCGTACCGGAACCTGCCCACCTCGGGCGTCCCCGACTACCAGCTGGGCGGCTCGTACGCGCCGCCGGCAGGTGTCACGATCGTCGAGCGCGACAGCACCGCACGACCAGCGACGGGGAAGTACTCGATCTGCTACGTCAACGGCTTCCAGACCCAGCCGGAGGACGCCGCGATGTGGAAGCGGGACCACCCGACGGCGATCCTCCGCGACCGATCGGGCAAGCCGGTGTCCGACCCGGGCTGGCCGGACGAGATGTTGCTCGACACGACGACCGCTGCGAAGCGCGCGACGATCGTGCGGGTCCTCACGAAGTCCGTCGCCCGGTGCGCCGATCGCGGGTTCGCCGCCGTCGAGTTCGACAACCTCGACTCGTGGACGCGCTCGAAGGGGAAGCTGACGCGGTCCGGGAACCTCGCACTCGCCGCCGCGCTCGTCCGTCTCGGGCACGGCGAGGGGCTCGCGGTCGGGCAGAAGAACACGCCGCAGCTCGGGGCGTCCGGGCGGAAGCAGACCGGCTTCGACTTCGTGGTCGCCGAGGAGTGCTTCGTCTACCAGGAGTGCGGCGAGTACACGAAGGCGTACGGCAAGCGGGTCATCGACGTCGAGTACTCGGACAACAGCGAGCAGCCGTGGTCGTCGGTGTGTGCCTCGGCGAAGCGGCCGGCGATGACGATCCTCCGCGACCGGGACCTCGTGACGCCGTCGAGCGACGACTACGTGTTCGAGCGCTGCTGACGCAGCGCCCGCGTCCGCTTCAGGCGGGCCAGGCGTCCCGCAGGGCGGCAGCGGCCTGGTCAGCGGACAGCCCCGCGGCCCGTGCGGCGGCAGCGAGGGCACGGGCGGCATCGGTCACCGTCGACGGCACCTCGGCCGGTCGGATCACCCGGGTTCCGGCGCCGCGTGCGGTCTGCACGAGCCCGGCCTCTTCCAGCAACTGGTACGCCCGCGCCACCGTCCCGGCGGCGAGCCCGAGCTCGTCCGCGAGTCCACGGACGCTCGGCAGCCGTTCACCGTCCACGAGGTACCCGGCGCTGATCTGCGCGGCGATCTGGGACCGGACCTGCTCGAACGGCGGGATGCGCCCTCCGGCGTCGATCGCGACGAGACCCGACATGTGCTCCACCCTAGAAGTCGTACTGCTCGCCGACGGGGATCGGGACCGCGACGGTGTTGCCGGGAGGCGCGAGCGGGCACGCCCACGCCGGGTCGTACGCGCACGACGGGTTGTAGGCGAAGTTGAAGTCGAGGACGAGCTCGCCGTCGTCGCCCCCGAGGTCCGCGCCCTTGATCGTGTCGACGAGGTAGCGTCCGCCGCCGTAGGTCCCGCGGGCCTTGCCGGCGCTCGAGTCCTTGACTGGGATGAACACGCCGCCCGCGTAGCCGCCGTGCGACCACACGTCGAGCGAACCGATGCCGGCCAGGGTGACGACGCCGAGCCGGTCGAAGTGCACGATGCCGTCGGTGCCCGTCTCGACGTCCATCGCGAGGGGCTCCGCCGGCTCGATCCGGGCCCGGAAGCGCCACGACGGGTCGTAGTCCGGGACGGGCAGGGACTCGAAGTCGCGGGCGTCCTCGTCGAGGAGCGGGCTGGCCGGGTGCTCGCCGAACATCGCGTCACGGGTCTCGCGCCACAGCGCGTGGGCGGTCTCCGGGTCGTTCGTCGCCCGCACCCGTCGGTACAGGTCGAAGGTCATCCGCCGCCAGTCCACGGTGGCGAGCGTGCTGTGCACGCGGTCGTCGGTTGCCGGCTCATGCGTCTGGCTCACGGTACGAGCGTACGCCCTGCCCGGAGGAACGGCGCGGGTCCGGCGGTCAGGCCGCGGCTCGTCGGGCGCGCCGCCAACCGGGCGCGAGGGCGCGCATCCGCAGCGCGCGCCACTGCCAGATCACCCACATCCCCGGCCAGAGCAGGACTCCGAGCACCGCGGGCCGCATCCGGTACGAGAGCCGGTCGACGAGGAGCGTCCGACCGTCCCCGAGGTCGACGGTCGCCATCCGGTGCTGCATCGACATCCGTCCGAACAGCCCGCTCGTGCCACCGCCGTTGTCGCGTTGCACGGGCACACCGCGCACCTCGTACAGGTCGAGGTCGACGTGCGTGTCACCGCTCGGGACCACGCCGAAGGCGCTCGCGGTGATCGGGTGCGGCTCGCCCGGCACCCAGCGCACCGGGAACCCCTGCGGATCGCGTGACCGGTAGACCAGGAACGGCTTCGTCACGGCGACCATCACCGCCGGGGACAGCAGGGCGTCACGCACGGCCTCGACCGGTGCGTCGAGGGTGATCCGGATGCCCACGTGCATGCCGCGAACGCTACTCGTGCGCGGTGGACGAGCGGCGGGCCCGGCGGCAGACGTGCCGGACGGCACCATGTCAGGCGTGCCGGGCGGATCGACGTCGAGCGCCCTCGGCGCGGTCGTGCCGACGGAGCCGTTCGGCGAGGGACAACCGGACGGTCGGCCACTCCGACGCGATGACGGAGAACACCACGGTGTCCCGCAGCGTGCCGTCACGACCGATCGAGTGGTTCCGGAGCACCCCGTCCTGCTTCGCACCGAGTGCCGCGATGGCCGTGCGGGACTGGAGGTTGTGCCAGTGGGTCCGGAACTCGACCGCGATGCACTGCCAGACGTCGAACGCGTGCGAGAGCATGAGCAGCTTCGCCTCGGTGTTGATGCCCGTGCGCTGCGTCGACCGCGACAGGAACGTCGCACCGATCTCGACCCGACGGTTGCCCGTGTCGGGGTTGAGGAACGTCGTCGACCCCACGACCCGGCCGGTCGGGCGGTCGCGCACCGCCAACGGCACCATCCGTCCCGCTGCCTGCTCGGCGAGCCGCCGGTCGATCTCGTCGTCGACCTGCGCCGGAGCGGGGATCGAGGTGTACCAGGTGCGCCACAGATCGCCGTCCGCGACCGCCGCCCGCAGGTCGTCCGCGTGCTCGGAGCCGAGGGGCTCGAGCGTCACGCGGTCGCCGGTCAGGGTGGGTGCGGGGGCGATCTCCATGGCACCAGATCCTACGGTCGCCGACCCTGACGAACCCCGGACGGCGGAGCACCTGTGGAAAGGATCAGGGACCCGCCGACGGCTATCGTGTCGCAGGTGGCAGCACGCACGCAGGAGAAGTACCAGGTCCGCTTCGCATGGGGGACCGGCGGCGCGGCGCGGATCGCCCCGGGGACGCACCTGGTCGTCTGGGTCGACGTCCTCCCGGCGTCCGCGGTGCACGACGGACCCGCCCGCCGACGGGCGCTCCGCGCGGTCGCCGCGCAGGTGCCGGACGGTCCGGAGGTCGTGCTCGGCCACCTCGGCAACGCGACGGCGGTCGCGGAACGCGTGATGCGCCTCCAGGCCGAACGCGGTGACCGGTGCGTCGTCGCGATCGTCGCCGCCGGACGCCACCACGCACCCGGTGACGACGCCGCGGAAGCGGCGGGCGAGGCCGCGGACGTGCCGGACGCACCGGACTTCGCGGTCGAGGACCTGCTCGCGGCCGGTGCCGTGGCCGACGCGCTCGCCGAGGTCGGGATCGACCACACCTCGCCCGAGGCGGCGGCCGCCTGTGCGGCGTACACGGGACTGCGACGGGCGGTGAAGCACCTGGTCAGCGCCTCCGAGGCGGCCGCGGCGCTCGAGCCGGCCGACGTGCACGCGGCGCTCGCGGTGGACGGCCGGCTGGAGACCCTGCGGGAATCGAGTTCGCGCGCGTAGCGTTCGACCTCCACATCCGGTACCCCGCCGGACCGCAGAGCGAAGGAGCGTGCCGTGAAGGCAGTCGTCGGAGACACCGTGATCGCCGAGGCCCCGCAGGAGGACCTCATCCAGATCGAGGGCAACTGGTACTTCCCACCGTCGAGCGTGAAGAGCGAGCTGTTCACCGAGAGCCCCACCCAGTACCACTGCCCGTGGAAGGGCGACACGCAGTACTACACGGTGAACGTCGACGGGCAGGCGCTGCAGGACAACGCCTGGTCGTACCCGACGCCCATCCCGTCGTCGTTCGACCGCGTCGGCAAGGACTACTCGGGCTACGTGGCGTTCTGGAAGGGCGTGCGCGTCGTCGACTAGCCGGCCAGCGTCAGCGCGATGAGCGCCACGTTGAGCGCGACGATCACCAACGCGATGACCCCCGCGACGACGCGGGTGGTCATCGCGTTGACGTCCGCACCCATCACGCTGCGGCGGGACGTGTAGACGACCAGCGGCACGATCGCGAAGGCGATCCCGAAGCTCAGCACGACCTGGCTCACCACGAGCAGCATCGTCGCGTCGGCGTTCACCGCGAGCAGGACGATGGCCGGCACGAGCGTGACCAGCCGTCGGGCCAGCAGCGGGATCCGCACGTGCAGCAGTCCCTTCATGATCTCGGCGCCGGCCATGCAGCCCACCGAGGTCGAGGCGAGTCCCGACGCCAGCAGCCCCACCGCGAACAGGACGCCCACGACGGGGCCGACGTGCTCGGCGATCGCCCGCTGCGCTCCGGGGATCGAGTCCGTGTCGGCGACCCCGGGCAGCGTCGCCGCCGCGAGGACGAGCATGCAGATGTTCACCCCGCCGGCCACCAGGAGCGCCAGTCCGACGTCCCAGCGCGTCGCGACGAGCACCCGACGACGCTCCGGGCCCGCCGGGACGTCGCCGTGCCGGTCGCGCGCCAGGGCGGAGTGCAGGTAGACCGCGTGCGGCATCACCGTCGCGCCGAGCATCGAGGCGGCGAGCATCACCGACTCGGACCCCTCGAACCGCGGGACGAGCCCCGAGACGAGCTCGCCCGGTGACACCTGCGCGAACAGCAGCCCGGCGCAGAACCCCACCGTGAGGATCGCGAGCATCGCCGTCACCACGGCCTCGAACGTCCGGGTGCCGCGGTGGCTCTGCAGGGTGAGGATCGCCATCGAGACCACGCCGGTGATCACCCCGCCGGCGACCAGCGGCAGCCCGAACAGCAGGTGCAGCGCGAGTGCGCCGCCGATGACCTCGGCGATGTCGGTGGCGGCGGCCACGACCTCGGCCTGCGCCCAGAACAGCAGTCGGGGCGTGCGCTTCATCCGCAGGCCGAGGTGCTCCGGCAGGGACTTGCCGGTGACGACGCCGAGCTTGGCGGAGAGGTACTGCACGACGACCGCGCTGGCGTTCGCGGCGACGAGGACCCAGAGCAGCAGGTAGCCGTACTTCGCGCCCGCGGTGAGGTTCGCGGCGACGTTGCCGGGGTCGACGTAGGCGATGGCCGCCACGAACGCGGGGCCGAGCAGGGTCAGGCCGGCCGCGCGCTTCCGAGGCGTCGTCGTCTCGGCGGGACGGGCAGCGGTGTCGGTCATGCAGACAGCATGCCAGAGGATTCGGCACGCCGAATCCTTTTTTTCGTGTCGCACGCGAATCGGCCCGGACCGGAGCCACGAGCAGGCCAGGAGGCGCGGGTCGGCTCAGACCGCCGCGCGTCGGGCCCGGTGCGCCCGCACCTTCGCCCGGTTGCCGCACCGCTGCATCGAGCACCACCGGCGTGTGCCCCCGCGCGACGAGTCGTAGAAGACGAGGCCGCAGTCGTCCGCCGAGCAGCGGCTCAACCGCGTCGGCTGTCCGTCCGCGGCGACGTCGTCGAAGCCGACCTCGGTGAACAGGGCCACGGCGTCCCGTGCCACGCTCGACAGCGCCTGGGCGAGCCGCACCCGGTTCGCGCCCGCACGACGACGACCACCGGGCAGGCTCGGCGGCACGTCCGGCAGCGCGGCGAACAGGTTGACCGTGTCGATGTCGTCCGGTGCCGGGCGCGTGCGACCCGTCCCGGCGCGGAGGCCGGCAGCCACCGCGGTCCGTTCCGCCGCGGTCGAGGTCGGCCCCGGAGCCGCGGCGACGGCCAGCCGGGCGATCGCTGCGCGGAGGGCACGGGCGTCCTGCAGCTCGCGGGCGGTCGCGCCGACGTCGATCGGCTCGGTGTGGTCGCTCAGCCACTCGTCGAGGTCGGCCGGTGTGGCGAGCAGTTCGCCGAGCTGCGCACGCGGACGTCGGCCGTCCGGGTCGTCGGCGAACCCGCCGGTGTGCGCGAAGTCGAGGGCGATCCGTCCGGCGTCGAAGAACCACGTGGAACCGGTGTCCGTGCGGATGTGCTGCCCCGTGTGCATCCGCCCAGGCTAACGGGTTACCGGCGCGCCTCCGCATGCGATCGGCATCATGCGGTAGCTCGGCTGGCCTCCGCCGCTCGGCGCTCCCACGCGATGACGTTCCGGGCGTCGAACCGGCGGGAGCACTTCGCGCACGCCAGCGGTCGGGTCGGGGTGCGGTAGCGGAAGTGCTCGTGCCCGGCCGGACAGGTGCCGATCCACGGTGCGAGTTCGCTCGCGACGGGGCCGTCGTACAGGCGCGAGCCCGTGTAGCCGAGTGCCTTCGCCGTCCGGCGCCACGTGGGTCCGTGGCCGGCGCGGGCCCCGGCCACCGCGTGCGCGATCTCGTGCAGGAGCACCTGGTCGACGTCGTCCTCGGAGAACCGCACGGCGAGGTGGCGGCTCACCGTGATGCGCTTGCGGGCGAAGTCGCACTGGCCCGCCCGGGTCTTCGCGTGGTCGAACCCGAACGACCAGCTGCCCGCCCCGAGGTGTGCCGTCATCAGGTGTTCGGCGCGGGCCCGGACGGCCTCGAGCGTCGTCACCGTTCGTCGTCGCCGGGTTCGTCGCGTCCGGCCTGGCCCTTCTGCGCGGCACGTGCGGCGATGCGGCCCCAGAGTTCGTCCGCCTCGGTCCGGGCGGCGTCCGGCGCACCGAGGACCCGGCGGCGCACCGTCGGGGTCTGCTGCACGGGCTCCGGAGCGCGGGGTGCGGCCGGTTCGTCCTCGTCCGCGCGACGTGCGGCGACGTCGCGGGCGGTGCGCGGCTTGTCCTCGGCCGGGGGCTGCGCGACCGAGGCCCGGAGCGCTGCCTCGACCGCCGTGCGGAGCGCCTCGGTGCGCTCCGACGGCGCACCGGCCTGGCGGAACGCCTGGTACGCCCGGGACAGCGCGGCACGGGCCTCGTCGAAGCGGGAGAGCTCGAACAGCGACCAGCCCTCGAGCTCGGCCGCTGCGCCCTCGAGCTCCGGCCACTCCTCGGTCCGGGCGGTGTCCCGTGCCAGGGCCGACTCGGTCGCGGCACGCTCGTACCGCCCGAGGTCGTGCAGGACGTGCGCGCGACGGATCCGTGCGGAGACCTTGTCCGAGCGCTCCCCCGTGAACATCGTCAGGCGGAAGACCTCCTCGGCGATGACGAGCGACTCGTCGAGCCGACCGAGCAGGCGGAGGAGCTCGGCACGCTCCGCGAGCGCGTCGGTGCTGCGGCTCTGCCCGAGGTCGCGCAGCCGCTGCTGGACGGCGTCGGCGTCGACCGCGGGGCGCAGGCTGATCGGAGCGAAGGTGCTGCCGGGGCTCACGCCGGCCGTCACGGGCGCCGCATGACGCGGTTCCCGGGCGCGGTCGGTGCGGTCGGGCTGCTGGCGGTCGTCGGGCGGGAGGGACATCGGTTCGAGGGTAACCGCGCCGCCCCGAGAGCGAGCGGTGCCACGCGCACGGGGGTCACGCTCGTGTCGCCCTCGGGGACGAGGACGGCCCGCCGTGCGGGTGCACGACGGGCCGTCCGGGACGATCTGGTCGGGTCAGGACATCCCGCTGGCCGAGACGGCCGAGATGAGGATGGCCACCACGAACGCGATCGCCGCGACGACCGCGAGGATGATCGCGAAGACACCCCAGCCGCGTCCGCGCTTCGTGACCGCGGCGACGATGCCCTGCACGATCGCCCACAGGCCGAGCGCCGAGCCGAGGTAGAACAGCAGCGACCCGGTGACGGCGCTCGACGACGTCGTGAGCGCCATGATGTCGGACTCGCTCGGGGTCGCCCCGCCGTTCTGCACGGACTCGCGGAACGCCTCGGAGCCGCCGAAGACGCCACCGAACAGCGCGCCGCCGATGATGCCGACCACGAGCGCGACGACGGCCACGACGAAGGCGATGACGCCGACGGTCTTCTTCTTGGCCTTCGGCTCCTCGTAGCCCTGCCACGAGGGGGCACCGGCGCTCGCCGGAGCCGCCGCGTAGGGCTGCTGGCCGTACTGGGGCTGCCCGTGCTGCGGCTGCCCGTACTGGCCCTGCTGCTCGGCGTACTGCGTCGACCCGTACTGCGGGGTCTCGCCCTGCGGGGCCTGGTGCTGCTGGGCCTGTTCGCCCCAGCGCGGCGCGTCGGCCTGCGGGGCCGGCTCGCCGTACTGCGGCGTGGAGGCGGGAGCGGGGTCGACCCGCTCGCCGTAGCGCGGCTCGTCGGCCGAGGGAGCGGGCTGCTGCGGCGCTCCGCCCCAGCTCGGCGCCTGGCCGTCGCCCGTCCGGTCCTCGTTGCTCCGGTCGTCGTTCGTCATCAGGGATCCCCTTGCTCGGTCGCGCACCTGCGCGGTCGTTCAGACCCATCCTGGCAGGCGGACCCTCCGCGTGCGCGGCATCCGCCCGATCGCACGGCGACCGTCGGCCCGACCCGCGGTCGCGCGTCAGCCGCCGAAGACGCTCCGGTTCGGCTCCGGCGACGCCACCGCGGTCTGGTCCGTGACGATCGGCGCCCCGGCGATGAACGCCCGCAGTTCCGCCCCGTGCACGACCTTCGCCGGCATCGGGTCGGAGGAGTACCGACGAGGCATCTCCGCCACGGGCAGGTCCGTCGGCGACCCGAGCAGCACGATGTTCCCGAACCGCCGGCCCTTGAGCATCCCGGTGTCCGCGACGGCCGCCACCGACGGCAGCACCGCCTGCAGCGTCGACGCCTGCCCCCGGGCGAACGCGAGCCCGGCCCCGTCCGCCACGTTCACGGCCACGATGCCGGTGGGCGACAGGAACTCCGCGACCTCGCGGTAGAACTCGATGCTCGTCACGTGCGCGGGGATCTGCGAGCCGCCGAACACGTCCACCACGGCCAGGTCCACCGTGCCGCGCAGTCCGGCGGGGAGCTTGCCGAGGACCTCGCGGGCGTCGCCGTACCGCACCCGGATCGAGGCCCCGCGGGGGAAGGGCAGCGCGTCCCGCACGTGGTCGACGAGGTCCCGCTCCAGTTCGATGACCTGCTGCCGGGAGCCCGGCCGCGTGACCGCGACGTACCGGGGGAGCGTCAGGGCCCCGGCGCCGAGGTGCAGCGCCGTGACCGGGCCGTCCGGGAGCAGGTCGATGGCGTGCCCGATCCGCCGGATGTACTCGAACGCCAGGTGCGTCGGGTCCTCGAGGTCGACGTGCGACTGCGGCGTCCCGTCGACGACGAGCGTGAACGACCCCGGGCGGTGCCGGTCCGGCTCGACCACCGCGTACCCCGCACCGATCCGGAACCCGTCGAACGCATCAGCCATGGCACCAATCGAACACCACCGCGATCACCACCCGCGTCCCCACCCCTGGTTGGTGTGCCCGCCGACGCCGTCGATCGAGGCTGGTACCACCGGCCGGGAGACGCCCGCCGGACCTCCTCGGAAGGCGGACACCATGTCGGTCCAGCTCCTCGTGAACATCCTCGTCGGCATCGCGCTGGTCGCGTTCCTCGGGTACCGCCAGGCGACCTGGCAGTACCTCGACCCGGCGCGCATCTGGCGCACGCCGCTCATCATGGCGATCGTCGGCGTGGTCGTCCTCGCCCAGACGAAGGCGACGATCACGACCACCGACGTGGTGTTCCTCGGGATCGAGGCGCTCATCACGATCGGGGTCGGCCTGACCATGGGCAGCATCACCCGCTTCCGCACGGTCGGCACCCCGGACGCCAAGGGCCGCACGATCCAGTCCCGCACGGGCTTCGTCGGCGCTGGCCTCTGGTTCGTCCTCATCGCCGTCCGCATCGGTCTCGACGTGCTCGGCGGCCACCTCGGCGCGCACCTGCTCACGTCGACCGGCACGATCCTGCTCGTCCTCGCGCTGAACCGCGCCGCACGCGCCGTCGTCATCGACGGCCGCATCCCCCGCGGCGACCGCCAGCCGCGCGGCATGATGGTCCGGTGACCCTGCTGACCGGCCAGGACGAGACCGACCTCCCCGGAGGCCGGTCCCGTTCGGGCGCCGCCTGGGGGCTCAACGCCCTCGGCATCGCGATCGTCGCGTTCTGGTTCGTGAAGAACGGCATCGCCCTGCAGCACCCCGCGTGGGTGTGGGTGCTCGGCGCGGTGGCGCTCGCCGCGTGGGCGCTCCGCGAGTTCGGTCGCACACCCCGGCTCCTCGTCGTCGCCGGGGTCCTGATGATCGCCGCGGGCACCCTGACGGTGGTGCCGACGGACTCGCTCATGATCGTCCCCGTGATCGTCGGGATCGTCCTGCTCGGCGCGAACCTCCGCGTCCCCGTCTGGGCGGCATCCGTCGCCGCACTGGCCGCGATCGTGGTCGTCGCGGTGTCCGCCTCGATCGAGCACGCCTCGGTCCAGTTCGTCCTCGGGACGAGCGGCGGCATGCTCCTGGGCGTCCTCATCGGCTTCAGCCGGCGGCAGTTCCGCATCGCGGCGGAACGGGCGCGCGAGGCCGAGCGGGACCAGCAGCGCGCCGAACTCCTCGCGGACCGGTCCCGCGCCGCCCGGGACATCCACGACGTGCTCGCGCACTCCCTCGGCGGCCTGGTGCTCCAGCTCGACGCGGTCGAAGCCCTGCTCGAGGCCGGCCGGGTCGACGACGCCACGAAGCGCGCCGCCGAGGCCCGCGCGCTCGCCGCGGACGGCCTGGCCGAGGCGCGACGTGCGGTGCACGCCCTGCGGGACGACGCCGAGACCGAGACCGACGCCGAGGCGGACGCGGGCCGGTCCGCGGTCCCGCACCGTGCCTCCCGTCCGACCACCGACCCCGCGACGGGCCTGGCGGCCCTCGTCGACGCGCACCGGTCGTTCGGCGGCGAGATCGTGACGCAGGGCGACACGGCGCTCACCGACCTCGATGCGGCCCACCGCGCCGCCGTGGTCCAGGTGGTCCGGGAGGCGCTCAGCAACGCCCGCAGGCACGCCCCCGGCCGTCCCGTGTCCCTGTCCGTCATCCGGGACGGCGACGCCGTGGACGTCGTGGTCGCGAACCCGCTGTCCGGCGGCGGCCACGGCCTGCTCGGGATGCGCGAACGCTTCGCGGAGCTCGGCAGCGGCGCCGCGGTCGAGGCGGACCGGTCGGACGACGAGTTCGTCGTGGCGATGCACCTGCCGGTCGACGAGCTGGCCGCCGAGGGGGACCGCCCGTGACCATCCGCGTCGTCGTCGTCGACGACCAGGCCATCGTGCGCGACGGGCTGGTGACGGTGCTCTCCCTCGTGGACGACCTCGAGGTCGTCGGTGAGGCGTCGGACGGCGCCGAGGCGGTCGCCGCGGTCGAGCGGGAGTCCCCGGACGTCGTGCTCATGGACCTCCGGATGCCCGGCGTCGACGGCCCGACGGCGACGGCACGCATCACCGAGGGGCACCCCGGGGTCGCCGTGCTCGTCCTCACCACGTTCGCCGACGACGAGTCGATCCTGACCGCGCTGCGGGCCGGCGCGCGCGGGTACCTGACCAAGGACGCCGGCCGTGGCGAGATCGCGACGGCGATCCGTGCGGTGGCGTCCGGGCAGTCGACGTTCGACGCCACCGTGGGCGCCCGGCTCGTCGCCCAGCTGGCCGGCGGCACCGTGTCCGCGTCCGCGCCCGTCGCGACGCCGGACCCGATCGAGTCGCTCCGTGCACGCTTCCCGACGCTCACCCCGCGCGAGGCGGACGTGCTCGGGCGCATCGCCGAGGGCCGGTCGAACCCGCAGATCGCCGCCGAGCTCTTCCTCACCGTGCCCACCGTGAAGTCCTACGTGAACCAGGTGTTCACGAAGCTCGGCGTCCGCACCCGCGCGGAGGCCGTCGCCCTCGTCCTGCGCTGACCCGGGTCCGCGGTCCCGACCGGCCGGTCCACCCGGCGCAGGTGAATGCGTGCACATGCACCACCAGCGGACGCCAAGGGTCGTCGCCTACCGTTCACCGGGTCGTCACCTCGGTGCGTCGATCCGCGCAGTGCCCCACACCTCGCGCGCTTCCGCACCCCGCTCGTGACCGCGGCGCGACCGTCCGGCACCCCCACTGCCCCTCGTGTGCGCGCCGTCGGCGTGCGCCGGGCTCCCCGCTCTCCTGCGCGCCGCCCGTGGTCCGCCCGCCGTGACCATTGATCACATTGCGTGCGCTATGTAAAATATGAGCACGAACGGACCCGATCCCACGAGGAGTCGACCCGCATGACCGACACCATGAGCGTGCCCACGTACCGCCGCGCCACCGCGAGCCGTCCCGCGGTCGCCACCCGCGCCTCCCGTCCGTCCACCCACACCGAGCGCGAGCACGCGCCGACCTGGATGCGTGCGGTGGGTGCGGTCCTGCTGGTGGGCGGGCTCGGGCTGACCGCAGCGGTGCTCGGATGGCCGGGCGACGCTCCGGAGACGGCGCTGCTGGTGCCGGCGCTCGTCGGCGTCGCGGTCGGGTTCCTGCTCCTCGTCGCCCGCTCGGGGTGGACGGTGACGGACAGCCACGTCGTCCTGCACTTCCGGCCGCTGCCCGCGCGACGGATCGCCCGCGACCGGATCACCGACGTGCGACTCGTCGAGGCGGACGCGTCGACGTACGGCGGCATCGGGCTCCGGATCGGACGCGGCGTCCGCGCGCTCATCCTCACGCCGGGGCTCGGGATCGAGTTCACCGACGACCGCGGACGTGTCACGTTCGTGCGGACGCAGCAGCCCGAGGCGGCGTTCCGCGCCCTGCGCTGACGGGCGTTGCGCGTCCTGCGCTGGCGGGCGTGGCCGAGCTGCGGAGCAGGGAATACCCACGCTGTCCACCGGCTTATACACGGCACTGCCGAATTCGGTCAAGCCAGGACTGGACATCCGCGACGAGCCCGACCTATGATGGCAGTTCGCGCTCCCTGGCATCCGTGTCGTCATATTGCGGTCGACGCAGCGTTCTTCCAGAACGTGCCCTGGTGGTGCCGGTCCCGTATATGTCGGCGGGTCCCGTCCACCCAGATCATCGCACACGTGCACAGCTCACCGGCCGTCGCGTGATCGCGTGTCTTCGAGGGGTGCGCTGAAGCGTCAATCCACTCACCTACGTGCTGCTCGTCAGTACCGGCCCGACGGGGCCTACCGGAGGTCAAACCCTTGGCTGCTGCGCCCAACGCATCCACCAACCCCAAGAACGGTCGCAACCACTCGCGACTCTCGTTCGCCAAGATCACGGACACCCTCACGGTTCCTGATCTGCTCGCACTCCAGACGGAGAGCTTCGACTGGCTCGTCGGCAACGACGTCTGGAAGGCCCGCCTCGCCGAAGGCCAGGAGCAGGGTCGCACCGACCTCGCACTGCACTCCGGGCTCGAGGAGATCTTCGAGGAGATCTCCCCGATCGAGGACCTCGGCGAGACCATGCAGCTCGGCTTCACGTCGCCCGAGCTCGAGGACCCGAAGTACTCGATCGACGAGTGCAAGGAGCGTGGCAAGACCTACGCTGCCCCGCTCTACGTCAACGCCGAGTTCATGAACCACATGACCGGTGAGATCAAGACGCAGACCGTCTTCATGGGCGACTTCCCGCTCATGACCGAGCGCGGCACGTTCATCATCAACGGCACCGAGCGTGTCGTGGTCTCGCAGCTCGTCCGCTCGCCGGGCGTGTACTTCGAGCGTCAGCAGGAGAAGACCTCCGACAAGGACATCTACTCCGCCCGCGTGATCCCGTCGCGTGGTGCCTGGCTCGAGTTCGAGATCGACAAGCGCGACCAGGTGGGCGTGCGCATCGACCGCAAGCGCAAGCAGTCGGTCACCGTGTTCCTCAAGGCGCTCGGCATGACGAGCGAAGAGATCATGGACGAGTTCCAGGGCTTCGCCTCGATCGAGTCGACCCTCGAGAAGGACGCCATCCTCACCAAGGAAGAGGCGCTCAAGGACATCTACCGCAAGCTGCGTCCGGGCGAGCAGGTCGCCGCCGAGGCCGCGCGTGCGCTCCTCGACAACTTCTACTTCAACCCGAAGCGCTACGACCTCGCGAAGGTCGGCCGCTACAAGGTCAACCGCAAGCTCGGCATCGACGCGCCGCTCAGCGACTCGGTCCTGACCGTGCAGGACATCGTCCGCACGATCAAGTACCTGGTCTCGCTGCACGCCGAGAAGACCACGCTCGACGGTGTCCGTGACGGCGAGCCGGTGCAGCTGCGCCTCGACGTGGACGACATCGACCACTTCGGCAACCGTCGCATCCGCGCCGTCGGCGAGCTCATCCAGAACCAGGTCCGCACCGGTCTGTCCCGCATGGAGCGCGTCGTCCGCGAGCGCATGACCACGCAGGACATCGAGGCGATCACGCCGCAGACCCTGATCAACGTGCGCCCCGTCGTCGCCGCGATCAAGGAGTTCTTCGGGACGTCCCAGCTGTCGCAGTTCATGGACCAGAACAACCCGCTCGCGGGCCTGACGCACAAGCGTCGCCTCTCGGCCCTCGGCCCGGGTGGTCTGTCCCGTGAGCGTGCCGGCGTCGAGGTCCGTGACGTCCACCCGTCGCACTACGGCCGCATGTGCCCGATCGAGACCCCGGAAGGCCCGAACATCGGCCTGATCGGCTCGCTCGCGTCGTTCGGTCGGATCAACTCCTTCGGCTTCATCGAGACGCCGTACCGTCGCGTCGTGAACGGTCAGGTCACCACGACCATCGACTACCTCACGGCCTCGGAAGAGGACGACTTCGTCGTCGCGCAGGCGAACGCCCCGCTCACCGACTCCTTCCACTTCCAGGACGACAAGGTGCTCGTCCGGAAGAAGGGCGGCGAGGTCGAGCTCGTCGGCAAGGACGAGGTCGACTACATGGACGTCTCCCCGCGCCAGATGGTGTCGGTCGCGACGTCGCTCATCCCGTTCCTCGAGCACGACGACGCGAACCGCGCCCTCATGGGTGCGAACATGCAGCGTCAGGCAGTCCCGCTGCTCCGCTCCGAGTCGCCGCTCGTCGGCACCGGCATGGAGGGCTACACCGCCATCGACGCCGGCGACGTCGTCACCGCCGACAAGGCCGGTGTCGTCTCCGAGGTCTCGGCCGACGCCGTGACCCTGCAGCTCGACGAGGGCGGCACGCAGACCTACTACCTGCGCAAGTTCGACCGCTCGAACCAGGGCACGAGCTACAACCACCGTGTGGTCGTCTCGGCCGGTGAGCGTGTGGAGCAGGGCGAGGTCATCGCCGACGGCCCCGCGACGGAGAACGGCGAGCTCGCGCTCGGCAAGAACCTCCTCGTCGCGTTCATGCCGTGGGAGGGCTACAACTACGAGGACGCGATGATCCTGTCGCAGAACCTCGTGAAGGACGACACGCTCTCCTCGATCCACATCGAGGAGTACGAGGTCGACGCCCGCGACACGAAGCTCGGCAAGGAAGAGATCACCCGCGACCTCCCGAACGTCAGCCCGGACCTCCTGGCCGACCTCGACGAGCGCGGCATCATCCGCATCGGTGCCGAGGTCCGCCCCGGCGACATCCTGGTCGGCAAGGTCACGCCGAAGGGCGAGACCGAGCTCAGCGCCGAAGAGCGTCTCCTCCGCGCCATCTTCAACGAGAAGTCGCGCGAAGTCCGCGACACCTCGCTCAAGGTGCCCCACGGTGAAGAGGGCACGATCATCGGCGTCAAGGTGTTCGACTCGCAGGACGGCGACGACGAGCTCGGCTCGGGCGTCAACCAGCGCGTGGTCGTGTACATCGCCCAGAAGCGCAAGATCACCGCGGGTGACAAGCTCGCCGGTCGTCACGGCAACAAGGGCGTCATCTCGACCATCCTCCCGGTCGAGGACATGCCGTTCCTCGCCGACGGCACCCCCGTCGACATCGTGCTCAACCCGCTCGGCGTCCCCGGCCGCATGAACTTCGGCCAGGTCCTCGAGATCCACCTCGGGTGGCTCGCGAAGCAGGGCTGGAACGTCGAGGGCATCCAGGAGTGGGCTTCTGCCCTCCCCGAGGCCGCCCGCAGCGCGGAGCCCGGCACGAAGGTCGCCACCCCGGTGTTCGACGGTGCCTACGAGCGCGAGATCGAGGGTCTCCTCGACTCGACCCTCCCGAACCGCGACGGCGAGCGCCTGATCGGTTCGTCCGGCAAGGCGCAGCTCTTCGACGGCCGCTCCGGCGAGCCGTTCCCGGAGCCCGTGTCGGTCGGCTACATGTACATCCTCAAGCTGCACCACCTGGTCGACGACAAGATCCACGCCCGTTCGACCGGTCCGTACTCGATGATCACGCAGCAGCCGCTGGGTGGTAAGGCGCAGTTCGGTGGACAGCGCTTCGGCGAGATGGAGGTGTGGGCGCTCGAGGCGTACGGCGCCGCCTACGCCCTCCAGGAGCTCCTGACGATCAAGTCCGACGACATCCTCGGCCGCGTGAAGGTCTACGAGGCGATCGTCAAGGGCGAGAACATCCAGGAGCCGGGTATCCCGGAGTCGTTCAAGGTCCTCATGAAGGAGATGCAGTCGCTCTGCCTGAACGTCGAGGTCCTCTCGGCCGACGGCCAGGCGGTCAGCCTCCGCGACACGGACGACGAGGTCTTCCGTGCCGCTGAAGAGCTCGGCATCAACATCTCCTCGCGGTTCGAGTCGTCGTCCGTCGACGACATCTGATCCCGCCCGTACTCGTAACGAATCCAGCTAGAGAGAAGAACATTGCTCGAAGCAACTTCATTTGACGCACTGCGGATCGGTCTCGCCACGGCCGAGGACATCCGCCAGTGGTCGTACGGCGAGGTCAAGAAGCCGGAGACCATCAACTACCGCACCCTCAAGCCCGAGAAGGACGGTCTGTTCGGCGAGCAGATCTTCGGTCCGTCCCGCGACTGGGAGTGCGCCTGCGGCAAGTACAAGCGTGTCCGGTTCAAGGGCATCGTCTGCGAGCGCTGCGGCGTCGAGGTCACCAAGTCCTCGGTCCGCCGTGAGCGCATGGGCCACATCGAGCTCGCCGCGCCCGTCACGCACATCTGGTACTTCAAGGGCGTCCCGTCGCGCCTCGGTTACCTCCTCGACATGGCGCCGAAGGACCTCGAGAAGGTCATCTACTTCGCGGCGTACATGATCATCGACATCGATGAAGAGGGCCGTCACGCCGACATGCCGGGTCTCGAGAACGAGATGCGCCTCGAGATCAAGAACCTCGAGGGGCAGCGCGACTCGATCATCGCCGACCGCCTCAAGAAGCTCGAGGACGACCTCGCAGCGCTCGAGGAAGAGGGCGCCAAGGCCGACGTCAAGCGCCGCACCAAGGACACCGCCGAGAAGGAGATGTCCCAGGTCCGCAAGTCGTTCGACGAGGACATCACCCGCCTCGAGCGCGTGTGGGAGGACTTCCGCAACCTCAAGGTGGGCGACCTCAAGCCCGAGGACGCCGTCTTCCACGAGCTCCAGGACCGCTTCGGGATCTACTTCGACGCCTACATGGGCGCCGAGGCGATCAAGCTGCGGCTCGAGGCGTTCGACCTGGCCGCCGAGGCCGAGGCGCTGCGCCTGCAGATCGCCGAGGGCAAGGGCCAGAAGAAGATCCGCGCGATCAAGCGTCTGCGCGTCGTCAGCTCCTTCCTCGCCACCGGCAACTCGCCGGCCGCGATGGTGCTCGACGTCGTGCCGGTCATCCCGCCGGAGCTGCGCCCGATGGTGCAGCTCGACGGTGGCCGCTTCGCCACGAGTGACCTCAACGACCTCTACCGTCGTGTGATCAACCGCAACAACCGTCTCCGCCGCCTGCTCGACCTCGGTGCCCCCGAGATCATCGTGAACAACGAGAAGCGCATGCTGCAGGAAGCGGTCGACGCGCTGTTCGACAACGGTCGTCGTGGTCGTCCGGTCACGGGTACCGGCAACCGCGCCCTGAAGTCCCTGAGCGACATGCTCAAGGGCAAGCAGGGTCGTTTCCGCCAGAACCTGCTCGGCAAGCGCGTCGACTACTCGGGCCGTTCGGTCATCATCGTCGGCCCGCAGCTGAAGCTGCACCAGTGCGGTCTGCCCAAGCAGATGGCGCTCGAGCTCTTCAAGCCGTTCGTGATCAAGCGCCTGATCGACCTGTCGCACGCGCAGAACATCAAGTCGGCCAAGCGCATGGTCGAGCGTTCGCGTCCGCAGGTGTGGGACGTGCTCGAGGAGATCATCCGCGAGCGCCCCGTGCTGCTGAACCGTGCGCCGACGCTGCACCGTCTGGGCATCCAGGCGTTCGAGCCGCAGCTCGTCGAGGGCAAGGCCATCCAGCTCCACCCGCTCGTGTGTGCTGCGTTCAACGCGGACTTCGACGGTGACCAGATGGCCGTGCACCTGCCGCTGTCGGTCGAGGCCCAGGCCGAGGCCCGCATCCTGATGCTCGCCTCGAACAACATCCTGAAGCCGTCCGACGGCCGTCCGGTGACCCTGCCCGCACAGGACATGATCATCGGTCTGCACCACCTCACGACCGTCCGCGAGGGCGCCGTGGGTGAAGGCCGTGCGTTCTCCTCCGTCGCCGAGGCCATCCTCGCGAAGGACCAGGGCACGCTGCACCTCAACGCGCTCGTGAAGATCCGCATGGCGGATGTCCACTTCGCCGAGGGTGAAGCTCCCGAGGGCTACGAGCAGGGCGACACCGTGCTGCTCGAGACGACCCTGGGCCGTGCGCTCTTCAACGAGACCCTCCCGGCGAACTACCCGTTCGTCCAGAAGGTCACCGACAAGGGCGTGCTCTCCGCGATCGTCAACGACCTCGCCGAGCGCTACTCCAAGACCGAGACGGCCGCCGCGCTGGACCGGATCAAGGACGCGGGCTTCTACTGGGGCACGCGCTCCGGTGTGACCGTGGCGCTCTCCGACGTCGTGACGCCTCCTCGGAAGAAGGAGATCATCGCGGGCTACGAGGTCCAGGCCGCCAAGGTGCAGGGCGAGTTCGACAAGGGTCTGATCACCGACGCCGAGCGTCGCGCCGACCTGATCAAGATCTGGACCGAGGCCACGAACGAGATCGCGCAGGAGATGCGCGACAACTTCCCGGTCGACAACACCATCAACCGCATGGTGTCGTCCGGTGCTCGTGGTAACTGGCTCCAGGTCCGCAACATCGCCGGTATGCGTGGTCTGGTGAACAACCCGAAGGGCGAGATCATCGCCCGCCCGATCATCAACTCGTACCGCGAGGGCCTGACCGTGGCGGAGTACTTCATCGCCACGCACGGTGCTCGCAAGGGTCTTGCCGACACCGCGCTCCGTACCGCGGACTCCGGGTACCTCACCCGTCGTCTCGTGGACGTCTCGCAGGACGTCATCATCCGCGAGGACGACTGCGGCACGACCCGGGGCCTCGAGCTCCCGATCGCGACCGTGGGCGCCGACGGCAAGCTCGTGCGCGACCCGCGCGTCGAGAACACCGTGTACTCCCGCACCCTGGCCACCCCGGCCGTGGACGCGAAGGGCACGGTCGTCGCCGAGGCCGGCGAGGACGTCGGTGACGTCCTCATCGACAAGCTGCTCGCGGCCGGTGTCGAGAGCATCAAGGTGCGCTCGGTCCTGACCTGCGAGTCGAGCGTCGGTGTCTGCGCGAAGTGCTACGGCCGTTCGCTCGCCACGGGCAACCTCGTCGACATCGGCGAGGCGGTCGGCATCATCGCCGCCCAGTCCATCGGTGAGCCCGGTACCCAGCTGACGATGCGTACCTTCCACACGGGTGGTTCGGCCTCGGCCGACGACATCACCCAGGGTCTGCCGCGTGTCACGGAGCTCTTCGAGGCGCGTACCCCCAAGGGCGCGTCCCCGATCGCCGAGGCCCCCGGCCGCGCCACGATCGAGGACACCGACAAGGGTCGTCGCATCATCCTCACGCCGGACAACGGTGACGAGCCGTTCATCTACCCGGTGCTGAAGCGTGCGACGCTCCTCATCGAGGACGGCCAGCACGTCGAGCTCGGCGAGCAGTTCATCGCCGGCACCGTCGACCCGAAGGAAGTCCTCCGCGTCAAGGGTGTCCGTGAGGTCCAGAAGCACCTCGTCAACGGTGTGCAGGACGTGTACGGCTCGCAGGGCGTGCCGATCCACGACAAGCACATCGAGGTCATCGTGCGCCAGATGCTCCGCAAGGTCACCGTCGTCGACCACGGCGACACCGACCTGCTCCCGGGCGAGCTCGTGGACCGTTCGCGGTACAACGAGCTCAACCGTGCGGCGCTGCAGGAGGGTCGCAAGACCGCTTCCGCTCGCCAGGAGGTCATGGGCATCACGAAGGCGTCCCTCGCGACCGAGTCGTGGCTGTCCGCCGCGTCCTTCCAGGAGACCACCCGCGTGCTCACGCAGGCGGCCATGGAGGGCAAGCAGGACCACCTCGTCGGCCTCAAGGAGAACGTCATCATCGGTAAGCTCATCCCCGCCGGGACGGGCCTCAGCCGGTACCGCGACGTGGACGTGAACGCGACGGAAGAAGCGAAGGCGGAGCGGTACCCGAACCGCATCTTCGCGGACGACTCGTCGTTCTCGGACGCCGACCTGAGCTTCGTCGACTTCGACAGCTTCTCGTCGGACGACTTCACGCCGGGCACCTACAACTGAGCCTGAGCTCCACCGGAACGGCCCCCGCATCCTCGGATGCGGGGGCCGTTCCCGTTGGTGGCGTGACGGCTCAGATCGCGCGGTCCGCCCCGTTGTCGCGTCCGGAGCCCCGGCCGGTCTCGTCGACGAGGGAGAACAGGCTCAGGACGTTGCCGTCGGGATCGCGGACGTCGAACCAGTCGACGGCTCCGTCGACGCACTCGACCGGGCCGATGTCGATCCCGAGTGCGCCGATGCGTGCGTGCTGGGCGGCGACGTCGTCGACGCCGAAGCGGACGCTCACGGGGTTCTCCTCGGCGTCGGCGTCCTCGTAGAGCTGGATCCAGATGCCGCCGACCTCGTACTCGGCGATGCCCTCGTCGGGCTCGAGGTCCGGTTCGGCACGTTCGAACACGGCGCCGTACCAGAGGCAGGACGCCTCGATGTCGGTGACGGGCAGCCCCACGGTCACGCTCGTGATGTCCATGACTCATCATGTCCCGGAGCAGGGCTGCGCGTCGAGCACTTTCCGCCGTCGCGCCCGTCACGGCTGGCAGGCTGGTCGGATGGCAACGCTGCGCGAACGGATCACCGCCCCGGCCCACCTCGAGCTCCCGGTCCCGATCGCCGGGCTGACCTTCCGGGCGGCGACCCGGGACGACCTGGCGGCCGTGCACGCCCTCGCCGTGGCGGCGGCCGCGGTGGACGACCCACACGCTCGTCCCTCCACAGCGAGCCTGGAGCGGACGTTCTCCACCGAAGGGCTCGACCTCGCTCGGGACACCCTCGTCGGCGTCGATGCTGAGGGGCATGTGCAGGCGTACGGCATCGTCATCGACGTCCCCTCCCGGGTCACCGCTGCTCGGGTGGTGCTCGAGGGGGCGGTCCACCCCGCGCTGCGCGGCCGGGGGATCGGCCGTCGTGTGCTCGCGTGGCTCATCGGGCGCGCGCGGCAGCGACTCGCCGCGCTCGACCTCGACCTGCCGGCGACGATCGAGGTCGGCGCCGCGCAGGGGACCGGTGCGCTCCGTCTGGCGGCCCACTTCGAGTTCGAGCCGGTCCGGCACTGGGTGGACATGCAGGCGGTGCTCGACGAGCGCACCGGGCCCGCGGTCCCGCCGGTGCCGGACGGGTACGTCGTGCGTGCGACGACGTCCGACGACATCGAGCCGCTGCGGATCGCGAAGAACGACGCCTTCCGCGACCACTGGGGATCGCAACCGATGGTCGAGTCCGACTGGCGCGGGTTCCTCACCGCGGCGACGGCCCGGCTCGACCTCGGCCGCGTCGTCGTCGACCCGTCGGGCCGGATCGTGGCGTTCGCGCTCGTCGAGGTGGATCCGGACGGCTTCGCCGCTCGCGGCCGGTCGTTCGGGTACGTGCACTGGGTCGGTGTCGTGCGGGCGGCACGTGGGACGGGACTCGCGCCGATCGTCCTCGACGCCGCGCTGCAGGGGATGCGTGCCGAGGGGCTGTCCGCCGCGGTCCTGCACGTCGACGCGGAGAACCCGACCGGCGCCGGACGCATCTACGAGCGGCTCGGGTTCGTCCCGGGGCCGGTGCACGTCACCGCGTCGACGACCCTCTGACGGGGGTCGTCGCGGCCCTCGGCGCGCACGCCGTCGGCGGTGTCGATACCCGCGGGTACCCCTGCACTGGGGCCACCGAACACCCCCTCGCCCCCTCGTTGTGGGACTGCGGTGGCCGTTCCGTGCGGACGTAGCGTGGTCGGGCGTCGAACCCCTGCGGCGCTCGTCCCCACGAACCGCGCGCGACCCGAAGGAGGCTCCGCAGCTCATGGCCACGCTGTCCGAGATCCTCATCCTCAACGGAGCCCTGCCGATCGAGCACCTCGACTCGATGACCGGCGACGAGGAGATCGACGACCGTTCGATCCGTTCGCTCGTCGACCAGGGCCTCGTCAGCGAGGCGCAGTACATCACCGCGCGCGCTGCGTCGAACAACTCCAAGACCGTCCCGCTCACGGACTACCCGGTCGACGGCACCGCGGTGTCGATGCTCCCGGCGGCCCTGTGCCGTCGGCACGGCGTGCTCGGCGTCGGGTTCGAGGGCGACGTCCTCGTCCTCGCGATGGTGAACCCGACGAACGTGCTGGCGATCGACGACGCCCGGACCGCCTCCGGACGCCCCGTGAAGCCGCTGCAGGTCGACGAGCGCGACCTCGCCGCAGCACTCGACCGCTACCTGCGTGCCGACGACGAGCTGAACGACCTGACCTCCTCGCTCGAGGAAGAGGCATCGGCGCAGACCCAGCAGCAGGTCGACCTCACCGACGGCGCGCTCGACGACGTCCCGATCGTCCGGTTCGTCAACCTGCTCGTGTCCCAGGCCATCCAGGACCACGCGTCCGACATCCACATCGAGCCCGGCGAGCACGAGGTCCGGGTGCGCTACCGCATCGACGGCGTGCTGCACGAGATGGCCCCGGCGCCGAAGAACATCCAGAACGGCGTCATCAGCCGGCTCAAGATCATGAGCGACATCGACATCGCCGAGCGTCGGAAGCCGCAGGACGGCCGCATGTCGGTTCGCCACGGCGGCAGGCAGATCGACCTCCGCGTCGCGACGCTCCCCACCGTGTGGGGCGAGAAGGTCGTCATGCGGATCCTCGACAACACGAACACGTCGATGTCCCTCAAGGACCTCAACCTGCTCGAGCAGAACTTCCAGGCGTACCAGCGCTCCTACTCGAAGCCGTACGGCATGATCCTCGTCACCGGTCCCACCGGGTCCGGCAAGTCGACGACGCTCTACACGACCCTCAACGCGGTCGCCCGTCCCGAGATCAACGTCATCACCGTCGAGGACCCGGTCGAGTACCGGATGGCCGGCATCAACCAGGTGCAGGTCAACCCGAAGGCCGGACTCACGTTCGCGTCGGCCCTGCGGTCGATCCTCCGGTCCGACCCCGACGTCGTGCTCCTCGGCGAGATCCGCGACCACGAGACCGCGCAGATCGCGATCGAGGCTTCGCTCACCGGCCACCTCGTGCTGTCCACGCTGCACACGAACGACGCCCCGTCGGCGGTGACGCGACTGACGGAGATGGACATCGAGCCGTTCCTCGTCGGGTCCGCACTCGACTCCGTGGTCGCCCAGCGTCTGGCACGACGGCTCTGCGACCGCTGCAAGGCCCCGGCGCAGTACACGCCGGCGCAGCTCGTGGCGCTCGGCTTCGTGGGCACCGAGGACACCGCCGTGCCGGAGTTCTTCGGCCCGGTCGGCTGCGCCGTGTGCTCGAACACCGGGTACCGCGGCCGCATCGCCCTGCACGAGGTCATGACCGTGACCGAGGAGATCGAGCGCCTCGCCGTCTCGCGTGCCTCGAGCGCCGAGATCGGCCGCGTCGCCCAGCAGCAGGGCATGCTCACCCTCCGCCAGGACGGGTGGGAGAAGGTCAAGCTCGGCATGACGAGCATCGACGAGATCCTGCGCGTGGTCGCGTAGGCGTGGGAGTGGAACGATGACCGATTCCGTCTACGACATCTCCGTGCCCGGCGACGAGCCGGTCGCGGGGTGGCACCCGGGTGGTCCCGGCCACGAGGTCCGCGGTCGCCGCGCCGCCCGGCTCGCGGCCGCAGCGGCGCAGCAGCCGACGTCGCCGGCCGTGGAGGCGCAGATCACCCCCGCCTCGGCCGCGCCGGTCTACGACCTGTCGGGTGACACCGCCTGGCCGGCTCCGGCTGCGCCCGTCGCCGGTGCCGCCGCGCCCTCCGCGTCCGTCCCGAGCGGGTCCTGGCCGGCTCCGTCCGGCGACCCCGTCGCCGTGCCGGTCGCGCAGCCGCACGCTCGCCCCGCGACGCCGTCGGCAGCCGTCCCGCCGTCGACCGCGTCCTACGGCTACGCCGACGCGGTGACCCAGCACCTGCCGGTCGTGCCTGCGGAACCGACCACGATCCTCCCGACCGTCGCCCACGTCGCGGCCACCCACGTGCCCGCGCCCGCCGGCCACGACGAGATCAACTTCACCCGACACGCGCGTGAGGTCGCCGACCCCGACCTCATCACCGCGCTCGCCCAGGTCGTCTACCAGGGTGCGTCGGACCTCCACCTCACCGCGGACGCGGCCCCGACCGTGCGCGTCGACGGCTCCCTGCGACCGGCGGTCCCCGGCGGGCCGTGGGCGCGGAACAAGGTGATCGCCGCCCTCAAGACCCTGCTCTCGGTGGAGCAGGCCGGGCAGTTCGACCACGAGCAGGAACTCGACTTCGCGTACTCGCTGTCGCCCGAGTACCGCTTCCGCGTGAACTACTACCAGCAGCGCGGGAACTGGGGCGCGGCCTTCCGCATCATCCCGACCAAGATCAAGACCCTCAAGCAGCTCGGCATCCCCGAGCACGTGGGGGAGTTCGCCAAGCTCCCGCGCGGACTCGTGCTCGTGACCGGGCCGACCGGTTCCGGCAAGTCGACCACGCTCGCCGCGCTCATCGACCTCGTCAACGAGACCCGGGCCGACCACATCGTGACGGTCGAGGACCCGATCGAGTTCATGCACGACCACAAGAAGGCGATCATCAACCAGCGCGAGGTCGGGGCCGACACGCACTCGTTCGCCGCCGCCCTCAAGCACGTGCTGCGCCAGGACCCGGACGTCATCCTGATCGGCGAGCTCCGCGACCTCGAGACGATCTCCGTCGCCTTGACCGCGGCCGAGACCGGCCACCTCGTGTTCGCCACCCTGCACACCCAGAGCGCACCCGGCACGATCGACCGCGTCATCGACGTCTTCCCGCCGCACCAGCAGGGGCAGATCCGGACGCAGCTCGCCTCGACGCTCGAGGGCGTCGTCTGCCAGACGCTCGTGCCGAAGGCGAACGGTGCCGGCCGGGTCGTCGCCACCGAGATCATGAGGACCACCCCGGCCATCGGGAACCTCGTGCGCGAGGGCAAGACGTACCAGATCACCTCCGCCATGCAGGCCGGGCGTGACATGGGGATGCACACGATGGACCAGGACCTCGCCGAGCTCGTCAACGTCGGCACCGTCACGCGGGCTGCCGCGATGGAGAAGGTGCACGACCACGAGGGCTTCGACCGCCTCGTGCAGCGCGTCGAGTCCCCGTCCGACTCCTCGGCCGCCGCGATCGCCGCGTCCGAGATCGACTTCGGCGACAAGTACTCAGGAGGTCACTGATGTCGCTCGCCTACGACTACCGGGGGCGCGACGGCGCCGGGAAGCTCGTCAAGGGACGGCTCGACGCGTCCTCCGAAGGAGCGGTCGTCCAGCGTCTGCGGGGCATGGGCGTCTCGCCGATCGCCATCACCGAGGCGAAGCCCGGCACCGGACTGCAGACCGAGATCAAGATCCCGGGGTTCGAGAAGGGTGTGGGGCTCAAGGACCTGGCGATCATGTCGCGTCAGGCTGCGACGATGCTCGCCTCGGGGCTCTCGCTCCTGCGTGCGCTCACGATCCTCGCCGAGCAGAGCGAGAACAAGAAGCTGAAGGAGATCCTCGGCAAGGTCCGCGCCGAGGTCGAGCAGGGTGTGTCGCTGTCCGACGCCGTCGGCAAGTACCCGGTCGACTTCCCGCCGATCATGATCAACATGATCCGGGCCGGTGAGACGGGCGGCTTCCTCGACCGCGCCATGGACTCGATCGCGACGAACTTCGAGAAGGAGCACAAGCTCCGCTCAACGATCAAGTCGGCGATGACCTACCCGGTGGTCGTGCTCGCCATGTCACTCGTCGCCGTCGTGGTGATGCTCGTGTTCATCGTCCCGATCTTCCAGAACATGTTCTCGTCGCTCGGCGGGCAGCTCCCGCTGCCGACGATGATGCTCGTCTACGCGTCGCACGCGATGGTCTGGGTCGGTCCGATCCTGGCCGTCGCGATCGCGGTCGGCGCGCTTTGGTACCGGGCGAACAAGAACACGGACCGTGTCCGGTCGTTCCTCGATCCGATCCGACTCCGGTTGCCGGTGTTCGGCGCGTTGAACAAGAAGATCGTTGTCGCACGGTTCGCGCGGAACTTCTCGAACATGATCGGGGCCGGCGTCCCGATCCTCCAAGCATTGAAGATCGTCGGCGAGGTCTCGAACAACTTCGTCGTCCAGAAAGCACTCGACCGGGTTGCGGAATCCGTTCGGAAAGGCGAATCCATCGCCGTTCCGATCACCCGCGAGAAAGTGTTCCCGGACATGGTCTCGCAAATGATCGCGGTCGGTGAGGATGCCGGTTCGCTCGAAACGATGCTCGAACGCATCGCCGAGTTCTACGACGCCGAAGTGCAATCCACGACCGAGGCGTTGACCTCGCTCATCGAGCCGCTGCTCATCGCATTCCTCGGCGTCGTGGTCGGCGGGATGATCGTCGCGCTGTACCTGCCGATCTTCCAGATCACCTCGCTCATCCACTGAGCCGGCTCGCACCTTCGCCTTGGCACCCGTTCGGGGGTTTCTCCCCGAACGGGTGCCCCTGTGAATGGGGGTATTTCGCACCCCAGAAGCCCCCCGTTGTTGGGATTATGCCGTGAAACGGCGGTCCATACGCTTGACCGCGGCGGCAGAGCACAGCCCCGAAACAATTCCCCGTCTACATTCCCGAAAGAGTGGAAAACCATGTACGCAGCTCTCATGGGCAAGCTGAACGCTCGCCGCAAGGGTCTCCTCGAAGAGAACGACAAGGGCTTCACGCTCATCGAGCTCCTCGTCGTGGTCATCATCATCGGCATCCTCGCCGCGATCGCCATCCCGATCTACATCGGCGTGCAGAACAACGCCAAGGACTCGTCGGTCCAGAACGACGTCTCGAACCTCAAGACGGCCGTCGTGGCGCAGCAGACCAACAGCGGCTCCTACCCCGACGCCATCGCTGGCATCGACGGTACGAAGGCAACGCCGGACGCGTTCCCGAACACGACCTGGACCGACGCGGGCGCCACTCTCGGTACGAACACCTCGAAGCTCCAGTACGGGAAGGTCGGCACCTCGGGGTTCTGCATCATCGGGACGAGCACGACCACCAAGAAGTTCTACGCGACGGACTCGAAGGGCGTCTCCACGACACCCTGCACGATCTCCTAGGTCTGAGAACGCATGGGGCGGGACGTTCAGTTGATGAACGTCCCGCCCTTCTCCGCACACCGACACCGCGAGAGGGGATGACGATGATCCGCAGCCTGGCTGCCCGACTCCGTCCGGTCGACCCGGACGACCGCGAAGCGGGCTTCAGCATCGCCGAGGTCCTCGTCGCGATGATGGTGTTCGCCGTGATCTCGGTGGGCGTCGCCGCCGGTGTCATCAACTCCCTCGTCCTCACGAACGACTCGAAGGCGCGCACCGTCGCCACGCACC
Organism: Curtobacterium sp. NPDC087082; assembly: GCF_044745045.1. Taxonomy (NCBI): domain Bacteria; kingdom Bacillati; phylum Actinomycetota; class Actinomycetes; order Micrococcales; family Microbacteriaceae; genus Curtobacterium; species Curtobacterium sp. NPDC087082. The sequence goes on along the minus strand of NZ_JBIUZN010000002.1, from coordinate 322,250 downwards.
TCGCGAACCAGGCGATGGACATCGAGCGTGGCAAGACCGACATCTTCCAGGTGGTCTCGAAGTCCTCGACCCAGACGGTCGGGCGGATCCAGTACACGATCGCGGTCACCGCTGCCTGGGCCGACGCGGCTGGCACCATCGGCAACTGCGGCCTCAGCGGATCGACGACCACCATCGCGAACAAGTCCGTCGACGTGAAGGTCTCGTGGACCTCGAGCTCCGGCGCTGCGAAGTACGCTCCCGTCCGCATGACGGCACTCGTCTCGCCGGGCAGCGACTCCAGCAGCCCGGACTCCGGCGTCATCTTCGTCGGCGTCGTCGGCGCCACCGGTACCGGCAGCGCCGGTGTGTCCGTCGCCATCGTGCCGAGCCCGACCGACCCGGCGGGAGCCAAGTCGCTCACGGCGCAGCCGGTTGCGACGTCGGCGACCGGATGCTCGGTGGCCCGAGGCGTGACCCCGGGGAACTACGTCGTCACGATCACCCGGACCGGGGGCATCAGCAGTTCGCAGGAGGTGTCTCCCACCTCGGCGGTCACGGTCACGGGCGGCGGGACCGCGACCGCGTCCTTCCAGTACGACACCGCTGCGACCTACACGCCGTCGCTCCAGACGTCGGGCGCCGCGACACCGACCAACCTCACCATGACCTACCGGAACCCGACGAACGACACCGTCGTCCCGAGCACGGGCGCACAGCGGCTCTTCCCGTTCCCGGACGGGTACAACGCGATGACGGGTTCGTACGTCGGCAGCCCGGTCGCGAGCGCGTGCACCGACGTCGACTGGACATCCTGGACGACCGCCGCGAGTGACGGCAAGGTGGCCCCGGCCGCCGCGAACGTCGCGGCGTCGCCGGGCGGGACGGGCGCGGTCAGCGTCCCGATGGGGACCTTCACCGTGAAGACCGCGATCGGTGCCGCAGTCATCACCGCGACCCCGACGACCGTGCTCGACCCGGCGGATCCGGGGTGCAAGACGGCGCCGGCGACGAGCTACACCTTTGCCAGGGGAACCGGGACGACGCAGACCCTCGCGTTGCCCTACGGCACGTACAGCATCTCGGCGACCGTGCTCAACGTGGCGGGGCTCTCGATCGGCACGAGTGTCACACTCGCGGGCAAGTCGAAAGCGACGGTCAGCGGATCCACGATCATGCTCGATCCGAGGAGCTCGTGATGCGCGCCTGGATCGCGCGGGTACGACGCGACGATCGGGGGATCACGCTCGCAGAGCTCCTCGTTGCGATGGCCCTGTCGATGATCATCGTCGCCACCGCTGCCGGGTTCCTCGGCGCCGCGCAGAAGGCACAGGGATCAGTGAACAGGATCGACCAGAACACGCGAGTCTCCTCGAACGTCCTCAACGAGATGAGTCGGATGTTCCGTGGTGCGACCGAGAACCCGATCGTCAACGACGAGTCCGACCCGGCCTTCATCGTCGCGTCGCCGACCCTGGTCAGGTTCTTCGCGTTCGTGAACCTGACGTCCGCGGAGACGAAGCCGGTGATGGTCCAGTTCGAGGTGACGGGCGGCCAGCTCGTCGAGACCCAGTGGCCCGCCACTGCCGTCACGGGGTCCGACGGGTACTGGACCTTCCCTGCCTACCCCGGTTCGCCGAGCTCACGGCGCGTCCTCGCCCCGGCCGTCGCGTCCTCGACGGCGACGCCGTTCGCGTACCTCGGCGTCGACCAGACCACGCCGCTCGACCCGGTGGCCGACCCGGGTCAGCTCGACGACGTCCGCTACGTGCAGGTCAACCTCGAGGTCGGTTCCACCACCGTCGGCGCTTACTCGAACGTCCTGACGGCGACCACCGTCGGGCTCCCCAACGTCATGCAGGAGAACCTATGAGCGGCGGCCTGTTCAGGCGTTTCCGCGCCCTCCACCAGGACGGCGAACGGGGCGCGGTGCTCGTCACGGTCATCGGCACCGCAGCCGTGCTCATGATCATCGTCACCACCGTGCTCGCAACGGCAGTGAGCGGGACCATCAAGTCGAACCGCGACGAGGACTGGAACAACGCGGGGGCCGCGGCGTACGCGGGCCTCGCCGACTACCAGAGCCGGATCAGCGCGGACAACTCCTATGAGCAGTACGGCGCGCTCGGCACGTCGTTCAGCACCGGGAGCACCTTCTCGAGCACGAAGGGCAACAAGGCCTTCTCGACCTCGACGAACGGCGAGTGGGTGGGAGTGCCCGGAAGCGACAACGTCGCCGCTGACGGGTCACGCGACGGCAAGTACCGTCAGTCGTTCCGGTACGAGGTGAACAACGCGAACTACTACGGGCAGGGCGTCGTCAAGGTCCGTGTGACCGGCAAGGCCGGGACCGTCACACGGTCACTCGTCGCGAACCTCAAGGGCACCGGCTTCATCAACTACCTGTACTTCACCGACTACGAATCTGGTGACCCGGCGATCACGGGCGACAGCTGTACACCGCTCCACTGGAACGAGACGGCGCCCCGGGGCGTCACGAAGTGCGCTGCGATCCAGTTCGCGGCCCGCGACACGCTCGCCGGTCCGGTGCGCTCGAACGACCAGTTCACGATCTGCGGTGCGACCTTCCAGAACGATGTCCAGTCGACGACGGCGGACGGGGTCTACAGCAAGCCGAGCGGGTGCAGCAGCGCGATCTTCGCCAAGAACTCGACGACCGGCCTCAAGCAGGTCCAGCACGTCTCATCCATCGGACTGCCGCCGACGAACACGAACCTCATGCAGGAGACACGGAGCGACCTCAAGACGTCGACTGTTCCGCAACCCGGATGTCTCTACACGGGTCCGACCACGATCAAGTTCACGAGCGCGGGCAAGATGACGGTCTACTCACCGTGGACGAAGGCGGTCCAGATCACCGGAGACCCGGCGAGCGGATCCACGGCCGCACCCGCGTGCGGGACCCCGGGCTACAGCTCCTCCGGCAACACTCTGGGAAGTCCCGGCGGGCAGACGCTCGACGTCTTGCCCAACAACCTCGCCTACGTGCAGAACGTGCCCTCGACGACCGGTGACCCGAACCGTTGGGGCTCCACGACGCCGTCCAACTACTCCTGCAAGAGCGCGGACGGCAGCCAGAGCGGGAATGGCGTCGGGTACCCGGCAGCCGGCGAGACCACCAAGACCCTGAGCGTCAGCACGCCGTACGGATGCCAGAGCGGCGACGTGTTCGTGCAGGGGCAGTTCAAGGGCGCGATGACGGTGGCCGCGCAGAACTACGTGTACGTCACCGGAGACCTGACCTACGTGAACTCCGGCGCGAGCGCGAACCCGAACCTGCTCGGCCTCGTCGGGCAGAAAGCGGTGTGGGTCTACAACCCGGTCGCGTCCTCCATGTGCACTGACTTCACCTCGACCTACTGGGACCGCCAGGGCTACTCCTCGTGGGGCTACCAGTGCGTCCCGATGAACTGGGTCAGCGGGAGCCGCGCTGCGAAGGACTTCGAGATCGACGCCGCGATCGCCTCGAACAACGGCACGTTCACCGTCCAGAACTACGACCAGGGTCGCTACGCGGCCTCGAACAGCCCCAGTGCCATCCGGACGTACGGTCAGGGCACGCTCACGGTGCTCGGGTCCATCGCCCAGAAGTACCGCGGCCCGGTGGCGACGACCGGCGGGACGGGTTTCAGCAAGGCGTACTCGTACGACAAGCGACTCCTGACCACAGCTCCTCCGAAGTTCCTCCAGCCGGTCGCGACGACGTACGGGGCGACGACCCAGGTCGAGGTCAAGCCAGCCTTCAGCGCAGACGGGACCCCAGCCTCATGAGCGGCATCGTCATCGCACTCGCCACGCTGAGCGGGGCGCTCGGGCTCGCAGTCGGCTCCTTCTTAAACGTCGTCGTGCACCGTGTTCCGGCGGGACTCTCGGTCGTCTCGCCGGCGAGCGCGTGCCCGAACTGCGGACACGGCATCCGACGGCGGGACAACGTGCCCGTCATCTCCTGGCTGGTGCTCCGCGCACGGTGCCGGGACTGCGGCACGGGGATCTCCGCCCGGTACCCGGTCGTCGAGCTGATCACCGGTGTCGCGTTCGTCCTCGTCCTGTTCCGCTTCGCGCCGGGATCCACCACGGGTTGGCGACCACTGGTCGCGGGGGTGCTCATCCTGATCGCCTTCGGGTACCTGATGGCAGTGAGCGTGGCGCTCGCCGCTATCGACCTCGACACCGCTCGGCTCCCGAACGCGATCACGTACCCGACCGCTGTCGTCATCGCCGTCCTGCTCACCGCGGCCGCAGCGATCGGCGGAGACCTCGAGGCCTGCCTCCGCGCCGCTCTCGGTGCGATCGTGCTCGGGGGCGCGTACCTCGTCCTCGCGGTCGCGGTACCCGGCGGCATGGGCCTCGGCGACGTCAAACTCGCCGTCGTCATCGGGTTCGCGCTCGCGTACCTCGGATGGGGACCCCTCGCTGTGGGTGCTTTCGCTGCCTTCGTCCTCGGCGGTACCTTCGCGATCGGAGTCCTGATCGTCCGCGCGGGCAACCGCCGGTCCGGGATCCCGTTCGGCCCCTGGATGCTCGCCGGCGCATGGATCGGCGTCTTCTTCGGCGCACCCTTGTGGAACGCCTACCTGTCGCTCCTCGGCCTCGCCTGAATCCCTGCCCCACCCACTCTCGAAAGCGTCGAACATGGCAAAGAGCATCGTCGGTCTGGACATCTCGTCCGCCGCGATCCGTGGCGTCGAGGTCAGTGACCCACACGGGTCGCGTCCGACGGTCGTCCGCATCGCCGAGGTCCCCACGCCTGACGGGTCCGTGAGCCGCGGGGAGGTCCTCGAGCCGAACACCGTCGCCGGAGCCCTGAAGGAACTCTGGTCGATCGGACGCTTCCGCTCGCGCAACGTGGTGCTCGGCATGGGCAACCAGCGCGTGCTCTCCCGCGACCTGACGGTGCCGAAGGCGCCGATCGCCCAGGTCCGACAATCGCTGCCCTTTCAGGTGCAGGACATGCTGCCCGTCCCGGTCGGTGACGCGATCCTCGACTTCTACCCCACGTCCGAAGGGGTCAGCGAGAGCGGCCCGGTCCTCCACGGCCTCCTGGTCGCGGCTGTGAAGGACGCGGTCCTCGCGAACGTCAAGGCCGCGCAGCAGGCCGGACTCAACCCGGCAGGCGTGGACCTGATCCCCTTCGCGATGACCCGTGCGCTCGTCAGCCGGCCGGGGCACGGCGGGACCATCGCGCTCATCGAGCTCGGCGCGGACACGACGAGCGTGGTGATCGCACTCGACGGCATCCCCCAGTTCGTCCGCATCATCCCGACCGGCGGCGAGGACGTGACCACTCGACTCGCGACGAGCCTCGACATCCATCGTGACCAGGCGGAGCTCGTCAAGCGGCACCTGGGGATCGCGGGGAGCGGGCGCACCGCCGACGACATGCGCGCGATCTCCGTCGCGCAGGAGGCGGTCGGCGAAGTCCTCTCGAGTCTCCGGAACACGATCAACTACTACGTCAACACGCGGCCCACGGAACGCGTCGACCGGATCGTCCTCGCAGGGGGAGGCGCCCGGCTGGCGGGGCTCGCGCAGTCCCTGTCCGAGCAGACCGGACTCCCCGTCGTGGTCGGGGACGTCTTCGCCGGCGCGGCGCTCGCTCGGAGCATCGACGCTGCTGACGTCTCAGCACGCGGACACGACGTCGCGGTCGCGTACGGGCTCGCCATCGGGAGCAGGGCAGCATGACACAGACGTCCATGGCGGGTCGGATCCTCCGGACCACTCCGCGCGCGAAGGTCACCGCACCGATCCCACCGAGCAAGGCCGGCAAGGGTGCCGCGGTCGTCGGGGGCGAGCCCCGCGTCGATCTCCTCCCGATCGAGGTCCACATCGGACGGCGTCAGCGAGCGCTGGCTCGTCGCGCTTGGCTCGGGGTCGTGGTGGTCGGGGTCGCCGCGGCGCTCGCCATCGCCGGGGCAGGGCTGTCCGCGGCGCAGTCCGCGAGCGAGTTGGCGTCGGCGGAGAGCGAGACGAACGCGCTGCTGCAACAGCAGCAGAAGTACGGCGAAGTCCGGTCGACGGAGCAACAGTCCGCCCTCATCGAAGCCGGTCAGCGAGTGGGCGGCGCGACCGAGATCGACTGGAGCACGTACATCGCAGGTCTGCAGCGGGCGCTGCCGTCGGGGGTCACGATCTCCAGCCTCGGGGTCGACTCAGCCGGACCGATCTCCGCCTACACGCAGTCGTCGACGCCGTTGCAGGGGCAGCGCATCGCCACGATCTCCGTGACGGTCGACAGCCCGACCATCCCGTCCGTCCCCGATTGGACGGACTCGCTCAGCGCCCTGCCGGGCTACGTCGATTCGTCGATCGCGTCGATCACGAAGCAGTCGTCGGGCGGGTACACGGCCGACATCACCGTGCACATCAACGAGAAGGCGTACGACGGCAAGTACGCGAAGGGCGACTGACGTGGACCGCAACAAGCTCTCCCTCATCGTCGCAGGGTTCGCGGCGCTGGCGCTCGCGCTCGGTGGTTGGTTCGTCGGCGTGCAACCACAGCTCGCGGCGGCGTCCACGTCAGCCCAGCAGCGGTCGGACATCGACAGCCGGAACGACACCGTGCGGGCGGAGCTCGCTCGACTCGAGAAGCAGTACAGCGAGCTCGGCACGCTGAAGGCCGACCTCGCGACGCTCGAGGCCTCCATCCCGGAGTCGACGGACACGACGCCCTTCATCAAGGAGCTCAACCAACTCGCCGAGGCGAACGGTCTGACGATCTCGTCCTTGACCTTCGGAGACGCGCAGGCGTACGTCCCTCCTGCGTCGACGGCGGCCCCGGCCGACGGCAGCGCGACAGCCGCGGCGATCCCGGCTCCCTCCGCAACGGCGGAACCCACCGGCGGGAGCAGCACTGCGGTCGCAGCACCGAAGACGGTGACGGATCCACTCATCACGGCGAGCAACTTCATCGTGATCCCGGTGTCGGTGTCGGTCGACGGTTCCGATGCCCAGGCGATGGCGTTCACGTCGGGCGTGCAGAAGGGTGCGCGGCTGTTCCTCGTCAACTCCATCGGGACCGGGTCGACCCAGGGGGAGACCACCGGGGACGAGGCCCCGGCGTCCGCTGACACGGGTTCGACGACCTGGACGCTCTCGGGCTTCATCTTCGTACTCGACGGCGCTTCCGGAGGCACGTCGGGGACCGTCGCGGACCCCGCCACGAACGGCTGACCCGACCCCCACCAACTGGGGTCCGACGCGCCACGCCGCACCCTCTTCCGCACGGCCTCCCGCTGTGCTTACGATGCTCCTGAGCCCGCGCTCGCGGCTGCTCGTCCCTCTCTCGAACGGTCGCTCGAAACGGCCGTTCCTCGTCGTGCCCGGAGTCGCGCGTGTTGGCTGGAATCGTGGAGTTCCTCGGTTGGTTCGGAGCCGTAACCGTCCTTGCTGGTTACCTGCTCTTCTCGATGGGCAAGCTCCCGAACGGCCCGGTGTACCAGCTGTTCAACCTCGTGGGCGGGCTCGCCGTGGCGATCAACGTCGCGGCGCACCACGCCGTCCCGTCGACGATCGTGAACGGCATCTGGGCGATCGTCGCGGTCGTCGTGCTCGTCAAGATGGCAGGGGCCCGTCATGCGGCGAAGCGGGGTGCCCCGTCGACCGAGACGCCGGTCCTCCACGCCGAGCCGCCGGCGACCACGGCGGTCCTGCCGATCGTCGGACCGGCGCTGCGCGACCACGAGGCGGAGGCGACGCTCACCGCGGCACCCGCGCCGCGCCTCCAGGGCCCGGACGCCGACGGCGACGCGACCACCACGCCCGACGCGACGCACGCGACCGACGCGACGCACGCGACCGACGCGACGCACGCGACCAGCGTGCCCGACGCGACCAGCACGGCCGACGCCCCGACCGCAGCCGCGCCGATGACCGAGTCCATCCCGGTGATCACGGCGACGATCGCCCTCGCGCTCGTCGCCGCAGCGCAGGAGCACGCCGACCAGCAGGAGCTCGCAACGCAGGAGCACGCCGACCAGGCGACCCACGCCGACCCGACCCACGCCGACCAGCAGACGCACACCAACCAGCCGCAGCGCGCAGACGCCACCCCCGCCTGAGCCCCGCCAGCGATACGATCACCGCATGTCCCGGTGGTTGATCGCGACGATGACGTCGATCCTGTTCATCGCGCTCGTCATCGCGGTGACCGGCTTCGAGGCCCTCCTCGCCGACGTCGAGGTCATCTCCCAGCCCGACGCCACCCCGTACCTCGGCCCCGCGATGGTGCTCGGCGGTGCCGTGGTGGTGTTCCTCGCGACCGCCGTCGGCTCCCGCGAGGGCAACCCCGGCGTCACCGGCCTCGTCGCCGCGGCGACCTGCTACCTGGTGATGCTCGGCGTCGGGGCGGTCGGCTACAGCCTGGTCCGCAGCGACCTCACCGAGCTGCTCGTGTTCCCTGCCGGCTACGCACTCGGCCCGTTCGTCGTCGGTTCGGTGGTCGTGGCACTCCTGTGCGTCGTCGGCGGGATCGCCGCAGCACGGCACCAGTCGCGCGCGTCGGGGGTGCGCCCGGAGCCCGGCGATGACGGTGCCCGCCGGTAGTCTTCCTGCAGCACCACAGGACGACGGGGGACCGATGACCGACCAGCACCAGGCCGACGGATGGGGATCCGTCCCGGCCGTGGACTCGATCCGCGGCACGCGGGACGCACCACCGGCGGGGGCGTCCGGAGCGCAGCCCCGGCCCCGTCGTCGACTCGGTCGCGGTCGGCTCGTCAGCATCGTCGCGGGTGGCGCGGCCGTCGTGCTGCTCCTGGTCGCGGGCGTGGTCGGCTACTCGGTCGGCACGTCGACGCACGCCGCCGACCGTCCGGTCCGTGCCTTCCTCGACGACCTCACGGCGGGTCGGGTGGGCGCCGCGCTCGACGTGGCGGGCATCGAGCACGACGAACGCGACCTGCTCCTCACCAAGGCCGCCTACGCGAAGGCGAAGGACCGCGTCACGGGCTACCGGATCGCCGCCACGCGTGCGGACGGTGACACCGCCACGGTCACGGCCTACCTGCGGCAGGCGGGGCGCGACGTCTCGTCCACCTTCACGCTCGACAAGACGGGCACCGACTGGGGCGTGTTCCCGGTCTGGGAGCTCGAGGCACCGCGGCTCGGTGCGGTGGACGTCAGCCTGCGCGGCCCCACGGGCACGAAGGTGTCGGTGGCCGGGCAGTCCGTGGTCACGTCGAAGGACGGCACGGCGACGCTCACGGCCCTCCCCGGCACGTACGACGTCGCGGTGGACGGTGGCGAGTGGTACTCCGCCAAGGCCGCGACGGCGACGGTCACCGGGTTCGGGGGCACCGCCTCGAGCCCCGTCTCGATGACGACGGAGCTCACCGCAGCGGGCAAGCGGTCCGCCCAGGCGGCGGTGGACGCGTGGGTCGACGGCTGCATCGCCTCGACCGAGGCGGCACCGGCCGGGTGCAGCTTCTACGCCTACGGGCAGGACGCCGCCTACACGTACACGAACCAGAAGTGGACGCTGGACACCCGCCCCACCGTGTCGATCGGCGGGTGGGTGTCGAACGGGTGGCTCGTCACGACGACGTCCTTCGGGCGTGCCACGTTCACGGCGGACATCTCCGGCCCGGGCGGGGTGGGCACGGCGTCCGCCGGACCGATGAACGTGAACGCCAGCGGGTACGTCACGGAGTTCACGGACGCGGGGGCGACGTTCCGCTCGGCGGTGGGCAACGGCTCGTCCGACACGGGCTCCTGACGCCGCGCACGACGGCGGCCCGGGGCGTCCAGGAGGCGCGGTGCCAGCCCGCCACGTCCGTCCAGCGGCCGTGGGTCCGGTCCACCGCGCCCGGCCGGACGGAGCGCCCCGCGCCCCGCGTGACCACCCACGCGACGCCTGTTCGCCCAGGGCACTCAGCACGCGCCTCCGGGGCGACGCGCCCGGATTGATTTCGCCGGGTTACGCGGGTAATCTCTTCCGGGTGTGCGCCTTCGGGCGTGCCCGAAAAGTCCGGTCCGACCAACGGTCGGCCGGAACACTCCGTCCCCCACTCGTCATCCGCCGTCAGGCGGTGATCAGCGTGGGACGAGGAAGTCGGCGGACCGCGCCGGCCGGAGAACACGAGCGAAGAACCAGGAGAACAGTTGCCTACTATTCAGCAGCTGGTTCGCAAGGGTCGTACGCCGAAGGTCACCAAGACCAAGGCGCCCGCCCTGAAGGCGAACCCCCAGCAGCGTGGTGTGTGCACCCGCGTCTACACCACCACCCCGAAGAAGCCGAACTCGGCACTGCGCAAGGTCGCTCGTGTCAAGCTCTCGAACGGCACCGAGGTCACGGCCTACATCCCCGGTGAGGGCCACAACCTCCAGGAGCACTCGATGGTGCTCGTGCGCGGCGGTCGCGTGAAGGACCTCCCCGGTGTCCGCTACAAGATCATCCGCGGTGCGCTCGACACGCAGGCCGTGAAGAACCGTAAGCAGGCACGTAGCCGCTACGGCGCGAAGAAGGGTTGAGCCAATGCCTCGTAAGGGTCCCGCCCCCAAGCGTCCCGTCGTCGCAGACCCGGTCTACGGCGCACCGATCGTCTCGCAGCTCGTGAACAAGATCCTGCTCGACGGCAAGAAGGGCCTCGCCGAGCGCATCGTCTACGGTGCCCTCGAAGGCGTTTCCGCCAAGAACCAGCAGGACGCCGTCGCGACGCTCAAGAAGGCGCTCGACAACGTCCGTCCCACCCTCGAGGTCCGTAGCCGCCGCGTCGGTGGCTCGACCTACCAGGTCCCGGTCGAGGTCAAGCCGCACCGCGCGAACACCCTCGCGCTCCGCTGGCTGACCTCGTACGCCAAGGCCCGTCGCGAGAAGACGATGACCGAGCGTCTCATGAACGAGATCCTCGACGCGTCGAACGGTCTCGGTGCCGCGGTCAAGCGCCGTGAGGACACGCACAAGATGGCCGAGTCGAACAAGGCCTTCGCCCACTACCGCTGGTAGTCCCGGCACCGTCCGGGCGCCGGTGGTCATGAACCCCGGCGCCCGCACGGACGCCAACCTCTCCTACAACTCTTCCGGAGGAACCCTGTGGCACAGGACGTGCTCACCGACCTGAACAAGGTCCGCAACATCGGCATCATGGCGCACATCGATGCCGGCAAGACCACGACGACCGAGCGCATCCTGTTCTACACGGGCATCACGCACAAGATCGGTGAGGTCCACGACGGCGCTGCCACGATGGACTGGATGGCGCAGGAGCAGGAGCGCGGCATCACGATCACGTCGGCCGCGACGACCTGCTTCTGGGACAACAACCAGATCAACATCATCGACACCCCCGGTCACGTGGACTTCACGGTCGAGGTGGAGCGTTCGCTCCGCGTGCTCGACGGTGCGGTCGCCGTCTTCGACGGCAAGGAGGGCGTCGAGCCCCAGTCCGAGACCGTCTGGCGTCAGGCCGACAAGTACGACGTCCCGCGCATCTGCTTCGTCAACAAGATGGACAAGCTGGGCGCCGACTTCTACTTCACGGTCGACACCATCATCAACCGCCTCGGCGCGGAGCCCCTCGTGCTCCAGCTCCCGATCGGCGCCGAGAACGACTTCGTCGGGATCGTCGACCTCATCGAGATGCACGCCAAGGTCTGGCCGGGCGACTCCAAGGGTGACGTCACCATGGGCGCCCAGTACGAGGTCCAGGAGATCCCCGCGGACCTCAAGGACCGTGCGGACGAGTACCGCGCCAAGCTGATCGAGCGCGTCGCCGAGACCGACGACGCCCTGCTCGAGAAGTACTTCGGCGGCGAGGAGCTCACCAAGGACGAGATCAAGGCTGCGATCCGCAAGCTCACGATCGCGTCCGAGGTCTACCCCGTCCTGTGCGGCTCGGCCTTCAAGAACCGCGGTGTCCAGCCGATGCTCGACGCCGTCATCGACTACCTCCCGTCCCCGCTCGACGTGCCGCCGATGATCGGCCACGACGTCAAGGACGAGGAGAAGGAGATCATCCGCAAGCCCGACGCGTCGGAGCCGTTCTCGGCCCTCGCGTTCAAGGTCGCGGTGCACCCCTTCTTCGGTCGTCTCACCTACGTCCGCGTCTACTCGGGCTCGATCGAGTCGGGTGCCCAGGTCATCAACTCGACCAAGGGCAAGAAGGAGCGCATTGGGAAGATCTTCCAGATGCACTCCAACAAGGAGAACCCGGTCGACAACGTGACCGCCGGCCACATCTACGCGGTCATCGGCCTCAAGGACACCACCACCGGTGACACCCTGTGCGACCCGACCAACCAGGTCGTCCTGGAGTCGATGACGTTCCCGGAGCCGGTCATCGAGGTCGCCATCGAGCCGAACACGAAGGCCGACCAGGAGAAGCTCTCCACGGCCATCCAGAAGCTCGCCGAAGAGGACCCGACGTTCCGCGTCGAGCTCAACGCCGAGACCGGTCAGACGACGATCAAGGGCATGGGCGAGCTCCACCTCGACATCCTCGTCGACCGCATGAAGCGCGAGTTCAAGGTCGAGGCGTCGGTCGGCAAGCCCCAAGTGGCCTACCGCGAGACCCTGACCAAGGTCGTCGAGCGCTACGACTACACGCACAAGAAGCAGACCGGTGGTTCCGGCCAGTTCGCGAAGGTGCAGATCGCCCTCGAGCCGATGGAAGTCACGGCCGAGAAGGTCTACGAGTTCGAGAACGCCGTCACCGGTGGTCGCGTCCCGCGTGAGTACATCCCGTCGGTCGACGCCGGTATCCAGGACGCCATGCAGGTCGGCATCCTGGCCGGGTACCCGACCGTCGGCGTGAAGGCCATCCTCAAGGACGGCGCGGCGCACGACGTCGACTCGTCCGAGATGGCGTTCAAGATCGCCGGTTCGATCGCCTACAAGGAAGCGGCCCGCAAGGCCGGTCCGGCGATCCTCGAGCCGATCATGGCCGTCGAGGTCCGTACTCCGGAGGAGTACATGGGCGACGTCATCGGTGACCTGAACTCCCGTCGTGGCCAGATCGCCTCGATGGAGGACGCCTCGGGCGTCAAGGTGGTCCGCGCGAGCGTGCCGCTGTCCGAGATGTTCGGCTACGTCGGCGACCTGCGGTCGAAGACCTCTGGTCGTGCGGTCTACTCGATGACCTTCGAGACCTACAGCCAGGTCCCGGCCAAGGTCGCCGAGGAGATCATCGCGAAGAACGCGGGGGAGTGACGCTCCAGCGTCTCTCCACAGGCGGGGGTGCCCGGCGACGGGCCCCTCGCCACCAAGTACAGTAAAGACACACACTGCACGCCAACGGTTCACGAACCGGGGGCATGCTCTCCGAGTCCTGAGGAGGACCCACAGTGGCCAAGGCCAAGTTCGAGCGGACCAAGCCGCACGTCAACATCGGAACCATCGGTCACGTCGACCACGGCAAGACCACGCTCACGGCGGCGATCACCAAGGTTCTGCACGACCAGTACCCGGACCTCAACGAGGCCCGTGACTTCGCTCAGATCGACAACGCTCCCGAGGAGCGCGAGCGCGGCATCACGATCAACATCTCGCACGTCGAGTACCAGACCGAGAAGCGCCACTACGCGCACGTCGACGCTCCTGGTCACGCTGACTACGTGAAGAACATGATCACGGGTGCGGCGCAGATGGACGGCGCGATCCTCGTGGTCGCCGCCACCGACGGTCCGATGCCCCAGACGCGTGAGCACGTGCTGCTCGCCCGCCAGGTCGGCGTCCCCTACATCGTCGTCGCGCTGAACAAGTCCGACATGGTGGACGACGAGGAGATCCTGGAGCTCGTCGAGCTCGAGGTCCGTGAGCTCCTCGGCTCGCAGGAGTTCGACGAGGACGCCCCCGTCGTGCAGGTCTCGGCGCTCAAGGCGCTCGAGGGCGACGAGAAGTGGGTCAAGTCCGTTCAGGACCTCATGGCCCAGGTCGACGAGCACGTGCCGGACCCGGTGCGCGCCACCGACCAGCCGTTCCTGATGCCGATCGAGGACGTCTTCACGATCACCGGTCGTGGCACGGTCGTCACCGGTCGTGTCGAGCGTGGCACGCTCGACCTCAACTCCGAGGTCGAGATCGTCGGCATCCGCCCGACGCAGAAGACCACGGTCACGGGCATCGAGATGTTCCGCAAGCTGCTCGACAAGGCCGAGGCTGGTGACAACACCGGTCTGCTCATCCGTGGCCTCAAGCGCGAGGACGTGGAGCGCGGCCAGGTCGTCGTGAAGCCGGGTTCGGTCACGCCGCACACCGAGTTCAAGGCGAACGCCTACATCCTGACCAAGGAAGAGGGCGGGCGTCACAACCCGTTCTACGCGAACTACCGTCCGCAGTTCTACTTCCGCACCACGGACGTCACCGGCGTCATCACGCTGCCCGAGGGCACCGAGATGGTCATGCCCGGCGACACCGTGTCGATGGCCGTCGAGCTGATCCAGCCGATCGCCATGGAGCCGGGTCTCCGTTTCGCCATCCGTGAGGGTGGTCGTACGGTCGGCGCCGGTACGGTCGAGGAGATCGTCAAGTAACTCCGGTTACCACGCGTCAGCGGGGTCGGACCTTCGGGTCCGGCCCCGCTTTCCGTTTCCCGGGAGTTCGCTCGCGTTCGGCGGACAGATCGCGGGGATCGGAGCACGATGTGGGCCAAGCGGCCGGATCGACCGGCCATCGAGCGGCCGGGTCACCTCCGGCCGGCAGGGAGGCAGCATGGCCGGCTTCGACGACATCCAGAAGAACGTCTCCGCCAAGGCGGAGGAGGTCACCGACCGCGCGAAGGCGTTCGTGGACGAGAACAAGGACAAGATCGAGGAGGCGCTGCAGAGCGACAAGGCGGAGGACGTCTCCGACAAGATCATCCACGGCCTGGCCGACGGCATCAAGAAGGTCACGGGCGGCAAGTTCGACGAGCAGATCGACAAGACCGCGCAGGACCTGGACGACAAGATCGGCAACAACGGCGAGTAGGTCCGACGCCGACGGCGGACTGGAGGCGCTGCGCACGACGTGCGCAGCGCCTCCAGTACCGTCTCGGGCCCGGTTCGATCGTCAGGCCGGTTCGACCGTCGTGGTGACGACCCAGCGGTGCTTGCCGATCGCGCGCTGGCGCGCGAACCCGAACCGCTCGAACGTCGAGAGCGCGCCGTGGAAGAGGAAGCCGGCCGGCACCGTCCCGGCGGGTTCCGGGTAGCCCTCGACGGTCCCGCCGCCGGCGGCGGCGATGAGCGCGAGCGCACCGCCGAGCGCCTCGGTGGCGACCCCCTGTCGGCGGTACCCGGCGCGGACGTAGGTGCAGCCGATGCGCCAGGCGGGATCCGGACCGACCTGCGTCCGGTCGTACACGCGACGGTTCTTGATGCGGACGACCTCGGAGACCGGCCCGTACTGGCACCAGCCGACGCACCGCTCCCCGTCGAGGACGAGCGCAGCGTGGGTGGTGCCGGCGAGGACGCGGGCGTGCTTGCGCTCCCGGTTGCACGCGGCGTCCCGTGTCGGCCCCTCGTCGTGGAAGCCGATGCAGAAGCAGCCGCTCGGGAAGCCGTCGCTCGTGCGGCAGAGCTCGTCGAAGGCGTCCCACGTGGACGCGTCGAGAGGACGTACGGTGTACGACGCCATGGCGGCAGCGTAGACGTGCCGGAGGCCTCCTGGGAGGACCGGCGCAGTTGTCCCCACAAGGTGGGACGCGATGTACCCCACTCGGGGTGTTGTTGCGGTTTCCCGCGACTCGATACCGTGGAGTCGCGGGACCGCACCGGTCACGCGTGGTGACCCGAACACCCGCCGTCTCCCGACGCAGGGCCCTGCCTGCGCGGACACTGTCGCGCGCGCTCTGCGGGTCGCCGATCCTCGACCCGAAGGACAAGCGTGTCTGCACTGCACCGTGCCCCCGTGCGCCGCCGCCCCGCCCGACTGCTCGCAGGAGCTGCCGTCACCGCGCTGGTCGCGGGGAGCGCAGTCCTCCTGACGCCGCAGCTGGCATCGGCCGCGTCCCCGTTCCCGACGACGCAGCTCTACGCGACCGTCTCGGGCTCGTCCACGGTGTACGCCGTGGACCGGACGAGCGGCGCTGCGACCCCCGCCGTGACGGCGCCGAACAACGCGACCGGTCTCAACCAGATCGGCATCTCGGGCGACGGCGACAAGCTGTTCATGACGAACAGCACGACCGTGTTCGAGTACACCGCGTCGACGGAGACGTGGGAGACCGCCACCCGTCCGAACTCGCCGTCGGTCGCAAACCAGATGGGCGGCGTCGACCCGAAGAGCGGCAAGTTCTTCTTCGGTGGTCTCTCGAGCGGCTCGACGTTCACCTTCACGTCGTACGACCCGGACACGAACACCGTCTCGTCGAACGTCACCTCGGTGACGGCGCCGAACCCGCCCGGCACCAACGGCGACCTCGCCTTCGACCGGCAGGGCAACCTGTACTTCATCTCGAGCAGTGCGAGCACGGCGCAGCTGTACCGCGTCAACGCCGAGGACCTCGGTGGGGGCGCCACCACCGCGACCGCGGTCGGCCCGGCCATCACGCCGGCGGCCGCGCTGACGTCGCTGGCGTTCGGCGACGACGGCTACATCTACATCGCCGGCTCGTCGGCCAACACGTTCCTGCAGGTGAACCCGGTCACCGGTGGCACCGTCGCCAAGCGCAGCGTCAACCAGGGTGGCACCGCGCTGAACGTCACGGACCTCGGCTCGCGCGCGGTGCCGTCGACCGGTTCCGCGTCGGGCGGCTTCACCGACGGGAAGGCCAAGCCCGGCGACCAGCTGACGATCGGTGTCGGCGGCGGCGACGTGCCGAAGCCGGCGACCGCCACCACGTCCGACAACAACGACACCGTCACCGCGGGCCCGATCATCCTGCTGCCGGGCCAGTCCTACACCGTCACGCAGTCGCCCGGGAACCAGGCGACGAACCCCGGTGACTACGACACGTCGTACGTCTGCACCGACCTGACGAGCAACGCCGTCGTGTCCTCCGGCAAGGGGACCTCGGCGCCGTTCACGGTCCCGACGGCCGGCGGAGACGTGAGCTGCGCGTTCTCGAACCCGCTGAAGCCGAAGGTCGAGAACAGCTCCTCCACCGCGAACACCCCCGGCCAGCCCGCGACCGTCGACGTGCTGCAGGGCGCGACGGGTGACATCGACGCCACCACCGTGCAGCTGACGGCTCCCGACGTCGCCGGCGCCACGGTGACCGACGGCGGCAAGACCCTCACCGTCCCCGGCCAGGGCGTCTGGACCGTCGACCGGAGCAGCGGTGCCGTGACCTTCACCCCGGAGTCCGGCTTCACCCGGAACCCGACCCCGGTCACCTACACCGTCGAGGACACCCGCGGGAACCAGACCCAGGGGCAGGTGTCCGTCAGCTACCGGGGCACGGCGCAGGACGACGCGGCGACCACGGACCAGGGCGAGGCGGTCACCATCGACGTCCTCCGCAACGACGAGGGCGGGACGGTCGCGACGTCGGTCGTGTTCCCGTCCGCGGGCCAGCCGTCCGGCGCGGCCGTCTCCGACGATGGTCGGACGCTGACGGTGCCCGGAACGGGCGTCTACACCGTGGACGCGACGACGGGTGCGGTCACGTTCACCCCTGAGCCGACGTTCCGCGGAGACGCGTCGCCGGTGACCTACCGTGTGGCGGACGCCGACGGCGGCACGTCCACGGCGCAGATCGTGGTCACCGCGAAGCCCGTGGGCCCGAAGGCGGCCGACGACACCGCGACCACGCAGCAGAACACCCCGGTCACGGTCGACGTCGCCGGTGGCACCGCTGCCGGCGTCGACCGCGGCACGCCGATCGACCCGACGTCCGTGGTGTTCCCGCGGTCCGGCCAGCCCGACGGCGCGATCGTGTCGGAGGACGGCAAGCAGATCACCGTGCCCGGACAGGGCGTCTCCACGATCGACCCGGACAGCGGGAAGGTGACCTTCACGCCCGCGCAGGGCTACACCGGCACCACCACTCCGGTGACCTACCAGGTCGGCGACACCGGCGGCGAATCGGGCACCGGCACCATCGTGGTGACCGTCACCCCGGTCTCCCCGAAGGCGAACCCGGACACCGCGAAGGTGGCGCAGGGCGAACCGACCACCGTCGACGTCCTCGGTGACGACACCGCGGGCAACGCGGGCACGCCCTTCGACCCCGCCACCGTGGTGTTCCCGACCGCCGGCCAGCCGAACGGCTCGACGGTCTCGGAGGACGGCCGGAAGGTCACCGTCCCCGGTGAGGGTGCCTACGTCGTCGACCCGGACAGCGGGAAGGTGACGTTCACCCCGGAGCCGACGTTCCGCGGAGTCGGCTCGGCGGTGACCTACCAGGTCGCCGACGTCGACGGGACCACGACCTCGTCCACGATCACGATCACCGTCGCACCGGTCGGCCCGGTCGCGGAGGACGACGTCACCACCACCGGGCAGAACACCCCCGTGTCGATCGCCGTCCCGGCGAACGACCGGCCCGGGATCCGGGGCGGGACCCCGATCGACCCGACGACGGTCGTGTTCCCGACCACCGGCCAGCCCGCGGGCGCGGTCGTGTCCGAGGACGGACGCACCCTGACCGTCGCCGGCCAGGGCGTCTACACCGCCGACCCGACGACCGGTTCGGTGCTCTTCGCCCCGGCGCAGGGCTGGTCCGGTACCGCGTCGACCGTCACGTACCAGATCGGTGACACGGGTAAGGTGGCGGCGACCGCGACCATCACCGTCACCGTCATCCCGGTGGCGCCCACCGCTGCTCCGGACACCGCCCGGACCGCTCAGGACACCCCCGTGACGATCCCGGTGCTCGGCAACGACACGGCCGGCAACGCCCGCACGTCGATCGTGCCCGGGTCGGTCCGGCTCCTGGGCGCTGACGGCGAACCGGTCACGACGCGCACGGTGCCCGGGAAGGGCGTCTTCACGGTCGACACCACGACCGGTGCGGTCACCTTCACCCCGGCGAAGGGCTTCACGGGAACGCTCGAGGTGCCGTACGCGCTCGCCGACGTCGACGGGGGGACGGCCTCCTCCACGGTCACCGTGACCGTCGGTGCAGCGCCGACGGCAGCGAACGACACCCGGACCGGTACCCCCGGCGAGCCGCTGACCGTCGACGTGCTCGGCAACGACGCGGCCGGCTCGACCCCGATCGACCCCGAGTCCGTGCGCCTGGTCGACCCGGAGACGGGCGAGCTCGTCACCACCGTGACGATCCCGGAGCAGGGCACGTTCACGGTGGGCCCCGACGGGACGATCACGTTCACGCCGGTTCCCGGCTTCAGCGGCACGGTGACGGTCCCGTACTCGGTCGCGGGTGACGACGGGAGCCGCACCACCGCGACCCTGACGATCACGTACCCGGCCGCGCCGGCGGTCGCAGCCGACCCCGCAGCGGGCGCCGGTGTGGTCGCGACGGGCCCGGGTACCGGCCAGCTCGCGTTCACCGGCACCGACATCGCGTGGCAGGGGTCCATCGCGGCGCTCCTGCTCCTCGCGGCCGGCGGCACGATCCTGTTCCTGCGTCGCCGGAAGCAGGCGAACGGGTAGTCCGGTCGGATCCGACCCATCGGCGGACGGGAGGCGCGGTGCCGGCTGGCACCGTCCCTCCCGTCTCGGCCGTCACCCCGCTGGCGCGGTGCGCCGGAACCGGCGGGTGGGGCCCACCTCCCGTCCGTCGCCGGGCCGGGTCACAGGCGGTGGCGAGTTGCATCGAGAGCGTGACCCGTCTCCGCCGCTCCGCGACCAACGGTCGCGGCTACCACCGCGTCCGCAGCGGGCGTGGCTTCTCCTACCGCGACCCGGACGGCACCACCGTCACCGACGCCGCTGTCCGGCAGCGTCTCGAGGACCTCGTCATCCCACCCGCGTGGGACGACGTCTGGATCTCCCCGTACGAGAACGGGCACGTGCTCGCGACCGGCGTCGACGGCGCCGGTCGGCGGCAGTACATGTACCACCCGTCCTGGCGCGAACGGATGGACCGCATCAAGTACGACCGTGCGCTGGCGCTCGCCGAATCCCTGCCGGTCGCACGACGCGGGGTCACCATGGACCTCCGGCGGCCTGAGCCCGACCGGCAGCGTGCCCTCGCGGCGGCCTTCCGGATGCTCGACCAGGGTTCCCTGCGGGTCGGGTCGGAGCGGTACGCCACCGAGCACGGCAGCCGTGGTCTGTCCACCCTGCTGTGCGCGCACGCCCACGTCTCCGGCGACGACATCGAGCTCGACTTCCCGGGCAAGAGCGGCCAGGAGTGGTCGTCCTCGATCCACGACCCGGACCTCGCGACCGTCATCGCGGGCATGAAGCGGCGCGGACCGAACGCCCGGCTGCTCTCGTTCCGTGCACGCCGCGGCGCCGAGTGGGAGCCCCTCTCCGCCGAGGACATCAACGAGTACGTGAAGGAACGGGCCGGTGACGAGTTCACCGCGAAGGACTTCCGCACCCTGCACGGCACCGTCGCCGCCGCGGTCGACCTCGCGGCGACCGGACCGCAGTCGTCCGTGACGAAACGGAAGAAGGCGGTGTCGCACGCGGTGAAGGTCGCGAGCGAGGAACTCGGCAACACCCCGACGGTGTGCCGGCAGAGCTACATCGACCCGCGCCTGCTCGACGCCTACGACCACGGCGAGACCATCGACCCCGACCGCACGCACGCGGCCGAGTCGGAGGTCCGCGCACTGCTCTACCGACAGTGACCGGGAAGGGGCCGGGATGACGTACCGTTGGACCTCGTGCCCGAACACCCCCACCCGGGCACGGAAGGACCCCACCAGTCGTGACTGACGAGTGCATCCACGGATTCCCCACCGAACTCTGCGACATCTGCGCGCCACGGCAGCGCGAGGCCGCAGAACTCCCCACCACCCCGACCCCGCGCCGCACCCGGATCACCACCTCGCTCCGGACCGTGCCCGGCCAGGCGGCGACCCCGGCGTCCTCGCTGCGGTCCCCGGTGCCCGACCTGCCCGAGGCGCGTGACTTCGCCTCGCTCCGCGCGCACCACGTGACGCACGTGGACAACCTCGACGACATCGTGGGGTCCGGTGCGATCCTCGCGTCGGACGCCGTGACGCCGGTCGTCGACGTCGCTTCCGCCGCTGCCCGGGCCGCCCGCGCCGAGGCACACGCCCCCGACGGCTCCCCGGTCGCCGCGCACGTCCCGTTCACGCTGTCGCCCGACGCGACCCGCTGGGACGAGCTGCGCACCGGCGCCGAGGGCGAGCGGTGGTCCGACGCGGCCCGCCGGACCCGGGCGACGGAGTACATCATGCTCGTCGTGCCGGTGTCGGCCTTCGGGGCGTCGGTCATCGTCGCCGACCAGGACGCCGATGCCGAGGACGTCCGGTTCGCGGTCGGGCCCGAGGCCGCGACGAACCTCATCCGTCGCACGGACTTCACCGACCCGGAGATGCTCGGCCTCGAGCTGCTCGCCGGCCCGAGCGTGCCGTTCTCCGCCGTCGCGGTCATCGGCGTCCCCAACGACCGCGTCCGCCAGACGGTCAAGGCCGTGCTCAAGGACCACGGCGGACACGCTCCCCGGGTCGCGGTCTTCCCCCCGTGGTTCGTCCCCCCGGTCGTCGCGGAGTAGTCCCGACCGACCCCTGCGACGTGCCCTCCGGACCGGCTCCGGAGGGCACGTCGTGCGTCGGGGGCGACCCGCGCCTCCTGGCCCTCGATCCGCGTGGATCCGGGGAAGCGGGCCGATCCCGACACGCCCGTGATTCGCGACACGCCCGGGTTGCACGGATGCCGTGCCTATGCGAGACTTGTCCGGTTCCGAAATTCCGCGCGCGTTCGCGTGCGCAGGATCACTGCTCTGGCAGTGCACAACCCCCCTGTCCAGCAGGGCTGGGTTGGGCCGCAGGCAGCAGAACACGATCGACTCCCTACCAAGCGTGACGGGCACTGCTGTGCCCAGAGCGTGCGGGAGACGACATGCCCACGCTGAACGGCCCAGGTCGTCCCGCGCGGTTGACACGAGAACAGCGGTCATCCCCAGCGGATGCGGCCGGTTGGTTCACAGAAAACAGCCAAGCCCTGCAGGAATGCACGGTGGCGGCGGCGTCAGGCGGCCCGAGGGTGCGCGGCGCAGAGAGGACAAAGAGACACATGGCGGGACAGAAGATCCGCATCCGGCTCAAGTCGTACGACCACGAGGTCATCGACACGTCGGCCCGGAAGATCGTCGACACGGTGACCCGTGCCGGTGCGACCGTGGTCGGCCCGGTGCCGCTCCCCACCGAGAAGAACGTGGTCACCGTGATCCGTTCTCCTCACAAGTACAAGGACTCGCGCGAGCACTTCGAGAAGCGCACGCACAAGCGGGTCATCGACATCGTCGACCCGACGCCGAAGGCCGTCGACTCGCTCATGCGACTCGACCTCCCGGCCGACGTCAACATCGAGATCAAGCTGTAAGGGGGCTGGACTGATGGCGAACTCAACCAAGACCGTCAAGGGCCTCCTCGGCAAGAAGCTCGGGATGACCCAGGTGTGGGACGAGAACAACAAGTTCATCCCCGTCACCGTGATCGAGGTCGGCCCGAACGTGGTCACCCAGATCCGCAACGTCGAGCGCGACGGCTACGAGGCGATCCAGATCGCCGCCGGCGCCATCGACCCGCGCAAGGTCAACAAGCCGGCCGCCGGCCACTTCGAGGCAGCCGGGGTCACCCCGCGCCGCACCCTCACGGAGATCCGCACCAACGACTCCGCTGAGTACACGCTCGGCCAGGAGCTCACCGTCGACACGTTCGAGGCGGGCCAGAAGGTCGACGTCGTCGGCACCTCCAAGGGCAAGGGCTTCGCCGGTGTCATGAAGCGCCACGGCTTCGCCGGTGTGTCCGCTTCGCACGGTGCCCACCGCAACCACCGCAAGCCCGGTTCGATCGGTGCTTCGTCGACCCCGTCGCGTGTCTTCAAGGGCATGCGCATGGCGGGTCGCATGGGTGGCGAGCGTGTGACCGTCCTCAACCTCACGGTGCACGCCGTCGACGCCGAGAAGGGTCTGCTGCTCGTCAAGGGCGCGATCCCCGGTGCTCGCGGTCGCTCCGTCTTCGTCCGCACCGCCGTGAAGGGTAAGTGATCATGGCCACCACGACCGCAACCACGATCGACGTCCTCGACGCATCGGGCGTCAAGTCCGGCACCGTCGAGCTCCCCGCCGAGCTCTTCGACGTCGAGACCAACGTCCCGCTGATCCACCAGGTCGTCACCGCGCAGCTCGCAGCCGCGCGTCAGGGCACCCACAAGACCAAGAACCGCGGCGAGGTCCGCGGTGCTGGTCGCAAGCCGTTCAAGCAGAAGGGCACCGGCCGCTCCCGTCAGGGTTCGGTCCGCGCTCCGGAGCACACCGGCGGTGGCGTCGTCCACGGACCGACCCCGCGCGACTACTCGCAGCGCACCCCGAAGAAGATGATCGCCGCTGCTCTGCTCGGCTCGCTCTCGGACCGCGCCCGCGGTGGCCGCATCTCCGCTGTGGAGGGCTTCGTCGCGGCCGAGGTGCCGTCGACCAAGACCGCCCGCACGCTCATCGAGAAGGTCGCGCCCGTCAAGCACGTGCTCGTCGTGCTCGAGCAGGACGACGAGCTCACGCTCAAGTCGATCCGCAACCTGCCGAACGTCCACGCGCTCTCGTACGGCCAGCTCAACGCCTACGACGTGCTCAAGGCCGACGCGCTCGTCTTCAGCAAGAGCGCACTCGACGCCTTCATCGCGTCGAAGACCGCGAAGGAGATCTCCGCATGAGCGGCTTCAACAAGGACCCGCGCGACATCATCATCTCGCCGGTCGTCTCGGAGAAGAGCTACGGCCTGATCGACCAGGGCAAGTACACGTTCATCGTGGACCCCCGTTCGAACAAGACCGAGATCAAGCTCGCCATCGAGAAGATCTTCGACGTCAAGGTCGCGAGCATCAACACGCTGAACCGTCCGGGCAAGACCCGTCGCACGCGCTTCGGCATGGGCAAGCGCAAGGACACCAAGCGTGCCATCGTGACGCTCAAGTCCGGTTCGATCGACATCTTCACGGCTGTCGGCTGAGGACCAGAGGGATAAATCATGGCTATTCGTAACTACAAGCCGACGACCCCCGGTCGTCGCGGCTCGTCGGTCGCCGACTTCGCTGAGATCACCCGTTCGACGCCGGAGAAGTCGCTGCTTCGTCCGCTGCCGAAGACCGGTGGCCGCAACAGCTCCGGCCGTATCACCACCCGTCACATCGGTGGTGGCCACAAGCGTCAGTACCGCGTGATCGACTTCCGTCGTCACGACAAGGACGGCATCGACGCCAAGGTCGCGCACATCGAGTACGACCCGAACCGCACGGCGCGCATCGCGCTCCTGCACTACGTGGACGGCACGAAGCGCTACATCATCGCGCCGAACAAGCTCAAGCAGGGCGACGTCATCGAGCAGGGCGCCGGCGCGGACATCAAGCCGGGCAACAACCTGCCGCTGCGCAACATCCCCGTGGGTACCGTCGTGCACGCGATCGAGCTCCGCCCCGGTGGCGGCGCCAAGCTCGCGCGTTCGGCCGGCGCCTCGGTGCGTCTCGTCGCCAAGGACGGCCCCTACGCGCAGCTCCGTCTGCCGTCGGGCGAGGTCCGCAACGTCGACGCACGCTGCCGCGCCACGATCGGCGAGGTCGGCAACGCCGAGCAGTCGAACATCAACTGGGGCAAGGCCGGCCGCATGCGCTGGAAGGGCGTCCGCCCGACCGTGCGTGGTGTCGCGATGAACCCGGTCGACCACCCGCACGGTGGTGGCGAGGGCAAGACCTCCGGTGGCCGTCACCCGGTCAGCCCGTGGGGTCAGGCCGAGGGTCGCACGCGCAAGCCGAACAAGCCGAGCGACAAGCTCATCGTCCGTCGCCGTAACGCCGGCAAGAAGCGCAAGTAGGAGTTCAGAAGATGCCACGCAGTCTGAAGAAGGGCCCCTTCGTCGACGAGCACCTGCTCCGCAAGGTCGTCACGCAGAACGAGGCCAACACCAAGAACGTGATCCGCACCTGGTCGCGTCGCTCGATGATCATCCCGAACATGCTCGGGCACACGATCGCCGTGCACGACGGCCGCAAGCACATCCCGGTGTTCGTCACCGAGTCGATGGTCGGTCACAAGCTCGGCGAGTTCGCGCCGACCCGCACCTTCCGTGGTCACGTGAAGGACGACAAGAAGGGCCGTCGCCGCTAAGGCGGCGACGCAGAGGAGGAACGAAATGGTGGAGTCGATCGCACGCGTGCGACACATCCGCGTCACGCCTCAGAAGGCCCGTCGCGTCATCGAGCTGATCCGCGGCAAGCAGGCCCACGAGGCCCTCGCCATCCTGAAGTTCGCCCCCCAGGGCGCTTCGGAGCCCGTGTACAAGCTGGTCGCCTCGGCGATCGCGAACGCACGGGTCAAGGCGGACTCGACGAACAGCTTCCTCGACGAGCGCGACCTCTACGTGAGCCGCGTCTTCGTCGACGAAGGTACGACCCTGAAGCGGTTCCAGCCGCGCGCCCAGGGCCGCGCCTTCCGCATCAACAAGCGCACCAGCCACATCACGGTCGTCCTCGCGACGCCGGATGAGGTCGAGGCTGCCGCGACGAGCAAGAAGGCGAGCAAGTAATGGGCCAGAAGGTCAACCCGTACGGCTTCCGTCTCGGGATCACGACGGACCACGTCTCGCACTGGTTCACCGACAGCACGAAGCCGGGTCAGCGCTACGCCGACTACGTGGCCGAGGACATCAAGGTGCGCGAGTACCTGAAGAAGACCCTCGACCGCGCCGGCGTCGCCCGCATCGAGCTCGAGCGCACCCGTGACCGCGTCCGCGTGGACATCCACACCGCGCGTCCGGGCATCGTCATCGGTCGCCGTGGCGCCGAGGCGGAGCGCGTCCGTGGCGAGCTCGAGAAGCTCACCAAGAAGCAGATCCAGCTCAACATCCTCGAGGTCAAGAACCCCGAGACCGAGGCCCAGCTCGTCGCGCAGGGCATCGCCGAGCAGCTCTCCGCTCGTGTCGCGTTCCGTCGCGCCATGCGCAAGGGCCTGCAGGGTGCGCAGCGCGCCGGCGCCAAGGGTGTCCGCATCCAGGTGTCGGGTCGTCTCGGCGGCGCCGAGATGTCGCGCTCGGAGTTCTACCGCGAGGGCCGCGTGCCCCTGCACACGCTCCGCGCGAACATCGACTACGGCTTCTACGAGGCCCGGACCACGTTCGGCCGCATCGGCGTGAAGGTCTGGATCTACAAGGGCGACATCACGAACAAGGAGCTCGCTCGCGAGCAGGCGAACCAGCGTTCGTCGCGCCCGGAGCGTCGTGGCGGCCCCCGTGGCGAGCGCGGCGACCGCCGTGGCGGCGACCGTGGCGGCCGTCAGCAGCAGGCCCCGCAGGACGCGCCGGCCGGCGCAGGAGTTGAGGCGTAACCATGCTTATTCCCCGTCGAGTCAAGCACCGCAAGCAGCACCACCCGAAGCGTTCGGGCCAGGCCACCGGTGGCACCAAGGTGTCGTTCGGTGACTACGGCATCCAGGCGCTGACGCCCGCTTACGTGACCAACCGTCAGATCGAGTCCGCTCGTATCGCCATGACGCGTCACATCAAGCGTGGCGGCAAGGTGTGGATCAACATCTACCCGGACCGTCCGCTCACGAAGAAGCCCGCCGAGACCCGCATGGGTTCCGGTAAGGGTTCCCCCGAGTGGTGGGTCGCCAACGTCAAGCCGGGCCGTGTGCTCTTCGAGCTCTCCGGCGTCAACGAGGACATCGCCCGTGAGGCGCTGACCCGTGCAATCCACAAGCTGCCCCTCAAGGCACGCATCATCAAGCGCGAGGAGGGCGACGCATAATGGCGATCGGTTCCAAGGAGCTCCGTCCGACGGAGCTCGACACGTTCGAGAACGAGCGTCTTGCTGACGAACTGAAGAAGGCCAAGGAGGAGCTCTTCAACCTCCGCTTCCAGTCGGCCACCGGCCAGCTGGAGAGCCACGGTCGTCTCCGTGCCGTCAAGCGCGACATCGCTCGCATCTACACCGTCCTCCGCGAGCGCGAGCTCGGCATCCGTGCCACTCCCGCGCCCGTCGAGACCGCCCCCAAGGCCAAGAAGACGACCAAGAAGGCTGAGAAGCCGGCTGAGTCGGCCGAGGCCGAGACCGCCGAGGAGAAGTAATGGCGAACGAAGAGAAGACCTCCGCCGCCTCCGCTCGCGGCTACCGCAAGACGCGTCGTGGCTACGTCACGAGCGACAAGATGGACAAGACCATCGTGGTCGAGGTCGAGGACCGCGTGAAGCACGCGCTCTACGGCAAGATCATCCGTCGCACGTCCAAGGTGAAGGCCCACGACGAGCTCGGCACCGCTGGTGTCGGCGACCTCGTCGTGATCAGCGAGACCCGTCCCCTCAGCGCTTCCAAGCGCTGGCGCCTGGTCGAGATCCTCGAGAAGGCCAAGTAGGCCCCGGCCTGCTTCGGAATAGGAGACAGCAGTGATTCAGCAGGAATCCCGCCTCAAGGTCGCCGACAACACGGGTGCCAAGGAGATCTTGACCATCCGCGTGCTCGGTGGCTCGGGTCGTCGCTACGCCGGTCTCGGTGACGTCATCGTCGCCACGGTGAAGGACGCCATCCCCGGCGGCAACGTGAAGAAGGGTGACGTCGTCAAGGCGGTCATCGTTCGCACCAAGAAGGAGACCCGTCGTCAGGACGGCTCCTACATCAAGTTCGACGAGAACGCGGCAGTGATCCTCAAGGCTGACGGCGACCCGCGCGGCACGCGCATCTTCGGTCCGGTCGGTCGCGAGCTCCGTGACAAGAAGTTCATGAAGATCATCTCGCTCGCGCCGGAGGTGCTGTAAGCCATGGCGAACATCAAGAAGGGTGACCTGGTCCAGGTCATCACGGGTGCCAAGCAGGAGCGCGGCGGTGACCGTGGCAAGCAGGGCAAGGTCATCGAGGTCCTCAAGGACAAGAACCGCGTCGTCGTCGAGGGCGTGAACTTCGTCACGAAGCACGTCCGCGTCGGCCAGACGCAGCGCGGCTCGAAGACCGGTGGCATCGAGCAGCACGAGGCTCCGATCCACGTGTCGAACGTCGCCATCGTCGACCCGAAGACCAAGAAGCCGACCCGCGTCGGTTTCCGCAACGAAGAGGTGGAGAAGGACGGCGTCAAGAAGACCGTCCGAGTCCGCTACGCCAAGAAGTCGGGTGAGAAGCTCTGATGACCGACACGACTGCCGCGCCGGCGACCAAGGTCGAGCCGCGCCTCAAGCAGAAGTACAAGAACGAGATCAAGGCTGCCCTCACCGAGCAGTTCGGGTACGCGAACGTCAACCAGGTCCCCGGCCTGGTCAAGGTCGTCGTGAACACCGGTGTCGGTGAGGCCGCTCGCGACTCGAAGATCATCGAGGGGGCCATCAAGGACCTCACGGCGATCACGGGTCAGAAGCCCCAGGTCACGAAGGCCCGCAAGTCCATCGCGCAGTTCAAGCTGCGTGAGGGCCAGGCCATCGGCGCGCACGTCACCCTCCGTGGTGACCGCGCGTGGGAGTTCATCGACCGTCTCGTGACCCTCGCACTGCCCCGCATCCGCGACTTCCGCGGTCTCAGCGACAAGCAGTTCGACGGCAACGGCAACTACACGTTCGGTCTCACGGAGCAGTCCGTGTTCCACGAGATCGACCAGGACCGCATCGACCGCGTGCGTGGCTTCGACATCACCGTCGTGACCACCGCGAAGTCGGACGACGAGGGCCGCGCGCTGCTCCGCCAGCTCGGGTTCCCGTTCCGTTCTGCCGAGCAGACGGTCTAAGATACTTCGGGCGGTGCGGGCCGGAGGATTCACGTCCTCCGGCCCGCACGCACGAACACAACGATCCAGGGGAATCGCCCCAGGATCACCCGATCGCTCAGGTCGGCATTCGTGGAACGGGTGTCGAAACCAGGCGAAGAATGGACGACCATCATGACGATGACCGATCCGGTCGCAGACATGCTGACCAGATTGCGGAACGCGAACTCGGCGCACCACGACGCCGTCTCGCTTCCCAGCTCCAAGCTGAAGAAGAACATCGCTGAGATCCTCAAGCGCGAGGGCTACATCAGCGAGTGGAAGATCGAGGACGCCCGCGTGGGCGAGACCCTCACGATCGACCTGAAGTACGGCCCCGAGCGCGAGCGTTCGATCGCCGGCATCAAGCGCGTCTCGAAGCCCGGTCTCCGGGTCTACGCGAAGTCGACGGAGATCCCCCAGGTCCTCGGTGGCCTCGGCGTGGCGATCCTCTCGACCTCGTCGGGACTGCTCACCGACCGTGAAGCCGAGCAGAAGGGCGTGGGTGGGGAAGTCCTCGCCTACGTGTGGTGATCGACAATGTCTCGTATCGGACGTCTTCCCATTGACATCCCCGCTGGCGTGACCGTCTCCATCGATGGTCAGAACGTCGCGGTCAAGGGCCCGAAGGGCGAGCTCGCGCTCGTCGTCGCCGAGCCCATCCAGGCCAAGGTCGAGGAGAACCAGGTCCTCGTCACCCGTCCGGACGACGAGCGCAGCTCGCGTGCGCTGCACGGCCTGACCCGCACCCTCATCGCGAACAACATCGTCGGCGTGACCCAGGGCTACTCCAAGGGCCTCGAGGTCGTCGGCACCGGTTACCGCGTGCAGGCGAAGGGCAACAACGTCGAGTTCGCGCTCGGCTACTCCCACCCGATCACGGTCGAGCCGCCCGCGGGCATCAGCTTCGCCGTCGAGGGCAACAACAAGCTGACCGTCAACGGCATCGACAAGCAGTCCGTCGGCGAGGTCGCTGCAAACATCCGCAAGCTGCGCAAGCCCGAGCCCTACAAGGGCAAGGGTGTCCGCTACGCCGGCGAGATCGTGCGCCGCAAGGCCGGAAAGTCAGGTAAGTGATCATGGGTCTCCTCAAGACACGAGGCAAGAGCAAGTCGGCCGCCAAGGCGCGCCGTCACAACCGCCTCCGCAAGAAGATCACCGGCACCGAGGCCCGTCCGCGTCTCGCTGTCACCCGTTCGGCGCGTCACGTGTTCGTCCAGGTCATCGACGACGCCAAGGGCCACACGCTGGCCAGCGCGTCGACGATGGAGGCCGACCTCCGTACGTTCGACGGCGACAAGACCGCCAAGGCCCGTCGTGTCGGCGAACTCCTCGCCGAGCGCGCGAAGGCCGCTGGCGTCGAGGCCGTGGTCTTCGACCGCGGTGGTAGCAAGTACGCCGGTCGCGTCGCCGCGATCGCCGATGGTGCCCGTGAAGGAGGGCTGAACCTGTGAGCGACATCGCGAACACGAACGAAGACGCCAACGTCGAAACGACCGAGGCCGCTGAGGCGACCGAGGCCGAGGCCACGAGCACCACGGCCCCCGCGGCCAAGGAGCCCGAGGTCCCCGTCGTCGAGCGCCCCGTCGAGACCGCAGCCGGTTCGGCATCGAACAACCGCGACTCCGCCGACAACCGTGGCCGCCGTGGTGGCGGTCGCGACCGTCAGCAGGGTGGCGGCCGTGGCAACGACCGCAACGGTCGGGGTGGCGACAGCCAGTTCCTCGAGCGCGTCGTGACCATCAACCGCGTCTCCAAGGTCGTCAAGGGTGGTCGTCGCTTCAGCTTCACCGCGCTCGTCGTCGTCGGTGACGGCAACGGTCTCGTGGGTGTCGGCTACGGCAAGGCCCGCGAGGTCCCGACCGCCATCTCGAAGGGCGTCGAGGAAGCGAAGAAGAACTTCTTCCGCGTCCCGCGCGTCGGCAACACGATCCCGCACCCGGTGCAGGGCGAGGCCGCTGCCGGCGTCGTGCTCCTCCGTCCGGCCGCTGCCGGTACCGGTGTCATCGCCGGTGGTCCGGTCCGCGCCGTCCTCGAGTGCGCCGGTATCCACGACGTCCTGAGCAAGTCGCTCGGTTCGTCGAACACCATCAACATCGTGCACGCGACCGTCACGGCGCTGCAGCAGCTCGAGGAGCCCCGTGCGGTCGCAAGCCGTCGCGGTCTCCCCGTCGACCGGGTCGTCCCGGACCGTCTGCTCCAGGCCGAGGCCGCTGCTCTGCGTGCCGCGTCCGAGAAGGCAGGTGCGTGATGGCGATGCTGAAGATCACGCAGACGAAGTCCGTTATCAGCGAGAAGCAGTACCAGCGCGACACGCTCCGCAGCCTGGGTCTCAAGCGCATCGGCCGTACGGTCCTGCGTGAGGACAACGCCCAGAACCGCGGGTACGTCGCGACGGTCGCGCACCTCGTGAAGGTCGAGGAGGTCGACGCATGAGCGACGAGAAGAACGAGCGCGTGCAGGTCCTGAAGCTGCACCACCTCCGTCCGGCAGAGGGCGCCAAGAAGGCTCGCACCCGCGTCGGTCGTGGTGAGGGCTCCAAGGGCAAGACCGCCGGCCGTGGTACCAAGGGCCAGAAGGCTCGTTACCAGGTCAAGGTCGGCTTCGAGGGTGGGCAGATGCCGCTGCACATGCGCACCCCGAAGCTCCGCGGGTTCAAGAACCCGTTCCGCGTCGAGTACCAGGTCGTGAACCTGGACAAGATCGCGGAGCTCTACCCCAACGGTGGCGACGTCACCGTCGCGGACCTGGTCGCCAAGGGCGCCGTCCGCAAGAACGAGAAGGTCAAGGTTCTCGGTCAGGGTGACATCAGCGTGAAGCTCACGGTCTCGGTCGACAAGGTCTCGGCGTCCGCCGCCGAGAAGATCGCGGCTGCTGGCGGCACCGTCTCCCAGTAACCCCGTCGGCGGCCCGTGCGTTTGCGCACGGGCCGCCGTTACGGTTTCCTTGACAGTGGTCGGCGTCCGCCGGCCAGGTCGGTCCTGCCGACCACACCGGTGACGGCCCCTCGACGGGCCGCCGGTCCCAGAAGTTCGGAGTCCTCGTGTTCAGAGCGGTCGCGCGCATCATGCGCACCCCAGATCTTCGCAAGAAGATCGGCTTCACCCTCGCGATCATCGCGCTGTTCCGCCTGGGGTCGTACATCCCCGCGCCGTTCGTCGACTACGCATCCGTGCAGACCTGTCTCGCCAGCGCTTCGTCGCAGCAGGGTCTGTACGACCTGATCAACCTGTTCTCCGGCGGCGCGCTGCTGAAGCTCTCGGTCTTCGCGCTCGGCATCATGCCGTACATCACGTCGTCGATCATCGTGCAGCTGCTCCGCGTGGTCATCCCGCACTTCGACGCCCTCTACAAGGAGGGGCAGTCCGGTCAGGCGAAGCTGACGCAGTACACGCGCTACCTCACCATCGCGCTCGGCGTGCTGCAGTCCACCACCCTGATCACGGTCGCCCGCTCCGGCGCCCTGTTCGGCACCAACGCCTCGGCCTCCTGCTCGTCGATCATCTCGAACGACAGCTGGTACGCCATCATGCTCATGGTCGTCACCCTGACCGCCGGTACCGGCCTCATCATGTGGATGGGCGAGCTCGTCACCGAGCGCGGCATCGGCAACGGCATGTCGCTCCTCATCTTCACGTCCATCGCGGCGCAGTTCCCCTCGGCGCTCTGGGCGATCGAGCAGTCGAACGGCTTCGAGCTGTTCCTGTTCGTCATCCTCGTCGGCCTGGTCATCATGATGGCCGTCGTGTTCGTCGAGCAGTCGCAGCGGCGGATCCCCGTGCAGTACGCCAAGCGCATGGTCGGTCGCCGCACCTACGGCGGCAACAACACGTACATCCCGATCAAGGTGAACATGGCCGGCGTCGTGCCCGTCATCTTCGCCTCGTCGCTGCTGTACCTGCCGGCCCTGGTCGCGCAGTTCAACCAGCCCTCCGACGGCAGCGAGCCGGCGGCGTGGGTGACCTGGATCCAGAACAACCTGACCTCGGGTGACAACTGGTTCTACATGGTCCTGTACTTCCTGCTCATCGTCGGCTTCACGTACTTCTACGTCGCGATCACCTTCAACCCCGAAGAGGTCGCCGACAACATGAAGAAGTACGGCGGCTTCATCCCGGGCATCCGGGCCGGTCGTCCGACGGCCGAGTACCTCGACTACGTTCTCACCCGGGTGACGTTGCCCGGCTCCCTGTACCTCGGTCTCATCGCCCTGATCCCGCTGGCGGCGCTGGCGTTCTTCGGTGCGAACCAGAACTTCCCGTTCGGCGGCGCGAGCATCCTCATCATCGTGGGTGTCGGCCTCGAGACCGTGAAGCAGATCGACTCGCAGCTGCAGCAGCGTCACTACGAAGGGCTTCTCCGTTGAGCGCACGTCTCATCATCGTCGGACCTCCCGGAGCCGGGAAGGGCACCCAGGCCGGTCGCATCGCCGACGCGTTCGGGATCCCCGCCGTCTCGACGGGCGACATCTTCCGCAAGAACGTCGCAGAGGGCACCCCGCTCGGCGTCCAGGCGAAGGCGATCATGGACGCGGGCGACTACGTCCCCGACTCGCTCACGAACGAGCTCGTGAAGTCGCGTCTGCACGAGGCCGACGCCGAGAACGGCTTCCTGCTCGACGGCTACCCCCGCACGGTCGGGCAGGTCGAGTACCTCGACGCGCTCCTCGCCGAGCAGGGCACCGGCATCGACGCGGTCGTGCAGCTCGTCGCCGACCAGGACGAGCTCGTCGGCCGCCTCCTGAAGCGCGCCGAGGAACAGGGCCGCAGTGACGACAACGAGGAGACCATCCGTCGTCGGCAGCAGGTCTACACCGAGCAGACCGCTCCGATCGTGGCGGCGTACGGCGAGCGTGGGCTCGTCGTCGACGTCGACGGCCTCGGTGGCATCGACGAGGTCGGCGACCGGATCCAGGCCGCGCTGTCCTCGCGTGGGCTGACCGCGGGCGTCTGACGCCAGCGTGGTGCGGTTCCGCAAGCCCTCGATCTACAAGACGCCGGACGAGCTCCGCGCCATGGTGCGTCCGGGTCTGCTGACCCACGACGCGCTGGCGGCGGTCCGCGGCGCGATCCGTCCGGGCATCACCACGGGCGAGCTCGACGCGATCGCCGAACGGGTCATCCGTGACGGCGGCGGCATCCCGAACTTCCAGCTCGTCCCGGGCTACCGGCACACGCTCTGCGTGTCGGTGAACGACGAGATCGTGCACGGGATCCCGGGGGAGCGTGTGCTCCAGCCCGGTGACGTCGTGTCGGTCGACGCCGGTGCCGAGGTCGACGGCTGGAACGGTGACAGCGCCTTCACGGTCGTCATCCCGGGTGGCGACGCCGGTTTGAGTGCGGCCCGGCAGACGCTCTCGGACACCACCGAGCGCGCGCTCTGGCACGGCATCGCCGCGCTCGCGCACGCGAAGCACCTGCACGAGGTCGGCGCCGTCATCGAGGACGCCATCGACGAGACCGGCGCGTGGGGGATCGTCGAGGACTACACCGGCCACGGCATCGGCCGCTCGATGCACGAGGACCCGCCCGTCTTCAACTACCGCGTCCGTGGCGCCGGTCCGGCGGTCAAGCCCGGACTCGTGGTCGCGATCGAGCCGATGGTCACGGCCGGCACGATCGACAGCTCGACGGACGACGACGACTGGACCGTCCGCACGCTCGACGGTTCCGACGCGGCGCACTGGGAGCACAGCATCGCGGTGCACGCCGACGGCATCTGGGTGCTGACGGCGGCCGACGGCGGTGCCGCGGGCCTCGCCCCGCTGGGTGTGACGCCGGTCCCGATCCCGTAGGCAGTGCCTCCCGTCGGTCGCGTCTCCCGCAGGCGGCACTGCCTGAACCGGCGCGTCAGCGCCGTCGCGTCCGGTCCCGTCGGACGGCCAGGAGGCGCGGTGCGGGCCCGCCACGCGCCTCCGGTCCGTCCCTGCGCACGTCCACGACGTCTGCACCGTGTGGACCACGTGCACTCGTCGTCAGCGTGCGCACCCGCGCGCGACGCGCGACGCGCAACGGGCACCGCGCGACGCGCTCTGCGCGCCGGTCTCAGTCGTTGCCGACGGAGCAGGTCTCCTCGGACGCGCTCTGTCCGGTGATCGACGAGGGCAGCGGCGTCGCCGAACCGGTCGCGGCGCTCGTGGCGGTGCCGGATGCCGATCCGGACGCCGTGCCGGTGCCGGCCGCGGTACCCGAGGACGTCCCGGCCGAGGACCCACCGGCCGACGAGGTGCCGGTCGAGGTCCCCGTGGACGGAGCAGCGGTCGCCGTCCCGCTCGACCCGGAGGACTCCTCCGACGCGCGCCCCGTGCTCGAGTCGCTCAGCGAGGTCTTCTGGTCGTTCTGCAGCGCGACGTTGAGGGTGTGTGCGGCGTCCTGGTCGACGATCACGCGTGCGCTGTCCTCGGGGTCGTCCGCGACCGGGTACTGCACGAACAGCATGTTCGCCGTGCTCATCCCGCGCAGGGCCCCGGCCAGTCCGACGAGCGTGCGCGCCTGGGCGAGGCCGTCGGACAGCGTCATGTTCGACAGCGCGGCGCCGGCGAGCTTGTAGAGGGTGATCGGGTTCGAGAGCGTCCCGTCCGAGGTGACCTTGCGCAGCAGGGCCGACAGGAACACCTGCTGCGAGCTGATGCGCGCGAGGTCGCTCCCGTCGCCGACGCCGTGCCGGGTGCGGAGGAACGCGAGCGCGTCCGTGCCCTCGAGCTTGTGCGAGCCGGCCGTCAGGTGCAGGTTCGTGTAGGAGTCGTTGATCGGGTCCGCGACGCACACGTCCACGCCGCCGAGGGCGTTGGACATCTCGATGACGCCGTCGAACGTGATGAGCCCGGCGTACGGGATGCTCAGGCCGGTGAGGTTCTCGACGGTGTCGACGACGCACGAGACCCCGCCGTTCCCGAGTGCCGTGTTGAACTGCGCGGACGTGGCCGCCGGGTACGTGGTCCCGCTCTCGGGGTTCGTGCACGCCGGGATCGGCACCATGAGGTCGCGCGGGAAGCTCACCGCGGTCAGCTGGGTGTGGTCCTGCGAGATGTGGATGAGCATCGTGACGTCGTTGCGGGCCCCCTCGACGTCCTCGTCCGAGTCGAACTGCCCGATGCGGGTGTCGCTGCCGATGAGCAGGATGTTCGCACCGCCCTTGATGGCCGTGATGTCGGCCGTCTGCGCGGTGCTCTGGTCGTCCGTGCTGAGCTTCACCGTCCTCGGCGCCGTGGCGAGCTGCGCACCCGCGATGGCGGCGACGCTCGTCCCGCTCACGAGGACGACGGCGAGGGTGGACGCCACGATCGACGCGAGCGTGCCCCATCCGCGGCGGCGCGGAAGGCGGCCGTGGCGGGCGAACGGGCGTCGGGTGGCGTCGGGCACGTGGTCTCCGTTCGGTGGTCCGTGCGGCGCGGTCTGCACGGGCGGGGGGCGACGGCCACGCTAGGGGCCGGTGACCAACGGGACCCCGGAGCGCGCCGTCAAACCACTGTGGAACGCTCAGACAGCGCTGTGAAGCCCCAGACGTGGGGACTTCGCCGTCTCCACTTGGCAATCCTGGGTTTACCACATAGGATCGATCTTTGGTGTGTCATGCCCATTGGGCGTGGCGCCCGACCCGCAGACCGGCTCGGGGATCACACCGGTAATCCAACCAAGCGACAGTGAGGCTATGGCCAAGAAAGACGGCGTCATCGAGATCGAGGGCTCGGTGCTCGAAGCTCTGCCCAACGCGATGTTCCGCGTTGAGCTGACCAACGGACACAAGGTCCTTGCGCACATCTCCGGGAAGATGCGCCAGCACTACATCCGCATCCTCCCCGAGGACCGCGTGATCGTGGAGCTGAGCCCGTACGACCTGACCCGCGGCCGGATCGTCTACCGCTACAAGTGATCCGCGAGCTGGAAAGGAACGGCCCGGCAACCCTGCCGAGCACGAAGCCAGCGAGCACGAGGAAAGAACAATGAAGGTCAACCCCAGCGTCAAGCCCATCTGCGAGCACTGCCGTGTCATTCGCCGCAAGGGCCGCGTCATGGTGATCTGCAAGAGCAACCCGCGTCACAAGCAGCGCCAGGGCTAGTCCCGGCTGCCTGACGCGATCGCCCTCGGGCGGCTGCGAGCAGGATCCACAACTCAACATCGAACGCAGTACCAAGATCCGCGCGAGCGGGGACACCTCGGGTCGGAGGCCCGAGCACCGGTACTGCTCCACACCTCCATCGACAACAGGAGCAGCCATCACATGGCACGTCTAGCAGGCGTCGACATCCCGCGCGAGAAGCGCGTGGAGATCGCACTCACGTACATCTACGGCGTCGGCCGTACCCGCGCGGTCCAGGCACTCGCCGAGACCGGTATCTCCGGTGACATCCGCGTCAAGGACCTGACCGACGACCAGCTCGTCGCCCTCCGTGACTTCATCGAGGGCAACTTCAAGGTGGAGGGTGACCTCCGCCGTGAGGTCGCAGCCGACATCCGCCGCAAGGTCGAGATCGGTAGCTACGAGGGTCTTCGCCACCGTCGTGGTCTCCCGGTGCGCGGTCAGCGCACCAAGACCAACGCGCGTACCCGCAAGGGACCGAAGCGCACCGTGGCAGGCAAGAAGAAGGCTCGATAGGAGACCCCGATGGCTACCCCCAAGACTGCCGCGCGCAAGCCGCGCCGCAAGGAGAAGAAGAACGTCGCCGTGGGCCAGGCCCACATCAAGAGCACGTTCAACAACACGATCGTCAGCATCACCGACCCGTCCGGTGCCGTCCTCAGCTGGGCGTCCTCGGGTGCCGTGGGCTTCAAGGGTTCGCGCAAGTCGACGCCGTTCGCGGCGCAGCTCGCCGCCGAGTCCGCTGCGCGTCAGGCGCAGGAGCACGGCGTCAAGAAGGTCGACGTCTTCGTGAAGGGTCCGGGTTCGGGCCGCGAGACCGCGATCCGCTCGCTCCAGGCCGCTGGCCTCGAGGTGGGTTCGATCAACGACGTCACGCCGCAGGCGCACAACGGGTGCCGCCCGCCCAAGCGCCGTCGCGTCTGACGCGAGGAGCAACCGGCCGCGCCCTGCTCGTCCCCTGACGGGAGCGAGCAGGGCCCGCGGCCATTCCTGGTCGTTCGATCGCGCAGGCCGTGCCGTCCTGGCAAGCGCGTGCGCGTGATCACAACTCAACAGACCCGTCGGGGCCCGGTCGGCCCCGTCGTACCGCCGAGTGTCATATAGCGGACACTCCGCCGAAAGGAATCCCACAGTGCTCATTGCACAGCGCCCCACCCTGACCGAGGAGACGATCTCCGAGTTCCGCTCGCGCTTCGTCATCGAGCCGCTCGAGCCGGGCTTCGGTTACACCCTCGGCAACTCGCTGCGCCGCACGCTCCTCTCCTCGATCCCCGGCGCGGCTGTCACCAGCATCCGCATCGACGGCGTCCTCCACGAGTTCAGCACCGTTCCCGGTGTCAAGGAAGACGTCACCGAGATCATCCTCAACATCAAGAGCCTGGTCGTCTCCAGCGAGCACGACGAGCCGATCACGGCGTACCTGCGCAAGCAGGGTGCCGGTCAGGTCACCGCAGCGGACATCTCCGCTCCGGCCGGCGTCGAGATCCACAACCCGGACCTCGTCATCGCGACCCTGAACGACACCGCGCGCTTCGAGCTCGAGCTGACGATCGAGCGTGGCCGTGGCTACGTCTCGGCGACGCAGAACCGTTCGGAGTTCAGCGAGGCCGGTCAGATCCCGATCGACTCGATCTACTCGCCGGTCCTCAAGGTCACCTACCGCGTCGAGGCGACGCGTGCCGGTGAGCGCACGGACTTCGACCGCCTGGTCGTCGACGTCGAGTCGAAGCCGGCCATCACGCCGCGCGACGCCATCGCGTCGGCAGGTCGGACGCTCGTCGAGCTGTTCGGGCTCGCCCGCGAGCTCAACACCGCGGCCGAGGGCATCGAGATCGGCCCCGCGCCGGTCGACGCCGTGCTCTCGAACGAGCTGCAGACCCCGATCGAGGACCTGGACCTGTCGGTCCGCAGCTACAACTGCCTCAAGCGGGAGGGCATCAACACGGTGTCCGAGCTCGTCGCCCTGTCGGAGACGCAGCTCATGAACATCCGCAACTTCGGTCAGAAGTCGGTGGACGAGGTCAAGGACAAGCTCACCGAGCTCGGCCTGTCCCTCAAGGACACCGTCCCCGGATTCGACGGCGCCCACTTCTACAGCGGGTACGACGAGGACGAGTCCAACAACTGACCTCGCGCTGACGCGCACGCGCGCCGCTGACGCAGCGCGCAACACTTTCACCACTGGAGAACTGACATGCCGAAGCCCACCAAGGGCCCCCGCCTCGGTGGCGGCCCCGCCCACGAGCGCCTGCTCCTGAGCAACCTCGCCAACGCCCTCTTCACGCACGGTCGCATCACGACCACCGAGACGAAGGCCAAGCGCCTCCGTCCCGTCGCCGAGCGTCTCATCACGTTCGCGAAGCGTGGCGACCTGCACGCGCGTCGTCGCGTGATCAGCATCCTGCGCGACAAGTCCGTCGTGCACACGCTGTTCACCGAGATCGCCCCGCAGGTCGAGGACCGTCAGGGCGGCTACACCCGCATCACGAAGCTCGGTTTCCGCAAGGGCGACAACGCTCCCCTCGCGTCGATCGAGCTCGTCCTCGAGCCGGTGTCGAGCACGCCGGCCCCGGTCAAGCGCGACGCGGCCCCGGCCGCTGCTGCTCCGGTCGAGGAGCCCGCCGCCGAGGACACCACCGACGAGGCCCCGGTCGAGGAGACCGAGACCACCGAGGAGTCCGCTCCCGTCGCCGAGGAGACCGAGACCGAGGCAGCTGCCGAGGTCGAGGCCGACGCCGCCGAGAAGTCGGACGACAAGTAGTCACAGCCCCACCACGACGAAGCCCCCGCAACACGCGTTGCGGGGGCTTCGTCGCGTCCTGGGGGTGACCGGACGGCGGCCTGGAGGCGCGGTGCGGGCCCGCCACGTTCCTCCTGGCCCGCAGGCGGCCGAGCCGCAGAACGCGGACGGGCTCCGTCTCACAGGCGCGGCACCGTATCGTGACCGGCCGACACGACGAGAGGGACCGATGCAGTTCGAGCACATCGCGGGTGTGGGGACCCGGGTCTGGCGGTGGAGCCGGACCTCCGGGACGCAACCGCGCCTGCTCCACGCCGCGAAGGCCGCCGTCGCAGCGGTCCTCGCGTGGTTCATCGCGCGACACATGCCCGGGGTCGCGGCGGAGTACCCGTACTACGCTCCGCTCGGTGCCGTCGTGGCGATGCAGACGACGGTGTTCGCGGGCATCCGGAGCGGGGTCCAGACGCTCGTCGGCATCGCGCTCGGCATCGTCATCGCCGGGTTCACGATGTGGGTCGGTGACCCGGGTTTCCTGGCGATCGCGCTGGCGGTCGGCATCGGGGTGCTCGTGGGCGGGTTCCGCGTCCTCGGCGAGGGCAGCTCCTGGGTGTCCACCGCCGCGCTCTTCGTCCTGCTCGTCGGTGGCGCCCATGCCGAGGGGTACTCGCTCGGGTACCTCGTGCAGATGGCCGTCGGGGTCGTGGTGGGCCTCCTGGTGAACTTCCTCGTCTTCCCGCCCCTGCGCTTCTGGGACGCCGAGCACCGGATCGACGCGGTCAACCAGGTGCTCGCGGACCACCTGGACGGGCTCGCCGAGGTCCTCGCAGGGGGCGAGCGCGACGAGAAGGCCTGGGACCGTCAGCAGGACCGACTGGACCGTGCCATCGCCGACGTCCGCTCCCGGGTGTCGATCGCGCACGAGAGCCGGCGGCTGAACCCACGCGGAGCACTCCGTGGGTCCCGTGCACGGCTCGAGCAGGACGGCGCCCGCTTCCGTGCCCTCGAGCGGGTCGCCTGGTACACGACGGACCTCACCGAGCTCGTCGCCCGGTCGGGTCCGGTGTCGGAGGGGCTCGGGCGACCGGACCCCGAGTTCGCCGAGCCGCTCGCGACGGCCCTCCGCGAGCTCGCGTGCATGGTCCGCGGCGAGTGCCCCGAAGAGGCGGGCGACGACGCGATCGCCGAGGTCGAGCGGGCGCTGGACGCGTCGCGCGAGAACCCGTCGCACGTCGCGGTCACGTCCGCCGCGCTCGTGGCGATGCGCGGCATCGTGGAGTCCGAGCGCCGGGCGACGAACGACCTCGACACCCGCACGGGGCCGTCCGCCTTCCGGAACGCCCACGGCTGACCCTCGACGCTCGACCTAGACTCGGGACGTGCCCGTCCTCTCTCGTGTCGCCGTCCTCGGGCCGGTCGAGGTCGAGGACCAGCAGGGGCGCCCGACCGCCGTCCCCGGGGCCCTGGCGCGTGGGTTCCTCGTCGCGCTGGTGCTCGCGCGCGGACACGCCGTGACGACCGAGGCGCTCATCGACGAGCTCTGGGGCGACGACCAGCCGCGCGGCGCCCGTGCAGCGCTGCAGACCCTCGTCTCCCGGCTCCGGCGCAGCACGGCCGACGGCGTCGTCGTGTCGACGAGCACCGGGTACGCACTCGGGGTCGACCCCGGCTCGGTCGACCTGACGGCCGCCGAGCGCGCGGCTGCCAGCGAGGACGTCGCGGTGGTCCGGGCAGCGCTCGACGGCTGGCGGGGCGACCCCGGCGCGGACGTCGACGGGGACCTCGGCGCCGCGCTCGCCGACCGCGCGGCCACTGCCCGCCGTGCGCTCCGACGCCGGCTGGGCGAACTCCTCCTCGACCGCGGGGACGCGGCCGAAGCGGCCGCGCTGTGGCTCGCCGAGTCCGAGGCGAACCCGTTCGACGAGGTCGCCGTCGCCGGGTGCATGCGCGCGCTGGTCGCCGCCGGCCGGAACGCCGAGGCGCTCGCCGCGTTCGCGACGCACCGCGACCGCCTCGCCGACGAGCTCGGCGCGGACCCCTCGGCCGACCTGGTGCGGCTGAACGCCGATCTGCTCCGCCGGTCCGCCGCCGACTCCGGTCGCGCTCGTCGGGTCGGGCTGCGGGCCGCGCCGAACACGCTCGTCGGGCGGCTGGAGGACCTCGCCGCCGTCACGGACCTCCTGTCCCGCAACCGGCTGGTCACGATCCTCGGTGCGGGTGGGCTCGGCAAGACCCGCCTCGCGCAGGCGGTCGCCGCCGGTGTGCCGCCGACCACCGGCGTGGTGGTGTTCGAGCTCGCGCCGATCGCCACCGCCGAGGACGTCGTCCCCGCGCTCGGTGCCCTGCTCGGGGTGGCCGAGTTCCGGTCCGCCCGGGCGCTGCGGGAGGTCGTCGTCGCCGACCTGCGAGCGCGGGTGGGGCGGGCGCTCGGGGAAGCCCCGACGGTCCTCGTCCTGGACAACTGCGAGCACCTCGTCGGCGACGTCGCCGGGTTCGCCGCCGACCTGCTCGCGAGCATCCCCGACCTCCGGATCCTCACGACCTCGCGCGCACCGCTCGCGATCGCCGGCGAGGTCGTGGCACCCCTCGCGCCCCTCCCGGTCGAGGCCGACGGCGCCGCGGTCCGGCTGTTCACCGAGCGCGCCCGGGCCGCCCGACCCGGGGCCGTGCTGCCCGTGGACACCGTCCGCCGCATCTGCACGCGGCTCGACGGGTCGCCGCTCGCGATCGAGCTGGCCGCGGCGCGGATCCGGGGGATGAGCATCGACGAGATCGAGCGCCGGCTCGACGACCGGTTCGCGCTCCTCCGGGGCGGCGACCGCAGCGCCCCGGAGCGGCACCGCACGCTCCTGGCGGTCATCGAGTGGAGCTGGCGCCTGCTCGACGCGGGCGCGCAGGACCTCCTGACCCGCCTGGCACTGTTCCCGGACGGCCTGGCGGTCGACGCCGTCGAGGCCGTGGCCGCGCCGGACCGCCGGGACGACGCGCTCGACGACCTCGCCGAACTCGTCGAGCAGTCCCTCGTGCAGCTCGTCGAGGTCGAGGGGGAGCCGGTCCGCTACCGCCTGCTCGAGACCGTCCGCGAGTTCGGGGCCGCACGGCTCGACGAACGCGGTGCCACCGAGGCCGTGCGCACGGCGATGATCCGCTGGGGGCGGGACTTCGCCGCCGCCAGGAACCTCTTCACGCTCACCGGCCCGGAGCAGCTCGACCGCTTCCACGAGGTCCAGCGCGAGGCCGACAACCTCGTGACCCTGCTCCGCTGGAGCCTCCGCGCCGACGACGCCTCGGCGACCGCGCACGTCTTCGCCGCCCTCGGGGCCTACTGGACGCTCCGGGGTGCCCACGGCGAGGTCACCGCGATCGCGTCCGACGTGGTCGCGGTGCTGCGCTCGGGTCCGCCCGCGGCCGAGGACGTCGCCGCGGTGCACGTCGGACTCGTCGTCGCCGGGGCCTCCTCGGCGTTCGACGACCGCCGGACCGCCGCGTGGGCGATCTCCACGCTCCGGCGCCTCCGCCGCGTCGGGACGACGGGGTTCCCGGTGCTCGACGCACAGGCGGCGCTGCTCCTGACGCTCGGGCGTCCGGCGGCGGGCACCGCGCTCCTCGCGCGCCTCCGCGACGACCCCGACGAGGGCGTGGCCGGCACCGCCAACATGCTCAGCGCGCCCCTCGCCGAGAACGACGGCGAGTTCGCGGCGGCCCTCCGGTACGCCACCCGGGCGCAGACGCTCGCGGAGCGCACCGCCGACGCGTGGACGATCGGCACCGTGGCCGTCACCATGACGCAGCTCCTCGCCCAGACCGGCCGGTACGCGGACGCCCTCGCGAACGCCGACCGCGCCCGTGAGCAGCTCGAGCGCTTCGGCGCCGAGGACGACCTGTACGAGATCGGCTGGACCGTCGGGCTCTGCTCGGCCGCGACCGGCGCCGTGGACACCGCCCGGTCGATCGCCGCCGAGCTGCAGCACCGACCGGTCTCGGGGCGCGGCGGCTTCGACGGCGACCGCTCCCAGATCGGCGTGCTCGCCGTCGCGATCGGCGCGGAGTGCCTCCGGTTCGAGGGCGACCTCGACGCCGCTGCAGCGCAGTACACGGCGGCGTGGGACTGGGTGCTGCCGCACCGGAAGGCGACTCCGCACTGGACCGTGATGGCGGGCGCGGCGCGGATCGCAGCGGTCGACGAGGCGGCGCTCGGCGCGCCCGACGGAGCCGCACCGCGCCTCCAGGCCGACGAACGCGCGGTCGCTCGCCGCATCCGGAAGGCCGCACTCGTGATGATCCGCGTCCACCCGTGGTGGCTCGACCTGCCCGTCATCGGCACGACGCTGGCGGGACTCGCGGTCGCGGCGGCGCGCAGCGACCGTCCGGCCGAGGCGGCCCGGTGCTGGGGTGCCGCGATGCGGTTCGGCACCCGGCAGGACTTCGCGGTGCTCGCCCACGGACGGCTCCGGCCGCTCCTCGTCGACGCGCTCGGCGCGGCCCGCGTCGCGGACGCCGAGACGGCCTCGGCCGGATGGGACCGGACCGAGGCCGTCGCGCGGGCGAGGACGCTGCTGGAGGACCTCCGCTACGCCTTCCGCATGTAGGCGCGGACCGTCAGCGGCGCGAACACGGCGACCACCACGGCGGCACCGAGCAGGCTGATCCAGAGGTCACCGGTGACGGCGCCGTGGTTGATCAGCTCGCGGACGGCGGTGATGAGGTGCGAGATGGGGTTGACCTCGGTGAACCAGCGCAGCCAGCCGGGCAGGGTGTCCGTGGGGACGAACGCGTTCGACAGGAACGTCAGCGGGAAGAGCACCAGGTTGGCGATGCCGGAGACGCTCGACGCGGTGCGGGCGACCACGCCGAAGTAGGCGAAGATCCAGCTGATCGACCAGGCGACGACGATCACGAGCACGCCGGCCAGCACGACCGCCGCGGCACCGCCCTCGGGACGCAGGCCCATGATGATCCCGACCGTGAACGTGATGGCGGTGGCGATCGCGTACCGGACCGTGTCGGCGAGCAGCGCACCGGCGAGCGGCGCGATGC
Source organism: Curtobacterium sp. NPDC087082 (assembly GCF_044745045.1). Taxonomy (NCBI): domain Bacteria; kingdom Bacillati; phylum Actinomycetota; class Actinomycetes; order Micrococcales; family Microbacteriaceae; genus Curtobacterium; species Curtobacterium sp. NPDC087082. The sequence goes on along the minus strand of NZ_JBIUZN010000002.1, from coordinate 277,660 downwards.
GGGCGATCGGCAGGGACTTGAAGCGGTCGAACACGCCCTTGTCCATGTCCTCGCGGAGCTGGACGCCGGTGACGATCGAGGACGTGATGTTCGTCTGCACGAGGATGCCGGGGATGATGACGGGCAGGTAGCTGGACACGTCGCCGGCGATCGCGCCGCCGAAGATGTACGTGAACATCACGGTGAAGACGATCGGCATGAGCGTCACGTCGAACAGCTGCTCGGGCGTGCGACGGACCTTCACCAGGCCGCGGTACGCCATCGTGAAGGACTGTCGGACGGTCGCGCCGAGTCCGGAGCCGCCGATGCCGGGGCGTGGGGCGACCCGCGGTGCCGAGGTGGGGGTGGGGGCGATGGTGGTCATGCGATGCTCCATTCGGCGGCGGCGGACGCGTCAGCGACCACCGCTTCGCCGGTAATTTGCAGGAAGACCTCGTCGAGCGTGGGCTTCTGCACGCTCATCTCGGCGAGGGAGATGCCGGCGTCGCGGAACGACACGAGCAGGTCGGTCACGCGGTCCGGGTCGGACATCGGCGCGGTGAGGCGCGAGCCCTCGGGGCTGGCCACCGCGTCGACGCCGAGGCTGTTCCGCACGATGGTGCGGGCGGCGTCGAGCCGGAGCGGGTCGGCCAGCCGGAGCTGGAGCGAGCTCGACCCGATGGACGCCTTCAGCTCGTCGCCCGTGCCCTCGGCGACGACGCGGCCGTGGTCGATCACGGCGATGCGGTCGGCCAGCTGGTCGGCCTCGTCGAGGTACTGCGTCGTCAGCAGGACGGTGGAGCCGGTCGCGACGAGCTCCCGGATCGTGTCCCACATCTGGGCGCGGGTGCGGGGGTCGAGACCCGTCGTGGGCTCGTCGAGGAACAGCAGCGGGGGCTGTGCGATGAGGCTCGCGGCGAGGTCGAGACGACGACGCATGCCCCCGGAGAAGTTCTTCAACGGACGCGACGCAGCCTCGGTCAGCCCGAAGCGCTCGAGCAGCTCGGCGGCCTTCCGCTTCGACTCGGCGCGGCCCAGGCCGAGCAGGCGCGAGAAGATGACGAGGTTCTCGGTCGCGCTGAGCGTCTCGTCGACGCTCGCGTACTGGCCGGTCACCCCGATGAGGGAGCGGACGGCCTGCGCCTCGCGGCGGACGTCCCGCCCGAAGATGCGGGCCTCGCCGGCGTCCGCCTTGAGCAGCGTCGCGAGCATCGAGATGGTGGTGGTCTTGCCGGCGCCGTTGGGGCCGAGCACGCCGTAGACCGAGCCGGCCTCCACGCGGAGGTCGACACCGTCCACTGCGCGGTTCGTCCCGAAGGTCTTCACGAGGCCGGTGGCCTCGACCGCGAGCGGTGTGGTGGTCATTCGCGCAGGTCCTTTCGTGGTGACTCGACGTGGTTCGTCGATGTCGAGGACGATGGTGCCGCGGCCCGCTCACGCGCCACTGACGTGGCACTGACACCGGGGCGGGGTGCGTGTCAGCACGGGGGCCAGGAGGCGCGGTCCGGCCCCGGTACGGTGGCCTGGTGGACGAGACGGCGGGCCCGCAGGGCGGCGGTGACGGTGACGGCGTGCGGCTGCGGCTGGACATCGCGTACGACGGTGCCGCGTTCTCCGGGTGGGCCCGGCAGCCGGGTCTCCGGACCGTGCAGGGCGCGCTCGAGGCCGCGCTCGCCACCGTCTTCACCCGGTGGGGCGAGCCGCCGCTGCTCACCGTGGCCGGGCGCACCGACGCGGGCGTGCACGCCACCGGGCAGGTCGCCCACCTCGACCTCACGTCGGCGCAGTGGGACGCGCTGGCCGCCAAGCGGGGGTCGGGGCGCTCGCCGCTGGACGGGCTCGTCAAGCGCGTGAACGGCATCGCGGCGCCGGAGGGGGACGTCGTCGTCACCCGGGCCTCGGTCGCGCCGGAGGGGTTCGACGCCCGGTTCTCGCCGCTGTGGCGCCGCTACTCGTACCGGATCGCGGACGCCGACGCCTGGCGCGATCCACGTCGACGGGGACACACGGTCTGGCACCCGACGCGGTTGGACCCGGCGGCGATGGAGCGCGGTGCGCTGCGGCTGCTGGGGCTGCACGACTTCGCGACGTTCTGCAAGCCGCGCGAGGGGGCGACGACCATCCGGACGCTGCAAGAGTTCCGCTGGGACCGCGAGCCGGACGGCGTGCTGGTGGCGCGCCTCCAGGCCGACGCCTTCTGCCACTCGATGGTGCGCGCGATGGTGGGGGCGACGATCGCCGTCGGCGAGGGCCGGTTCGGCGCCGACCGGCTCGAGGAACTGCGGGTCGCCGAGGCGCGGACGAGCGAATTCAAGGTCGCGCCGGCGAAGGGCCTCACCCTGACCGAGGTCGGGTACCCGGCCGACGACGACCTCGCGGCGCGGGCGTCGCAGACCCGCGCGCGACGCGGAGCGCCCGACGACGGCGGTACCGTCGGGGGATGACCTCCCGCGAACCCCGCTCCGTCGTGTCCGTCGCACCCGGGGTGGTGTTCGTCGAGGGGCCCGTCTCGAACTGGGTGGTCCTCGCCGAGGAGGACGGTGTCGCACTGATCGACGCCGGCTACCCGGCCGACACCGACCTCGTGCTCGACACCGTGCGGTACGCCGGCCACGAGCTCGACGACCTGCGCCGGGTGTACGTCACGCACGGGCACGTCGACCACGTCGGCGGCATCCCCGGCATCCTCGAGCGCTACCCGCACGTCGAGGTGCTCGCCCACGCCGACGAGCTCGACAACGTGCGCGGGCCCGCGCGGCAGCAGGTGACGCCGGCCGAGATCGGCGGACGACTGGCCGCGCCCCGGGTCCTCCGGTGGCTCGCCCGCGCAGTGCGCTCCGACGCGCTGCGACCCACCGCGGTGCCGACCGCCCGCGCGTTCACGGGTGCGGACTTCGTCGGCCGGGCGATCGCGCCGCTGCCGGCCACCGGGCACACCGACGGGTCCACGGCCTACCTGCTGCCCGCCGCGAACGCGATCGTCACCGGGGACGCCATCGTCAGCCGGCACGACACGCAGCCGTCGTCGTGGGAGCCGCGGCCGCGCATGATCACGTCGTTCTTCACGGCCGACCAGGAACGAGCGCTCGAGTCCGCGCGGGCGCTGCCGATCCCGGACGTCCTGCTCCCCGGACACGGGCCGGCCGTGCACCGCGTCGGGTCCACCTGGCGGCCGATCGGGTCCTGATCCCCGGGCACCGCGCACCGCCGCCGCCTGCACCCCGATCAGGGGTGGAACGGATCGTTCACCCGCCGGAAACCTGAGGGGCCCCGCAGGTCGGTACCGTGCGACCATGCACAGATCCGTCGGGCGCACTCTGCTGTGCGCCACCGCTGCAGCCGCGCTCGTCGCCGCTCCGCTCGTCTCCGTCTCCTCGGCCAGCGCGAACCCCCAGGGCTCCGGGCTCGTCATCGCCGAGGCCTACCTCAAGGGCGGCAGCGCGAACCAGCCCTTCACGAACAAGTTCGTCGAACTCGGCAACCCCACCGACAGCCCCGTCAGCGTCGACGGCTGGTCGGTGCAGTACCGCGCGGCGACCGGTACCGGAGCGCCCTCGGTCGGCAAGCTCGCCGGCTCCGTGCCCGCGCACGGCACCTACCTCGTGCAGATGGGCTCGAACGGCACGAACGGCGAGGCGCTGCCCGAGCCGGACGCCGTCACCGGGCTGAACCCCTCCGGGTCGACCGGCACCCTCGTCCTCGCCGACCAGGCGACGGCGCTGACGCTCCCCGCCGGCGCCGTGACGACGGGCACCCCCGGCGTCGTCGACCTGCTCGGCTACGGCACGTCGAACACCTTCGAGACCGCGGTCGCCCCGACCGGCACGGCGAACGCCGTCCCGGACGCGCTCACCCGTCAGGGCACGACCGACACCGACTCGAACGCCGCCGACTTCCGGGTGACGACGACCGTCACGCCGGAGAACGCCGCGGGCGAGACCACGCAGCCGACGGACCCGACCGACCCCACGGACCCCACCGACCCCGGTGACGGCGGCACGACCCCGGCCGAACGGGTCACGATCGCGCAGCTGCAGGGCACCGGCGACGCCTCGCCGTACGCCGGGAAGACCGTCACGACCGACGGCGTCGTCACCGCGGTGTACGCCACCGGCGGCTTCAACGGCTACACGGTCCAGACCGCCGGCACCGGCGGCGCGCTCGACCTCGGGAAGCACACCGCCTCCGACGCCGTCTTCGTCTACTCGTCGGCGACCGTCGGCAGCGTGGCGATCGGGGACGCGGTGCGCCTCACCGGCACGGTGTCCGAGTTCAACGGCCTGACCGAGCTGACCGTGCCCACCGCGTCCGGCCTGACGAAGCTCCCCGCCGCGGGGGTCGTCCAGCCGGTCCCGGCCACGCTGACCTTCCCGCGCACCGACGCACAGCGTGAGTCGCTCGAGAGCATGCTCGTGGCGCCGCAGGGCGACTACACCGTCGCGGACAACTACACGACGAACCAGTACGGCGAGGTCGTGCTGGCATCGGGGAAGCAGCGCCTGCTCCAGCCGACCGAGGTCGCCCGTCCGGGCAGTGCCGAGGCCGCCGCCGTCACCGCGGACAACGCGGCGCGCAAGGTCGTCCTCGACGACGGTGCCAGCACGAACTTCCTCAGCGCGGCGAACCAGTCGATCCCGGTGTCGTGGCTCACGCAGGGCCCGGTCACGGTCGGCGCCGCTGCGACCTTCCACGAGCCGGTCGTCCTCGACTACCGGAACGACTCGTGGAAGTTCCAGCCGACGTCGCCGATCACCGGCGCCACCCCGGCTGCCGACCTGCCGGCGTCGTTCTCGGACGTCCGCACCGCCGCGCCGGAGAACGTCGGCGGTGACATCCGCCTCGCCGGGTTCAACGTCCTGAACTACTTCCCGACGACCGGCGACCAGCTCACCGGCTGCACCTACTACACCGACCGCGACGGCGACCCCGTGACCGTCCGGGGCGGCTGCGACGCCCGCGGTGCCGCGAACGCCGACGACCTCGCCCGCCAGCAGGTGAAGATCGTCAAGGCGATCAACGGCCTCGGCGCCGACGTCGTCTCCCTCGAGGAGATCGAGAACTCGGCGCGCTTCGGCCAGGACCGTGACGCGGCCGTGGCGACCCTCGTGGCCGCGCTCAACGCCGCGACCGGCAAGGACACCTGGGCCTACGCGAAGTCCCCGTCGAAGCTCCCGTCGAGCGAGGACGTCATCCGCCTCGCGCTCATCTACAAGAAGGACCGCGTGCAGCCGGTCGGCTCGTCGACGATCCTCACCGACTCGACGGCCTTCACGAACGCCCGCCAGCCGCTCGCGCAGGCCTTCGCCCCGGTCGTCGCGAAGCCCGGCAAGGGCAAGGGCGCGCAGAAGCCGAGTGCGAAGGACACCTTCCTGGTCATCGCCAACCACTTCAAGTCGAAGGGCTCGGGCGAGGGCGTCGACGCCGACCAGGGCGACGGGCAGGGTGCGTCGAACCACTCGCGCGTCGAGCAGGCGAAGGCGCTCGTGACGTTCTCGACCGCGATGCAGCGCCAGGCGCGGACCGACAAGGTGTTCATGCTCGGCGACTTCAACGCCTACAGCGAGGAGGACCCGGTCGTCGCCCTCGAGGACGCCGGCTACACGGACCTCGGCCCGACCGAGGACGCGTCCGAGTGGTCGTACGTCTTCAGCGGGCTGAGCGGGTCGCTCGACCACGTGTTCGCGTCCCCTGCTGCACTGGAGACCGTCACCGGCGTGGACATCTGGAACATCAACTCGGTCGAGTCTGTGGGCCTCGAGTACAGCCGGTACGACTACAACGTCACGGACCTGTACCAGGACGACGTGTACCGGGCGAGCGACCACGACCCGGTCGTGGTGGGCATCGACCTGCCGGGCGTCGGCACCCCGGGAGGCGGGAACCCCGGCCACGGCGGCGACCCCGGACACGGCGGGAACCCGGGCCACGGCGGTCCGGTCGCGGACGCGCTGGCGGCGCTCGCCGCCCTGCTCGCGTGGTTGCGGAGCCTCTTCGGCTGACGTTCGCTGCACCGGACGGGAGGCGCGGTGCCAGCCGGCACCGCGCCTCCCGTCCGTCCTGTCTCCGTTTGACCGCCGTCACGTGCGTCGGGTAGGCTCTCACCTTGGTCTGCGCGCTCTGTGCGCCGGACAGTCAGATGAGCCCTCCACCGGGCCGTTCACACGGGTTCTCCCACGTGAACACCCACCGGAGCGGGATTCACGGACTCCTCACCTCGACACGAAAGCAGCACCACTGTGACTCGTACGTTCTCCCCGAAGCCGGCAGACGTCCAGCACGACTGGATCGTCATCGACGCCACCGACGTCGTCCTCGGCCGCCTCGCCACCCACGCCGCGGCGCTCCTGCGCGGCAAGCACAAGGCCACCTTCGCCCAGCACATGGACATGGGTGACTACGTCATCATCGTGAACGCCGACAAGGTCGCCCTGACCGGTTCGAAGCTCGCGAAGAAGGTCTACTACCGCCACTCGGGCTACCCGGGCGGCCTCACGGCGACCTCCTACCCGGAGATGCTCGAGAAGCACCCGACCCGCGCCGTCGAGAAGGCGATCCGCGGCATGCTCCCGAAGAACACCCTCGGTCGCGAGCAGCTCAAGAAGCTGAAGGTCTACGCCGGCGCGGAGCACCCGCACTCGGCGCAGCAGCCCAAGGCGTACACCTTCGACCAGGTCGCACAGTAGTTCCGGCCACGACGACTTCCAAGGACTAGGTAAAACTCATGGCTCAGATCGCTGACTCCCTCGACCAGACCCCGGAGAGCTTCACCACGGAGAGCGCACCCGCCGCTTCCGAGGCTGCTCCCCGTCAGATCCTCAACGTCTCGGGCGGTGCCGTCGGGCGCCGCAAGGAGGCCATCGCACGCGTCCGTCTCGTCCCGGGCTCCGGCTCGTTCGTCGTGAACGGCCGCTCGCTCGAGGACTACTTCCCGAACAAGCTGCACCAGCAGCTCATCAACGACCCGTTCAAGGTGCTCGAGCTGCTCGGCGCCTACGACGTCGTCGCCCGCATCACCGGTGGTGGCCCCTCGGGTCAGGCTGGTGCGCTCCGTCTCGCCATCGCCCGTTCGCTGAACGAGATCGACCGCGAGAACAACCGCGCCACCCTCAAGAAGGCCGGCTTCCTCACCCGCGACGCCCGCGTCATCGAGCGCAAGAAGGCCGGTCTCAAGAAGGCCCGCAAGGCTTCGCAGTTCTCGAAGCGCTAGTCGTCACCGGCTGAAGATCGCAATGCCGCGTCTGTTCGGTACCGACGGGGTTCGTGGTCTCGCCAACGGCGAGCTGACGGCCGCGCTCGCACTGGGTCTTGCCCAGGCGAGCGCGGCCGTCCTCACACACGGACACCACGCGGACGCCCGCCGGGCGTCCGGTCGACCGCGCCCTCGTGCGGTCCTCGCGCGCGACCCGCGCGTCTCCGGCGAGTTCCTCGGTGCTGCGGTCGCGGCCGGGCTCGCCTCCGCCGGCGTCGACGTGCTCGACGCCGGGGTCATCCCCACCCCCGCTGCGGCGTTCCTCGTCGCGGACATCGACGCCGACTTCGGCGTGATGATCTCCGCGTCGCACAACCCCGCTCCCGACAACGGGATCAAGTTCTTCGCCACGGGTGGCCGGAAGCTCCCGGACGAGGTCGAGGACCGCATCGAAGCGGCCATGCACGACCACTCCGCACCGACCCCCACCGGTGGCGACGTCGGCCGGATCACCCGGTTCGCCGACGCCGAGGACCGCTACGTCGTCCACCTGCTCGGCACGCTGCCGCACCGGCTCGACGGCATCCACGTCGTGCTCGACTGCGCGAACGGCGCCGCCGCGGGTGTCTCGCCCGAGGTGTTCGTCAACGCCGGGGCCCGCGTGACCCTGATCGGTGCCGACCCGGACGGCATGAACATCAACGACGGTGTCGGTTCCACCCACATCGACAACCTCGCCCGCGCGGTGCTCTCGCACGGTGCGGACGTCGGCATCGCCCACGACGGTGACGCGGACCGCTGCCTCGCGGTCGACGCCGCCGGCAACGCGATCGACGGCGACCAGATCATGGCGATCCTCGCGCTGTCGCTGCAGGAGCGCGGGCGCCTGGCGTCCGACACCCTCGTCGCGACGGTGATGTCGAACCTCGGGCTGAAGCGGGCCATGGCGGACGCGGGCATCACGATGCTCGAGACCGGTGTCGGCGACCGCTACGTCCTCGAGAAGATGACCGAGGGCGGGTACTCGCTCGGTGGCGAGCAGTCCGGCCACATCATCTTCAACGAGTTCGCGACCACCGGCGACGGCATCCTCACCGGGTTGCACCTCGTCGCCGAGATGGCCCGGACGGGCAAGACGCTCGAGCAACTCGCATCGTGCATGACGGTGTTCCCGCAGGTGCTCGTGAACGTGCGCGGGGTGGACCGGCACGGCCTGGCCGACCAGGGCGTGCAGGACGCCGTCGCCGCTGCGACCGCCGCACTCGGCGACGCGGGGCGCGTGTTGCTCCGGCCGTCCGGCACCGAGCCCGTCGTGCGGGTCATGGTCGAGGCGGCCTCCCAGGCCGATGCCGAGCGGATCGCCGAGGAGCTCGCGGCCGTGGTGCGCGAGCGCCTGGCGCTCGACGCGGCGTAGGCGCGCGGCGCGCTGGCGCGCGGCGCGCTGGCGCGCTCGGCGCTCGGCGCGTTGGCGCGCGCGGCGCGCGTTGGCGCGCGCGGCGCGCGCTCGCACAGCCAAAGTCCGTCGGAACCACGCAGATGCGTGGTTCCGACGGACTTTGCTTGTGCGGCGGCAGCTCGAGCCGCCCCGCGTCGGCGGCCCGCGGCCCGGGGCGGCGCCCCGCGGCGGCGGCCGCACCGGCCGAGCCGCGTCGAACCACGGATGCGACATCGCACCAGCCCCCGCGCCCGGTTCCACGTCGGATTCGTGGTTCGTCGTTCCCGCCCGCCGCCGGCGGCGCCCCGCGCCCCGCGGCGCCGCGGCGTCGGCCGCCCCGCGCGTCAGATCTTGCGGAGCAACACCGACGACACCTTGTGGTCCGCCGCCTTCTTCAACACGAGGGTCGCCCGGGAGCGCGTCGGCAACACGTTCTCGATGAGGTTCGGCTCGTTGATCGCCCGCCACACCTCGGTCGCCGTCCGCACCGCATCCGACCGGGAGAGCGAGGCGAACCGGTGGAAGAACGAGTCCGGGCTCGCGAAGGCCTCTTCCTGCAGCGCGAGGAACCGGTCGACGTACCAGGCCTCGATGTCCTTCGTCTTCGCGTCGACGTAGATCGTGAAGTCGAAGAGGTCGGACAGCGCCAGGCGCCCGTGCACCGGCGGCGCGAGGACGTTCAGGCCCTCGACGATGAGGATGTCCGGCTGTCGCACCACGATCTCGGCGTCCGGCACGATGTCGTACACGAGGTGCGAGTAGTACGGCGCTCGGACCTCGGTCGCGCCGCTCTTCACCTGGCTCACGAAGCGCAGCAGGGCCCGGCGGTCGTAGGACTCCGGGAAGCCCTTGCGGTCCATGATCCCGCGCCGCTCGAGCTCGGCGTTGGAGTAGAGGAACCCGTCGGTGGTCACGAGCTCCACGCGCGGGGTGTCCGGCCAGCGCTTCGTCAGCTCGCGGAGCAGTCGTGCGACGGTCGACTTGCCGACGGCGACCGACCCGGCGACACCGATCACGAACGGCGTCCGCCCGGCTCGGTCACCCAGGAAGGCCGACGTCGACGCGTGCAGGTTCCGTGCGCCCGCCGCGTAGAGCGTCAGCAGGCGGGACAGCGGCAGGTAGACCTCCTGCACCTCCTGCATGTCGAGGCGGTCACCGAGACCGCGCAGCTGCACGATCTCGGTCTCGGTGAGGGACAGGTGCTCCTTCGGAGCGAGCTGCGACCACTCGCCACGCGGGATCTCCACGAAGGGGGTCGGGTGCGCGACGGTGGTCTCCGGGATCGGCATGGGAACGAGCGTACAGACGGGAGGCGCGGATCACGTGAGCCGACCGGCTCGCGTGATCCGCGCCTCCCGATCCGTGCTGTCGGCGCGCCTACTGCGCGTTCAGGGTGAAGGTGACGTCCTTCGCTCCCGCGGACTTGAGGGTCCGCGTGAACGTGTCGCCGGTGATGGCGGCGCCGGTCGTGTAGGACCACGTGCCAGCCTCGTCGGCGGTCACGTTCATGAGGTACTTCGACCCGGAGTAGATGTCGACGCGGGCCTTCGGCGCGGCCGTGCCCTCGATCAGCTGCTTCTGCCCCTGCACGAAGGTCTTGGTCGCGACCGTGATCGGCGCCGTCTGCTCCTGCTCGGCGGCGTTCAGGGTGAACGTGAGGTCCTTCGCGCCCGCGGACTTGAGCGTCCGCGTGAACGTGTCACCGGTGATCGCTGCGCCGGTCGTGTACGACCACGTGCCGTCCTCGCCGCCAGTCACGTGCATCAGGTACTTCGACCCGGAGTAGATGTCGACGCGGGCCTTCGGCGCGGCCGTTCCCTCGATGCGCTGCTTCTGCCCCTTCACGAAGGTCTCTGTGGTGACCGAGATCTGCGCTGCCGCGGTCAGCGTGAACGTCAGGTCCTCGGCACCCGCGGACTTGAGCGTCCGCGTGAACGTGTCACCGGTGATGGCGGCGCCGGTCGTGTACGACCACTTCCCGTCCTCGCCGGCCACGACGTTCATGAGGTACTTCGACCCGGAGTAGACGTCGACGCGGGCCTTCGGCGCGGCCGTGCCCTCGATGCGCTGCTTCTGACCCTTCACGAACGTCTTGGTCGCGACCGCGAGCTCCTTCGTCGGTGCGGGCGCCGCCGCCGTGAACGTCTCGGTCAGTTCGTCCTTGCCGGCGACGAACGTGAGGTCGAACGAGTCCTCGTCGACACCGGTGAACTTCTCCGGGGTGGTGAAGGACCACTCGCCGGCCTCGTTGACGACCGGTCCGCCGATGACCTTGCCCTCCGAGCGGACGAGGATGCTGTTGACGCGGCGGGTGGTCGTGCCGGTCACGGTGAACTGCTCGCCCCGCTCGTACTCGGTGGCCGAGGTGATGGTGATCTTCGGCGTGATGAGCCCGTCGGCCGCGGTGAACGTCTGCTCGAGGGACTTGTCACGGGCGACGAAGCGGAAGTCGAACGAGTCTTCGTCGAGGATCGGCGCGCCCGCGGGGATGGTGAAGGACCAGTTGCCATCGGCATCCACCAGGGGGGAGAACGGGATGTCCGAGCCGGCCCGCACCTGGATCGCGGTGACCTGCTGCGTGGTGGTCCCGGCGATGGTGAACGCCTTGCCGCGCTCGTACTCGTTCGCCGAGGTGATCGTGATGTGCGGCGTGACGATGCCGTCGGACGCGGTGAACTTCTGGGTGAAGGGCTCCTGGAGATTGCTGCGGAACTCGAACTCGAGCTCGTCCGCACCGGTGACGCGGCCCGGAACGGTGACCTGCCAGTTCCCGTCCTCGTCAGCCTGCCCGGAGAAGGCCGGGTTCTTGCCGGCCCACAGCGTGACGTCTCGGTGGGCGCTGGCGCCCCTGCCGGTGATGAGCAGGTCCTCGCCGCGCTCGTAGGTCGTGCCCGAGGTCAGGGCGAACGACGGGATGATCTGGCCGTCCTCCGCGGTGAACTGCTGCGTGAACGACGTGTTGTATCCCGTGCGGAACTCGTACGTCAGGCTGTCCGCCGTGGTGAGCCGACCGGGGACGGTGAACGCCCACTCTCCCTCGGCACCCGCGGCCACGGAGAGCGCGTGGTTGCCGCCCGCCCACATCGAGACGTTCTGGTAGGGCAGGGCACCCGTGCCGGTGATGGTCAGGTCCTTCCCGCGTTCGTAGTCCGTGGACGAGGTGAGCCGGAACCCGTCGCCGATCGCCGCGGTCGAGGACGACGACGTCGGGGCCGGAGCTGCCGGAGCGGCCATCGCCACGGTGGCGGGAGCGATCGCGATCGACGTGCCGAGGGTTGCGATGACGCAGGCGGTGAGGGTGGAGCGCTTCTTCATGAACATCCTTCGCAATTAACTGAAATGCAACATATGCTAGATCGCTCATGCTGAGACCGCACTGCTGTGAGTCATACGATGGGACCGTGCTCCTCGCGATCGACACCTCCGCCGGAACCTCGGTCGCCGTCGTCGACCCGGGCAGTGGTCAGGCCCTCGCGACCCGCAGCACCGAGGACAGCCGCCGCCACGCCGAGGTCATCGGCCCGTTCCTCGCCGAGGTCCTCGACGAGGCCGGCATCACCCCCGCCGAGGTCTCGGGCGTCGTCGCCGGCATGGGGCCGGGGCCGTTCACCGGCCTCCGCGTCGGCATCGCCGCAGCCCGCACCTTCGCCGCGGCACGCGGCGTCCCCGTCCTCCCGCTGGTCAGCCACGACGCGGTCGCGGACGATCAGGACGGCCCCGGTCCGTTCGTCGTCCTGACGGACGCGCGTCGGCGCGAGGTCTACTGGAGCGCCTACGACCAGACCGGCACGCGCGTCGCGGGTCCCGGACTCGCCAAGCCGGCGGACCTCGACGAGGCGATCCGCGCCTCCTGGCCCGACGCCGTGGGCTGGGACCGCGTGACAGCCCTGTCCATCCCTGCCTGGAGGCTCGGCGCGCTCGCCGCAGACCGGCTCACCTCCGGCGCGCCCTTCGCCGAGGACGCGCCTCTCTACCTCCGCGATCCGGACGTCACGATGCCGGGTGCGCCCAAGCGGGTGAAGCAGTGACGCTGCCCGACGGGCTGCGCCTGCGGCGCGCCCACCCGCAGGACCTCGACGACGTGATGTGGCTGGAGCACGCGTCGTTCCCGACCGATGCCTGGTCGGCGTCGCAGATGTCCGGCGAGCTGTACTCGCCGCACGGGTACTACGTCGTCGTCGAGACGACCGAGGGCGGGGCGCCGACGATCGTCGGGTACGCCGGGCTCTCCTCGCTGGCGGGCAACCCCGTGGCGGACGTCCAGACGATCGCGGTCGCGGCGGACCAGCGGGGGAAGGGCCTCGGTCGGGTGCTCTTCACCGAGCTCCTCGACGAAGCGCGGCGGCGTGGCGTGCACGAGGTCTTCCTCGAGGTACGCGCCGACAACCCCGTGGCCCAGGCGATGTACACGGCGTTCGGGTTCGAACGGATCGCCGTCCGCCCCCGCTACTACCAGCCCGACGGTGTGGACGCGTGGGTGATGCGGGCGGCGCTCGCGACGACTCCCGACGTCGGTCCGTCCGGTGTCGGTCCGTCCGGCGTCGGCCCGTCCGGCGTCGGCCCCATCGGACAGGAGGCCCTCGATGGCTGAACCACTCGTGCTCGGCATCGAGACGAGCTGCGACGAGACCGGTGTCGGGATCGTGCGCGGCAACACCCTGCTCGCGAACGTCATCGCGTCGAGCATGGAGGAGCACGCGCGGTACGGCGGCGTCGTCCCCGAGGTCGCCGCACGGGCCCACCTCGAGGCGATGACCCCGACGCTGACCGCTGCGCTCGAGCAGGCCGGCGTCACCCTCGACGAGCTCGACGCCGTCGCGGTGACCGCGGGGCCGGGCCTCGCCGGGGCGCTCATGGTCGGGGTCGGCGCCGCGAAGGCCCTCGCGGTGGCGACGGGCAAGCCGTTGTACGGCGTGAACCACCTGGTCGGGCACGTCGGCGCCGACGTCCTCCGGTCGGACGGGTCCGAGATCGACCTGCCGACGGTGGCGCTCCTGGTGTCCGGCGGGCACACGTCGCTGCTGCTCGTGCAGGACCTCGTCGGCGACGTGGAACTGCTCGGCGAGACGATCGACGACGCCGCGGGCGAGGCGTTCGACAAGGTCGCGCGGCTCCTGGGGCTGCCGTACCCCGGCGGCCCGCAGATCGACAAGGCCGCGGCGGACGGCGACCCCACCGCGATCCGTTTCCCCCGCGGCTTGACGCTGCCGAAGGACATGGCCGCGCACCGCTACGACTTCTCGTTCTCCGGTCTGAAGACCGCCGTCGCCCGGTGGGTCGAGCGCTGCCGTGACGAGGGGCGCGAGGTCCCCGTGGCCGACGTCGCCGCCAGCTTCCGCGAAGCCGTGGTCGACGTGCTCCTGACGAAGGCGCTGCGTGCGTGCGAGGACACCGGCGTGCACCGGCTCCTGCTCGGCGGCGGCGTCGTGGCGAACGCCCGGCTGCGGGCCGTCGCCGAGGAGCGCTGTGCTGCGGCCGGTGTCGAGCTCCGCATCCCGCCGTTCGACCTCTGCACGGACAACGGGGCGATGATCGCGGCGATCGGCGCCCGGCTCGTCGCCGAGGGGCACGCGCCGAGCGACCTCGGGATCGCGGCGGACTCGACGCTGCCGGTGACGACCGTCCAGGTCTGACGCTCGCGGGCCGACGCCGTTCCGCATCCGGTCTGCGTCGTGCTCGCGTCCGGCCCGCAGGGGAGTGTCTGTGGGAGGATTCACACGAGGCGCCGACGACCGTGGCGCCGAGAGGGGTGGACGGTGTCCGATCAGAACCAGTGGCCGAAGCCGGGCGAGACGCCGGACAGCACCGCATCGTCGGTGCCGTCGAGTGCGGCCCAGCCCGAGTCCGGGCAGCCGCAGCAGTACGGCGCGTCCGCTCCCGAGGCACCGGCGGCAGCGCCGAACGACCCGTGGGGGCAGTCCGGACAGCAGGCGCACCCGGGCTACGGTGCCCCGCAGGGTTCGAACCCCTACGCCGCACCGCAGAACCCGGGCTACGGCGCCCCGCAGGGTTCGAACCCCTACGCCGCACCGCAGAACCCGTACGCGGCGCCGCAGCAGCCGCAGAACCCGTACGCCGCGCAGCAGCCGCAGAACCCCTACGGCGCGCAGCAGCAGAACCCCTACGCCGCGCCGCAGAATCCGTACGCGGCCCCCGGCCAGCAGAACCCGTACGCCGCCCCGGGCCAGCAGAACCCCTACGCGGCCACGGGCTACCAGCCCTACGCACAGCGCCCGAAGACCAACACGCTGGCGATCCTGTCCATCGTGTTCGGCCTCGGGGCGATCCCGCTGTTCTTCATGGCGATCCTGCTGGGTCCCGCCGGCGCGATCCTCGGCCACCTCGCCCTCGGCCGCATCAAGCAGACCGGTGAGAGCGGGCGCGCCCTGGCACTCACCGGTGTCATCGCCGGCTGGGTGATGACCGGTGTGTGGATCCTCTGGATCATCGGGCTGTTCGCGTTCGCCTCGATGGGGAGCTCGTACTCGAACTACGACGACTACGGGTCCGGCGCCTTCATCGGCTGATCGGAACCTCGGCGACCCGCTCGCACAACGACAGTCACCCCGAACCACGGATCGCCGCGGTTCGGGGTGACTTTCGTTGTGCAGAGCGCGAGCGCGCCGCCCGCGCCGCCCGGCGCGCGCGCCGCCGCCCCGCGGCCTAGCCGGCCGCGTCGCCCAGCCGCTCGCACAGGATCGCGGTGTGTCGTCCCTCCAGGCGGGTGAGCACGAGCGTGACGCGCCCCCGTCCGCGCAAGCGCAACCGCTTCCGGAACTGCGCCGGGTCCACGTCGACCCCGCGCTTCTTGATCTCGACGGTCCCGATGTCGTCCGCTGCGAGTCGCGCGGCGAGCTGCTTCACGTCGAGCGGCATCGTGTCGAGCACCCGGAAGCCCTGCGCGAACGGTGTCGTGACGGCCCGGTCCGAGGTGACGTACGCGATGCCGTCGGAGAGCATCCGGCCGTCGAGCGACCGGGCGAGGTCGCCGATGAGCCGCGCACGGATGACCGCCCCGTCCGGCTCGTACAGGTACGCGCCGAGCGCGCCGACCTCGACGTCCGCGGCGTCGGCGTCGCCCGTGAGCTCGGCGATCCCGTGCGCCCCGATGACGGTCGCGGCACGGCGGACACCGGGACGGGCGAGGGGGCCGAACCAGAGGGCGAGCTCGACGACCTCGCGGTCCACGGAGGTCCACTGCGCCTCGGCCGTGTCCGGGATGAGGTCGCGGTCGACACCCGGCCCGAGCTTCACGCCGGTCGGGGTGGTCGTGGCGGCAGCGAACACGGTGTCGAGCGACGGGGACCAGTCGTCCGGGTCAGCGAGGCGCTTCGTGTTCGCGTGGCCGGAGGTCCGGCGCGCCGGGTCCATCCAGACCCCGTCGACGCGGGACAGGTCGAACGAAGCGGCGTCGCCGAGCTCCACCCGGGCGGAGTCCCAGAGCGAGAGGTTGTGCGTCGCGACGGCCGCGGTGACCTCGTCACGGTCGACCGCGGTGACCTCGAGGTCGAGCGCCGCCATCGCCATCGCGTCCCCGCCGATGCCGCACCCGAGGTCGGCGACCCGGGTGAGCCCCGCGGCGGCGAAGCGTCCGGCGTGCTGCGCGGCGACCTGCAGACGGGTCGCCTGCTCGAGGCCGGCCTCGGTGAAGAGCATGCGGGAGGCGAAGTCGCCGAACTTCCCACGGGCCTTCTGCCGGAGCTTCGCCTGCGTCAGGACCGCCGCGACGAGGCCCGGATCGTGTCCTTCGGAGCGCAGTCGTGAGACGACCCGGACGATCTCACCACCGTCGGACACGGCCGGGGTACGGTCGAGCAGGGCCATCCCCTCGGGGGTCAGCAACTGGGCGAGATCGGCGGCTTCCACCCGACGATCCTCCCAGGTCGCCGAGAGCCCGGTCGGACGTTGGCACTCGGATTGACCGAGTGCCAACGACGCCCTAGAGTTGGGGCGGTTGGCACTCTCCTGTGCGTAGTGCCAACACGGTTTTCATCTGTACCGAGTCAGTACCGAGAAAGAAGAGGTCACCGTGGCCGTCAGCATCAAGCCGCTCGAGGATCGCATCGTCATCCGCCAGGTCGAGGCGGAGCAGACCACCGCTTCCGGTCTGGTCATCCCGGACACCGCGAAGGAGAAGCCCCAGGAGGGCGAGGTCGTCGCCGTGGGCCCGGGTCGTATCGACGACAACGGCAACCGCGTCCCGCTGGACGTCGCCGTGGGTGACAAGGTCATCTACTCGAAGTACGGCGGCACCGAGGTCAAGTACTCGGGCGAGGACCTCCTCGTCCTCTCGGCGCGCGATGTCCTCGCGGTCATCGTGCACTGAGTCCAGTACACATCGAGAACGCCCCGTTCGGCTCCGGCCGGGCGGGGCGTTCTCGCGTTCCGCAACGGGTCGGCGGGTCCAGGAGGCGCGGCTCGACCCCGCACCGTCGGTGCCCGTTCCTAGGATGGTTCCGTGAGTGAACCGTCCCCGGCGCGCCCGGCCCGCAGCGAGGCATCCGTCGGCGTCGTGCAGGCGATCATCGCGTACGGGCTGTGGGGACTCATGCCGCTGCTCTTCGCGGCGATGGCCCCCGCCGGCGCGTTCGAGATCGTCGCCTGGCGGATCGTCTTCGGGCTGGTGTTCTGCGCGATCGCGATCGCCGTCACCCGCTCCTGGCTCCGGACCCGCACCCTGATGGCCCAGCGTCGGGTGATGCTCGTGATGGGCCTCGCGGCCGTGCTCATCCTGGTGAACTGGACCGTGTACGTCGCGGCGACGACCACGGGCCACACGGTCGAGGCGGCGCTCGGGTACTTCATCAACCCGCTCGTGACGATCGCGCTCGGTGTCGTGGTGCTCCGCGAACGCCTGCGTCCGCTGCAGTGGACCGCCGTCGGCATCAGCATCGTGGCCGTCATCGTGATCGCGGTGGGCTACGGACAGATGCCGTGGATCTCCCTCGTGCTGGCGTTCTCGTTCGGCCTGTACGGGCTCGTGAAGAAGCGGGTCGGTGGCACGGTGGACGCCCTGAGCGGCCTGACGATCGAGACCGTGTGGCTGCTGCCGATCGCCGTGGTCGCCCTCGTGGTGCTCGGCACGACCGGCCTCGGCGGCGGGGTGACGTTCACGAGCGAGGGCTGGGTGCACGTCCTCGTGACGGTGCTGACCGGGCCCGCGACGGCCGTGCCGCTGCTGCTGTTCGCGTCGTCCGCCCGCCGGGTGAGCCTGTCCACGCTCGGGCTGACGCAGTACCTCGCGCCGGTGATGCAGCTGCTCGTCGGGGTGGTCGTGCAGCACGAGCCGATGTCGGGTGCCCGGTGGTTCGGCTTCGGGATCGTCTGGCTCGCCCTGGTCATCCTGACGGCCGACTCGTTCCTGGCCGCTCGGGCATCGCGGCGCCGGGCGGTGGCGCCCACCGCGGCCGAGCCGGTCTGACGGGGCCGAGCCGCGCCTCCAGGGCCCGCGAGCTGATGTCCGCCTGCCGGCCCGCCCGTCGGGCCCCGAGTCTCGGCCCGGCGGACAGTTTCGCGCCGTGTCCGCCACGGAACTGTCCGCGCAGCCGAGTCTCGGCCCGCCGCCGCCGCCGCCACCGCACGCGACAGCGCCCCGCGGCCGGGCCGCGAGGCGCTGTCGATCCGGTGCTGCCGACTACTTCTTGACCGAGCCCTGGATCGCGCTCTGGTAGACGGGCTTGTTGTCGCCGTCGAACTTGTAGATGCCGATGTAGGCGCTCGACGGGTCGTTGTTGTCGTCGAACGGACCGATGCCCGACGGACCCGTGTAGTGGATGTCCTCACCCTTGTCGAGCAGGGCGACGCAGTCCTTGAACGTCGAGCACTCCGTGCCGCCGTCGGCACCGGACACCGCGGCCATGTTGGCCTGGATGGTGCCGGAGTCCGTGCCCTTGCCCTTCACCGCGGCCAGCGCGGCGAGGACGGTGGCGTCGTACGACTCGGCCGCGTACGAGTAGTCGGCGAGGTCCTTGCCCGACGACTTCTTGTAGTAGGCCGAGAGCTGGGCCTTGAACTCGTCCTTCGGCGAGGCACCGGGGATGGTGCCCTGCGCGCCGGTGAGCGTGCCCTTGTCGAAGTCCTTCGAGTAGTCCGCGGTGTTGCCGTCGGACATGTAGATGCTCGACATCTTCGCGTCCTGCGACTTCAGCTCCGGGATGATCGACTTCGTCTCGTCGAACGCCAGGACGACGATGGCGTCCGGCTTCGTGGCGAGCGCCGCGGTCACCTCGGAGGAGAAGGTCGTCTGGCCGGGCGGGAACTCCTGGCCCTTGCCCTTGCCGCCGTAGACGACGGATCCGCCCGAGTCCTCGATCGCCTTCTGCACGGTGTTGCGGAGGCCGGTGCCGTAGGTGTCGTTGAAGACGAGGAACGCGACCTTGGCGTTGCCGTCACCCGTGACGAGCTGGCCGAGCGCCGAACCCTGCACCGAGTCCGGCGGAGCGGTCCGGTAGTAGTACGACGAGTAGCCGGACAGGTCCGACGCGGTGTTCGCGGGGGAGATCTCCACGATGCAGTTGCTCGTGAGCTGGTCGATGACGTTGAGCGTGACGCTGGAGGACTCGGCGCCGATCGCGACCGGGACCTTCGCGTTCACGAGCTTCGTCGCCGCGGAGCTCGACACCGTCATGTCGTTGCTGTCACCGGAGTCGGTGGCGGGGTCGATGGTGACGTCCTTGTCGAGCACACCGCCCGCGGCGTTGATGTCCTGCACCGCGAGTCCCACACCGGACTCCGCGGGCGGGTTCAGGTAGGCGAGCGAACCGGTGAGCGGGAGGATCGTGCCGATCTTCAGCGCGTCGGTGCCCGGGGTGTCGGGGGCCTTGCAGCTCGCGGCGGGGTCCTTCTTCGCGCCGCCCGACGCGGAGGAGGACGGCGAGGTGCCGCCGCTGGTGGTGGAACAGGCGGCGAGGAGGAGCGCCGCCGCTCCTGCCACTGCCAGTGCCGTGGTGGCACGGGTGGTTCTGATCATCCGTGGAGCCCTTTCTCTGCGCGGAACCTCAGGTCCCGCTGGGGATGTGAGAGAACGTAGGGTCACGGTGTTTCAGCCGCGTGACGGGGCGGTACGCAAAGTGTTTCGTTACCCAGCCGTGACGCGAGGTCTGCGGAAACCCGCGGGTCTCGAGCCCATGGTCCGGGCGCGGTCGACCGGACCCGCGCAGTCCGGACAGGGACGCCGGCCGCCCGGGTGGGGGCTGGCCAGGGTCAGGCGTCGAGCTCGGCCTGGGACCGGAGGACGCAGAACTCGTTCCCCTCGGGGTCGGCGAACACCACCCAGCCGCCGGTCGCCGTGCGTCGGTCGGCCAGTTCGAGCGCGCCGATGCCCCGCAGCCGCACGACCTCTTCGTCGCGGGTCCGGTCGGTCGGCCGCAGGTCGAAGTGGATGCGGTTCTTCACGGCCTTCGCTTCCGGCACCTCGATGAAGAGCACGTGGTGCGACCCGTCGGGAGCGACGATCATGCACTCCTCGTGCCCGGGCGCGTTCGGGTCGTCGGCGACGTCGACGTAGCCGAGGACCTGCTTCCACCACTCGGAGAGCGTGTAGGCGTCACGGCAGTCGATCGAGGTGTGGGACACGGCGCTGACCATGCCGCGACCCTACTGCCGACCGACGACGAACGCCCCCGCTCCGTCCGGGAGCAGGGGCGTTCGAGGATGCTGGTCGGGTCAGCGGCTGTAGTTCGGCGCCTCGACGACCATCTGCACGTCGTGCGGGTGCGACTCCTTGAGCCCGGCCGGGGTGATCCGGACGAACTTGCCGCGGGCCTTGAGCTCCGGGACGGTCCGGCCGCCGACGTAGAACATCGACTGCCGCAGGCCGCCGACGAGCTGGTAGACGACGTTCGCCACCGAGCCGCGGTACGGGACCTGGCCCTCGATGCCCTCCGGCACGAGCTTGTCGTCCGAGGGGACGTCGGCCTGGAAGTAGCGGTCCTTCGAGTACGAGGTCTTCTTGCCGCGGGTCTGCAGGGCGCCGAGGGAGCCCATCCCGCGGTAGGCCTTGAACTGCTTGCCGTTGACGAACACCAGGTCACCGGGCGACTCGTCGGTGCCGGCGAGCAGCGAGCCGAGCATCACGGTGTCGGCACCGGCCACGAGGGCCTTCGCGATGTCGCCCGAGTACTGCAGCCCGCCGTCGGCGATGACCGGCACGCCGGCCTCACGCGCGGCGAGGGAGGCCTCGTACACGGCGGTGACCTGCGGGACGCCGACACCCGCGACGACGCGCGTCGTGCAGATCGATCCCGGGCCGACGCCGACCTTGACGGCGTCGACACCCGCGTCGATGAGCGCCTGGGCGCCCTCACGCGTGGCGGCCTGCCCGCCGATGACGTCCACCGCGGCGAACGCCGGGTCGGCCTTGAGGCGACGGACCATGTCGAGCACGCCGGCGCTGTGGCCGTTGGCGGTGTCGACGACGAGGACGTCCACGCCGGCCTCGCGCAGCGCGGTCGCGCGCTCCCAGGCGTCGCCGAAGAAGCCGATCGCGGCGCCGACGCGCAGGCGTCCGGCGTCGTCCTTCGTGGCGTCCGGGTACTTCTCGCTCTTGTCGAAGTCCTTGACGGTGATGAGACCGCGGAGCTTGCCGTCCTCGTCGACGAGGGGGAGCTTCTCGATCTTGTGCTCGGCGAAGATCGCGACGGCGTCGTCCGGGTCGATGCCGACCGGGGCCGTGATGAGCGGAGCCTTCGTCATGACGTCGCGCACGAGCGTGGTCTGCTGCTCGAACGGCGCCACGAACCGCATGTCGCGGTTGGTGATGATGCCGACGAGGGTGCCGTCACCCTCGACCACCGGCAGGCCGGAGACGCGGAACTGTCCGCAGAGCGCGTCGACCTCGGCCACGGTGGCGTCCGGGCTGGTGGTCACCGGGTTGGTGATCATGCCCGACTCGCTGCGCTTGACCTTGTCGACCGCGGCCGCCTGGTCGGCGATCGACATGTTGCGGTGCAGGATCCCGATGCCGCCCTGTCGGGCCATGGCGATCGCCATGCGGGCCTCGGTCACGGTGTCCATCGCCGCGGAGAGCAGCGGGACGTTGACCGTGATGCGCTTGGTGAGCCGGGACGCGGTCGACGCCTCGCTCGGGATGACGTCGGTGTACCCCGGCAGGAGCATGACGTCGTCGTACGTGAGTCCGATGAATCCGAACGGATCCGGCTGGTCCATGGGTCCCCTTCGTGGGCGAGGTGAAGTGGTCGAGACACCGGGAACGCTGCGGCGGGTTCCGGATAGACCATGGTAACGCGCAGGCGCGCTTCCGCATTCCGCCCCGTGGGCGCCCGTGAGCAGCCAGGAGGCGCGGTGCGGCCCCGTCCCGGGACCTCCGTCCGGCCTTCCTCCACAACGTCACAGTTGCGGCACGAATCACACAGGGAACGTGATGGAAACACGGGTGTCACACAATCCCCCTAGCGTCCTCGTCATCCGAACGAGAGGCTCTTCCGTGGGATCCATCACTCCGCCGGGACCTGCACTGCTGCGCAGGTTCCGCCTCCGCCCTGGACGAAAGCGACCGGTCATCATGGCCGTCCTCGTGCTCGCGTTCATGGCGACCTTCCTGATCGACTGGGCGGTGACGCTGCCGGCGATCGGCGCCACCTCGGCCCCGACCGCGAGCGCATCGGCGTCCGCGAGCACCGCACCCGCCAGCACCCAGCCGTGCACGGTCAGCCCGACGAACGGCTGCATCCAGGGCACGATCACCGACTCGGACCGCGAACCGGTCCCGGGCGTCGACGTCGACGTCGCCGGGCCGGGTGGCTTCGCGCAGACCGCGACGACGTCCGACGCCGGGCGCTGGTCGGTGAGCGTGACCGAGGCGGGCAGCTACACCGTGAGCGTCGACCAGGACACGCTGCCCAAGGGCCAGTACCTGACGAACGCGGCGGACGCGAAGCGCACCGTGTCGGCGAGCCTCAACGCGAACGTCGGGCAGATCTTCCAGCTGTCCGACCAGCAGGGCGTCGTCACGAACGACGACGCGACGAGCGTCACGCCCCAGCGCGCCTGGCAGCAGTTCGCGTCCGGCATCCGACTCGGGCTCCTCATCGCGCTGGCGTCGGTGGGCCTCTCGCTCATCTACGGCACGACCGGCCTGTCGAGCTTCTCGCACGGTGAGCAGGTCACCCTCGGCGGGTTGCTCGCCTACCTCTTCGCGAACCAGCTCGGGTGGAACATCTGGCTGACGGGGGTGGTGGTCACGCTGCTGTGCGCGGCGACCGGCTACCTGCAGGACGCCGGCATCTGGCGGCCGTTGCGTCGCAAGC
This sequence comes from Curtobacterium sp. NPDC087082, assembly GCF_044745045.1. Taxonomy (NCBI): domain Bacteria; kingdom Bacillati; phylum Actinomycetota; class Actinomycetes; order Micrococcales; family Microbacteriaceae; genus Curtobacterium; species Curtobacterium sp. NPDC087082. The sequence goes on along the minus strand of NZ_JBIUZN010000002.1, from coordinate 254,790 downwards.
GCATCAGCCTGACGCAGCTCATGATCGTGACGATCGGGTTGTCGATCGCCGCGCAGTACGCATTCCAGTACTTCTTCGGCGCCTCGACCGTCCGCATCCAGCAGGGCAACCCCGAGACGGTCCGGTTCGCCGGGGTCACGCTCACGGTGCAGTCGTACGTGGCGATGGGCATCGCGCTCGTCGTCCTCGTCGCGACCGGTCTGTTCCTCGCGAAGACGCGCTTCGGCCGCGCGACCCGTGCGGTGTCGGACAACCCGGCACTGGCCAGCGCGTCCGGCATCGACGTCGACCGGGTGATCCGGTTCGTGTGGACGCTCGCCGCCGGCCTCGCGGGGCTCTCCGGCGTGATGCTCGGCCTCGTGCTCAACGGCGTGAACTGGCAGACCGGCCTGCAGCTGCTGCTGCTCATGTTCGCCTCCGTCACGCTCGGTGGCCTCGGGACCGCCTACGGCGCACTCGTCGGCTCGATGATCATCGGCGTCGTCGTGGAGCTCACGAACCTCGTGCTGCCCGGTGACTTCAAGTACGCCACCGCCCTCGTGATCCTCATCCTCATCCTGCTGTTCCGGCCGCAGGGCATCTTCGGCCGCGCCGAGCGGATCGGCTAAGGAGCGCCGCCATGGACTACATCCTCAACCTGCTGTCCTCCCTCACCCAGGAAGCACTCGCCCCGACCACGGCGGCGTTCGCGCTCGCCGCGATCGGCCTCAACGTCCACTTCGGACTCACCGGCCTGGTCAACATGGGCCAGGCGGCGTTCCTGCTGCTCGGCGCCTACGGCTTCGCGATCTCGATCACCAACGGACTGCCGTTCGTGATGGCCGTCCTGGTCGCGTTGCTCGTGTCGATCGTGTTCGCGATCATCCTCGGCATCCCGACCCTGCGGCTGCGCGGCGATTACCTGGCGATCGTGACGATCTCCGGCGCCGAGATCATCCGCATGGTGGGACGGTCGAGCCTGCTCACCACGACGACCGGCGGCTCGAACGGCATCACCGGGTCGAGCTACCGCGACCCGTTCAACGCCCTCAGCCCGCTCCCCGACGGCACCACCACGATCCTGTGGTTCACGTACTCGAACAACGGCGTCAACGGCTGGTGGATCCGGATCGCGGCGTGGGGGCTCGTCGCCCTGTTCACACTCGTGCTGTTCCTGCTCATGCGCAGCCCCTGGGGCCGTGTCGTGAAGGCCATCCGCGAGGACGAGGACGCCGTCCGCTCCCTCGGCAAGAACGTCTACTCGTACAAGATGCAGGCGCTCGTGTTCGGCGGTGCGCTCGGGGCCCTGGCCGGGATCATCTACGTCCTGCCGAGTTCGGTGCAACCGGACGCGATGGGTCGCTCGATGACGTTCTTCATCTGGACGGCGCTCATCCTCGGCGGTGCGGCGACGGTGTTCGGACCGGTGCTCGGCGCCGTGCTCTTCTTCGTCGTCCGACTCGCGATCCGCACCCTCGCCGGTGACTTCATCCCGAACTCGATCATGAACGCGCAGCAGGCCGAGCAGTTCTCCTACGTGCTCGTCGGCGTCGCGCTCATGCTCCTCATCGTGTTCCGTCCACAGGGCCTCCTGGGCAACAAGAAGGAGTTGACGTTCAGTGTCTGAGTCGTACGCCCACCCCAAGAACGACCCGATCCTGGTCGTCGACGACGTCACCCGTCGCTTCGGCGGCATGACCGCGGTCGACGTCGACCACCTCGAGGTCCAGCGCGGCTCGATCACCGCCCTCATCGGCCCGAACGGCGCCGGCAAGACGACGTTCTTCAACCTGCTCACCGGGTTCGACAAGCCGAGCCCCGGCGCGACGACCCGGTTCGACGGCAACACCCTGCAGAAGACCAGCGCCACCCACATCGCGAACAAGGGCATGGTCCGCACGTTCCAGCTCACGAAGGCGCTCAGCCGCCTCACCGTGATGCAGAACATGCTCCTCGGCGCCCGCGACCAGCCCGGCGAGAACTTCTTCGTCGGCCTCGTCCCCGCGCTCTGGCGGAAGCGGGAGCGTGAGATCACGGTGAAGGCCGAGGATCTCCTCGCCCGCTTCAAGCTCGACACGAAGGCCGACGACTACGCGGGCTCGCTGTCCGGCGGGCAGCGCAAGCTCCTCGAGATGGCCCGGGCGCTCATGTCCGACCCGACGATGATCATGCTCGACGAGCCGATGGCCGGCGTGAACCCGGCGCTGACCCAGTCGCTGCTCGGGCACATCCAGTCCCTGCGCGACGACGGCATGACCGTGCTCTTCGTCGAGCACGACATGCACATGGTCCGGCACATCTCGGACTGGGTCGTCGTGATGGCCGAGGGCAAGGTCGTCGCCGAGGGCCCGGCCGACACGGTGATGGACGACCGTGCGGTCATCGACGCGTACCTCGGTGCGCACCACGACACCGACCTCGGTGACGACTCGCTCCTCAACGAGGAGACCTACGAGGAACTCGCCGAGGAAGTAGCGGAAGAAGACGAGCAGGAGGCGACCCGATGACCGACGCAAGCGAGCCCACGAACGCGAGCAGCGCCTCCAGTCCGTCGCCGGCGACCGCCGCTCCGGCGGCCACGCTGGAACGCGAGCCCGTGCTCAGCGCGAAGAACCTCGTCGCCGGCTACCTGCCGGGGGTGAACATCCTGAACGGCTGCGACCTCGACTGCTACCCGGGCGAGCTCATCGGGATCATCGGGCCGAACGGTGCCGGCAAGTCGACGCTCCTCAAGGCCCTGTTCGGCCTCGTGTCCATCCGCGAGGGCTCGGTCACCCTGCAGGGCGAGGACATCACCAACCTCAAGGCGAACAAGCTCGTGCAGGCCGGCGTGGGCTTCGTCCCGCAGACGAACAACGTCTTCCCCTCGCTCTCGATCGAGGAGAACCTGCAGATGGGGCTGTACCTGCGGCCCCGGAAGTTCGCCGAGCGGCTCGAGGTCATCTACGACCTGTTCCCCGTCCTCGGCCAGCGGAAGGGCCAGCGTGCCGGATCGCTGTCCGGCGGTGAGCGGCAGTCGGTCGCGATGGCCCGGGCGCTCATGATGGACCCGAAGGTGCTGCTGCTCGACGAACCCTCCGCGGGGCTGTCGCCCGTGCGCCAGGACGAGACGTTCATCCGCACACGCCGGATCAACAAGGCCGGTGTGTCGATCGTCATGGTGGAGCAGAACGCGCGACGCTGTCTGCAGATCTGCGATCGTGGGTACGTGCTCGACCAGGGGAAGAACGCGTACTCGGGCACCGGGAAGGAGCTCGCCGACGACCCGAAGGTCATCGAGCTGTACCTGGGGACGCTCGCCAAGGACGTCGACTCCGCGCGCTGAGCGAGCGGTGTCGACCGTGGGTGCCGCTGTGGGGGCGGTACCCGCACCGAGTGGGGTCGTGCGTGGACGCTCAGCGCCGCACGGCCCCGCTCCTCACGCGGACCGGTGCGCGGCCCACGTCGCGGGGACGGCGCGTCGTCGGCCAGGAGGCGCGACCCGCCCCCGCCGGGTCGCTATCGTCGGTCGCGTGCGGACTCCCGGCCCCCTCGTGCTCGACGCCCTCGTGTGGCTGGTGTTCGCCGTGCTCTTCGTCGGGGCGGCGCTGCTCGTGAAGGTCGCCGCGGCGCTGGTCGGCGTGCTGGTGGTGCTGGCGCTGCTGCTCGGGCTCGTCCTGCGGACGCTCCGCAGGCGCCGCGCACGCCGGACGCGCTGACCTCCGCCGCGCGCCCTGCCCGTCGCGCCCGTGTCACCCGGGGGACACGACCGCTAGGCTTGCCGGGTGAGTGAAGTCGAGATCGGTGCTGGCAAGCGCGGACGTCGGGCGTACGCGTTCGACGACATCGCGGTGGTCCCCTCGCGGCGCACGCGTGACCCGCGTGACGTGAGCGTGCAGTGGTCGATCGACGCGTTCACGTTCGAGTCGCCGATCCTCTCGGCCCCGATGGACTCCGTCGCCTCGCCCGCGACGGTCATCCAGATGGGCCGGCTCGGCATGCTCGGCGTCCTCGACCTCGAAGGCCTCTGGACCCGCTACGAGGACCCGACGCCCTACTTCGACGAGATCAAGGCGCTCACCGACGGCAACGTCACGAAGCGCATGCAGGAGATCTACTCCGAGCCGGTCAAGGCCGAGCTGATCACCGCGCGCCTGGCCGAGATCCGCGCCGCCGGTGTCCCCGTCGCCGGGTCGCTCAGCCCCCAGCGCACGCAGGAGTTCTCGCAGACCGTCGTCGACGCCGGTGTCGACCTGTTCGTCATCCGCGGCACGACGGTCTCGGCCGAGCACGTCTCGCAGAACACCGAGCCGCTCAACCTCAAGAAGTTCATCTACGAGCTCGACGTCCCGGTGATCGTGGGCGGAGCCTCGACCTACACGGCGGCCCTGCACCTCATGCGCACCGGTGCCGCTGGTGTGCTCGTCGGCTTCGGTGGCGGCGCGGCATCGACCACGCGGGCCGCCCTCGGCATCCACGCCCCGATGGCCACGGCCGTCGCGGACATCGCCGGCGCTCGCCGTGACTACATGGACGAGTCCGGCGGCCGCTACGTGCACGTCATCGCCGACGGCGGGCTCGACACCGCCGGCGACGTCGTCAAGGCCATCGCGATGGGCGCCGACGCCGTGATGCTCGGCACCGCGCTGGCCCGCGCGACCGAGGCCCCCGGCGGTGGGTTCCACTGGGGTGCCGAGGCGCACCACCCCGAGCTGCCGCGCGGCCGCCGGGTCGAGGTCGGCACGATCGCCCCGCTCGAGAACGTCCTGAACGGCCCCACCCCGACGTGGGACGGCCGCGCGAACATCGTCGGCGCCCTGCGTCGATCGATGGCCACGACCGGATACTCCGACGTCAAGGAGTTCCAGCGAGTAGAAGTGGTCGTGGCGCCGTACCACCGGAACTGACGGTGGCACCCGCACTCCGGCGCGGGTGACGCCCGGCGTCACCGTGACACGGAGGCGACGATGGCGAAGACCAGCACGAGCACGTCCAGCGCGACCCGGCCCGCCCGGCCCGAGACCGCCGCCCCGGGGGTGGGGTTCGACCCGTCGGCGAAGCTCGGTCCCGACGAACGCGCGGCCGCCATCGAGACCCTGAAGACCAAGGAGCTCGACGTCCTGGTCGTCGGCGGTGGCATCGTCGGTGGCGGCAGCGCACTCGACGCCGTCACCCGTGGCCTCAGCGTCGGCATCGTCGAGGCCCGCGACTGGGGCTCGGGGACCTCGAGCCGCTCCTCGAAGCTCGTCCACGGCGGCATCCGCTACCTCGAGCAGCTGAACTTCGCGCTCGTCCGCGAGGCACTGATCGAACGCGGCCTCCTGCTGCAGCGCATCGCCCCGCACCTCGTGAAGCCCGTCCGCTTCCTCTACCCGCTCAACCACCGCGTGTGGGAGCGCTTCTACATCGGCATCGGCATGGCGATGTACGACGTCTTCAGCTGGTCCGGTGGTCGGCCGCCGGGGGTCCCGCACCACCGGCACCTCAGCCGGAGCCAGGTCCTCAAGAACATGCCCGGCCTCAAGAAGGACGCCTTCGTCGGCGGCATGACGTACTACGACGCCCAGGTCGACGACGCCCGGTACGTCGCGTCGCTCGTGCGCACGGCGGCGTCGTACGGCGCCTCCGCCGCGAGCCGCGTCCGCATCGAGGGCTTCATCAAGGTCGGCGAGCGGGTCGTGGGGGCGCACGCGCACGACATCCAGACGGGCGAGAAGTTCGACATCCGGGCCAAGCAGGTCGTCAACGCGACGGGTGTCTGGACGGACGACACCCAGGCGATGGTCGGCACCCGCGGACAGTTCAAGGTGCGGGCGTCGAAGGGCGTGCACCTGGTCATCCCGCGCGACCGCTTCCAGTCGAACACGGGCATGATCCTCCGCACCGAGAAGAGCGTGCTCTTCGTGATCCCGTGGGGCCGGCACTGGCTGGTCGGCACGACGGACACCGACTGGTACCTCGACAAGGCGCACCCGGCGGCGACCGCGGCGGACATCGACTACATCCTCGAGCACGTCAACAAGGTCCTCGCGGTCCCGCTCACGCGTGAGGACGTCGAGGGCGTGTACGCCGGACTCCGGCCGCTGCTCGCGGGGGAGTCCGACCAGACGTCGAAGCTCAGCCGCGAGCACGTCGTCGCGCACACGGTCCCCGGGCTCGTGGTCGTCGCCGGCGGCAAGTGGACCACGTACCGCGTGATGGGCAAGGACGCCATCGACGAGGCCGTCGCGGCGATGGACGGGAAGATCCCGGGCTCGACCACCGAGGACATCCCACTGCTCGGTGCCGAGGGCTACCCGGCCGCCTGGAACCGACGCGGCCGCACCGCGCGGAGCTTCGGCGTGCACAAGGTCCGCATCGAGCACCTGCTGAACCGCTACGGCACGCTCGCGACCGAGGTGCTCCGGCTCGTGAAGCAGGACCCGTCCCTCGCCGAGCCGCTCCCCGGTGCCGACGACTACATCGGCGCCGAGGTCGTCTACGCGGCCTCGCACGAGGGCGCCCTGCACCTCGAGGACGTCCTCGCCCGCCGGACCCGCATCTCGATCGAGGCGTGGGACCGCGGTGAGTCGGCGGCCCCCGTCGCCGCGAAGCTCATGGCGGACGTGCTCGGCTGGGACCAGGAGACCACCGAGAACGAGGTGTCGAACTACCTCAAGCGCGTCGCCGCGGAACGCGAGTCGCAGCTGCAGCCCGACGACGCCTCGGCGGACCGCGTGCGGCTCGAGGCGCCGGACATCGCGTTCGGCTTCGACGAGGACGACGTGGTGGTCGGCGGTGGTCGGTCGAGCGGCGCCGAGGGTGCCAAGGCGTCCGACGAGCAGGTGGTCGGCGAGAAGACGAGCGAGCCCGAGTAGGACGCGCCCCGTGCCTCCTGGCTCTCGACTGCCTGGAGGCGCGGGTCGGCTCCGTCAGGCAGCGCGCGACCGGTGCGTGGTCCGGCGAGCACTGATCGCCTGGCCGATCACGAGGACGAACGGGACCGCGGCCAGCGCGATCGCGCTGGTGACGAGGAGGACACCGGCCCAGGCGGTGTGCGCTCGACCGTCGACCCCGTAGGCGTCGGCGACGTCCATGCCGAGCGCGAAGCCGCTCCACCAGGTCATCGGACCGCCGAGCGCGACCACCCCGAGCAGGACCGCGGCGGTGACGTACGGCCGTGCACGGGTGACGACGAGCGAGGTGCCGAGGCCGATCGCCAGGGCGACGCCGACGACGGCGATCCCGACGACGACGGCGATGTCGGTGCCGACCGCGAAGCCCTGGCGCTCGAGTTCCGCGTGGATGCTGCCGAGCGACGCACCCGGCACCGCTGCGAGTGGATCGAGCACGAGTCCCTGGACGGCGAGCAGTGCGGCGTAGAGTGCCACCACCGCGATCCCGGTGCCGGCAACCAGCCTGTTGGTCCTGTCCTGCTCGTCCACAGCGTTCCCCCTGTCGTCCCCGTCCACCGGACTGTAGCGGAACGGAATGGACGGACCATCGCGGTGGTTATCATCGGGGTACTCGAAAAGGGAGCCATCATGGTCGACGTCCATCGCGTCAAACTCCCCGGAGTCGGCGTGCTGCACAGCTTCTACACCGACGACGGTGGCAAGTGCGGTGTCATCACGCACCGGTCGGGTCACTCCGACCTCATCTCCTTCGCCGACGTCTCGGACGGCGCCGACAAGTCGGAGAAGGTGTCGCTGCGCCTCAGCGAGGACGAGGCGCACACGCTCGCCGAACTCCTCGGCGGCACGCGCATCACCGAGGGCCTCGACAAGCTCGACGAGATCCCGGGCCTCAGCATCGACTGGTTCTCGGTCGACTACGACGACGCCATCGCCGGCAAGCCCCTCGGCGACCTGCACGACTCGGGCTTCATCGGCCTGACCGTCGTGGCGGTCGTCCGCGGTGACAGCGCCAACCCGGCCCCGTCATCCGACTTCGTCGTGTTCCCGGGCGACACCATCGTCGTCGCCGGTGCACCCGAGAAGGTCGCGAAGGCGTTCTCGTTCTACCGCAGCGGAGAGCTTGCGGCCGCTGCGGCCGAGGCCCCGCCGAGGAGCTAGCCCGTGCACCTGGGTGGTGAGCTCCTCACCATCGGCATCCTCTTCATCATCGCCTACGTCCTCGGACGACTCGGCAAGACGATCGGGCTGCCTGCGATCCCGATCTACATGGTCGTGGGGCTCATCGCGAGTCCCCACACCCCGTGGATCGGGCTGAACGTCGAGTCGCACACGATCGAGCTGATCGCGACGTTCGGGCTCATCCTGCTGCTGTTCAACCTCGGGTTGGAGTTCGACCAGGAAGAGTTCTACGGCAACGCCGGCAAGCTCCTGGTGTCCGGTGGCACGTACGTCGCGATCAACATGGGCGTCGGGTTCGCCTTCGGGTTCTCGCTCGGGTGGGGCACGCGCGAAGCCCTCATCATCGCCGGCATGACGGCGACCTCGTCGAGCGCGATCGTGACGAAGCTCCTGATCGAGCTCCGTCGCCTGGCGAACGACGAGACCCCGATGATCCTCGGCGTCACCGTGATCGAGGACGTCTTCATCGCGATCTACCTCGCGATCGTCTCGGTGGTCCTCTCCGGCGACACGAACGTGTGGGGGGTCGTCGGCAAGCTCGCGCTCGCGTTCGGGTTCCTCATCGTGATGTTCACGCTGGCCCGGTTCGCCGGCAAGTGGGTGTCCCGGATCTTCGCGACCCGTGACGACGAGCTGTTCACCGTGCTGTTCTTCGGCCTCGCGGTCATGTTCGGTGGCATCGGCGACCTGCTCGGTGTCACGGACGCGATCGGGGCGTTCGTGATCGGCCTGCTCTGCGGAGCCACGCGCTACCGCGACCGCATCGAGCAGCTCGCCCTGCCGATGCGCGACGTGTTCGCGGCGTTCTTCTTCGTGAACTTCGGGCTCGGGCTCGACCTGTCGACCTTCGGCGAGGTGCTCTGGCCGGTGCTCGGTGCGATCGGCATGACCGTCGCGCTGAACGCCATCGCGGGACAGCTCGTCGCGCGCATGAACGGCTTCAACATCCAGCAGGGGATCAACACCGCCGTCATCCTGGTGAACCGCGGCGAGTTCGCGCTGATCCTCGCGACGCTCTCGGCCGCTGCCGGGCTCGAAGCCCGCATCACCGCCTTCGCGGGTCTGTACGTCCTCGTCATGGCGATCCTCGGGCCGTTGCTCGCGGTCAACTCGGACCGCATCGGTCGGCTCGTGATCCGCCCAGCTCGTCTGGCACGCCTGCGGACGCGTCTCGGTGGCCGTCGAGCGGTCGCAGCGGCTGCCGCGGCCGAGGCGGCAGAGGCCGAGTCGGACGCCGCCGCTGCCGCTCGTCGGGCGGAGCGGGACCGCCAGTTCGCCGAGGAGTTCGCCCTGGTGGAGGCCGCTGGCAGCCAAGAGCGGGAGAATGAGTCTCCGGAGACGGTGTCCGAGCCCCGGACGTCGTCGGTCGAGACCCCCGCCGAGCGCCCCGAGCGCCCGGTCCGCCAGCGCGATCCGGAGTACTGATACAGATGTGGGCCGTAGCCCGACGACCGAGGTGGATCGCGCTGCTGTTGCTGGCGCTCGTGCTCGCGGCGGTGTTCGCCGGGCTGGGCAAGTGGCAGCTCGAGCGGAGCATCGCCAACGGCACCCCCCTCCCCGCGACGACCGAGAACCGGAAGAGCCTCGACGCCGTGACCGGGCCGATGCAGCCCGCGACCGAGAAGATGGCCGGGCAGAAGGTGACGGTCACGGGGACGTTCGTCGCCGGTGACACCACCGTCCTGACCGGCCGGACCGGTGGCGGGACGTACCAGACCGTCGGACACCTGGTGGACGACACGAGCGGGGCGAGCCTCCCGGTGGTGATCGGGTGGTCCGACCAGCGGTCCGCCGCCGTCGCCGGTGGTGACCGTCTGGCGGACGGCACGCGGCTCACGGTCGAGGGGCGCTACTACCCGGCCGAGTCGCCCGACCAGGACACCTACGACAAGGGCGAGTACTCGGCGGTCGCGCCGGCCCGGTTCGTGAACACGTGGAAGGCGTTCGACGACCGGATGTACCTCGGGTACGTCGTCGCCGACGGCACCACGGCGAAGGCGGCCGACCTCGGCACCATCGCCGACCGGGCGCCCTCGCGCGAGGTCCAGTTCGACTGGCTCAACCTGTTCTACGCGATCGAGTGGGTCGTGTTCGCCGGGTTCGCCGTCTTCCTCTGGTACCGGTTCGTGAAGGACGCCTGGGAGCGTGAGGAAGAAGAGCGGCGTGAGGCCGCACTCAGCGTCGACGGTGCCCTCGTCGACCGACGGTAGGATGGCCGATATGGCTCTGACCGTCCGTACCCGCGACATCCCGAAGATCCCGGGTGCGGTGAAGTGGTACCGCGTCTCGGCGTACATCACCGGCGTGCTGCTGCTCGCCCTGGTGGTCGAGATGGTCATCAAGTACACGCCGCTGCACCTCGAGATGCAGCTCGGCGGCGGTGCGTTCTTCGTGCCGGAGGGCACGGCGGGCAAGGAGCCCGGCACCTTCAACCTGTCGATCGGCATCCTCATCGCCCACGGCTGGCTGTACGTGCTCTACCTCTTCACCGACTTCCGTCTGTGGAGCATCATGCGCTGGAAGCCGATCCGCTTCCTGCTCATCGCCCTCGGGGGCATCATCCCGTTCATGTCGTTCGTGGTCGAGCACCGCATGCAGAAGATCGCCATGGACACCTACCACGAGCTGACCGCTGCCCAGCAGCGTGAGAAGGAGGCCGCTCGGTGAGCGAGACCGAACAGCGTCCCGTCCTCGTCGTCGACTTCGGTGCCCAGTACGCGCAGCTCATCGCGCGTCGGGTCCGTGAAGCGAACGTCTACAGCGAGATCGTCCCGCACTCGATCACGGCGGACGAGGTCCGTGCGAAGGACCCCGCGGCCATCGTGCTGTCCGGCGGCCCGTCGTCCGTGTACGAGACCGGTGCGCCCGCGCTCGACGGCGACATCCTCGACCTCGGCGTCCCCGTGCTCGGCATCTGCTACGGCTTCCAGGCCATGGCGACCGCGCTCGGTGGCGAGGTGGCGAACACCGGGCTGCGCGAGTACGGCGCGACCGACGTCACGCTCTCGCCCGGCACGAGCACACTCCTCGGCGACCAGCCGGAGTCCCAGGTGACCTGGATGTCCCACGGCGACTCCGTGGCGAAGGCACCCGAGGGCTTCGAGGTCCTCGCGTCCAGCGCCTCGACCCCCGTCGCCGCGTTCGCCTCCGACGAGCGCAAGCTCTACGGCGTGCAGTGGCACCCCGAGGTCAAGCACTCGGTGTACGGCCAGGCCGTGCTCGAGAACTTCCTGCACCGTGCCGCCGGGCTCCCCGGTGACTGGAACTCCGCGAACGTGATCGAGGAGCAGGTCGAACGCATCCGCGCTCAGGTCGGTTCCGCCCGGGTCATCGCCGGACTCTCCGGCGGCGTCGACTCCGCCGTCGCCGCGGCGCTCGTGCACAAGGCCGTCGGCGACCAGCTCACGTGCGTCTTCGTCGACCACGGGCTCCTCCGCGCCGACGAGCGCAAGCAGGTGGAAGAGGACTACGTCGCCTCCACCGGTGTGCGGCTCATCACGATCGACGCCGAGCAGCAGTTCCTCGACGCCCTCGCCGGCGTGAGCGACCCGGAGCAGAAGCGCAAGATCATCGGGCGCGAGTTCATCCGCACGTTCGAGGCCGCGGCCGAGGCCCTCGTGCTCGAGGCCCGCGCCGAGTCGGCGGAGGGGTCGGACGCCGGCGAGGTCAAGTTCCTCGTGCAGGGCACGCTCTACCCCGACGTCGTCGAGTCCGGCGGTGGCTCGGGAACGGCAAACATCAAGTCGCACCACAACGTCGGCGGTCTCCCCGACGACATGACGTTCGAGCTCGTCGAGCCGCTCCGCACCCTGTTCAAGGACGAGGTCCGCGCGGTCGGTCGCGAGCTCGGTCTGCCCGAGGTCATCGTCGGTCGCCAGCCGTTCCCCGGCCCGGGCCTCGGCATCCGCATCGTCGGCGAGGTCACGAAGGACCGTCTCGAGCTGCTCCGCGCGGCCGACAAGATCGCCCGCGAAGAGCTCACCGCGGCCGGCCTCGACGAGGAGATCTGGCAGTGCCCGGTCGTCCTGCTCGCCGATGTCCGTTCCGTGGGCGTCCAGGGCGACGGTCGCACGTACGGCCACCCCATCGTGCTCCGTCCGGTCTCGTCTGAAGACGCCATGACCGCCGACTGGACGCGCCTGCCGTACGACACCCTCGCGAAGATCTCGAACCGCATCACGAACGAGGTGCCCGACGTGAACCGGGTCGTGCTCGACGTCACGTCGAAGCCGCCGGGGACGATCGAGTGGGAGTAGTCCTCCCGCGCTGACGGCCCGGCACGCGTCCTGCGTGCCGGGCCGTCCTGCGTCCGGAGGGACCTTCTCGCGAACGGGCCTTTTCCGTCCCGCTCGGCGCCACCGACCGACGCGTTCCGCCCGCTCGGCGCACCACCCGCGGCGTGTCCTGCCCGCTCGGCGACGACGCTCGGCGACCACACCAGGCGCGCGGTCGAGCGGGGTCAGGACAGGGAGCGGGATCGGCAGGCCCGGGAACGACGAAGGGCCCCGGCGTGTTCGCCGGGGCCCTTCGGGTCGTGCCGAGTACTAGTTGCGCTGGCTGCTCGCGACGATGGCGAGGATGCGCAGGATCTCGAGGTACAGCCACACGATCGTGACGATGAGCCCGAACGCCGCCGTCCACGCGTAGATCCGGGGAGCGCCACGACGGACGCCGGTCTGGATCTGGTCGAAGTCGAGGATCAGCGAGTACGCCGCCATGACCACGACGAGTATGCCGATGATCACGCCGAGCGGGATGCCGAAGATCTCGAACCCGAGGGCACCGAACGCGGTCTGCGTCACACCGGTCCACATGAGGACGAGGTTGATGAGCGAGAACACCAGGTACCCGACCATCGCGACGAGGAAGAAGCGCGTGGCCTTCGGCGTCGCGCGGACCTTGCCGGAGGCGAACAGCGCGAGCGTCACGGCGAAGACGCCGAGCGTGCCGAACACGGCCTGCACGACGATGCCGCCGAACGCGTTCTGGTAGTAGTGCGAGATGCCACCGACGAACAGTCCCTGGGCGAAGGAGTACGCCAGGACGAGCCCGGGCGACGGCTTCTTCTTGAACATGTTGACGAGCGCCAGCACGAACCCGGCGACGGCGCCGATGATCCAGACGATCATCGGTGCGTTCCAGCCGGCCACGGCACCCACGACGAGCACGCCGAACGCGAGCAGCGTCTTGACGATGGTGTCCTCGTACGACATGCGGTCCGTGTCGACCGTGCTGGCCGCCGGGCGGTCGTACATGTACTGCAGCTGCTCGGGGGTCATCCCGCCCTGTGCCTGCTGCGGGGTCTGTCCCCAGCCGGCCTGCTGCTGACCAGCGCCGCGCCCACCCCAGGTGTTGGGCCCCTGGTTGTTGAAGGCGGGGGACTGGTCGAAACCGGGCTTGAAGGCCATGGTGTCCTCTTCCTTGGAGATTCGAGTCCTCTCAGCCTAGGTGGGCTCGGTCGCGGAAGGCTGAGGATTCGCGGCGAGCGGAAGCGGCCCCGTGGGGACCCGACGAGCGCAGCCTACGGTCGTGCGCTGCGTGCGCGCCCCGAACCGGCCCGGAGCCCGCCGACCGCTCACGGCGAGGGTCGGAACGGACCGGCACCGCGCCTCCTGGATCAGCAGTGCGCGAGCAGCGCGACCTCGGTACCGGTGGTCTCCGACCACAGCCGCGCGCCCTGCGTGTACGCGACCCGGACCGGTCCCACCGTGCCGCCGTCGCGCGCATCGCGGCGGACGTGCACGACGAGGTCGGCGGCATCGCCCGCGGCGACCGACGCGCCGAGCGCCGGTTCCGGCTCGCCCCAGTGCGCGGGGACCGGCCACTCGTCCGTCCCGTACCGGACCGGGTCCGACGCACCGTGCGGGTACCGGACCACGAACGCGTCGACGATGCGCACGCCGTCCCCCGGTGCGGACACCGCGCTGACGACGATCGGGTCGCCCGTCGGGTGGTCGAGCATCGCGATGCCGACGGTGGCGTCCGTGCGACCCTCCATGCAGACCTCGCCCCCGCCCTCGGCGAGGTGCAGGGGCGCCGATCCGGAGGCCGGCACGACCCACGCCGCGACGCCGACCAGCACCGTCGCCGCGGCGACGCTGCTCCGCTTCCACCCCCGGTCGAGCCCCATGCCGTGAACCTACCGGCCCCGGGACGCCGCGCGCCGGATGTGCCCGTAGTGTCGGGGCCATGACCCTGGTGATCGCCCACCGCGGCGCGTCCGGCTACCGTCCCGAGCACTCGCGGAGCGCGTACGAGCTCGCGATCGAACTCGGTGCCGACGCGATCGAGCCAGACCTCGTGCCCACGAAGGACGGCGTGCTGGTGCTGCGGCACGAGAACGAGGTGTCCGGCACGACCGACGTCGCCGACCACCCCGAGTTCCGGCACCTGCGCACGACGAAGACGGTCGACGGGCAGAAGACGACGGGCTGGTTCACCGAGGACTTCACGTGGGCCGAGCTGCGGACGCTGCGGACCCGCGAGCGCCTCCCCGCCCTGCGACCGGGGTCGGCGGAGCACGACGGCGAGGAGCCGGTCCTCCGCCTCGAGGACCTGCTCGCGATCCTCGACGCGGCTCCCCGGCCGGTCGGACTCGTCGCGGAGGTCAAGCACGCCGACTTCTTCGACCGCGCCGGCTTCCCGATGGGGCAGCTCCTCGACGGGGTCCTCGCCGAGACCGGGTGGCGCGGGGACGAGCGCCTCACCGTCGAGAGCTTCGAGAAGGGCGTGCTGCGGGACCTCCGGGAGCGCGGGACCGGCGGGCGGCTCGTCTACCTCCAGGAGGCGCGGGGCAGCGCGGCGGACGAGGTCGCGTCCCACGGGTCGCTGGCTCCCACGTACGCGGCCGAGCGGTCCGACGACGCGCTCACGGCCTTCGCGACGGAGTTCCACGGCATCAGCGTCGACCTGGGGACGCTGATGGCCGGGGTGGACAGCGTCGCGCTCGAGGATCCGGCACCCGTGCGGAGCGCCGTCGTCGACCGCGCGCACGAGGCCGGGCTCGCCGTGTACACGTGGACGCTGCGACCGGAGAACCGCTTCCTGCCGGCGCCGTTGCGTCGTGGCGGCGAGGTCGCGGCGTTCGGCGACTGGGAGCGGTGGTTCACCTCGGTCGTCCGCACCGGCGTCGACGGGGTGTTCGCCGACCACACCGACCTGGCCGTGCTCGCCCGCTCGGCTGTCGGAGGCCCGGCCTAGACTGTCCCGGACATGACGATCGTGCTCGACCCCTTCGACTCGACGCCCGGCCGTGCTGACGGTTCCGGCGCCGGTGACCGCGCCTACGACGACCCCTTCACCGCGGGTCTGAACCCCCAGCAGAAGGAAGCCGTCGAGTACCGCGGCGAGTCCCTGCTCATCGTGGCGGGCGCGGGCTCCGGCAAGACGAGCGTGCTGACCCGCCGCATCGCGCTGCTGCTCGCCAACCGAGAAGCCTGGCCGTCGCAGATCCTGGCGATCACCTTCACGAACAAGGCCGCGGCCGAGATGCGCGAGCGCGTGCGGGCGCTGGTCGGGCAGGCGTCCGAGGGGATGTGGATCTCCACCTTCCACTCGGCGTGCGTGCGGATCCTCCGGCGCGAGGCCGAGCGCTTCGGGTTCGCCCAGTCGTTCACGATCTACGACTCCGCCGACTCGAAGGCCCTGCTCAAGCGGATCATCAAGGAGCTCGAGGCGGACTCGCTCGGGCTGACCGTCGGCGCTGCGGCCTCGAAGATCTCGAAGCTCAAGAACGAGCTGCAGGACATCGACTCCTACGCCCGGAACATCAACGCGAACGACCCGCAAGAAGTCATGTTCACCGAGGTCTTCCGGCGGTACACGAACGAGCTGCGCCGGGCGAACGCGTTCGACTTCGACGACCTCATCGGCCAGACGGTGTTCCTCTTCCGTGCCTTCCCCGAGGTCGCCGCGCTCTACCAGCGCCGGTTCCGGTTCATCCTCGTCGACGAGTACCAGGACACCAACCACGCGCAGTACGCCCTCATCCGCGAGCTCACGCGGCCGGTCCCCGTCGAGCAGGTGGACAAGCTCGAGGACGCCGGGCAGCACGTCGCCCGCATGCGCGAGGCCGACGGGTCGATCGCCCCGGCGTCGCTGACCGTCGTCGGCGACTCCGACCAGTCCATCTACGCCTTCCGCGGGGCGGACATCCGCAACATCGTCGAGTTCGAGCGGGACTTCCCGAACTCGAAGGTCGTCCTGCTCGAGCAGAACTACCGGTCGACGCAGAACATCCTCGACGCCGCGAACGCCGTCATCGCGAACAACTTCGACCGGCAGGCGAAGAACCTCTTCACGGACGTCGGCGCCGGCGACAAGATCGTCGGGTTCACCGGCTACACCGGGCACGACGAGGCCCAGTTCGTCGCCGACGAGATCCAGCGCCTGCACGAGGACGGCATGTCCTACCGCGACATGGCCGTCTTCTACCGGACGAACTCGCAGACCCGTGCGCTCGAGGAGATCTTCATCCGGGCGGCGATCCCGTACCGGGTCCTCGGCGGCACGAAGTTCTACGAGCGCGCCGAGATCAAGGACGCCATGGCGTACCTGATCACCGTCGCCAACCCGGCCGACCCGATGGCGCTCCGACGGGTCCTCAACGTCCCGAAGCGCGGCATCGGCGCGGTCACCGAGACCACCCTGCAGCGCTACGCCGACGAGCACGAGACGACGATGCGGGACGCCCTCCGGCACGCCGACGAACTCGGGTTCGGGCCGAAGGTGCGCAACGCGATCACGGCCTTCGCCGCCCTGCTCGACGACGTCTCGTCCCGCGCCGGTACCCAGCCGGTCGTGGACACCCTCACGCAGCTGCTCGACGGCTCGGGGCTGCTCGAGAACCTCCGGAAGTCGCCCGACGCGCAGGACGCCACCCGTGCGGACAACATCGACGAACTGGTCGCGGTGACGCGGGAGTTCCAGAAGAACAACCCCGAGGGCACGCTGTCCGACTTCCTGACCGAGGTCTCCCTCGTCGCCGCGGCCGACGAGCTCGACGACTCGTCGGGAACGGTGTCGCTCATGACCCTGCACACGGCGAAGGGGCTCGAGTACGACGCGGTGTTCCTCACCGGCGTCGAGGAAGACCTGCTGCCGCACCGGATGTCGGCGAACGAGCCGGGTGGCCCGTCCGAGGAACGCCGGCTCTTCTACGTGGGGATCACCCGCGCCAAGAAGTCTCTCTTCCTGTCGCTCGCGATGACCCGCGCGCAGTTCGGTGACGTCAACGTGGCGATGCCGTCCCGCTTCCTGCAGGAGATCCCCGAGGGGCTCATCGAGTGGAAGCAGTCTCCCGGCATGGCGAACAGCCGCGGCGGGACCGAACCCCGGGCCCTCAACGCCCGACGGGGCGGCGGGATCGGTGGCTCGGGCGGCGGCGCCGGCGGCGGGTACCGCGGCGGTGGCGGCTGGGGCGGTGGCTCGTACGACCGGGCGGCCGCAGCGCAGAAGACCCGTCCGAAGACCGAGTGGGCGAACCGCGTGTCCGGGCAGGTCCGCGACAACGGCGACATGGAGCTCGTGGCCGGCGACCGCATCAAGCACGTCGACTTCGGCGAGGGGACGGTCTCGGCCGTGACCGGCATCGGCGCCAAGCGCATCGCCGAGATCGCGTTCGACTCCGCGGGCCGCAAGAAGCTCCTCATCAAGATCGCGCCGATCGAGAAGCTCTGAGGCGCTGAGCCCCTGACGCCGACGCGCCCGGCCATGTCGGGAGCGTGCTGCTGCGCGTGACAATCGCGGCGAGGTGAGGTTAGCCTTACCTAACGTGACAGCCCTCATCGAATTGTTGACCTCTGCCAACGCCGAGCGCTACCGGACCACCGTCACCACGACGGTCGACCGGCTCGCGGACCGCATCTCCGACGTCGACCGACCGACGACCGACACCGCCGCGGACGAACTCCGGGCCCGCGTCGCCGCCGTCGACCTCGACGCGGAACCCCTCGGGACGGACCGGGCGCTCGCCGAGCTCGACGACCTGTTCGTCCGCGAGGCCGTCTGGTTCCACGACCCGGCGTACCTCGCCCACCTCAACTGCCCCGTCGCGCTGCCCGCGGTCGCGGCGGAGTCGGTGCTCGCCGCCGTGAACACCTCGGTGGACACCTGGGACCAGTCGCGGATCGGGACCGACATCGAGCGGCACGTGGTGGCGTGGCTCGCCGGGCGCATCGGGTTCGCGGGCGGTGACGGGGTGTTCACCTCGGGCGGGTCCCAGTCGAACCTGCAGGCGCTGCTGCTGGCGCGAGAGGCAGCAACAGCAGCGGCAGCAGCGACGGCCCTGACGGCCCCGACGGCCCCGACGCTCACCGTCTTCGCCACCGCCGAGTCCCACTTCAGCGTCCGCAAGTCCGCCCGGCTCCTCGGCCTCCGCGACGACGCCGTCGTCGACGTCCCCACCGACCAGGCCGGCCGGATGCGTCCCGCGGCCCTCGCCGAGGCGATCGCCGCGGCCCGCACGGCCGGCCGCACCCCGATGGCCGTCGTCGCCACGGCGGGCACCACCGACCGCGGCGTGATCGACCCGCTCGAGCCGATCGCCGACGTGTGCGACCTCGAGGACGTCTGGCTCCACGTCGACGCCGCGTACGGCTGCGGCCTGCTCGTGTCCCCGACCCGTCGGCACCTGCTCGACGGGATCGAGCGCGCGCGGAGCGTGACCGCCGACCTGCACAAGTCGTTCTTCCAGCCGGTGTCGTCGAGCGCCCTGGTCGTCCGCGACCCCGCCGACCTCCGCCGCACGGCCTGGTACGCGGACTACCTCAACCCCGAGGACGCCGCCGAGCCGAACCAGGTCGACAAGTCCCTGCAGACCACCAGGCGGTTCGACGCGTTGAAGCTCTGGGCGACCCTCCGTGCGTCCGGCGCCGAGGCCGTCGGGCGGGCGTTCGACGCGGTGATCGACCTCGCGGCGGCGACGCACGCGATCGTCGACGAGCACCCGGACCTCGTGCTCGTCGCGCCGACGCAGCTCAGCACCGTGCTGTTCCGGTGGCAGCCCGCCGGCGTGACCGACGCGGACGCCGACGCACTGGTGGCTCCGATCCGGGCGGCCCTCCTCGCCGAGGGGCGGGTGCTCATCGCGAAGACCGTGATCGACGGGCGCCCCTGCAACAAGCTGACGCTGCTCAACCCGGAGACGACCCCGACGCAGATGCGCGCCGCGCTCGACCACGTCGCGGCGACGGCAGCGCGCGTCCGCGCGACCACCTCCGCCCCGGAAGGAGCAACGCGATGACCACCGCTGACGACCTCCGGTCCGCAGGCCAGACCGCCGACCGCCCCGTCCACGACCTGATCGGCATCGGCATCGGGCCGTTCAACCTCGGCCTCGCCTGCCTCACCGACCCGCTCGACGACCTCGACGCGGTGTTCCTCGACGCCGCCGACGGCTTCGCCTGGCACCACGGCATGATGCTCGACGACGCCACGGTCCAGGTGCCGTTCATGGCGGACCTCGTGACGATGGCGGACCCGACCTCGCCGTTCTCGTTCCTGGCGTGGCTCAAGGAGACCGGTCGGCTCTACCCGTTCTACATCCGCGAGGACTTCCACCCCCTCCGCAGCGAGTACGACGCGTACTGCCGGTGGGCCGCCGACCGGCTCGACACCCTCCGCTGGGGTCGCCGGGTCACGGCCGTCGAGCACGACGTGACGACCGACGTGTTCACGGTGCACGCCGAGACCGATCAGGGTCCCGAGACGTACCGCGCACGCCACGTCGTCGTCGGCATCGGCACGGAGCCGTCCGTCCCCGCACCCCTGCAGGGCATCGACGGGCCGGTGATCCACTCCGCCGAGTTCCTGCCGAACCGTGACGCCCTGCGCCGTGCCGGGTCGATCGCGGTGATCGGCAGCGGGCAGTCCGCCGCCGAGGTCTACCGCGAGCTGCTCGAGGACGTCCGGCGGGACGGCTACCGCCTCGACTGGATCACCCGCTCGCCGCGGTTCTTCCCGATGGAGGACACCAAGCTCACGCTCGAGATGACGAGCCCGGAGTACACGGACCACTTCCACGCCCTGCCCGAGGACGTCCGCGACCACCTCGGTCGCGAGCAGCGCGGGCTGTACAAGGGCATCAGCGCGGACCTCGTCGACGCGCTCTACGACCAGCTGTACCGGCTCAGCGCCGCGGGACCGGTCCCGACGACGCTCCGCACCGAGACCAGCGTGGTCGACGCCGTCTGGCTGGCGGACCGGGGGACGTACCGGCTGACGCTCCGGCACGAGCAGCTCGGCGAGACGTACGAGCACGAGGTCGAGCGGCTGGTCCTGGCGACCGGGTACCGACCGCGGTCCGCGGCGTTCCTCGCACCGGTCGAGCACCTCGTCGCCCGCGACTCCCGGGGGCGCCTGGCGGTCGCACGCGACCACCACGTCGACCGACTCGGCGGCCGCATCTGGGTGCAGAACGCCGAGGAGCACACGCACGGCCTCACCGCACCCGACCTCGGCATGGGGGCGTGGCGGAACGCGTCGATCATCCGCTCCGTCACGGGTCGGCCCGTGTACGGCCTGGAGGCACGGATCGCCTTCCAGGAGTTCGGCCTGCCCGCCTCCGCCCGCTCCACGGCACGTGGCAGCACCGCGGACGGCGCGCCGCCCCGGCACGCGACCGAGCGCGCGGAGGTCTCCGCATGACCGTCGACGCGACCACCCTGCCGGACGTGACCCAGGTCGGCGGCGCCGAGCCGCGCCTCCTGGCCGTCGAACCCGTGGACCCGGATCGTGACGCCGCCCTCGTGCAGTCGTGGCTCGCGCACCCCGCGTCGTCGTGGTGGGGCATGGGGCACGTCGACGTCGACGCGGTGCGGACGTACCTCGCGGACGTGCAGGCGGATCCCGCGCAGGCCGCGTGGCTCGGCCGTCGTGACGGCGTCCCGGTGTTCCTCGCGGAGACGTACGACCCGGCACGGGTCCTGCTCACCGACGTGTTCGCCGCCGAACCCGGCGACGTCGGCATGCACCTGCTCGTCGCGCCGCCGCCCGCCGACGGACGAGTGCACGGACTGACGAGCGCCGTCATGCGCACCGTCGTCGAGCACTGCCGCGACGTCCTCGGAGCACGCCGCGTCGTCGTCGAGCCCGACGTCCGGAACACCGCCGTGCACGCGAAGAACGCCGAGATCGGGTTCCGCGTGCTGCGCGAGGTCGACGTCGACGGCAAGCGCGCCCTGTTGTCCGTGCTCGACACCGACCGGATCGGGCTGCCCGACGGCGACGGGCCCGCGGCGCACCTCCGGCCGGAGCACCTCGAACCGGCCCAGCGGCACCTCGTGGCGAAGGCGATCGCCGAGTTCACGCACGAGCGCCTCGTGGCACCGCAGCCGGACGGCGACGCCTGGCGGCTCGACGCGGGGGAGTCGACCTACCGGTTCCGCGCGCGCCGGCACGTGCTCGAGCACTGGTCGATCGACGAGACGTCGCTGACCCGCACCCGTGCCGGTGCGGCGGCCCCGCTCAGCGCGCAGGACCTCGTCCTCGAGCTGCGCGACGTGCTCGGGGTCCCCGACGCGCTGCTCGGCACGTACCTCGAGGAGATCGCCTCCACCCTCGCGAGCGCCGCCGCGAAGCACCGTCGCGGTGGGCCATCAGCCGCGCAGCTCGCACGGGGGCGCACGGAGGGGACCGACCGCGTCGTCGCATCGTTCCAGGACGTCGAGTCGGCGATGACCGAGGGGCACCCGGCGTTCGTGGCGGCGAACGGGCGGATCGGGTTCGGGCTGGACGAGTACCGCGCCTACGCTCCCGAGGCCGGCGGTCGGTTCCGCTACCGCTGGCTCGCCGCACGCCGGGCCTGCACGCACCTCGCGCTCGCCGCGGACCGCACCGAGCGCGACCACTGGGCGGCCGAGCTCGACCCGGAGACCACCGCCGGGTTCCGGGCCGTTCTGGTGTCCCGGGGACTCGACCCCGACGACTACGTCTGGATCCCCGTGCACCCGTGGCAGTGGCAGCACCGGATCGCCGTCACGTTCGCGCCGGACCTCGGGCGGCAGGACCTGGTCGACCTCGGCGAGGGGCCGGACGAGTACCAGCCGCAGCAGTCGATCCGGACGGCGTTCGACCGCTCCCACCCGGAGCGCTCGTACGTCAAGACGGCGCTCGCCGTGCAGAACATGGGGTTCCTGCGGGGGATGTCGCCCGCGTACATGCGGAACACCCCGGCGGTGAACGACTGGGTCGCGGCGCTCGTGTCCGCGGACGAGACGCTGACCGGCGCCGGGTTCTCGGTCCTTCGGGAGCACGCGGCGATCGGGTACACCGGCGACGCATACCACCGGGTCGACGTGTCCTCACCGCAGCGGAAGATGCTCGCGGCGCTGTGGCGGGAGAGCCCGCTGCCGCGGGTGACGGACGGCGAGCGACTGCTGACGATGGCGGCGCTGCTGCACCGGGACGCCTCGGGTGACGCCGTCGTGTCGGCGCTGATCGAGGCATCGGGGCTGCCGGCCGACGAGTGGGTGCGGCGCTGGCTCGACGCGTACCTGCTGCCCGTGGTGCACTGCCTGACCGTGCACGACCTGGTGTTCATGCCGCACGGCGAGAACCTCGTGCTCGTCGTCCGTGACGGGGTCGTGGTGCGCGCGGTGATGAAGGACATCGGCGAGGAGGTCGCGGTGCTCGGGCGGCACGCCGACCGCCCGGTGCCCGCCGACATCGAGCGCATCGTGCACCCGGTGGACGACGACGAAGCGGCGCTGGCCGTGTTCACCGACGTGTTCGACGGGGTGCTGCGCTTCGTCGCCGCGATCCTCGACGACGACGGGGTCCTGCCGGAGTCGCGGTTCTGGCAGGTGGTGGGGGAGTGCGTCGACGCGCACGCCGCGGCCCACCCGGAGCGCCGGCGGCCGCTGGACCTGCGGGTGCCGGCGTTCGAGCACTCGTGCCTGAACCGGCTGCAGCTGCGGAACACGCTGTCGATGGTGGACCTGGCGGACCAGTCGTCGTCGCTCATCCGGGCGGGGGCGATGCCGAACCCGATCGCGCGGTAGCGCGGGCGCGCGCGGCGCGGGGCGGGGCGCGCGGCGCCCCGCCCCGCGCGCGCGGCGGCGGCTGGGTCGGTTCGCGTTCGCACAACCAAAGTGCGCTCGAGCCACGGGATTGCGTGGTTCGAGCGCACTTTGGTTGTGCGGTCGGCAGGCCAGCGGCCGCCCGCCGCTCGCGGCGCGCTACGGCTGCAGCCGCGCCGCCGACCACGCACCGTCGGCGAGCACGTACTGCAACCGCCGGTGCATCCGGTCGCGGCTGCCGTGCCAGAACTCGACGCGGTCCGGCTCGAGTCGCCACGCCACCCAGCCCTCCGGGCGGGGCACGTCGTCCTCGGACTCGTCGAGCAGCGCGTTCGCGTCGTCGATGAGGTCCTGCAGCGTCCGAGGCTCGAGCACCGAGGACTGGTCGGCGATCGCGGTGGCGGCGCGGGACTTCGGCGACCGGTCGGCGAACAGCGCGTCGGACTCGGCGTCGGAGAGCTGCACGGCCCGGCCCTCGAACCGCAGCTGCTGCATGGTCTCCCGCCAGTACACCTGGAGCGCGGCGAACGGGTTGTCGTCGAGCTGGCGGCCCGTCGGGCTGAGCGTCGAGGTCCCGAACACGAGCCCGCGGTCGTCGAGCCGCTTCACGTCCACGGTCCGCGCCGAGACCCGGCCGTCGGACCCCGCGGTGGCGAGCGTCATCGACATCGGCTCGGACACGTCGCCGTCCCGCGCCTCGTCGATCCAGGTGCGGGCGACGTCGAACGGTGATGCTGGCGGGTCGGTGTACTCCGGGAACGCGAACGAGGTGTCACCGGACAGCGGGGCGGAGGGCATGCCCCCACCCAACCGCGATCAGCCCGCCCACGTCCAGGTTGCCGGGGGACGGCCGCCACGGACCGCGGCCGTGGCCGGTGCGTCGGCCCGGACGAGCGCCGGGTTGGTCCGCAGCGCCCGGTTCGTGTTGCCCGGGTCCGGCTGCACGCCCGTCAGTGCGGTCTGCAGCGCGGAGGCGTCGGAGGTGGTGAACACCTCGCCGAGCAACGCGCGCGTGAGCGGCAGGTCGCGCCAGATCCGGGTGCGGACGTGGTCGAGGGCGGCTCGGATGATCGCGTCGTGGTCGAACGGGAGGCGCGGGTCGTCTCCCCCGGGCACGCGCCAGACCGCGGGTCCGGCCGAGGGCGGGGCCACCACAGCGGCCGCCGCGACCGGCGTCGGGGTCGTCACCGCCGGTGCCACGACGGCCAGGAAGGCGACGCTGATCGCGGCGCTCCGCGGGTCGCGGTCGGGTCCGTCGAACGCACCGACCTGCGCGAGGTGCCGGACCGCCGCCGCGTCGATCCCGGTCTTGGTGCGCAGTGCGCGTCGTGCACCGTCGGCGAGGAGTTCCGCACCCTCCAGGAGCACGCCGGGGAGCGCCTCCTGGCCCGCGTACGGCGCGTACTGGCGACGCGCGGTGGCGACCCGCAACCCGTCGCTCGTCGTGAACGACATCGGGACGACGTCGATCGCGATGAGCGGCTGGTCGCGGGCCGCCGAGGTGCCGTCCGTCACGCCGCCGTCTGACGGGCCGCGCGGTCGGCGCGCTCGGTGCGTTCGCGGCGGAGGGTCTCCCGCACGTCCGCGAACGACTGCAGGACCCGGAACCGACCGTCGACCCACACGGGCTGGAGCAGGCTCGTCGCCTCGTCCTCGGCGGTGGCCTGGTCGGTCTGGCGGATCTCGCCGGTTTCGTCGCGGTGCAGGGCGATCCGGCCCTTCGCGCTCTTCTTGCCGCTGCCCGTCTTCGGGTCCTTCTGGATGTCGACGGGCTCGCCGTCCACCAGCGCCCAGGTGGCCTTGACCGCGCTGCCGAGGTTGTCGCGGGTCATGTACTGGTACGTGTACGAGCCGATGCCGAGCACGATGTTGTCGCTCGCGTAGCCCTTGGCGGCGAGTCGCTCGTAGATGCGGCGGGCACGGTCGAGGGTGATGCTGTCGCCGTAGATCACGCCGATGTGCTGGTCGAGGACCTTGAAGCCCTGGTCGTTCACGGTGTGCCCGAAGATCTCGTCGAGGAGCTCCACGACACCCTTCTCCTCGTGGCTGCGGGCCGGGTCGGTCAGTGCCGCGGTGTCGACCCCGTGCACGGTGCCGGTGACGATGTCCACCGGGTCGCCCGAGTCCGGGCGGATGACGAGCTTGCCGTCGCGACCCGTGATCCGGTCCTTGAGCTGCGGCAGCGTCTCGGTGATCACCTTGAAGAGGTCGAACCCGTCGCTCACGGCCGACACGATGCCCGTCGGGTACACGTCGAGGATCTGCTCGAAGGTCGCCAGCTCGCCCTCGGCGCCGCGCACGCACATCACGCTGTGCTCGGTGGCCGGGACGCTCGCGGCCACCCAGCCGTTGTCACCCGGGTAGTAGCGGTCGATGAAGTCGAGCGACGGCATCGAGTCTGTGCCGAGGAACGAGAGGAGGTGCCCGGCGCCACCGGCCGCGGCCGACTCGATGCTCGACTGCCCTCGGAAGGAGAAGTCGTGCGCGGCGAAGTCGATGCTGGCCGGGTCGGCGCCGGTGCGGGCGGCCCAGTCCTCCATGAGGTCGCGGTACTCGAGTGCCTTCGTCGCGACGGTCGACGGGTGCCAGATCGAGGCCGACAGGGCCGTCTCGATGTAGTTCGGCAGCCAGAAGAACTCGTCGACGGTGTTCTCGACGGTGAGGGTCGCGACGCCGATCGGGGCGAGGGTTCCCTCGGGGAGCGCGCGGATCTCGAGCGGGAGGTACCCGAGGCGGTGGAGTGCCCGGATGTGCTCGGTGCCGATGTGGTTCGGGCCGAAGTACCCCTGCAGTGCCTGCTCGAACAGGCCGGCGACCTCGTCCTCGTCCGCGGCGAAGAACGGCGCCCACGCCTCGACGAGGGAGCGCTGGATGAACGCCTGCAGGCCGAACACCACGGCGTGCGTCGACTCGGGCATGTGCGCGTTCGAACGGTTCGTCCAGTTGATGAGGATCCGGGTGGTGCCGGCCGGGTAGACCTGCCGGTGCGAGTGCTTGTAGCCGTCGACGGCGAGGAGCGGGGCGATCGGGCTCGGGCCGGTGAGGCGGGGCGCGATGCCGGTGGTGCCGTCGGTGCCGGTCGTGGTGGTGTCGGTCTGCGTCATCGGATCTGCTCCGTCAGGTAAGGGGTGAGTTCGATCGTGCGCAGGCCCTCGATGGCGTTCTGCGCGGGGTAGGAGTCCGTCGTGACGATCTCCCCGAAGTGCTCGGCGAGCTGCGGGGCCCGGCCGGAGAAGACGCCGTGCGAGACCCAGAGGCCGAGGCGGTCCTTCGTCAGCCCCGTCGCGGTCGCGAGGCCCATGAACGTGCCGCCCCCGTCGCAGATGTCGTCGACGACGAGCAGGCGACCGGAGTCTGGCAGCGGCTCGCACGTGAAGCCGTCGAGCTTGCCGGTGTCCGGGTTGCGCTGCTTCTCGGCGCGGAACACCGGCAACCCGCAGGCGTCGGCGACGGCAGTCGCCCGCGCGACCGCGCCCTTGTCGGGGGCGATGATCCCGCTGTAGTCCGAGCCGGCGACGACCTGGTCGCGGACGACGGTCTCGCTCGTGACCACGGTCAGGCGCTCCATCAGGTCGACCATCACCGGCGAGTGCGGGTCGAACGCGATGACCTGGTCGATCCCGAAGCCGTTGACGACGTCGGCGTAGACCTTCGCGCCGAAGGGGAGGCCGCGGTCCTGCCGGGCGCCGGGCAGGTACGGGACGAGGGCGACGGACCGGGATCCGCGCTGCCGGACGGCGTCCGCCCACATGCCGAGCATGAGGAGGTCGTCGCCGTTCGTGCCGCGCAGGGTCGCGATCTCGATGAGGTCCCCCGCGTCGGCGTCGTGTGCGACCTTGACGTGTGCTTCACCGGCGGGGAACCGCATGGTGGAGAACGTCGGTGTCGCCTGGGTGCCCCGGGTGGTCCGGGTGCTGAGTTCGACTGCCATGACCCGACCGTACCACGGTATTTGTCAGTGTGACAAGAACCGGGGTGCGATCACGGGACCGGAACCTGCACCGACACCAGTTCGCCGTCGCCGAGGTGCACCAGCGCGGAGCCGACCTGCACCCGTTCGACGATGCTGCTGCGCGGCAGGCGCATGCCGAGCAGGTCGCCCTCGGTGATCGCCTGCGGGCTGAGGAGCGCCCCCGACCGACGTCGCTTCATGTCCACCTGCCAGCCCGTGAACCCGACGCCGAACTCGGCCGTCAACCCTGCCGCGACGATGGCCTGCCCGTTGTCCGCCGCGCTCTTCACGAAGCCCTGCAGCCAGCTCTTCGCGGGTGCGTCCTTGACGAGCTCGGCATCGTCGATGACGAGGACCCGGCGGCCGGGTTGTCCGTCGAACAGCGGTGCGAGGTCGGCCTCGGTGACGTCGACGCCCTCGTGCGCGCCGAGGACGCCGGGTTCGGACGCGAGGGCGCGCAGGGGCGACTGCCGCGGGGTGACGAGCACGATCTCGCCCCCCTCGCGCAGCACCGACCGTGCGATCGACAGCAGGACGGAGCTCCGACCGGACTTCGCGGGACCGCCCACGACGAACGAGCCCGCGGCGGCGAGGTCCGGCCCGATGGCGGTGAGGTCGTCCCCGCCGATGCCGACGAGGCCGAACAGGGCGGCGTCGTCGTCGCGCATCTCCCACGCCCGGTCGAACGGCACCGGCCCGGACAGCTGGTCGACGCGGAACGGCCGACGCGTCCGCTCGACGGAGCGGTCGCGTTCGGTCGCGAAGGTCGCGAGCGCGGTGATCGCCGCGGCCTGCGACTGGCCGGTGCCGGCGGCGGCGAGCAGGGCGATCTGCGTCTCGGTGGCGGACTCCGACGCGAACGCCCGTCCGTCCGGGACCTGCTCGGGCAGCTTGCGGGGGTTGAGCGACGCGAGGCCGTAGTCACCGCGGTCGGAGAGCCGGAGGACGAGCTTGTCCTCGACCAGGGTCGCCATCCGACTCGACAGGAGCTGACGGTCCCCGGTGACCACCAGGTGGATGCCGACGCTCGCCCCTTCGCGCAGGAGGGTCATCACCTGGTCGGTCGGTGCACCGTGGTCGAGTTCGCCGAGCGAGCCGACGAACCCTTCCCACCGGTCGAGCATGAACACGATGTGGGGGAGCCGGTCGGCCGGCACGACCGCCGCCGCGCGCTGCTCGACGATGCTCGCGAACCCGCCGTCGGCGAGGACCTGCTGCCGGCGGGCGAGCTCCTGGGTGAGCTTCGTGAGGAGACGCTGCGCGCGTTCGGTCTGCACACGCTGCACGACGGCGCCGGCGTGCGGGAGGGCCTGGATCGGCAGCAGCGCACCGTTGCCGCAGTCGAGCGCGTACACGTGGACGTCGGCTGCCGAGGTGTTCCGGGCGACCGCGGCGGCGATCGTGCGGA
The DNA here is from genome assembly GCF_044745045.1 of Curtobacterium sp. NPDC087082. Lineage (NCBI taxonomy): Bacteria > Bacillati > Actinomycetota > Actinomycetes > Micrococcales > Microbacteriaceae > Curtobacterium > Curtobacterium sp. NPDC087082. The sequence goes on along the minus strand of NZ_JBIUZN010000002.1, from coordinate 226,380 downwards.
GCACCTGCGACCGACCGCTCCGTGGAGCACCCACCACGTAGAGGTGCCCGTCCGAGTCGAGGTCGAGGCTCCGGACGCGCTGCGCCTGCTCGGCCGGGAAGTCCTGCAGCGCGAAGGGCAGCGGGCCGACCCGGGCATCGGTCGTGCTGCTGTCGTCGAGCTCCCACGCCCGGTCGTTCAGGTCGGTGAAGAGCAGCGTCTCCGGCAGGGCGTCGAGCCACGGACGGTAGGGAGCCGGTCCACCGAGCTCCGTCGCCGCCTCGGCCACCGCACCGACCAGCTCCTGCAGGTCGGTGCGTTCCTCCGCCTGCAGCTCCTTCGACTTCGGTGGCGCCGGTGGGGTGGTGCCGAGCGACGACCACGAGACGGCTCCGGCCCAGACCTGCTTGCGTCCGGTCGACAGCCCCGGACGCCGGCCGCCCACCCGACCGGCCTGGAACGGCAGCAGCGCGCCGGCACCGAGCCGGATGTACCCGCGGCCGGGCGTGCTCTTCTGGATCTGCGCCGCGTCACCGGCGTCGATGACGTCGGTGCTCTCGCTCGAGTCCGTGACCCGGAGCGCGATCCGGAGGTTCGTGTTGGCGCGGATGTCGTTCGACACGACACCCGTCGGACGCTGCGTGGCGAGGAGGAGGTGGATGCCGAGCGACCGTCCCCGCTGTGCGATGTTGACCAGGCCCGTGACGAAGTCCGGGAGCTCGCGCACGAGACTCGCGAACTCGTCGATCACGATGAGCAGGCGCGGCATCGGCGGCAGCGGCTCACCGCGGACGAGGCGGTCGACGTAGTCCTCGATGTCCTTCGCGGCGGCGTCGGCCAGCAGGTGCTCGCGGCGACGGAGCTCGGCGCCGAGCGACTCGAGGGCGCGTTCCACCAGGTGCGTGTCGAGGTCCGTCACCATGCCGACCGTGTGCGGCAGCGGCGCGAAGTCGCGGAACGCCGCACCGCCCTTGTAGTCGATGAGGACGAAGTTCATGCCCTCCGGGGTGTTCGTCGCCGCCAGGGACGCGACGATCGTCTGCAGCAGCTCGGACTTCCCCGACCCCGTCGTGCCGGCGACCAGGCCGTGCGGGCCGTCCTTGCGGAGGTCGAACGCGAACGGGCCGTCCAGGCTCTCGCCCACGACCACCTCGGTGGTGCGCGCACGCACGTTCCACTTGCCCGTGATCGCCCGCGCCGTCGGCGGTTCCAGCAGCATCACGTCGAGCAGTCGCGACGACGACGGCAGCCCACCGGCATCGCTCTCGTCGTCGGCGTCGACCATCGGCGCCACCGCCCGGGCGACGGTCTCGAACCAGCCGTCCGGGATGCGGTCCGGTCGGACGTCGGTGACCGTCGCCTGACGCTGGGTGGCGACACGGATGCGCTCCGGACCCACCGTGACGACGACCGAGCACTCCTCGGGCAGCAGGCGTGCCTCTTCCTCGATGCAGATCGCCCGGACGCCGACCGCGGGGCCCTCCTTGAGGATGCGGATCAGGCCCGGCAGTGCGCGCAGCCGTCGAGCGCCGTCGAGCACCACGACCACGTCGGGACCGGGGATCCCCCGCACGTTCGACTCGCGCATCGCCCGCTGCCGTGCGTCGATGAGCTGCCCGATCTCGGCGACCCGCGCGCCCAGCGTCTCGGCGTCGTTGCCGATCGCGATGACGGCGTCCTGCCCGAAGCCCGGTCGCGCCTGCGGCACCCATCGCAGCCACGCCCACTCGTCGGCGGACTGCGCGTCGGTGAGCACCACGAACTGGGTGTCCCGCGGGCTCTGCAGCACCGCGAGCTGCGCCACGAGCCACGACGTGAGGTGCCTGGTGTGCTCGTCGCGTCCGGCGACACCGACCACCCCGTGCTCGCCGAGGTCGACCACGACCGGCACGTCCTCGGCCAGCTTGTCGACCGCCCGCCGGTGCTCCAGCGCTGCCGGGTCCTCGAGCACGACGCCCGACGGCACGTCCGCCGTGCCGACGCGCAGCGTGAGGTAGTCGGGGTCGGTCCGCCGACGCTCCCACAGCCGGGCGCGACGGCGCAGGGCGATGTCGAGCACCGTCGCCGGGTCGGGCGCGCTGGTGCGTGACTCGCGCTGGTACCGGACCACTGCCTCCAGGGCGTCCGCCTCGACCGCCTTCTTCGTCTCCTCGTACTCGGCCACCCGCTGCCGGTGCGTCTTCTTGCCGTTGCGGCGGTCCCACCAGGCGTTGCCGAACATGATGATCGGCGACATGAGGCCGAAGGCCAGGTACGCGACGTTGTGGAAGATCGAGATCATCACGGCCGCCATGCCGAGCGGCGCGAGCGCCGCGATGATCGGGATGGAGCGGCGCGACTGTTGCCCCGGCGCCGCCGGCAGCTTGAAGACCGTCGGGGTCTCCTCCGGCAGCAGGCGCGGCGGCCGGGTGTAGTCGAGCGTCCCGCCACCTGGTGTCAGCGTGATCGCCGCCCGGTCGGCGTCCGGGACCGCGACCGACAGCAGCGTGTCGCCGATCGTGACGACGCTGCCGGGCTCGACGGACGTCTCCTCGTCGAGCTCCGTGCCGTCGAGGAGGACGCGCGAGCCGCGCGTCGGGATGATCGAGAACCGCCGGTTGAGGTCGAGGCGCAGGATCGCCGCGTACTCCGGGGCGGTGCGGTCCGGCAGGTGCACCGTGGCGTCCGGAGCGGAACCGACGTGTGCGATGCCCGCGTCCAGCACCACGACCGTGCCGGCTCCGGGCCCGCCCACGATGCGGACGCTCGGCAGGTCGGCCGGCAGCGGGAGGACCGGCGCGGGGGCGCCGAAGGTCAGGCGGGACCCCTCGAGCAGGACACCGTCACCGAGCCGGGCGTGCGGGGTCGTCGGGACGGCGTCGACCGCGACCTCGACGATGGACTCGGCGCTCAGGCCGAAGCGACGGGCGACGATCTCGACGACCTCGCCGAGGACGGTGTCCTCGTCGCACTCGACCACGAAGTCCGCGGTGGCGTCGGTCGGCAGGTGGGTCGCGGTGAACGTCAGGCGCACGCGGCACCTGCCACGTCGTGGGTCCTGGTCGTCGCGGAGCACCCCGTCGAGGCCCCCCGCAGCGTCGTGCTGCCGCTCATGGGTCGATTCTCGCAGGTTCCTGCGCCGCGCAGGCCGGGTTGCGTCCGGCTTGTGGATGGGCGGTCGGACTGGAGGCGCGGTGCAGGGGAACGGGTCGGCTCACCTGCGACGCGTCCAGCCCCAGCGCTCACCTCGCGTTGTGGATGCGTCGGACGAACGCCTCCAGGGACGTCTCAGCGGCAGTGAAGGCCTCAGCGTGATCGCCGAGACCGGTGACCGTGATGGTCAGGGTGCCGGATCGGAAACGCCAGCAGCGCGCGACCACGGCTCCCGTCGCATCGACGAACGGCCACGTCTCCGCTGTCTGCTCCCACACCGTCTGGGCGCCGGCGCGGAGGCCCTCGAAGGGCGGGATGCCGGTAGCGTCCAGTCTGTCTCCGGTCGCGGTGACGGAGACGGTCGTCGTGTCCGTCGGGGATGTGATTTGCGGGCGGAAGAACACGAACCGGAGGTCGGGCGCGCTCATCCTGCAGTGCTGCTCGAGCGACCCAGCGGTCAAGATGACCTCCACGGTCTTGAACGGTCGCACGTACCAGGGGAAGAGCCGGTAGGTAGTCGAGTTCGCCCAGCGCTTCGGCTTGCCCCGGACGTCCTCCGGCAGCGGGACGACCAACCAGTCCGCGCCGGCGAGGCCCTCGAGGTCGGGGAGGCCGACGGGCGTCGGGTCCGCGGCGCCGCTCATGACGTCTCCCGGAGTTCGAGGCTGAGCGCGAGCCGGTCCACGTGCGGCAGCGCGAGATCGACGTTGCTCTCGTGCGCGATCACCGATGTGAGCACGGCCGTGCGGGAGAGCGATTCGTCGGAGAACGGCTGCACCCATCGGACCGAGGTCTTGACGGATCGTCTCCGGAGGAACCTGCTCGGTTCCGAAGTGTGTCTGAGCAGGATCCGTGTGGCGGTACCCAGCGCGGTGCGTGTCGTCGTGATCTCGGGGTCAGCAGTGAGCGATCCATCGCGGCGCTCCGCCCAGGAGTCGTCGATCACGAAGTCGGCCGCTCCGTCTCCGACGAGGTAGTGCACCGCGGTGTGCGCGATGACGTGCACTGACGGTCTGTTCGTGGTGAGGACGGCGAAGTCCGGCGCCTCGAACGTGTCGCGGTACCGAGCAAGGTCGCTGAACTCGCGCACGAGGCGGGCACGGTCCCTCGACGACACGGCCGTCTCCGCGAAGCTCACCGCGCGAGTGGCAGCGGCCGTCCCGACTTCATCCGGCGCCCCGGGCTCGATGAACGTCCAGGCGTCGATCGGCGGAAGTGCAGGTTCTTCATGATTCCTCTCCTCGTGATGCGCCGCTGAGCCACCACCGGTGGAGCGCCAGTGGGCCGCTCCCGTTGATCAGTGCTCGACGCCGGTACGCCACCCAAGCGAGACCGGGGAGGGCCATCGCGAGCAAGACGGCTGCGACGACGAGGTCCCAGCGCTGGGCCGGAACGGTCCAGAGCAGGGTCAGCAGCGAAGCCAGCACGACGATCGTCAGCGCTGCGGACCGTCCGCTCATCCGGTTGGGCTTGTCGACCGCGACTCTCGTCGGGTCGCCGACGCGCACAGACGTCTCCGTCCAGCCCAGCCAGCAGGTGAGGCCGACGTTCGTCGCAGCGAGCGCGAGGCACAGTGCACCGGCCCAGGGCAGTCCCGCGGCGAACGACGTCGCAGAACCCAGGACCGGCAACATGGTTGCGACGAGGACCGGCGTCACCCGTGCGACCCCGAGCTCGTTGCAGGACGACAGTGATCCCTTCGCGATGTCCAGGCTGGATCGGGTGTCGAGGCGCTGCGCCGGAGAAGACCGCACGTCCGGTTGATGCGCCGTCAGGATGCCGGATGCGTTGAAGAGCGCCGTCAGCTGGTCGGGTCCGTCCGGGTACCAGGTCGCTGCATCCAGTTCTGCGCGAACGGTACCGGTGCCGTCGACCAGCAGAGCAGTGCGACGAGCGTGGTCGGTGAACACCACACGGCTGACCGCCATCGGGGACAGCGTCGAACAGGGAGTCTCCAGACGGCGCCACATGCCCTGGCCGTCCGTGAGCTCCAGCTGCTGACCACCGTTGACCGACAGCGATGCCGTACTCGTGAACCAAGCTGGTCCGTGTGGTCGGACCGCGTCAGTCGGTTCCCTCGTGATCCGTCGCCTGCCGATGATCACCGAGAAGGCAGCGACGACGACAGCGATCGATGCCGCGATCTGTGGGAGGCTCCACAACTCCCAGAGCAGGCGATGCGCCGTCGCTGCCACGACGAGGGCGGAGGCGACGGAGAGCGGGATGAGCGCACCACCCCCGAGGACCGCCACGCGCACGAGGAGCTCGGCACGGGTGAAGAACGCCGGTGGCCGAGGAAGGATGACCGTGGGTCGTGGGGTTCCGTTGAGCGTTGCCGATGCTCCGTACTGCTGGATCAGCAACGCGAGACCGCTCGAATCGAGTGCGGTGGACAAGAGCGTCGGGCTCGACGGCGTGATCCACCAGTCGTCGATCGGCACGATGAACTCGCGTCCGTGCTCGTCGCGGATCGCGACGGCTCCGTTGCCGGGACTCGCGACGATCGAGCGCGGGACGTCCGACCAGTCGAGGGCCCAAGCGGCCACGATCCGCCCGGTGAGCGCGAGGTGGCCCGTCGACCGCACGCCGTACAAGCGGTCGTCCACGACAGCGAGTGACTCCACCTGACCCCGCGCGGCGCGTCGGTCGCTCAGCACGGCCGCGTGGGCGACCGTCTCCGCCCCGCCGATGACGCTCACCCCCAGTCGATGCGCAGGTCGCGGAGGAGCTCATCGAGCATGGGCCGAGCGAGGGCGCTGTCGTTCTCGTCCGGGACGAAGAAGGACACGACCACCGTGAGCTCGTTCAAGCCGTCGACGATGGGGATGATCGCACGAACGACCTGCATCACCGGCCGCCCCCGGCCGCCGGTGCTGCGTTCCCGCATCTCCACGAGCGTTGCACGGCCGACGGGCAGGTCGAGTCTCCCGACACTGGCGTCGCCGATGCCGGACGCCCGCGGTGCACGAGCGTCGTCGATGAACGTGTCCGCGCGGTCGACACCGGCGACGGTGTGCACGACCGTGTACGCGATCGCTCGGACCGTCGGCGCCGTGGTCGAGAGCACGAAGCAGGTCTCCGCCTTCGCCGCGGTCTGGAAGGCGGCGATGTCACGCACGACCGTTCGGAGCACCGTGCGTTCTCGACGCTTCGGCCGCTGCTTCGCCTGCGCGAGCGCATGCTCCACCGCTGCGTCGGTGACCTCGTCGACCTCACCCTCGTCGTCGAGCAGCGTCCACGCGCGGTTGTAGTTCCACAGCAGGCGAGTCATTCGTCTCCTCTCGGGGCTCCGATCACGATCCACCGTCCGAGCCCGACCGGTGCCTTTCCCCGCTCTGCGCGACGGCGACGGAACGTCAGCCACGAGACCAGTGGGACGGCGAGCACCAGGAGCAGGATGCTGGTCGCAGAGAAGATGTTGCCCTGCTCGAAGTACCAGACGGCGACAGCTGCTCCGATGAGCGGGATGCCCACAGCGACGAGGTGGCGTCGGGTGAGCGCTGGCTGGTCCGGACGTCCGTGCTGTTCCGGACGGATGCGAGCGACGGGGAGGCGCGAACTCGATTCGACGACGAAGACCGCGGCGACCGTTGCGACCGCGATGGCGGCGAACAGCGCCGTGACGATCGTCGCGGTGTCCCCGGGGCCCGCCGACCGAGCCCCGGCGAGCACGACCGTCGTGAAGGCCGACGATGCGAGGAACGGGTACGCGGGTACGGCGCCCAGGACGTTCGGCAGCATCAGCGACGACGGGCCGACGCGGCTGCTGCGCATCTCGTCAAGCGCGAGCGCGGGCTGGTTGCGCAGATCGTCGGATGCGACGGTAAGGACACCGAGACGCTGCAGGAACTCTCGGAGGACGAGTGCCTCGTCCGGCGACGGCGCCCACAGACGCAGCGGCAACTGCGCGCGGACGGTGTCCGTTCCGTCGATGAGCAGCACTCGAGGGTCCTCGTCGTGCACGAACGCCGCGCGCACCAGGGCATCCGGCCCGAGATGCCGATCCGGTGTTGCCAACCGTTGCGCGATGCCCTGCCCGTCGACGAGGACGAGACCCTGGTCGTCCGCGCTGATCGACGCCGCGTTGCGGAACCAGGAGGGGCCGGCCACGGGCCGGAGTGCCGGCGCGTCGGCGCTCCTGGGCCGACGCCTGCGCCCTGCGGCGACGACCAGCACCACCAATGCGTTGGCGGCGGCTGCACCGGCCGAGATCCATCCGAAGGCCGGGGCGTCGGGGGTGCGGGTCATCGCCAGCACGATCGGGCCGAATGCATCCGTCAGGAATGCGCCGAGTCCGAGCAGGATGACGACGACCAGGATCTTCTGAATCCTGCGGCGTCGCCGCTCATCCGTGGGTGTCAGGACGTGGGCCGAGGCGAAGTGGCCGGGCGGTGGATCATCGGTGCCGAAACGATCGAGCAACGCGGAGAGACCGCTCGAGCGGAGTGCGAGTTCCTTCGGCACGATGGAGACGGGAGCCATCCACCAATCGTCGATCGGAACGAGGTAGAGGCTGCCGCTCACGTCCTCGATCAGCACGGCGCCGTTGCTGGCTGTGGGCGCGAGGTGCCTCGGGAGGACGTCGCCGTTCAGGAACCAGGCGCGGGCGACGGTGTCCGTCGTCGTTCGTTCACCGCCCTGGTCGAGGACGACGAGCCGATCTCGCTCGTCGATGACGAGCCGCATGGCACTGGTCGCAGCGGCCGCCCGGTCGCTCGACGCAGCAGGGCGGGCAAGGGTTTCAAGCATCGATGACGATCTTCGCAGCGAGGGCGTCGATGCGTGCGATCAACAGCTCGGCGAGTGCGGGTTCGGCGCTGCTCGATGAGAGGACGACGAGCTCGTCACCCACGACCCAGGACCACGATGCTTGGACCACGACGAAGGCTGCGCCGTCCGGCCGTTCCAGCGCGAGGCGTTGGACCAGTCGCAGCGCGTCGCCGCTGCTCGTGGGGAGCATCGATTCCTCGATCGGCCCGATCGGATCAGGCGCACGGAGGCCAGCCCGGGCGACCCCGGCGGGACGGCCGTCGAGCGGGGCCGTGCGGACGGCGACCCAGCCGACCTCGCGCGAGTCCTCGAGGACCGTCCAGGCTGCTGCTGCATCCGTTTCGTTGAGGAGTCTGATGATCGTCGGCGCACTCGAGGGATCACGACGATGCGCTTCGAGGTCGAGTGGACGGAGCGTGTCGGTCGGTGGCCATGTGAACTTCATCGCCCGCCGTCCCAGGCGAAGCCGGTCATCAGGATGTCGAAGTGTGCAACGCGCTCGTCCACGAACGGATCGCCCGCGCACTGGAACGAGATCAGCGCGAAGGAGCCGTGCTCCTGCGGCACTGGCAGGAGGTAGTCCACGCGAGTCGTCCTCGCTGGCCCGCCTGATCCCGATGCAGCGAGGAACGCCGCGGCGATGTCACCGGGGAGCGACGCCGGCAGCGATCCTCCTCCGTCGATCTCTCCTTCGGACCGCGCCCGGAGTGCTTCCCCCACGGGCAACTCCGTGAGCGTCGTCGATGCACCGAGCACCGGAGCGACCGCAGGGAGTTCGAGATCGGCGATCGTCGGTCCGAGGTAGACCACACCGACCGTGAACAACATGTTCATCGGCACTCCGCCGAACTGGCCGTCGAAGAAGTACAGGTCCGTCGTCCCCGCGTTCGCCATCGTGCTGAAGGCGGAGCGGATGTCGTCGCGCGCGCGGCACCGTGCCTCCACGGCCGTCGGGTCGTCCCCACCGCGGAGGACCAGGTGACGATCGGCGAACGCTCGCGAAGCGCGCTTCGGATCGCCGTCGACCGGGTACCGGTACCACCCGTCGGGCAAGAGGACTCGGTACTGCGTCACAGGGAACCGACGTGGATCTCGCTCTTCGACTTCCAGTACCCGTTCCAGTCCGTGGCGGCGGAGACGACGTTCACCACGGGTTCCGGCAGATCCGGGAGACCGGGAAGTCCGGAGCCGGCGACGACACCGTTGGCCAGCGCTGCGCGCGTCGCTGCCTCGCGTGCGAGGGCGGAATCCGGCGCGAGCTTGAGGACCTGAGCGGTCTCCATCAGACCGCCGGTCACGTACGTGTCGAGCAACGCCGTGAGGGGCTTCCGTCCGACCGCTTCTGCCTCCCGGATGCCGGCATCGCCACCCCGGAGGAACGCACTCAGCTCGCCGCCCACTCCGGCGTTCGCGTTTCGCGCCGCAGCGGCAGCCGATGCTGCACGTGTCTCTCCCACTGCGCCCCGCAGCAGCCCCATCGCGGAGCCGGCGTACTTGGCGGCACCGAACCCGACTCCGGCCAGTGCGAAGCCGAGGGCGTCCTTGCCGACGTCCCCCGCGCTCGCGTCACCCGCCACCGCCTGCGTTGCCGTGATCAGCAGCGTCGCGCCGGCCACAGCGAGCCCGATGGCGGCGATCACCGGGAGCGCCACGGGGAAGAAGATGGCCGCGACCACGGTGACGACCAGAAGGACGGCGCCGACGGCGTCGAGCGCATCCTTGATGACGTTGAGCACGCCGCGCGCCCCGTGGATCGCCTGCTTCACGTGGTCGAACCAGCCGTCCTTCAGCCCGTCGTCCGCGCCCTGTCGGATGCGATCGGCGACCCGACCGGCCAGCTCCCCGTACTCGCCCTCTTCGCCGAAGGGCCCGGCGAGCCGGTGGATGATCGCCTTCGCCGCGTCGATGTCGCCCTGCGCCGCACTCAGTGCCCGGTCCTGCGCGTCGACCTGGTCCTGGTGTTCCGGACTGTCGGCCTCGGCCGTGATGGTCTGGTTCGCGGCAGCGCGGTGCGCGTCCCGCGCGTCCTGCGCCTGCAGCAGGGCTGCGTCGGCCTCGCGCTGGAGCCCCTCGAGCCCGTCCGCCCACTGGTCGAGCGCGGCGGCGAGCTCGGTGTAGCGGCCCTTGGCCTTCTCGATGGCGCCGGCGAGGTCTCCGGCGGAGTCGCGGAACTTCGTCCCCGACTCGCTCTCCCAGCCCTCGCCGTCCTTCAGGCTGTTGAGGCGGTTGACCTGCTCGGTGATGGCCTGCTCGATCGAACGGGCACCGGAGGCGGACTGCCGGATCTCGGCCGGGTCGCCGGGCACCGGGTCGAGCTGCATGTCGACGGCGCTCCAGTCGCTGGGCCGTGCCATCAGCTGTCCTTCCCGAGGATCTTGTTCGCGAGCTCGACCTCGGTCTGGGTGAAGCCGTCGTGCGCGCTCTCGGCCATCTCGGCCACGGCCTTGATCGACTCCTGGAGGCGCCCGCGCCGGATGTCCCAGTTGCCGGCGAAGTCGTCGATCGCACTGCCGACCGTCATCGAGCCGATGCCGGTCTTGTAGTCGGATGCGGCAGAGGCGACGTGTTGGAAGTCGCCGTGCAGCCTCGAGAGGTCGGATGCGAGATTCCCGATCAGGTCGAGATCGAGCTTGATGGTGCCGGCCACGGTTCCCCCGGTGGATTCCTACTGCTGCTGGTCGTTCGACGCCGCCCCTGCGGCGAGAGCGGTGGCCGGCACCCCCAGGCGCCGGCCACCGTCGTGCTGGTCCTGACTAGCCGATGCTCGAAGCGAGCTGCTCGTCCGTCGACTCGAGCGTGTTCGCCGCGCTCTCGAGGAACCCGGCCATGCCGTCGATCGCCTGGATCGTCTGCGTCGCGCCGGAGTTGAACTCCGAGTACGTCGCGTCGAACGCCTTGGACGACTTGTCGGTGACGTAGCCCGACGACACGAGGTTGTCGATCTGGCTCTTGAGCTGGCTCAGCTGGTCCTCGATGGACTTCTGGCCGTTGCGCAGCTGCGAAGCCTGGTTGCGGAGATCGTCGTAGGTGACGTTGACGTTTGCCATGTGCATACCCTCCCGATGCGGTATTTGATGTACCGGGAGCCCCCCGGCGGTTCGACGATACTTGATTCCGTTGCATCTCGCACCAGGTGGGGACAAGAACCAGAACGAGGGGTACACCGTGGCACGACGTCGCAAGGACGAGGGGACACCGGAGCGTCCGGTCGTCACCCACGCCGAGGTCGAGCGCGATCGACAGGCCGGTCACCTGTCGCGGGCGTGGGTGCTGCCGAGCGCACCGGTGTCCGACCGCGAGCCGGACGCCGTGGTGCACACCGACCAGCCGCTCCCCACGATCGGCGTGGTGCCGCGGCTCGTGCTCGAGGTCGCACCGGGCAACGTGGTGCCGCTCGACCAGCCGGTGGTCCTGGGGCGCAAGGTCCAGACGGCACCGGGACGGCGTGCGGTGCTGCTCGACGACCCGGGTCGTTCGGTGTCGCGCGAGCACGCGGCGATCCGGCCGACGGGCGACGGTGGACTCGTGGTCGAGGACCTCGGCTCCGCGAACGGCACGGTGGTGGTCCGGGCGTCCGGGGCGCAGGAGCCGAGCGTCGGTGGCGCGCAGGTCGTGGCCCGACCCGGTGACGTGGTGATGGTCGGCGACTACGCGGTCCGGGTCCTCGCCGGCTGACCCCCGCCCGCGTACCGCCGCATCGTCCGCAGGAGCAGCGGCCCCGGCAGCCGCAGCAGCCACCCGGGCAGGATCGCCCGTGCGACCCGTACCCGGCGCACGGTCCGCCGGAAGCGCCGCTGTTCGCGCGGCCCCCACGCCAAGCCGTACTGCGACCGGAGGGCGTCCGGGAGCATCCCGACGGTGACGACCCGCACGAGCGGCATCGCGGCCCGAACCCACAGCGGCGCGAACCGGGGGTGCAGCAGGTCGCGCACGACGCCGCGGGCGTCGTCGGTGACGCGGAGCCCGGCGAGCGTGCGGGTCCAGTACCGGTCGAAGTCGGCGACGGTCGCCGGCCACCGGTCCGCCGGCACGCGCAGCGCCGTTCCGATCGGGGCGTAGGCGTCGAGCACGCGTTCGGCCAGCGCGGGTCCCGCGGGCGTACCGAACAGCTCGTGGGCGCGCATCGCGGAGTCGTACAGGGTCGCGGCCACCCAGAGCTGCCGGTCCACGTCGTCGGCTCCGGCGACCGGCCGGTGGGCGCGGTCCACGAAGCCGGCCGCGACGGCAGCGTCGGCGTCGGTCCCGACCACCACCGCGTACACGAACGTGAGGGTGTGGGCGAGCCGTTGCTGCGGCCGTCGAGCGAAGTCCGAGTGCCGCCGGACCCCCGCTGCGACCACAGGGTCGGCGACCTGGAGCAGGATGGCCCGGCCTCCGGCGGCCACGGGCGTGCTGTCGGCGAGGAACCGACGCAGGTCGCGTTCCGGGACCCCGCCCGAGGACGGACTGGAGGGACGGCGCGGGCCCGGCCCCGTTCCTCCCGTCCGGCGACCGCTCACGGTCGTGGCCCGCGCCGTCCGGCGCGGAGGCGGGGGAGCACGTCGATCACGATGGCGGCGGCGAGCGCGAGCGTCCCGCCCACCAGGGCGGCGACGAGGAACGCCGCGCTCCCGACCTGCCCCGTGGCGGCGGCGACCAGGACGGCGACCAGCCAGATCGCCGGGAGCGGCCAGAGGTGGCTCGGCGATCCGGCGACCACCGCGAGCAGCACCCCGGCGACGACCAGCGGCACCCAGAGCACGTTCGTGCCGCACGGTGGTCCGTACGTGCCCGGACCGCAGTCGGTCACACCGGACCGGACACCCGTGTGCGCCGCGGCCGCGACGAGCAGGAGCGATGCGAGGGCCAGCAGCCGAGCCACGGCGGGCATGCTGCGGACACTGTCCTGGACGCGACGGAGCACGGCCCGATCGTACTGGGCCGTGCTCCGTGGGGGCCGTCGGTCAGAGGGGCTTGGTGCCGAGGTCGTTCCCGAGGTCGGGGCGGTCCTCGTCGTCGTCGTGCTCCCAGAGGTCGGGGGAACCCTCGCGCGGCGAGCCACCGGTCGGCCCGTCGTCGGTACCGTCACCGGGCTGCGGCTCGACGGTCTCGCCGGCGACGGCGTCGTTCGTGACGGTCTCGAGGGACTCCTCGGACTCGTCCACCTCGTACGGGCCGACGTGCTCGCGGTCGACGTCGTCGTCGCGACGCTGCTGGGCCTCGAAGTCGTCGACGGGGCTGATGCCGGGATCGCTCATGGTGGTTCCTTTCCGTTGCGGGCTTCCTGCCTACCCGTCAGGCCTCGACGGGCGTCCGGTTTCGTGTCGTGTTCACCCGGGGGACACCTGCCGGTCACGCCGCCAGGGCAGCATCGCGGGTGCTCGGGGGAGTGGAGCGCGGTCGCCGACGGGTGGTCGAGCGACCGCGCCTTCCCCGCCCGGGCGGTCCCGGCGGGTCAGAGCCGTTCGAGCAGGTCGTGCCGCTCGATGTCGGCCAGCGCGAGCGTGCGGTAGCCGGCGGACTCGAAGAACACCGTGATGCGGTCCTCCTCCGTGCTCATCACGACACCGGTGCCCCACTCGGCGTGCTCGACCCGGGCGTCCGGCGGCCAGGCCGTGTCGTTGGCGCCGTCGGCGACGTGTGCGGCGGCCTCGTCGGCCGTCCCCGACGAACAGGTGTCGCAGTTCCCGCACGGTTCCGGCAGCTCGTCCCCGAAGTAGCCGAGCAGGAACTGCCGCCGGCAGCCGGTCGTCTCGGCGAGCTGGCGCATCATCGCGATCCGGGACTCCTCGACCCGCTCCCGCTCGGCGGCGCGGTCCGCGGCGGCACGGGCCGCACGGCCGGCGTCCCGTGGACCGTCCGGCACCCGGGCGATCCCGTCCACGTCCTCGCGCAGGGCCCGGGCGTCGAGCAGGGCGTTGAGCGCGCGACCCGCGGTCCGGCCGGAGAGGCCCGAGGCCTCCTCGACCGCCGAACGGGGCGACGAGCCGGTGGCCGGGACGGCGTCGAACACGGCACGGACCGAAGCGGGGCGCGGTGCCCCGGACGCGAAGAACGTGCGCAGGCCGAAGTCCTCGGCGCGGTAGTGCAGGGTGGCGCCGGCGGGTTCGGCGTCCCGTCCTGCTCGCCCGATCTCCTGGTAGTAGGCGTCGATCGACTCGGGCACGTCGGCGTGCACGACGTACCGGACGTCCGGCTTGTCGATGCCCATGCCGAACGCGCTGGTCGCCACCACGACGTCGACGTCGCCGTCCAGGAACCCGGTGTGCACGGCCTCCCGCTCCCGGATCGGCATGCCGGCGTGGTACGGCCGGGCCCGACGACCCCGGGCGGCGAGCGCGTCCGCGTACTCCGTGGTCGCGGCACGGGTGGCGACGTAGACCACGGTGGCGCCGTCGAGCTCGGCCACCTGCTCGACCACGGCCGCGCGCTTCTCGGCGTCCTCGGCGTGCCGGACGACCTCGAGCCGGATGCCGGGCCGGTCGAAGCCCGACGCGAGCACGAACGGGTCGCGCATGCCGAGCCGTTCGACGATGTCGTCCCGCACCGGAGCGGAGCCGGTCGCGGTCAGCGCGAGCACGGGCGGACGGCCGAGACGCTCCGCGACCTCGCCGAGCGCCAGGTAGTCCGGGCGGAAGTCGTGGCCCCAGGACGAGATGCAGTGGGCCTCGTCGACGGCGAGCAGCACGACGCCGGCGTCGCGGAGTCGCTCGAGCACGTCGTCCTTCGCGAGCTGTTCGGGCGCCAGGAACACGTAGCCGACCGCACCGGCGGCGACGGCGTCCCAGGCCTCGGCGACGGCGCGGGCCTTCCTCGTGGCGTTCATCGCGACGGCGCGGGGAGCGCCCTCGTGGTGCTCGAGTCCGACGACCTGGTCCTCCTGCAGCGCGACGAGGGGCGAGACCACGACGACGACGCCGTCCAGCTCGAGGCCGGCGACCTGGTAGATCGCGGACTTCCCCGATCCGGTCGGCATCACGGCGAGCGCGTCACGCCCGTCGAGCACGGCGTCGATGACGGATTCCTGGTCGGGGCGGAGGTGCCAGCCGAACACGTCGGCGGCGCGGGTACGGAGGGCGTCGTTCACCGTTCCACACTGCCGGGCGGACGCTGGGGGACCGTTCGACGGGTGCGCCCAGCGGATCGGGCGGGGCGGAGGTGATCCGCGCCTCCCGACCGACGGGTGCGCGCACGACGTGACGGGCGCGCACCGCGCGTCCACCTGCCGGCGCTAGGCTGGCTCCCGGCCGTTGTCTCGACATCGAGCGACCCTCGATGGTGAGTGTGGCGACCGGGTAACCGATGCCGATCGCACGGAACGTGCGGGAAGAAGAACAGCGTGGATCTTTTCGAGTACCAGGCCAGGGACCTCTTCGAGTCCTACGGCGTCCCCGTGTTGCAGGGGATCATCGCCGACACCCCGGACGAGGCGAGGGCGGCGGCCGAGAAGATCGGCGGAGTCGTCGTCGTCAAGGCGCAGGTGAAGGTCGGCGGTCGCGGCAAGGCCGGCGGCGTCAAGGTCGCCAAGACCCCGGACGAGGCCTACGAGCACGCCCAGGCGATCCTCGGCCTCGACATCAAGGGCCACACGGTCAAGCGGGTCATGATCGCCCAGGGCGCGGACATCGCCGAGGAGTTCTACTTCTCGGTGCTGCTCGACCGGGCGAACCGCTCGTACCTCTCGCTCACGAGCGTTGAGGGCGGCATGGAGATCGAGCAGCTCGCCGTCGAGAAGCCCGAGGCCCTCGCCCGCGTCGAGGTGGACCCCCTGACGGGCATCGACGCCGCAGCCGGTCGTGCGATCGCCGAGCAGGCCGGGTTCCCGGCGGAGCTCGTGGACCAGGTCGCCGACGTCTTCGTCAAGCTCTACGACGTCTACAAGGGCGAGGACGCGACCCTCGTCGAGGTGAACCCGCTCGTCCGCACGGGCGACGGCCAGATCCTCGCGCTCGACGGCAAGGTCTCGCTCGACGAGAACGCCGACTTCCGGCACGAGGGCCACAAGGCGCTCGAGGACACCGCGAGCGAGGACCCGCTCGAGGCCAAGGCGAAGGCCCACGGTCTCAACTACGTCAAGCTCGACGGCCAGGTCGGCGTGATCGGCAACGGTGCGGGGCTCGTCATGTCGACGCTCGACGTCGTCGCCTACGCCGGTGAGCGCCACGGCGGCGTGAAGCCCGCCAACTTCCTCGACATCGGCGGCGGCGCCTCGGCCGAGGTCATGGCCAACGGCCTCGACGTCATCCTCGGCGACCCCCAGGTGAAGAGCGTCTTCGTGAACGTCTTCGGCGGCATCACCGCCTGCGACGCCGTCGCGAACGGCATCGTCGCCGCGCTCGGCATCCTCGGCGACGCGGCCACCAAGCCGCTCGTCGTGCGCCTCGACGGCAACAACGTGGAAGAGGGTCGTCGGATCCTGGCGGAGGCAGCGCACCCGCTCGTCACCGTCGCCGCGACCATGGACGACGCGGCCGAGCAGGCCGCCGAACTCGCCGCCGCAGCGGCCTGAAGGGACTGACCATGTCGATCTTCCTCAACAAGGACTCCAAGGTCATCGTCCAGGGCATCACCGGCGGCGAGGGCACCAAGCACACCGCGCTCATGCTCAAGGCCGGCACGCAGGTCGTCGGTGGCGTCAACGCCCGCAAGGCCGGCACCACCGTGACCCACGGCGACGTCGAGCTGCCGGTGTTCGGCTCCGTGCGCGAGGCCATCGACACCACCGGTGCCGACGTCTCCATCGTCTTCGTGCCGCCGGCGTTCGCGAAGGACGCCGTGGTGGAGGCCATCGACGCCGAGATCCCGCTCGTGGTCGTCATCACCGAGGGCATCCCCGTGCAGGACTCCGCGGAGTTCTGGGCACACGCCAAGGCCCTCGGTGGCAAGACCCGCATCATCGGCCCGAACTGCCCCGGCATCATCACCCCCGGGGAGTCGCTCGTCGGCATCACCCCGGCGACGATCACCGGAAAGGGCCCGATCGGTCTCGTCTCGAAGTCGGGCACGCTGACCTACCAGATGATGTACGAGCTGCGTGACCTGGGCTTCTCGACCGCCATCGGCATCGGCGGCGACCCGGTCATCGGCACCACGCACATCGACGCGCTCGCCGCGTTCGAGGCCGACCCCGAGACCGAGGCCATCGTCATGATCGGCGAGATCGGTGGCGACGCCGAGGAGCGTGCGGCCGACTACATCAAGGCGCACGTCACCAAGCCGGTCGTCGGCTACGTCGCGGGCTTCACCGCGCCGGAGGGCAAGACGATGGGCCATGCCGGCGCGATCGTGTCGGGTTCCGCTGGGACGGCCGAGGCGAAGAAGCAGGCGCTCGAGGCCGCCGGCGTCAAGGTCGGCAAGACGCCGTCGGAGACGGCGGCGCTGCTGCGCGAGGTGGTCGCGAGCAAGTAGCGCTCGCGGGTCCGGACGGACGGACGGGAGGCGGGGGGGGGGGGGGGGCCCCCCCCCCCCCCCACACGGGGGGGGGGTGGGGTGTTTTTTTATGATTGTTTTTTTGGTTTTTTGGGGGGGGGGGAAAAAGAGACACACCCCAAGACCCCC
>NZ_JBIUZN010000002.1:127044-208952 GCF_044745045.1 Curtobacterium sp. NPDC087082 | reverse complement strand
CCGCCGGGCGGCGGCGCCGGCGGGCGCGGGGGACACAAAGCAGCCCCCCCCCCCCGCGTGGGGGGGGGGGGGGGGGGGTGGGGTGGTGGGGGGGGGGGGGGGGGGGGGGGGGGGGGGGGGGGGGGGGCGGGCGCCCCCCCCCCCTCCCGCATTTCCTGACGAGCGTTGGTGATATTCGACATGTTGTGTGTCGTAGATTTGCCGGGTGCAAGAAACGTTCCCGCTCCTGATCGCCTCCGCCCCGGTGGTCGTCATCGCCGCTGCTCTGGTCCTCCGCGCCTTCGCCCGACGGTGGTCGGGCGACTCCGACCGGGGAGATGCTTCGTGACCGTCGAGGAGCGCCTTCCCAGCGCCCGCCGCGTCGGACCGGTCGCGCGGGTGCTCGGCACGATCGGCGTCATGCTGTTCGCCTCGGTGGTCGTGGTGACGGTGGCGTCCCGAGGGCTCGACACACCGGCCCGTGCGGTGTTCGTCGTCATCGCCGTCGCCGCGTGGCTGCACCTGCTCTTCGCCGTGCTGCCCGACCGAGCACACCGGCGACGCCTCGTGACGGATCCGACCCACGCAGAGCTCGACGTCGCGGTCCTCGTCCCGGTCTACAACGAGGATCCCGGGGCACTGAGGCGGTGCCTCCGATCCTTCCTCGAGCAGACGCGCCGCCCGCAGACCGTGGTGGTGGTCGACGACGGCTCGACAGCGGCGGACTACGACGTCGTTCGGGCGTGGTTCCTGCGCGAGGCGGGAGCGGTCGGCGTCCGTGGGGTGTGGCACCGCACCGTGAACCAGGGCAAGCGTCACGCCCAGGTCGAGGGGGTCCGGTTCACGCCCGGAGCCGACGTCTACGTGACGGTCGACAGCGACAGCATCCTCGATCACCGGGCGATCGCCAACGGACTCCAGCCGTTCGCCGACCCGCGGGTGCAGTCGGTCGCGGCGCTCATCCTCACGACGAACTACCGCCAGAGCCTGCTCGCCCGGTGGATGGACGTGTACTGCTTGGGGCTCCAGCTGTTCGAGCGCTCGGCGTTCTCCCGCTTCCGCGCCGTGATGGTGAACTCGGGCGGTTGTTCGTTCTACCGCGCGGCTGTGATCCGGGACAACCTCGACACGTACCTCGGCGAGACGATCCTCGGCCGGCCGGTCCAGTTCTCCGACGACAGCATGCTGACCCTGTTCGCCCTCCGTCGCGGCCGTGCCGTGCAGCGCGAGGACTGCTTCGCCTTCACCCTGATGCCGGCGACCCTCGACCACCACGTCCGTCAGCAGGTCCGCTGGATGCGCGGTTCCTTCATCCGGTCGATCTGGCGGATGCGGTACCTGCCGCTCGCGCGCGCCGCGTACTGGCTCCACCTCGTCAAGTGGATGCTCTACGTCCTGGCCTCCGCGACGCTCCTGCAGTTGCTCCTCGACGGAGCGCTCTTCCGGTGGGAGACGCTCGTGAGCGGTGGGCTCGCGGCCGTTCTGCTGTACGTCACCGCCGTGCTCCGCTACGTGTTCGTGATCCGGTCCGACCAGGGGCACCTGCAGCGGTGGCTGACCTTCGCGACGGCGCCGCTGGCTGCGGTCTGGGGACTCACCGTGCTGCGGGTCATGCGCTGGTACGCCATCGCGACGTTCGCCCGCACGGAGTGGGGCACGCGTGGGGAGATCGAGGTCCGTGACGGGTCCGCTGCCTGAGCGGCGGTCGGATCGGTGGGCGCCCGGACTCGACGCTGGTCAGGCGGGCACGTTCAGCGGCACCGGGCTCGCGCGCATCGTGTCGACGAGGTGGGCGGGCCATGCGGCGGCGATCTGCCGGTCGTTGCCGGAGCCGTCGACGTTCGCCGAGGCGAGGGTCTGACCGCCGTCCGGCAGGTGGAGGAAGTCACGGTGGGTGAACGCGCCGGTGACCTTCGCGGCCGTCCCGGTCTCGACGGCGACCCGGTGGAGCCAGACGTCGTCGGCCGCCGGGGAGAGTCGCATGAACTCGCCGTGGCGGTCGCGCAGCGCCTCGAGCATCTCGGGGGTCATCGCGTGGCCCCGGGTCCCGGTGGCGAGGTTGCGCGGGGACGCCGGGCCGCGCTGCACCTCGGCCCAGGATGCGTACGGGGCGAGCCCGACGCCGGCGAACGTGACCTCGCGCGAGCGGTGCGCCGTGTTCGTGGTCGGGTCGGTGGCGTGTGCCGACATCAGTCGGGCGAGCCACTCGCGCGGGTACATGAGGTCGTCGTCGGCGGTGACGAGCGGGACGTCGTGGGTCCGGAGGGACTGCACGTACGGGTAGTACTTGGTGTGCGGCCGGTAGCCGGGCGTCGACCGGAGCTCGAGGCCGCGGCGGACGAGGCGGCGGAGTCCCTTCGGCGGGTCGGCCACGGCGTCGGCGTCGTCGAGCCAGAGGACGAGTCGGCTCGGCAACACCGTGCCGGCCGCGATGCTCTCGATGGCCAGGTGCACGGTGGCGATGCGTCGGCCGTGGCTCGTCAGGCTCACCGCCGGGCCGTCCGCGGCGCCGAAGACGGGCGCCGCAGTGGTCAGGTTGCGCAGCGCCAGCGTCGCTGCACGCTGGAGCTTCCGACTTCTGATTCCCTGATACATCACATGACAATGGTGCCGCACGCCGTCCCGCCGCACAAGGGCCGATCCTGCGCGGTGTCCCGCGCGGCTGCCCGACGAAGCGGGTCGCGGCACGTATCCTCGCTGCGATGAACCGCCTGGGAACCGCAGTGCTCGCCGCGATCGAGGCGGTCGTGACGGTCGGCGTCGGCATCGGGATCGCCCTCGTGCCGCTGACGCTCCTGTGGGGCTTCGAGTACGGACTCCAGGTCGACTGGGACGTGTTCTGGAAGGCCACGGGGAGCGTGTGGCTCGTCGGGCACGGGGTCGACGTGTCGTTCGTGCTCGGCTCGGCGCTCGCGAGGTCGTCCGGCGTGAGCGGCGCCACCGACCCGATCCACGTGACGCTCGCGGCGCTCGGGTTCGCCCTCGTGACCGCCTGGCTCGCCGGACGTGCCGGGCGCCGGTTCGCCGAGACCGAGCACCGCACGACCGGGCTCCTCGTCGGCACCGGCGTCGTCGCCGTCCTCGGGCTCCTCGTCGCACTGTCCTCCCGGTCCGCGGCGACCGTGCCGACGCTCTGGCAGGCGATCGTCCTCCCGGCGCTCTGGTTCGGGATCCCCGCGCTCGTCACGAGCGAGGTGTGCCGACGGCGACGGGGGCTCCCGGCCGACCCGGTCACCGGGCGCGTGCTCGACCAGCTCGACCGTGTCCCGACCGCCTGGCGTGCGATCGCGGCGTTCGGCCTCCGTGCCGGCACCGCCGCGACGGCTGCGGTCGTCGCCGTCGCCGGGGTCGTCGTCGCCTTCCTCCTCTTCGCCTCCTTCGCCGAGGTCATCTCCCTGTACGAGCGGTCGCACGCCGGCGTGGTCGGCGGGATCGCCCTGACGGTCGGCCAGCTCGCGTTCCTGCCGGACTTCGTCGGCTGGGCGACGTCGTGGCTCGTCGGGCCCGGCTTCGCGATCGGGACCGGTTCCAGCGTGTCGCCGATCGGCACGACGCTCGGGCCGATCCCCGGTCTGCCGGTGTTCGGCGCGCTGCCGGCGTCCGGGCACGCGTTCGGCCTGGTCTGGGTCCTCGTGCCGGTCGTGGCCGGGTTCGCGGCCGGCGGCCTCCTGCGCCCCCGGCTCGTGCAGGCCCTCGGCAGTGCGAACTCCGCCCTGCACCGGGCGCTCGGCGGCGTCGCGGCGGGCATCGTCGCCGGTGTGCTCACCGGGCTCGTGGCCTGGCTCTCGGCGGGGTCGTTCGGCCCGGGCCGCCTGGCAGACGTCGGTCCGCACGGGCTGGTCGTCGGGGCCTTCGCGGCCCTCGAGGTCGGTGTGCCCGCCGTGGTGGCGCTCGCGGCCGGCAGCGACCTCGTCCGGATGCCCGAGCGCGGGTGGGCCCGGGAACAGTGGCACGAGACGGACGACGGACCTGCGGACGCGGACGCCGAGACCGCTGCCGACGGCTCGCTGCTCGCCGCACTCGACCGCGCCGGTGCCGGTCGGACCACCGACGTGCACCGCTTCGTGGTCGAGGAGACGCACGGCGGCACCACGGCCGAGGCCGCACGCGCGGACGACGCCCATGCCGACGGCGGCCATGCCGACGGTGCCCACGGCGGCGACGCCCGGGGTCTGCCGGGGCGCGGCGGACCCGAGCAGGGCGATCGGGCACGGGTCGCCGCCACCCGGTACGACCGCGACGACGCGACCGTGGGCAGCGCCCCGACAGCACCACGCGGCGAGCACGCCCCTGGGGTCGTCGCGGAGCACGACGGCACGACGGAACCGACCCGCACCGAGACCGAGGCGGGCGGCCCGGCGGAGTCGAGCCGCGCCTCCCGAACCGCATCCGACCCCGCACCGGACCGCGACCCGGACGCCGACGTGGCGCTGCCGGACTGGGCCCGCACCGACGCCGTCGCCGCCGACCGGGTGCCCGCCGACCACGTCACCGATCGCCCGCGTGCCACCGGCCGCGGGGGAGTCGGCGCGATCCGCGACCGCCTGCGCGGAGCGGCCGACGGCGTCCGCGAGCGCGCCGGCGACCTGCGCGACCGGGTCACCGGAGCCGACGTCGACCGCGAGCCGGACGAGGCCGCCACCGCCGTGCCGCGTGCGCCGGGGACGGAGCCGCAGCCCGCGTTCCCGTGGAGCACCGAGGAGTTCGTCGCGGGTCGCGACGACGTCGACGACCGGCACGACGACCGGGCCCGTGCCGGCGGCTCGGTGTCGTCCGCGCCGCCCGTGCAGCAGCAGCGGTGGGACGCCACGGACCAGATCCCCGAGGACGAGCTGCCGTGGTGGCGCCGCCCGAAGGACGACCGGTGACCGCAGCCCGGTAGGGTTGTCCCGTGCTCGAACTGGTCGTCCTGATCTCCGGTGCCGGCTCGAACCTCCGGGCCCTGCTCGAGGCGACCCTCGACGCGGAGTACCCCGCTCGGGTCGTCGCCATCGGTGCCGACCGCGACGCCGAGGGGCTCGGTCTGGGCGAGGAGTTCTCCATCCCGACGTTCACGGTGCCGTTCTCGCGGTTCGACTCGCGCGAGGAGTGGGGCCGCGAGCTCGCCGCCCAGATCCGGCCGTGGTCGCCGGACCTGCTCGTGCTGTCGGGCCTCATGCGGCTGCTGCCGCCGGCGGTCGTCTCCGAGTTCGGCCCCGCGGTGATCAACACGCACCCCGCGTACCTGCCCGAGTTCCCGGGCGCCCACGGCGTGCGGGACGCCCTGGCCGCCGGCGTGGAGCAGACCGGTGCGAGCGTGATCCAGGTCGACGACGGCGTCGACAGCGGTCCGATCCTCGCGCAGGAGCGCGTCCCCGTGCTCCCCGGCGACTCCGAGTCGACGCTGCATGACCGGATCAAGCCGGTCGAGCGACGCCTGCTCATCCAGACCATCCTCGACATCGCCAACGGCACCACCGACCTGAAGGGCACCCCGAGCGCATGAGCGTGCACGCAGCCGACCCCAGCCTGTACCGCGACCGGGACCTCGTCCCCGTGCGGCGGGCGCTCATCTCGGTGAGCGACAAGTCCGGCCTGCTCGAGCTCGCCGGGGCCCTCGCCGACGCCGGTGTCGAGATCGTGTCGACCGGTTCCACGGCGCAGACCATCCGCGACGCCGGGTACGCCGTCACGGACGTGTCGAGCGTCACGGGCTTCCCCGAGTCGCTCGACGGCCGGGTGAAGACGCTGCACCCGTCGGTGCACGCGGGGCTCCTCGCCGATCTCCGACTCGAGTCGCACGAGCAGCAGCTCGCCGACCTCGGCATCGAGCCGTTCGAGCTCGTGGTGGTCAACCTGTACCCGTTCGTCGAGACGGTGGCCTCGGGTGCCGACACCGCGACCGTGGTCGAGAACGTCGACATCGGCGGCCCCGCGATGGTCCGCGCCTCGGCGAAGAACCACCCGAACGTCGCGATCGTCGTGTCGCCGTCGTCCTACGCCGAGGTGGTCGAGGCCGTCCGCGCCGGCGGCACCACGCTCGAGCTGCGGAAGCGCCTCGCCGCCCAGGCCTTCGCGCACACCGCCGCGTACGACACCGCGGTCGCCGGCTACTTCGCCAGCGACGTCGTGGCGGACGCCGCGGCACCGACCACGCGCGGGGACATCGAGACGCCGGGGTCGTTCGACGAGCACCTGACGGTGGACGCCGACCTCGCGGCGACGCTCCGGTACGGCGAGAACGCCCACCAGGCCGCGGCGCTGTACACGAGCGCCGGTGGCACCGGGATCGCCCAGGCGGCGCAGCTGCACGGCAAGGAGATGTCGTACAACAACTACGTCGACGCCGATGCCGCCGTCCGCGCGGCCTACGACTTCGCCGAACCCGCCGTCGCGATCATCAAGCACGCCAACCCGTGCGGGATCGCGATCGCACCGGCGGACGCGGCGGACCCGATCGCCGCCGCGCACGCCGCTGCGCACGCGTGCGACCCGCTCTCGGCGTTCGGCGGGGTCATCGCCGCCAACCGACCCGTCACGAAGCAGATGGCCGAGACGGTCGCCGACATCTTCACCGAGGTCGTCGTCGCGCCGGCCTTCGACCCCGAGGCGATCGAGATCCTCTCGCGGAAGAAGAACATCCGCCTGCTCACACTGCCGACCGACTTCGCCCTCGCCCCGCGCGAGCTCAAGCAGATCTCCGGCGGCTTCCTCGTGCAGGACGCCGACCGCTTCACCGGGTTCGACCAGTCCACGTGGACCCTCGTCGCGGGCGGACCGGCCGACGAGCAGACCCTGGCCGACCTCGCCTTCGCGTGGAAGGCGAGCCGTGCGGTGAAGTCGAACGCGATCCTCCTGGCGAACCAGGGCGCGAGCGTCGGCGTCGGCATGGGCCAGGTGAACCGGGTCGACTCGTGCCACCTCGCGGTGAACCGTGCGGGTGAGCGCGCCACGGGCAGCGTCGCGGCCTCCGATGCCTTCTTCCCCTTCGCGGACGGGCTGCAGGTGCTCCTCGACGCGGGCGTCCGTGCGGTCGCCCAGCCCGGTGGGAGCGTCCGCGACGACGAGGTCATCGCCGCGGCCACGGCTGCCGGCGTGACGATGTACTTCACGGGCGAGCGACACTTCTTCCACTGAGTCGAACAACCGGCAACTCCGGGAAACGCTTGCGCACCACGTTCGACTGTGAATAGTCTGTAAGGCTCCGCGACAGGCACGCCGACGGCCCCAGTGTCCACGACAGACACCGGCCGGCGGCACCGCGGACACAACGGTGACGATGACGACGACTGGAGTGACGATGAACACGACGACCGGAACCGTGGCGACGGCTGCCCGTGCGGGTCTCGTGCTCTTCGTGGGGACCGCTCCCGACGCACGACCGTTCGGTGGGGCACGTGGCATCCGCCCACGTCCCGCACACGCGGCCGTCGCGCCGTACCCCCACCGGGGTGCGCCCGCCGTCACGGCACCGCTGTCCGCGTAGGGCTGCCTCCCACAGCCAGCGACGAGCCGTCGGCACCGCCCGACGACGACGAGCACGCGACGAGCCGCCGCGACACCAGCGACGACGACGAGCACGGGCCAGCGCGAGCCCACGCCTGAACCCGGGGGACGACTGTCTCCCGGTGCACTCCGACCGAACCGACGCCGCGCGCGACGCGGCGGCGGGCGACCGCGACGAGGACCGAGCACGCCCCACCGGGGTGGGCACGGCCCGGGACGCGACCGACCCGCTCGGCCGACGACCACCACGCAACGGACACCGAGCCTCCAGATCGACGGCTGCGACAGCAGCGGCCGGTCCAGAGGGTCTCGGCACGACGCACGAGGACGCAATCCATGTCCAAGACGCCAGACCAGGCGCGCCCGTCCACCGACCGCCCCTCGACCTTCCGCGCGATCGCGCGGATCTACCCCTACGTGAAGCCCTACCAGGGCCGGCTCATCGGCGGCATGTTCGCCGCCATGGGCGCCTCCCTGGTCGCGCTCGCGATCCCCTACGTCCTGCAGTGGCTCGTCGACGGCCCGCTGTCCTCGAAGGACTCCGCACAGATCTGGCCCGCGGGTCTCGGTGTGCTCGCGCTCGGCGTGCTCGAGGCGTTCTTCATCGCGTCCCGGCGTCGGATGGTCATGCGGCCGTCGACGCGCATCGAGACGAGCATGCGGAACGCGCTCTACGCGAAGCTGCAGGACCTGCCGGTGGCGTTCCACGACCGGTGGGAGTCCGGGCAGCTGCTGTCCCGCTCCGTGTCCGACCTGTCGCTGATCCGCCGGTGGCTGGCCTTCGGCGTCGTGCTGCTGGTCGTCAACATCGTGACGATCGTCGTCGGCTTCGTCGTGCTGTTCACCTTCGGGTGGCTGCTCGGCCTGGTGTTCCTCGTCGCGTCGATCCCGCTGTGGATCAACGGCCTGCTGTTCGAACGCCGGTACTCCGTCGTCGCGCGCCGCAGCCAAGACCAGGTCGGCGACCTCGCCACGAGCGTCGAGCAGTCGGTGCACGGCATCCGCGTGCTCAAGGCGTTCGGGCGCGGTCGCTACAAGCTCGACGAGTTCAGCGAACAGGCCGAGGCGCTGCGCGGCACCGAGATCGAGAAGGCGAAGGCGATCGCGGGCATCTGGCTGTGGCTGCTGCTCGTGCCCGACGTCGCGTTCGCGCTCTGCCTGCTCGCCGGCATCTGGCTCGCGAGCCAGGGGGAACTGTCCGTCGGGCAGCTGTTCGCGTTCTTCGCGACGGCGACGGTGCTCCGGTTCCCGATCGAGTCGATCGGCTTCCTGCTCTCGATGACGTTCGACACGCGCACCGCGGTCGACCGCTTCTTCGAGGTCATGGACTCGGAGAACACGATCACGGACCCCGAGCACCCGGAGACGATCACGGAGCCGCACGGTGCGCTGTCGTTCAACGGCGTGCACTTCCGGTACCAGGACTCCCCGCCGCAGTTCCCGGACCTCATCAACGGGGTCGACCTGCAGCTCCGACCCGGTGAGACCATGGCGCTCGTCGGGCTGACCGGCTGCGGCAAGACCACGCTGCTGTCGCTCGTGCCACGGCTGTACGACGTCACGGGCGGCTCCGTGACGATCGACGGCGTCGACATCCGCTCGCTGACCCGTGCGGAACTGCGGCGCCACGTCGGTGTCGCGTTCGAGGACGCCACGCTGTTCTCGACGACCGTGCGCGAGAACGTGCTGCTCGGTCGCCCGGACCTGTCCGGGGACGAGGCCGAGGCCCTCATGCGCGAGGCCCTCGACATCGCCCAGGCGTCCTTCGTGGACGACCTGCCCGACGGGGTCGACACCCGTGTCGGCGAAGAGGGCCTGTCCCTCTCCGGCGGGCAGCGGCAGCGCCTGGCGCTCGCCCGTGCGATCGCGGCGCGGCCGTCGGTGCTCGTCCTCGACGACCCGCTGTCCGCGCTCGACGTCGACACCGAGGCGCGGGTCGAGGCCGGTCTCCGCCGCGTCCTCGCCGAGACCACGTCGCTCATCGTGGCGCACCGCCCGTCGACCGTGACGCTCGCCGACCGGGTGGCGCTCATGGAGAACGGCGTCGTCACGGCCGTCGGCACCCACTCGGAGCTGATGGCGAACAACGACCACTACCGCTACGTCATCTCGTCGCTCGACGACGACGACGCCACCGCACGAGAGGAGGCGATGGCATGAGCCAGCAGGAGAAGAACCTTCCGGTCGACACGTCGGCCGGTCCAGGAGGCGCGGATCCCGTCCTCGACGACATCGCCGACACGCAGGCTGCCGCGCCCGTCACCGCGTCGATCACCACGCTCGGCGTGCGCGGCGAGGAGCGCGAGGACTTCACCAAGGCGGAGAGCAAGCGCCTGCGGCGCCGCTCCCTCGCCCTGCTCGGGTCGCTCGCCGCGCCGCTCAAGGCCCGCCTCGTCGTCCTCGCCGTCGTGGTCGTGGTCTCGACCGCGGGCACGGTCGCGGGCCCGGCGCTCATCGCCTGGGGCATCGACAACGCGCTGCCGGCGGTGATGGAGCAGAACGACTGGGTGCCGGCGTTCGGCGTCGTCGCGACGTACATCGTCGTGGCGGTGCTCGGTGCCGTGCTCACGGCCTGGTACACGGTGCTGGCGGCGCGGATCAGCCAGGCGATCCTGTTCGACCTGCGCAAGCGGGTGTTCCTGCACACGCAGCGGCTCTCGCTCGAGTTCCACGAGACCTACACGTCCGGTCGGATCATCTCCCGCCAGACGAGTGACCTCGACTCGATCCGCGAGCTGCTCGACTCCGGGCTGAACCAGCTCATCCAGGGCGTGCTGTACATGGTGTTCACCGCCATCGCACTCGTGGCGCTCGACCCGACGTCCGGGCTCGTGCTCGCGGTGTCGCTCGTGCCGCTGTGGTTCCTGATCCGCTGGTTCCAGTCCAACTCGCAGACGCTGTTCCGTGCCACCCGTGTCACCTCGGCGCGCGTGATCGTGCACTTCGTCGAGACGATGACGGGCATCCGGGCGGTGCAGGCGTTCCGCAAGGAGTCCCGCAACCGCGACGAGTACGGCGGCTACGTCGAGGACTACCGGCAGGCGAACACGAAGGTGTTCAACCTGTTCGGGACCTTCGACCCGGTGCTCGTGCTCATCGGCAACGTGACACTGGCCGCGGTCGTCGTCGTCGGCGGCTTCCGGATCGTCGGCGGGACGCTCGAGGTCGGCGCGCTGCTCGCGGTCGCGCTGTACGCCAAGCGCTTCTTCGACCCGGCCCAGGAACTCGCGATGTTCTACAACGGGTACCAGTCGGCCTCGGCCGCGATGGAGAAGATCTCGGGCGTGCTCGAGGAGCGGCCGAGCGTGCCGGACCCCGCGAAGCCGGTGAAGCTGCCGGACGCCACCGGGAAGATGGACTTCGACGACGTCGTGTTCGCGTACAACAAGGGCAAGGTCGTCCTGCCCGAGTTCGACCTGCACATCCCGGCGGGGCAGACGATCGCGCTCGTCGGGTCGACCGGTGCCGGCAAGTCGACACTCGCCAAGCTCATGGCGCGCTTCTACGACCCGTCGCAGGGCTCGGTCAAGCTCGACGGCGTGGACCTGCGGGACCTCGACACGAAGGACATGCGCCGCGCGATCGTCATGGTCACGCAGGAGGCGTACCTGTTCTCCGGCACCGTCGCGGACAACATCGCGCTCGGCAAGCCGGGAGCGTCACGGTCCGAGATCGAGTCGGCCGCGAAGGCGGTCGGTGCGCACGAGTTCATCATGGCGCTGCCCGACGGGTACGACACCGACGTGAACAAGCGCGGTGGCCGGGTGTCGGCCGGGCAGCGGCAGCTCCTGTCGTTCGCCCGGGCGTTCATCGCGGACCCGAAGGTGCTCATCCTCGACGAGGCCACGGCGTCGCTCGACATCCCGTCGGAGCGACTCGTGCAGGAGGGGCTTGAGACGCTGCTCGCCGACCGGACCGCGGTGATCATCGCGCACCGGCTTTCGACCGTGGCGATCGCGCACCGGGTGCTCGTGATGGAGTACGGCCGGATCGTCGAGGACGGCACCCCGGACGACCTCATCGCCGGGACCGGACGGTTCGCGCAGCTGCACGCGGCCTGGCGGGACTCACTCGTGTAGCGGCACCGTCGATCGACGCCCTCGGACGGCCCTGTCGGACGAACCACGGATCCGACGTGGAACCACGCACTCGCGCTGGTTCCACGTCGGATTCGTGGTTCCACGTGGTTGGGTTGACCCATGAGCGACGACAGCGTGCAGCCCGGCGGCGTGGCCCTGCGCGACCCCTTCTACGGGGCACCCTTCACCGAGGCCGTCCGGCGGTTCTGGCGGAAGTACACCGTGTTCACCGGGCGGGCCTCCCGTTCCGAGTTCTGGTGGTGGTGGATCACGTCCCTCGCGATCGGCCTCGTGCTGCAGCTCGTGCCGCAGGTCTTCACGCCGGACACCCCGGTGCTCGAGAACCCGGTCGGCTCCTACCTGTTCGTGCTGTGGGGGTTGGCGACGCTGATCGGTTCCCTCGCCCTCGGCGCCCGACGGCTGCACGACGCGAACCTCTCGGGCTTCTGGCAGTTCCTGCACGTGGTGGTCGGCATCGGCTCGCTCGTGCTCTTCGTCATGTGCCTGCTGCCGTCGAACCCGAAGGGCACACGCTTCGACGCGTGACGGTGCCGCTCAGAACGGGTCGTCCGCGTCCGTGGCGGGTGACCAGCGCGCCCGACGCATGTCGATCCTCCAGGTCGTCGTCCCCTGCACGAGCGGGGTGCCCTCGGCGCGGTAGTGCTCGTGCGCCCGGGCCTCGTGGTGCACCGGGGGCAGACCGCCGGACCGCACCACGCGCCACCACGGCAGGTCGGAGCCCTCGTGCGCCATGACCTTGCCGACGGCACGCGACGCCCGGGAGCCGAGCGCCGCGGCCACGTCGCCGTAGGTCATCACGTGACCTGCCGGGATGAGCCGGACGACCTCGGCGACGGCTGCGCCGAAGTCGTCGGGGGGAGCCTCGGTCACACCAACTGCAGGACCGCGAAGTGGTCGCCGTACTGGGTCTCACGCACGACCTCGAACCCGACGGCGCGGAAGAACGCCTCGGGGCTGTCGTCGCCACCGGGCTCGTACACGACCGTGAGACGCTCGAGCCCACGGTTGCGGGCCTCGTCGGCGAGGCCGTGCACCGCGAAGCGACCGACGCCGCGGCCCTGGGCCGTCGCGGACACGTTGACGCGCCAGATCGCGCTGCGCAGTTCTTCCTCGGCGTTGTCCTCGTCGAAGGTGCCGATGATCATGCCGACGACCTCGTCGCCGTCGAGGACCACGCGCGTCCACGCCGAGCTCGGCTTCACGTCCGACTCCGCGACGCCGTAGGTCGTCGGCTGCACGAACTGCTCCTGCCCGGGCTTGAGCGTCAGGGAGTTCGCCGCCGCAGCGGTCGACGCGGAGAGTTCTTCGAGGCGGAGGTCCGTCATGCCGCTCAGGGTAGCCGTGCGACCCGTGTGGGGGCCAGCGGGGCGGGAGACCGATACCGCACCGTTGTGCCGACCGTGCACGATCGACCAGCGCGGTATGGTCGCGGCATGGCAGAGCATCGGCGCGGGGCGAACCTCCCGTCGATCGGCGGGTTCAACCGGACGGTGGTGCTCGACGCCGTGCGCCGCTCGCCGGACGGCCTGAGCCGCGTCGAACTCGCGTCCCGCACGGGCCTCAGCGCGCAGACCGTGTCGAACGTGACGCGGTTCCTCATCGAGGCGGGGATGATCGCCGAGTCCGGCACGGTCGTGTCCGGTCGCGGCAAGCCCCGCACGATCCTGCGGCTCGAGGCCGGCAGCCGCTACGCCGTCGGGGTGCACGTCGACCCGGCCGTCGTGACGTACGTGCTGCTCGACCTCGCGGGCACCGTGGTCGCGTCGAGCACCACGTCGACCCCGACCGCGGACGACCCGTCCGAGGTCGTCCGGACCATCGCGACCGCGATCGACGAGCTCGTCTCGGGGGCGCGCGTCGACGTCGAGGCCGTGCTCGGGGTGGGCATCGCCAGCCCCGGACCCATCGACGTCGACGCCGGCGTGGTGCTCGACCCGCCCTTCCTGCCGCGGTGGCGCGACGTCCCCCTGCGCGACGCGCTCGCCGAGGCGACCGGGTACCCGGTGCTCCTCGAGAAGGACGTCACGGCGGCCGTGGTGGGGGAGATGTTCCTCGCCGGGGAGTCCTCCGCGCGGAACTTCGCCTTCGTGTACTTCGGCACGGGCTTCGGCGTGGGCCTCGCCGTCGACCACGAGCCCGTCCGCGGGGTCGGGTCGAACGCCGGTGACGCCGGGCACATCATGGTCGACCAGGGCTCGCTCGCCGGGACGCCGGACGGCGAGGGCACGCGGGGCGAGGTCGGTGCGGCGGTGGCACCGGACCGCCTCGTGCACATCGCGCAGGCCCGGGGGCTCGCGCTCGGCGGCGCACCCGCGGACGTCGCCGCGGTCGACCGTGCCTGGGACGCACTCGGCGCGGCGATCGACGCCGAGGACCCGGTCGCTGTGGGGCTCGCGGCCGAGGCGGGGACCGTGATGGGCAACGCCGTCGTCCTCATCGTGAACCTGCTCGACATCGACCGCGTCGTGTTCGGTGGCCCGTTCTGGTCGCGGATCGCGAGTGCGGCCCTCCCCGCTGCGCGCGAGGCGATCGTCGGTTCGCCGCTGCTCGTGCCGAAGCACCCCGTCGTCGTGACCGAGAGCGGTCGCGGAGCGGACGTGGCCGCGGTCGGCGCGGCCTGCCTCGTCCTCGACGCGGCGCTGTCGCCGCGGGCGAGCACCCTCCTCATCCGTCGCTGACGGGGGTCGGTCGCGACCAGCCCGTGACGGGAGGCGCGGTGCGGGCCCGACCCGCGCCTCCCGTCCGACACACGGTGCCGTTCCCCGTGTCGCGCGCGACACCTGTCGTTCACCTCGCCGCCACCGGCCGGATGCCCGGATGCTGAACAGTCGTGCAGGCCCCCCCGAACTCCCGAGAAGGACTCTGCATGCATCCCCGTGCTCTGCGCCTCGGCGCGTCCGTCGCCGCCGCCCTCGTCGTCGCCGCCGGCGTGCTGACGACGTCGCCCGCCTCCGCTGCCGTCGGTGACGACGACCCGTCCGTGGGCGCCGCGAGCCCGAACGGACTCGTCGTGAACGAGGTCGAGTCGAACGGCGACGACACCGACTGGGTCGAACTGCGGAACACCTCGTCGGCGGCGATCGACCTGTCCGGGTACGCGTTCCTCGACGACGACAGCTCGCACGAGGCGTACGTCCTGCCCGCCGGTTCGACCATCGCCGCCGGCGGGTACTTCGTCATCGACCAGGTGTCGGCGACCGCTCCCGGCTTCGACTTCGGGCTCGGCGGCGCCGACACCGCCAGGGTCTACGACCCGGCGGGCGACCTCGTGCTGCGGTACTCGTGGACGGCGCACGCCGCGGTGACGTACGGGCGCTGCCCGGACGGGACCGGCGCGCTCGTGGACACCACGGCGTCGACGAAGGGTGCGGCGAACGACTGCTCCTCGCCGGTGCGCATCAACGAGGTGGAGTCCGACGGTGGGACCCCGGGCGACTGGGTCGAGCTGACGAACGTCGGGACGACCACGGTCGACCTCGGCGGGTACGTGTTCCGGGACAGCGACGACACGCACGCGTACACGATCCCGAACGGGACGACCGTCGCACCGGGCGGCTTCACCGTCCTCGACGAGCAGGACTTCGGGTTCGGGCTGGGCAAGGCGGACTCGGCGCGGGTCTTCGATCCTCGTGGCGACGTCGTCGACTCGTACACGTGGAGCGCGCACGCCGCGACGACGTACGGCCGGAACCCCGACGGCACCGGCGCGTTCGCGGAGACCTCGGTGCCGACCAAGGGCACCGCGAACCGGTTCGCCGGGGTGGTCACCGCCGAGGCGTGGCCCGGCGGTCCGGACGAGCGGGTGCTCGACGACGAGGACACCTTCACCGGTGACCTGAGCGGCATCGACTGGACGACCTCGGGTTCGACGTCGGGTTCGGCCGCCGGGCAGCTCTGGGCCGTGCAGAACGGGGACGGGCTGCTCTACCACCTCGTGTCCGACGGCGAGGGCGGATGGGCGCCCTCGAACGCGGCCGGTACGGAACTGCACTACGCCGACGGTTCTGGCACCCCGGATGCCGAGGGCGTCACCGTCACGTCGGACG
The DNA here is from genome assembly GCF_044745045.1 of Curtobacterium sp. NPDC087082. Classification (NCBI taxonomy): domain Bacteria; kingdom Bacillati; phylum Actinomycetota; class Actinomycetes; order Micrococcales; family Microbacteriaceae; genus Curtobacterium; species Curtobacterium sp. NPDC087082. Next base: position 193,342 of record NZ_JBIUZN010000002.1, on the reverse strand, counting down.
ACCCCGGCGCGGTCTACGTCTCGACCGAGCGGAACAACGACGTGTCGTCCACGAGCCGCCCGGCCGTCCTGCGCTTCGCCACGTCCGACGGCTCCCAGTCGACGCTGGACGCCACCGACGAGTGGAACCTCTCGGCGGACTTCCCCGGGCTCGGCGCGAACGCGGGCCTCGAGGGCGTCACCTGGGTCCCGGACTCCTGGCTCACCGCGCACGGCTTCGCGGACGAGCACACCGGCGCCGCGTACACGCCGGCGACCTACACCGGACACGGCGACGGGCTGTTCTTCGTCGGCGTCGAGGGCACGGCCAGCGTGTACGCGTACGCCCTGATGTCCGACGGTGCCTTCCAGCGGGTGGCCACGATCGCGACGCCGTTCTCCGTCGTCGCGGACGTCCAGTTCGACCCGACGCTGGACGCGCTCTGGGTGGTCTGCGACGACGCGTGCTCGGGCCGGACGGCGCTGTACGAGGTGGCCGACGGGGCCTTCGCGGCGACGACCGTGTACGAGGCGCCGTCGAACGCCGACCGGACGCTGGCGAACGAGGGCTTCGCGATCTCGGGTGTCTGCACGGGTGGCTCGCGGGCGACGTTCTACGCCGACGACAACGACACGGACGGGTTCTCGCTCCGGACGGGCACCTACCCGTGCGACTCGTCGACCCCGGGCGACGGTGGGACGCCGGGCGACGGTGGGACGCCGGGCGACGGTGGGACGCCGGGCGACGGCGGGACGCCGGGCGACGGTGGCACGACGCCGACGCCGACGCCGGGTGGTGGGTCGACGCCCGCCCCGGGTGACACCGCCCCGGGTGACACCGCGCCCGGTGGTTCCACCCCCGGAGCGGGCACCTCGCCCTCGGGTGCGCCCGCCGCACCGTCCGAGTCGTCCCTGACCGAGGCGAACCGCGGCACGCTCACCGCCCCGGCCACGGCGCGCCCCGGCGAGACGATCACGATCGGCGTCGGCACCCGGTACGCCGGGCAGGAGGTGCACGTCTGGATGTTCTCCACGCCGACGCTGCTCGAGACCGCCACGGTCGCGGCGGACGGCACGGTCACGGCGACCATCCCGGCCGACGCCCCCGCGGGCGAACACCGCATCGTGGTGACCGCCGAGGACGGCACGGTGCTGGGCTGGACCACGATCACGATCGACCCCGTGACCGGTGCGCTGGCGTTCACGGGTGCCGAGGGGCTCGGGGTCGGCGCCGTGGCGGCGTTCCTGCTCCTGGCCGCCGGTGCGGGCGTGCTCGTGCTCCGTCGGCGCCGGGGGACCCCCGCCTCGGAGTGATCCGGTGAGCAGGAATGGTCGGGTTCGTGATGCGGACCCGACCATTCCTGCTCACGAACGCGCGCCCGCGGGCCACTCGCCCGCGATCGGCCCGCGAGGCCCACGCGCCCGCGGCGGTACGGTCGCAGGGTGCACAACGAGATCCTCCGGTACACCGCCTTCGCCGCCGAGCCGGGCGGCGGCAACCCCGCGGGCATCGTGCTCGACGCGGCGGACCTCTCCGTTGACGAGATGCTCGCGATCGCGCAGGAGGTCGGGTACCCCGAGACCGCCTTCGTCACCGGGCAGACCGCCACGGGCCCGCGCCTGCGGTACTTCTCGCCGGCGGCCGAGGTCCCGTTCTGCGGCCACGCCACGATCGCCACGGCCGTGGTGCTCGCCGAGCGCGAGGGCCTCGGGCGCCGGGTGTTCACGACCGCCGCGGGGGAGATCGCCCTCGACGCCACGACCGCTCCGGACGGCAGCGTGCAGGTCGCGATGACGAGCGTCCAGCCGGCGTCCCGGCCGCTCGACCCCGACCTCCGCGACCGCCTGTTCGCCCTGCTCGGCCTGACGGTCGACGACGTCGCGGCAGGCTTCCCGGTGCTCGAGTCCTTCGCCGGCAACTGGCACCCGGTCGTCGTGCTCGCCGACGTCGAGCTGTTCCACCAGTTCCGCTTCGCCCCGGAGCCCCTCGCGGCCCTCAAGCGCGAGGCCGGCTGGGCGGGGACGGTCACGGTCCTGCACCGCACCGACGCGCTGGAGTACGAGGCGCGCAACCTCTTCCCGGCCGGCCGGATCACCGAGGACCCGGCGACCGGTTCGGCGGCGGCGTCGACCGGCGCGTACCTGCGCGAGATCGGGGCCGTGCAGCCCGGCGACCGCGTGGTGATCCGGCAGGGACGCCACGTCGGACGGCCGAGCGTGCTGCTCGTCGACGTCCCGGCGACCGGCGGCATCACGGTCACGGGCGGTGCCACTCGGGTCTGAGCCGTCCGGGAGCGTGACCGAATCGACACGCCACAGCTCTTGACACGGATAAGTCAATACGGTGGAGTAATCCTGCGCGCGGGTGACGGAGCCCGCGAACATCCCGTGCAAAGGAGCACCGATGAAACGCCGCACCCGAATCATCGCCGGACTCGCAGCCGTGGCAGTCGCCGCGGTCGGTCTGGCTGGTTGTTCCAGCTCAGGCTCCGCCTCGAGCGACACCATCAAGATCGCGTACCAGAAGTTCGGTGCCTTCCAGCAGCTCGACGCCCAGATGAAGGTCGTCAAGACGGAGTACGAGAAGGAGAACCCGGGCAAGAAGGTCACGCTCGTCCCCATCCAGGCCCAGGGCAACGACTACTACACGAAGCTCGCGCTCATGAACAAGGCGCCGGCGACCGCGCCGGACGTCATGTACGAGGACACCTTCCTCATCAAGGCCGATGCCGAGGCGGGCTACCTCCTGCCGCTCGACAAGTACACGGCGAAGTGGAAGGACTGGAGCCAGTTCTACGACAACGCCAAGCAGGCCGGGCAGGGCGACGACGGCAAGATCTACGGCGTCCCGATGGGCACCGACACCCGGGCCCTCTGGTACAACAAGGACATCTTCAAGGAGGTCGGCCTGCCCGTCCCGTGGCAGCCCAAGACCTGGGACGACGTGCTCGCGGCCGCGAAGACGATCAAGGACAAGAAGCCCGACATCATCCCGTTCAACATCTACTCGGGCAAGGCGCAGGGCGAGGCCTCGACGATGCAGGGCTTCGAGATGCTCCTGTACGGCGCGGACGGCTCCGGCAACACGCTCTACAAGGACAAGAAGTGGGTCACCGGCTCGAAGCAGTTCGAGGACTCGCTGCAGTTCATCAAGGACGTCTACCAGGGTGACCTCGGACCCACACCGCAGCAGGCGCTCGACACGAACGTCGGGACGACCATCGCCCAGACGTGGCTCCCGCAGGGCAAGCTCGCCATCGACCTCGACGGGTCCTGGCAGTCCGGCACGTGGCTGAAGTCCGGCACGGCTCCGTGGGCCGAGTGGAACGACGTGATGGGCCAGGCGCCGATGCCGACCCAGAACGGCCAGGAGCCCGGCTACAACTCGATGTCCGGTGGCTGGACCCTCGCGGTCGGCAAGAACTCGAAGAACCCCCAGGCCGCGTTCGACTTCATCGCGAAGTTCCTCGACAAGGACGGGTCGCTCAAGTACGACAGCGAGAACAGCCAGATCGCCGTCCGCAAGGACGTCGCCGAGGACACCGCCTACACGGACGCGAACCCCACGTTCAAGTTCTTCTCCGGGCTCGTCGAGCACACCAACTTCCGCCCGGCGACGAGTGACTACTCGCAGGTGTCCAACGCGATCCAGGTCGCGATGGAGGCGGTGATGACGGGGCAGCAGACGCCGAAGCAGGCGGCCGCCGCCTACGACAAGGCCGTCGAACAGGTGGTCGGCAAGGAGAACACGGTCTCCGGCTGATCGCTGCGGCGACCACCTGACGGACTGGAGGCGCGGCTCGCGTCGTGCGCCGCGCCTCCCGTCCGACCCCACCCACCTTCGGAACCCCTCTCCGCACCCGGAAGGCAACCACCGTGTCCAGCACCCCCCTCGCGCCGACGCTGTCGGCGCCCGGTGCGCCGAAGCGCACCGATCCGCCGGTCCCGCGCAAGCGGAAGCCGCTGCGGAACGTGGGACGAGCGGTCCCGCTCCTCCCCGCCGTCGTCCTCCTCGTCATCTTCCTGCTCGGCCCCGTCATCTCGTCGTTCTACGGGTCGTTCACCAACTCGGCGCTGACCGGGGTCGGCGCCGCCGACCAGCAGTTCGTCGGCTTCCAGAACTACGTCGAGCTGTTCCAGGACCCGGACTTCCCGAAGTCCGTCATCCTCACCATCGTGTTCCTGCTCGCGTCCGCGGTCGTGGGCCAGAACGTGCTCGGGCTCGGGCTCGCCCTGCTCATGCGCTCGGCGAACAAGGCCGTCCGCGCGATCGTGGGCACGTTCGTCGTCGCCGCGTGGGTCCTGCCCGAGATCGTCGCCTCGTTCGCCGCGTACGCGTTCTTCAACGACGAGGGCACGCTCAACGAGTTCCTGCGGTCGATCGGGATCAGCGGCCCGAACTGGCTCTACACGTACCCGATGCTCGCCGTCATCCTGGCGAACATCTGGCGCGGTACGGCCTTCTCGATGCTCGTCTACTCCGCCGCCGTGCAGGAGGTCCCCGAGGAGATCACCGAGTCCGCCGAGGTGGACGGAGCCGCCGGCTGGCAGCGCCTCGTCTACATCACCCTGCCGGTCATCCGCCGGTCGATCTCGACGAACCTCATGCTGACGACGCTGCAGACGCTGTCGGTCTTCACGCTGATCTTCGTCATGACCGGCGGCGGTCCCGGGACCAACTCGTCGACCCTGCCGATCCTCGCCTACCAAGAGGCGTTCAAGTTCTCGCAGCTCGGCTTCGGGACGGCGATCGCGACGATCCTGCTCGTGGTCGGCGCGGTCTTCTCGATCATCTACATCAAGGCACTGAAGCCGGAGGTGGACTGATGGCCATCACTGCCCCGTCCCTCGACCAGACCACCACCCGTTCGGTGACCGCACCGGGCTCGCTGCACATGACCTCCCCGCGGGGTCGGACGATGCGCTGGGTGTCGAACGTCGTGCTGCTCGTCATCGCGGTGTGCTTCGCGGTCCCGCTGCTCTGGCTCGTCCTCGCGTCGGTCGACACCCAGGCGTCGCTGTCCGTGAAGATGCCGACGCAGTTCACGCTCGACAACTTCACGAAGGTGCTCACGCCGGAGCTGTCGTTCATCCCGCTCGCGAACAGCCTGCTGCTCTCCGGCGGCACGGCGGTCGTCACCGTGGTGTTCGCGCTGCTCGCCGCCTACCCGCTGTCCCGCTACAAGATGCGGGTCAACAAGCCGTTCCTGTACAGCATCCTGTTCGGGACCGGCCTGCCGATCACCGCCATGATGGTGCCCGTCTACGCGCTGTTCGTGTCGCTCAACCTCATCGACAACGTGTGGGGCTGCATCTTCTTCCTCGCCGCCACCTCGCTGCCGATGGCGATCTGGATGGCGAAGAACTTCATGGACTCGGTCCCGGTGTCACTCGAGGAAGCGGCGTGGACCGACGGTGCCTCGATGATGACGACCCTGACCCGCATCGTGATCCCGCTCATGCGCCCGGGGATCGCCGTGGTGTTCATCTTCGTGTTCATCCAGGCCTGGGGGAACTTCTTCGTCCCCTTCGTCCTGCTCCTCTCGCCCGACAAGGTGCCCGCCGCGGTGAGCATCTTCAACTTCTTCGGGCAGAACGGGGCGGTCGCGTACGGGCAGCTCGCCGCGTTCTCGATCGTGTACTCCGTGCCCGTCATCGCCCTCTACGTGCTCGTGTCCCGGGGCCTCGGCGGCGGCAACGCCCTCGCCGGCGGCATCAAGGGCTGACACCCGTCCCTGCTGGAAAGGAACCACCTCCATGCACCACGACGAACCCCTCGTCGAAGCCCGCATCGCCCGGCTCGTCCGGGACCGCATCGACCCCGCCGTCCTGCGCCGGTCCGCACCGGTGGAGATCGCCGCCTGGACCGTGCCGGACGAACCGGTCCCGTTCGACGTCGCGGTCGCGGCCGACTACGAGCCGTTCACGGTGGGCGGCTCCTGGGGCGGCCGACCGTGGGGGACCACCTGGTTCCGGATCCGCGGCACCGTGCCCGAGGACTTCGGGACGGCGCCGGGCACCACGGCGGAGCTCCGGGTCGACCTCGGCTTCACGAAGCGCCACCCCGGGTTCCAGGCCGAGGGGCTCGCGTGGCGACCGGACGGCACGACCGTCAAGGGCATCGAGCCGAAGAACGACACCGTCCCGCTCGAGGTCGGTCCCGGTGAGTCCTTCGAGCTCTACGTCGAGGCCGCGGCGAACCCGGACATCGGCGGCGACTCGTTCCAGGGGGCGACCCCGCTCGGGTCGCGCTCCACGGCCGGGACGAAGCCGATCTACAAGGTGAAGGCGCTCGAGATCGTCGAGCGGGACGACACCGTGTGGGAGCTCCAGCAGGACTTCTGGGTCCTCCGCGGCCTGATGGCCGAGCTGCCCACCGACGGCACCCGCGGCGCGGACGTCCTGCGCGTGCTCGAACGCGCCGCCGACGCCCTCGACCCGGACGACGTCGCCGGGACGGCCGCCGACGCACGAGCGGTCCTCGCGCCCGTCCTCGCCGTGCCGGCCAGCGCCGCCGCGCACCGGGCGATCGCCGTCGGCCACGCGCACATCGACTCGGCGTGGCTCTGGCCGGTGCGCGAGACCGTCCGGAAGTGCGCCCGCACCTTCTCGAACGTGCTCGACCTGATGGACCGCGACCCCGACTTCACGTTCGCCTGCTCCTCGGCGCAGCAGTACGCCTGGATCCGGGACGGCTACCCGTCGATCTGGGCCCGCATCAAGGAACGCGTCGCCGAGGGCCGGTGGATCCCGGTCGGCGGCATGTGGGTCGAGTCGGACACGAACCTCCCCGGCGGTGAGGCCCTCGCGCGGCAGTTCGTCGCCGGCAAGCGGTTCTTCCTCGAGGAGTTCGGCATCGACACCCCCGAGGCGTGGCTCCCGGACTCGTTCGGGTACTCCGGAGCCCTGCCGCAGATCGTCCGCGCCGCCGGCTCGAAGTGGTTCGTCACGCAGAAGCCCTCGTGGAACGAGACGAACGTCATCCCCCACACGTCGTTCCACTGGGAGGGCATCGACGGCTCCCGGGTCCTCACGCACCTGCCCCCGGCGGACACCTACAACTCGGACGTCTCACCCGCCGACCTGCACCGCGGCGAACGGCAGAACAAGGAGCGCGGCGTCGCGAACACCTCGATGCTGCTCTACGGCTTCGGCGACGGCGGCGGCGGACCCACCCGCGAGATGGTCGCCGCCGCCCGACGCCAGCACGACCTCGACGGGTCCCCCCGGGTCGACCTCGGCACCCCGGCGCAGGTCTTCGAGGAGATCGAGGCCGCACTGCCGACGCCGGCGGTGTGGTCGGGCGAGATGTACCTCGAGTTCCACCGCGGCACGTACACGTCCCAGATCCGCACGAAGCAGGGCAACCGGCGCTCCGAGCACCTGCTCCGCGAGGCCGAGCTCTGGGCGTCCACCGCCGCCGTCCGACTCGGACTCGACTACCCGTACGAGGAGCTCGAGCAGGCCTGGCACACCGTGCTCCTGCAGCAGTTCCACGACATCCTGCCCGGCTCCTCGATCGCCTGGGTCTACGAGAACGCCGAGGCGAACTACGCCGAGGTCGCCCGTGTGCTCGAAGGCCTGATCGGCAACGCCACGACGGCGCTCGCGAACGGCGGTGCCGCGGCGCTCGCCGGGGTCGGTGCGTCGTCCACCGCCCGGGCCGGCGGTGGGAGCGCCCTGCTGGACGCACCGTCGGGGGCGGACGCCGCCGGCGGTAGCGGCTCGAGCGGGAACGTCGTGCGCTTCAACGCCTCGCCGATCGCGGCGGGAGACGCAACCGCCCTGGGTGGTTCGCTGGGCGACGAACCGCGAGCCGTGCCTCCCGTCCGGAACGGCGACCGCTTCGTGTTCGACACCGGTGTCGTCACGGCGACCATCGACGCGGCCGGTCACGTCGTGTCGCTCGTCGACCACGCGTCCGGACGCGACGCCGTCGCCCCGGGTGCGGCCGCCGCGGAGTACACCGTGTTCCGCGACACCCCGAACCAGTGGGAGGCGTGGGACATCGACCGCGCCTACCAGCGCAGCGGCACGGTGCTGGAGGCGTCCTCGGTCGAGGTGTCCGGCGACGAACTCGTCGTGTCGCGGTCCTTCGGGTCCTCGACCCTGACGACTCGGTACTCCGCCGTCGCCGGCCAGTCCGAGCTCACGATCGTGACCGAGGTCGACTGGCACGAGCGCCAGAAGCTCCTCAAGCTCGCGTTCCCCCTCGACGTCCGCGCGGCGTCGGCGTCGAGCGAGATCCAGTTCGGCCACATCGACCGCCCGACCCACCAGAACACCTCGTGGGACATGGCCCGCTTCGAGACCAGCGCCCACCGCTGGGTGCACGTCGCCGAGCCGGGGTTCGGCGTCGCCGTCGCCAACGACTCCACCTACGGACACGACATCACCCGGAACACCCGTGCCGACGGCGGCACCACGACGCTCGTCCGGGAGTCGCTGCTGCGGGCCCCGACGTTCCCGGACCCGCACGCCGACCAGGGGCACCACGTGTTCCGGACGGTACTGCGGGTGGGCGCCTCGGTGCTCGACGCCGCCGATGCCGGGTACCGGCTCAACCTGCCGGTGCGCACGGTGGAGGGGACGACCACGGTCGACCCGCTCGTCACGGTGTCGTCGCCGCAGGTGTTCGTCGAGGCGGTGAAGCTCGCCGAGGACCGCTCCGGCGACGTCGTCGTGCGGCTCTACGAGGCGTCGGGCGGTCGCGCGGCCGACGTCGGCGTCGACTTCGGGTTCGACGTCGCCGGGGTGGCGGCGGTGGACCTGCTGGAACGCCCGCTGGGGGACTCGTGGGAGTCGGGGGAGCCGGTCGTGCTCACGCTCCGGCCCTTCGAGATCGTGACCCTCCGGGTGCGTCGGGCCTGAGGCAGCGGGCTCGCGCGCGAAGGACCGCGGCGCCGGACGGGACACGGGTGCGTTCCGTCCGGCGCCGTGCTGCGTCCGGGAGGCGCGGGTCGCCTCAGTGCGTCGAACGACTCGTCGACCTCCGGCATCGGCGGCGTTTGCTGTAGCCTTGAGCGCAGGAGTTCGGCTCGGGCCGCGCCCGGTTCACGACCGGGGACTTCACAGAAACGCGGAGACCCGGGTGCAAGTCCCGGCGGGAGACCGTAGCTCAACGAGAAGAGCCCCGTTTTGTTCTTCACCGTGACACCAACGCGGTGTCCACTTCGTGGCGTTCGATCGCGAGCGGACCGTAGTGGTGGCGGGTGAACCCGTGCACCTTGCGATTCGCAGCGTTCCCGCGCAGGACGTCCGGTACCGACGCCAGCGCATCGTCCACGGCGATGCGGATCCACTCCGCCCTGGGCAACCCGAGCTGGAGGAGCCGGTTGGAATCCCGCTCGACGTTCTTCGTCACCGCGAGGGCGAGCAGCATCTCGCCGTGACCGAATCGGAGGCGATCTCCTACTCGAAGCGTCGCCGGATCGTTCTTGGCGACCTTCGTCCACCCGGCCAAGGCTTCCGGTGACAGGGAGGCGATGCTGCCGACGAGACCGCTGCCCACGCGCCCGCCGTCGTGGATCACCGCGTTGCGCATACGCCTGAGCACGTCCAGCTGTTGCAGCGGGACAGAGTCGAGCGTGTCCCCGCACGCTTCCTCCAGGAGTCCGTGCTGCCCTGCCGCGTGAGCGTCCCGCGCGCGTCGGCGGGAGAGCACCCCGGCCTCGGCGAGCATGAGCAGGCTCGTCTTCATGTGGTCCTCATGGAGGGCGAGCGCGTACGCGATGCTCATCGCACCGAGGTGGACGTCAGCCTCGCCGAGGATGTCGCTCGCTGCGTCGGCCGTGAGGTTGAACCGCCGGATGTGGGGAACGTTCGGGTAGACCTCGGGCAGGAGCCGTTCCGACCCGCGGTTCAGCTGCAGGAGGTGGTTCGACAGCTGGGCGCCGGCCAGCAGTCCCATGAGCGCGTTGCTCGCCTCGATGCGGAGCGCCTCGTACTGACGATGTGCGGGGAACCGGACGACGCCGCTCGCTGATGACATGCCACATATCTTCGCCTGCGAGCGTGCGCCGCCCGCGTCACTGCCCGGCGCGCCTACGAGCGCAGGGACTCGACGGCCTTCGCGATCCGACGCGCACGAGTCTCCGGGGACTTCGCCTGCACGACCGGGTCGGCGAGGGCCCGCTGCCGCGAGTTCGACAGCGTGTCGAAGGCCGCTCGGACCCCGGCCTCCTGCAGCGCCGATGCGAGGTCCTCCGGCAGGTCGACGACGCGGGGCAGCGTGTCGACCTCGATCGTGACCTCGACGGTGTCGCCGGCCGCGACCCCGGAGGCGGCACGGTGCTCCGCCGACAGCGGGACGAGGGACTGCTCGTTCATCACGCCGATCGACGACCGGTACGTGTAGGCACCGTTCAGGGTGACGACCACGGGTGGGCGGCGCCCCGCGCCCAGCGCGTCGACGACGTCGGACGGGACCGGCAGGCCGGTGGCCGTCTTCCGCGCCTGCAGGACGGTCGTCGTGAACTGCATCCGTGCCTCCTGGACTGAACCGGGCTGACCCGGCCGGCCCGATGCGGGCCGACGCCGGTGCCGGCGCCTGTGCCGACAAGCGAAACCGTACAGGCGAACCCGCTGTTCCGCCGCCGTTCACCGCCGCAGCACTGGCCGGAAACCGGACGCGTCCACGATCGTCCAGGACCCGGACCCCGGTCCACCCCGACGCACCACAGCACCCGAAAGGCACACCCCGTGCAGCACAAGCGCACCCTCGCCGGCATCGCCCTGGCCGCCGCCGCCATCGTCACCCTCGCCGGCTGCTCGGCCACGAGCTCCGCCAGCACGACCAAGGACGACACCGACTGGAAGAGCGCCACGAGCGCCGAGTCCGCCGGTGGCATGGACGCCCTCGTGAAGGCCGCCAAGGCGGAGGGGCAGCTCAACGTCATCGCGCTGCCGCCGTCGTGGGCCAACTACGGCAAGATCATCGACGGCTTCACCAAGAAGTACGGCATCAAGATCACCTCCGCGAACCCGAACGGCTCGAGCGCCGACGAGGTCGCCGCGGTGAAGTCGCAGAAGGGCCAGTCGACGGCACCGGACGTGCTCGACCTCGGCAACGCCGTGCTGCAGCAGAACCTCGACCTCCTGACCGACTACAAGGTCGCGAACTGGAGCGACATCCCCTCGGACCTCAAGGACGAGGACGGCGCCTGGACCCGCGACTACACGGGCCTGATGTCGATCGGCTACGACTCGTCGAAGATCACGGACGCCCCGAAGGACCTGGACGACCTGCTCGGCTCCGAGTACAAGGGCAAGGTCTCGATCGCGGGCGACCCGACCCAGGCGAACCAGGCCGCGTCGGCGGTGTACCTCGCGGCGCTCGAGAACGGCGGCTCGGCCGATGACATCACGAAGGGCGTCGACTACTTCGGCAAGCTGAAGCAGGCGGGCAACTTCCAGAACGTGCTGCCGTCGCAGGCGACCGTCGCCTCGGGTGAGACGCCCGTCGTGATCCAGTGGTCCTACAACAACCTCGCGTGGGGCCCGGCGGCCGGCGCGAGCGGGAACAAGAACTGGAAGACCGTCGTCCCCGAGGGCCAGGCGCTCGGCTCGTACTACTCGCAGGCGATCAACAAGGACGCCCCGCACCCCGCGGCTGCGCGCCTCTGGCAGGAGTACATCGCCAGCCCGGACGTGCAGAACCTGTACCTCCAGGCCGGCGCCTTCCCGTCCACCCTCGCCGCGCTCGAGAAGTCGGGCAAGGTCGACCAGGACGCCCTCGACGCCGCCGGTGGCGCGCCGAAGGACTACGTCGAGCTGACCGACGAGCAGGTCACCGCCGCGGCGAAGGTGCTGTCGGCGAAGTGGGCCTCGACGATGGGCTCCTGAGCAGCATGACCACCGCATCGGCACCGGGTGTGCCCGCCCCCGCGGCGGGCACGACCGCATCGGCACCGGTCGCCGGGGCGACGCTCGTCACGAGCGAGCAGCCGGCCGATGCCACCGCCCGCCGCGTCGCCGGACCCCGTGTCCGGCGCCGCGGCGGCATCGCGTGGCTCGGCCTCACCCCGTTCGCCGCCTACGTCCTGCTGTTCCTCGCGGTCCCCGCGGTGGTCGCGATCGGCAGCGGCTTCTTCACGAGCGACGGCGCGTTCACGTTCGCCAACCTCGCCGCGTTCGCCGACCCGTCGGTCATCCGTGCCTTCGGCGGCTCGTTCGCCCTGTCGGCCGTGTCCGCCGTGATCGGTGCCGTCGTCGGGGCGATCGTGTGCTGGGCGCTCGCCGCGCTCCGACCCGACGGGCTCGTCCGGTCCGTGATCGATTCCGCCGCGAGCGTCCTCGCCCAGTTCGGTGGCGTCATGCTCGCGTTCGCGTTCATCGCCACGATCGGCGCGCAGGGCCTCGTCACGACGTGGTTGGTGTCCGTCTTCCACATCGACCTCAACGCCGAGGGCACCTTCCTCTACACGGTCCCCGGGCTCGTCATCCCCTACGTCTACTTCCAGGTGCCGCTGATGGTCCTCACGTTCATGCCCGCACTCGAGGGCGTCAAGACCCAGTGGGGTGAAGCCGCCGCCACCCTCGGCGCCTCCCGCGCGACGTACTGGCGCCGCATCGGCCTGCCCGTGCTCGCGCCGGCGTTCTGGGGATCGCTGCTGCTCCTCTTCGCGAACGGGTTCTCGTCGTTCGCCACCGCGGCGGCCCTGATCTCCCAGGGCGGGATCGTGCCGCTCACCATCCGCACGCAGCTCACGAGCGAGACGATCATCGGGCTGCAGAACGTCGCCGGTGTGCTCGCCTTCGGCATGGTCGTCGTCATGGCGGTCGTGATGGGCGCGTACTCGCTGCTGCAGCGTCGGGCATCGAGGTGGCAGCGATGAGCGCGGCCGCCCCGGTGCGTCCGTCGCGTGGGTCGGGTGAGTCGCGTCCGTCGCGCCCGTCGTCCCGTCGTCGGCCAGGAGGCGCGGCTCGCCCCGGCCGCTTCGGCGCGGCCCCGTCACGGGTCACCGCCGCGATCGTGCTCGTCGTGGTCGGCCTCGTGTTCGCCGTGCCGCTCGTCGCCCTCGCGCAGTTCACCTTCCGCCAGGGGACGGACGGCAGCCTGACGCTCGCGCACTACGGCGCACTCGTCGACCCGGTGAACGCCGCGACCTACCAGCCGGTGTTCGACGGACTCGGGGCATCCCTGCTCATCGCGCTCATCACCGTGGGGATCGTGCTGCTCGTCCTGCTGCCGGCCCAGATCATCACGGCCCTGCGGTACCCGCGGCTCCGTCGGGTCCTCGAGTTCGTGTGCATCGTGCCGATCACCGTCCCCGTGGTCGTCCTCGTCGTCGGGTTCATCCCCGTGTACCAGGTCGTCGCCCAGGTCTTCGGCTCGGGCGCGTGGACCCTGTCGTTCGCGATCGGCATCGTCTCGCTGCCCTTCGCGTTCCGACCGATCGCCGCGGCCATCACCGCGATGGACATGGCCGTGCTCTCCGAGGCCGCCCGGTCGCTCGGCGCGTCGTGGTGGACCGTCACGTGGCGGGTGCTCCTGCCGAACCTCCGCCGCGGCATCACCGCCGCCTGCTTCCTGACCATCACGGTCGTCCTCGGCGAGTACACCCTCGCCTCGTTCCTCTCCCGCACGACGTTCCAGACGGCGCTCCTGCTCGTGCAGTCGACCGACCCCTACGTCGCCGCGATCTTCTCGCTGGGCGCACTCGTCTTCGGATTCGTGCTGCTCGTCGTCATCGGCCGGGTCGGCTCCCGCCGTCGCCGTGCCCCGAAGGAGTCCGCATGACCGTCACCGCCCCCGCCGCCCCGGCATCGCTCGCCACCGACGGCGCGACCGTCGAGCTGCACGGCGTCGAGAAGCACTACGGCGCGCACCGTGCCCTCGCCGGCCTGTCGCTCCGCATCGAACCCGGCGAGTTCGTGTCGCTGCTCGGGCCCTCGGGCTGCGGCAAGACGACCGCGCTCCGGGCGCTCGCCGGCCTCGAGGCCATCGACGCCGGCTCCATCCGCATCGACGGCGTCGACGTCGCGGGCACCCCGGTGGACAAGCGGGACATCGGCATGGTGTTCCAGCAGTACTCGCTGTTCCCGCACATGACCGTGCGGCAGAACGTCGCGTTCGGCCTGGAGATGCGCCGGGTCCCCGCAGCCGCGCGCCGCGAGCAGGTCATCGACGCGCTCGACATGGTGCACCTCGCCGAGTTCGCCGACCGCTACCCGCACCAGCTCTCCGGCGGCCAGCAGCAGCGCGTCGCCCTCGCCCGGGCCCTGGTCACCCGGCCCCGTGTGCTCCTGCTCGACGAGCCGCTGTCCGCGCTCGACGCCAAGGTGCGGGTGACCCTCCGCGACGAGATCCGCCGCATCCAGAGCGACCTCGGCATCACGACCGTGTTCGTCACCCACGACCAGGAGGAGGCGCTCGCCGTCTCGGACCGCATCGCGGTGATGAACGCCGGCGACATCGAGCAGATCGGCACGCCCGAGGAGCTCTACCGGTCCCCGTCCTCGGCGTTCACGGCGGACTTCGTCGGGCAGTCGAACCGGCTCCGCGGGGACCTGCGTGGCGGCGACGTGTTCGTCTACGGGTTCAGCGTCCCGGCGCTCGACGCCTCGGTGCCGGACGGCCCGGTGCTCGCCTACGTCCGCCCGGAGGACGTCGCCTTCGCCTCGGAGGGCGTCACCGGCACGGTCGTGGCCTCGAGCTTCCTCGGGTCGATCCGGCGCACCACGGTCCGGCTCGACGACGACACCGTGGTGACGGTGCAGCACGAGGTCGGCGACCGTCGTGCGGCCGGCGAGTCCGTCGCCGTGCGCCTGCTCGGCGCGCCCGTGGCGGTCGCCCCGCTCGCGTAGCCGCGAACTGCCGGACGGGAGGCGCGGTGCGGGCCCGCACCGCGCCTCCCGTCCCGTCGGGTCAGCGCTGGAAGCGCGTGGCCGGGTCGTCGGACAGGGCCGCCTCGATCCGTGCCCGCATGGTCGCGGGCATCTCCGGCAGCGCGTCGAGCCGCGCCCAGAAGGCCTCGGTGTTCTCACCGTCGGCGGGGAAGGGCTCCCCGGAGACGTACCGGCAGGCGAACACCAGGTCGAGGTACTGCGCCCGGTCACCGTTCGGGTACGTCATCTCCGGCAGCACCTGCACCCACGCGAGGCGCTCGGCGACGGCGACGACGTCGGCTTCCTCGAGGACCTCGCGTTCGGCGGCGACCGCGGGTTCCTCGCCGGGGTCGACGATGCCGGTGACCGGCGTGAACGCGTGGTTGTCGGCCCGGCGCACGACGAGGAGCTCACGGTCCGGGCCCTCGCCGCGCGTCACGACGGCGGTGACCCCGGTGAGCCAGAGCGGCTCGTTCCCGATCTTCGAGCGGAGGGACAGGACGAAGTCAGGCGTGGGCATGCCGCCACGCTACCGACACGGGACCCTGTCGCGGACTGGTCATGACCAGTAGGCTGTCACCGTGGAGATCATCATCCTGCCCACGCCGGCTGAGGTCGGTCGCGTCGCCGCGGCCAAGATCGCCTCCGTCGTCGCGAAGAAGCCGTCCGCCGTCATCGGTGTCGCCACCGGGTCCAGCCCGCAGGGCATCTACGCCGACCTGCAGCGTCGTGTCGACGCGGGGGAGATCTCGTTCGCCGAGGCCCGCGCGTTCGCCCTCGACGAGTACGTCGGCATCCCGCTCGAGCACCCCGAGTCGTACGCCTCGGTGATCCAGCGCGACGTCATCGATCCGCTCGGGTTCGAGCCCTCCCGCGTGCGGGTCCCGGACGGCCGCGCGTCCGACCTCGAGTTCGCGGCGAAGGAGTACGACGCCGCGATCCGTGCCGCGGGCGGGGTCGACGTGCAGATCCTCGGGATCGGCGCGAACGGGCACATCGGGTTCAACGAGCCGACGTCGTCGTTCGCGTCCCGCACTCGCATCAAGACCCTCGCCCCGTCCACGCGCGAGGCCAACGCCCGGTTCTTCGACAGCCTCGACCAGGTCCCGACGCACTGCATGACGCAGGGGCTCGGCACCATCCTCGAGGCCCGTGAGCTCGTCCTCGTCGCCCAGGGCTCGTCGAAGGCCGACGCCGTGGCCGCCGCGGTCGAGGGGCCGCTGTCGTCGTTCGTCCCCGGGTCCGCGCTGCAGCTGCACGAGCACGCCACCGTCGTCGTCGACGAGGACGCCGCGGCGGGCCTCAAGCTCGCCGATTACTACACGTACACGTACGCGAACAAGCCGGCCTGGCAGCTGTTCGAGTAGGGCCGCGGATCAGCCGCCTGCACGTCGTTCGAACGCGGTGTGCAGGCGGCTGAGTCCGTCGTCGAGGGTCTCCGCCGAGCACCCGAAGTTGAGTCGCGCGAACCCGGCCCCCTGGCGCCCGAAGTCCGGTCCGCCGCCGAGCGCGACCTTCGCCTCGTCGACGAGCAGGGCTGCGGGGTCGTCACCCCACGGGAGCGCCCGCAGGTCGAGCCACGCCAGGTAGGACGCCTGCGGCTGCCGGTACCCGGTGCCGGGCAGCACGTCACCGAGTCGCTCGGCCAGGGTGCGGCGGTTGGCGGCGAGCTCGGTCAGCAGCGACGCGAGCCAGGGTCCGCCCTCGCTGAACGCCGCCACGCTCGCGGTGTACCCGAGGATCCCGGTGCGCTCGACGACCTCGCCGGGCATGCCGTCGAACCAGGCGCGGGCACGCTCGGAGGCGCCGACCATCAGGGCGCACTTCGTCCCCGCGAGGTTCCACGCCTTGCTCGCGCTCGTCAGGGTGACCCCGAGCTCCGCCGCCTCGGGGCAGGAGTCGAGGAAGGGCGTGAACGTCGCGTCCGCGTGCACGAGCGGCGCGTGGATCTCGTCCGAGACGACCACGGCGTCCCACTCGGCGGCGAGTCGGGCGAGGGCGGCGAGGTCCTCGCGGGTGTGGACGAGTCCGAGGGGGTTGTGCGGGTTGCAGAGCAGCACCGTGCGGGCCCCGTCCGCGAACGCCCGGCCGATCCCGTCGAGGTCCATCCGCCACCCGGCCGTCGTGTCGAACGGGTCCGCGGTGCCCTCGGGTGCGAGCAGCGGGACCTCGGTCACGGAGCCACCGGCCTCGGCGACGTACTCCCAGAACGGCGGGTACACGGGCGGCATGATGACGACCTGGTCCCCGGGCTCGATGACCCGGCGGAGCGTCTCCACCGCAGCCACCGAGACGTCCGTGGTGGTCCGCACGAGGTCCGGGTCGAGGCGCCACGACCAGCGGGCCTCGGCGAAGTCGGCGAACGCCTCGGGGAGCGCCCGGCCGTGCCCGACGTACCCGGTGTCGCCGTTCGTGACCGCGGCCACGAGGGCGTCCCGCACGGGTTCGGCGAGCATGCTGTCCATCTCCGCGACGAACATCGGCAGCACGTCCGGCGGGTAGGCCGTGTACTTCTCGCTGGTGCGGGTGCGGTGCGCATCGAAGAGGGAGACCATGACGCTCATGCGGCCATCCTCGCAGCGCGGCCCGGTCAGACGCCGAGTGCGTCGCGCATGACGGCCCCGAGACGCTCCGACATCTCCGCCGTGAGGTGCAGGGGGTCCGGCCGGACCAGGGTGCCGTCGATGATCAGCGGGCATGCTCCCTCGGGCGTGCACAGCCAGCTCGTGGTCGGGACGTAGTGCGTGTCGCCGCCGACTGCGGACACGGCGCGTTCTTCGGCGGCGCGCTTCTCCGCGACGATCGGCCGGACGGTGCCGGTGCACTCCGCGACGCCGGTGATCCGGTTGGCACACGCGGTCGGGGAGTCGACGTCGGGGGTGCCCTCGAGCAGGACGACACGGCCTGCGGATGCCTCGAGCGCACGGAGGCTGTCCTCGGTGGACCGCTGCCACGCCGCGGCCGCCGTGGAACCCGACGGCACCTGCATGTGCTCCGGGTAGGACTCCGCGGACGACGCGATCACGAGGTCGGGCCGCACGTCGGCGACCGCGTCGAGCATCGCCTGCTGGGCTCGCTCGCACTGTCCGGGGTACCGGAGCTGCGTGCCGATGACACCCGGGGTGAACCGGCCGACCGGACACAACGCGTACCCGACTGCGATCACCCGCCAGTCGTCGTCGAGCGCGGAGACGACGGCCGGTGTCCAGCTGAGGGCCACGGAGTCGCCGATCACCACGGCGGTCTTGGGAGCATCTGGTGCACCCCACTCGCAGGTTCGGGGATCGGTGATGTCGCCGTCGTGGAGCCCGTTCCGGCATCCGTCCGCGGCCAGTGCAGGGGCCAGTGACTCCGGCGTCGCCGCGCGGACGAGGCTCGACTCCGTGCGGCCCGCGGCGGCGTCCTGGACGGCTTGCGAGACCCGTCCGGGGAGGTCGTCCGGGGTGAACGCTGCACGGGGAGTGGAATCGGCGGGTGCCCCGTCGGTGATGCGCGCCGCGAGTTCCTGTGCTGGCCTGAACACCGACGCTCCGCGGAGCTGATCGAGGCTGAGTGCTCCGAGCACGACGATCGTCACGCTCGCGAGGGAAGCTTCGACCACACGGCGCGCACGCGTACGATCGCCCGTGTCGGACCGGTGGCGCCGGGGGGCCGACCGGAGGAACGGCCGCTCGACCCAGCGTTCGCTGGCCGCCGCGAGCGCCAGCGAGCCGAGTACCGCGATCGACATCGGGAGGACGCCGGTGCCGTACACGCCCGCGACGATCACCACCACGGGGAAGTGCCAGAGGTACAGCGAGTACGAGATCCTGCCCACCCACCGCAACGGCCGGTTGCGCAGCACGGCTCCGGACCGCCCGACCCGATCGCCGGCGGCCAGGACGAGGACGGTGCCGACGACCGGCGCGAGCGCTGACGGCCACGGGAAGGCGGTGCCCGACGTCACGAGGAAGGCGCTGGCGGCGATCAGGGCGAGCCCGGTCCAGAAGAGCACGGTGTGCACGCGTGGTGCCAGCCGACCGAGCACCGGGCCGGCCATGGCGAGCACCGCGCCGGCTCCGAGCTCCCAGGCCCGGGAGACGCTGTCGAAGTACCCGATGCTCGGGGAGATCGTGCTCTCGACAGCGGCGAACGTCATCGAGGCAGCGGTCAGGACGACCGCGACGATGAGCGGACCGCGGCGCCCGAGCACCCGGCGCGCAGAGGGAACGGTGGCCAGCACCATCACGATCGGCCACACGGCGTAGAACTGTTCCTCGACCGCCAGCGACCAGAAGTGCTGCAGCGGGCTCGCCGGATCGGTCGCGTGCAGGTAGTCGGTGCCCTCCGCGATGAGGTGCCAGTTCTGGACGAAGAGCGCAGAGGCGATCCCGTCGAGGGCGATGGCCCAGGCCCGCGGGCTGAACCAGACGAGTGCCGATCCGGTCACCGTGACGAGGAGCACGAGCAGCGCTGCGGGGAGGATCCTCCGTGCGCGTCGACCGTAGAAGCCGATGATCGAGACGCGGCCCGTCCGGTCGACTTCACGGAGGAGGATCCCGGTGATGAGGAAGCCCGAGATGACGAAGAAGACATCGACGCCGGTGAAGCCACCCCGGGGGAGCCCGAACGCGTGGTAGGCGAGGACGACGAGCACCGCGGCGCCGCGGAGGCCCTCGATGTCCGTGCGGAATCGGTGCGGTGCCGTCGATCGGAGCCTGGCGCGCTGGCGCGCGGGGGCGTCGGTGGTCATGCGGCCTCCATCGGGGTCGGGCAGGTGCAGCGCGTCCCATTGTAGCCGTGAATATATCAAATATCGATAGGTCGATCCGCTGGTCGCCTCAGTCGACGTCGGCGAGGGTGTACGGTCCGCTCGCGCCCGCGAAGGACACCACCTGCGCCCGGACGCCGACGTCGCCCTGCATGCGTGCTGCCGTGCGGAGTCCCAGTGCTCGGGTCCCCGCGTCACCGAACGGACCCCCGGCCCGCTCGGTCAGCGCGCGCCACCCGACGATCGCGCGCGCGGTGCCCTCGCGGAGCTCGGCGGCGCGCGCGGACATGATCTCGGCGCGGCGGCGGCCGTTCCAGGACTCGACCTCGGTGCCGACGCGGTCGGCGGGCGCCACCACGACGGGGTGCGCGACCGGGAAGGTGTCGATCCCGCCGCCGGCGCCGCACCAGACGTGGACACCGTCGCCGAGTTCGAGCTGCACCCTGCTCGCGAGCGTGAACGCGTCGACCCGGTGGGCGTCACGGACGGCGGCCGAGGGCCACTCGAACGACGTCCCGCTCAGCGCGTCGAACACGTCGTTCCACGCCTCGAGGTCGTGCCGCAGGGCAGCGCTGAGGCCGAGGCCGTCCGCGTCCGGATCGACGAGGCCGACGTCCTCGGAGGATCCGCGGTACCAGAGCGGCGAGTCCCCGACGCCGTACTCGGCCATCACGAGGACGATCGCCCGCGGTGGGCGCCGTCGACCGCCCGGCGCGTGCTCGTCCCCGTGGTGCATGGCGTCCATCCAAGCAGGCGCGGGCGGGACGACCGATCGACGTGAACAGCAGGAGAGCGCTCGGTGACCGATCGCGCGTCCCCCGTCCGAGGGGTCTAGCGTCGCGGGCGTGAACCGTTCCCGCGTGCACCGTCGCCCGCTCCTCCGCCCGCTACCGCTCGCCGCGGTGGCCACGATCGCCGCGCTGCTCGGGACGGGGATGGTCGCCGCGCCGGCGGCCGCCTCGCCGTCCGGGCAGGCAGGGCAGGCCGCCCGGACCGTCTCCGACCCCGCCCGGTACGTCGACCCGTTCATCGGCACGAGCGGCGACGGCAACACCTGGCCCGGCGCGACCGCTCCGTTCGGCATGCTCCAGTGGAGCCCCACCGGCACCGCGGGCGACCAGACCTCGACCCCGGTCGCGAACGGCTACTCGTACGACGTCGACCGACTGCGGGGGTTCAGCCTGACGCACCTCAACGGTGCGGGCTGCGCGCCGGGGGCCGCCGGTGACGTGCCGATCATGCCCGTCACCACACCGGTCACGACCTCGCCGTCGGCGGACTCCACCGACGCGGTCTACGCCGCCGGCTACTCGCACGACGACGAGTCCGCGAGCCCCGGCCGCTACACGGTCCGCCTCGACAACGGCGTCCGCACCGACCTCGCCGTCACCACGCGCGCCGGCATCGGCGAGTTCGCGTTCCCGGCCGGCAAGGACGCGAACCTGCTCTTCCGCACGTCGAACTCGATCAACGGCAGCGAGGCGGCGACCACCCGCGTCGACGCACGGACCCGCACGGTCAGCGGCAGCGTCCTGACCGGCGGCTTCTGCAGCCGCCGAGCGAACGGGGGCGGGGCCACGAACCCCGACCGCCGCAGCTACTACCGCCTGTTCTTCACGGCGACCTTCGACCGGGCGTTCACGAGCACCGGCACCTGGCAGGACGGCACGGTCCAGCCAGGAGGCACGTCCTCCTCCGGCGGGGAGGGGTACCTGACCGGCGCCGACCGTGCCGGACGCGGCTCCGGCGCGTGGGTCGGGTTCGACGCGCGTCGCGGTGCGACGGTGCACGCGAAGATCGGCATCTCGTACGTGAGCGCCGCAGGAGCCGTCGCGAACCGCGACGGCGAGGTGACCCCGCGCTCGACCGTCGCCAGCGTGGCGGCCGGCACCCGCGCCTCCTGGAACCGCGAACTGTCACGCCTGCGCGTCGGTGGCGGCACGGCGGACCGGACCACCCAGCTCTACACGTCCGTGTACCACGCGCTCATGCAGCCGAACACGCTGAACGACCGCGACGGCCGCTACCTGGGGCCGGACCAGCGGGTGCACCGGATGGACCGGGGACACCGGGCCGTCTACGGCACGTACTCCGGGTGGGACCAGTACCGGGCGCAGATCCAGCTGCTCGCCCTGCTGCGACCGGACGTCGCCGGGGACATGGCGCAGTCGATGCTGCGGTTCGCCGAGCAGAACGGCGGGGTGTGGGACCGCTGGCTCCACCTCGGTGCGCCGACGCACGTCATGACCGGCGACCCCTCGGCCGCGACCCTCGCCACCTGGTACGCCATGGGTGTGCGGAACTTCGACGTGCGGGCCGCCTACGCCTCGCTGAAGCACCAGGCGACCGTCGAGAACGCCGACGCCGAGAGTGACATCGGCTGCCCGGGCCAGTGCCTGGCGCAGCGACCGGCGCTCGACGAGTACCTGCAGCGGCAGTACGCGGCGAACGACGACTGCTCGTGCTGGGGTGGCGCTGCCGAGACCCTCGAGGACTCGATCTCCGACAGTGCGCTCGGGTACTGGGCCTCGTCGCTGGGGCTGCGCTCGGACGCCCGGATGTTCGCGGAGCGCGGGACCTACTGGAAGAACACCTTCAACCCGGCCGTCGGGTACCAGGCCGCTCGCCAGGCCGACGGATCGTGGACGCCGGACTGGTCGCCCTCGACCGGCACCGGGTTCGCGCAGGGGACGAGTGCGCAGTACACGTGGCTCGTGCCGCAGGACGTGCACGGACTGTCGACCGCGCTGGGCGGTGACGACGCGGCTGCGGCTCGCCTGGACGCCTTCTTCCACGACAGCTCCGGCGCGTTCGCGGTGACCGGTGGCGACCCCACCAAGTTCGACCCGACCAACGAGCCCGACATCCACACGCCGTGGATGTACAACGCGCTCGGCAAGCCGTGGAAGACGCAGGAGACCGTGCGTCGGGTCGTCGACGACGCCTACACGACCGGGCCGAGCGGGCTGCCGGGCAACGACGACCTCGGCACGATGAGCGCCTGGTACGTCTTCGCGTCGATCGGGTTGTTCCCGCAGACGCCGGGGCGCGCGGAGATGCTCATCGGCAGCCCGACGTTCAGCACGGTCGACATCCGGCGGTCGAGCGGGGAGCGGATCGTCGTCCGGTCCTCCGGCACGGCGCCGTACGTCCACGGTGCACGCCTGGACGGCCGGACGCTCGAGAGGTCCTGGGTGCCGGCGTCGTTCGTGACCCGCGGTGGGACGCTGTCGCTGCGGGTCGGGGACACGGCGGACACGTCGTGGGCGAGCGGGGCACGGGGGCGGCCGGTCGACCGGTAGGCACCGCGGCGATCAGCGGAGCGGCCGCCCGGCACCCCAGACGCGGCGGACCTCGAACGACGGCGACAACGCCACGAGGTCGGCGGCGTACCCCGGCGCGAGCCGACCCAGCCGGTCGCCGAGCCCCAGCGCCGCCGCCGGCACGCTGGTCAGCGCCGCCACGGCGTCCGGCAGCGTCTGTCCCGCGAGGGTCACCGCGTTCCGCAGCGCCACGTCCTGCGTCAGCGTCGACCCCGCGATGGTGTCCGTCCCCGCCACGTGCGCGATCCCGTCCGTCACGGTCACGGCGAGGGACCCGAGCGTGTACGAGCCGTCGGCCGCACCGGCAGCACCCATGGCGTCGGTGATGAGGGCGACGCGGCCCGGTGCCGCACGCAGCAGCATCGACGCCACGGACGGGTGCACGTGCACGCCGTCGAGGATGAGCTCGAGCGTCACGCGGTCGTCGGCCACGGCGGCCGCGATCGGCCCGGGAGCCCGGTGGTGGATGCCCGGCATGGCGTTGAACGCGTGCGTGAGCAGGGTCGCCCCGGCGTCGAACGCTGCCCGGGCCTGGTCGTACGTGCCGACCGTGTGGCCGACGGCGACGGTGACGCCCGCGGCGACGAATCGTTCGGTCGCGTCGAGGGCGCCGGCGAGCTCCGGCGCGATGGTGACCTGGCGCACGACGCCCTCGCCGGCCTCGAGCAGGTCCGCGACCGGACCGGGCGCCGGGTCGACCAGGAACGACTCGTTGTGAGCACCCTTGTTGTGCGGGGAGAGGAAGGGTCCCTCGAGGTGGACGCCGAGCACGAGCGGGTCGTCGGCCATCACCGTGCGGATGCGGTCGAGCGAGGCGGTCAGCGCCCTCACCGGGTTCGCGACGAGGGACAGGACCGAGCGGGTCGTGCCGTGCGAGCGGTGGACCTCGAGCGCGGCTGCGATCGAATCGTCCTCGTACGCGGTGCCGCCGCCGCCGTGGCCGTGCAGGTCGATGAAGCCGGGCGTCAGGACGGCGTCGCCGAGGTCCACGACCTCGTGCACCGAGGTCGCCGCAGGTGCCTCGGGGCCGGAGCCGACCGCGTGGATGGTGTCACCGACGACGAGGACCCAGCCGTCCGCCGTGGAGCCGGCCGCGTCGACCACGTGGGTCGACCGGATCAGCGTGCGCCGCGCCTCCTGGCCGCCGGAGCCGCCGACGTTCACCGGGTCTCCTTGCGGAACTGCACCACGCCCGACAGGGCCGCCACGAGGATGAAGACCAGCCCCACCACCGGGTGCCCGATCGAGATCCAGCACCCGCCGGCCGCGATCACGAGGGCGACCTCGACGATGGTCTTGCCGACGATGTCGGTCTCGATCGGCGACGCCTGCGACCGGAACAGGTACCAGACCACCGCGGCGAACACCGGCGCGCCGATCATGAACAGGATGCCGGGCATCGGGAACGGCCACGCGATGTAGCCCCAGTACGCCAGCGAGACCAGGCCGAAGGCGCACACCAGGATGCGGAGCACCGTCCAGCCGTCGAGCCTCCGCGGGCGGATGGCGTGCGGGTCCGGGGTGTCGCCCCAATCGACGGGGGACTGCGGTGCTGACATGCGGTGCCTACTTGAAGATGATGGTGCGGGCGCCGTCGAGGAGGACACGGTCCTCGGCGATCCAGCGCACCGCCTGGGTGAGCGTGCGGGACTCTTCGTCCTGGCCGATCGAGACCAGCTCGGCGGGGTCCTTCGTGTGGTCCACGCGGACGACGTTCTGCTCGATGATCGGGCCCTCGTCGAGGTCGCTCGTCACGAAGTGCGCCGTCGCCCCGATGAGCTTGACCCCGCGGGCGTGCGCCTGCCGGTAGGGGTTGGCGCCCTTGAAGCCCGGCAGGAACGAGTGGTGGATGTTCACCGCGCGGCCCTCGAGGGCGGCGCACAGCTCCGGCGAGAGGATCTGCATGTACCGGGCGAGGACGACGAGCTCGATGTCGTGCTCCTCGACCGCCTGCAGCACCCGGCGCTCCATCTCCTGCTTGCTCGCGGCGTCGGTCACCGGCCGGTGCTCGAACGGCACGGAGTAGAACGACGCGAGCTCGGAGAGGTCCGCGTGGTTCGAGAGCACGAGCGGCACCTCGATCGGGAGCTGTCCGCCGCGCTGCCGGTACAGCAGGTCGTTCAGGCAGTGTCCGGCCTTCGACACGAGGACGAGGGTGCGGAGCGGCCGGCCGACGACGTCGAGCTGGACGCGGGCGTCGTAGCGCTCGGCGACGGGGGCGAGCGCGGCCTCGAACGTGGTGCGGTCGACGGGGGCCATGACCTGGAGGCGCATGAAGAACGTGTTCGTGTCGACGCTCGAGAACTGCTGCGACTCGGTGATGTTCCCGCTCGCGGCGACGACGGCTCCGGAGACGGCGTGCACGATCCCGGGCTGGTCGTCGCAGACCAGCGTGAGGGTCCAGTGCGTGGGGGTCTGCTCGCTCGGGGCGGTCGGAGCGGTCGGGTCGGTCACCGGATCAGGGTACCGGGATCGGGCTGTCGGGAGGCGCGGCGCGGGCGCGCCGGTCGGGCTGCGGCCCGCCGGCGGTCGCGCGGGCGCGGCGGCCCCGGCGGCTCCGGCGCCGCCGGGCGGCGGCGCCGGCGGGCGCGCACAACCAAAGTCACGTCGAACCGGACGATTGCGCGGTTCGACGTGACTTTGGTTGTGCGTGCGTCTGGCCGGCGGTCGGCCGGCCGGGCGCGCTCCGCCCGCGGCGTCAGCGCGGGAGCGGCCGCGACAACGCCCGGTCGGCGATCGTCAGGACGCTCAACAGCACCGCGACCCCCACGATCACCCACGCCAGCACGTGCAGGTCCGGCGTCGTCGGGGCCTGGCCGAACACCCCGCCGATCAGCGAGGACGCCCCGATCGCCCCGATGTACACGCTCGTCCGGGACAGCCCCGCCGCCGTGCCGATGTACTCCGCGGGCACGACTCGGTAGAGCGCCGCCTGGTTCGACACGGACGCCAGGGCCTGCGGCACGCCGAACAGCGCCGGCGCGAGGACGAGCAGGAACACCGGCGACCCGGTGTGGAGCAGCAGGAGGAGCAGCCCGCCGACGATCGGCACCACGGCCGCGACGATGAGCGGCCCCCGCACGGCGGTCTTCCGGGCGATGAGGAACGACGCGACCCCGGCGACGATCGCGGCGGGCAGCTGCATGTACCCGGCGACGTCGCTCGAGTACCCCGCGACGTCCTGCACCCACTGCGAGAAGCCGTAGGTCATCGTGTACGCCAGCAGGTACACGAGGAACAGCCGCATGTACGTGCGCGAGAGGGCACCGTTCCGGGCGAGCATCCGCACGTCGACGAAGGGCCGCACGGCGCGGAGCTCCCAGAGCACGAGCGCGACGAGCAGCACGACCGCCGTGCCGAGCAGCCACCAGAGTCCGGCGGACAGGTCGAGCAGGAACACGAGCAGCGCCGACACGAAGCCGGTCATGAGCAGCATCCCGAACGGGTCGAGGGCGGTGAGGACGGGCAGGTCCTCGTCGGTCCGCGGCCGGAGCCTGTCGGACGGCAGCCACAGCGCGGAGACGACGATCCCGAAGGCGGCGAGCGGGACGTTCACGAGGAAGATCGCGTGCCACCCGAACGCGGCGATGAGCGCTCCGCCGAGGGGCGGCCCGGCGGCGGCGGACACGAGCGACGTGATCGACAGCGCACCGAGCACGAGCGGCGGGGTGGGCTTCCCGATGCGGGCGGAGTGCTGGCGCAGGGTCGTCAGCGCGGCCGGGTACGCCGACGAGGTCCCGATGCCGATCAGCACGCGCGCGAACACCGCGCCGCCGAAGCCGGTCAGGAACTCGGGCACGATCCCGGCGACCCCGACGATGACGAGTCCGGTCAGGAACACCTTCTTCGGACCGAACCGGTCGGCGAGCTTGCCCATCGTCGGCTGCGCGATGGCGCTCGCGAGGTACAGCGCCGCGACGAGCCAGATCGCCTGCGCGGCACCGATCCCGAGGTCGCGGGAGATCGGCGCGAGGGCGACCGACACCATCGTCGTGTTGATCGGGTTGAGCAGCGGTCCGACCAGGACCGGCACGAGGAGCTTCGGGCCGAAGCCGCTGCTGCCGGGGCCGGTCGACGGGGAGACGGGTGTGGACGCGGTTGCGGTGGACGTGGTCGGCTGCCTTTGCGAGGGGGTCGCGTCGTGACGGCCAGGAGGCGCGGCTCGCGTCGGTCGACGCGGGTCGCCCCTCCTGGTGGTCACGGTTCGACGAGGGGTTCGAGGATGCGGAGGGAGCGGGCGACCGTGGCACGATCGTCGGGGTCGAGCGTCGCGAGGCGCTCGGCGAGCAGGCGGGTCCGGGCGCGGTGGGACTCGTCGCGGGCGGTGCGGCCGGCGTCGGTCGCGGCGACGATGGTCCGGCGCCCGTCGGTCGGGTCCTGCGTGCGGGTGACGAGGCCGAGGTCCTCGAGCGCCTGGACGGTCGCGCCCATCGACTGCGGCCGGACGCCCTCGGCGCGGGCGAGTTCGGCGGTCGTGGTCGAGCCGTCGCGGACGAGCCGACCGAGTGCGGCGGACTGCGAGGCCGTGACGTCGTCGACCTTGCCGACCAGGGTCGTGCGGCGGATCTTGCCGTACAGCGTCAGCAGCGCACCGGCGAGCACGTCCGAGCCGTCACCGTCCGATTCCATACCGTCACGGTACTACTTCGACAGGCGAACTTGCAAGGCTGCCTTCTGAACTCAAGGCTCGAAGACGATCCGCCGCTTCGTCACCACGAACCCCGCACGCTCGAACGCCCGACGCATCGGGGTGTTCGTCGCGTCCGTCGTCCCGACCACCCGCGGTGCACCGGCAGCGGCGTGCACCCGGACCGCCTCGGCCAGCAGCCCGTCGACGATGCCGCGCCCCCGGTGCTGCGGCAGGACGCCGATGGAGCTGACGGCCGCGTCGTACGCCGTCCGGGTCGCGATGACGAAGCCGACGACGAGCCCCTCCGCGTCGAGGGCGATCCGCCACCCGTCCCGTGATCCGGGCAGCGACCGGTAGAACGCGAGGTCGTCGGCGGCCGCACCCCGCGAGCCCAGTTCGGCGACGGAGGCCAGCGTGTGTGCATCGAGGCTCCCGACCGCGACGCGCGCGAAGAGGTCCACGAACTCGGCGTCGTCGCCGCCGCGGAACCGCAGGGCCAGCGTCGACACCGACCCCGTCGCGGGAGCGCCCGGCTGTTCGAGCGCGACGCTGACCCGCTCGGTCATCCGTCCGAGTCCGGCGGCACGGGCCGCTTCCGTCCGCCACCGCACGGCCGCGACGGCGTCGTCGTCCGTGTGCCAGTCCACCGCGACGTCGACGATCCACTCCGGCAGCGAATTGAACGCGGCGGCCCCGGCGGCGATGAGTCCGGCGGCGATCTCCCGGCGCTCGTCGGGGTCGGACGACCCCGGTGCGATGAGCAGGTCGTCGAGTGTCGACGGTGCCGTGGCGTCCGCGCCGCCCCACCAGAGCGCACGGCCGACGGGGCGACCGTCCCGCAGGGCCAGCCACGACCACTCCGGGCGGTAGTTCCCCGTGGCGGACTCGGCCCGGTACCGGTCCGCACCGATCCACGCGACCGGTTCGTCCGTCGAGAAGGCGAGCAGCGCCTCCAGGTCGTCACCGTCGACGGGGCGGAAGGCGACGCTCACCGCGGACCGGTCAGGGTCTCGACCAGGTGTTCCTGCACGTACCCGAGCCAGTCGTAGACGTCCCGCAGGCCGACGCCCGCGTCGGCGGTGTACGACTGCTCCTCCGTGGCGGAGTCCACGATCCCCAGCCGGTCCGCGATCGTCAGCCGCAGGTCCGTCAGGCAGCGCAGCCAGGCCTGCTCGTCCGAGGTCTCGAAGGCGCCGTCCCGTGCCCCGGTGAGCCACGCGTGCACGGCCCGGGCGTTCTCGGTCTTCCTCGCCACCAGGTCCGACTCGGTCCACCGCCGGAACTCCGCGCTCGCCTCGGCGTCGTCGCGGTAGGCGTCCGGGAACATCCGCGCCGCGACCGGGTCGGATGCGAGGTCCCCGTCGAGCACCTGCTGCAGCTGTTCGGTCAGCGACGTGAGCACGCCGCGCTCGCCGGAGGACATGGCGAGGTGCACGCCGTCGGCACGGCGGACGAACGGGATCACGGAGCGGGCGCCCTGTCCACCGAGGCCTGCAGCCCGTACCCGTGCATGGCCTCGACGTGGGCCTCCATCGCTTCGCGGGGGCCGGTCGCGACGATCGCGCGTCCCTCGTCGTTCACCTGGCGCATGAGTCGCTCCGCCTTCGCCCGTGGGAAGCCGAAGTACTGCTGGAAGACGTAGGTCACGTAGGACATGAGGTTCACCGGGTCGTCCCACACGACGGCGACCCACGGCGTGTCCGGTCGCACGCTCGTGCGGGCGTCGGTGCGCTCGTCCACGTCGGGCGTCAACAGGGTCATGCACCCAGGGTGACACGAACCTGCTCGCTCGGTACGATCGGGGGGTCGCGACTGGCGTTGGATGGGTCACCATCGGGGAGCGACACCTGACACGGTGCGCGGCCGTACGCCTGGGCCGCGCCCACCCGTCCACCTCGTCGTGCGCGTGCGCGACGGAACAGACAACGAGGAGTCCCGTGTCCATCACCGATCTGCCCCCCGCGGCCACCAACACCGCCTTCAACGCCCCGCTGAACGAGGTCGACCCCGAGATCGCCCGCGTCCTCGAGCAGGAGCTCGGCCGCCAGCGCGACACCCTCGAGATGATCGCGTCGGAGAACTTCGTGCCGCGCGCCGTCCTCGAGTCGCAGGGCTCCGTGCTCACCAACAAGTACGCCGAGGGCTACCCGGGCAAGCGCTACTACGGCGGCTGCGAGTACGTCGACGTCGCCGAGCAGCTCGCCATCGACCGCGCGAAGGCCCTCTTCGGCGCCGAGTACGCCAACGTCCAGCCGCACTCGGGTGCGACCGCGAACGCGGCCGTCCTGCACGCCATCGCGTCCGCCGGCGACACCATCCTCGGCCTCGAGCTCGCGCACGGCGGTCACCTGACCCACGGCATGAAGCTCAACTTCTCCGGCCGCATCTACAACGCCGTCGCGTACGGCGTCGACCCGGAGACGTTCGAGGTCGACTACGACGACATCCGCGCGAAGGCCATCGAGCACCAGCCGAAGGTCCTCATCGCCGGTTGGTCGGCCTACCCGCGCCAGCTCGACTTCGCGAAGTTCCGCGAGATCGCGGACGAGGTCGGCGCGAAGCTCTGGGTGGACATGGCGCACTTCGCCGGTCTCGTCGCCGCCGGCCTGCACCCGTCCCCGGTGCCGCACGCCCACGTGGTGTCCTCGACGGTGCACAAGACCCTCGGCGGTCCCCGCTCCGGCATCATCCTGTCCAACGACGAGTCGCTCTTCAAGAAGCTCAACTCGGCCGTGTTCCCGGGCCAGCAGGGCGGTCCGCTCATGCACGTGATCGCCGCCAAGGCCACCGCGTTCCTGCTCGCAGCCACCCCGGAGTTCAAGGAGCGCCAGGAGCGCACGATCCGCGGTGCACAGGCGCTCGCCGCACGGCTGACGGCCGACGACGCGAAGGCTGCGGGCATCGACGTCCTCACCGGTGGCACCGACGTGCACCTCGTGCTCGTGGACCTCCGCACGTCCGAGGTCGACGGCAAGCAGGCCGAGGACCTCCTGCACGAGGTCGGCATCACCGTGAACCGCAACTCCGTGCCGTTCGACCCGCGCCCGCCGATGGTCACCTCGGGTGTCCGCATCGGCACCTCGGCGCTGGCCACCCGTGGCTTCGGCGACGCGGAGTTCACCGAGGTCGCGGACATCATCGCGCTGACCCTCATGCCGAACCCCGACATCGACGCGCTCTCGGCCCGGGTCAAGGCCCTGACCGACGCGTTCCCGCTCTACGCGTGAGCGGCGCCGCCCCGTCGCCCGCGCCGCTGCCGCGCGAGCGCTGGGCGGGTGAGGGCAGTGCCGTCCGCATCGACGGCACCGCCCTCGCCGCCCGCACGCTCGACGACCTGAAGGTCCGCATCGACCGGCTGCACGACCACGGGTTCCGCCCCGGGCTCGGCACGATCATGGTCGGCCAGAACGCGGGCTCGGTGTCCTACGTCGCGGGCAAGCACCGCGACTCGGCGCAGATCGGGCTCGACTCGGTCCGCATCGACCTGCCCGAGACCGCGTCGGCCGCCGACATCCGGGCAGCGATCCTGCAGATGAACGACGACCCCCGGGTCACCGCGTTCATCGTGCAGCTCCCGCTGCCGCAGGGGATCGACCCGATCCCGATGCTCGAGCTGATGAACCCGGCGAAGGACGCCGACGGCCTGCACCCGACCAACCTCGGTGAGCTCGTGCTCGCCGTCCCGGGCGGTGCCGGCACGATCGACGCACCCCTGCCGTGCACCCCGCGCGGCATCGTCGCGATGCTCGAGGCGTACGACGTCCCGATCCGGGGCCAGCACGTCACGATCATCGGCCAGGGGCTCACGGTCGGTCGTCCACTCGGGCTGCTCCTCACCCGGCTCGAGGCCACCGCGACCCTCACCCACTCCCTCACCGAGGACGTCGCCGCCGAGTGCCGCCGCGCGGACATCATCGTCGCCGCGGCCGGTGTCGCGGGGCTCGTGCAGCCGGACTGGGTGAAGCCCGGTGCCGCGGTCATCGACGTCGGCATCAGTCGCGTGGTCTCCCCGGAGACGGGCAAGGCTCGCCTCCGGGGCGACGTCGACCCCGCGGTCGCCTCGGTGGCGGGCTTCCTGTCGCCGACGCCCGGCGGTGTCGGCCCGATGACCCGCGCGATGCTGATGAAGAACGTGGTCGAGGCCGCCGAGCGCCACCTGCACTAGCGCGCGTCGCGCGCCGCGCCGCGCCGCTTGCTTCGTGAGCAGAAATGGTCGGGTCCTGTCGTGGAACCCGACCATTTCTGCTCACGAAGCACGGTCGGGAGGCGCGGGTCGGCGCCGCCACGTCCGCGCGGGCCCGAGGTGGCCGGGCACGGGGCGTGCCCCGGACGGGCGCTTCTGCCGCGGCCGGCACCGCGCTACCGTTCGAGCATGACCACCTCCGCCGCGGAGCCCCGGGCACGCGAGTCGCTCTTCACGAAGGACGCCCGCAAGCTCGTCTGGATCACGCTGCTGTGCCTGTTCCTGCAGGTCCTCGGACAGAACTGGTCCGCTCAGCCGCGACTGCCCGGCAGCACGGACGTGCACGAACTCGGCTTCGTGCAGTTCGAGGCCCGGCCGTGGATCGGGTGGGTGCTCCTCACGGTCGGCTTCGCGGTGGCCGGCTTCGTCGTCGGGGTCGCTCGGCGCGGTGCCGAACGGTGGGACCAGGACCGCGTGCTCGCGCTCGGTCTGGCCGGGGTGGTCGGGGTGACCGTGCTGGTGTGGGTGCTGTTCATCGTGCAGTGGCAGTGGGTGTACTGGGCCGTCGCGCACGGCGACCTGCACCCGTTCACGATCGGCGACGTCTCGTGGTCGATCCAGCGACTCGAGGGCGCGCCGTGAGCGTCGACCGCAGTGCTACGGTCTCGAACATGGGGGAGAACGTGCAGACCGCGCCCGTGATGGCGCACGCCGGACGGAGGCTGCGACCGCGAGCGCGGGGCCTCGTGCTGATCGGGGCCGTCGCGCTCCTGTCGTACCCGACGCTCACGATGTGGTCCGCCTCGTCGGAGTACGGCGGGACGGACGGCGACGGGCACTGGATCGACAACGCCGGCAACCCGCTGTCGAGTGCGCCGCCCACCGTGCACGTCGAGGGACACACGGCGCCGGCCGCGATCGCCGTCCTGCTCCTCGTGGTCGTCGTCGGGGTGTTCCTGCCGCCGATGCTCGCGCGGTTCGGCAAGCGATCGCTCGGCGACGTCGTCCGGTTCGCGGCGTACCTGGCCGCGCCGGTGGTCGTCGTGGTCGGCGTGCTGATCTACACCGTGTGGCAGGGGCACGTCGTGATGGACCAGATCGACCACGAGGTTCTGCACCCGCACGGCTTCCCGTGGGGCGGCGTGACCGTCACCACGGGGCACGCGACCCGCTGACCCGCGGCCCCGGTCGGCCCGCGGGACCCGGCGCGTCAGTCGCGACGGGCGCCCTGCGCGGCGTGCACCGTGAACACCGTCGGCTCGCGGTACCCGGCCGCGGCGAAGGCGGCGGTGACCGCGTCTGCGATCGTCTGCCGCGCCTCCTGGTCGACCAACGCGATCGCTGCACCACCGAAGCCGCCACCGGTCATCCGCGCGCCCACCGCACCGTGCTCCATCGCGGTCGCGACCGCGAGGTCGAGCTCCGGCACCGAGATCTCGAAGTCGTCCCGCATCGACTCGTGCGACGCGACCAGCAGGGACCCGATCGCCCGCGGCCCGTGCTCGCGCAGCGTGCGGACGGTGTCGAGGACGCGCTGGTCCTCGGTCACGACGTGCCGGACACGGCGGAAGGTCTCGTCGTCGAGGAGTTCCTGCGCGCGGGGCAGGTCGTCGACCGACAGGTCGCGGAGCGCCTCGACGCCCATCACGGCCGCACCGTGCTCGCACGACGCGCGACGGGCCTTGTAGCCGCCGGTGGCGTGCGCGTGCTCGACACGGGTGTCGACGACGAGGACCTCGAGCCCGTTCGCCTCGAGCGCCAGGTCGACCACGGCGGTGTCGAGCGTGCGGCAGTCGAGGAAGACGACCGCGTCCTGCTCCCCGAGCAGCGACGCGGACTGGTCCATGATCCCGGTGGGGGCGCCGACGGCGTGGTTCTCGGAGTACTGGCCGACCCGGGCCAGGGTCTTCCGGTCGAGCCCGAGCTCCCACAGGTCGTTGAAGGCGAGTGCGACGCCGCACTCGATCGCGGCGCTCGACGAGAGCCCGGCACCGACCGGGACGTCCGACTCGATGAAGACGTCGAAGCCGGTCTTGCCGGTGAGGTCCGCGCCCGCCTGCTCGCGGAGTGCCCACGCGATGCCGAGGACGTACGCCGACCAGCCGTCCATGCGCTCGGGCGCGAGCTCGTCGAGGGAGAGCTCGACGACGGTGCCCGCGTCGAACGCCGACGCGACGCGCAGCTGCCGGTCGTCCCGGGGCGCGATCGAGGCGGTCGTGCGACGGTCGATGGCGAAGGGCAGCACGTACCCGTCGTTGTAGTCGGTGTGCTCGCCGATGAGGTTGACCCGGCCGGGCGCGGAGTACCGCACCGCGGGCTCGTACCCGTAGACCTGCTGGAACGTCATGCGCGTTCGATCCCTCCTCGGATGAACTCGGCCGCCTTCTCGGGGACGAGGTCCCCGATCCACGCGCCCATGGCGGCTTCGCTGCCGGCCAGGAACTTGAGCTTGTCCGCCGCGCGTCGCGGGGACGTGATCTGGAGCATGAGCCGCACGGTGTCGCGCCCGGTGTGCACCGGCGCCTGGTGCCACGCGGCGATGTAGGGCGTCGGGTCGTCGTAGAGCTTGTCGATCCCGCGGGTGAGTCGCAGGTGCATGTGCGCCAGCTCGTCCTTCTCGGCGTCGGTGAGCCCGGCGAAGTCGGGGACGTGCCGGTGCGGGAGCATGTGGATCTCGATGGGCCAGCGTGCGGCGAAGGGCACGAAGGCGGTGAAGTGCTCACCGGCGAGGACGACCCGGTCGGAGGCGCGCTCGTTCGCGAGGTGCTGCTCGAACAGGTCCGGCCCGAACCGCTCGATGCTCTCGAGCAGGCGCTGGGTTCGCGGGGTGACGTAGGGGTAGGCGTAGATCTGCCCGTGCGGGTGGTGGAGCGTGACGCCGATGGCCTCGCCCCGGTTCTCGAACGGGAAGACCTGCTGGATGCCGGGCATCTCAGACAGCGCCGCCGTGCGGTCCGCCCACGCCTCGACCACGGTGCGGGCGCGTGACTCGGAGATCGACGCGAAGGAGCCCTCGGTCGCGGGCGAGAAGCAGACGACCTCGCACCGCCCGACGCTCCGGAACTGCCGGTTCAGCCCGACCTCGGTCAGGGAGTCGAGCGACGGCGGGGCGTCGTCCGCCCCGTCGGGTCCGGCGAGCATCGGGCCGAAGGACGGGGATCGGTTCTCGAACACCGCGACGTCGTACCGGCTCGGGATCTCGGAGGGGTTCTCCGCCGACTGCGGCGCGAGCGGGTCCTGGTCGGCCGGCGGCAGGAACACGCGGTTCTGCCGGCTCGCCGCGATGGACACCCACTCGCCCGTGAGGACGTCCTGCCGCATGCGCGCCGTCTCCGGCCGCGGGTCGAGGACACGCTGGTCGATACTGCGTTCTGCGGGCAGCGTCGAGTCGGCGTCGTCGAAGTAGAAGAGGTCGCGTCCGTCCGCGAGCTTCGTCACGCGCTTGGTGATCACCGCACAACCCTAGCGGCTCCACGAAGCATTGCGAAAGTGTTCGTAAGCACGCGAAACTGGTGGCATGACGGACGACGACCTCTCCTTCCTGGCCGGCGCGCTCCCCGCGCCGCTGCGGCAGGACCGCATCGTCTCGATCGTCGAGGGCGCGCCCGGACTCGTCCGAACGGCCGCCCTGGCAGCGGCCCTGGGCACCAGCGAGGTGACCGTCCGGCAGGACCTCTCCCTGCTCGACCAGGAGGCGCGGATCCGGCGGGTCCGCGGCGGTGCCGTCCGCCTCGGGGCCGGTTCCACCGAGCGCCCCTTCGAGGAGACCGCCGTCGAGCACCAGGTGGCCAAGGCCGCCATCGGCCGCGCCGCGGCGGCGCTCGTGCGCTCCGGGCAGTGCGTCGTGCTCGACGTCGGCACCACGCCCGCCGCCGTGGCGACGGCACTGGTCGCCCGCGAGGACCTCGTCGACGTCACGGTGGTCACGAACTCGCTGACGACCGCGCTCGTGCTCGAGGCCGCCGTCCCGCGCTTCACCGTCATCGTCACCGGGGGGACGCTCCGTCCGCTGCAGCACTCCCTCGTGGCGCCGTTCAACGGCACGCTGCTGCCGATGATCGCCGCGGACCTCGTGTTCCTCGGTGGCACCGGGGTCGACGTCGCGCACGGCCTCACCAACGTGAACCTGCCCGAGACCGAGGCGAAGCGGATGCTCGCGGCCGCGGCTCGGCGTACGGTCGTGGTCGCGGACGGGTCGAAGTTCGGCCGGGCCCACATCGGGGTCGTCCGCGCGCTCGAGGACATCGACGTCGTCGTCACCGCCGAGACCACGGCGGAGCAGGTCGCCCCGATCCGGGCGGCCGGCGTCGAGGTGGTCGTGGCGGACGAGCCGGCAGGACCCGCACCATCCGCACGATCCGCACCATCCGCACCGGGAAGGACCCGTACCTCATGACCGCAGCTCCCACCGGAGGCCAGTACCACCTCCGCCACGCCGGACCCGACGGGGTCGTCGAGGCGATCGTCACCGAGGTGGCCGCCGGCATCCGGGAACTCCGCGTCGCGGGGTTCGACCTCACCGAGCCGTTCCCCGTCACGTCGCAGCCACCCGGGGCGAACGGCATCGTGCTCGCGCCGTGGCCGAACCGCGTCGCCGGCGGCGTGTGGGAACTCGACGGCAAGCAGCAGCAGCTCGACGTCTCCGAGCCGAAGTACGGCAACGCGTCGCACGGGCTGCTCCGGTTCGCGCCGTACCGCGTGGTCTCCCAGACCGAGTCCGGCATCGTGCAGGAAGCCACGATCCACCCGCAGCACGGCTGGCCCTTCACGCTCGAGACCCGCGTGCACCACGAGCTCGTCGACGACGGCATCCGAGTGACGCACGAGGTCGTGAACCGCTCCGGCGT
This sequence comes from Curtobacterium sp. NPDC087082, assembly GCF_044745045.1. Taxonomy (NCBI): domain Bacteria; kingdom Bacillati; phylum Actinomycetota; class Actinomycetes; order Micrococcales; family Microbacteriaceae; genus Curtobacterium; species Curtobacterium sp. NPDC087082. Next base: position 156,802 of record NZ_JBIUZN010000002.1, on the reverse strand, counting down.
GCGTGCGCCGTTCGCGATCGGCGCGCACCCGTACCTCCGCGCCGGGGACACCCCCGCCGAGGACCTCGTCGTCCGGCTCGACGCGGCGACGGCGTTCACCGTGGACGAGCGGAAGATCCCGAACGGCACCGTGTCGGTCGACGGCACCCCGTTCGACCTGCGCTCCGGTGTCCGCGCCGGTGACGCCGACCTCGACACCGCCTACACGGACGTCACGCCCGACGCCGAGGGGATCCGCCGCACGACGATGCACGGGCCGGAGGGCGACGGCGTCGAACTCTGGCAGGACGGGTCGTTCCCGTACGTGCAGGTGTTCACCTCCCGCGAGTTCCCCCGTGGCGACGGCACCGGGCTGGCCGTGGCGGTGGAGCCGATGACGGCGCCGGCCGACGCGCTCAACTCCGGGGAGGGGCTGCGCTGGCTCGAGCCCGACGAGGCCTGGACCGGCAGCTGGGGCATCCGCCGCGTCTGGTCCTGAGCCGGGCGCGGCCGGTCCGTAGCCGAGACTCGGCCCGGCGGACAGTTTCGCGTGTCCCGCGCCGCGACGGTGTCCGCGGAGCGGAGACTCGGCCCTGCTTACACGTTCGCGCCTCGTGCGGCGCGAGGGTGTCCGCGAGGGCGAGACTCGGGCGGGCGGGTGGGGCACCCGCCGCTGGTCCGCGCCGGACACGACGAAGGCCGCCCCGGGGAGGGGCGGCCTTCGTCGTTCGTCCGGGAGGGTCAGGCGCGACGCATGCGCAGCGCCTCGACCGCGAGGGACTCGCTCGCGTAGCGGCCCACCTCGTGCGCCCACGCCGGGTCGTCGCCGCGGAGGGCGATGAAGTCCTTGCGCTGCCGGCAGACGTAGCCGAGCACCGCGGTGCCGGTCGCGACCTCGACGAAGTCCTTGCGGATGTGGCGGGTCGTGACCTGGGCGTTCCGGCGGAGCGTGTCGAGCAGGAGCTCGTTGCTCATCGTCGTGTTGGTCGCTGCTGCGAGCTCGACGATGCGGCGCGCGTCACCGGTGGTGCTGGTCTGCGTGGCTTCGATGGGCTCGATCACGGTGTACCCCGTTCGTTCTGCGATGGTGCGGTGCTGCAGGATCCGTCGATCGGATCCGGGAACGACACTATCGGCGGCAGCCCAACAGTCGGCTGAACGCGGACTGAACTGTGCAGTGGAACCACCCTGAGGCTCCTGAGGACGACTTGTACCCCGGCCGGGTGCTCAGAGGCACTGCTCGCCGTCGGGCTGCGTCGCGAGCTGCTCGAGCTCGGCGTCGATCTTGCCCGCGAGGTACAGGTACCCGGCGTCGTTGAGGTGCTGCTGGTCCGTCGCGGCGTAGCTGCCGCTGTTCATCGCGGTGAACCACTGCCCGTCGATCGCGTCGATGTACGGGACGCCCACGGCGCTGGCGCCGGCGGCCACCGCGTCGTTGATGCCGGTCGTGGCCTCGGCGCGCGGCTGGGGTGCCGACGGGCCGATCGCCACCACGACCGCGTCCGGCCACTGCACCTCGGCCTGCCGGAGCGTCCGTTCGACGGTCTTCTCGAGGGTGGCGGAGTCGGTGAGCCAGTCGTTCTGGCTGCCCTGGACGATGACGAGGTCCGGCGTGAGTGCTGCGCGCTGCTCGATCCGGGACAGGTAGACGGCGCGCGAGGAGCGACCGCGGCCGGGGTTCACGTAGCCGGTCCCTGGGTAGCCGTTGATGGTCGCGTCCCACTGCCGCTCGGACACGAGGTCCTGCGCCCACCCGTGCACGTCGTCGTAGGAACCGCGACCCGTCGTGTACGAGTCGCCGACGATGAGGACGTCGGAGCCCGGGGCGATCGCGTCCGCGACCTGCTCAGCCGAGAAGTCGGACGTCGCGGGCGCTGGCTGGCAGGCGTCGGACACGGCGGGCAGCATGACGAGCAGCCCGGCGATGCCGAGGCACATGGCGCCGAGGGCGATCGCGGGGACCGCTCGTCGGCGCCTGGTCTGCGCGGTGGACCGACGGGAGCCGCCGGGCACACCGCCGTCGGTTCGTCGAGCCACACCGGGATTGTAGGTGCTCAGCATCCGTGCCCCCGGACACCCGCCCGGCGAGGTGCTGAACCGTCAGACAGCCTGCGGGACGGGTGGACGGCTCGAGAGCGACTTCGCGATGTGCTTCGCCAAGCGGTGCGCCGGCAGTTCCACGAGCCGCGAGAACACGTAGGCGACGCCGATGCCGATCGGGATCGCGACGAGGACCAGCCAGGACGGCAGGGCACGCGGGAGGAGGTTCGCGACGGACACCGTGATGGGTTCGTGCACGAGGTAGAGGCTGAACGAGAGCCGTCCGAGCTCGCGGGGGATCGCTCCGAGCAGGAAGCGCTCGGCGGGCAACCACCTGCCGGCGAGCACGACGATCGTGCCGGCCGAGGCGAGGATGATCGCGGGCAGCACGGGGGACCACCACGCCGTCGTCGGCAGCCACCACTTCACGGTGATGCCGAGCAGGCTCACCACGAGCAGGACCCAGCCGAGCAGCGTCGGGACGTCCGGCAGGCGCTCCCAGCCGGCCGCGAGCGCGGAGCCGAGCAGGAACATCGGCAGGTACATCAGCCACTTCGAGTGCTCGTACTCGCCGAGTGCCGACAGGAAGACGGCGACGATGGCGGTCACCCACCACCAGCGTCGGGTCACCGCGGCGATCGAGACGAAGAGCGGCAGGAGCAGGGAGAAGAGGACCTCCCACGTGAGCGACCAGAGCGGGCTGTTCACGAGCGTCGGAGCGAGGAGCGTGAGGTCGTTCACGAGCCCGTGCAGGGTGAACGGCTCGGCGTGCCGGTTGATCCAGAACGACTGGTGCGGCTGGTCCTGCCGGGGCACGAGGAAGAAGAACACGAGCGCGAGTGCGATCGACGCCACCACCGGCAGGTAGAGGCGGACGAGCCGGCTCGGGTAGTAGGCGATCCAGTCCTGCGACCGGCGGAGCGCCGGGAGGGTCAGGACGAAGCCGCTCAGCACGAAGAAGACGAAGACGGCCTCGCTGCCGGCCCACACGAGGTGGGCGGGGGAGTACACCATCCAGCTCGCCCAGTCGGGGACGTCGCGGCGGTAGTTGCCGTCCGAGAGGGTCGGGATCGAGAGGAAGGCGTGGTGGACGACGACGACGGCGGCAGCGACGCCGCGGAGTCCGTCCAGTGAGCCGATCCTGCCGGTTGGGCGATCGCGCATGCCGACGATCCTACGGGAAGCCCGGCCAAGCCAAGGAACGGTCACGTTCGGTGGGCGCGACATCGGAACACGATGTGGGCCCCGTGGGGCTCGAACCCACGACCCTCGGATTAAAAGTCCGGTGCTCTACCAACTGAGCTAGAGGCCCTCACCCGCAAGGCTAGCGGGTGAGGGCCTCTGGGAAGAACCGAGGGGACGGGTCAGCTGCGACGCCCGGTGAGCGTGCGGACGAGCCACAGCACGACCGCGACGATGAGCAGCACGAGGCCGACCCAGAGCAGGAACTTCAGGCTCGCGGTGAAGCCACCGACGAACAGCAGGATGACCGCGATCACGGCCAGGATGATGAGCAGGGGGTTCATGGGAGTCCTCTTCCTTCGCGTGCGGGAGGAGCGCCTCCCGATCAGACACCGTACGCGCGACGGAGCGGTTGCGTTCTGGGCGAACGGAGGGCGGGCGCGTCACCGGCCGTGCCTACACTGACGCGGTGCCTCGCGATCACCACCGTCCCGTCCACTTCACCGACCAGGAGTTCGCCGCGATCCAGGGCGGCGAGGACCCGGCCGTGGTGAACCGCGTCGCGCACGAGACCGCGAACGCCCTGCTCCACCGCGTGCGGCAGGACCCGGACCCGGCGGTCGTCGAGCGCCTGGTGACCTACACGGACGTGCACGGCATCGACGCCATCGCCGAGCTGTGGGCGCGGGTGGGGGCGCACACGCTCCCGGGCGCACTGTGGCGGATCTACCTCGTCCGCACCGTCATCCGGCAGAACCCGGAGGAGATCGCGTACCTCTTCGCGCGCGGCACGGAGCGGATCGGCACGATCGACCAGGCCGTCGCGGGCGCCGAACAGCCGACCGGACCGGCGGAGATCCTGACGCTGGCGGACCGGATCCTGCACGGCCTCTACACGGGTGACCTCGCGGTGGCGCTCGACCGTGGTGCCGCGTTCTGCCGGCTCACGGCAGCGGGCGCGACCGCGGTGGCGGACGACGCGGACCTCACGGCGGGGGACCGGGCGTCCGAGCTCACGACGCGTGCGCTGCGCCTGTCGGAACTGGCGGCCGACCTCACCGAGGCGGCGTCGCTCTGGCGCCGCGACAGCCTGGACTGAGCGGGCCGCGGGGCGGACCCGCACCGCGCCTCCTGGCCCGAACGCGACGACGCCCACCGCACACGCGACACGCACGCAAGAAGCGGGCACGGAACGCGCACGCACGAAGCGGGCAGAGAAGAACCGGGCCGCAGAAGCGCCTCTCGGCGCGAGGCCGCTCGAAGCGGCGAATTTTGGAGCCCGGGGCTTGCTGCGGCCCGGCGACATCGATTCTACGAGACTGCGGCCGTGCACACGACCCTGTTCACTCTCGGTGGACAGAACCGACGCCGGGCGTGCCCCGAGCGTGCCCCAGCGACAAGCCATGAGAACCGCTCCAATCCGGTTGGGCGAGGGTGCCGAATCATCACCGTGACAGGCGATGAGCCGGTCACGACAGCGAGGGTCCCGCGAGACCCGGTCCGCTCCCTGGCGGTCAATTCCCTGCGGGTCACGCGGGCCCTCGTGATGTCCTGCACCACTGTCCGACCACGAGACCCGAACGCGTGGTCGGACAGGACTCACAGCCAGATCGCAACCGAGAGGAGGGAAACCTGCAATGCTTGCCATCGTGGACAGTGACACCGAGAGCTGGAGCTCGACCGAGCCGGCTCAGGCGTCCCCAGACGACCTCCTCACCCGCGTGGCGACCGGCGACCAGGCAGCCTTCTCCGACCTGTACGACGTGCTCTCGGGCCGCGTGCTCGGCCTCGTGACCAGGCTCCTCCGGGACCGCGCGCAGTCGGAAGAGGTCACGCAAGAGGTCTTCCTCGAGGTCTGGCAGCAAGCCACCCGCTACGACCGCAAGCGCGGCACCGCAGCGAGCTGGATCCTCACCATGGCCCACCGCCGAGCGGTCGACCGGGTGCGGGCATCGCAGTCCTCGCACGACCGTGACACGAAGATCGGCATCCGCGACTTCGAGGCCGGCTTCGACCAGGTCTCCGAGTCGGTCGAGATCCGGATCGAACACGAACGCGTCAGCCGGGCGCTCGCGAAGCTCACCGAGTTCCAGCGCCAGGCAGTCCAACTCGCGTACTACGGCGGCTACTCGCACAGCGAGATGGCCGACCACCTCGGTGTCCCGATCGGCACCGTCAAGACCCGTCTCCGTGACGGGATGATCAGACTCCGCGACGAGATGGGGGTGACATCATGACCGAACGACACGACGACCCCGCACTGCTGACGGGTTCACACGCCCTCGACGCGCTGTCGGAGGACGAGCGGGCACTGCTCGACTCGGCGCTCGCCACCTCTCCGGAGCTGCAGGCCGAGACCGACTCGCTGCGCGAGACCGCGCTGCAGCTCGCCTACGCCGTCACCCCGATCGAGCCGCCCTCGTCGCTCAAGGCGTCGCTGATGGCCCAGATCGCATCGACCCCGCAGGCTGCTCCGGTGCCCTCGCGGTCCGAGCCGGCTGCCACGACCGCTCCGGTCGCTGACGCGCCGGTCGGCGATGCCGGCCAGGAGGCGCGGTTCGCCCCCGCCACGGACCTCGCGTCCGCCGGTGGTGCGGCTTCGGAGAAGGCTCGCCGTCGCTGGTTCCAGCGTCCGGCAGCGGCACTCTCCGCCGCGGCCGCCGTCGCCGTGGTCTTCCTCGGCGTCGGACTCGGCGTCGGCACGTCCTTCACGCCCTCGAACGAGCCCGGCCCGGGCACGACCCAGGCGTCCGGCGGACTCGACCAGATCTACGCCGCGTCGGACTTCCAGCGCAGCACCGCGAAGGTCGCGGGCGGCGGGACGGCCACGGTCGTCTGGTCGAACGAGGTCGGCAAGTCCGCGGTCATCCTCGACGGGGTCCCCGCGGCTCCGGAGGGCAAGACCTACGAACTCTGGTACATCGGCTCCGAGGGCACCGGCGGCAAGATCAACGCTGCCGGCCTGATGGACGGGGTGTCCTCCGGGGTGCACTCGGCGGTCCTCAAGGGGTCGCTGTCGCACGGTGCGACGATCGGCATGACGGTGGAGCCCGCCGGTGGCTCGGACCAGCCGACGACGACGCCGATCATGGCGGTCCCGACCACCTCGGCCTGACCCGGGCACTGGTTCGCACGTCTCCCCGCTCGCGTGGCACGGTCCGCGGGCGGGGAGTTCGTCGTTCCCGGCGGGTGGTGGTCGCGCGGCGGGGGCGGGGGCGTGGGCGGGCGTGCGCGGGCGGTTCTTGCCCGTGCATCTTCCGACATCGCGCTCGTCGATCGACACGTGCAACGTCGACACATGCACCCGCACCGTCTGCGTGCGCATCGTTCGACGTTCCACCGGTCGATCGACTGGTGGAACGTCGGAACATGCACGGGCACGAGCGCCCGGCGCCCCGCGCACGCCGGGAGGCCCGGTGCGCGTCCGTGGCGGACGTACACCGGGCCTCCTGGTCGACCGTCAGCGCGACGGGCGGACGACGATCACCCGAAGCGGCCGGAGACGTAGTCCTCGGTGGCCTGCACGGACGGGTTCGAGAACATCGTCGCGGTGTCGTCGAACTCGATGAGCTTGCCGGGGGCACCGGTGCCGGCGATGTTGAAGAACGCCGTCTTGTCGCTGACGCGCGAGGCCTGCTGCATGTTGTGGGTCACGATGACGATCGTGTACTCCTTCTTCAGCTCCTCGATGAGGTCCTCGATCGCGAGGGTCGAGATCGGGTCGAGCGCCGAGCACGGCTCGTCCATGAGGAGCACGTCCGGCTGCACCGCGATCGCACGGGCGATGCAGAGGCGCTGCTGCTGGCCGCCGGACAGCCCCATGCCGGGCTTGTCGAGGCGGTCCTTGACCTCGTTCCAGAGGTTCGCGCCCTGCAGGGACCGCTCGACGACGTCGTCCGACTCGGAGCGGGAGAGGCGCTTGTTGTTGAGCTTCACGCCCGCGAGCACGTTGTCCTTGATGGACATCGTCGGGAACGGGTTCGGACGCTGGAACACCATGCCGACCTGGCGACGGACGAGCACCGGGTCGACGCCCGCGCCGTACAGGTCGTCGCCGTCGATCTTGACCGAGCCCTCGACGTAGGCGCCCGGGATGACCTCGTGCATGCGGTTCAGGGTGCGGAGGAAGGTGGACTTGCCGCAGCCGGACGGACCGATGAACGCAGTCACGGTGCGGGGCTCGATCGTCATGTCGACGCCCTCGACCGCCTTGAACTTCGAGTAGTAGACGTTGAGGCCGTCGACCTCGATGCGCTTGGACACTGTGTTCCTTCGGGGTGGGTGGATCCGCGCGTCAGCGCGAGAGCTTGGGGGCGAAGAGGCGGGTGATGAAGCGGGCGAGCAGGTTCAGCAGCATCACGATGAGGATGAGCAGGAGCGCTGCCGTCCAGGCCCGGTCGACGAACGGCACCGGGTTGGCGCCCTGCTGCGAGTACTGCGTGTACGCGAACACCGGCAGGGTCATCATCGGGTTCTTGAACAGGTCGTAGTTCATGCTCGCGGTGAACCCGGCGGTGACCAGCAGGGGGGCGGTCTCGCCGATGACGCGGGCGATCGAGAGCATGACGCCGGTGGTGATGCCGGCGAGCGACGTGGGGAGCACGACCTTGAGGATCGTGAGGTACTTCGGGACGCCGAGGGCGTACGAGGCCTCGCGGAGCTCCATCGGCACGATCTTCAGGACCTCTTCGGTGGAGCGCACGACGATCGGGATCATCAGCACCGACAGCGCCACCGAGCCGACGAGGCCGAAGCGGGCTCCCGGGCCGAGGAACAGCGCGAAGAGCGAGTACGCGAAGAGGCCGGCGACGATGGACGGGATGCCCGTCATGACGTCGACGAAGAACGTGATGCCCTTGGCGAGGGCGCCCGTGCCGTACTCGACGAGGTAGATCGACGTGAGCAGCCCGATCGGCACCGAGATCAGGGCCGCGAACAGCGTGATCTCGAGCGTGCCGATGAGGGCGTGCAGCGCGCCGCCGCCCTCGGAGATGACGCCGCGCATCGAGTACGAGAAGAACTCGACGTCGAAGCGGGCGAGGCCGTCCGCCAGCACCGTGTAGAGCAGGGAGACGAGCGGCAGGACCGCGATCACGAACGCCGTGACGACGAGCGAGGTGATGAGCCGGTCGACGGCCTTGCGACCACCCTCGACGATCCGCGAGACGACCACGATGAGGACGTCGAACAGGACGGTGCCGAGGAAGAGCGCCGCGACGACGTTGAAGTCCTTGACCGCGCCGCCGGCGTTGAGCAGGGCGAAGACGAGGATCAGCGCGACCCAGGAGCCGACGAGGAGCAGCCACGGCACGGACTTGTGCAGCTTGCCGTTGGCGTAGACGTTGCCGGCGACGCCGGACTGACGGATGGCGAGGGACATCGGGTCGTACCTCTCAGCTCACTCGCTTGCGGACGATGTACCGCGCGAGCATGTTGATGACCAGGGTGATGACGAAGAGGATCAGACCCGACGCGATGAGCGCGTTCAGGGCCGTGCCGGACGCCTCGGCGAACTGCAGGGCGATGTTCGCCGCGATCGTCGAGGGGTTCAGCGACGTGAGCATCTGGAAGGTGACGTTCGTCGACACCGACAGCACCAGCGCGATCGCCATCGTCTCGCCGAGCGCACGACCGAGGCCGAGCATGATCGCGGACACGATGCCGGACTTGGCGAACGGCAGGACCGACAGGCGGATCATCTCCCACCGGGTCGCGCCGAGGGCCAGGGCCGCTTCCTCGTTGAGGCGCGGTGCCTGCAGGAAGATCTCGCGCATGACCGCGGTCATGATCGGGATCGCCATGACGGCGAGGACGATCGATGCGGTCAGGATCGTGCGACCCGTGCCGGAAACCTGCCCGGAGAACAGCGGGATCCAGCCGAAGTAGGTGTTCAGGAAGACGTAGAACGGCTTCACGAACTGTGCCAGCACCACGATGCCCCAGAGGCCGTAGACGACCGACGGCACCGCGGCCAGCAGGTCGATCACGTAGCCGAGCACCGGCGAGATCCGGCGCGGGGCGTAATGCGAGATGAAGAGCGCGATCCCGAGCGAGAGCGGCACGGCGATCACGAGCGCGATGAGCGCGGACCAGACGGTGCCGAAGACGAGGGGGCCGACGTAGTCCCAGAAGTTCGTGGCGCTGTTCGGCAGCTCGCCGACCTTCGCGGAGAACGCCGGGATGCTCTGCCAGACCAGGAAGGCGGCGACGAGCACCAGCACGAAGAGGATGAGTCCGCCGGCGATGACCGACGCGGCGGAGAAGACGCGGTCGCCGATGCGGACGACGGGCTTCGGCTTGGGGGTGACGGGGGCCACTGGCTGGGCCGGTGCGGACGTCATGGGACTCCTGTCGGAGGAACGCCGGGGGAGGCGACGGGTCGGGGGTGTCCGGTGGTGCGCGGTCCGCTCGGAGCGTGGAGCGGACCGGCGAGGGCCCGGACGCCGGTCAGGTGGGTGGGAACGGCGTCCGGGCGCTCAGGGTGTCTTACTTGATGGAGGCGACGGCCTTCGCGGCCTTCTCGGCGAGGTCGGTCGAGAGGGCGGCCGACTTGGCCTCCTTCGCGGCGGCGTCCTGCGCGTCCTTCGAGACGACGTAGTCGAGGTAGCCCTTCACGAGCTTGCCCTTGTCGGCGTCCTTGTACTCCTGGCAGGCGATCGCGTAGGAGACGAGCACCAGCGGCCAGGCGTTCTCGGCCGTGTCGGTGCGGTTGATGTCGATCGCGAGGTCGTTGTCCGCGCGGCCGGAGACCGTCTCGGAGTCCGCGACGACCTTGGCAGCACCCTCGGCGGAGATCTCGGTGGCCTTGTCGCCGACCATGAGCTTCGCCTTGTCGAGGTCACCGGCGCCGGAGTCGTCGATGTAGGTGATGGCGTTCGAGGCGCTGGCCATGGCCGAGGCCACACCCGAGGTGCCCTTCGCGCTGTCGCCGACCTGGTACGGGAAGGTCTGGCTGGGGGCCTCGGTCCAGACGTCCTTGGCGTTCGCCGCGACGTACTCGGAGAAGTTCTGCGTGGTACCCGAGTCGTCGGAGCGGTGCACGACCGTGATGTTCGCGTCCGGCAGGGTCGCGTCCTTGTTCAGGTCGGCGATCTGCGAGTCGTTCCACTTCGTGATCTTGCCCGAGAAGATGCCCGCGATGGTCTTCGCGTCGAGCGTGAGGTCCTTGACGCCGTCGACCTTGTAGGCGATGGCGATCGGGGAGATGTAGACCGGGATGTCGATGGCCTTCGAGTCCGCGGCGCACAGGGCGAACGAGCCCGCGAGCTCCTCGTCCTTCAGCGCGGCGTCGGAGCCGGCGAAGTCGGCGGCACCCGAGATGAAGTTCTTGCGGCCGGCGCCCGAACCGTCGGGCGAGTAGTTGACCGTCACACCGGAGGCGACGTTCTGGAAACCAGCGGCCCAGGTGGCCTCGGCCGTCTGCTGGGCGGACGAACCCGAGCCGGTCAGCGTGCCCGAGAGCTTCGAGTAGTCGGTGCCGGAGCTCGAGCTGGACGAGGGCGTGTTGCCCGCGTCCTCGTTCGCCGCGCACGAGGAGAGCACGACCGCGCCGGCGATCGCGATTGCCGCGACCGTGCCGATTCGCTTGATGTTCACAGGGGTCCCTTCGGGAATGTCAGTGCAGGTGGGACCGCTGCTGGTCCCGTGGGCCGGTGCTGACCCGGGAGCGACTGTAGGGACGCGAGGTGACGGGGATCACCCGCCCTGGTGAACGGGAGGTGAACGAGGGGTTGTCCTGGACGGGGCGCCGTGCGTCGGAGCACGCACGGGTGCAGGATCGGGAACGCTGCGCCGTGCGCGGGCGCATGCGTGCGCATGCACACCGCAGGGGCCTGGAGGCGCGGCTCGGCCCGGGCGCTCGGCCTAGGCCGAGACGGGGTTGCGGTGCGTCTCGACGGCCACGAGCCTGCCGTCGGCGATGTGCAGCACCGAGAAGTCGCCGACCGAGAGCATCGCGGCACGACGGAGGTCGAACCGGCCGGACTCGTCGGCCGTCGCGGTCGCGATGCGGGCGATGATGTCCGGCAGCACGGGCCCGTGCGAGCACAGGACCGTCGTCTTCGCCTTGTCGAGGCGCTTCTGCACGACGCCCTTGACGTCGGCGGCACCTCGGTCGTGGGCGTCCTGGCTGATGTCCGGCGTGCTCGAGACCCCGAGGTGCGTCCGGTCGGAGAGCGGTTCGACCGTCGCGAGGCACCGGGCCGCGGTGCTGCTGACGATCTTCTTCGGACCGAAGGCGGCCACCGGCGACGCGACCGACTTCGCCTGCGACCGGCCGACGGGCAGGAGCGGACGGGTGGCGTCCGGTCCGTTCCACTCCGAGCCGGGGACCGTCTTGGCGTGCCGGAGGGCGATGAGGGCGAAGGTGCGGTGTTCCCCGGCGGCGACGCGGTCGGCGAACCGGTCGAGGATCGCGACGTCGCGCTCGTACGTCAGTCGGTGCCGGGCGTCGTCGAGCGTGACCCACTCGACCGAGGCGACCTCGTCGTTCGGGCGGAACTTGCCGGCGCGCTCGTACTCCTTCGCGGGGACGCGGGCGGACCAGTAGTGCACCACCTTGTCGCGGCCGCTCGGCAGGACGTACTCGGCGGTGCCCAGCGGAGCGCCGAGGTGCACGCGGTAGCCGGTCTCCTCGTCGATCTCGCGCACGGCGGTCGTCGGGACGCTCTCGCCCGGGTCGACCTTGCCCTTCGGGAACGAGACGTCCTTGTGGTGGTCGCGGTGGATGAGCAGCACGAGCGGGACGCCGTCCTGTTCACGCCAGACGACGGCACCTGCAGCGACGACCGGCCCTGAGGAGCCGCCGCTCACCGAGTGGAGCGCTTCCGCGCCGAGATCTTCCGCATGAGGACATTCTGCACGTCATCGAGCGGTCGGCCGTCCTCGTCCGTCGAGTGGCGCGTCCACTCGCCGTCCGACTCGAGGTGCCACGAGCTCGTCGTGTCCGCCATGGCGAGGTCGAACATCTCGTGGACCTCGTTCACGTGGCCGGGGTCGGACAGGCGCACGAGCGCCTCGACGCGGCGGTCGAGGTTGCGGTGCATCATGTCCGCCGAGCCGATGAACACGGCCGGGTCGCCGTCGTTGTGGAACGCGAACGCCCGCGAGTGCTCGAGGTACCGGCCGACCACGCTGCGCACCCGGATGGTGTCGCTGACGCCTTCCATGCCGGGCTTGAGCGAGCAGATGCCGCGGACCCAGACGTCGATCGGCACACCGGCCTGGCTCGCCAGGTACAGCGCGTCGATGATCTGCTCGTCCACCATCGAGTTGACCTTGATGCGGATCCCCGAGGGCTTGCCGGCACGGGCGTTGTCCGCCTCGGTCGTGATGCGCTTGAGCAGACCCTTCCGCAGGTGCAGCGGCGCGACGAGCAGGCGCTTGAACTTCTTCTCGATCGCGTAGCCCGACAGCTCGTTGAACAGGCGCGTGAGGTCCTTGCCCACGGTGTCGTCCGACGTGAAGAGCCCCATGTCCTCGTAGATGCGCGAGGTCTTCGGGTTGTAGTTGCCCGTCCCGATGTGGCTGTAGTGCTTGAGCGTGCCGCCCTCCTGCCGGATGACGAGCACGAGCTTCGAGTGCGTCTTCAGCCCGACCAGGCCGTAGACCACGTGCACGCCGGCCTTCTCGAGCTTGCGGGCCCACGTGATGTTGTTCTGCTCGTCGAAGCGCGCCTTGATCTCGACGAGTGCGAGCACCTGCTTGCCCGCGGCCGCGGCGTCGATGAGCGCCTCGACGATGGGGCTGTCGCCCGAGGTGCGGTAGAGCGTCTGCTTGATCGCGAGCACGTTCGGGTCGGCCGCGGCCTGCTCGAGGAACGCCTGCACACTGGTCGCGAAGGACTCGTACGGGTGGTGCACGAGGACGTCCTTCGCCGCGATCGCGCGGAAGAGGTCCGGCTTCGTGTTCGGTTCGCCCGGCTGGAACTGCACCGGGGTCGTCGGCACGTGCTTCGGGTAGTGCAGGTCCGGGCGGCCGATCTTGGCGATCTCGAACAGGCCGCCGAGGTCGAGCGGCGACGGCAGGCGGAACACCTCCTGCTCGGTGATGTCGAGTTCGCGCACGAGCAGGTCGAGCGTCACCGGGTCCATGTCCTCGGTGATCTCGAGACGGATGGGCGGCCCGAACCGACGACGGAGCAGCTCGCGCTCGAGGGCCTGGATGAGGTTCTCGGCCTCGTCCTCCTCGATCTCGACGTCCTCGTTGCGGGTGACCCGGAACACGTGGTGCTCGAGGACCTCCATCCCCGGGAAGAGGTCGTCGAGGTGGTTCGCGATGAGGTCTTCGAGCGGGATGAAGCGGAGCAGCCCGGAGTCGTCGTCCGGCAGCTTGATGAACCGCGAGAAGTTCTGCGGGACCTTGAGGCGGGCGAACTCCTGCCGCTGCGACTTCGGGTTGCGCACGCGCACCGCGAGGTTGAGCGACAACCCGGAGATGTACGGGAAGGGGTGCGCCGGGTCGACCGCGAGCGGCATGAGCACCGGGAAGATCTGCTCGTTGAAGTACTCGCGCATCCGGAGCCGGTCGGCCTCGTCGAGGTCGGACCAGTGCTCGATGTGGATGCCTGCGGCGTCGAGGTCCGGCTTGAGCGACCCGATGAACGCCTGCGCGTGGCGGTCCTGCAGCTCGTGCGCCTTCGTCGCGATGTCGCGCAGCACGTCGCTCGGTGCGCGACCGACGTTGGTCGGCACGGCGATGCCGGTGTCGATGCGGCGCTTCAGGCCGGCGACCCGGACCATGAAGAACTCGTCGAGGTTGGACGCGAAGATCGCCAGGAAGTTCGCCCGTTCGAGGAGCGGCTGCGTGCGGTCCTCGCCGAGTTCGAGCACGCGCTGGTTGAACCGGAGCCAGCTGAGTTCACGGTCGAAGTAGCGGTCGGTGGGCAGCGACTCGTGCTCGATCTCGACGACCTCGTCGAAGTCGTCGAGGTCCGGTGCGACGGAGTCGCCGTCGAGCTGCGGTTCGGTGTCCATGCCCACATCCTGCCACCCGCCCCCTGCGCCAGGAGGGCCGCACGTGGACGCTGTGGAAACGGGCGGTGAACGACGCCGTGTGGAGGAGCGTCAGCCGGCCGCGTACTGGACGTCGATCGCGTGCTGCTCGAACCCGGATCGGCGGTACAGGGCCAGCGCCGGGGCGTTGTCCCCCTCGACGTAGAGCGCCGCGGCGGAGAGGCCCCGGCCGGTCAGGCGTGCCGTCCCCGCGCGCATCAGGACGCCGCCGAGTCCCCGGCCCTGCAGGTCGGGTCGGACGGCCACGGCGTAGAACTCGCCGGTGTCGCCCTCGACCTTGAGCCAGCACGACCCGGCGAGGTGCCCGGAGTCGTCGCGGAGCAGGAGCAGGTCGTCGCCGGAGAACCAGTCGTCGGCCTCGCGGGCGCGCAGGTCGTCGAGCGTCATCCGGCCCTGTTCCGGGTGGTGCGCGAACGCGGCGGCGTTGAGCGCCAGCCAGTCGGCCTCGTCGGCGGGGTCGCCCGTCCGGAACGACGACAGGGACCAGCCGGCCGGCACCGCGGGGTCGGGGGCGACGGACGCGATCGGGGCGCGGAGCTGCAGGAGCGTGCGGACCGCCGTCCAGCCGAAGCGCGCCGCGAGTGCTCGGGCAGCGGGGTGGTCCCCGTGCGCCCACGCGAGCCGAGGGGCCGGCCCGTCCACGGGAGCGGCCCCGCCGCCCGGGGCGAGCGCCTGCCGGGCCAGGGCGGTGCCGAGACCGTGGCCCCGCGCCTCCTGGGCGACCACGAGTTCCAGCTCGCCGTCACGGACCACCGCGACCCCGCGCTCGTCGCCGAGCACGGTCGCGCGGCCGGCACGAACGTCGACCAGGGTCTGGTCGGAGAACGGCGGTGCTTCGTCCGGGACGACGAAGCGCGACAGGTCGACCACTACTGGCCCGCGAGCCGGTCGGCCTCGTCGTCGTAGACGTTGAAGCGGTACCCGACGTTGCGGACCGTCCCGATGAGGGACTCGAGGTCGCCGAGCTTCGCGCGGAGGCGCCGCACGTGCACGTCGACCGTGCGGGTGCCGCCGAAGTAGTCGTAGCCCCACACCTCGCTGAGGAGCTGCTCGCGGGTGAAGACCCGCGACGGGTGCGTGGCGAAGAAGCGGAGGAGCTCGAACTCCTTGAAGGTGAGGTCGAGCGGCCGACCGCGGACCTTCGCCGAGTAGCTGGCCTCGTCGATGACGACACCGGACGCCTGGATCTTCGACCCGGTCTGGTTCTTCGACGCGCGACCGGCCGTGAGCCGGATGCGGGCGTCGACCTCGGCCGGGCCGGCGGTCTCGAGCACGACGTCGTCGACGTTCCACTCGCTGTTGACCGCGGTCAGACCGCCCTCGGTGACGACCAGGATGATCGGCGTCGTCGAGCCGCTCGTCGCGAGGATCTTGCACAGGGCCTTGGCGCTCGCGAGGTCCGTCCGGGCGTCCACGAACATGAGGTCGCTCTGCGGGGCGTTGACCAGCTGTGCGGCCTCGGCGGGGACGTGGCGGATCCGGTGGCTCAGCAGTCCGAGGCTCGGCAGGACGTCGCCGGGCGCGGCTGAGGTGAGTACCAGGAGCTGGGCCACAGGACCTCCAGGGCGTGGGGGAGTCGTGCACACATCCTAGTGATGCTCGGGAAGCATCCCTCCCGGCCGGACGGTCGGGGACGCGTTCCGGGCACCTTCGGCACGCGGCCCTGTCATGATGGGGCGCGTGACCGAGCCTGTGCAGCCCACCGACCAGCGCCGCCTCCGGCTGACGTCCGTGCTGCCGGTCTGGCTGCTCGCGGTCGTCGGCGCCGTGCTCGTCCTCACCCTCACCGACAAGGACTCGTTCGCGTGGCTGCTCCTCGTGTTCGTGCTCTGCGTGCTGGTCAGCTTCGTGCTCCAGCTCATCACCGCGACGAAGGACGGGCTGGTCGAGCGGATCAGCATCGCGTCGTCGGGGGCGTTCGTCGTCGTGCTCGTCACCGCGGTGGTCCTGCTGGTGCGTTGACGCGCCGCCGTCCGCCTGGCGCCGTCAGGCGTGACGCGTAGACTCCAGCCATGGATTCGCTGCTTGCGCTCGAGCTCTTCTACGTGGGCCTGCTCGGCCTCGCGTCGCTCGCGATCGCGTTCGTCTCGGTGACCGTCGTCGTGAAGCTGTTCAAGGGTCAGCGTTGATCGAACTGCCGGAGGGCCTCGCGCCCGAACTCGTCCCGCTGTCGTGGCTCGTCGGCGTCTGGGAGGGCACCGGCGTGGTCGAGTACCCCGTCGGTGACGAGGACGAACCCCGGAAGTACGAGTTCGGCCAGCGCGTGAGCTTCAGCCACGACGGTCTGCCCTACCTCAACTACTCCTCCACGACGTGGCTGCTCGACGACGAGCACACCCCGCTCGCGGCCGAGATGGGCTACTGGCGGATCGACCGTCCGTCCGAGCCCGGTGACCGCGGCCCGGCGATGCTCCTCGGCGAGGGGCCGACGCCGTTCGGCACCGTCGAGAGCGTCGAGGCGCTGCGGAACACCACGGACGGCTTCGACGTCGAAGCGGCGATCATCCACCCCACCGGCGTCAACGAGCTCTACGTCGGGCGGGTCCGCAAGGGCCGCATCGACCTCGCGACCGACGCCGTGATGCGTTCGCCGAACGCCAAGGACTACTCCGCGGCCACCCGGCTCTACGGCCTGGTCGAGGGCAAGCTCTTCTGGGCGTGGGACATCGCCGCGCTCGGCAAGGAGCTGACCTCGCACGCCTCGGGGCAGCTCGCGAAGGTCGACTGATGTCCGCGTTCGCCGGCCGCGCTGGCTTCGTGGCGGCGGACTCCGGCCCCGCCGCGCACTTCGGCAACCCGCTCGGCGAGCAGCGTCTGCTCGCCCGCGGCCGTGCCGTCGTCGAACTCGGCCTCGGTGTCGTCACCGTCACCGGCCCGGACCGTCTGTCGTGGCTCAACTCGATCACCTCGCAGCTGCTCACCGGGCTCGCCGCCGGCGTGAGCACCGAGACGCTCGTGCTCGACCAGTCCGGTCGGGTCGAGCACGCGGCGCGCGTCGTCGACGACGGGTCGGTGGCGTGGCTGCTGACCGAGCCCGCGGACGCGGCACCGCTCGCTGCCTGGCTCGACTCGATGCGGTTCATGCTGCGCGTCGAGGTCGCCGACCGTTCGGCGGACTTCGCGACGATCGGCTGGTTCGGCGAGTCCGCGCCGTTCGCGTCGACCGACCTGCCCGAGACCCCGGTCGCCGAGTGGGTCGACCCGTGGGCGTCCGTCACGCCCGGCGGGTGGGGCTACGCCGACCAGGAGGCGCACCCCGCATCCGACTGGACCCTCCGCATCGCCGTGGTCACCCCCGGCACCGCGAGCGCGATCGCCGCGTCGGACGAACCCGTCGCGGGTCTCCTCGCGTACGAGGCCCTGCGCATCGCCGCCTGGCGCCCCTCGCTGTCCGACGTCGACGAGCGCACGATCCCGCACGAGCTCGACTGGCTCCGGTCCGCCGTGCACCTGTCGAAGGGCTGCTACCGGGGGCAGGAGACCGTGGCCAAGGTCCACAACCTCGGACACCCGCCGCGCCGGGTCGTCATGCTGCACCTCGACGGGTCGGACGGCGTGCTGCCGGCTCCGGGGACGCCGGTCGTGTCCGGCGAGAAGGAGGTCGGGCGTCTGACGGCGTCGGGCATCCACCACGAGCTCGGGCCGATCGGGCTCGCGGTCGTGAAGCGTTCCCTCGACCCTGCCGCCACGCTGACGCTCAGCGCCGACGACGTGGTCGTGTCCGCCACGCAAGAGGTCATCGTGCCGCCGGGCGCCGGCGCCACCGCCGACGTCCCGCGCCTGCCGCGCCTCGGCGCCGTCCGCCGCTCCTAGCCCGCCCAGGCGCCCGCCCCCGGCCCCCGGCCCCGAGTCTCGGCTCCGCGGACACGTTCGCGCCATCAGGGCCACGAAACTGTCCGCCCGGCCGAGTCTCGGGGTCCCGCGGCGCCGGTCAGGCCGGGGCCACCGCGGCCCACGGGACGCTGAGCTCGCCGAGCCGCCACCGCGTCACCCCGTGCAGCACCGGCCACCCCCGGTCCCGCATGCCCCGGACCGTCGCGATCCACCGCTGCCGGGGGCCGTACGTGCCGAGCGGTGCCGCGACCGCCCACGCCAGGTCGAGGTCGCCGAGGAACGCGTGCACCCGCTCGCCGGGAACGTTCCGGTGGATGAGGGCCTTCGGCAGCCGTTCGGCCACGACCGAGGGGACGTCGAGCCCCGCCAGCCGGAGCGACACCGTGAAGGTGCGTGGCGCGACGTCGTCGAGCGTCACCCACGAGGCCACCCGCCCGACCTCGTTGCAGGTCCCCTCGACGAGCGCGCCGCCCGGTTGCAGGCGGTCCTGCATGATCCGCCAGGACTCCGCCAACGCGGACTCGTCGTACTGCCGCAGCACGTTGAAGGCGCGGATCACGGCGGGCCGGCGGTTCCCCGGTGTCGGTGTCTCGAACCCGCCGAGCCGGAACGTCACCCCGTCCCGCGTGCCGGCGTTCGCGAGGGCCACCCGGGCCGGCTCGATCTCGATGCCGGTGACCTCGACGTCGGGGCGGACGGCGGCCAGGCGGTCCCGGAGTTCGAGCGTCGTCGTCGGCGAGGCCCCGTACCCGACGTCGGCGACGAGCGGGTCGGCGCTCCGACGGAGGGCCGGCAGCGTGGCGATCCACCGGTCGACGCGGCGGAGCCGGTTGTACCCGGTCGTCCCGCGCGTCACGTTCCCGATGGGCATGCCGACCAGGGTACGGGCCCGGGGACCGGCTGCACGGCGCTCGGTAGACTCGGGGCATGACCTCCACGCTCGTCCTGCTCCGTCACGGCAACAGTGACTGGAACCAGAAGAACCTGTTCACCGGTTGGGTCGACGTCCGGCTCAGCGAGCTGGGCGAGAAGGAGGCGAAGCGCGCCGGCGACCTCATCGCCGAGTCCGGCATCGTCCCCGACGTCCTGTACACCTCGCTCCTCACCCGTGCGATCCAGACGGCCGACATCGCGCTGCTCCAGGCCGACCTGGCGTGGCTGCCGGTGAAGCGCGACTGGCGCCTCAACGAGCGCCACTACGGCGACCTGCAGGGCAAGGACAAGGCCCAGACGCTCGAGCAGTACGGCGAGCAGCAGTTCATGGAGTGGCGCCGGTCGTTCGACGTGCCGCCGCCCCCCATCGCCGACGACGCCGAGTGGTCGCAGTTCGGGGACCGCCGCTACGCCGACCTCGGCGACCAGCTGCCCCGCACCGAATCGCTCAAGCTCGTGATCGACCGCCTGCTGCCCTACTGGGAGTCCGACATCACGAAGGACCTCGGTGCGGGCAAGACCGTCCTCGTCACGGCGCACGGCAACTCGCTCCGGGCGCTCGTGAAGCACCTCGACGGCATCTCCGACGAGGACATCGCCGGCCTGAACATCCCGACCGGCATCCCGCTGGTGTACGAGCTCGACGACGACTTCCGTCCGACGAAGCCGGCGTACTACCTCGACCCCGAGGCCGCCGCGGCCGGAGCCGCCGCCGTGGCCGCCCAGGGCGCCAAGAAGTAGCAGCACTGCACACACGAACGCCCCGCCCGGACTGACCGGGCGGGGCGTTCTGCGCGTTCTGCGCGTTCACACGAAGTGGGAGGCGATCTCCTGCACCAGGGCGCCGACGTCGTACGGCTTCGTCGTGTCGACGCGGACCACCGGGACGCCCGGCAGGCCGACCGGCTGGGCGGCGTCGCCGTGCTCGTCCCAGAACGCGAGCACGTCGGCCAGGTCCCCGTGCACCTCGTGGCGCACCGGCACGGTGCCCGGGTCGTACCGGTCGCGCAGCCGCTCCTCGGCGGTGGCCCGGTCCGTGTCGCACCACACCTCGACAGCGCGCGGCGACCCGGCGGAGGCGAGCCGCGCCTCCAGGAGTCCGCGGTCCCGCGACGGCAGCCAGACGGCGTCGAGGACGACCCCGTTCTCGACGGCGTGCGCCATCGACCACATGGTGTCCATCGCGATGCCGCCGAGCGGACGCGACGCGATCATCGGGCCGACGAGGTCGGCGAGGGGCTCCTTGATCCGGTCCTTCGACAGGAACGGGCAGCCGAGCACCTCGGCGAGGGCGGCACCGATGGTGCTCTTGCCGGAACCGGGCATGCCGTTGACGATGATCGCGACCTGGGCCATGCCTCGATCCTGTCAGAACCCAGCGAGCCGAACGGAACGCAGCGTCGGGTCAGGCGGGCGACACCGTCACCGAGGACGCGCCGGCCCAGTCACCCGTCGCCAGGTACTCGACCTTCTTGGCGATCGAGACCGCGTGGTCCGCGAAGCGCTCGTGGTAGCGCGATGCCAGGGTCGCGTCCACCGTGTCGATCGGCGCACCCTTCCAGGTCTCGCCGAGCACGAAGTCGAACACGCTCGCGTGCAGCTCGTCGATGGCGTCGTCCTCGTCGCGGATCTCCCCGGCGAGGGCGATGTCCTCGGTGGCGAGCAGCCGCGTGAGCTTCTGCGCCATCGCGACGTCGAGCTGGCCCATCTTCTTGAAGGTGCCGCGGAGGCCCTTCGGCACGACCTTCTCGGGGAAGCGCTGCCGGGTGAGCTGGGCGATGTGCTCGGCCATGTCGCCCATGCGCTCGAGCGACGAGCTGACGCGCAGGGCCGTGACCACGACGCGGAGGTCGCGGGCGACGGGGGCCTGACGCGCGAGGATGTCGATCGCGATCTCGTCGAGGCTGTTCGCCGCCTCGTCGATCTTGACGTCGTCGGCGATCACCTCCTCGGCGAGGGACACGTCGGACTCGCTGAACGACTGCGTGGCTCGGGTGATGGCGGACTCGACGAGCCCGGCGATCTCGGTCAGTCGCTCCTGGACGTCCTGGAGTTCCTGCTGGAAGACTTCGCGCATGGGGGAGTACCTCTCTCTGCGTACCGGTCGAGTGTCGTCACGTCAGGTGAACGAACGGTGACGTGCGGTTGAACGCTTCGCGATCCGGCCTTCCGCAGACGGTGAACGGTACCGGAACCCCGCATGACCATCCCTACACTGACGGCATGGACAACGCGTGGCTCGTGCCACTGTCGATGCTCCTCGGCGGGGTGTTCGGAGCAGGCGTCGTGGTGCTGATCATCACCGCCGAGCGCACGGCTCGTGCTGCCGACGTGGCGGAACGCACCCTGCCCGACGGTGTCGCCGCGGTCATCGCCACGATGCACAACCCGGCCGTGGTGGTCGACCCCTCGAACACGGTCGTCGCTGCCTCGCCACAGGCGCTGACGGTCGGGCTGGTGGTGCGGCGGAAGCTCGTGCACCGCGAGCTCGTCGACCTCGTCGACCGCGTGCGCAAGAGCGGGGAGATGGGCGCCGAGGACCTCGAGCTGCCCCGTGGCCGGGGCAGCGACCAGATCGGCTACCTGAGCTTCCGCGCCGCGCAGCTCGGCAACCGGTACGTGCTCGTCACGGCCGACGACCTGACCGAGACCCGGCGCATCGACGAGGTCCGGCGGGACTTCGTCGCGAACATCTCGCACGAGTTGAAGACCCCGATCGGCGCGATCGGCCTGCTCTCCGAGACCCTCGTCGCCGCCGCGGACGAACCCCAGCACGTGCGGAAGTTCGCCGCGCAGCTCGTCACCGAGTCGGAGCGGCTGGCCGCCCTGACGAAGGACATCATCGAACTCTCGCGGTTGCAGTCCGTCGACACGCTGGAGAACAGCGAGGAGACGTCGATCGACCGCATCGTGCAGGCCGCCGTCGACGCGAACGAGATCGTCGCCCGCGCCCGGGACATCGAACTCGTGCGGGCGAAGAAGTCGAAGCTGCGGGTGATGGGCGACCCCGCCCTGCTGCAGATCGCCGTGTCGAACCTCATCGCCAACGCGGTCAAGTACTCCCCGGACAACACCCGCGTCGGCGTGGGCGTCCGGTCCGCGAAGGGCTTCGTCGAGATCGCGGTGACCGACCAGGGCGTCGGCATCCCCGAGGCCGACCTCGACCGGGTGTTCGAGCGGTTCTACCGCGTCGACCCCGCCCGGTCGCGTGCCACGGGCGGCACCGGCCTCGGCCTCGCCATCGTGAAGCACGTCGTCGGCAACCACGGCGGGGACGTGCGCGTCTGGTCGCAGCCCGGCAAGGGCTCGACCTTCACCATCCGCCTGCCCGAGGCGGACCCAGAACTGACCACAGCACTCGAAGAGCAACTGGAAGAGCAGCCATCGTGACCAAGATCCTCATCGTCGACGACGAGCCGGCCCTGAGCGAGCCCCTGGAGTTCCTGCTGCAGCGCGAGGGGTACGACACCTCCGTCGCTGCGGACGGCGTGACCGCGCTGTCGAAGTTCGACGCGGAGAACCCCGACCTGGTGCTGCTCGACCTGATGCTGCCGGGACTCTCCGGCACCGAGGTCTGCCGACAGATCCGGACCCGCTCGAACATCCCGATCATCATGCTCACCGCGAAGGACTCCGAGGTGGACATCGTCGTCGGGCTGGAGCTCGGCGCGGACGACTACGTGACGAAGCCGTACTCGACCCGCGAGCTCCTCGCCCGCATCCGTGCGGTCCTGCGTCGCCGGACCGAGGACGACCCCGCGGACAGCGGGATCCTGCAGGTCGGTGGCATCCGGATGGACGTCGAGCGGCACACCGTGGCGGTGGACGGCTCGGAGACGCCGATGCCGCTCAAGGAGTTCGAGCTCCTCGAGCTGCTGCTCCGCAACGCCGGGCGCGTGCTCACCCGGGGGCAGCTCATCGACCGGGTGTGGGGCTCCGACTACTTCGGCGACACGAAGACCCTGGACGTGCACATCAAGCGCATCCGCTCGAAGATCGAGCGCGTGCCGAGCGCGCCGGAGATCCTGGTGACGGTCCGTGGGCTCGGCTACCGCATCGAGGGCTGACGCGAGGTCGGCTGACGCACAGGAGGCGGGGGGGGGGGGGGGGGGGGGGGGGGGGGCGCCCCCCCCCCGCGGGGGGGGGGGGGGGGGGGGGGGGGGGGGGCGGGCGGGCCCCGGCCGCCCCCCCCCCCCCCCCCCCCCCCCCCCGCCTCCTGTGCGTGCGTCTGCTGCTAGTTGCCGGCGTCCTGCGTCGCGTCGTCCGTCGGCGTGGCCGCGGGCGTCTCGACCGGGAGGGTGATCTCGCTGGTGGGCTCCGGCGAGGAGGTCGGCGCGAGCGTCGCGTACTCCTCCTGCTGGCTGGTCAGCACCGGGACGCTCGCCGAGACGCCCTCGGCGCCCGAGTACGAGAAGTAGACCTTGACCAGCGAGCCGGGCTTGGTGTCGGCGTCGTCGAAGACGACCTCGCGCGAGTCGCCGGCGGCCGTGCCCTGCGTGGTGCCGTCGCCCTCTTCCGTCGAGGCGGTGGCCTGCTCGGAGGGCTCCGCGGCGCCGCCGAGGTCGATGTGCGTGTTCGCCGGGACCGTGACGGTCTGGGTGTCCCCGCCGACCTCGATCGAGAGGGTGATGTCGTCCCGCTCGGCGTTGTTCACGATCGTGCCCACGAACCGGGCACCGTCGGCGTCGTCCGCGATGAGGAGCGCGTTGCGGATGTCCACCTTGCCGGTCGACACGTTCACGCCGTCGGTGATCTGCTTGATCTCCGTCGTCTGTGCGGGCGACATGAACTCGCAGCCGGTGGCGCCGAGCGCGATGGTTGCCGCAACGGCGACGGACACGAGTACCCGAGCTCGCAAGAGATTCCTCCGGAAGATCACGATTGTGGACCGGACGGTCCGGCACCATCCTACCGATCAGCGGGGGTGCCAGTTGTTAGGCGCCCCTTACCCGAACAACGCTTGTGGTAAACTGGGTGTCTCGGAACGGAGCCTGATACATGCAATTCGAGGTCGGCGAGACCGTCGTCTACCCCCATCACGGGGCGGCAACCATCTCTGAAGTCAAGACGCGCGTCATCAAAGGTGAGGAAAAGGTCTACCTGAAGCTGCGGGTCACCCAGGGTGACCTCACGATCGAGGTCCCGGCGGACAACGTCGACCTGGTCGGAGTCCGTGACGTGATCGGCAAGGAAGGCCTCGACAAGGTGTTCGAGGTCCTGCGTGCCCCCTTCACCGAAGAGCCCACGAACTGGTCGCGTCGCTACAAGGCGAACCTCGAGAAGCTCGCTTCCGGTGACGTCATCAAGGTGTCCGAGGTCGTCCGCGACCTCTGGCGCCGCGACCAGGACCGCGGCCTGTCCGCGGGGGAGAAGCGGATGCTCGCCAAGGCGCGGCAGATCCTGATCTCCGAGCTGGCGCTGGCCGAGAAGACCGACGAGGACAAGGCATCGACCGTCCTCGACGAGGTCCTCGCCTCCTGAGCGCACCGGACCACTGAACACGTCCTCGACCGTTCTGTTCCCCCACGGGGTGGACAGGGCGGTCGTCGTCGTTGCGGCCGGTTCCGGCACGCGGCTCGGCATCGGGACGGCCAAGGCGTTCGTCCCGGTGGCCGGCACACTGATGCTCGCGCGGGCGCTCGAGCCGCTGTTCGCCCTGCCGTCGCCGATGCTCGTCGTGGTGGTCGCGCCGGCGGCGCTCCTCGACGACTGCCGACAGGTGGTCGCGTCCGTCGCCGGGGCTGCGGTCGCGTACACGGCCGTCGTCCCCGGAGGCGCTGATCGCCATGCCTCGGTCGAGGCCGGCCTGGCCGTGCTGCCGGACTCCGTCACCGCGGTGCTGGTGCACGACGCGGCGCGCTGTCTGACGCCACCAGCCCAGTTCGAGCGGGTGTTCGATGCCGTCGCCGGTTCGCTGCACGACGGGGCGGGTGCCGGGTTCGTCCCCGCACTGCCCGTCACGGACACGATCAAGCGCGTCGACGGGGACGTCGTCGTCGAGACCGTCGACCGCGCAGCACTCGTCGGGGTGCAGACGCCGCAGGGCTTCCCGCTCGCCGCGCTCCGGCAGGCGTACGCCGTGTCGCAGCAGGCCGAGACCGACGACGCCGGGGCGTTCCAGGCGGCGGGCGGCACCGTGCGGTTCGTCCCCGGCGACGCCGACGCCTTCAAGATCACCACCCCGTGGGACCTCGGTCGTGCCGAGTCGATCGTGCGTGCCCGCGCCGCCACCCCAGTGGACACCCGGGTCGGCCTCGGGGTGGACGTGCACGCGTTCGACGCGGCATCCCCGTGCCGGGTCGGGCTGCTCGACTTCCCCGGTGAAGCGGGGCTCTCCGGCCACAGCGACGGCGACGCGGTCGCGCACGCGGTCTGCGACGCCCTGCTCTCGGCGGGCGGGCTCGGCGACATCGGCGGGACGTTCGGCACGTCGGACCCCGCCTACGCCGGGGCGGCGGGTGACGTCTTCGTCCGGGGTGCGGTCGCGATGCTGGCCGCCGCCGGTCTGGCGCCCGTGTCCGTCACCGTGCAGGTCATCGGGAACCGCCCGCGCATCGGCGCCCGTCGGACCGAGATGCAGGACGCCCTCGGCGCCGTCGTCGGGGCCCCGGTCGCGGTCTCCGGCACGACGACGGACGGTCTCGGGTTCACCGGCCGCGGCGAGGGGCTCGCCGCGATCGCGACAGCCGTCGTCCGACCGGTCTGACGTCCTAGGCTGGACGCGTGACCGTTCGCCTCTACGACTCCCGCGCCGCTGCCGTCGTCGACCTCGTCCCGCTGGTCGACGGACAGGTGAGCATGTACGTGTGCGGTCCGACCGTGCAGTCGTCGCCGCACATCGGGCACCTCCGCTCCGCGCTCGTCTACGACATCTGGCGCCGCTGGCTCACCCACCGCGGCCTCCGGGTCACGCTCGTGCGGAACGTCACGGACATCGACGACAAGGTGCTCGACCTCGCGCACGGCACCGACGAGGCCTGGTTCGCCCGGGCGTACCGCGTCGAGCTCGAGTTCACGGCCGCGTACAACGCCCTCGGCATCCTGCCCCCGACGTACGAGCCCCGAGCCACCGCGAGTGTGCCGCAGATGCACGACATCATCACCAAGCTCATCGACCGCGGGCACGCCTACGCTGCGGCGGACGGCTCCGGCGACGTCTACTTCGACACCGGCAGCTGGGCGTCCTACGGGGCGCTCACCCGGCAGCGGCGCGAGGACATGGTCGAGGCCACCGACGCCGATCCCCGCGGCAAGCGCGACCCCCGTGACTTCGCGCTCTGGAAGGGCGCCAAGGCCGGGGAGCCGTCGACGGCGAACTGGGACTCGCCCTGGGGCCCCGGCCGCCCGGGCTGGCACATCGAGTGCTCGGCGATGTCCCGGCGCTACCTCGGCCCGGCGTTCGACATCCACGGCGGCGGACTCGACCTGCGCTTCCCGCACCACGAGAACGAACTCGCGCAGTCCACGGCGGCCGGGGACCCGTTCGCCTCCTACTGGCTGCACAACGGCCTGGTCTCCGTCGACGGGCAGAAGATGTCGAAGTCGCTCGGCAACTCGATCTTCGCCGCGGACTTCCTCGGGTCCGCGCGTCCCGTGGTCGTCCGGTACTTCCTCGGCGCCGCGCACTACCGCTCGTCGATCGACCACCACGACGGCTCCCTGGCCGAGGCCGAGGCGGCGCTCGACCGGATCGAGGGCTTCCTGACCCGGGCCGCACCGCGGCTCGAGGGCGTCCGGCTGGCCGATGCCCCGGGGGTGCCCGAGGCCTTCGCCGCGGCGATGGACGACGACCTCTCGGTGCCCCAGGCCCTCGCCGTGCTGCACGAGACCGTCCGCTCCGGGAACGCCGCCCTCGACGCGGACGATGCGGAAGCGCTCGGAACCGCGTACCATCAGGTGGCTGCGATGGTGGAAGTGCTCGGCATCGATCCGCGAGCCGCCCACTGGTCGGGTGGTGGCCACGACGCATCGGCCGCACCGCTCGCAGCACTCGTCGAACGCCTCGTGCAGGAACGCGCCGACGCCAGGGCCGCACGCGACTTCGCCACGGCCGACCGCGTGCGCGACGACCTCGCATCCGCGGGCATCACGATCGAGGACACCGCAGCAGGTACACGCTGGAGCATCGCCTGACAACGGCAGTGCCGGACAGGAGAGAGCAATGAAGAACGTCTCGGGCAGCAAGAAGGGACGGCCGGGCGCCGTCCGGACCGGTCGCAAGGGCAACAAGCAGGTCGGCTCCGGCGGTCAGGGCGCGCAGGCGCTCGAGGGCCGCAAGCCCACGCCGAAGGCCGAGGACCGTCCGTACCACCCCGCAGGCAAGCGCAAGGCGGCGAAGGAGCGCTTCGAGGCCGCTCGCGGGCGCCACGGTGCGTCGAGCTCGCCGCAGCAGCGCACCGGTCGTCCGCCGCAGCGGAAGACCGACGACTCCGAGCTGGTCACCGGCCGCAACTCGGTGCTCGAGGCCCTGCGCACGAAGACCCCCTCGACGACGCTGTACATCGCCTCCCGCATCGAGGTCGACGACCGCGTCAAGGAGATCCTCGCGCTCGCCAACCACCGCGGCGTCCCGATCATGGAGATCATGCGTCCGGAGCTCGACCGCATCACGGGGCACGACAGCGTGCACCAGGGTGTCGCGCTCAAGGTCCCGGCGTACGAGTACGCCGTGGCCGAGGACGTCGTCGAGCGGGCGTTCGCCAAGGACGAGGTCCCGCTGCTCGTCGCCCTCGACGGCATCACCGACCCGCGCAACCTCGGTGCGATCATCCGCTCGACCGCAGCCTTCGGCGGCCACGGTGTCGTCGTCCCGCAGCGGCGTTCGGTCGGTGTGACCGCGTCCGCGTGGAAGACCTCGGCCGGTGCGGCCGCCCGGACCCCCGTCGCGATGGCCCCGAACCTCACGCAGACCCTCAAGTCGCTCAAGTCGATGGGCCTGTTCGTCCTCGGCCTCGACGGTGACGGCGACGTGGAGCTCGACGGCCTCGAGCTCGCCGACCGTCCGATCGTGATCGTCGTCGGTTCCGAGGGCAAGGGCCTCTCGCGCCTCGTCACCGAGACCTGCGACGCGATCGTGTCGATCCCGATCTCGAGCGCGACGGAGTCCCTGAACGCGGGCATCGCCGCGAGCGTCACCCTGTGGGAGGTCGCCCGGCGCCGTCGCGCCGAGTAGTCGCACACTTCGTGAGCAGGAATGGTCGCCTCCCGGTTCGGGAGGCGACCATTTCTGCTCACGAAGCGAGGCGCGCGGGCGCGCGGGCGCGCGGGCGCGCGGGCGGGCGCGCGCCGGGGCGCCCGCGCCCGTCAGACCCCGGCGCGCCAGTCCTCGACGTCGTCGGGCGACGCCGGCACCGCGTCGTCGACGACCGGGATCGGCAGCGTCATCGACGAGGTCGGCGGGTTGATCAGCAGCCGCTCGTCGCGACGGTGCCGGAGCACGTCGTTGATGTAGGCGGTCGTCGCCTCGGGGAGCGACACCGAACGCTCTTCTTCCTGCGACATGAACCAGCGGTGCTCGAGCAGCTCGTGGAACACCTCGGCCGGCTCGAGCCGCCCGCGCAGGTCCCGCGGGATCGAGCGGATCACCGGCTCGAACACCCGCGACACCCACTCGTGCGCCACCATCTCCTCGTCGAGCAGGTCGCGGCCGTTGCGCGCCCGGTACGAGTCGAGGTCGTTGAGGAGCCGCCGCGCCTGGTTCTCGCCGGCGTCGATCCCGGTGAGGCGCAGGAGCCGTCGCTGGTGGTGTCCGGCGTCGACGACCTTCGGCTGGATGCGCACCTGCGACCCGCCCTCGGTCGTGTGGATCGAGAGCTCCTCGATGTCGAAGCCGAGCGCGTTGAGCCGTTCGACGCGGTCGTTGATGCGCCAGCGTTCCTTGACGTCGAACTGCTCCGTGCCGGTGAGCTCCTTCCAGAGCGTCCGGTACTGCGCGACGATCCGGTTCGAGACGTCCACGGCGTCGGCGTTCTCGTCGAGTCGACCGCCGGCCTCGAGGTCGAGGAGCTCGCCGGCGATGTTCACGCGCGCGACCTCGAGGTCGTTCTCCCGCTGCCCGTTCGACAGGCCGCCGGGGTAGAGCTTGCCGGTCTCCGCGTCCACCAGGTACGCCGCGAAGGCACCGGCGTCACGTCGGAACAGCGTGTTCGAGAGCGAGACGTCGCCCCAGTAGAAGCCGATGACGTGCAGCCGCACGAGCAGGAGCGCGAGGGCGTCGACCAGACGTGTGGCCGTCTCGGGCCGCAGTGTCTGCGAGTAGAGGGCGCGGTACGGCAGCGAGAAGCGCAGGTGCCGGGTGACGAGCACCGGGTGCAGGGCCTCGCCGTCGGCGCTCACCCGGTTCGTGATCACCGCGACGGGGTCGACGCACGGCACGTCCATGCGCTGCAGGGTGCGGAGCATCTCGTACTCCGAGCGGGCGACCTCTTCGCCGGTCTCCTTCACGGCGACGACGTACCCGCCGAGCTGCACGAACCGCACGAGGTGCCGCGAGATGCCCTTCGGGAGCGCGACGATCGTCTCGTCCGGCCAGTCCGCCAGTGGGAGGTCCCACGGCAGGTCGAGGAGTCCGGGGTCGACGGTTGCGGCGGTGATGGACATCGAGTCGGGCACGGTTGGTTCCTCTGGTACGTGTGCGACGGACGGGAGGCGGGGGGGGCGCGGGGGCCCCCCCCCCCCGGGGGGGCCCCCCCCCCCCCCCCCCGGCCCCCGGCCGGGGGGGGGGGCCCGCCCCCCCCCCCGGGGGGGCGCGGGGGGCCGGGGGGGGGGGCGGGGGGGCG